>NZ_JAHCTA010000003.1:0-455874 GCF_018474025.1 Alteromonas oceanisediminis | reverse complement strand
GCAGCGACACCTGCCAACCATTGCGCAACACAAGTTAACAAACCTCACAGACTACTTTCAACAGCATGGTTCACCACTGCTTTACGACTACCTGCAACGTGAACTGGGTCAGGAGCAACGGGTGGTGTGTCAAAACAGTCACTGGGTGGTGATTGTGCCTTATTGGGCCGCATGGCCCTTTGAAACATTAGTATTGCCCAAGCAACATATAAGCAGTATGGCCGATATCAGTGCCGAAGCCAGCACCCGTCTCGCCGCGATACTCGGAGATATTACCGCTCGCTACGACAATCTTTTTCAAACCTCTTTTCCTTATAGTATGGGATGGGCAAGTGCGCCGGTCTTACGTCACTTGCCATCGGGACTTAAAGCTCCCATACCACAAAGCCAAGTTGATGCTGCATGGACGTTACACGCGCACTTTTACCCACCCTTGTTGCGCTCGGCCAACGTGAGAAAATTTATGGTGGGTTATGAAATGTTTGCTGAAAGTCAGCGCGACATCACGCCAGAGCAGGCTGCTGAGCAATTGAAAATGCAATCCAATGTGCACTATTTGAGTGGAGCTCCTGACAATGCTTAGTGAAGAAGTTCGACCCGATCCCCAATTCATGCAACAAAAGGTCATTCAGGGGTATGAAGCCGTATTCGGCCAAAAGCCGGATCTGCTCTCGTTTGCGCCAGGCAGAGTCAACTTGATCGGGGAACACACCGATTACAACCGAGGTTTTGTGCTTCCGATAGCCATCGACAGAGGTACCTACATCGCCGCAAAAGTGAGAAACGATGAGCAGGTATGTGTGTATGCATTAGACTTTGATTGCCAATCAGACAGTTGTTCACTGAATGAACGTATCGCGCCCAGCCCATTTGGTTGGGGGAACTACGTGCGAGGTACGTTGGTAGAGCTGCGCAATGCCTATCCACAGATAGGTGGCCTTGATATGGTGATCAGTGGTGACGTGCCTCAAGGCGCCGGATTGAGTTCTTCAGCTTCGTTGGAGATAGCCCTATTAGCCGTATTCCGAGATGCCTATCATTTGCCTCTGACAGGCGTTGAGGCAGCAAAACTTGCTCAGCGAGCAGAAAACAAATTTGTGGGTTGTGCGTGCGGAATTATGGACCAGCTAATTAGTGCGCAGGGGAAGTCAGGGCATGCCATGCTACTTGATTGTGCGGACTTGAGCGTTTCCCACACCAAAATCCCTGAGGATTATGCGGTGCTTGTCATCAACAGTCATGTGAAACGAGGCTTAGTTGACAGTGAATACAACTTAAGACGCAAGCAGTGTGAGCAGGCCGCGCAGTGCATGGGAGTAGACAGTTTGCGGAGTGCAAACTTAACAGACTTACACGCATCACGAGAGAGCTTGCCGCCGTTAGCGTATCAACGAGCACACCACGTGATCACGGAAAATCAGCGTGTACTGGACATGTTCAACGCGCTACAAACCGGTAGCTTAGACAGCATCAGTCGGCTAATGGCTTCGTCCCATCGTTCAATGAAAGAGGACTTTGAGGTCACCGTTGAACCGATTGATACACTGGTGGAAATAGTGAAATCGGTGATTGGGAGTCGTGGGGGCGTGAGAATGACCGGCGGCGGATTTGGCGGTTGCGTAGTGGTTGTTACCACACCGGAGTTGGTCGCACAGGTGGAGCAGAAGGTAACCCAAGTTTACCCAAAAATGACGGGTCTACAGCCCAGCTTCTATCAGTGCAGCGCCCAGCAAGGCGCATTTAGTGAGCCTAAATAGCTACGGAGCAGGGCCGTCCCACTCACCAATGCCCATTTGTTGCATTACATCCTTTCGGATAGGTTCTACAGCGTCATTGACTTTTTGTAGACCAAAATCCAGACCCGCAATGGTTCTCAGCGGACGGCTGCCCACGGGCTGGTTGATCAGGTGTTCGAAAGTTTTCACGACGATCATCGGGTCTGTTGGCGCGTTTTCATCCTCAAAAAGTGTGGTGACTTGCTCGGCAAATCCATCCATAAACTGAGTGATATGTTCATAAGCAGAAGCGATTTCTTCATCCGAAGGCTTCACCACGTTTGCGAAGAAGCTGGTTGAGAATGGGCCAGATTCAACAATGGCGACATCAATCCCTAATGGGGCCAATTCGTAGCGCATAGCTTCGCTAAACCCCTCCAGCCCCCATTTACTGGCATGATAAACACCGAAGCCTGGAAAGGCCCCTCGCCCAGCGGTTGAGCTGACTTGAATGATTAGCCCTGATTGCTGAGCGCGCATCAGCGGTAGAGCCGCTTTAGCAACCCGCATGGTACCCACAATATTTAAATCCAATTGCGCCAATACAGCCTGTGACGAAAACGCTTCGATCGGACCGCCATAACCGAGGCCTGCGTTGTTGATCACAACATCCAGCGAGGAAACATGAGTGAATGCCTCTGCCACACTGTCATCTGATGTAACGTCCAGCTCAAGGACGTCAATCTTAACGTCATTATCCTGTGCATAATCATGTAAAGCCTGAGCTGAAGAAGCATTTTTCCCTTCTGTGTTACGCATGGTGGCGTACACATGATGCCCAGCAGACGCGAGATATTTCGCTGCGTCAAACCCAAAACCCGAGCTACAACCAGTGATAAGTATTGCTTTCATGAGCCTTCCTTTGTCTTTGATTAGTGAACGTTGTTGAACGAGCAGATTCCACTCACAGGGCGTTGCTCACGGCAGCGTAGTCTTAAAAAGGACTTTCCATACTAAAAGGGAAGATACTGACGACGTCACAGCAAACGGTGAAAGTGATGTGAGTAAAAAACATACAGCAATGCGGTTGGCAGAGCAATGTAATTAGGTAAGAGGGGCTATTTGCGTCATCCAAAAAATAGAACCCCCAATGCCTCATGACATTGGGGGTTCTAAGGAGCAGCGGTTTGGCTGGCAGATTACATCATGCCGCCCATGCCACCCATTCCACCCATGCCGCCCATATCTGGCATGGCTGGCTCATCTTCCTTTGGCGCGTCAGTCACCATGGCTTCAGTGGTGATCATCAAGCTTGCGATAGAAGCTGCAAACTGTAACGCAGAGCGAGTGACTTTAGTTGGGTCAAGGATACCCATCTCAATCATATCGCCGTATGTGTCGTTACCGGCATTGTAACCGTAGTTACCTTCGCCGCCTTTGACACTGTTGGTGACCACAGACGCTTCTGCGCCGGCGTTGGAAGCGATTTGACGTAATGGTGCTTCCATCGCGCGCAACGCGAGTTTAATACCGTGAGTTTGGTCTTCATTGTCACCTTTCAGGTCAGCAATTTTCGCTGCGGCTCTGACAAGTGCAACACCACCACCGGCAACCACGCCTTCTTCAACCGCTGCGCGAGTTGCGTGCAACGCATCTTCAACGCGGGCTTTTTTCTCTTTCATTTCAACTTCAGTCGCAGCGCCCACTTTGATAACGGCAACACCGCCAGCAAGTTTGGCTAAACGCTCTTGAAGCTTTTCTTTGTCGTAGTCAGAGGTTGAGTCTTCAACTTGTGCACGGATTTGAGCACAACGACCTTGGATCGCATCTTCTTCACCGGCGCCGTCAACGACTGTGGTGTTGTCTTTGCTGATCACAACGCGTTTCGCTGTGCCTAAGTCTTCAAGCTGAACTTTTTCAAGCTCAAGGCCGATCTCTTCAGAGATAACCGTACCGCCAGTCAGTACCGCAATGTCCTGCAACATCGCTTTACGACGGTCACCAAATCCTGGCGCTTTAACGGCAGCAACTTTCACAATACCGCGCATGTTGTTCACAACTAGTGTTGCCAGTGCTTCGCCTTCAACATCTTCTGCGATGATCATTAATGGTTTAGATGACTTAGCCACTGCTTCTAACGTAGGCAATAGCTCACGGATGTTAGAAATTTTCTTATCAACCAATAAGATGTACGGGCTGTCGAGTTCAACCGTGCCATTCTCTTGATTGTTAATAAAGTATGGAGACAGGTAACCGCGGTCAAACTGCATACCCTCAACAACGTCAAGCTCATTTTGCAATGCCTGACCTTCTTCAACCGTGATCACACCTTCTTTACCAACTTTATCCATTGCTTCAGCAATGATTTCACCGACTTCTAGGTCAGAGTTGGCAGAAATTGTGCCGACTTGAGCGATGGCTTTGCTGTCTGCACAAGGCACAGAGAGGGTTTTAAGTTGATCAACTGCAGCGATAACCGCTTTATCGATACCGCGTTTCAGGTCCATCGGGTTCATACCCGCAGCAACGGCTTTCAAGCCTTCTGTAACGATAGCTTGCGCAAGTACAGTGGCTGTTGTTGTTCCGTCACCTGCTTCATCATTAGCTTTAGAAGCAACTTCTTTAACCATTTGCGCGCCCATGTTTTCAAACTTATCTTCAAGTTCGATTTCTTTCGCGACTGAAACACCGTCTTTTGTGATCGTTGGCGCACCAAACGACTTATCCAAAACAACGTTACGACCTTTCGGGCCTAAGGTTACTTTTACTGCATTTGCCAGAATGTTTACGCCTGCAAGCATCTTCGTGCGAGCGTCATTACCAAAACGGACTTCTTTAGCTGCCATTTTTATATTCCTCTAAAATCTGTGGTTTAAAAGTCTTACTCTACGATTGCGAGAATGTCGCTTTCGCTCATGATGAGTACTTCCTCACCGTCTAGCTTTTCGGTTTTAACACCATAACCGTCGTTGAAAATAACGGTGTCGCCAACTTTTACGTCAAGCGCTTTGACATCACCATTCTCAAGCACGCGACCATTTCCCACTGCAATGATTTTGCCGCGAGTTGATTTTTCTGCTGCTGAACCCGTCAGAACGATGCCGCCTGCAGATTTGCTTTCTTGGTCGTCGCGCTGAACAATAACGCGATCATGTAAAGGACGAATTGCCATTTTCAAATCTCCTGAAAATATTGAATTACTGGGTTTTGAATGATTCTCGGCACGCCGAGTTGTTAAATGGCCATCACTGACAAATGTTCCAGTAATGACACAAAATCTTTTCTGCACGCATAGATGGGTATGCCCTTGTGGAACTCAAGGTTATTTTGTCGAAAAAATTAAAAAAAATGACTTTATGAAATACAAACGCCGTCAGGTTATCGACGGCGTTGGTTATCACTGTTGTGATTATCGTCTTGAGGCGTATTTAACCTTTCATTATCCGTCGCGTGGTATTCCCCTTCGATGATGTCACCGTCTGCGTCGGATGACTGTGCAGTGCCTTGCTTAAATCCGTGTTGATTAAACTGCCCTGTCGTAAATGACGCCGAGACGTTCGGACTCGCAACCATTTTTGCCATTAACGATTTAGCAAAAAACTTACGCGTTGGCGGCAGGGTAAACAGTAAGCCAATAAAGTCGGTGACGAAACCAGGCGTGACCAGCAAAACACCGGCGATCACGAGTAATAAACCCTGCGCCATTTCCTCACCCGGCACCTTACCTTGCTGCATCTTTCGTTGGGCCGTTGTGAGCGTAGAAATACCTTCGCGCTTTACCAAGTACGCGCCGACAAAAGCGGTAAATAAAACGATTGCCACGGTGTTCCAGCCACCAATAATCTCACCCACATGAATGAGCACTGCAATTTCCACAATGGGCATTACAGCGAATAAAATAAAAAGTTTACCCAAACCAATTCTCTTTCACTACGTTCTGTAAACAAAGATAGGGCTAAATGCCGTAACTTCAATGCAGATACCGTGGATAGTCGAATATTTGCGCTCTGACACCGTCCATCACATGGTGGCCCGAACAACTAATTGATATCATCACTGAAATTGTTTATTGCTACGTCAGGTCAATCCAGTGAACCAAAATACAATTTGCTTAGTGCTGTGTACCGCTCCGGATAACGCCACTGCACAACGCATTGCTCAGGGTTTGATCGAGAACCGTCTCGCTGCCTGTGTCAATGTATTTGATGATGTGACCAGCGTATATCGCTGGGAAGGCAAAGTGGAGCAGTGCAACGAATCACAATTGTTGATTAAAACGCAACATGAACAACTTGATGAAGCAGCAAAGTTAGTGTCGCAGCTTCATCCTTACGACGTACCCGAGTGGGTGGTTTTAGATGGCCGAGCAAGCCCATCTTATTTGAACTGGATGAGAAGTAGTCTTACATGAAATATAGAAACGCCTTATTGTTAATTGCCGCCTTAGTTCTGTCTTTTCCTTGGGCGTGCGAGGCACAAAGCGTCGACGACCCGCTCGGTGATTTGTTTTCTGATGAACCTGAGTTTTTACAAGAAGCACAGGCTTTCCAATTTGATTTTTCACAGCAAGGCGATGAGTTGCTGATCACTTTCGATATTGCCGAAGGTTACTACCTGTATAAGAAGCAGTTCAAAACTGTGACCAAAGATGTGACTTTGGGCGAGCCCAGTTTTCCCCCGGCGGTTGAGATAGAAGATGAGTTTTTCGGTGTATCTGATGTGTTCTTTAATGAACTATCGGTGTCTTTCCCCATTATAACCGCACAGCAGGATGGCTCAGTAAAGTTACGCTATCAAGGCTGCGCCGAAGCAGGTTTGTGTTATCCACCCACGGTTAAAGTGATTTATCTGGATGCCGTCAATACAACGAACGCAGACAACGCTTCTGAGCCAGCTGACAAAGTTGAGGGCGTGTCTGAACAATTTGCCTTAGCAGATAGACTTTCCTCCGAACAGGGGCTTGCGCTGACCCTATTGGTGTTCTTAGCGTTAGGCATCGGGTTGGCATTTACCCCGTGCGTTTTCCCGATGTACCCCATTTTGTCGGGGATTGTGATTGGCCAGGGCAAGCAAATCAAAACATCGCGTGCATTTTTATTGTCGTTCATTTATGTGCAAGGGATGGCCATCACGTACTCTATATTGGGCCTCATTGTGGCCTCGGCGGGCGTCAAATTCCAAGCCGCGTTGCAGCACCCTGCGATTCTGATTGTGCTGATTGTATTGTTTGTATTACTGGCGTTGGTGATGTTTGGCGCGTATGAATTGCAACTGCCCAGCAAGTGGCAGGAGAAGCTCAATGGTCTAAGTAATGACCAAAAGAGTGGCAGTTTATTCGGTGTCTTTGTGATGGGCATGATCAGCGGTCTAGTCGCATCACCTTGCACTACCGCTCCATTAACCGGGATATTGTTGTTTATTGCGCAAAGCGGTGATTTATTACTCGGCTTTGTCTCGTTATATGCACTGAGTATTGGTATGGGGATCCCGTTGATCATATTTGGGATAACCGGTGGGAAACTACTGCCTAAAGCAGGCAACTGGATGAACGTAGTCAAGACCACGTTTGGCTTTATGATGATGGCCGTAGCCATTCTGTTTTTGGAGCGCTTATGGATTAGCGTATGGACCGATATCATGTATGCGGTGTTGGGTTTCGCCACCTTCACGTACTTCTTCGTCATCAATCAAAATAGTGCGCTAACCTTCTGGAAAGGCGTACGGACCTTTGTCATATTTGCTGGCCTCTTAGGCTCTGCGTTGTACGGTTACACTGCGCTGAGTCCGCAAAGAATGGTCGCAAGCGGAAGTGCTGGCGAGGCCGGTGTGAGTGAAAAAGGGCATCCAGAATTTGTAGTGGTTAGAGATTTAGCTGACTTTGAAGCGAAGCTTGGCAGAGCAGTGGCCGACGGAAAAAGTGTGATGGTGGACCTGTACGCGGATTGGTGCGTAGCGTGTAAAGAGTTCGAAAAGTATACCTTTCCTGATCCTGAGGTGGTGGATGCCCTGAGCAACACCGTGTGGATGCAAATCGATTTGACTGACAACACGCCAACGAGTATCGAGTTTCAGGAACAGTTTTCGGTCTTAGGATTACCGACGATCCTGTTTTTTGATAGCTCAGGCAACGAAATAAAATCGGGCCGTGTGACTGGCTTTATGCGCGCTGAACCCTTTGCTCAACATGTTTCACGTATCCTTCCCAAATAATCAAACCTTCGAGCGGCAGCGCATGTGTGCGTTGCTGGTCAGATTCGTTGTTGTGTTATCAGTGCTCTCTGGCAGTGCCAAGGCTACCACCTTCGTCGACGAGTTTTCTGGCTGCTTCGACGACTGGTGGTGCGCTGAACAATCCAGCCATCATCAACACGCTGTTTTGGTGTTACAGAATCGCACTCGTTTTCCTGTGGTGGTGACCACGGAATTCTGGTGGCGCAATGCAATTTCCGTCGATAATCAACCTTTACCCAAGCATATGACGGTGTCGCTTGGGCCTGAAGAGCGTGTTGAACTGGTTGTGATAAAACCGCGACAACTCAACCAGACCACGCGCGTGTACTCGCGCTTTCATTGGGTAGGCGGGGTACTTAACGCCACACACGATGATACCTATCGGTATCAATTGCCCTTCGCGCCAGAACAGCAGTACCGCATGGTGCAGGGCTTTGGGGGAGGGTATAGCCATACCGGAGCATCTCGCTATGCTGTCGATTTTGCCATGCCAGTGGGAACGCCGGTACATGCAGCGCGAGGAGGCTTGGTTATCGACACGGAGCAGAGCCACAGGCAGGGCGGCGCATCAAGGCGCTACGCAAAGTACGCTAACTACGTTGTGATACTGCACAGCGATGGTACTACGGGTGAATATTATCATCTGCAATTTAATGGTGTTGCGGTTGAAACCGGCGAGGAGGTGAGTGCGGGTGATATGCTAGGCTATTCTGGCAATACCGGTTTTAGTTCACTGCCGCACTTGCATTTTGCGGTTTACTCAGCGCGCGCCTTTGGTGAGTATCAGTCGATACCTTTTCAATTTTTACCTCATTAGACCAGTATTTTGCTGCGATCTTGCGACCAACGTCTATAATCATTCATCAAATAAGACTCTCAGTCTACAATGTGACCAACGCATCCAGTTGTTTGCAACAACACTGAGGTCAATGTTAAGTTAATTGCAATTTCGCAACAAATGGCGACGAAGTTTTGAATATATTGCTACTGAACGGCCCTAATCTGAATATGCTGGGCAAAAGAGAGCCTGACACCTACGGTGTGCAAACACTCGATCAGATTGTGAGCACGGTACGTGAGCATGCTGAGGCCATGGGACACAAGTTTAGTGCTTTCCAGTCTAATGCTGAGCATGAACTCATTGAACGCATTCACGCGTCACATGAGAAGGTGGATGGCATTTTGATCAACCCGGGCGCATTCACGCACACAAGTATCGCGTTACGCGATGCGCTGCTCAGTGTTGCTATACCTTTTGTTGAATTGCATCTATCTAACGTGCATGCCAGAGAGCCCTTTAGGCAGCACTCCTACCTTTCTGACATCGCAGTGGGTGTGGTGTGTGGTTTTGGCGCGAACAGCTATTTATTGGGCCTCAACGGCCTCAACGATTATTTACAACATCAGTAGAGTAGAGACAGATTATGGATATTAGAAAGATTAAAAAACTTATTGAGTTAGTTGAAGAGTCAGGTATCTCTGAGTTGGAAATTACTGAAGGCGAGGAGTCGGTGCGCATTCACCGCGGCTCAAGCCAGCAGATGATGCAGGCGCCTATGCAGTATCACGTGCCAGCGCAACAAGCCACAGCTGCGACACAGACCGCGGCTGCGCCAGAAGCAGAAAAACCTGCTCCTGCGATGACTGGCCACGTTGTTAAATCACCGATGGTAGGTACGTTCTATCGCGCCTCTTCGCCGGAATCGAAGCCTTTTGTCGAAGTAGGACAAAGTGTGAATGTAGGTGACACATTGTGCATCGTTGAGGCGATGAAAATGATGAATCAGATCGAATCTGACAAAGCGGGAATCGTTCGTGAAATTCTGGTCGATAACCAAGATGCTGTTGAATTTGACCAGCCCATGTTCATCATCGAATAAGTAGGCACTCGCTATGTTAGACAAAGTATTAATTGCCAATCGTGGGGAGATCGCCTTGCGGATCCTGCGTGCGTGCAAAGAGTTAGGCATTAAAACGGTTGCCGTGCATTCCACTGCCGACCAGAATTTAAAGCACGTTTTATTGGCCGATGAATCCATTTGTATCGGCAAACCATCAGCCAAAGAAAGTTACCTGAATATTCCGCGTATTATTGCTGCGGCTGAAGTCACAAATTCGGTCGCCATACATCCCGGTTATGGCTTTTTAGCAGAAAACGCTGAGTTTGCTGATGCCGTAGAACGTTCCGGTTTTGTATTCGTTGGCCCGACCGCAGACACGATTAACCTGATGGGTGATAAGGTTTCAGCGATTGCTGCTATGCGTAAAGCTGGCGTGCCTTGCGTGCCCGGTTCCGATGGCCCACTGACCAGTGATGTTGAAAAGAACAAAAGCATCGCTAAACGCATCGGCTATCCCATTATCGTTAAGGCCGCCGGAGGTGGCGGTGGCCGAGGCATGCGGGTCGTGCGTGGTGAGCATGAGCTGATCAAAGCCATTGAAACGACCAAGGCTGAAGCTGGGGCCGCGTTTGGCAACGATGTTGTGTACATGGAAAAGTTTCTTGAAAACCCACGTCACGTTGAAATCCAAGTACTGGCAGATGGTCAGGGCAACGCTATTCACTTGGCTGAGCGAGACTGTTCAATGCAACGTCGTCATCAGAAAGTCGTTGAGGAAGCACCCGCGCCGGGAATTTCCGAGCAAATGCGTAATAAAATAGGTGACCGTTGCCGTCGCGCTTGCGTTGAAATCAATTATCGCGGTGCAGGGACATTCGAGTTCTTGTACGAAAACGGCGAGTTCTATTTTATTGAAATGAATACGCGTATTCAGGTTGAACATCCGGTCACTGAGATGATCACGGGCGTTGATCTGATAAAAGAACAACTGCGCATCGCTGGCGGGCAACCTCTTTCGATTGATCAGTCACAAATTCAAGTACGTGGCCATGCAATCGAGTGTCGCATCAACGCAGAAGACCCAGCGACTTTCGTACCTAGCCCCGGTAATATCAATATGTTTCATTCGCCGGGCGGTCTTGGCGTGCGCTGGGATTCGCATATCTACGCAGGCTATTCGGTACCACCGTTTTATGATTCGATGATCGGTAAGTTGATCACCTATGGTGAGAGTCGGGATGAAGCTATTGCGCGTATGCGACACGCGCTGGATGAATTGGTTATTGAAGGGATTAAAACAAACATACCGTTGCAACGCCAAATCATGGCAGACGAAAACTTTTTCGCCGGTGGAACAAATATTCATTATTTGGAGAAAAAGCTGGGCATCGGATAACGTTCCGTTACGCCTAACATCCATCATCGACCACCTCAATAAGGCGTCGATGATGGAAGCTATAAACTATCAATTAGCCAATAATCAGACCGCCATTGTATTAAGTTCACCTAAAATATCGCCTAAATCATTCGTTCATTTGACACTGTCAGCCTTATGCTGATGTGCTTGCATAGCAAATTTCTATGCGCGTCGAATAATCTTTGTTGCATAATACGATCAATAATGTGTGCAGATGAGTTAACCGGCTTTTAAATCGTTTCAAACACGGGTACGCGAACACAGTGATCGATGAATAAAGTAACTTATCCCGAATTCAGGTTAACTAAAACCAGAGATATCAACGGTTGACCGTTTCGGTTACGAAGATGTTTTTTTAATTTACGAAACAGGACACTATGCGATTTTATTTTTTCAAGCTAAGGACAGCCGCTTGCTGTCTAATCTTGCTATCTGTTATTCAACCAGCGCAGGCTGATTTCTCTCAGAAACTGGATGTGCAGACGCGCGTTGATGAACGCTCAGGGCGCGAGGTTCGCTATCAATATAGGGTTCGCCACTATTCACAGTGGGCTTTTGATAAACAATGGAGCCTGAATGGTTTTATTGTGACGGGAGATGATTTCGCTTCCAGTCACAACACCTTCGACAGCGCGATTAACGACAAAGTGTATATTCGGCGCGTGTATGCTCGCCACCAAGGCAGTTATGGAAAAACGGAAGTGGGCTTTATTCCAACGTACAAAGGCAGAGTCTCATCAACGGGGCTTTCCAAAGATGGATGGATTGCTGGCGTCAGGCACGTCAGAGAGTTGGGGTTCGACAATCAATTGGAAGTCGTCGTTGGCCAACTGAATAATTTTGATCCGGCACATGCATTGGACGCACCGGATGATATTGACTACATCGAAATTGAATACTCGGCTCGAATGAGCCAACGAAACAGCTATGAAATCAGTTTAGAGCGGATGACTGAGGCAAACTTTGTGAGAACAGAAGTTCGTCATCGTTTACGTTCAGATCTAACCTTGTTTGCTGAACTAGTGCAGCGCCTCGATGAATACAAAGTGAAAACGGTGCTCGGTGTGGATGGTACTTTTACCCTGTTGGGTACCGAGTTAGAGTACTTTAGCTATTATTCCTACGTGGGTGAAGGGTTTGGCGCAAGAGCTGAATTAACCGAAGACTTTCTCGGTTTCGGGCATGGTTTCTCAGCCGAACTGAGTGCAGACATTCAAGACACTCAGTTCGGGTGGTTCATACGCTACGATGGCGTTGACGATCAATCCAGAGTATTGGCTGGCTTAAGCTGGTCGCTTTAGCGCAGCAATCCTATCTTCCAGCGGTGGATGGCTGGCAAATAGTTTCTGTACCTTCCCCGCACTGATGGCGAAAGCCGCCATTTCGTCCGGCATTTTGTCTGGCGCGTTATCGCTTTTTAGCCGTTGTAAGGCAGCAATCATTTGGTTTCTGCCAGCCAAGCTGGCTCCGCCCGCGTCAGCGCGGAATTCACGATATCGACTGAACCACATGACGATCATTGTGGCAAAAAAGCCGAGTACGACTTGTGCAACCAAAGAAACAATAAAGAAGGCAGGGCCATGGCCTCGCTCGACTTTAAAAACCACTCTGTCAACAATAAAGCCGATCACGCGTGATAGAAACACAACAAAGGTATTTACCACGCCCTGTACCAATGTAAGCGTGATCATATCGCCATTCGCCACGTGCGCAATCTCATGCGCTAAAACGGCTTCAGCTTCGTCCTCTGTCATCTGCTGTAATAGACCGGTACTTACCGCAACCAGCGAATTATTCTTTGATGCACCTGTCGCAAATGCGTTGGCTGCAGGGCTTTCGAAGATACCCACTTCCGGCATGCCAATCTTGGCTTTCTTTGCCAGCACCGATACGCGATCCAACAACCATTTTTCAGTGGCATTGCGCGGGGTTTCTATGACGTATACCCCCATGGTTCGCTTAGCCATAAACTTACTGATCAGCAGCGAGATGATGCTGCCGCTAAACCCAATCACTGCAGAATAAATCAACAATGCTGAAAGGTTTAGGTCCACACCATTTTCCTGCAATAAGCCATCAATGCCTAACAGGCGAAAGGTGATGCTCAACAACGCCAGAATGGCAATATTCACCGCAATAAACAAACCGACTCGCAACATGTATTCAACTCCAATCGTTGAGAATTAACCCCAGTAACGGCTCATAATATTGGGCTAGTTCACGTATTGTGCAATAGGAATAGAGAATAAAAGACAAAAAAAAGGCCCACCAAGAGGTGGGCCAAACAGCAAGAACGCGTACACACTTCAACAGTGCAAAATAGTTACGCCCTAATGCGGAATTTGGATCGTTTAAGTTGAATTAAAACCGCTCGGCCTTGGCGTACTTCGCCCGGCAACTGATCGTCTCTAGCCAGAGCAGCGTAATCATTTCTTTTATTGAGAAATGCTTATGTTTGGCTTATTTAAATCCGACCCGACGAAGAAACTCCGTAAAGCTTATGACGCGAAGCTTGAGCAGGCAATGCACGCGCAGCGCAAAGGCGACATTAGACTGTATTCTCAGCTTACTCAAGAGGCCGAGGCACTGTGGAAAGAGATTGAGTCTAAGCAAAAATGACCGGCATAACGCGGTCTAGCGTTTGCCCGCCGGTTTATACTGGGTCGGGCAATAGCCTCTGTCTACATCGGGGCTGCGCAATTTCAGGTGCTTTGTGTTTCTTCCTGATACCCGAGCACGCCAATTATTGAATGTTTTTCGTTTAATATTCGCTCGCATCAGTGCAATAACCTGAGGCTCACTCAGGCCATACAAATCTTCAATGGCCTCAAAAGGGGTGCGGTCTTCCCAAGCCATTTCGATCACGCGAGAAATATCAGATTGGTTCATATCCCTGTGGCTACTCGGTGGTTTCAATGATGCTGTTGTCATGCCGTTATCGGTCAATAAATGATGAGATGATTACGGGTTGAATCGCTATTCGGATTTGTGCTCTGCATCATGCGCTAAACTGAGCAGCTCGGCCGCCGCTTCAGCATCCGAAAGTGCCCTATGGTGCCTTGTCATCTGAATACCGAAATGTGCGGTCAGATTAGCGAGAGAATAAGACCGCAAACCAGGGTGTGTGCGACGCATCTCTCTGACGGTACACAACTTGGGGCGACGGTAGAATTGCTCCAGCCGAGCGAACTCCTGTTTGATAAAGCCATAATCAAATTGCACATTGTGCGCAACAAAAATGCAGCCTTTGGTAAATTCATCAATAGCACCTGCCACCTCAGAGAACAGCGGAGCGTTGGCGACCATCGCGTTGCTTATTCCGGTGAGCGCAGTGATGTTCTTTGGAATTTGGCGTTGAGGGTTGACCAGAGATTGCCATGTCGACACCGTTTCACCGTTAACACGCTTGACGATACCGACCTCGGTGATCCTGTGCGCCGCAGCACGACCGCCTGTCGTTTCAATATCAACGACAGCGTAAGGTTGCATTGGATCTCGCACCCATTGGACGGTTGTTATTTGAACGCGGTATCCCGCGTTTTCAAGCTTAGTTAATGAGATCAGCTGGTTGCGCCTGAGCTGGTCGCCCGGTGCTTTAATTTCTTCGAAGCGGAGTTGGCCATTCTCAATCACCATGATGTCTGGGTAACCATCGCGTAAGCTGGCGTAATCCTGTGTCATTTGGCGTAGCATGTGCTGCCACATGGTTGGTGAACTGTGTTCTACCAACAGCTTTATATTGTCTAACAATGAACGGTGCCAGCGGAACAGGCTGTTAACCTTTCCATAATGTGCAGCACTGGCTTTCAGTAAGAATGTCATGGTGCTGGAAACGCTGTGCAGTTGTGTGAGTCGTTCTTCAACCGCCAGGCTGTGATCGCGATAAAGCCGGTTTTCGGTGAGTACGCTAGGGCGTATGTCAAATTCATTGACCAGCCCTTTTGCATCCTGTTCATAGAGGATGTCCCAAAAAATGAGCCCGAAGAAACTTAACCACAATGCGTTCTCGGTTCGCTTTGCAATGAGGCCGTGGCGCTCATAAAAATTAACCACGCCTACTTCAACACGATTTATATACATCTGATCGATCGACAGTGTGCGTGCAGCTCCTCGCAGCATGTCAGTCATTCGGCTAGTGGTTTTTTTATGGTACTTGCGCGCTAAAAAGTCTTCTGCAAAGGCCAGTAGTTCTTCACTGGGTGGATCGGCGATGATGTTTTCCAATTCAGATTCGACAAAGGCTTTGTTGTCTTGTTTGTATAACTCCCGCAACCATTTTTCTTGCGCTGCATCGGCTTTTGAAAGCGACAGTGCCTTCAAAGCGTACGGCGGGTCTTGCGTTAACATGGCTTTGCCCAGTAACCATAAACAGTCATCTTTGTAGCGCTCGGCAAGCGTACCAGCGGCCTCGGGTAAATCATCCAGACTGACCTGTTGAGGGGCTGCTCTGAGCTGTTCGCGCCATTGAGCATAAGTAAAAGCCGATTGTGCTGCCCGCCCAGACTCAAACCGACAGCCCTGCTGTTCGCTGTCTTTACGCGTTCGCATGATACCCATGTCGCGCATGGAAAATTGATTCAATTGACCACGTAAACTGCCGAAGTAAATAAACAAAAAATATCGCATGGTGTGCGAGAAGTTGCGCATCAAATACGCATTGAAAGTGCCAGTTCGCGCTGCCGTGTTAAAACTTACATGACGCGACACATAATCGACTAATGCCGCTTTGTTGGCGGTTGTTTTTACAGTGCACTGGGGCAGGAGTTTTAGCGTTTTAACTAATTCTGGTTTGGTCAATTGCGGCCACACACTGTTGAGATCACTGCCATTGACTTGTCGAAACCAGCCGGCGTCAGTGAGTTCATTAATATGCTCTTCCGGCGACACTATTTCGTCGTAATGCAGGCTTGTTACCGCAATCAACTCGTGCTTGCGATTCGCCGCACGGGCAACGACACATTGAGCATCGTGAGGCAATGCAAAGTAATCTTCGAGCCATTGTTGGTGTTCGGCAGTCAGCAGTTGACTATGATGAGTTTGAATGCAGCGAAGAAACTCCATCATATGGTCGAGATAGTAAAAGGTGGGTAGCTTTTTCACACGGTGCGCAGTTAAACTGTTTAAATATACAGTATCAGTAAGTAGGTGGTTTATGCAAGTTAGCTGTTAGCGTCTACGTTGCTTGCTGACCCAGTTGAAATGAACGCTTAGTGTTTCATCGGCAAGTAATTTCTCAACGCTATCAAATGCTTTAGCCAGTTCCATTTCTGTGTATGTTTTATGAATGCCTGAATGACAGAGGCGGCAAATTGCAATGCCCTCGGCAAGTTGATGCTTGCTATAGTTTTTCTTAAAGAATGCACGACGGTGCATTTTTCTCGGGATCAGATGATGATAGGTCAAATCTGTGACACGACGACACAATGGGCACTGGCCGTGCTTAGGCTGCGCCGGTTTCTGACTTGCTGCAGTGGCTAAAATGCGATCATGGTTCATACTTGGGCCTGTAGATGCCGACAATGCTACTCACGTTTGCCAGCAGATAATACAGTAAGGATCAACGGCATCTGATGCAAAAGTTAGTCTACGCAATTTGTGGTGGCATTATGCGGCAAGAATGTTGCTACCTTGAATGTTGTTATAAGATTGCAGCATTAATGAAGCAACAAATCCGTTTGAGGCTGTATGCCGTAATGACCGCCTAAGCTATACCATTTCTGCACAGGGAGGAACTCCATGAGCCTGACTGATGAAGCACAATTTGAATGTCCTTATTGCATGACCTACAACGATCTCGAAATCGATCATGAGAATGATATCGGCCAACAACAAATAGTCGACTGCCAAATATGCTGTCAGCCGATTGAATTGCTGGTTATGGATACGGGGTTTGGGATTGAGATCGTAGCGAAGCGAGATGATGAATAACGACAACAAAACACACAGTGTATTTTCGGCAAGTGACATTGACCAATTGCCACAGCGTTACCGCGCGGAGTTTATCAATAGTCTGTCAGGGTTCAAAAGTGGCAACTTGGTTGGCACTCAGGATCACCAAGGTCATCAAAATCTGTGTATTGTTAGCTCAGTGGTACATATTGGTGCACATCCGCCGTTGCTAGGTATGATCATGCGCCCACATACGGTACAGCGTGATACATTGGAGAATATTAAATCGACGGGCGTGTTTACGCTAAACAATATTCTCCCCAACATGACACAAGCTGCGCATCAAACCTCTGCCCGGTATGCGCCGGGCATCAGTGAATTTGTCGAAGTGGGCCTAACGCCTCAACCCTCAACGGCGGTGAGTGCGCCCTATGTGGCCGAGTCGACGATTAAACTCAGCCTACAAGTGCAGGATATTCAGTTATTGTCAATTAACCAAACTGAGTTGGTCATAGGGCAAATTGTTGAGGTTATTTTACCTGATCAAAGCATCGATAAATCCGGATATGTCGATATTGAAGGTTGCGGTAGCATAGCGGTTAGTGGCTTAGTGAGTTACCACGCAACGCAGCGCCTGGCACGTTACCCTTATGCCAAGGTGGATGCACCGGTGAAGAACGTTTTGCAGCGGAGTCATGCGAATGATACCTAACCTTGATCAATTGCTACTGGTCTGCGGGCTGGTGTCATTGTTAGTGTTTGTCTGTGTTTACGTTATGCTCAAAATTGTGAAAGCCAGTGGCGAGGAAGATGATACAGATCAAGCCAGTGGTTGAAAGTCGTTGCGAGATGATCTGTTAAGCGTACACTAAGGTAAAAGATTCAAACGGGCTCGCCAACTGGCGGGCCTTTGTTGTTTTGTGGGTTTAGTAATTAATAATCATTTTTATTTACAAATCGATGTGAGTGATCACTCAAGGAGCGCTACATGAGTCAATTTAATCGACGAGATTTTTTGAAAATATCAGGTACCAGCCTGATCGGGTTAACCCTTGGCGGAGTTGCTTTGCGGGCAAGCGCCCAAGAGCAGCTGAGTACTGATGACGCGACCGCAAAAGCGCTCCAGTACACCCATGAGTCGACAGTCGATGGTGCAAACTGTGACAATTGTATGTACATTCAGGGCGAAGCGGGTGCTCAATGGCGCCCTTGCGCAATTTTCCCCGGCAAAACCGTCAACGCTGATGGCTGGTGTAGCGCCTGGGTCAAAAAGCCAGGTTAATCTAGCGTTATGAGGCGTGCATAGGCGCCTTAATGTTTTTGCTAAAGCCGGCTTGTGCCGGCTTGTTAGTTTTCTCAGCCCATTCAGCGTTTCATCATCGGGCGCAACGCGCTAGTCTACAAAAAAATAGCTAAACGCTTAGGAATGCTCATTATGTTACGCTTTTTGATCGCCTGCTGGATTGTATTCGCGAGTGTGCCGGTTGTTGCTTCAACGCCTGCCGAATCCACCACCCATGAATCATCGCCGTCCATAGCGCCTCCTGTAATAGCCAAGACAACCCACCAAGCGCGTATTAATGGCGCGATGGTGTCGTATCGCGTTGAGGCTGGCGATACACACTTAACCGACAAAGACGACAAACCGACGGCAAGTATTTTTAGCACGGCGTATTTTCGAGAAGGCGTTGACCAGCCTAACGAACGGCCCATTTTGTTTATCTTTAACGGCGGGCCGGGTTCGTCCAGTGTTTGGTTACACATGGGAGTGTTTGGCCCCAAACGCGTCAAGTTACCCAGCGACGCGGAGCGGGTTGGCGCAGCGCCTTTCTCTGTCATCGATAATCCCGGTAGCCTGATTGATATCGCCGATATGGTCTTCATCGATCCGGTCGGCACGGGTTACTCTACTGCGCTAGGGGAGACCGAGGCGAAAACCTTTTGGGGGGTGCGCGAAGATGCTGACAGTTTGGCGGAATTCGTGCGTTTATTCATTACTCGCCATCAGCGCTGGAACTCACCAAAGTATCTCGCCGGGGAAAGCTATGGGACAACACGTGCCGCAGCGATGGTGAAAAGTCTTCAAGAAGGATGGGGGTCGATTGACTTAAACGGCGTTTTGCTAATTTCATCCATTCTTGATTTCCAAGCCGGAGATTTCACCGACGGAAATGACCTACCGTACGTGACGTTTCTGCCGACCTATGCAGCCACAGCGTGGTATCACGATGTCGTGCCGGATAAATCCCAGTGGTCTAGTTTTGAAGGTTTTATTGACGCCGTCAGAGAATTCTCACTTGAAGATTACGCCACCGCTTTAATCAAAGGCTCGCTGATGGCTGAAAGCGAGCGTCAGCACGTTATTGAGCAATTGCATCAGTTTACCGGTTTGCGAAAACAGTATTTGCAGCAATCGGATTTACGCGTCGATGAATTTTTGTTTATGAAAGAATTACTGCGAGATCGCGGAGAAGTGGTGGGGCGGCTCGATAGCCGTTATTTGGGCGAGGATGCGAGCATTGTCAGCAATCGGTTTGAAGCAGATCCTTCAGCCTATGCAATAGACGGTGCTTACACTGCAGCTATTCAGAGCTATTTTGCCAGCGATCTCGACGTGCAACGCGATGCGCGTTATCACGTGCTATCAGGTGAGGTTTTTAGCGGCTGGAATTGGTTATATGGCAACTCTGCACGCAGTCAGGGCTTCCTCAATGTCACGCCAATTTTGGCTAAAGCGATGCGTCAAAATAAAGATTTCCGTATTTTTGTCGCAAATGGCTATTACGATCTCGCCACGCCCTTTTTCGCCACGGAACACTCCATGAATCATCATGGCATCGATCGCGATCGGGTGGACATGAAGTACTATCAAGCAGGGCATATGATGTACATCCATCAACCGTCTATGGATGCACTAATTGATGATATGCGGGCTTTCTTAACGCGTTAGTTGATAACAGTGTACGCCGGAGCGTTATTACTCAGCTTCCGGCTCAATCAAAAAGAGTTTGCTGGTAAGATTGAACTGTTCGAGCAAACGTTCATAAGTGCCATCCTGAATCACGTGACGCAAACCTTGGTTAAATGCATCTCGCAGTTTTGTGTCACGTATTCCCGCGCGGTAGATGCTGGGTGGAAATATCGGGTGGATCACCACCCTTTTCTGCTGCAATGGCGAAGGTGCATGTGTTTTAAAGTGATTGAAAATATTGATATCCATCACAGCCACATCCACGCTTCCTTTTAAGAGCAGGTTGACTTGATTCTCCTGCTCGGGCAGTTCTAAGTAGTCTTTTCGTTGGCTTGCCGCAAGGGCGTACTCGTCGCCTAATAACGTGCTTGCAGACTGGAATGCAACCACCGAATAGCGCTCTAAATCGCTGATCCCTTCGATATTTATTTGCCGAGATTGTAATGAAACCGCAACGTTTTGGTAGGTGATATAGGGCTCGCTCAGCCACGAGGGATTGATCCCATGCCGGTGGTTCAAGGTGAGTCCAACATCCACCTGACCAGCCAGCAGCAACAATGATGTTCGCCCAATGGGTACGTAAACCCACTGCACAGCATACCCTTGCTGGTTGAAAATGGATTCGACCAGACTTAGCTCAAAACCGCTGTCTTCATCGCTGATAATATATGGCGGCTTGTTGTAACCTACGGCAACGTCGATAGTCATGGGGCGACTAGCGAAAGCAGGCGTCGCAGCAACGGCAAAAAATAACAAAATATAAAGGACGACATACTGGCGTATTGCGCGGGTCAAACGGCGACTCCTTTGTTCGTTAGCGTGAGTCCATTAGTACGAGCCCATTAGCGCGAGCCGGTAAACTAACGCAAAGGTTAGGATATTTTTGATATTATAGAGCACTGCTTAGCAAAAGAGAAAGATATGGCTTGGTTACAATTGATTATTGATACGCACCCTGAGCGCGCAAACGCTATTGGTGACTGGCTTGAAATGCAGGAAGCACAAGCCGTGACATTTTTGGATGCGAAAGATACTCCTACCTATGAGCCAAAGCCGGGTGAAGTTTTGCTGTGGCCGGATACGCGGATTATTGGTTTATATGATGCCGACCACGATATGGAGGCACTGGTTAGCCAATTGCACTCCTCAGGGTTACTTGCAAGTAGCGACAAAATTAAAACGGAGCAGCTTGAAGACAAAGACTGGATCCGCGAGTGGATGGACAGTTTTCATCCCATGCAATTTGGTCAGCGACTGTGGATATGCCCAAGTTGGCGTGATGTACCGTATCCCGATGCGGTGAACGTGATGCTGGATCCAGGTTTGGCTTTTGGTACCGGTACGCACCCGACCACCGCTTTGTGCTTGGAGTGGCTCGACGGTTTGACGCTGAACGACGCACAGGTTGTCGATTTCGGTTGCGGATCAGGCATCTTAGGCGTTGCCGCGCTGAAACTCGGTGCAAAACATTGTGTGGGCATCGATATTGACCCTCAAGCGCTATTGGCAACCAAAGACAATGCACAACGAAATGGCGTGGATAGCCAGTTTGATGTGTATCTTCCTGAGCATCAACCTCAAGTTCAAGCTGATGTCGTGGTCGCTAATATTTTATCGGGTCCTTTGCTTGCGCTTCGCGAGGTCATTACCGCGTACTGCCAGCCAGGGGGAAAGTTAGTACTGTCGGGCATTCTTGCTGAGCAGGTCGAAAAAATCGAAGCTGCTTATGCTGCTGATTTTGACTTGGCGCCTGCAAAGATCCACGGCGACTGGGCGCGGGTCAGCGGTACTCGGCGCTAATCGTCAATCGGTTTGGTCAGACCACAGTAGGCTTGTCAAGCCCCTAGCATCAATTATTGTGCAAAAAATAGCCTTTTCATTTGCGAAGAAATCCGTAAAATGCGCCTCTCTTTGAAATGGAAGGTTACTTTTTGAGCTATTCGTTACTAAAAAAACTCACCATTGGGCCTCACACATTATCCAACAATGTGATGCTGGCGCCCATGGCTGGCGTGACGGATAGACCTTTCAGGCAAATGTGTAAAAGCATGGGCGCTGGGCTTGTTGTGTCTGAAATGTTGTCGAGTAATCCCGACGTTTGGCGTTCAGAAAAGTCACAGAAGCGCATGGATCACACCGGTGAAGTTGGCATTCGCTCCGTGCAGATAGCGGGTTCTGAACCTGAACTTATGGCACAAGCTGCTCGATTTAACGTCAAGAATGGCGCTCAAGTCATTGACATTAATATGGGATGCCCCGCCAAGAAAGTGAATAAAAAGCTGGCCGGTTCAGCGCTATTGCAGTTTCCTCCACTAGTGAAAGAGATTGTTGATGCTGTCGTTGCGGCTGTAGACGTACCTGTCACGCTTAAAATTCGCACGGGTTGGAATACGGAAAACCGCAATGGGGTAGAGATTGCCAAAATCGCACAAGATGCAGGCATTCAGTCGCTTGCGGTGCATGGCCGTACAAAAGCGTGTATGTACAAAGGCCATGCTGAATACGACACGATTGCGGCAATTAAGCAGGCTGTGTCTATTCCTGTCATCGCCAATGGTGATATCACCAGCGCAGAAAAAGCGGCTTTTGTCATGCGAGAAACGGGGGCAGATGGCGTTATGATCGGGCGAGGTGCTCAAGGTAATCCATGGATTTTCCAGCAGATTATCGAACACTTTGACACTGGCGCTGCTCCTAGAATGCCCAGTATCGAAGAGCAACATTGTGTGATGCGTGCACATATTCAAAATGTGCATGCTTTTTATCCGGGTATTAGTGGTGTCAGGATCGCCCGCAAGCATGTGGGGTGGTATATGGCGTCGCGCGATACCGAACGCAGATTTCGGTCTGAATTTAATGGATTAGAGAGTGTAGAGGCGCAATTGGAAGCGATAGAGTGTTTTTTTGACAAGCTGCGAAGCACATGTGTTTCTTCCGCAGCGTAGATTTAATCCTTTAACTGAGCAGGTAGTATATGTTCGATCAAACAGTAACTTCTCCTTTCACCACGACGGTGACGACGCCTTCACAAACATTGGCTCAAAAGCCACTTCGTGATTCAGTCAAGCAAGCGGTAGCAAAATACCTAAAAGAGCTGAACAACAACGACATCGATAATCTATACGAGTTAGTCTTAGCTGAACTGGAAGCGCCATTACTAGAAGAAGTTATGAAATATACTCGCGGCAATCAAACGCGCGCATCAATTCTCATGGGCATCAACCGCGGTACGCTGCGCAAGAAGCTCAAGCAATACGGCATGAACTAAGTTTACAATCTTAAAAAAAGCACCCGCGGGTGCTTTTTTTGTTTGCTAGAATCGCGTTTCCGCGCACGTACAACGGTATCAAAAAAAAATATGGCTAATCCAATCAAACGCGCACTGTTAAGTGTATCTGACAAAACCGGCATTATTGAATTTGCTCAAGCATTACATCAGCAGGGCGTTGAACTGCTTTCTACTGGCGGCACAGCCAAGCTGCTGGCTGAAAGCGCTATCCCAGTGATTGAAGTTTCCGATTACACGGGTCACTCAGAGATAATGGCGGGGCGAGTGAAAACCTTGCACCCTAAGGTACACGGCGGCATTTTAGCGCGCCGCGGTGTCGATGAAGACGTTATGCAGCAAAATGGTATTAGCGCGATTGATTTGGTTGTGGTCAATTTGTATCCCTTTGCGCAAACCGTTGCCGATCCTGACTGCAGCCTCGAAGACGCGATTGAAAATATTGATATTGGCGGACCCACCATGGTGCGTGCAGCGGCTAAAAACCATCGTGATGTTACCATAGTCGTCAACGCCAATGACTATCAACGCGTTATCATGCAGATGCAAAATAATCAGGGTGCGGTGTCTGACAGTGTGCGGTTTGACCTAGCCGTAAAAGCGTTTGAACACACCGCTGAATATGATGGAATGATTGCGAATTACTTTGGTTCACGCCTCGATCACTCTGCTGAACATGCGCATTCAGAAGACTGTGCGCATAGCGAATTCCCACGAACATTCAATTTACAATTACGTAAAAAACAAGATCTACGTTATGGTGAAAATGCGCATCAGGACGCGGCGTTTTACGTAGAAAACACTATTCAGGAAGCATCCGTAGCGACAGCAAAGCAATTGCAAGGCAAGGCGTTGTCGTTTAACAACATCGCTGATACGGATGCTGCGCTGGAGTGTGTGAAAGAATTCGAACAGCCGGCCTGTGTTATCGTTAAGCATGCTAACCCTTGTGGGGTTGCTTTGGGAGAGGACATTGTAAGCGCTTATGATCGTGCGTACAAAACCGACCCGACCTCTGCATTTGGCGGCATCATTGCCTTCAACCGAACCCTCGACGAAAAGACGGCAGACGCGATTGTGTCGCGCCAGTTCGTTGAAGTTATTATCGCACCCTCCGTTACCGACGAAGCCTTGGCAGTGTGCGCTAAGAAGCAGAATGTACGCGTTTTGGCGTGTGGTGACTGGCAAGGTCAATTGACGGAAGGATATGACTTCAAACGTGTGAATGGCGGCATGCTGGTGCAGGAACGCGATTTTGGTATGGTTGAAGCCGAAGATTTGACAGTGGTGACGAAAGTGAAACCCACCGAGCAGCAACTCCGTGACCTGCTTTTCACGTGGAAAGTTGCCAAATATGTGAAGTCTAACGCGATTGTCTATTGCCGTGACGGCATGACGATAGGCGTTGGTGCTGGCCAGATGAGCCGAGTCTATTCGGCTAAAATTGCGGGAATAAAAGCAGCGGATGAGAATTTGCAAGTGGAAGGTGCTGTTATGGCATCCGATGCATTTTTCCCCTTCCGTGATGGCATCGATGCGGCTGCGGCTGCCGGAATTACGGCGGTTATTCAGCCGGGAGGTTCGATGCGTGACGACGAAGTCATTGCGGCTGCGGATGAGCATGGTCTTGCCATGGTATTTACCGGTATGCGCCATTTCCGTCACTAACTGACAAGCGTTGAGGAGAACAGAATGAAAGTATTGGTTATTGGCAGTGGCGGTCGTGAACACGCGCTCGCGTGGAAAGCCGCACAGTCGGTTCAAGTCAATCAGGTGTACGTGGCACCGGGAAATGCGGGGTCTGCGCAGGAAGACAACGTCGAAAACGTCGCCATTGACGTAACTGATGTCGATGCGTTGTTATCATTCGCCCAAGAAAACCATATTGACTTAACCATCGTTGGGCCAGAAGCTCCCTTGGTGATCGGGGTTGTTGATGCTTTCCGAGAACAGGGGCTTATGATCTTTGGTCCAACCCAAGCCGCGGCGCAACTTGAAGGGTCAAAGGCCTTTACAAAGGATTTTCTCGCACGTCATGCCATACCTACGGCGTTTTACGATGTGTTCACTGAGGTTGAGCCTGCGCTGGCATATATTCAAAAGCATGGTGCGCCGATTGTGGTCAAAGCTGATGGTCTTGCTGCCGGCAAAGGCGTCATTGTGGCCATGACAGAGGAAGAAGCTAACGACGCTGTTCGCGACATGCTGGCAGGTAACGCGTTTGGTGACGCTGGCAGCCGCGTTGTTATCGAAGAGTTTCTGGACGGCGAGGAAGCCTCGTTCATCGTCATGGTCGACGGTGAAAACGTATTGCCTTTTGCCACCAGTCAGGATCATAAACGCGTTGGCGACGGCGATACTGGTCCTAACACAGGCGGCATGGGGGCTTATTCGCCAGCGCCTGTGGTGACTAACGAAATACATCAGCGCATTATGCAGGAAGTCATTAATCCTACCGTGAAAGGCATGCGCGATGAAGGTAACGAGTACACTGGGTTTTTGTATGCCGGGTTGATGATTATGCCTGACGGCACGCCCAAAGTGATCGAATACAATTGTCGCTTTGGTGATCCAGAAACCCAGCCGATTATGCTACGTTTGGAGTCAGATTTGGTCGCACTGTGCATGGCAGCTTGTGAGAAACAGTTAGCAGGAAAACCCATCTCGTTCTCAGATCAGTGTGCTGTTGGCGTTGTACTGGCCGCAGGCGGTTATCCGGGCAGTTATGAAAAAGGCCTGCCGATCAGTGGATTAGATGATGCAGCACGGCAAGCAGGGAAAGTGTTCCATGCAGGAACTGCATCACTTGATGGTCAGATTGTTACGTCTGGCGGGCGAGTGTTGTGCGCCACAGCGCTGGGTGATTCAGTCACGCAAGCGCAGAAAAATGCGTACACGCTGCTTAAGCCGATCCGGTGGGATGGTGTCTTTTACCGCAATGATATTGCACATCGGGCGATTGCACGCGAACAGCAAAAATAGTGCATTAGTCGCGTAGCGACTTGCATTTATGTATCGTATGGCGGTTAATAGCAACACACCTTACTAAGGAAAGTTGTGGTTAACCGCTATGCTTGAACTGGTCGAAATTCGTAGGCAATTTCAAAATGGTGACGACGTAGTCGTTGCGCTTAACGGCGTCTCGCTATCGATAAATCAGAATGAATTTGTTGCCATCATGGGCAGTTCAGGATCGGGCAAATCGACCTTGATGAATGTGCTAGGGTGTCTGGACACCCCAGATGCTGGCGAATATTTTCTGGACGGCGAGAATATCGCGTTACTGGATGACGACACCTTGTCCTCCATCCGCAATCAGAAAATTGGCTTCATTTTTCAAACCTTTCATCTGCTCCCCAAATTATCTGCGTTGGATAACATTCTACTGCCCCTGCGTTATGCGCATGGAGCCGATGAACACGCGCTCGCCCGCGCCGACAAACTCATTGAGCGCGTGGGTCTTTCTCACCGCAAACGTCACCGGCCTTTTGAAATGTCGGGAGGGCAGCGCCAACGGGTTGCGATTGCGCGCGCGCTGATCAATCAACCCAGTGTTATTTTAGCCGACGAACCAACCGGTAACCTCGACAGCAAAACGTCTGTCGAAATTATGCAGCTCCTCACCGAACTTCATCAACAAGGCCAGACAATAGTCATGGTGACACATGAAGACGATATCGCCGCGTATGCACAACGTACTGTGCGCATGAAAGATGGGAATGTGCAGCATGTTTAAATACATTATTTCACTGGCTGTTGCATTTCTGATCGTGCTGCATGCTAAGCCAGCGGCGGCTCAGCCAATGTTACTCCTCACCGGTAAGATCAGTTCTGCGCAAAAACAAATTGTCACCGCACCTCGCACCAATCGTTGGCAAATTCAAATTCAGTGGATGGAAGAAGAGGGTGAGGTGGTGAATGAAGGCGATCCTATTGTCACTTTCGATGGTTCTACCGTGCAGAGTCAGTTGGATATCAACCTTGAACGTGCTGAAACGCTCGCATTGGAACTCAAGCAGGAACGCATGACATTGGAACAGGCTGTGCTGGAAGCTGAGGGCGCTTTCACCGTGGCGGGTATGCGCGTCGAGCAAGCCAAAATTGAAGCCAGTGTGCCAGAAGGGCAGGTCAGTCAATACGATAAAGGCCAGTACGAACTGACGTTGCAACGTCGACTGTTCGAGCTGTTTAAAGCTCAGGAGGCACTGAAGCTGGCGCGGCAAGCCCTTTCGACTGGTGTTCAGAAAAAGCTGCTGGAGCTCACCAAACTGCGCGAAGAAATCGCATTCCAACAACGCCAGCTTACTCAAATGACGGTAACATCCCAGTACAACGGCCCAGTAAACTACGCCATGCATCCATGGAGTGGGGAAAAGCTTGATGCGGGGATCAATGTGCAAGCGGCGTGGCAAATCATGGATGTGCAGGCAATCGATGATTTCCAGATTGAAAGCTACGTGCATGAAATTGATGCACTGAGTATTGATGAAGGTGAACAGGTTAGCGTTGTGTTCGACGCCTACCCCGACAAACGCTTTACTGCACGTCTAAGCAAAAAATCAACGCAGTCAGAGAAGCAGCCACAGTGGAGCAACAGCGTGTACGTGCCTTTAGTGTTTCATTTTTTGCAAACGCCTGATATCGACATGTTGCCCGGTATGAGTGTAAGAATTGAGGTGATAACGGATGAAGCGTAATGCTTGTGTGTATGCGGCTCTGGTATCCCTGCTTTTAGCGGCTCCTACGTATGTGTTTGCTGCGGAAGCTGAAGTGCTGGTGGCTCCGGCAGAATTGATCAGCCGGCAAGAAATTACCATAGGCCCACCGAATATCAGGCGGATGTGGCAGTTCAAAATAGAATATCTTGCGAAAGAAAACGCCGTGGTTCAGCAAGGTGATTTACTGGTTCGATTTGATGGGCAGAGCCTGCGCAACGACTTGATTGGGCGACAGAGCGATCTGGATGCTGCGATTAAGCAGCGCGAAAAATCAGTATTACGCAATGAGGCAGTGCAGCAAGACCGCATACTGGCCGTCGCTGAAGCTAGGAAAAACCGCGACATCGCTCAGCGCAAAGTGGAAATTACCGACACATCACGATCTGAGATCGAACGCAAAAAGCAGCTAGCCGAGCTTAAAATCACCACAGCGCTACTGCGTCAGGCGGAACAAAAACTGACACAGCATAAGGCTGCGGCGGCACTGGATTTAGACGTACAGGATGCCAGAGTGGCCAATGCCCAAGCACGCGTGAAAGAGTTTGAAGATAGTATCGCCAAGCTTGAAATTTATGCACCTGCCGATGGCATGGTGTTGTATGTAGCAGATTGGGAAGACAATAAACCCGCTGTAGGTGAAACGGTTTACATGGGCCGCTCACTGATGAACTTACCTTCATTGCAACAGATTGCGGTGAAAGTGGAAGTGGATGAGTCTGATTCTGCCAAAGTGACAACTGGGCAACAGGTACGGGTAGTGTTAGATGATCACCCTGAACGCGCCTTCAGTGGCGTGATTACAGACATGGGGAAAACCTATCGCGTTAAATCTCAATGGGATTTGAAAGTGGTTGTGGATGCGTATGTCACGCTTGATCAAATCGATAACGCGATTATGCGTCCAGGAATGAAAGCGAATGTCGAATTACTGTAAAGCCGCTTTATTAAGCGCGTTCATGATGATGGTGGCCTGTTCCGATGAGCCAGTGTCTGCCCCCGTGTTTACTGTCGAGAAAAAGCCTTTGGTTGTCACTATGCAGGCGTTTGGCGAAGTGGAAGCGGCGCAGGCCCAGCGCGTAATGACGCCGGGCCGCCAGCCAATGACTATCGAGTGGCTGGCGCCAGAGAATAGTGAAGTGAAAAAAGGTGATGTGATAGCCCGTTTTGACGGTGAGCGGATCATGATGGATAGCCGTGAAGAGCAGCTTGAAATGCAAATGATTGAGCAAGACATTGCTCAGAGCTTAGCCGCACAGAACAAGCAGGTTAACGAAATTTTGTCGGAGCAGGGATTTGTGTCACATGAGTTCGATTTTGTTGACCGTTTTGCGATTGATGATGTGCGCGTCTACAGCAAGTTAGAAATTATCGAGACACTCCAGAATCGCGACTTTTTGCAAGCCAAAGACACTTTCCTCGATTGGAAAGAAGGCAGCGTCGTCGAGCAAAATGCCAGTGAAATGGCAGTACTTGATATCAAACGTGACAGTCATGAAGTGAAGTACAAGCGACATCAGGAGGCACTTTCGCAGTTGCAGGTTTACGCGCCAAATGATGGTCTCATCACTTATGAAAAAGATCGCCGTGGCGAGAAACCAAGTGTGGGCCAAACTGTGTTTCCGGGCCGGCCAATTGCGCAGATTCCCAATCTAGATGAAATGCAGGCGACAGCCTATGTGTTGTCGCGAGACGCTATTGGTCTGGTCACCGGATTGCCGGTGGCATTCTCATTAGATGCGTTTCCTCAAACCCCGTTAACGGGCTATGTTAAGGAAGTGGCTGGCTTTCCGCGTTCTATCGAACGTGGCTCGCCAGTGACGTATTATGAAGTCGTGTTTGCGTTTGACCAGCAGCGCCCTGATCTGATGAAACCGGGCAGCAAGCTATCCGCCACGATTACCTCACAATTAAAAGAAACTGCGCTACAGATACCGCTTCAAGCGCTCAGTCATGATTTACAAGCGAGCTACGTGTACGTAAAAACGCTGACCGGGTGGGAGCGCCGCACAGTAACTACCGGTGACAAAAATCTATTTTTCGTGGAGATCACTGACGGCTTGATCGAGGGCGAAGAGGTGGCTTTGAGTCCACCCGAGGTTAGCGTATGAATTTGTACATCACCCTGTTAAAAGATGCGATAAACGAGCTTGCGGCACAAAAATTACGCACATTTTTGACCCTACTGGGCATGATTTTTGGTGTCGGGGCGGTGATTGCCATGTTGAACATTGGCGCTGGCGCAGAACGCGAAGCCCTGCAAATGATCAATTCCATGGGCGTCAACAATCTGATCATTGAGAGTAATGATGGTAGCGCCGAGCAGTTGCGCGAAATCCGCGAGCAAAGTCTTGGGTTATCCATGGGTGATGTTAATGCCGCTCTACAAACACTGCCATTTATTCAAGATTACAGCGCTTCAAAAGGAGTCAAAGTACACGCGCTTTATAGCGATAGGGGTAAGTCCAGTGCACAAGTATTTGGCGTGACAACCAGCTACTTTGAGCATGCAAGTCTAGCGCTCGCGGAAGGACGCTATTTAACCGAAGATGATAACCGCCGCCTTGCACAAGTTGCCGTTTTAGGCAGCGATGCGGCAACGGAGTTGTTTGGGCAGGCCAGCGCAGCGTTAGGCGGCCTCATCAAAGTCAATCATTTGTGGCTACGAGTGGTTGGTATTCTCGACGCACCAGCCAACACAAAGGACGAGTTTCAAGGCGTCAAGATTGGTGGGGATCAGTATCGGGTGTTTATTCCCATCGCGACGACAGAACACAAACTGAAGCGAGATACGCTGGCCAGTGAACTGGATGTTGTTAAATTAGGTGTTAAAGAGGGCTTTGATCCTCGTGCGGCAGCGCAGGCCGTTGATCAGTTGATGCGTTTACGGCATGGCGAAGTAGATGACTATCAATTAATCGTGCCGGCTGCACTTCTTGAGCAACAAGCGCAAACGCAAGCTATATTTAATATCGTGATGGCTTGTGTCGCCGGCATTTCACTGCTGGTTGGTGGAATCGGTATCATGAATATCATGCTCGCGAACGTCCTTGAACGAACCAAAGAGATTGGTTTGCTGCGGGCGGTAGGGGCGACTCAACGAGATATCAGGCTTCAATTTCTGGCGGAAAGTTTTACGATTTCGGCGCTGGGTGGCGTTTTGGGTGTCGTGTTTGGATTAGCGCTCTCAGAATTGATTGGATTTTACAGTGGGTGGGCGGTGATCTGGTCGATCTTGGCGATTGTTTTGTCACTTGTGATTTGCATGCTGGTTGGCGTAGGTTTTGGAGTATTTCCTGCCATAAAAGCCTCTAAACTCAACCCGATTGATGCATTACACAGCGACTAAACCAACATTTCTGTATCGATAAGGATTATTGTGCGCATCTTTACAGCGGTTATCATCACTGTAGCACTGGGCTACTCGTCTAACGTATTGAGTCAGGGTAACACTATCCGCTGGCAAACCTTTCATGTTCCGCCTCTTTACATGAAAACGGGGGAGCTAAAAGGTCAAGGTTTTATTGATGCGCTCTTGGCCATGATTATCGCAGAATTACCGGAATATGAGCATCTCCAACCGTTGACCACGCAGGCGCGTGCAATGTATGACATTCGGTTGGGCAAACAAGCGTGTCATCCCGCGCTATTTAAAACCGCCGAACGCGAAACTTACGCTGTGTTCTCCCACCCCGCATTCTTTACGCCAGCCAATCGCCTGATTCTGACCGAGGCGGCACAACAAGAGTATCAATTGAAGCCGCCTGTCTCTGTAGATGCGTTACTTCAGCATGACATCAGCTTAGCCCTTATCAATGGACGTTCGTATGGGAAACTAGACAGTGTGCTGGCGAAAGTTCCTGTACGCAGTGTGTTACTGATGACCGTGGAGCGTAACGACAAACTTTTTGAACTGATTATTAAACGTAGAGTGGATGCAAGTGTTGCGTATCCTTTTGAACTCAATCTGTTCAACCTGTTGCACTCGCCATCTGAGCAGTTAGTCGCGCTGCCTATCGCTGGCATTCCCGAATACGCCATTGGGCATGTTGCTTGTCCAGACACCCCATGGGGACAGCAAGTGATTGAACGGGTTAACGCAGCTTTGCATCGGTTGGTGGCTCAACCGGAATATCAACGCGCGATGACAACATGGTGGAGTGAGGAACGAGGCAAACCCAGTTTTATTAGTTTCTATCGAGAGGAGGTGCTGAAACCGAATGGATTGGCAGGAATGACGGCAAAAGGCGATGACTCGACCAGTCAGTAAGTTGAGTTTAAGCACCAAATAGCTTGACCATCGCCGTTCGCTTGCATATAACTAGTGTCCCATTTTGCTACCCTCGAGCGCTATGTCGGTAAAACACCCCATCATTGCAATTACCGGTTCTTCTGGTGCAGGCACCACAACAACCACCAATGCAATCCGTCATATATTTCGCAATCTCGACATCAATGCCGCGGTTGTCGGCGGCGACAGTTTCCACCGGTTTACGCGCCCTGAAATGGAAGTTGAGATCCGCAAAGCGCAGGAACAGGGGCGTCATATTAGTTACTTTGGCCCCAAGGCAAACGATTTTGTTTTGCTTGAATCCTTGTTTAAAGATTATGGGGAAACCGGACAAGGCCAGTTCAGGCAATATTTGCACACGTTTGACGAGGCGGTACCTTTCAATCAGATGCCCGGCACTTTCACGCCGTGGCAGGCGCTACCAGAAAATACGGATTTGTTGTTTTACGAAGGGTTACACGGCGGCGTTGCTACCGACGACGCAGACGTGGCAAAACACGTTGATCTGTTAGTGGGAATGGTGCCAATCGTAAATCTGGAGTGGATACAAAAGATTGTGCGCGATACCACTGACCGAGGGCATTCGCGCGAGGCGGTGATGAGCAGCATCGTGCGCAGTCTGGATGACTACTTCCATTACATTACGCCGCAATTTTCTCGCACGCATGTCAATTTCCAACGGGTACCCACGGTAGATACCTCAAACCCATTTAGCGCGCGCGAGATCCCGAGCCAGGATGAAAGTTTTGTGGTGGTGAGGTTCCGTCGTGAAATGAAAAACGTTAACTTCCCGTATTTGCTACAGATGATTGATGGCGCTTTTATGTCGCGTATCAATACATTGGTTGTGCCCGGTGGAAAGATGGGCCTAGCCATGGAGTTAATTTTGACCCCACTGATTGAAGAGCTTCTGGATAAAAAACGCCGCGCAGGTTTTCAGGTCGACTGGTTGCAAGAGTAAACAGAACCTGACTCAGACAAAAAACGTGAGGTTGCGCTGTAACGCTTTGTAACATTCAAAATCGAGATTGCCGAGCGGCAGTGCTGTCGCTATTGATACCTTTGATTTATAGTGAAAACATCGCAATAGATGAGTTTAGTTATGGGTCAGGAAACATCGAAAATATTGGTGGTGGATGACGATATGCGCTTGCGTTCGTTGCTTGAGCGCTATTTGGTAGAGCAAGGGTATCAAGTACGGGCCGCCGCGAATGCGGAGCAAATGGATCGGTTATTGGAGCGGGAGAATTTCCACTTGATCGTGCTCGACTTGATGTTACCCGGTGAAGACGGCCTGTCTATTTGTCGGCGCCTACGGCAGAAAGACAACGATATTCCCATCATCATGCTGACAGCCAAAGGCGATGAAGTTGACCGAATCATTGGCCTGGAAATGGGCGCAGATGATTACCTGCCTAAACCGTTCAATCCAAGAGAGCTACTCGCACGAGCGAAAGCCGTGTTGCGTCGCAAAGTCATTGAAGCGCCCGGTGCCCCTTCGCAGTCGGAACAGGTGGTAGAGTTTGGTCATTATGCACTGAATCTTGCAACGCGGGAAATGACCGACAATGGCAAGCCCATTAGCCTGACCAGTGGTGAGTTTGCGGTGCTAAAGTCGTTGGTGACTCATCCGCGAGAGCCATTATCACGCGACAAACTGATGAATCTGGCTAGAGGCAGAGATTACAGTGCCTTGGAGCGCAGTATTGATGTGCAAGTTTCGCGACTACGCCGTATGCTTGAAGTCGACCCTGCAAACCCTCGTTACATACAAACGGTGTGGGGGCTGGGTTATGTTTTTGTGCCTGATGGCAGTGTTCCCGGGGATGGCTAAGCGCTGATAAATGCGACTATTTCCTAAAAGTGCGTTTGGGCAAACGGTGCTGCTGATAGGCATTGTTTTGCTGATCAACCAAATGGTGTCTTATCTGCTGGTCACGCATTATTTCATCCGCCCCAGTTATCAGCAGATCAACGAACTGATTGCTGATCAGGCTCGCGTGTTGCTCAACGAAAATATTCACCAACGCAGTGCAAGTGAGCGCAACGAATTCGCTCAACTCACCGGTATCCAATTTTTTTCACCTCAGCAGGCTATCGAAAATGGGTTGAACGATGCAACGTTTTACGCGTTTATTTCAAACGCTGTGTCAAAGCGTTTGAATGCATCGACAGATGTGCGTTTGGGACTGCGCACTACCGACCCGCGTGATGTGCAAAGTCTGTCTGCGAATGCATACACTGTATGGATAAACTCATCGACTGCGCCTGATACGTGGATAGCGCTTCCCATGCGTGGTTTATCTGAAGCTGATTTTTCTCCGCTGACGTTTTACCTCATCGTAATCGGCGTGCTCAGCGTATTGGGCGGCTGGCTGTTTGTGCGCCGCTTAAACAGACCATTACAGTCGCTGGAACTTGCCGCTATGGATGTGAGCCGGGGAATATTTCCTGCACCACTCCGGGAAGATGGGACGAGTGAGATGATGGCAGTGACGCAAGCATTCAACCGGATGTCAAAAGGTATCAAGCAACTCGAGGCTGATCGCAACCTGATGACAGCCGGTATTTCTCACGATTTACGTACACCGCTTACTCGCATACGATTGGCTACAGAAATGCTGCCCGATGAGCAGGAGTGGGTGAAGGACGGTATCGTGCATGATATTGAAGATATGAACGCCATTATCGATCAGTTCATTGATTACGCCCGGCAAGACACCAACGAGCGAAGAGAGCCGATTGATCTCAACTTATTAATCAAAGAATTGGTACAAGTCAGGCACGTGGAAGAAAACCACCATATTCAGTTGCACTTGGCACCACTACCTGAAACGTTAATCCGCAAGATAGCCATTAAACGGGTGCTCGACAATTTAATTGAGAATGCCTTCAAATATGGCAGTCCGAATATTGAGATTAGCACTGCAATTGATGCACGCCGTAAAGTCATTTGTTGCACTGTTCGGGATTTTGGCACCGGTATAGATGAAGACGAAATAGAGTCTCTGTTTGCGCCTTTTGTACGGGGTGATAAAGCGCGAGGCGCGGCAAACGGTAGCGCCGGTTCGGGGCTTGGGTTAGCCATTAGCAAACGAATTATTGATATGCACGGGGGGGCTATATCGATTACCAACCACCCTGCAGGTGGCCTCGTTGCCTATTTCGAGTTGCCTGCAATCCGCTAGCTCTTATGAGTGATGCGGTGGCCCTGTGATTTTTTAACCAGCCGCTGTATCTCTGGGTCAACCGGTAAATTCGCCGCAAAGGTATAGGTGTTGAAAAACAACGAAACAGATACCAACATGGTAATTTCGAGCGCTTGGGTGCGGTCGAAACCGGCGTTCATCAATGCAGTAAAATCTTTTTCTGACAGCGCGCAATCGCTTTTTGCCAGGGTTGCCGCGATTCGCGTTGCCGTTTCATAGCGTGGCGGAATAAATCCACGGCTGTCGCCCAAGGCTATATCTTCTAAATCTTGAAAAGACAAAGACTCCGTCATTCTGATCAGATTCGACGCATGCAATGCCATGCAGTAGGGAACGGTTCGATGATAGGCAACTGTATACATAATCAAGTCTTGCAGCAGCGGGGATAAATGCCCCTCAACTAAAATCGACTTGAGGAGCGACCATGTACTTCGAACCATATGCGGCATTTCGCCCATGTAAGTCAGCCAGTTAGGAAGTTCGCGATCACCCATCGTATCGCGGACTTCATCATAAATTGCGCGAAGTTCGTCTGAAGCATGTTCATAATTCACACAGGCGTAATTGCTCATGAGCGCATCCCCGCAGATAAAGTTTGGGGAATCGGTGTGGCGAGTGCATGGCTTTTCTTAGCCGCATACATACGTTGATCTGCTAATGCGATCCAAGCTGGAATGTCATATTCTACCTCTTGTAGAGCAGCAAAGCCGATGGATGCGCTGACATGAAAGTTTAAGCTGTGCTGGATGCGCACAATCGCTTGTTCAAATGCAGCGTTTATCCGTTCAACAAATTGATGATCATAATGATGGAATATCACGGCGAACTCATCACCGCCCAACCTGAATGCCAAGTCACTTTCTCTGCCAAGCGCCGATAGTTCATTTGCAATAAGCTGAATAAAACGATCGCCGGCGGCGTGGCCCAGTCGATCATTCAGTGGCTTAAGGTGATCCAGGTCAACTACAGCAATGGTTGCATTACTTCGTAACTTGCCACTGTTGCGCAAGCCCTTAATGGTGTCATCAAACGCGAGACGATTACCAATTTGAGTTAAGGCATCGGTGCGCGATAGCGCTTCGGCAGTCTGTAGTTGAGATTCTGCGCTACGCAACTTGAATTGTGGAGCAATCACAATAGTCGCAATGCTAATCACCTGTTCGGCAATACCATAATCAGTATCCGTTGAGTCATGCATTGCCATAATGTGGCCCAAGGGGTTGCCCATTGCGTCTCGATAAACCAACCCAGCGTAGGCTTGTGCGCCCATGTCTTTAAGCGCTTGATAATTTGGAAAAATACGCTGCAGTTCAGAAAAAACGGTAAAGCGTTGGCTATCGACAACCATTTCGCACGGCGTACCAGCGACGTCATATTCAAACGGCTCTAACGCCGATTGGTGATCCGTGAAGGCTAAAATCTCTAGCGACGTCGGTTGGCTGAATCGCGTAATCGCTACCCAACGCCAGCCTAAGCGCTGCTGGATAGCTTTTGCAGCAGCCATGTAAACGTTCGCGTCGCGCTCCATGGCGGTCAGCAACGATTGTAGTGTTTGTTCAGCAATCACGTGATGCTGTGGCTGTTGCGATGAAATGACAAACGCAAAGCCGTCGTCAAGTGCAACAGGAGTCACCTGTTGATGATCGTGGAAATTGCTCTCCATATCTACATGGCCAGCGTGTGTTTTTGCAGCCGCCAGCAGAAACTGTTGAAACTGAGGCTCAAGACGACTAAACGCGGGATTTGCGTATCGCTGTTGGCCTAACGCGTCGAACACAACAGTGGCATCACTGATTTGTTCCAGTAAGCGATGCGAGTCGAAACCTTTAAGGTGCATGACAGCTCCCAACCAATAATATGTCTAATGATTGACCAACTTAATCGGTTAAGCCTTTCACAAAATCGTCGATTAATTAAGCGTACCCGTGTAAGTTATTGACTTATCATGAATTAAAAACGCACAGCATCGGGCCTAGGGAATAATTATGACTGATACAACTCTCACTGTGGCACTCGCTCAGATAGCGCCGGTTTGGCTTGACCGGGAGGGTACGTTAGAAAAAATTAAGACTGCCGTGGCTGAAGCAGCGGATAAAGGCGCTTCACTGGTCACGTTCGGCGAATCTCTGCTGCCGGGCTACCCTTTTTGGTTAGAGCGCACCGGTGGGGCTATATTTAATTCGGCGAAACAAAAAGCGATCCATGCTCGCTACCTTCAACAAGCTGTGAGCATTGAGTCAGGTCATCTGGATGAATTGTGCCGCTTGGCAGCGCAACGCCACATTGCCGTCGTTTTAGGTACCGCTGAGCGTGCCGGAGATAGAGGCGGGCACAGTCTGTATTGCTCTTTGGTGTATATTTCTAAACAAGGGCACATTGCCAATGTGCATCGAAAATTGATGCCGACCTATGAAGAACGTCTAACCTGGTCACCCGGTGATGGTCATGGCCTTCGAACATTCCCTTTGCAACCTTTCACGCTAGGCGCTTTAAATTGCTGGGAAAACTGGATGCCATTGGCGCGAGCAGCTTTGTATGGGCAAGGTGAGGACCTGCATGTGGCTATCTGGCCGGGTGGTGAGCATAACACTCAGGATATCACCCGCTTCATCGCCAAAGAAGGTCGCAGCTACGTCATGTCGGTGTCGGGGTTAATGCGGCCTGCCGATTTCCCAGACGACACGCCTGAATTGGCTGAAATACTACACAATGCTCCAGAATTCCTGGCATCAGGCGCGTCATGTATTGCTGCACCTGACGGCGGCTGGGTGATCGAGCCACAAATAGGCAACGAAGGCGTTTTTGTGGCTGATATCGACCATCTTCGGGTGTTAGAAGAGCGTCAGAACTTTGATCCCGTCGGCCATTATTCGCGTCCTGATGTGACTCAATTACAGGTCAATCGAGAACGTCAGTCAACGGTTCGTTTTTTAGACCCCTAACAAACGACGCATATTTTGCAGGCTACAATTGATTTATTTTGCGATTTAGCTCGTAGGCTGGTTCGGTCACTATCTTTTCCAGCGTCGCAACGCGCTCTCTTAATTCTGTGATTGTCTGTGCTTGAGCGTGCTCGGTCGTTGACGCCTTTTTATCAAACGGGCTGGCACAACTGCCATTCATCCAGTCGTTCAAACGTAAATTAAACTTGTGGTCGAGGAAGTGTGTTATCAAACAGATTGAAAGCACGCCTGAAATAATCATAAAAACAGTAACAGCAGTCATTGATATTCTCCTTGGAATAGCGATTTTAACGTTCATTTTGCCGAGCCGCTTGCGGGGTCGACCTTTGACGTGTAGCGTAATTGCCCTCACGAATAACTCTATAGACGCTGCGCTGTGATTTTTATTACAGACTTTTTTAATGTAACTTTTTTATCCTTCGACAGACTAAGTACAAAAGCCTATGACATTGTCATTTAACCAAGTGTTTGAGCAATATGCGGGCTTATTGGCTCGGGTAGCAGCCTCGTATGAAGCCGTACCGGCCTTACAACAGGAGCTGTTACAGGAGATATGTCTGGCGGTCTGGCAAGGGCTGAAACGTTTCGAAGGTAACAGCAGCATTAAAACTTATATATTACGTATTGCACACAATCGCGCGGTTACGCACGTGTCGGTGCAGATGCGCCATCCCAAATTTGACGATATAGATGACATGGTGGAAAAGGCGCAAGGTGACGATATCAGTCGTCATTCAATGGAGTCTGTTATCGCCAATCAACGCAGTGCTGCACGACTCGTCGCGGCTGTTCGGGCATTGCCTATTGCTTCGCGTCAGGTCGTAGGGTTGTCATTAGAAGGGCTGAGCTATAAAGAAATCGCCGAAACATGCGGTATGACAACATCAAATGTGGGTGTTGTATTGACGCGAGCGAAGCAGCAACTGCAACGCCTAATGGAGACGGAAATCAATGAGTAAAAAGCCTCAAGAATCGGATTTAATTGCTCTATGGCAGCAGCAGAGCGTCCCCAACATTGATACTGATAAGCTACACAAAAAATTTAACCGGATGCGCTGGCGTCAGGTGTCTTATGCCTGTGGCGATGTCTTCGGCGTTCTTATCGGACTTGCGGTGCTTTGGTTCTCGCGTGAACGTATGTCGGAAATATTTTTTACTGTCATGCTCACTTTTGTTGTGCTTTCTCTCGTCTTTGCACTCTATATTGTGTACTTACGTCGATTTGCCTTATTTGCGCAGCGCAGAACCACGCGCGAATTCCTTTTATCATTAACGGAACAAACGAGAAGTAACATCAAAATTGCCTGTATCACGAAGCACAGTACTTGGGTGAGCTGGTGTAGCCTGAATATTGTGTGGTTAATTTTATGGGCCGCTGACGACATGCCCATAGAAGAATGGCGCAATAAATTTGTGTTAATGAATGCCGTGTCGCTGTTGGTCTTTATCCCCTTCTGGTTCTGGGCGCAGCATCGACAACGCAAATTCGAACGCGCATTGGTGCCGCTTGAACAATCTCTAAAGGAGTACGACAGTGCCGGAAATTAAGCGTCTACTAGACAACAACAAAGCGTGGGCGGCACGCACTCACGAAGCCAATCCAACCTTTTTTGATATGTTGTCTCGTCAGCAACGCCCTGTTTATCTTTGGATTGGTTGCTCAGACAGTCGTGTTCCGGCGAATCAAATCGTTGATTTGCTGCCGGGAGAAATTTTTGTTCATCGCAATGTCGCCAATATGGTTGTACACACTGATTTCAACTGCCTCTCCGTGTTGCAGTACGCAGTAGATGTACTCAAAGTAAAACATATCATTGTGTGTGGTCACTACGGTTGTGGGGGCGTTGAAGCCGCGATGGGCGATGCGCAGCTTGGTCTCATCGACAACTGGCTTGCACATATCAGAGACATTTACGATCGTAATTCTGATCATCTCTCAGCATTATCTGACACTGAGCGCTCAGACAGATTGTGTGAATTAAATGTGTTGGCGCAGGCGGCGAATGTTAAGAGCACCAATATTGTGAGGGACGCACTACAACGAAACCAACCATTAAAAATTCATAGTTGGATTTACAGCTTGAGCAATGGCCACCTCAAAGACTTAGCCGCCGAGGGATAACGCGGGTGATTTAGGATCATTCCCCTTTTTCGGTGGCCTTTGAGGGTTGATTGACGTCACCCACAGAAAATTGATAGTAAATAATCAACGCTTCGCTCAGCCCACTGATGGCTTCCAGATAGAGTTGCGGCATCAGTTGGTAGCGAAGCTTGACTTCTGAAACAGAATTAAACACGCCAACGCCGTACTCCAGAGTCAAATCTGGCGCGATAGTGCCGCTCACACTCACGGTCGTGTCAGAACCGCTTCCCTGCGCCCGCAAACTAAGGTCGTTGATACCCAGCGCTTCTCCCATGCTACCGGTGATTGTTTCACTGTTTGACACACCAAAACCCACTAGCAGCCCGGCAAATTGATTATTGTCTTTCTCGCCACCACCTACACGGCCGCGGCCAAAGAGTAAGTAAGCCAGATTATCGGCCTGATCGAGAGCCGGTTCAGAAAACAACTCCAAACTAGGTTGAGTGGCAAGCCCTTCCAAGCGCACGCCCGCAATCACCCCATTTTCCGTGAGTTTTGGGTTTCGTATTGCTTCAACATACAGAAGCGGTTGGCTAATGGGGCCATTAAACTGGAGTTCACCTGTGCGTACCTGAAGCTCCTGGCCGTAAGCACGATATTCGCCATTCAATATCTGCAATTCGCCGAACCCTTGAGTCGTTGGCTGGGTGCGGACAGCCACATTTCCCGCTAGGTTAGCGCGTAAACCAAACGCATCGATTTTAACCTTTGACGCTCGCTTAGGATCGATGACGACATCAATATTCACATCAGCGAGATCAATCACTGACGTCGGTTCTGGTTCTCCACGAAGATGCACATCTGACGAAGGAGACACCGCATTTGGCGGTAATTTCTCAATCAGTATGTTAGCTTCGGGAATAATGATTTCACCGTTGACCGCGAGCGCCCTTTCTTCAAAATCAATTTCAAGGTTTGGAGATAGCGTAAGTGCAATATCCTGATGGCTAACTTGCAGCTTGTCGCCACTGAGCACTGCGTTTAACGCAATGTCGTCTTTCCAGCGAATTTCGCCGCTGAGAGCACCTGAGCCACTGCCGAGTTTAAAATCACTGGAGAGATTAGCTTTGTAACGGTCAAACGTCATCGCAGTTTGCCAGTCAGTAATCACGGCTGGAGCGCGCTCTGCATCAATAACACCGTCTCGTAAGTTCAGCGACCCGTTGATTTGAGGTAATGCCGGGTCACCCGTAATGGTGACAGAAGCATCGAAAACACCTTCAAGGCGATGCAGTTCAGGACTTAAAAAGGCAAGTGGTGCTAGTTTGACTGATTCTGCGAGCAGCGTGGCATCCACGGTCTGTTTATTCGGTGTGGTATCGAAGGTTGCTCGCGCTTCTATTCGTCCTAGCGCCTGACTGTTCAGGGCAATCTCTGCATCAAGCAATTGTTGATTTGCATTCAGGACAAAATCAGCCGGGTCGATCTTTATGCGCAAATTCTTTTTGTCGTCGCCAACGACCCACTCAGCTGCACTAAGCTTGCCTTGCACGTTCGCGATCAAACCTTGTTCAGGTGAATAAGTTCCTTCTACCTCTAAACCCAATGTGGCATCTGCGCTTGACAGGGGCAGCTCGGCGGCTGACAAGGCGAGCAAATCGGCCAGCGGCAGCGCTGACAAAGACAAGCCAAATTCGGCGCCCTGCGGCTCATAACGGGATGACTTTACACACGCTTTGCCGTCTTCGTTGATAGTAAAGCATAGCGGATTGATAATAGCACTTTGCGCTTCAGGGTTGACAATAATCGGTTCGGCATCGCTCAGTTGCAAGCGCACCGCCGCGTGTTCAACGGTCGTTTCCTGTAATTGAACTTGCCACTGCGGTGCATCGTACTTAAGTTGAGCACGCACATTGGCGTTCACATCAGGCCTAACTAGCGCTACAGTGAGTTCATGGTCGGTGCTACTTCCGGTCATTTCTATATCGAGACGCTGAGCCAGCATCTGCTGATCACCAAACTCATCCTCGTTAGCAACATCGGTGGCGTCTATTTTTACCTCAATATCTGGCGTAGTGGGGGAGCCGGATAGCAAAATATTGCCGCGCGCCTGTCCAAAAAAGCCGGGTATGGATTGCTCTAGAGCATTGACAGCGATGATCAGATCAGCGTCGACGCGCCGGTCAATCAGCAGACGGGCAAACCCCTGTATCGTGTTGTCAACATGTGACACGCGCACGTTACTCACAGCAACACCGGCGTTGCCCGCGTAAGCCGCGCTGCCCGCAATGGTTAATGGGTAACCCATCTGAGAGGCGCTAATATTGATTTCTGGTACGTTCAGGTTCAGTTGACCGTCAGTTAACTGTGCTTCGTAACGCAGTCGCCCGGTGATCTGACTCGGCAGTTGCTCACTGAATAAGCTGGCATCCAAATCACGGATAGCTGATGATAAGTTTGCGCTGACTCCATCGTTAAATCGCACCGACCCTGATGATTGAATTTCGCCGCCCAGCGCGATCAATGTAGCATTTCTTACCCGCGCTCGCTGCGTATTCACATCGGCATCTATATCAAGGCGCACTGGCGTGGGCAATCGCGGTAAACTCACCTGAGTATCAACCTTAACGCGATAGTCTGATGTGTTCCCGTCAATGCCTAACTGTCCCTCAGTGACACTGAAATCGGCGGTAGAAAGCCCCAGCGATTGATGGTTAAAGGCCTCCCACGTCACGTTGGCTGACACAGGAAGTGTCGCTGCAAGCGGTTTGAGTTTTGCGGTCACGTTCGCCCGAACCGGTTGTTCTGCTATCAGTGAGAGAGACAGATCAGCCACACTGCCGTTTATTGCACTTTGCAACTGTACGGGTGGCATATCCTGAGCCGCCATTTGAACAGTTAACTCCATTGAAAGTGGATAAGCGCCCGACAAACTGACATTGCCTTGCAAACTTGCGCTACCTTGTGCGTGGCCGACGTTCAGGCGGTTGATTTGTACGTCGGTGCCGCGCGCAGAGGCATCCAGAAGGAGTTGCTCTATTTGATGACGTTGCTCGCCACTATTCAGTGAAATACCGGCTATTTCGAGATTTTTCACTACGGCATTGAGTGGAATAAACACATCCGGTAAAACAATATCGGCACTGCGCTGCCAATAGGGTACTGTAGGCACTGGCTCTTGATCGCTGGCGGGCACCGTGATGGCCAATGACGATATGTTCGGGTTAAGCAGCCGCCACTGCTGATACAAACGTATTTCTGTGTGTAATCGACCTACCTCAATTTTTTCACCAGAGGCTAGTGTGACCTGCGTCTGGTTGGCAAGGAAAGAGTCGACGGCCACCAGCAACGGCAATGTGATCAGTTTATTTGTGGGGTCAACTTCTTCGGTCTGCGATTCAGTCGGTTTTAACACCACTGATGTGCCGTCGAGCTGCAGGGACTCAACACACACTGACACTTGCAATAAGCAGTTAAGACGAATATTAACGGCGGCCTGCTTCACGTTTACTTCGGCCGCGTCGGACTGAAATTGAATATCTGAAAACGTAATGGTTGAGGTTAAACCACCATTGACCTCGCCAATGCGAAGACCTTCTACATACCCTGCGGCAAACTGAATGATGCTGGGCGTGCCGAGGCGGCTGGCAGAAACAAACACAAGTGCCACTAACAGTATCAGGACAATGAGTATGCTAATGCCTAAGCGTTTGAGCCAAATCATAACGCAGGCCCCAACGAAACATGTAATCTCACGTTAGTTTCAAAATCATTTTGACCATATGCAAGATAGAAACGAACAGGGCCGATGAACGACAGGTAATGTGCGCCTATACCTGTTCCCCATGAGATGCCTTCGTCAAAATCATTGGTTGCCGTTCCGGCATCAACAAAGGTCGCCAATCGCCAGTTCTCGGCGATGGGAAATGCATACTCTGCACTGGCAACCGTTAAATACTGGGCGCCGGTAAGCTCGTCGTTTTCATCAAGTGGTGAAATTGTTTCGTAGCCAAAACCACGAATGCTTTGGTCGCCACCGGCGAAGAAACGCAGCGAGGACGGCACTCGCGAAAAATCGTTGGTATCAATAGCCCCTAAGTCGGTACGAAAGATGAAGCGATGATCGCCCAGTGACTCAATCCATTTTGCTTTTGCCACTACGCGTACAATGTCAATGTCGGACGCTAACGACTGGCTGCCTCCTTCGAGCGTTACAATGATTCGTCGCCCCGATTCTGGATCGAGTCCACCGCTGGAGCGCAAGCCGCTGATGGAATAACCGGGCAGAACTAACTGGGTGGTTTGCTTCGCTTCAGAGGCTTGAGCAAAGGTTTCATTTAAGTAGCGGATGAAAACGCTATGCTGCCATTCAGACCCCTTTGGACGTAAATAGCGCTGCGCCGATACGCTGAATTTCTGACTCCGTGTGTCATTGTCATCAACTTTTTCATAACCCACCTGATATATCGCGTAGTCATCATTCACATCGGCCATTGGCACCTTATAACTACTGGTCAGTGTTTGCTCCGGTGCGGAGATAAAGGCCTCAGTAATAATACTGTGACCTTCGCTATTTACCCAAGGGCGCTGCCATTTGAAATCGAGTCTGGGCCCAATATCACTGGAAAAACCAACGCCTACGTCAAATAAGTCGCGAGGCTTTTGCGTCAGTGTCACTTCAATTGGCACGATGTTATCTTGAGCTTCTTTCACCACAGGGCGTGCTATCGCACGAGAGAAATAACCGGTTTGACTGAGTATGCGATTAAATTCACTCACTGCATCGGCTCGGTAGTAGTCACCGTAAGTTAGTGTGTTCACTCGGTTTACAATGTCAGTCGCGAGCTCGTCACCTTTGACAATAATATTGCCAAATTTGTAACGAGGGCCGGAACGCGCCACCAAAAGCACGTTCGCTTCATGCTGTTCTCTCACGATATCCAGTCGCGCCGCTTGCCATGTGAAATCAAAATATCCACGCGATATAGCCGTCGCGATCATTTCGGATTTAAAGGTGTCGTATTTTTGTTGAAGCAAGCGATCGCCTTTGCGCAATGGGAAGGCTTTAAATCGCTTTGAAAACCATTCGTCCGTGCGACCTTCGCCGACCACTTCTAGCGTCAGGTTTGTAATAATCAGTGGCTCACCCAGAAAAATATTCACACTGACTGCGCTGTCATCGTCGATGACAGTCATTTCGGCTTCGTAATACCCGAATGGTTTAATCGCGGACTGAACTGCATCTTGTACCGGCTGCTTCCAAAGCCTGTCTGGCGTAACAGAAGTATCCACGTTCACATTTTGTAGGTGCAGTCTGATATTGTTCATGACTGCGGCATCCTTCACACCGGTGACTTTAAAATTAGGCGCAGCCTGAGCGTCAGCCAGAATGCCAAGGAAAAGCGCGCTGGCCAGCAAGCCGGTCAACAGTCGCGCAGTCATGCTGGAAGCAGTGAGTCGGATAGATAACGGCATGTTCAACGGGCATTCTTCATAACAAAGTGTTTGATAAATGGTACTCTCTGGGTGGTTTGATACAGGTATTCACGGGACTCTCGCTCAACACCTGTTGCTACTTGCTACGATGGGGACCAAGGTTGTGTTCAAAATGCATTTGCATATAATGTTCCGCTGCATCTAATCGTGTTTAAAAGGACTGCTTTATGAATGGACACTCGCAGCGCTTCGGCGTTCAACTCTTTCGATTGATTGTTCTCGTATTGGTAAGTTTACCAGCTATTGCCGACCCCTTGCCAGTCAGCAGTTTTAGCCAGTTACCGCAGTTTGAGCGTCCGTCGCTGTCGCCGAGCGGTGAACGGGTGGCTTTTATCCAAAATATTGACGGTGAAAACCCATTGAGTGTGTTATCTGCTGTCGATTTGAACAGCGGTGAACGCTTTTATCTTCTTCAGTCTGACAACGAATCGATCAAAATTAATTGGTACCGCTGGGCAAACGATGAAACGTTGATTATCAGTGCCCGCTATGAATCACGTCATCGCACAACCAAATATTACTCCACGCGTTTGTTCGCCATGGAGTATGACGACTTAGAAGCCACGCCGAGATTACTGATTAAGCCTCGGCGCACAACGTCGGTCAACACCGGTCACCACATCTCGCAGTTTCAGGACAACGTGATTGATTGGCTCCCCGATGACCCCGAGCATATTATGGTAGCGATTGATCTTGATAGGCAATTTTTACCCAGTGTGTACAAGCTGAATATTTACTCCACTCGCACTAAACGCGTTGAGAAAGGTAAGCGCGAAGTGCGCGATTGGCTGACCGATCAGCAACATCACCTGCGTGTTGGCATCGCGACAGACTATAGCGACGGTGAAAAAACGATTCTGGTTCGCCGCACGCCAGAGGCAGACTGGGATGAGCTTTTCCGCTATAACAGCTTTGAAGATGCCGGTATTCGGCCAGTGGGATTTGGACTTGATCCCAACCTGTTGTATTACCGCGCCTATAAAGATGACAAGCTCGCACTGTTTACCTGGGATCTGCGCGATGATAACAAGACTGAGATGTTCAGTGACACTGATTACGACGTAAACGGGCGTCTATTGTATTCGCCAGTAACGCGCGACGTGATTGGTGTCAGTCATAGCCATTCGAAACTCGGCCGAGTGTATTGGGAGCCGCGCTATGAAGCACTGCACAATAGCGTTGAGAAGCTATTCCCGGACACTGACAACTACTTCGTCAGTTTTAACCAGACGGAGAATGCCTATATTCTTTATACAGAGAACGATTTTACACCGGGTACATACTACCTCGGCAATCGAGAGAAGCAGACCTTAGGCAAGCTGTTTGAACAATATCCCGATCTGAAAACCAGCAACATCGAGCATAAGCTTGTGAGCTATCAGGCGCGTGACGGTATCGACATTGAAGGCTATTTAACCTTGCCGAATGGCCAAGGCCCTTTTCCCACCATACTGCATCCGCATGGCGGTCCGGGGGCGAGAGACTATGATGGTTTCGACTATTGGACGTCGTTCTTCGTTAACCGAGGCTATGCGGTTTTCCGTCCCAATTTTAGGGGGTCTAGCGGATATGGGTATGAGTTTGCACAAAGTCAGATGCAAAGCTGGGGGCTAGCAATGCAAGATGACCTCACGGATGCAGCGCATTGGCTGGTTAAGCAGGGTGTGGCCGAAGCGGGGAAGATGTGTATTGTGGGGGCAAGTTATGGCGGGTATGCCACCCTGATGGCGGCGGTGAAAACGCCAGACTTGTTTGCCTGCGGAGTCAGTTTTGCCGGTGTCAGCAGTTTAAATCAATTGTTGTCGACATCGCGTCGTTTTCTGAATAAGAAATTCGTACGCAATCAAATCGGTGATGACAGTGACGACCTGCGTGAACGTTCACCGTATGAGCAGGCTGAAAAAGTGTCTATGCCATTGCTGCTGGTGCACGGTGAAGAAGACCGCGTGGTGAGTGTAAGGCAGAGCCGGATGTTTGCCGAAGAGCTTGAGGATTTGGATAAAAATGTCGAATATATCGAACTGCCTAATGGTGACCATTACCTCTCTATTCAACGAAACCGACATACGTTTTTTCAGCGAATGGACACGTTTCTGAAAGCACACTTAACGAAATAACCTGACTGTTGTTCCGCGCAGAGTCCTGCTATTCTCTGCGCCACTTTCCGCAAATTAAAGAATATCATGTCGCAGTCGACGCTAGTAAAACCTGCGTTAGGAATTTTCGAGTTTGTCTGTTTGATGGCGCTGATGACATCGCTGGTCGCATTGAGTATTGACGCGATGCTACCGGCTATGAATCAAATTGGCGCTGATCTAGGCAGTGACTCGCAGCAACAGATCCATCTGATTGTGTCTATTTTCTTTATCGGCATGGCGTTTGGTCAATTATTTTTTGGGCCTTTTGCTGATGCGCGTGGCCGCCGGGAAACCATTCTCGTTGGGCTGTTAGTGTTTGCTGTCGGCACGGTTATTTGCATGCTATCTGAGTCGATGGAGGTGATGTTGTTGGGTCGCTTGATCCAAGCCTTTGGCGTTTCAGGCCCACGTATTGCCGCCATGGCAGTGATACGCGACCAATTTGTCGGTGAGAGTATGGCGCGTGTCATGTCATTCATTATGGTGGTGTTCATTTTAATGCCAATGCTGGCACCCCTTGTGGGTCAGAGTGTGTTGATATGGTTTTCATGGCGACACATTTTCACGCTGTTTCTTGTCGTCGCGCTGATTGCCGGGGTGTGGTTTTTCGTCCGTCAGCCTGAAACCTTGCCAAAGGAAAAGCGCAAACCATTCACATGGAAAGTCTTGTATCAATCAACGCGATATATCCTCACTCACAAAGCTGTTATGGGTTACAGCATCGCGATGGGATGCATCTTCGGAGCATTCTTAGCTTACTTAAGTGCATCGCAAACGATATTCCAAACCATTTATCAAACTGGCGAACAGTTTCCGCTGATTTTTGCCCTACTGGCGGGCTCGATAGGGTTGGCCTCTTTTTTCAATGGGGCATTGGTGATGCGGTTAGGTATGCATTTACTGTGTCACTCGGCATTGCTGTGTAGCATCGTTTTTAGTCTCGCATTACTTGCCGTTGTGTTCGCCTACGCTGGAGTTCCACCGCTGAGCGTGTTTGTTGGTACGCTATTCGTCGGGTTTTTCTTCATTGGCGTGCTGTTTGGCAACTTAAATGCGATGGCAATGCAGCCACTTGGTGCGATGGCCGGGCTTGGGGCGGCGATTATCGGCAGTATTTCGAGCTTATTATCGGTGCCAGTCGCGTTAATCATCGATGCTTATCTTATCGATAATGTGTATCCCATTGCGATTGGCTTCGCGGTGTTTTGCAGTCTGGCGACAGTAGCAGCGCGCTGGGCGACTTCGACTCGGATGAATTGAAGTACACCATCCGTGGTGCTCATCGGGCAGTGTCGCTATTTTACTAAGCGTATACTCGGTTTGGGGCGTTGATTTTCAAGAATATCGACGGTACGTGGATAACGCTCGCCATTTTTAATTTTGTCGTAACTGACGGTTTTCATTTCAAGCATTTGACAAAACTTATAAAAGGTCATGAAGTCTTTACGGTTAAACTCTTCGCCTTCACGTGTCATTTGCGTATCAATATAAATTTGGTCGCCGTTTGCCGTGAGGTTGGCAACGGCAGAGTAGGGTTCGCCGTAATTTCTAACGCGCAAAGCGCGGACCATTTTCACTTCAAAAACCCAATCACCGATTTGCGTAAAACGCGTCATCGTTTGGTTCATTCGTATTTCCTTTTCAACAAGGTCTTTTCATCAGGGTGTAAGCTCCTTAACTGAAACTCAGGGCTCACAAGCAATATATCTGCCAACTAAAAAACCAATTAAAAACAACGGTGTAAACTGTGCGGGGATATCACCTGTCACTAAATTGAGACAACTAATCCAGTGTGATTTTTCTAATCTGACAAAATAAATAAATACACTTTTAAATCATTGAGTTATATCTGAATGCGTGGAAAACTTGGTGTCTGTTAAAGGCGACACGACTCTCATCGCTAACTCACTTTTAAGCTTACTGTTATCTGCGCTGTTGTAAAGCGACTTTTGGATAAAAAAAGCCCGACCACGAAGGCCGGGCAAGAGGGCTTATACAAAGCACCTAACGACAGAACTGTTATGCTTCAACAATCGCTTTCATATCGCGCATATAATCTCGCAGCACTGCTCCCACGGTTTCAACACCGTGGCTGCGGATGGCTTGGTTAACTTCTACCAAGCGCCGGTTATCGACGCCATTTTTGGTCGGGTCAACCCCGCTGCCTAATTCAACCGGTGTGATGTCAGGCATCAACGTGGATTTCAATAGGGGGATGGCCGCGTTAGCAAATAGGTAGTTTCCATATTCAGCCGTATCCGAAATGACAACATTCATTTCGTACAAACGTTTGCGGGCGATGGTATTTGAAATCAATGGGGTTTCATGGAGTGACTCATAATAGGCAGATTCAGGCAAAATCCCAGCCTCCACCATGACATCGAAGGCCAATTCAACACCGGCTTTAATCATTGCTACCATCAAAATACCCTGATCAAAGAAGGTTTGGTCGTCAATTTTACCGCTAAACGCAGGCGCATTCTCAAACCCGCTTTGACCGGTCTCTTCGCGCCACTGCAATAAATTCTTATCACCCTGAGCCCAATCAGCCATCATTGTCTCAGAGAATGTACCACTCATAATATCGTCTTGATGCTTTTCAAACAGCGTGCGCAACACATCTTTCAATTGCTCTGAGAGATCAAACGCTTTGATTTTCGCCGGATTAGACAAGCGATCCATCATGTGTGTGACACCACCAATTTTTAGCGCTTCAGTGATGGCTTCAAGACCGTGTTGAATCAACGCGCCCGCATAGGCCGGCTCGACGCCATCCTCAAGCATTTTCTCGTAGCACAAAATGGCGGCGGTCTGTTGCATGCCACAAAGGATAGTCTGTTCACCCATTAAGTCAGACTTTACCTCGGCAACAAAAGAGGATGCCAGTACACCAGCACGATCTCCACCAGTCGCGCTTGCCAACGCCTTGGCGATATCCCAGCCCTTTTCCTGAGGATCGTTTTCAGGGTGAACTGCGATTAGCGTAGGCACACCAAAACCGCGCTTGTATTCTTCTCGTACTTCCGTGCCGGGGCATTTCGGTGCACACATCACCACGGTAATGTCATCACGGATGCGTTGTCCTTCTTCGACAATATTGAAACCGTGCGAATAGCTTAGCGTAGCGCCTTTTTTCATCAGCGGCATCACAGCTTCTACAACGCTCGCGTGTTGTTTATCTGGCGTAAGGTTGTAGACAATGTCCGCGTTAGGAATGAGCTCCTGATAGGTGCCTACGGTAAAACCATTACTGCTAGCGCGTTTGAATGATTCTCTTTTCTCATCAATCGCTGACTGACGCAGCGCATAGCTCACGTTCAGTCCCGAATCACGCATGTTTAGACCCTGATTTAAGCCTTGGGCGCCACACCCAACGATCACAATCAGTTGATCCTTTAAATAATCACATCCGTGTGAAAATTCTTCGCGCTGCATAAAGCGACATTGCCCAAGTTGTTTGAGTTGTTCGCGTAACGCGAGAGAATTAAAGTAATTTGCCATGTTTACCAAGTCCACTATTTGTTCAGGCGATTTTAGCCTGAGCTCAAGATAGGCGATTCGCACTATTTAATAAAATGAATTAAAATCATCACAGTGTTGCATAAAGTGAAATAAAGCATGGATTTAAAGGAACTCAGCCTGTTTTGCCACCTTGCCAATAGCCTGCACTTTGGTAAAACTGCCTCAGCAAAGTTTGTTTCACCATCGACCTTAAGCCGCGTAATCACGCGCTTGGAAAGTGAAGTTGGCGCCACGCTTTTTTGGCGCAACAATCGTCAGGTGGCGTTGACCAAGGCGGGTGAAAAGTTACTCGCGTTTGCCCTGCCGGTGCTTGAGGATTGGGTACGACTGAAATCCCAGCTGAATATTGACGGGCAGCAGTTAAGCGGTAAGCTCACCTTGTTTTGCTCCGTGACAGCCAGTCAAAGTCACCTGCCACTGCTGCTTGATAAATTTCGCCAGCAACATAGCCTGGTGGACATCAAACTGGAAACGGGCGATCCGGGCATTGCTGTTAAAAAAGTCATCGATGGTGTGTGTGATGTATCCATTGCCATTAACTCGCCCGATTTCCCCGCTGCATTACACTTTGCTCATTTGGCGTATGTGCCTTTGGTGCTGGTTGCACCAAAGTCGATGCGAGTGTCAGCGCTTGCTGATGTGCAGTGGTCGCAAACTCAGGTAGTTATGCCCGACAGCGGGCCCACTCGGCGCACAGTGCATCATTGGTTTGCTGAGGCGGGTATTCGCCCGACAATCTATGCCTCAGTGGGTGGAAATGAAGCTATTGTCAGTATGGTTGCGCTGGGCTGCGGTGTGGGTTTTGTGCCGAAAGTGGTGGTCGAGCATTCCACCCTGCAACACCACATTAACGTGATTGAGGTAGACAACATCGAATCCTATGAACTGGGTTTATGCTGTCTTTCCAGTCGTCGAAACGATGCGCTTATACACGCGCTTTTTCAGCAACTGGAAAGTTGATTAACGATACTGTCTAACGCGCGGTAGCTTATTGATTCGGCTAAGTGTTTTCTCTTTATATGTGCACTGTCATCGAGATCGGCGATGCTGCGAGCGACTTTCAGCACTTTGTGCAATCGACGATGAGAAGCGCCTAGTTTGTCCAGCGCGCTGTGCACAAACGCTTGGTCGTCGCGGCTGAGCTGGCAATGTTGATTGAGTTGCGCTACCGACAGTGCATTGTTCAGTCGACCTTGTCGTTGTTGTTGTTTTTGCTGGGCGGCGACGACACGTTGACGGATAACGGCACTGGTTTGCTCGCCAGACGCAGCCATGGCACTGAGTTGTTGGCGAGAGACATCAACTTGCAAGTCGATACGATCAAGCAGTGGTCCAGAGACTTTATTGATGTACTGCAGTATTTTGTCCGGCGTTGTACGTCCGTCGTGAATATCACCGGTTGGGCTCGGATTCATTGCCGCGACCAGCTGAAAATGCGCCGGGTAACGCACCTTACACGCTGCTCGGGATAAGTGAATGTCATGATTTTGCATCGGCTCTCGCAGCGCATCAATGCTTTTACGCCCGAATTCCGGGAGTTCATCCAAAAATAAAATGCCATGGTGAGCCAGCGATATTTCACCCGGTTTAGGAATTGCACCGCCACCGATCAGCGCATTCAGTGAACTCCCATGGTGGGGGCTGCGAAACGGTCTTTCGCGCCAACATTGAAACTTCTGATGAATGTCGGCAATTGAGGCAATCGCTGCGCATTCAATGGCTTGCTGCTCAGACAGTGATGGCAGTATGCTCGGTAAGCGCTGAGCCAGCATACTCTTGCCCGTACCCTGCGACCCGACCAGAAGGATATTGTGTTGTCCGGTTGCCGCTATGGTCAGTGCCCGTTTAGCCTGAGCCTGGCCAACCACATCGGCGAAATCGACAGCATGCTCGTTAGATGTTTCGACAGGGCGATAGGATTCCGGTAGTAACGGCTTGGTGTGATTGAGGTGCGCGATGCACTCAGCCAGATCATTCGCACAGAAGCAGGTGCTACCCTTGCATATGGCGGCATCGGCTCGGTTCAAGCTGGGGATGATGACCTTTCGAGCAACCGTGTTGGCGGCGATGATGGAGGGCAATACCGCACTGGTCTGGCGAATATCGCCACGCAGAGAGAGTTCACCCAGAAACTCGTACTCGCCGAGTAAATCGCGAATAGGTTGCTCATCAATCTGGCCACTGGCGGCTAAAATACCCACAGCAATCGCCAAATCGAAACGCCCACCGGCTTTGGGTAAATCTGCCGGAGCAAGGTTAATCGTAATGCGTTTAGCCGGAAACTCGAAACCGGTTTGAATGATTGCGCTGCGCACTCGCTCGCGAGCTTCGCGAACCGAAGTTTCAGGTAATCCGACCAAGGTAAAACTGGGGATCCCATTGGCTAGATGCACCTCAATGGTGACCAGTGGTGCTTCAACGCCAAGACAGGCGCGAGAGAACACGGTAGCAAAGCCTGCGCTCATAATAAAACTCAACAATGAAAACGACAGGCTAGCGTGGATCGTGCAGGTTATGTACTCGTCTGGTGGCCAGTTTGAGTGCTCCAGTCAACACTGCTTAGAATCTTCGCGGCATCGGCGTCAACTGGCTTGGAATAGAAATAACCTTGAAGTTTTGTGCAACCATTAGCGTGTAGGAATTCAACTTGCTGCTGTGTTTCGACGCCTTCGGCAATACAGTCTAGGCCGAGGTTCCGTGCCATGCCGATGGTGGTCTTGATCAGGTTGTCACCGTGCGTCTGGCCGATGCCGTCACAGAAACTTTTATCAATTTTCAGTACGTCGAGAGGGAATAACTGCAGATAGCTTAGCGACGAATAGCCAGTGCCAAAATCATCCAGTGCGAGTAGGAAACCAGCCTGTTTGATGGTTTCAAACTGGATTAAGGCGGTCTCTTTATCTTCCATGAGAATGCCCTCGGTGACTTCGAAGCGAAGTGCGCTAAGCGGTAGATTAAAACGATCCAGCAGTTGCGTTAAGTACTGCGTGTCAAACGTTGAGGTGAAATGCAACGCGGAAAGATTAACGGAAAGATAGCCCCTGTAACCCTGCGCGTACCAATCGGCGAGATCGGCAACGGCCGTGCTTAACGACTGCTTTGTTACGTCCAGGATCAAACGCATTTCTTCAAGTACCGGGATAAACTCTGCCGGCGATATGGGTCGTTCATCAAGATTGCATCGCAATAGCAGTTCCATACCGACCGTACGCTGCGTATTCAGATCAACAATAGGTTGATAGACATTATAGAAATGCTGGCCTTGATAGGCATGCTTAACGAGGTTTTCCAGAGACAGGCGGTATTGCGCGCGAATATTCATCGAATCAGTAAAAAAGGCAAACCGATTGACGGGATCACGTTTGGCGCTGTACATGGCGACATCAGAGAAACGCAACAACTCTGCCGTATCCTCACTGTCATCAGGATAAACGGCAACACCGACGCTGCACGACACTCTTAGTACCTCATCACGCACTTGAATGGGCTTTTCAATTCGCTCAATGAGTTGATCTATCAATCGGCTGATATCGTCAACTTGCTTGGTGGCCTCTAAGATCATGACGAATTCGTCACCACCAATGCGTGCGACGGTATCATCCGAGCGGGCCAATGCCTGCATTCGTTTAGCGACCACTCGCAACAATTGATCGCCGTAGTCATGACCTAAGCTGTCATTGATCCCTTTGAATCGGTCTAAATCAACAAACAGAACCGCAACTTTGTGCCCATTTCGTGCAGCGCTGGCAACGGCATGTTGCAGACGATCAATCATGAGAGTGCGATTAACCAGCCCCGTCAAATGGTCAACCGTTGCCATCTTACGCAGCTTTCGTTCGGCTCGCTTCTGCTCACTAATATCTGAGATAACCATGAGGTAGTGGCTGATCGTGTTGGCATCACCTTTCCGTGCAACGGCCGTAAAGTTAATCAAAATATCGTGAGACCGGCCATCAGCGATTTTGACACTGGTTTCTTTACGCTTGAATTCATCAGGCGACAAACTCAGTAAAATTTCCTGCGTACGCGCCATCAAATCAGCATAGCGTTGATTGAACTGCGCATACTGATCAGTAACAGAGTCATGTGGCTTGAGCCCGAACGCACGTGAGAAAGCTTCATTGGTTGCAATGGGGTGTCGATTTTCATCAAAAATAATGACCCAATCACGGGTTTGTTGAAAGGCGTTACCGAATAGCTGGACCTGCTGGCGCGACTGATCCAGCGTCAGGATTTGGTTCCGGCGCACATATATCAGGGTGGCAATCAGGCCTGTGAATAAGCACACATACAACGTTTTTGCTTGCCATGTCAGCCACGGTGAGGGAGCAACACGAATGAATAACCTAGCGACGTCAGACGCGTTCGGGTCAAAGTCATGCGGTTCAACTTCAAATCGATAGTGGCCTGGCTCCAGCAGCGGAATGGAGAGGCTTGCGTCATGGGCGATGCCTTCACTGATCAGGCGCTGCTGTTGATATAGCCGATATCGGTATTTAATAAATTGTGTTTGATCAAAACGTAGGTTCGAAAACGACACTGTCAGGCCATTATCGTTATGGTTCAAATCAATCGTACTGTCGTTCAACGTGGTGTTAGAAAAAGCCAAATCTCGCGTGGCGAGAGCGATGTCAGTAATCGCCATGCCCGGCTGAGTAAAAGTACCTTTGAAAGGATTGCTCGCAAGTACCTCAGGTGCTTGTTGCAAATCAGCGGGGTCAAAAACAACGATACCGTTTGGCGAGCCAAACACTAACTCCCCGTTCTGGCGTTTGATATTGGCACCTTCGTTAAATTCCGAGACGGAAATTTCCTGCCCATAACGAAAGTGCTCGATATAATTTCTGTCAGCGTTGACTCGATGCAGCCCTGAGTGAGAACTAAACCACAAACTGTTGCTGGCATCGATCATCAGGGAGTAAAGGCTATCCAGCCCGCGAAAATACTTTCTATCAATAAAAAACTTTGGCGTGTGAGAGTCTGCATCGATACCAAACACTCCGTACCCGGTATACGCAATCCACAATACATTGTCTTTATCCACAGCAATACTGTTGGGGTAGGCGGTTTTCGTCGGGGCTTCGGGTGGAAGTTCATGTACTGTTCGTACTTGGCCATTGTGGGATAGGCTCATCAGTTTGCCCGTGACAGAAAGCCAAATCTGGTCAGGCAACTGGGGGATAGCATTGATAAACCCATACATGGTGTGGGCGCTAACCGTCTCAGTGATGTCGGTTTGCGTGACGGTTTTTTCATCGGGGTCATAGCGAAACGCGTGACTGTCTTGGATAAACCAAATGGCATCATCTTTAGCCTGCGCGGCGCCCCAGACAAAGCCCTCTACGATGGCGTGCTCTGCCTCACTCTGCGTTTCCACGATTTGCCGCGTATTTGAATGGGTGTCAAATTCATACAGCCCAAACCCGGATTGAATAACCAGCGTGCTATCGTCGACCACAAACAGGTTTTCTATCACCGCATCGCTATAGGCTTCATACTTTTTTTTCTGAAAGAAATGCTCTGATGTGGATAAGTCAGCAGATAATCGTGTCAGACCATTGGCAGTGCCAACCCACAGCTGTTGTTTTGGATCTTCAACAATCGACCAAACATTATTGTCGCTCAATGGGGATGCAAGGCGGTTTGTTTGTCGATTTCTTACTTCATTGAACTTTAAACTATCGGTTGCCCAATAAAGCGCACCACCGAAATTAGTACCCAGCCACACATTGTTTTGTGCATCTACTGCGATATCGAGGATATCTTTGCGTGCTAGTGGGTCATAGCCTTTTGTGGGTTGCAGTATCAGTTGCGTAGAGGTCACTTGCGTGGTTTGCGGCTCCACCATCATCGCTATTAATCCACTGTCGGTACCCAGCCAGAATTGTGAAGGGCCATACTCAGTCATTTTCCAGATGTTGTGCTCAGGAAGCGCTAGCTCAAAGGTGATTTTTGACTGTGCATCGTCCAATTGGTTTCGGAACTGAGTAACGTCGAGAACAAACAACCCACGAACCGTACCAATCCACAATCGCTGCATTGAATCGATCAATAGATACTTTGCATTAAGCGAATCCATGTGATCCTGACCACTGGGTAAAAAGTCAATCAAGCGTATATCACCGAAAGTGTACCCAGCGTAGATGCCGTCGGTTGTTGCAATTATCACTGTGTCGTCGAGCAGCAGTGCGTCGCGCACGAATGAGCCGGCTTCGACCGCATCGGAGGGCAAACTGAAAAGCTTCTCTATTGTCTGGCTAGTCACATCATAGCGAACGACCTGCTGTTCCAGCGCGATGAGTACGCGATCATGATCCGCTTGTGAGAATTGGGTCGCTGACTGGATTAAATCAGGAGCATCGACATACGGGGCAGCAAGAACCTGAGTCAGTTGTTGCGACTCAGGTCTCAGACGGTAAACGCCCGAACCGAAAGCGCTGATCCAAATACCGCCCATGCTGTCTTCAAATAATGCAGTGATTGACGCGTCGCGCAGCTCGTCATTCGGTCCGTATATTCGCTTTACATGGTGTCCATCCCAGCGATCAAGCCCATTATCGGTGCCAATATAAAGAAAACCTCGGCTATCCAACAGCAAGGCTTCTGCGGTGTCCTGCGCGAGTCCGTTAGCGGTAGACAATGAAAAGAAACGGGGCTGTTCGAGGAGCGCATCTGCCGCACTGGAATGCACGCACGCGCTCACCATCCATAGCGATGTGAGAAGCAAGCTGACAACAACCTTCATGATGCATTCCGAGGATAAAAAACGCCGCAAAGTTTAGCAAAGGCCAGCAGATAACCAAAGCCAAACCCGGTCGAATACTAAAAAATTAAATCAAAAATTCAGGAAAGGGTTGCTTAATTAAACATTGCACGGTAGCTTTACATCATCGTTTGCCATGACGATACCAATCTCCAGAGCCTAAAGCGTAGTTCGCGACGCTTCAATAAGGCTGAAGTCTTCAGTGTCTCGATTGCGTGACACACCCTTTCTATTTGTTCTGCGGTTTTCACCTCGATTTGCGTTGGGTGCGATGACGGTTGCATGTATTATCGACTGTGTTTTTTTACCCTACACACAACAAGGTTTGTTAAGGACACTGAAATGGCAAAGCAACCCGCAGAATTTATTTGGTTTAATGGCGAAATCATGCCGTGGAAAAGCGCCACCGTGCATGTCATGACGCACGCAATCCACTACGGTTCTTCCGTGTTTGAAGGCGTAAGAGCTTACAACACGCCCGATAGAGGAACCTGCGTTTTCAGGCTGCATGATCACAATCGGCGTTTGTTTGACTCAGCGAAAATCTACCGTATGACGATTCCCTACACCCTCGATCAGGTGAATCAGGCCACCAAAGATATTATCGCCAAGAACCAACTTAAATCAGCCTACATTCGCCCAATCGCCTATTACGGTGATATTGGTATGGGCTTGCAGGTTCCTTTTGGACAAGAGTCAGAGTTAGCCATCGCTGCATTCGAGTGGGGGGCTTACCTTGGTGAAGAAGCGCTGAAAAATGGTGTTGATGCGGGTATCTCAAGTTGGAACCGCCTTGCCGCGAATACCATGCCGACAGGCGCTAAAGCCGGCGGTAACTACCTATCATCACAACTCATTTCGATGGAAGCTCGTCGTCACGGTTATGGCGAAGGCATTGCGTTGGATGTCAATGGCTATATCAGCGAAGGTGCGGGTGAAAACATTTTTGTGATCCGCAACGGCGTTGTGTCAACCACACCCAAAACCGCAGCTATTTTGCCGGGGATCACCCGTGACACGGTGATCACACTACTTCAAGATATGGGATACACCGTGCGAGAGGAGAATATTCCGCGTGAGGCGATGTATCTAGCCGACGAAATCCTCATGTGCGGCACGGCGGCAGAAGTGACGCCGGTGCGCAGCGTTGATGGGATCAAAGTGGGTAACGGCGGGCGCGGGCCGATCACAGAAAAAGTACAAGCAGCATTCTTCGGGCTGTTCAACGGCGAAACCGAAGACAAATGGAACTGGTTAACGCCAGTGTACGAATAATTTAGGAGGGCAACATGCCTAAGCTTCGATCAGCGACAACAACCCAAGGCCGAAACATGGCCGGAGCTCGCGCTTTGTGGCGCGCCACCGGAATGAAAGACACGGATTTCGGTAAACCGATCGTTGCCGTCGCCAACTCGTTTACTCAATTTGTGCCGGGTCACGTACATTTGAAGGACATGGGACAATTGGTGGCGCGAAGCGTCGAAGCTGCGGGTGGTGTTGCCAAGGAATTTAACACAATTGCTGTGGACGATGGCATCGCCATGGGACATAGCGGCATGCTCTACAGCTTACCCTCGCGTGAGATTATTGCGGATTCTGTGGAGTACATGGCGAATGCACATTGCGCAGATGCGCTAGTGTGCATTTCGAACTGCGACAAGATAACGCCGGGAATGCTCATGGCGGCAATGCGCCTGAATATTCCCGTCGTTTTTGTGTCCGGTGGACCGATGGAGGCGGGTAAAACCAAATTGTCTGATCAGATTATCAAGCTTGATCTGGTAGACGCGATGGTGGCTGCCGCAGACGACAAGGTCAGCGATGCAGACAGCGAGTCGATTGAGCGTTCCGCGTGCCCCACCTGTGGTTCATGTTCGGGTATGTTCACCGCAAACTCAATGAACTGTTTAACCGAAGCGCTGGGGCTGTCATTACCTGGTAATGGTTCAATGTTGGCTACTCACGCCGACAGGGAAGGATTATTTCAACAAGCCGGTGAACTGGTTGTCGAGCTGTGCAAACGTTGGTACCAGGATAACGATACAACGGCTTTGCCGCGCAGCATCGCTAATTTCTCTGCGTTTGAAAATGCAATGAGTTTGGATATCGCCATGGGCGGTTCAACCAATACGATACTGCACCTGCTGGCGGCTGCTATTGAAGGAGAGGTTCCTTTTAGCATGAGCGATATTGACCGCTTATCGCGCAGCGTGCCGCATTTGTGCAAGGTGGCTCCTGCCACGCCACAATACCATATGGAAGATGTGCATCGAGCTGGTGGAGTCATGGGTATTTTAGAGCAACTTCATCAGGCAGAATTACTACACGGTGATTGCCATCACGTGTTAGGCAAGCCGATGTCGGAGGTCATTCGCGATTGGTCAATTACTGCCGGTAGTAACTCGACGGCTGAGCAGTTTTATCGGGCAGGACCAGCCGGTATTCGTACCACTAAGGCGTTCAGTCAGGACTGTCGCTACCCCGACGCGGATAAAGATCGCAGTGCTGGCTGTATTCGAGACGTTCAACACGCCTATAGTCAAGAGGGCGGACTGGCAGTGCTGTATGGCAATTTGGCTGAGAATGGTTGTATTGTAAAAACGGCCGGCGTGGATGAATCCATCTGGACGTTTACAGGAAAAGCCAAAGTTTATGAGAGTCAGGACGAAGCTGTGGAAGCTATTCTGAATAACGACGTTGTCGCCGGCGATGTCGTCGTGATCCGCTACGAAGGCCCCAAGGGTGGGCCCGGTATGCAAGAGATGCTTTACCCTACCTCCTACTTAAAATCGAAAGGTCTCGGCAAAGCGTGTGCGCTGATCACTGATGGGCGTTTTTCAGGCGGCACCTCAGGTTTATCCATCGGCCATTGTTCACCAGAAGCTGCCAGCGGCGGCGGTCTGGCGCTGGTTGAAGATGGCGATGAGATTGTCATAGATATTCCCCAGCGCACTATTAACGTCACGCTAACGGATGCAGATATGGCGGCCCGTCGCGAGCACATGCAGCAGCGCGCCAATCCGTGGAAGCCAGTGTCGCGAGTTCGACCGGTCTCGCTGTCATTGAAAACCTTTGCATTACTCGCTACCAGTGCCGATAAGGGTGCGGTGCGTGATGCGTCAAAATTGGAAGATTAGATAGTGGAAACGCCATCACATCCGCTAGATGATGCAAGCGCAATCGAATATCTCAAAAAGATTTTGTTGGCACCGGTTTATGATGTTGCCGTTAACAGTGAGCTTACGCTGATGGGGCGTTTATCACTTGAACTGGGCAACAGTGTTTTTCTTAAACGAGAAGACCAGCAGCCGGTAAAATCGTTTAAATTACGCGGCGCCTACAATTGTATTAGTCAACTTAGCGAAGCGAAGCTCGCCAGTGGTATCGTTACCGCATCAGCCGGTAATCACGCTCAAGGCGTGGCATTCTCGGCCAATCGTCGCGGGGTTAAAGCAACAATTGTGATGCCGGAAACCACACCAGATATAAAAATTGATGCGGTTAAGCGTTTTGGTGGCAGTGCAGTAGAGGTGGTGCTGCATGGCACCAGTTTTGATCAGGCAAATGGCTATGCTCGGGCACTGAGTGAAAGTCACGGTATGACGTTTATTCCGCCGTTTGACAATGCTGATGTCATCGCTGGGCAGGGCACCATCGCGCGGGAGTTATTAGAGCAAAACCCCAACATTCAGCGCTTATTTATTGCCGTGGGCGGGGGCGGATTAGCCGCCGGCATAGCGGTATTTTTAAAACAACTTCGCCCCGATATTCAACTCATTGCCGTTGAGGCCGAAGAAAGCGCGTGCTTAACGGCGGCTCAGAAAGCGGGTCATCCTGTCACCTTACCTAGCGTTGGCATTTTTGCCGACGGGGTGGCTGTAAAAACAATCGGCGATGAACCGTTCAAATTGCTCAATCAATACATTGACGATGTTATGACAGTCAGCAATGATGAAATTTGCGCGGCGATCAAAGACATATTTGATGACACGCGCGTGATTGCGGAACCAGCAGGGGCGCTGTCAATTGCGGCGATTCGAAAGTACGTGGCGCTACACGGTATAAAAGATGAGATCCTTGGCGGCATTTTGTGTGGTGCCAATACCAATTTTCATACACTGCGTTATGTGTCGGAACGGTGTGAACTGGGCGAACAAAAAGAGGCTGTATTTGCGGTAAAACTGCCTGAGCGGGCAGGCGCATTTAAGCATTTTTGTGAGGCGATCGGGAGCCGCGCCGTCACAGAGTTCAACTATCGTTTTTCGGCCACCACAGAAGCGCACGTTTTTGTAGGAATTAAACTAAAACGCGGGCGAGCTGAGTTTGCAGCCTTATTGACTGAGCTACAGCAACGGGATTACCAGTGCTTTGATTTATCCGACAACGAATTAGCCAAGCTGCATGTGCGCCATATGGTGGGTGGAAGACCATCGACACCACTTAACGAACATTTGTTTTCGTTTTATTTCCCTGAATATCCCGGTGCCTTATTGACCTTTCTCAACACCTTGGGTGAGAAATGGAACATTACCCTGTTTCACTATCGGAACCATGGCGCAGCAGACGGCTTGGTGTTGTGTGGCTTTGATATTCCCAATGAGAGCCGGGCAGACTTTGACACACATCTGGCGGCATTGGGCTATCGGTACGAAGAGCAAACCGATAACCCAGCGTACCGTTTCTTTTTGGCACACTAAAGTACCTGAATTCAGGTCAAAGTGATTTAAGTTGCGCGAGATGCTGGGTTATTTCTGGCCACACCAACTGATTAATCTGGTGTTGTAGCGCGCGGCTGTTGTCAGAATGACGCAGCGTTCCTTCGTCAGTAGACTCGACTAACGATTGTTCACGTAAGGTGGTCACCAGCGCGGCAAACACATTTTTGTCGTAAAACTCTGGCGAGCTCATGCCGTACAACGTCGACAGATGTTCCGCCATTTGGCGAGACTGTTTTTCCAGCTCGCCGCGGTTTATGGTTTGCGCAAGCTCTAGTACACGAAGCACCACGGCGTACCGCTGCACCGTTTCCTGCATCGCGCGACTCAATAACCAACCGGCGTGGAAGGCCTGACTGTCAGCGCTTGGCGGAGTCAGCAAGTGTTTCTCTGCGAGCAGTAGTTTTTGCTCGCAAAGTTGGTCAATCAGACGCTCACAATAAGCCAGCGCATTTTCTTTTGACATGTAAATAAATAACTCGCGCTGCAAAAACGGATACAGCTCTCCGACCAGATTGAGAACCGCAGAACGTTCAACACTGCGATGCGCGAAAACAATCGTCATGATGAGACCTGGCAGCGCAAATAAGTGCAAAATATTGTTTCGGTAGTAGGTCATGATCACCGCTTTGTTTGGCATCGGCGATATCAGTTTGCCCAAGCTGTCGTTACTTACCTTCAAACGTTTAAGTTTGAGTATACTGTCGAGCAAGTTTGCCGCTGAGCCGTCAGCCATTGTGGCATCTGCGCTATAAGGGCAGACTTTGAGCAGGTTTAAATAGTTCTCCATGGCACCGATTAACTCAGCTTCGGTCATGGTTTTTGTTTTCGACGAGAGCAGGCACAAACTGGTGAGTGCCATGCCATTAATTGCAGCCGCTTTATTGATTCGAACCATGACCGTATTGGCCAATTGATTCACTGCAGGTGTCAACCACGAAGGTTTTTTATCCGGCCCAATCGCCTGACTTTCACGCCAGTTCGGTACGTTATCGTCCAGAAATTGATTGAGCTGCAGTGGCTCGCCAAAGTTTACATAACCGTGGCCATAATTTTTTAGCTTGCGTACGGCAGACAGGATTTGCATCGGCGATTCTTTCTTTTTTCCTGAACCACTGAGTTCTTTTAAGTAGCTATTCACTTCCATCACATGCTCGTAGCCGATATATACCGGTACGATGCTCACTGGGCGTTTAATGCCTTTCAGCATGGCCTGCAGGGTCATAGCCAGCATGCCAGTTTTCGGTGGGATTAATCGGCCCGTTCGGCTACGCCCGCCTTCGGGATAATATTTAACTGAATAACCCTTGTTGAACAGCAGCTCAAGATATTCACGAAACACCGCGGTATACAATTTATTCCCGGCAAAACTGCGACGTAAGAAAAACGCGCCGGCTCGGCGAAAAATTTTTCCAACAGGCCAGAAGTTCAGATTGATACCTGCCGCAATATGCGGTGTCACCATGCCTTCGTGGTAAATCACGTAAGTCAGTAGAAGATAATCCATATGACTTCGGTGACAGGGAACGTAAATAATTTCGTGACCGTTTTGAGCCAGTTCACGAATGCGCTTCGCATGACTGACGCTAATGCCATTGTAGATTTTGTTCCAAATCCGGGTAAGCACTCGGTCGCCAATGCGGATTAAGCCTTCGCGATAATCACCGGCAATTTCATCTATATAGGTTTGCGCGCGCTGTCTGGCTTCGTCCATCGACAGGTTTTTGCTCCGGGCTTCTTCCTGTACCGCGCTTTTCACACTCTCAGCACCCAAAACAGCATTGTTCAGCTCGCTTCGCTCGAGCAACGTGGGGCCCGTCATCGACTGACGTTTTCGATGAAAATGCGTATTCGCCACGCGGACAAGTTTTTGCGCGATGAGATGATCGTCACCTTGCTGCTTGTTTGCCATGGATCGCGTCGACACAGCTTTAGAAAAGCTCACAAAGTTATCTCTACCCAGAAACAACACAATAAAAAATTTGCGTAGCCAACTAGGTGACGCTTTGTCTGCGATCAAATCGGCCCAGCCTGGTGAACCTTTGCCAGGTGCTCGCCCCCATGTGACAAACACCGGTACCACCTGTAAGTCGAGTTGCGGATGCTCTCGATGAAGGTGGAACATCTCCGTGAACACATTCAGGATCTCGGTTTGTTTTGGTTGCCGTTTAAAAACCGGTTGAGGCCGCCGTAAGAATACGCTCGAAGGCAATGTGGCACCGGCTTGTTGAATATCATCAATGGGGCTGGGTAACCCGCGTTGTTTGCACGCAAAGGATAGCGCTAACTGGTCGGTGACCGAATCAGTTTGAAGCAGGTAGATGATGGGCTTGTTACGATCAATACCCAGTTCGGATTCCACATCCTGTGGAATGCTCTTAGCGCGAACCAACAGTCTAACAGGCCAATAAAAAGTGGATAAAAGGCTACGGCGAAGCCACGACATTGCATACTCTTCCGAAAATTTGAACCGCTCAATGCTAGCATGGTTGAGGCCATTTTGCTGTACCCAAACTTTCTGTCATGGCGGATTATGCAAAAACCTGTAATGTAGAGGGCCAGTGATGCGATTGGGTTTAGTGTTGGTATACAGGAGGTGCGCGTGTTTAGTCTGGCAGAGTTAGAAGCAGCAAAAAAGCAGGTTTATGGAGTTCAACCTCCAACCCCTCAATACCAATGGCCCTTATTGTCTGCAGTTGTCGGGACTGAGTTGTGGGTGAAACACGAAAACCATACCGCAACAGGGGCATTTAAAATACGTGGTGGCATCACGTTTATGCATTGGCTGCGCAGCAACCATCCTAATGTCAAAGGCATCGTAACGGCAACGCGAGGGAATCACGGCCAAAGTCAGGCGCGTGCGGCAAAAGCGTTGGGCTTATCTGCGACGATTGTTGTGCCGCACGGAAATTCATCAGAGAAAAATCAGGCAATGCAGGCGTTTGGTGCAACGGTTGTTGTTCATGGCAACGACTTTGATGCAGCACGACTGAGAGCAAAACACATCGCTGAAACGCAAGGCCTATTTCTCGTGCCTCCGTTTCATGCTGAAATCGTCAAGGGCGTGGCGAGCTACGCCTTGGAACTGTTCGACTCAGTAGATGCTATTGATACTGTTTACGTGCCAATCGGTTGTGGTTCAGGCATTTGCGGTTTAATTGCCGCACGCGATGCGCTGGGTCTCGATACGCAAATCGTCGGCGTGGTTTCAACGGCAGCTAATGCGGCAAAACGTTCATTTGAATCCGGCGTCATCACAGAAACAGGCAGTGCCAATACCTTTGCTGATGGCATGGCGGTACGTGCGCCCATTGCTGAGTCTTTTGCGATGTACCGGGCTGGCGCTGCCCGGATTGTGGAGGTGAGCGACGATGAAGTGGCTAACGCTATTCGAGCGTATTTTCGCTGCACACATAATGTGGCTGAGGGCGCGGGTGCAGCCGCTTTAGCTGCCGCTATTCAAGAGAAAGAACAGCTCTCGGGCAAACGCGTTGCAGTGATACTGTGCGGCGGAAACATCGATACGTCAGTGTTTGCTGAGGTATTAAGCGGTATTACGCCCAAGGTGACCGTGTGAGTCATCAACGCGTAAGGCGCATCGCGACGTCGCAGCGCTCATAGCTCTGACCATAACGCTGCATGATGAAAGGGTCGTGTTCGAAACCGTGTTTTAGGTATAAATGAATGGCTGACTCACAGCGTTTGTTGGTTAACAGAAACACCGCAGGAAGCTGCATACGCTTTATTTCAGCCAACACGAATTTCAACAGTGTTTCACCAATTTTGGCTCCCCGGGCAGAAGAAGAAACACCCATCTTGGTCAGTTCGTAGCTACCGTCGTTCTTTTTCATTAACGCGCAGGTCCCGCATATACCAAACGAAGGATGTCGGGCAAACCAAATATACCCACCGGGTTGTATAATCGACGCTTGTGGTTCACAGATAACGCGCTCGTCAACAGGTTCAAGCACGAACATGTGTTCAATCCATTCACGGTTTATCTGTTCAAAGTAATGCGCTAAGTCGGCGCTGAACGGTAAAATTTCAATTGCATTGAGCACGCTAGATTGCCCTAATTAGTAATGCGGCGGTGGTGCTTCTTCTGAAGCCGTCGCGATATTTGATGTTTGCAGGCTTTTCACCTTGTCCGTCAGCATTTTAGTGATTCTTTGCAGCTGAGATATCTGGTTCTGTTGGTCACTCAATGCCAGATTAAGGCTATCAATGGTGTGCTCCTGAAATGCGAGTTTGTTTTGCAGTTCATCAATTTGTGTTTGCAATGGATCATTATTCGACATCTGCTATTTCCCAAAATTCTGCGCGGCCGCTACTGCTTTCACTGACGACCTGTGTGCTATTATAAAATCCCACTGCATTCACTACAGCCGTGCGCAGCGCTGTTGTCTCACTCGGCGTCACTCGCCATTCTGCCAGCTCTTTGCCGCTGTTAACATCCCACAAGTTGATGCGTCGAGTCGGCGAGCCGGTCAATAACCAGCGGCCATCCTCGGAGAACACCGCATCGGTGAAAATTTGTTGACGAACAAAGATATCCAGTTGGCTGATGAGTTCGCCAGTTTGTACATTCCAAATATTCGCATTGTTAGTGCTATCTGCAGTAAAAGCGAACCTGCCCTGATCATCAATGGCTACCTTGGTGACCCGCTGCGGGTGAGTGAATGTGTGAATGATCTGCCCACTGTCAGTGTTCCATAAATAGGCAACATAATCGTTACTTCCGCTCAGCGCGAAACGACCGTTGGGGGAAAGGTCGATACTATTGATCTTTTCCTGATGCCCGAGAAACTCCAGACGTCGGCCTGACTCGGGCTCGAAAATCATAATTTTACCGTTACTTCGCCCCACTAAAATCGCGGTGCCATTGTTACTGACTGCCACGTCACGTATATGGCTCTCGTCGATTCGCCAGAAGCCGGAAGGCTCTCCTGTGGTGGTATCCCACAAAGTGAATGTTTCTCTGTCGGCCGTAACCACGTGGCTATTGTCCGCCGATATGTGGATATGGGTGACTAAGTTTGCCGCCGTACCGGCAGCACTATCACCCTCTTCGGCCTGATAGTGCCACTCGTACTTCTGTGTTCGTTGAGTGAGATCCCACACCGTTACCCCCCGGGAAACGCTGGAAACAACAGCCAATGAGCCATCAAAAGAAATATCAGCGGCCAGCGCACCTTCCTCGGCATGCTGTTGAGTAAAAATCGGTTCAGAGGTGAAAGGGCTGCACGCTGAGAGCATCAGCAACGCACAGGTCATCGGAACACGTAGTCTGCGGTAACTCGTCATGATAATTCTGCCTCTACACTGAATAATCAGAGCTTGGGGTTTCGCTTTAGATGTGTAAAGACTACCATAGCACAGCAATCGGATATCACTCTGTCACAGGATTATATTCGCGCTACATTATAAAACTAAGGGAGACGCTTGAATATGAAATTATCACGGGTCGCAGTCGCGACAATCGCTTCTGCTTCGCTAGCTTTGGTTGCTTGTCAGCCGAAAACTGAATCTGTTGAGAAAGCACAGACGGAAAAGGCAGCAGAAGCGAAAGAGTTTAACACTGAAGCAGAGAAGCAGGCATATGCATTGGGCGCTAGCATGGGTCTTTATATCAATAATCGCAAAACAGAGTACGATAAATTTGCGATGGAATTGGATACCGAGGCGGCACTGCAGGGTTTCAAAGATGGCGTTGCCGACGAGGTGATATATGCACCTGAAGAGCTGCAAGCTATCGCACAAGCTGCTGATGCGTCATTCAGAGAGAAGCAGGCTGAGCAGGGCAATGCTCAGGCGGAACAGAATCTTGCCGAAGGTCAAGCTTATCTGGCTGAGAATGCACAAAAAGAAGGCGTCATGACCACAGAATCTGGGCTTCAATATGAAGTACTCGAAGAAGGTGATGGTCCTAAACCAAGCGCTGAAGACACTGTAAAAGTACATTATGAAGGCCGTTTGCTGGATGGTACCGTGTTTGATTCGTCTTACGCGCGTGATGAACCCGCAGTGTTTCCATTGTCACGTGTAATCGCAGGTTGGACAGAAGGCGTTCAATTGATGCAGGAAGGTGCAAAGTATCGTTTTCACATTAAGCCAGAATTGGCTTATGGAAATCGCGCTACAGGCAAGATAACCCGTAATTCAACACTGGTTTTTGATGTGGAATTGCTGGAAGTTGTTAGCGATAACGCCAGCGAGTAATGCAGTAATCATCAGGCTATACGAGCGCCGTTGAAGGTATCCCCTACCTTCAACGGCGCACGATGATGCTGAACTAGAGTGAACAGCGATTCATAACCACTCTGCCCAGCTTGTAACCTACAAGCCCTGCGCAAATCAGTAAAAAAGAATTTACCGAAAAACCATTTAAAACACCGTCAATAAGAACCGCTGCTGCGAGTAGACCGCTGGTTAAAAACACTAAGAAGCCAACTAATGACGCAATGGCGAGCCCTGTTGACTGAGGTCGCTTGCGTGAAATAAGCAGTCCATTCTGATGCTTGGGCTGTTCTTGCGTTGACTTCATGGCATCGATCCTCAAAAAAAAGCATGTAATAAGTAGTCACCAGCAACTACAAAAAGTTCAAAAAACAGGCACAGTTGTAAAAGCGCATTAACACTTTAGCAAAAAATATTTAGCAAATCATGTGCCATTCACGGCTTTTAATGGACTAATCATCTGAAATTGCTGGCGTTTTAGGCAGGCAGCCTTGATGTTGTTGAGTGTGGACAGCGCGTGTTGACGGGAACTTGGCGCGAAGCCAATGCCAGTCAGAAAATTTATTCTTGCGTATACGCGTTATCAAATTTCCTATACCACCTATTTGCTGCCCAGATAGCCGCCGTGATGTAGGGTATTCCTCCCAATACCCACATGATCAATCCTGCCAATTGCTGATCATTAAGACCGCGGGCTTCGCCGTATAAGGGGGAATCGGCAAACGTGAGTAAAGCGCCTAGAAAGCCCGTATGCATCAGCGTAAAAAGCAGCGCCAGCAAGGCGTAATGCGCTTTGCTCGAATACGTGTTTAAACAGGCCCACCAGAACCATATCGCGGTGATTAAAAAACACGCGTGCTCGAACACATGGATCCACGGATTTTCCACCGCCAACATGTAAAACGTAGGGATATGCCAAAACCATAAAATAGCGGCGTGTAAATAAGCGCAGAACATAGGGTATTGAGTGATTTTGAACGCCAATTTCCAGCATTGTTTACCGTAGCGACCCCATGAAGTGTAGTACTGCGCCAGGGGGCGGGCAAGGGCGAACGCTGGCGCAATGATCACCATCATGAACATATGTTGGGTCATGTGCGCAGCGGCGCTTTCCTCCGCCCACTGATCCAGCGGCCCGAGAACCGTCAACAAGGTGACTAAAACCGTTGCATGGAATAACCCGCGTCGCCACGGCGTCGCAGACGCGCGAGAACATCCCACTTCGTACATTACCCATAACAGGATAATAACCAGTGCTGTTATCCCAGCAGCAATGCGTTCCTGACCTGAGCTTGAGAAAGGGCTATGGGCGATAGCCTGACCTGACCACAGGGCGAGAGCCGGTAGCGCTAAGCGAACTACAGACATGGCACTACTGTCAGGGTAGCAAACCCGATAACGAGCGTGCTAAATGCGGCGAAAGCGTATACAGCGGTGGCAATCTGTATAATGAATCTTGACCCGGAAGTAGCGTTTGGGATTAACTTATACCCTTGAATTGCGCAGGCACAAAGCAAGATAACCACGCCCAGCGTCATTAAGATTAGACTGATGCTGATCCAATTTAACAGGCCTTGTTCGGGGTTGGGTGGGCTAACTTGACAGGCCACAGAGAGTCCGCCATAAACAACAACGAACCAAATCGCCCAAATTACGAGGCCTGCGACTAAATGCCATGGGTGACGGCTGATTAATGTCATTGTACGTTACCAAACTCGGGGCAAAATAAGAAAACAGGCAAAGCTTACCCAAAATATGCCCGCAGTAAATACCCAGAATGGGTTGAGCACTGCCGGTTCATAGGGAAGTGTCTGGCTGATAAACCCTTTTGCTGCCCTTACGATCTGCAACCCAGTCATAACTACGGCGATGCTACTATGAAATAGTAAAAACATGAGCATCACCAATAGCGCTGCATCGTGAGCGCTGGTGGTGATTGCTAAATCAGTCGTGGCTGTCAGGTAGATGAGCAGTAGCAGATGTGCCAGCCCGAAGGCGAATACTCTGCTTAACTGACTGACCAGCTTAGTTGCATTTCCGCTTCGTAAACGTTTCACAATTTGGCCATAAAGTACCACGGCGATCGTTAAAAACACGCCGCTCAACGCCATCACACTCAGCGAAACAGTCGCTACGTCGGGCACTTTGCTGTTGGGGGCTACCGTCCAAAGATAAAGCCAACCGAACACCAACGATAGATAGAGGGAGCCATCACTGAGCAAAGTGATCACCATGCCCCATAATCCCGGTCCGCTGAGGGTACGCGAATGCAGTTTAGGTTCTCTGCGCTGAAGTTCTTTATCTGATAACGGGGCCATCACGCGATGCGCTCCATTCACCCATGCCCAGCGGAATAGGCTTAACGCGGCCAGTGCAGTGACGCCCAGCGCGAGCAGATAAGCTCGCGACAGTAAACTGATGCACAGTAGCGCAAGAAACGACGCTGAAATTAGCGGTAGCCATGAATGACTTGGAATGTGGATCACTTCCATCAGCTTCCCTGTCACGGCATGTGTTCCATAGAGTTCGCGCCGCCCGTGGCTAATATCTTCCAAACCCTGACCATCATTTTCAACCTTAGGTTCCACTTTCGGGGTATCCCATAAGGGGTGGCGTGTTGTTACCGTTGGAATACGCAAAAAGTTATAAGACGTTGGCGGTGTGCCGGTGGCCCATTCGAGCGTATCGGCCTGCCAGGGATTGAAGGTGGCTTTCTGTCCATATCGGAAATGCAAAATCACATCCAGAAATAACATGCCAAAACCACTGGCCATAATGAAGCTGCCAAACGATGAGAGCATGTTCAGCCAATCCCAGCCGAGTTCTGGTTCATAGGTATACACGCGCCGCGGCATGCCTAGGAGTCCAGTTAAGTGCATCATCAAAAATGTGGCATTAAATCCAATAAAGATGAGCCAGAATGCCCAGCGCCCCATCTGCATGGTAGGCATTCGACCTGAAAGGTGGGGTAGCCAGTAGTAAAGCCCACCTATTAACGGAAACAACATGCCACCGATCAAAACGTAATGAAAATGTGCGACCACAAAATGGGTATCATGTACCTGCCAGTCAAAAGGCACTAACGCCAACATAACGCCAGTTAAGCCGCCACACACAAAAATGAATAAAAAGCCAAAAATCCATAGCATGGGTAATTCAAAGCGTACTCGCCCCGTCCACAATGTGGCAATCCACGCGAATACTTGAATGGCAGTAGGAATAGCCACTAGCATACTGGCGACAGAGAAAAACGCTTGCGCTAGTTGCGGAATGCCCACTGTGAACATGTGATGCACCCAAAGACCAAAACTGACAAATCCCATGGTAATAATGGCCAGAACGATCCAGCGATAGCCCACCAGTGGCCTGCCAGCAAAGACGGGGATAATGGTAGACACAATGCCCGCTGCCGGCAGGAAAATAATGTAGACCTCAGGGTGACCAAATAGCCAAAACAGGTGTTGCCACAGAATAGGATCACCACCGGCGTCCGGATTAAAGAAGGGCATTCCCGCGGCGCGTTCCAATTCCAGCAAAATACTGGCAAGGATGAGCGGTGGGAAACCAAACACAATCATTAATGCCATGGCCAATATGTACCAACAGAAAATGGGCATTTTGCTCAGTGACATGCCCGGCGCTCTGGTGCGCAAAATAGATACCGTTAACTCGACACCAGCCGACACTGCGGAGATTTCAACAAAGGTGATACCCAACAACCAGAAATCTGAGCCGGGGCCAGTCGAAAACTTTGCACTGGACAATGGCGTGTACATAAACCAGCCTGAGTCAGGCGCAATGCCCAGAAATAAACTGGTCATGATGATAATGCCGCCAAACAGGTAGCAATAGTATCCCAGAGCGCTCAAGCGCGGAAAAACCAAATCCCGCGTACCGATCATCTTAGGAATGAGGTACATGGCGGCGCCTTCCAGAATGGGAATGGCGAATAAGAACATCATTACCGTGCCGTGCATGGTAAACAGTTGGGCATACAGTTCAGGGGAAATAAGTTCTTGCTGAGGCAAGGCTAACTGGGAGCGGATAAGCATCGCCAGTACACCACCAATCACAAAGAATACAGCGCCTGTGATCATAAACCGGCGACTAATGGAAGTATGATTTACTGCCGCGAGTTGCCCCCAGCCCGGCAGGTTGTCCCATACTTTGGCAAACTGGGAGTGCAATGATAAGTCGTTGTTCACTGGTTTGCTTCTCCTGTCGAGCGTTGCTGTTGCGAGAGCCACGTAGCAAATTCGTTTTCTGGCAGAACGTGCACCACAAATTTCATTTTGGTGTGTGCTAAACCACAATATTCAGCGCATTGACCCGCATAAGAGCCTGGCTTATCACCGAATAAGCGCAACACATTGGTTCTGCCGGGGATCGCATCCATCTTGCCGCCAAGCCTAGGTACCCAAAAGCTGTGGATAACATCTTCGCTGGTAATTTCTATATTCACAGGCGTGCTGGCGGGCAGATAGATTTCATCCGTGAGTTGAATGTGGTGATCAGGATAGCTGACCTCCCAAAGCCACTGCTTCGCGTGGACATTGATGGTGATGGTTCGTTCGCTCGGCCAGGGCAGCATGTTGTGTCCCGCAGGTATGCCAAACACCAAAAGCACGCTAATGCACACGACCGGCAAGCCAATTCCACCCATCAGCACGAGTCGATTAGTGATACGTTTAACGTCGTATGGCGAGTAATCTTTGTGGGGTTTACGCATGGCATACCACCACAGAGCGCAAACGCCGATTAAAACCAGAGATCCAACCGAGAACATACCCCACCAGAGCCATCGCACCGCATTGGCGTTTGGGCCCGCAGGATCTAATATCGAGTAACCTCCGTTACAACCCGCTAACGATAATGCTATCGTTAGTATGAATAGTTTATCTAAGCGATTCAGCATACAAAGTGCCATTCGGTTGAAGGTGTAGAGTTTTATGTTGCGAGAAGAAAAAATTGACAGCCGCTCTCTGATAAAAGGGCACCCGTTGCACCCAGCTTTGATCCATTTCCCGATCGCGACCTTGTTGCTGTTGGTCGTAACGGATATCTGCTATGTGGTCACGGACGATTTTTTTTGGGCAAAAGCCGGCTTCTACCTGTCGACGACCGGGTTGTTGTTTGGTGTGCTGGGCAGTATTCCCGGTGCTATTGATGTTTTCTCGGTAAAACGCATCCGCAAAATTGTTTCCGCTTGGGCACACGGTTTGTTGGCAGTCATGACGCTGTCGTTGGCGACGCTGAACGTTATGTTGCGACTGGGGGATGACCCGTCCGCTCAGATACTGCCGTGGGGTCTGTATGTTAGTGTCCTGACGGGGGTGATGATCAACATCACGGGGTCGCTGGGTGCACAATTGGTTTATGAGTATGGTATCGGCGTTGATGTCGTGCAAAAAGATCAGCATTTGGTCGATCCTTAGAGCGTCCAAGGTAAAAACCCAGGCTCGGTAGGTTTCATGATGACAATACTGAGAATACCCACCATGCAAAGAGACAAGGCGATGAACAGCGCCCAGCTATAGCGCTGGAGATGATGAGTTCTGTCGCGTTCCATGCGCGTTATCAGTAATGCGAGACACGCGTGAAAAATCACTAAAAAGGTGACCAGTGTCAGCTTTGCGACGAGCCAAAAGCTTAAAATGTTACCCACTACAAACGTGAGGGTTCCCGCGATAATGGAGATAACTGCCGCTGGAGAAGCGATGTGAGTGAACACCAAACGAGCCACGGATCCCATGCCTGTCGGATGTTGCATAAACTGGGCTTCTTTTCTAACCTGCATCGCTATCAGCACAGGAATATATAGCGCTGATGCTATCCAAATAATCAGAAACGCAATATGCAACGACAGAAACCACAGCACGACTCACTCCTTTTATCGGCGCTCAATTAATAAAAATAGTTGATGTTGTAACACATCGATTGACGAACGCGCTTTGCCCAACATCAACGGGTGTACTTTAAAGCCTAACGAGTTAGACAGGAAAACGCTAATCTGCAGTGAACGAAACGCACATTTTCTTGTATTCCTAGGGTCTGCCCTAGCCAACGATCATCGACAAGCGAGTGTCATTTTACATACGATATATTGACAATCTGCCAACTAACCGTGCCGTTTGGCGTACGCACCTGCGCCTCATCATCGACCGTTTTCTTTAACAATGCTCTGGCCATGGGGGAATCGATCGAAATATAGTGCTTGCGCCGATAAATTTCTTCAGGGCCAACAATCCGAAACGTTAAGCGATCACCCTGTTCATTTTCGACCTCGACCCACGCGCCAAAGAACACTTTTCCTTCCTGCTGAGGGTGGTAATCAACAACTTTGATATCTTCCAGTGTTTTTCTTAAGAAACGTACGCGCCGGTCAATTTCTCTAAGCCTGCGCTTATTTTCTTTGTAATCCGCATTTTCTGAACGATCGCCCAAACTGGCTGCCCACGTCACTTTCTGGGTGATTTCGGGTCGCTCCTTGCGCCATAAGTCATCGAGTTCCTGCTTGAGCTGGGTATAACCTTCCGGGGTAATGAGTTTTGTTTTCAATATGATAGCACCTTGGCCTCTTTCACCATCCTATGACTGCCTATGACAGCGACTCGACGCAATAGCTCCATCGCCGCCGTCACGTTTCTGAGTTGGATCAGAGTTTATTCAGATCGCGTTATAGTATCAGTAGAAGCAAAAAACTAAATCAATTTACAGGGTACTGCTGCACATTCATTCAATCGTGCTCTCTGCCTGAATTTGGCGCAAACTCATGCTTGCCCATTGGCCGTATTGAGTCAGCGTTGAGTTTCCATTCGCACTGTTTACGTTCAAAGGAATGGACGTCAGTTTTTTGCGTGGTCATCAAATACAGGTGTGAAATGTGTTCGAACAGTCTCTCGCAGCCTAGGCGCGCTTGGTAAGCGTGATATACTTGCGCCAAACGCATTTCCAAATTGGAATTATTTTCGCGCTTCTGCGCTCACAGAGAGTTTTATGATCCAAAACCAAATAGCCGCTGAACTGAAAGTCAGTGAAGCACAAGTCAACTCTGCCATTGCGCTACTTGACAGTGGTGCAACAGTTCCCTTTATCGCGCGGTATCGTAAAGAAGCGACGCAAGGTTTAGATGATATTCAACTGCGTTTTCTAGAGCAACGTTTGGGTTATTTACGAGAACTGGAAGAGCGGCGCGCGGTTATTTTAAAATCGATCACCGAGCAGGAAAAGCTTACGTCCGAGCTCGCGGCGAAGATAAAGGCCGCGCCGAGCAAGACAGAATTGGAAGATCTCTATCTACCCTATAAACCCAAGCGGCGTACGAAGGGACAAATTGCTATCGAAGCGGGGCTTGAGCCGCTGGCTCAGCGATTGTTCGACGACTTGAGTGTGTCCCCTGAAGCCGCTGCTGAGGCTTTCGTTTCTGCTGAGAAAGGCGTAGTCGATGTTAAAGCCGCATTGGATGGCGCACGCTTTATTCTGATCGAACGCTGGGCAGAGGATGCCCAGCTTCTGGCCACGGTTAGACGCTATTTGCATGCGAACGCCTTTTTGCGTAGCAAAGTTGTTGCCGGTAAAGAAGCCGAAGGTGCAAAATACAAAGACTATTTTGATCATGCTGAAAAACTGTTAGATACCCCCTCACATCGTGCGTTAGCAATGTACCGAGGCCGCAACGAAGGCTTTTTGCAATTGTCGATGGATGCTGATCCTAATCAAGACGAGCCGCAAGCCCCCTCACATTGCGAGTCTATCATTGCGTCGCATATTGGCTTTCAGCCGCGTGGGCAAGCCGGTGATAGCTGGATGCAGCAAGTCATCCAGTGGGCATGGAAAATTAAGCTCCAGCTACACTTAGAGACAGAACTGTTTGGCACGTTGCGTGAGCAAGCTGAAACGGCCGCCATTGATGTATTTGCCAAAAACTTAGGCGATTTACTGATGGCTGCACCGGCAGGGGCGAAAGTGACGATGGGCATAGATCCCGGTCTTCGCACTGGCTGCAAAATAGCCGTGGTTGATGGTACTGGAAAGGTACTGCACACCACCACTATTTTCCCCCATGCGCCACAGAATCAATGGGATAAATCGCAGCGCACAATCACGACAGTGTGCCAGCAATTTAAAGTCGACATTATCAGTATTGGTAACGGTACTGGCTCACGAGAGACTGACAAGTTGGTTGCTGAAGCACTGGCATCGGTAGCGGGACTGAAGGTACAAAAAGTCATGGTCAGTGAAGCGGGCGCGTCGGTGTATTCCGCCTCTGAGTTAGCTTCAAACGAGTTGCCAGACTTGGACGTGTCGCTACGCGGTGCTGTGTCGATAGCACGGCGGTTACAAGATCCGCTGGCGGAGCTAGTCAAAATAGAACCGAAAGCTATCGGTGTCGGCCAGTATCAACATGATGTCAGTCAGAGCCAGCTAGGGCGCTCACTGGACAGCGTTATAGAAGATTGTGTAAACGCCGTAGGCGTTGATGTAAATACCGCCTCGCCAGCTCTGCTCAGCTACGTGTCGGGATTAAACAAGTCCTTGGCAAACAATATCGTGGCATTTCGTGATCAACACGGTCGCTTCAACGACCGTAAAGCATTACGAGACGTTGAAAGGCTCGGTCCAAAAGCGTATGAACAAGCGGCAGGGTTTTTACGTATCGTTGGTGGAAGTAATCCTCTGGATGCATCAGCTGTGCACCCGGAAGCTTACCCTGTGGTTGATAAAATATTATCCACGACACAGCAGCAGATCCCTCAGCTCATAGGCAATACCGCGGTGCTAACTCAGCTTGAACCACACCAGTTTACGGACGATAACTTCGGCCTTCCCACGGTGGTTGATATTCTCAGTGAATTGAAAAAGCCGGGCCGTGATCCGCGCCCAGAGTTCAAAACGGCGAGTTTCAAAGAAGGCATCACAACCTTAAACGACTTGAAAACTGGCATGGTACTCGAGGGCGTTGTGAGTAATGTGGCTAATTTTGGTGCATTCGTCGATGTGGGTGTGCATCAGGATGGTCTTGTGCATATCTCAGCGCTGACGAACAAATTCATCGCCGATCCTCGCGAAGTGGTCAAAGCAGGCGATATTGTTAAAGTCAAAGTGCTGGATGTGGACGTGGCGCGAAAGCGTATCGCTTTCACCATGCGATTGGATGATGAGACCAGTCCACAACAGCAGAAAAACGCCGGCGGAGATGCATCCAAGCGTAGTAAAGGCGGCAAGGGGAAAAGCCACGGAGCAGCGCCAAAACCAGCGCCAAAACCTAAGCCAATCAGCAATGCCGCTATGGGTAACGCGTTTGCAGATGCCTTTGCGAAGGCAAAAGAAAAATAGGGTTAAGCGGGCTCATTGGCTATTGCAGCGGTGGTGTCGGCGCTTTTCGCTGCACCCCGCTCGCGTTTAGCTGTGTACATTTGTTGGTCTGCACATTCCAGCATGCGTGATAGGTCCGCTGCGTAGCTGTTTTCAACGGTCACGCCAACACTGGCTGACAGGTGAAATAGCTGGCCGTGCACCGACAGTTCTATAAAGTGCAGTTTCTGGCGAAAACGTTGATGTATCCGATCGGCTTGCCCACGCGTAAGCGCATGCGATAGCACCACAAATTCATCGCCACCGATACGCCCCACCAAATCGTCTTCGCGGGCTTGATGTCGAATGATTTTAGCAACGGTTTGCAACACCTTATCGCCGGTGGAGTGACCATGTTGGTCGTTGATCGTCTTGAAGTCGTTTAGATCGATGTAATTCAGTACTAACATACCACCACGAGATTGGTGAAAATCAACCTTCCGCTGTGCTGCTAACAACCATCCGCGCCGATTCATCACTGCGCACAGTTCGTCCTGTGCGGCCGTGTGATACGCTTTGGATTTTTCCTCTTCAAGATATTTGACCTTCTCACTGGCCGCAACGGCGAATAAAAAGGACTCAATGGCGGTGGAAATAATCAATGCGTAACGGTGCATAAACTCGTTCACATCGACCAACCAGATGCGAAAAATCATGGCAAAAAATACGAAGCTCAGCGCAACGACAATCAACGGTGCAGTATGCACTCGTTGGATAGCAGCATAGCAGCTGACAACAAACACACAGGCTACAATAAAAAGGGTTGTCCACCCCATGTAAGTAGAGGCCAGTGACTCTAGACCGCTTGGCGCAACAACGATGGTGATAGCCGCAATAAGCACGCTTATCGTGGCGGTTTGTAAGGCGAGATACAGTGGCTTTTTAATCAGCAGTTTAAAGTCGAGCAGTCGCGCAATAAACGTGACTGCACATACCACAACCAACCCAGCCATCAAGGATTGTGCGCGCATGTGGTTAGACAACGTGTTGCCGGGCCAAATATAGTTGAATACCCCTTCCTGCAGCGCAAAAAATAGTGCCGCTGACATCAGATAGCAGCCATAAGCATAGAAACCGCGGTGTTTAACACCTCTACCGAGCAGTGACACGTAAACCGAAAGGCCAACACAGAGGCCCAGAAACAAGCCCATCACCATGGCGTGTAGGGTGCTTACATGATGGTACGAATTGACGGTTCTTAGCGTGAGCGTGAAGTCACGCGCTTCGTAAACACTTAGGACAAAAGACAATTCATGTTGCCCTTTATCCAACAGATAAGCCTGATCACGACCCCGCAATGGAATTAAAATATTCCCCTCAACGGTTTTAACAACAGCAGATTGGAATCCATACCACGGCATCGAAAAGATGGCGGGTTTTTCAATAAAGCAGGTGACATCGAAGCGGACATCCCCCGCGACTAGTGCTAGAGATTTTTGGTTGCCAATCAGCAAGGGACCGGCGGCAGGTGTGGAACAGTAGGATACCGGCTGGCTCCCTGGCTGAGCTTGCGCCTGAGCCTGTTTAGGACCAACAACAAAGCCCATGCCGACAAGGGCACAAAGCCACATTACGTGATGAAACTGTCGTTTAGTCGCCACCCAAAATCTGGACTTGCGCGATGTCCGTGTCACCCTTGATCACCTTATAGATAGCATCTTGTACCAGTGTTCTCATGCCATCCTTCATGGCTTGCGCTTTCATTTGTGCCACAGACGCTTCCTTGTAAACCAGTGAACGCAATTCCGGCGTCATACCGAGCAGTTCATGCACCCCAGTTCGCCCCTTGTAACCTGTGTCGCCACAAGCTTCGCAGCCTTTTGCTCGGTGCACCATGAGCGGTTCACTCAAGTGTAGTTCGTCAATATATTCCTCGCCATACTGGCGATAAATAAATTGTCTCTCAGCGTCGGTCGCCGGTTCGGCTTCTTTGCAATTGGTGCAGAGTGTGCGAATTAAGCGTTGCGCCAGGATCCCCACGCACGCATCGGAAAAGTTAACCGGGTCGAGACCCAAATCGAGTAATCGGGTAATGGTTTCAGGTGCTGAGTTGGTGTGCAATGTTGATAACACTAAGTGACCGGTGAGTGAGGCTTCAATACCCGCATGGGCAGTTTCTTTGTCACGCATTTCACCGATGAGAATGATATCAGGGTCTGCCCGTAAGAAAGCGCGTAGTGCATTGGCGAATGTGAAACCAATTTTCGGGCTGACTTGTACCTGCTGGAGACCAGCCTGAGTGATTTCCACAGGGTCTTCCGCAGTCCAGATTTTCTTCTCGGGTGTGTTTAAGTAACCCAGTATGGCGTGCAGCGTGGTGGTTTTACCTGAACCTGTCGGTCCAACCACAAGCAAAATACCATGGGGCTTTTTGATCATCTCTTCGAGGCGAGTTCGATTATTTGGCGCGACATTCATTTTATCAATCGGCATCGCTCCACCTGAGGCAAGAATACGCATGACAACGCCCTCGCCCGCAACGGTGGGAATACTGGCCACCCGAACCTCAACGAGTTGCCCGCCGGTGCGAAACGCTAATTTACCATCCTGCGGAACACGCTTTTCTGCAATATTCAGGTTAGACATGATTTTAATCCGCGCAATAACTGCGCTATGGTGCGAGGCGGGCACCTGATTCATATCTCGGCACACGCCGTCAACACGCATTCTGACGCGCGTCGGGCCACTTTTTTCAGGGTCAATATGAATATCTGATGCATTCAGCCGCTTAGCGTCATGCAAAATGCGGCTGACAAGACGTACGATGGCAGGCGCATCGTCGCTGAGTTCGTCGATCTGATCATCTTTCTCATCTGCACTGGTACCAATCTCGTCCAGAATTTCATTCATTTCACCCGGCGCGCCGCCGCTACCACCACCGCCGAGGTACTGGAGGATTTGATTGGGTATTCCCACCGCGATGTCGTAACTGTCGATGCCCAACGCACGCTCGATTTCCATCAACAGGGCAGCGTTGTTGGGTTCTGCCAGCAGCACAATAATATTTTCATTCGCATCGGCAATCACAGCAACACAGTTGCGCTTTAAATAGCTGGCATTTAATTTACTGTCGCTCTGATAGGGGTGATATTTGTCAGGTAAATAGCTTATGTAAGGAACTTGGTAATGAACTGATAGTGCTTTGCCAATTTGTTCATCAGTGATGCGCTGTTCGCTTTGCAAACGTTGAATTAACTGTTTGTCATCTGACGATGTTTCGGTTAACTCTTTAAGCACCTTGTCAGATATCAGATTAAGATGAACGAGGTAATCAAATGGTGCGCTTGTGCCGCCAAGCTCGTAGCGAAATTTAGCGCCAATGACATCGGCCAGTTTAGTAGCGACTCGCAAATCAGCATCGTCAAACTGCCCGCTTTTTTTATTAATTATTTGCAAGACCCCCATCATGACACCGGCATTCAGTATGGGGATGCAGAGGATACTGTTTGTTTTAAACGTGCTGTTCTTGTCAAAGCGGTCGGCAAATCGTAGACGAGGGTGTATCTGCGCTAGCTCGTGACTGTCATAAGGGTCGTTAATAATCAGTGGTAATTGCGATAATGCGACGTATCCTGCAATCGACAATGGGCTGATAGGCACTTTAATTTCTTTAGTTTCTTTACCGGTTTTAAAGCGAGCGACCAGATCCTGATGTTGAAGACGTCGTTGGAAGATACTCATGCGCTCAGCACCAAGAAGCTCAAGAATCAGTGGTTCAAGCTCCTGATAAGCATCCATCAATGGTGTCTCACGCGCCAAGATGGCATTTATCTGTTGAAAACTGCGCTCAAGTACATCATTTGTATACATAGAAAAACCGTGATAGCTACAATACCGCTACAGTATAAACTTTTTACGTGGATGTCACTTTACATCCGCTGAAAGCGTGACTAATTTCTACTGCTTTGTTTTTTTAGGCACCTTGATTGCAGTATTGGCAATAAGGGTATCTTTTGCTTCAGGTATGAAAAGCAAAGATTGCCCACTCAATCGTCATTTACTATTGCATTCCCCGCTCTCGTCTGTATAATTCGCGCCCACTTGCCTTAGTAGGCATAGATTTTTAACCGTAGCAACACTGCTTTTAGGGTTGCCGCCGAAGTTTCATGATTGAACAGTATGAAGCGGGCGTGTTAGGGGTCGAAACAGGGTTCCGATTGGGAACTATTGGTTTACGCACATCTTTTCTGCAGAACGAACTGCTAGAAAAGGTGAATTTTTTTGTTCTTTCGATTGGAGCTTAATCGATGCCAAATCAAAGAATTCGTATTCGTTTAAAAGCGTTTGATCACAAGTTGATCGATCAATCTACGGCTGAAATCGTAGAAACGGCGAAACGTACTGGTGCTCAGGTAAGCGGTCCTATTCCACTACCTACTCGCAAAGAACGCTATACGGTGTTGGTTTCTCCACACGTCAATAAAGACGCTCGTGACCAGTATGAAATCCGCACTCATAAGCGTTTGGTAGATATCATTGAGCCTACAGATAAAACTGTAGACGCTCTGATGAGATTGGACTTGGCTGCCGGCGTTGATGTTCAAATCAGCCTGGGCTAATAGAAGAGGGTTATAACAATGGCGATTGGTCTTATCGGTCGTAAAGTAGGCATGACTCGCATCTTCACTGAAGATGGCGTTTCAATTCCTGTGACTGTTATTGAAGCAACCCCTAACCGTGTGACTCAACTGCGCACAGACGAAACTGACGGCTACCGTGCATTGCAGGTTACCGCTGGTGAGAAGAAAGCAAATCGTGTTAACAAAGCGGCCGCTGGTCACTTTGCTAAAGCTGGCGTAGAAGCTGGTCGCGGTCTGTGGGAATTCCGTCTTGACGCGAACGAAGGCACAGAAATTGAAGTGGGCAGTGACATCACTGTTGAGCTTTTCAACGACACCAAAAAGGTTGACGTTGTTGGCACTTCAAAAGGTAAAGGTTTTGCTGGTGCAATTAAACGTTGGAACTTTAGTCACCAACGTAATTCACACGGTAACTCGTTGTCGCACCGTGCACCTGGTTCAATTGGTCAAAACCAATCACCAGGTAAAGTATTTAAAGGCAAGAAGATGGCTGGGCAGCTTGGTAACAAGCGCATCACCACTCAGTCTTTAGAACTGGTACGTGTAGACGCAGAAAACAACCTGTTATTGGTTAAAGGCACGGTGCCTGGCGCAACTGGCGGTGACGTCATTGTTAAGCCAGCAGTCAAAGCCTAACGTCTGGGGAGTGTAGTGATGGAATTAACATTGAAAGATGCGCAAAGCGCTCTTGAAGTATCCGAAGCGACCTTTGGACGTGAATTCAACGAAGCCTTGGTTCACCAAGTTGTCGTTGCATACGGTGCAGGCGCTCGTCAGGGTACTAAAGCTCAAAAAACACGTTCTGAAGTTCGTGGTGGTGGTAAGAAGCCATGGCGTCAGAAGGGTACAGGCCGCGCTCGTGCTGGTACTATCCGCAGCCCAATCTGGGTTGGTGGTGGTCGCGCGTTTGCTGCTAAGCCACGTGATTTTGATCAAAAGGTTAACAAGAAGATGTACCGTGGTGCGATCAAAAGCATCCTTTCTGAATTGGTACGTCAAGACCGTTTAATCGTGGTCGAGAAATTTGGTGTTGATTCACCAAAAACGAAAGACTTGTTGGTTAAGTTAAACGAACTTGAGTTGAAAGACGTGTTGATTGTGACACCTGAAGTTGATGAGAACTTGTTCTTGTCAGCACGTAACCTCTACAAAGTAGACGTACGTGACGTTCAGGGTATCGATCCGGTTAGCTTAATTGCGTTTGATAAAGTGCTTATTACTGCTGATGCAGTGAAGCAACTTGAGGAGGCGTTAGCATGAACCAGGAACGTCTATTAAAAGTATTGCTTGCTCCGCACGTGTCTGAGAAATCGACAATGGCTGCGGAAGCGAACAACACGGTTGTTTTTAAAGTTGTTAAAGACGCCAATAAAGCTGAGATCAAAGCAGCCGTTGAAAAGCTCTTTGAAGTAGAAGTCAATTCTGTACGTACGGTTGTGTGTAAAGGCAAAACCAAACGTCATGGTATGAATTTCGGTAAGCGTAGCGATTGGAAAAAAGCATACGTTGTTCTGAAAGAAGGCCAAGAAATCGACTTCGTCGGTGGCGCAGAGTAAGAAGGGGATTAGACATGCCATTATTGAAAGCTAAGCCAACTTCTGCCGGACGTCGTCATGTTGTTCAGGTAACCAACCCTGATCTACATAAAGGTGCACCACACGCGCCTTTGTTAGAAAAGAACAGCAAATCTGGTGGTCGTAACAACAATGGTCGCATTACCGTGCGCCATGTCGGTGGTGGTCATAAGCAACACTACCGTATTATCGATTTTAAACGTAACAAAGACGGTATCCCAGCAAAGGTAGAGCGTTTGGAATATGATCCAAACCGTTCAGCCAACATTGCTTTGGTATTGTATGCAGACGGTGAACGTCGTTACATTCTTGCGCCTAAAGGTGCAAAAGCGGGTGATTCTGTGCAATCAGGTTCTGATGCACCAATCAAAGCCGGTAACGCCATGCCAATGCGTAACATGCCAGTCGGTACTACCGTTCACGCCATTGAAATGAAGCCTGGAAAAGGTGCTCAAATCGCTCGCTCTGCGGGTGCTTACGGCCAGATCCTTGCTCGTGATGGAGCGTACGTAACACTACGTCTTCGTTCTGGCGAAATGCGTAAAGTATTAGCGGATTGTCGCGCCACGATTGGCGAAGTCGGCAACGCTGAGCACATGCTGCGTTCACTGGGTAAAGCCGGTGCCACACGTTGGCGTGGTGTTCGTCCGACCGTTCGTGGTGTTGCCATGAACCCGGTTGATCACCCACACGGTGGTGGTGAAGGTCGTACTTCTGGAGGCCGTCATCCGGTTACTCCATGGGGTGTGCCTACCAAGGGTAAGAAAACCCGCAGTAACAAGCGTACCGATAAGCTTATCGTACGTCGTCGTAACAAGTAAAAGCGAGGATTCACCATGCCACGTTCTCTCAAGAAAGGTCCATTTATTGACCTTCACTTGCTGAAGAAGGTAGAGGCTGCAGTGGAAAAGAACGAGCGTCGTCCAATCAAAACTTGGTCACGCCGTTCTATGATTATTCCAGATATGATTGGTCTAACCATTGCAGTCCATAACGGTCGCCAGCACGTACCTGTCATTATTAGTGACGAAATGGTCGGCCACAAGTTGGGCGAATTTGCGCCAACGCGCACTTACCGCGGCCATGTCGCGGATAAGAAAGCTAAACGTTAAGGGGTAGGAAGATGGAAGCATTAGCTAAACACCGTTTTGCCCGTACGTCAGCTCAAAAAGCACGTTTGGTAGCAGATCAGATTCGCGGTTTGCACGTTGAAAAGGCGCTTGAGTTATTAACTTACAGCCCTAAGAAAAGTGCAGGATTGGTCAAGAAAGTACTAGAGTCAGCTATTGCTAACGCAGAGCATAACGACGGTGCTGATATTGATGAATTGACCGTTGCCAAAATCTATGTTGACGAAGGCCCAACGATGAAGCGGATCAAGACACGTGCGAAAGGCCGTGCTGATCGTATTTTTAAGCGTAGCAGTCACATCACTGTGGTTGTAGCGGATAACTAGGAGTAGAAAATGGGACAGAAGGTACATCCTACAGGTATACGCCTGGGTATCAGCAAGCCATGGACATCTACCTGGTACGCGAATACTGCAGAGTATGCAGACAACTTGTTTAATGATCATCAAGTACGTCAGTATTTGACTAAACAGTTGAAGAACGCTTCACTTTCTAAAATCGTTATCGAGCGTCCAGCGAAGAGCATCCGTGTGACTATTCACACAGCTCGCCCTGGTGTTGTTATCGGTAAGAAAGGTGAAGATGTAGAGAAGCTTCGTAATTACGTATCTAAGTTGGCCGGTGTGCCTGCTCAGATCAACATTGCCGAAGTTCGTAAGCCTGAGCTAGACGCCCAATTGGTAGCAGATAGCATCTCAAGCCAGCTAGAGCGTCGTGTTATGTTCCGCCGTGCAATGAAGCGCGCGGTACAAAATGCAATGCGCATCGGTGCGAAGGGCATTAAAGTTGAAGTCAGCGGTCGTCTTGGCGGCGCTGAAATTGCACGTAGTGAATGGTATCGTGAAGGTCGTGTACCTCTACATACTTTCCGTGCTGATATCGACTATGCGACTTCTGAGGCATTGACGACTTACGGAATCATTGGCGTTAAAGTCTGGATCTTCAAAGGTGAAGTTTTAGGTGGTTTACCTGCAGCAAACGCAGCTGAGCAACCTGCACAACCTAAGAAGAAAGGCCGCAACGCGAAGCGAGAGGGCTAATCAATGTTACAACCAAAGCGTACGAAATTTCGTAAACAGCATAAAGGGCGTAACCGTGGTATGGCTGTCGCTGGCGGTAAAGTCAGTTTCGGTACTTACGGCTTAAAAGCTGTAGCGCGTGGTCGTATGACTGCACGTCAAATCGAAGCCGCTCGTCGAGCGATGACGCGTCACGTAAAACGTCAAGGTAAAATCTGGATCCGCGTATTTCCTGATAAGCCAATTACTGAGAAGCCGCTAGAAGTGCGTCAAGGTAAAGGTAAAGGTAACGTTGAGTACTGGGTATGCCAAATTCAACCGGGTCGCGTATTGTATGAGATGGAAGGTGTTCCTGAGTCTCTTGCACGTGAAGCGTTTGCATTGGCTGCGGCGAAACTGCCATTTAAAACAACCTTTGTAACTCGGACGGTGATGTAATGAATGCGACTGAATTGAAAGCTAAATCTGTTGAAGAACTTAACGAAGAGCTTTTAAGCCTTCTGAAAGAGCAATTCAACCTTCGCATGCAGCACTCAACAGGCCAGCTTGAAAAAACTGACCAGTTGAAAAAAGTGCGTCGTAACATTGCGCGCGTAAAGACCATTATGACTGAAAAGGCTAAAAGCTAATGACTGAACAAAAGATTCGTACAGTACAAGGTCGTGTGGTGAGCAACAAGATGGATAAAACCATCACTGTTATGATTGAACGTTTTGTTAAGCACCCAATTTACGGGAAGTTTATCAAGCGCTCAACCAAGCTATACGCACACGATGAGACGAACCAGTGTAATGAAGGTGACGTAGTCACTATTACACAATGTCGCCCACTTTCTAAGAATAAAACTTGGAAACTAGTCGACGTCGTTACCAAAGCTGCTGAATAATTCGTTATTCAAACGTAGTGAAAAAGGCCGCATTTGCGGCCTTTTTTGTGTCTGTCTGGCTAGGTGAAAATCGTGTTTTTCGGCTAGTTTGCCCTCCCCATAAAGCGGTGTAAGCGTCAGCGTTTCGACTAGCACCGAAAGTACTGAAGACCCACACATCAAAATAGACTCATCTTTCAGGCAGCTTGTTACGTTTTTCACGGCCACTAACAATAATGATCCACTGTACGCCTATTAAAAAGGCAACGAGAATGGCAAGGTAGTTTGAATAAGAGAGTGTCGAAGACATAAAGGATTTTTGCAATTCATAGATACCACTACCCAAGCACCAGCAACCCCATTGCCATAGTCTGGCACTTAGAGAGCGGTTGCGATCAAAGATATACATCACAAACAGTAGTGCTAATGTGTAAATCAGCGACTGGAGACTGTCAATCGCAGTGGCGGCAACGTGGTAGCCCTGTATATTAACACTGACAATATGAGTGACTACTGCCAGCGCGATACAGGTAATGAGAAGAACGTAATAAACATGTCTGACCATAATTAACTATGCGGTGACTAAGTCACCGCATCCTCGTTGTTTTATTATAGCCGATTGGTTGCCAACGCCATGTTGTGACGCTCCATTAACGCAAAACCACCGTTATTTGCAGCGTGACCTAAAGCTTGCATGCCAAGACCAAATCCCCAGCCTCCAATAATACCACCCCAACCACCGCCTGATACGGCGTCTACTTGTGATTGCTTCAGTGTTTGGATACCGCTTATCGTGTTGTTGTCTTTCATTAGAATTCCTTTTACTCTGTTAGTTATTGAAGCAAATGCTTCCTCTAAACAGTCGCTGATTTTGAAAGAAATAAAAACTGTACTGTGGAACTAACTTATCTTGATGCAGAGTTATCTTGGCACGTTGGTTTCTTTAACGATATATCGAAGATTCGCTGAGATCTGACCAAAGGGATTTACTTTTATGAACTATCGAATCAAGCAAAAAATCTTCAGTCTTACTGATAGTTTTGATATTGAGGATGAGAACGGGCGTACGGCTTTTACGGCTAAGGGTAAGCTTTTCAGCATTTCCAGCAGTCAAACCTTGTTCGATCAGGCTGACAACGAAGTGTTGAAAATTAAGCGTAAATACTTATCTTTGATGCCAGCATGCCGTCTTATAAATAACGATGGTAGTGAGTGGTTGATTAAAAAGAAGTTTTGGCCATTCTGGACCAGTCGCTTTAGTATCGATACGCCCAAAGGACAACTCGACATGACCGGTAATTTCTGGCAGCACGAGTACGAGATCCGGCAGCAGGGAAGTCTCATTGCATCGATTTCTAAAAAGCTGATCAGTTGGTCAGACAGTTATGGTGTTGCAATTCACCACCCAGAGTGGACTCCTCAGATATTGGCTACCGTTATTGTCATCGATCGTATTCAGCACAAAGATAAAAACTCGACATTTGGCGACGATTAGTTGATGAAGCAGCCAATGTGGTTCGTCATGTTGTTACTCGCAATAGGCACAGCTAGTTACGCCGTGCTAAATGTGGTGTGGCCCACTTTTCGCCCACCGTTTGTCAGCAATATCTTTGCAGAAACTCCAGTCGCGAGTTATTTACATCTCGGTTTTGGCGCCATCGCTATGTTGCTGGGGCCTTTTCAGTTCTCTGCAGCACTGCGCAAGAAATACCTCACAATGCACCGTCAGTCGGGGAAATTATATGTGGTGTCAGTGTTTGTCAGTAGTATTTCGGGCTTCATATTAGCATGGCAGTCGTACGGCGGATTAGTGACTCATGTTGGCTTTGCGATGATGGCATTGGCTTGGTTTTATGCGACGGCAATGGCTTATTATTTTATCCGAAAAGGTGAAATACAAGCCCATCGGCAATGGATGATCAGAAGTTACGCCATCACACTTGCAGGTGTCACATTGAGGATCTATTTGGGGGTAAGTTTTGCTGCGGGTATCCCATTTAGTGAATTTTATCCTGTTTTAAGTTGGATTGCATGGGTGCCAAACTTATTGGTTGTAGAGTGGTGGATACTAAGCTGCCGACAGGCGGCGACAGCCAAATAGTGTATGCAAAAGCTACCGCGTTAGCTCAATAATAAACGCACGGGTATCGTTCAGCAGGGCTAGTCTAGCTTCTTCATTGACGTACATCATATGACCGCCATCATAGTATTTGTAGGTCACCCGCTGTTTTGGAATGTCGTGCCTACCCAGCGTGTACTCGGCATCGAAAAACGGTGTCACCAAGTCGTAGTAGCCAGACGCAACAAACACTTGCAAAGCAGGGTTCACCCGCATTGCTTTAGACAAATCATGCGCAGTATTCACATATTTGGGCTCATAGCCGCTGCCATCGGGAGTTGTTCGATAGCGCCAATTCGGACTCAGATCAGGATCGGCGGGAGACAAATAATGTCTGGACCAATCAACGCCAAGATTGGATTGCATGTGCATCATCAACGCTGATTTGTAAGCCGCGCTTATCGCATTGCTGCCGGCGTCATCAGCACCTAGGTCGTCGATTTCATCTCGTGTATACCGGCTATCCAGCAACCCGACGGCGAGACCTTGATCACGCAGTAGCTCTTTGGCGAACCGAAAGCCCTGGATGCGAATGTTGGCCCGGTCAATATAGGTTTCGCTAAGGCCCGTAAACTTAACAAGCCCTTGTTTCACGGCATCATACTCTGAATCGCTGATTGCACTTCCTTTGAAAAGTGCAGGGAGCAACTGATCGGTCGAAAATGCTCTTGCAGCTTGGAGAAACTCGGCCTTAGAGGTTTGCGGCGCAACTTTTTGGTGATAAAGCGCCGTCGCGGCCATGGTCGGAAGGTAAGTGATGTGTGAAACGATGTTATCGCGCACGTACGGGGTTGACCCTTGATAGTCCAACGCCTGTGAGATGAACAGCAGACCATTTACGCTGATACTGCGGTCGCTTTCCAAAATGTTTGCCACTGCAGCCGCACGCGTCGTGCCGTAGCTTTCACCCATAATAAAACGAGGCGAGTTCCAACGTTTGTTGTCGGTCAGCCACGTTTGGATAAAATCGGCCATCGACTCTGCATCTTCATAAAGACCCCAGAAATCTTTGCCCGTATAGTCGCCCAAGGCGCGAGAGAAGCCCGTTCCAACGGGATCTATAAATACTAAGTCAGTGACATCCAGAATCGTTTCAGGCACATCTTTAATGTCATACGGGGGCAAGCCTGCATGACTCGCATCTGATGGCACAACGATACGTTTGGGGCCGAACCCTCCCATATGCAGCCATGTTGACGCTGAACCCGGGCCACCATTCCAAACAAAGGTCACCGGTCGGTGCGAGGGATCTTTGTCGTCGTCTTTCAGGTAACTGAACGTGAAAATACTCGCCTTGTGCTGGCCTTTAAGATCCGTCAAATAGGTTTCCCCGGCAACTGCTTTATAGTTAATGCTTTCACCATTAAACCGGGCTTTGTGCTGACTGACAAAAACGCTTGGAGGGGGTATGTCTTTACTCGCTGACTCGGTGTCAGAGGTGCCTTCAGCCCATGCGAGCTGCGCCGTATTCACCGCCATGAGGTAACACAAAGTCATTAAAAGCGTGCGCATTCGACATCCAAATCAAAAAAGAGTATTTGCCTGAGTATAAGGCAAATGACGGGTGACGTAAAAAAGACCGCATCAGCGGCCTTTTGATTAGAATTTCAAGGTGGTCTACGCGTTCAGCGTTAAGTTGCCGGACTCGGTTCGACGCTCTTGTCTCTATCAATAATTTTCTCAGGCGCTTCACTGCCATTGAGCACCAAACTAATAATCTTCCAGCCTGCTTTCGGGTCAACCTTCTTGGTGGTTGTGAATAGTCCGACATGACCGTGCCTGATGTAGGCCAGCGGAATAGCATTGTTGCCATGCTGCTTTTCGAAATCTGAAAATTTGAATTCATCGGTGAGTTTAGTGGTGCGAAGCGTTGCGCCATTTTTCATTGCACTAGCGAGGTATCCGTAGGTAATACCAACGTCAAACAGACTCATTTTGCGCGCGTATTTGTCAGAAACCTGATGACTCTCGCGCGTACCGGTCTCATTATTGGTGAGACCCAATACGGTACCTTCTTTACCCAGTGCGTGTTCGAAATGCGTCGTCACTAAGGGATTTAACTGACGATAGGGCGACATCACCAATACCGTACCGACCATGGTCAAGTCCAGATAGCGCTCTGCGTGTTCGGACATCGGGTTACCATAATAGGTTTTTAAGTTTTGCATCCGCGCTTGTTTAATGGCATCCCAGTTTGTATCCGCGACAATGACATCAACACCGTTTTCTTTGAGTTCATCAGCAAATTCGCGCGCAAAAACACTGCTACCAAACAGTAAGAAACCATTCGGTTCTGGCGAGCGCAACCCTAAAAACGTCGTTAGGTGCGTCGCGGTTAGACTTTGTATTACCACGGTGGCGATAATAATGAGAAACACCATGGGTACAAGCAGAGCAGCCTCAGGATAACCCTGCTCCTCTAGCTTCAACGCAAACAAAGCGGATACGGCGGCTGCAACGATACCGCGCGGCGCTATCCAACTGAGTATGCCAAGCTCTTTCATTGAAAGCCCTGTGCCGATAGAAGACACCAATACCGACAACGGACGAGCCACAAACATCACCACCGCAATCACTATCACAGCACCCCAGCCAACATTGAGAATGGCTTCAAACTGGATCCGCGTTGCAAGTAATATAAACAGTGCTGAGATCAACAGCACACTCAGTGTTTCTTTAAACTCCAGAATGTCCTCAACGTCCACGTTGCGCATATTAGCCAGAATGAAGCCGGCAATAGTCACGGTAAGTAGCCCGGACTCATGCGCAAAAAGGTTCGACATCGCAAAGCTGCCTAACATCAACGTCAGTACGGCTGTATTTTGTAGATAATGGGGTATCCAGCTATGGCGTAAAGCAATACCCAGTAAATAACCGGTTGCAGCGCCAAGCCCGCCGCCCACGAGTAGGGTTAAACCAAATGAATACAGGGTATGCAGCGCCGCATCTTGTTGAGCGAGAATAAACTCAAATACCAATACTGCGAACAGAGCGCCGACGGGGTCGATGACAATACCTTCCCAGCGTAATATGTTGGAGATGCGGGTAGATGGCCTAACGGTTCTGATCATCGGCATGATAACGGTAGGGCCTGTCACAGTGACGATTGCGCCTAGAAGGGCAGCCATTTCCCACGAAAAACCGAGCACATAATGTGCTGCTGGCGTCACCACTAACCACGTAACCAGCACACCCACGCTGCACAGGTTGCGAACCATCGAACCGTGGTCGCTTAAATCGCTGAGCTTGAGTGTAAGCGCACCTTCAAACAAGATGATTGCAACGGAAAGGGAGACAATCGGAAAGAGTAAGTCACCGAATAGCGCGTCTGCATTGATAGTGCCCGTCACAGGGCCGACAATAATACCGGCCAACAAAAGAAATAGAATTGCGGGCAGCTTCACGCGATGCGCTAAAAACTGACAGGCGATGGATAACAATCCAACAATAACCAAGCTAATCGATGGGTCCACTCAACAGCCCTTACGTTTGAGGGAAGACAAAGGCAGTACATTAGTCTACTTAGTCGGGTAAATTCAATGCCTAATCGTGATATTAGCTATGTTGAGCAGAGACAATCACATTATGATTGCTTGTGTAATCAGCTATTTGACTGCTTCTTTCAGCTGCGGAGCGCATGGGTTCGACGTGCGATTCACACCAATCGCCTGACTATTGTGGACATGAAATAGTTTTTTCGCACCGATTCCGCGTAGACCGAAATGGCCCCCCTCGCGTCAACTGTTTGAGAGGATCTCGACCATCGCATAGGTATTAAAAAATATACATAGGTATGTGGTTGGGCGCAGGCATAGCAGACGCGATTGGTTAGTATTTGTGCATTCCTTCTATCTGCCATTTTTGCGAGAGTGCTCAATGATGTTACGTTACAGTAGTTTTATTTTTGCCATCGCGATGACATGCCCCTCGGTTGCCGCTTCGCAGCTTGAGGAAAAAATCACTGAATGGCTTGGTGGACAGACGCAGCAACCATTCAAAATTTCGTTCAACAAGCAGAAAATCCAATTTCAGGGGTGCAAGCAGAAAGCCTACGATTTGCTGATCTCCAAGCCAATAACCGATCGTTTTTCGATTGATATGTCATTGGGGTACGCGAAAGGGCGAAACAGCTTTGGCGTCTACTCACAAACCGTGTTGATTAAAGAATATCAAATTATGCCTCGCTGGCATTTTGAAGGTTTCGCAGTGGGTATGGGGATCACCGTGCAATCCGCTCATGAGCTGCGTTCATCACATGGGCCTGACATACGTCTGCCGCTGCAAAAAGCGTACGCTATTGAGGCTGACCTGCCAGCGTTTGCTGAGAATCACTCAACACGTGTTTCGTTGGCGCATGAAACATGGCAGGCTGAGGATGTTGCCTTTACCGACGGTAGTTATAGCGCCAAAAATACTGCGCTGACGGTCAGCTACTCAATCGCATTTTGATGCACCCAACATTCTAGGCGTTCAATATCACAATTCAGGGTTAAACGTCAGTGTAGGGCTACGTTGTCCCTAAATATTTTCTAACACGCGCAACCACTTTCTAGCCTGCTCAACATCCATGCTTGTGGCTATGTTTACTGCATCTTGTTTTGTCACAAATAATTGATGGATAAGTTTTTTTGCCTGCTCTGCACTGACAGTGTTGTTCAGGCGTCCGAGAACAAAGGGTTTTATTGCCTGTGCTGCGGCAAATTTTTCATCAGTCGTCAGTGGCGACGTTTGCACCAATACGGTATTCACTGCGTGTAACAGCGTAGAAAGATAGGCCGGCGATTGAGCAATACCCTGGCTCATCGGGATCAGCGCCTGTGACGGCAAGTGCTGCAAATAATCCCAGACCAACTGATCCGTGCTCTGCATAAGTTCATCGCCGTAGGACAGCGCCGCGACGATCAGGTCTCGGAATATCAAATCGCCGTTCGAACTATTCGTTAAGATCACTAAACCTTCCTGCGTTTCTGGATGCACGACTGCATAGGTTCTTACACCGGGTTCGCGACCATCGTGCATCAGCAGTTCAGTGTTCGTTAGCGGGATAAGCTTCCACCCCAGCCCAAATCGTTCAGCGGGATCGTCGTGTAGGGCTTGCGGTTGTTGCATTTGCTGAAAGATAGGGTCGGGTAGGCCAGCACCTTGCGCGACCCAAGATAGGAAACGGGCATAATCATCCACTGTTGTCATCAGGTGTGCAGCGGCATTAGGCTGCTTCTCGGTCAGCGCAGAGTCTATCGTGTTGCCGGACTCATCAAAACCTAACGCTACGTTGTTGCCCATACTCTCCGCCCAGCTCATTGCACTATGTGTCATACCGGCAGGCGCAAACACGTGCTTGTGTACCAGCGATGGTAACGGTGCCTGTGTGTTATTTTCAATCGCATGGCGCAGGTACTCATACCCTTCGCCCGAGTACTCGTGCCGAGCGCCGGGTGCGAATAAGAAGGCGAGTTGCCGCTCACCTCGCCAGTTGGGCAACCCACTTTGGTGACTGAGTATAATCCGCGCCGTTAACGCCTGATGGCGAGGATCATTTACAACGTCAGGGTCGATCCAATAGTCACTCAGTGCGCCGTCGAGCGTTAGCGTATCGTTTGCGACAAGATGTAGAGACATCATCGCAAATACTGGCTTGGTCAGGCTGGCAGCGTTGAAAACGGTGTCGACCTGCATCGGATCGTCCGGTGATCGCGCACCGAATGCCGCATGCCATGTGATGGTTCCCTCATTCACCTTGGCAATAGCGAGGCCTTTAACCTTAGCGTGTTGCATCAGCTCTGGGATCTGTTTTGATAATTCATCCGGCGGCGACAGCTCAGCTCGTGCCACTGATATTCCAAGCGCGAGAACGGCAATGGTTGTCACAATCAACATTCGATTCATAAAACTCTCCTCATCATAATGGGTGATGGCTCCTTAAAAATGGAGCACATTCAAAAGGGATAGATACATCGACTGTGAAGTTGGTTGCAGTAAAACTTTTCTTGCAATTTATGCCTAGTCGCGTCACAAATTGGGTGAACCATTTTAAACAAACTGCGATTCACCGGAGCAAAGTATGGGTGACATTCTTTCGTTATTGATCCCGATTGTCGGGTTTGTGTGTTTGGTTGTGATTGTGCGAGCAATCATTGAAGGGCGAGTGAAACGCCGCTTTGCCGAAACACACGCCAGCGAGGCACTGGTGCGCGCCATCACACAGGCAGATGCTGCGAAACGAAAGCATTTTTCGCTGAAGTGGGGACTGCTGATGGTGTTGAGTGGCGTCGCCTTCGGTTTCATTGAATACTTTAACCTCAGCAGTCAAGATCCCGGAGCCTATGGTCTGCTGATGGGGGCGGTAGGCCTTGGTTTATTGCTTTCCTCGTTTTTGAAACAAGGTGATGGCTGAGACGTTATCCAATGGATAAGCGGGAACGGCAAACCATACCCGATCGACAGATAGTGCGTGATGCTCTGGCGGGAGGAGCCGATGGGTTTGCCCGGTTAGTTGAACAGCACCAACACTTAGTCTGGCATCTGGTCTACCGCATGGTGCAACATCCTGAAGACTGCAGAGAGCTGTGTCAGGACGTGTTTTTACGAGTTCATCGAAATTTACACCAATTTCGCTTTCAGAGCACGCTGGCTACCTGGATCGGCCGAATCGCTTATCATGTCAGTGTCAGGCATTTACAGCGTAAGAGGCTGCCGCTTGCCGATGCGCAGGAAAGCGCAGCGCCTATCGTCGAAGACGTGGCCGATGACTTTGACCTCGCTGCCGTGTGTGCCAATGATGATCTTTTGGCGAAACTCCACCTAGCACTTGAGCGACTGGCTCCGATTCCCCGTACGATGTTAACGCTATACTATCTGCATGAATTGAGTGTCAGTGAGATCGCCAGTATTATGGAAAAACCGGAGGGCACGGTGAAGAATGCGCTGTTCCGGGCGCGCGCGCAATTACGTGAACAATTTGCTCAACATCTGGAGATCGTTCATGACAAAACATAAACAATCGGACGATCCATTCGACGCATTCTTAAGCCACGTTGTGCGCACGGCCCCGTTACCGGAGCCACCCCAAGACATGGCGCACAGCATTGCGCAACTTACGCGCGATTTTGACGAAGACTCTCGGGTAGAAACCCTGATGGCCAAAACCGCGATCGTTGCCGTCATTTTGGCTGTTATTGGGTTTTCAATTTATGCGCTAACCTCGGTTGAAGCAAAAACTATTGCTCTGTTTGAGGGAACTCCCTGGGCCTTCATTGCAACCTCTGGTGCACTTTTCTGTTGCGTGAAGCTGTGGGAAATAGGCCATGCGTTGGTCGAGCGCCGTGGGAAAACGAATAGCAACGGAGTCGCCATCTTATGAGGTTATTCGTTCAATGAACGCATCATCGTCGATGATTGATCAAGCGGTCAGCATTGGTCTGGTTAATCCGAAATCTGCAACCAATGTAGCATCAATACTGCGAGCCTGTGGTTGTTACGGCGCCAGTGCCGTTTTCTATACCGGGCAGCGCTTTCGCTACGCCCGGCAATTTAACGCAGACACCAAAAAGATGCGTTTGCAGATACCGACCGTCGGAGTAGATGATTTACTGGCTATGCAACCGCGTGGCTCGGAAAGTGTTGTGATCGAATTAGTTGAAGGCGCGATGCCACTGCCTGCATTTGAACACCCGCGCAATGCTTATTACATTTTTGGCCCTGAAGATGGATCGGTACCGCAAGACGTATTAGCGCGAGCCCAGCACATTGTTTACATACCCACGTTCACCAGCATGAACCTTGCCGCAACGGCTAACGTGGTGCTTTACGACCGGCTTGCGAAGAGCACTTATGATGAGTCAATCGAGGCGTTAAAACGTAGCCGCGACGTCAACAATAATACCGCTAGGCGTTGATGCATTTGCGTCAACATCAAGAATTTGCAGTGGCGCGTAAAATAGTCTAAGGTTTATTTAACATTGTATTAACAAGTTAAATTTGTGATATGACCTTTCTGCATTTTGAAATCCAAATGTCGCGACTGCTAAAGCGTGATAGCGATTTTCATTTGTCAGAATGGTTTGACGAATAGCCTCCACCTCTGCGTCATTATTCAATCTTTTCACACGACATTATCAACGTACAGACGGTATCACGACGACCCTGTGATACGTGGAGCTTTTTATGAAAACACGATTTGCATTGAGCATGGGCTTGCTGGCCTTTATATCCTTTGAATCAACGGCATGTATTTCTGCCGAATCTGAAAACAACAATACTGAATCACGCGCCGACAGCCCACTTTGTGCTGCGCAACCGGTCAGTGCGCGGATCGGGTCGCGCAGCGACACGGACTGGTTTGCGATTGATGGCGCGGTGAGTGGTGATGTAAGCATTGCCTTAAGTCATGACACCAATGATGACTTTGATTGGTCATTGTATGGCAGCAGCGGGCCTGCCATCGTTAGCTCGACGACAGCGAATAACCCTGAAACCGCGTCGGCAACTCTTGGCAGTGATGATTATTACCTGAAAGTCACCCGCTATCGAGGAACCGGGCCCTACACCCTGACGTTAACGTCTAGTTCATCGCCGAGCGCTTGCAATACCTACGGTGCTCGTCCTGCTTTACCTTCTGGGCTAGTCAGCTCGTTAGTGGGAAACAGTTCAGACGTATGCCCCACGTTACCCAATAGTGCCGGCGTCTTACTGATGGGCGGCGGCAGTGATGTGGATGATGCGTTTGTGAATCGCGTTGCCCCGCACATTGACGGTGGCGATATCGTCGTGCTGCGAACCAGTGGCACGGATGGCTACAACGATTATTTAAAGAACCTCACCAACGCTGACTCCGTCGAAACTCTGATTGTTGATACGCGCACAAAGGCTAATTCAGCTTATGTATCCTGGGCGGTAGAAACAGCTGAGTTTGTCTGGATAGCCGGTGGAGACCAGTCAGATTATATCAACCAATGGAAAAATACGGCTGTGTCGGATGCGATTGACGCCGTGTATGCCCGAAATGGGATTATCGGCGGCACATCAGCTGGTAATGCGGTGCAATCATCAACAGTGTACGACCCCGACGGTGTGGCGGGTGCGGTGAGTGATGAAGTTGTTACAGACTTTTGCGACAGTAGCATTCAGTTTTCCACCGATTTCCTGAGCACGCCTGTGATGCAAAACACCTTAACCGACACGCATTTTTACGAGCGCGATCGGATGGGCAGGCTGGTAGTATTGATGACACATCTTAGCCAGCAAACGACCGCGATTGGTGTGTCTGAAGCAACTTCGCTCTACGTGCGCGAAGATGGCAGCAGCGTGGTCGACGGCGATAATGAAGTGTACGTCCTGCGTCGTGACAGCCAAACCAACGTAGTGCAGGCCAGTTGTGGTCAGGCGGTAAGAGTAGACGATGTTTTACGCTATCGTTTACTCAGCGGCGACAGTTTTGACTTTTCTACATTAAGCGGTTCCGTTTCGCCAATCCGTATCAGTCTCGACGGGCGGAACACAAACTATTGGGTGACCGGAAACCCGTACTAGAGTAGCGGTTTATTTTCCTCTCTTTGCTGGCTACTGCGCTCAGATTGCAGGCGCAGTACCAGCGTTTCAGAAATTTTATCTTGTATAGCTTGGCGGTTTGCATCCCAGTAGATTTGCAAAAAACCCAGTAATCCCGTCGCCAGACCTGCGCCATAACCGCCGTAGCGTCCAAAACTCTCCCAGAGAGAGGGCGTTTTTCCGTCTAACCGTACGACACAAATACCCACTAATCGTTTACCCACTGTTGCGCCATTAAACCACGCTGTAAGCGTTGAAAAGTACAGCGCTGCCCAGCCAAACCCTAATCCGAGGTCGGTAGCAAATCCCTTCAACCACGCAATTAAGGAATACTGGCCGGCTTGCGCTGGTTTATCCTCAGGCTGCGTAGAAATGCTAAGTTCGTCCTCGGAATCAAGCGTGACAGCATCTTTACCCTGTTTAGCGCGCGTTTGATGAAACACGGTATTGGCAATAAACAGAAAACTTTGTCGTTGCTCTCCAGTGAGCTCGGCGTCGTCGTTAATCAACTCTTGTGCTGCAAGACTAAATTGCGCCTCACGGATAGTGGTTTGGGCAAATGCTTCACTGAACGTTTCCAGTGTGCTTTGTTTGCATAATAGCGAGTCGCAGGCTTGCCACTCAACGAACGCGGCGGTTGCCAGTATCGCTTGCTCACCATGAGTCTGGGTATATTGCTCATCATCTCGCAAGGCTTCAGCGAGCACGACGACGATCAGAAAAACCAGCCCGGCAGAAGCGATATTTAACGCAATTCGCGTGCGCGGATAGCGATGCTGTCGCGCCAGTTTGAACGTTGTGCGCAAGAACACGCCCGTAACCAACATAGCCAATATCACCGCATCGAGCCCACTGATAATAGCGATAATGAGCAAATCAATTAGAATAGCGACTAAGCGACGTTGAGGAGAAGCAAGTGGTTTATTAAGCAGATGCTTAGCAATACCAAATGCATAAGGCGTGACAATCGATTTGTCGTCTTTACCACTATGGGAATTCGGTGATGGTAGGTTGGTGGCTTCAGGCATTGAAATGCTAGCGTCGTCTGGATGTTTCTCTACAGTACTCAATCTCACTCAATTTACCAACGGATTTAATCGGAGCCATACGCAAAATAAAAAAGAGCGCCGAAGCGCTCTTTTGCAGACCCTACTAGGACGTTTGGCTAGTTGCCGCCGTTCTCTTCACTTTCAACAGGAAAGCCTCGGTCGCGCATCAGCGCTTCAACGTTGGCGTCACGGCCGCGGAACTTGCGGTAGGCTTCTGCTGGGTCCATGGCGTTACGCACAGAGAACAAGTATTTCACCAAGCGATCGCTTACCTCTTTGTCGTAGAACCCACCCGGTGCTTCAGCAAAAGCTTCGGCGGCATCGGACGTGAGAACTTCGGCCCACATATAGCCGTAGTACGCTGCGGCATAGCCTTCGCCAGAGAATACGTGGCCAAAATGCGGCGAGCGATGGCGCATTACGATTTCCTCTGGCATACCCAACGCACTTAGCTGTTCACGCTCGAAGGAATCCGGATCAATATCAGCTGGATCGGTAGTGTGATAGAGTAAATCCATGATCGCAGAGGCCATGTATTCCGTGGTTTTAAAGCCTTCATTAAAGGTAGCCGCTGCATTGATCTTTTCCACCAGCTCGGCAGGAATGGGCTTGCCGGTTTCGTGATGCACCAAGTAATTGTTAATCACTTCGTCGGTTAGCAACCAACGCTCAAGCAACTGCGACTGAAACTCAGTGTAGTCTCTAACGCCCGACTGGGATGTTGGGTACTTCACGGTGGCAGACAAGAAGTGCAATGCATGCCCAAACTCATGGAAATAGGTTTCGGCGTCGTCCCATGAAATGAGCGCTGTTTCTCCTTCAGGCGGCTTGACAAAATTACTATTATTAGACGATAGCACCGTTTTCTTTCCATCAAAGGTTGTATGGCTGCGATACATGGTTGCCCATGCGCCCGAACGCTTACCCTGGCGAGCGTATGGGTCTAGGTACCAAAGGCCAATGAAGTCGCCAGTGGTTTTATCGTTAACCTCCCAGACCTTAACATCAGGATGGAAAACCGGTACAGAGCCTTCGGCAACGGGTTTGAAACTAAAGTTAAACAAGCGCCCAGCCACATAGAACATGGCTTCTCGCAACTTGTCCAATTGCAGATATTGTTTCACTTCATCTGAATCGAGATCGTATTTGGCCTTGCGCACCTTTTCTGCGTAAAAACGGTAATCCCACGGCTTAATGGTAATATCCGCGCCTTCCTCATCGGCAATGGCTTGCATGTCTGCCACTTCTTCTTCAACTCGCGCAAGCGCGGCAGGCCACACCTTCATCATCAGTTCCATGGCGTTTTCAGGATTCTTCGCCATGCGATCTTCCAACCGCCACTCTGCATAATTGTCGTAGCCAAGTAACTTAACGCGTTCATGACGTAGCGTTAGGATCTGTTTGATCAGCGCCTTATTATCAAACTCGTCGTTATTATCACCGCGGTTGTAATACGTTTTCCAAACCTCTTCACGTAGCTCACGGTTAGTGCTGTAGGTCAAAAACGGATCCATCGAAGAACGCGTGTTAGTAATCGCGTACTTACCTTCTTGCCCTTTGTCTTTGGCGGTTGCTGCAGCCGCGTTGATGAAAGACTGAGGCAGTCCATCGAGTTGATCTTCGGTGATATAGATGACATAGTTTTCTTCATCCGCTAACACGTTAGTGGAGAACTGCGTATGTAATTTAGCCAGCTCCTGATTAATTTGCGCGTAGCGTTCTTTGGCTTCCTCGTCCAGCGTTGCACCGTTACTGGCAAAGCTATTGTACGTCAGCCAGGTGACTCGCTGCTCTTCGTCGGTCACTGTGTCTAACTCATCACTTTCATAGACCGCTTTGACTCGTTGAAACAGTGCATCGTTCTGAGTGATTTTAGAGAAAAATGCCGACAGCTTTGGTGACATTTCTTTTTGAATTTCGCGAAACTCCGGGCTCGACATGTTGGAGCTCCAAATGCCCCAATAGGTAAAGACGCGCTGTAATTCACTGCCAGCACGTTCTAACTCAACAATCGTATTTTCAAAGGTGGGTGCGGCAGAATTATTGGCGATGGCATCGACTTCAGCCAGATTAATTTCCATTGCCTTTTCAAGCGCGGGTTTTAAATCGTCTAAGTTCATCTTGTCGAACTGAGGAACGCCGCCGTATGGGCCCTTAAACTCCTGAAGCAGGACATTGTCGAAAGTTTGCTTTTGCGTGGCATGCTGCGCCGTCGTCGGCGACTTTTCAGCGCCTGACTGGGCTTGTTTATTCTCACTGCAAGCGCTCAGCGCAAGTGTGACGGCAAGTGCCGTTAACGTTAAAAGTGGTTTATTCATAGTCTTTCCAGTGCTTGTCGTTTTGATTATTGATGGGCCGGTTATTTACGATGAATAGGCCCTTCCTATTGTTAGTATATAAAATCGCACACGGCCGCAGTCGCTGCGTAATCGCAAATATGTGGCCGTGTGTTGTGATTTAAGTTTAGCGGATCGCCGCAAAGAGGGAAACTTTAAGCAAATACCACCGTTTTATTGCCGTGAATAATAACGCGGTCTTCCAAATGGTAGCGGAGCCCATGCGCTAGCGCCGTTTTTTCGCAATCTTTGCCTTTTCGAACCATATCACTGGCTGAATCAGAGTGGCTAATGCGTTTAACATCCTGTTCAATGATAGGGCCTTCATCAAGATCGGCTGTCACGTAGTGGCAGGTGGCACCAATCAGTTTTACGCCCCGGTCATACGCCTGTTGATAGGGCCTGGCACCGGCGAAAGAGGGCAAAAAACTGTGATGAATGTTAATCGCGCGGCCCTGCCAACGCTGGCACATCTCATCCGGAAGTATCTGCATAAACCGCGCAAGTACCACCACGTCTGCGGCATAGACGTCGAGTTGTTGCTGTATCTTCGCAAAAGCGGTGCTTTTGTCTTGCGCGCTAAAGTCGACAAACACAAATGGAATATCATACCAATCCGCGAATGCTCTGATTTTTTCATGATTGGCAACAATGCACGGGATGTCACACATCAACTCGCCCGTGTGGTGGCGATGTAAAATATCCACTAAGCAGTGTGATTCATGGCTGGCTAGAATAGCCACACGCTGCTTAACGTGCGAATCATTCAGTTGCCAGCGCATGTTGTATTCATCAGCTAAAATCGCAAACGCCTTCTTAAAATCAGAATGGCCAATGTTAACACTGTCAGCGTGTATCTCGTGGCGCATAAAAAAGCGCCCGGTTTGCAGATCGGTGTGGTGGTTAGCTTCAACAATACTGGCGTTGTGCTCCGCTAAAAAACTTGCGACGGAGGCGACAATACCCACTTGGTCGGGGCAATCTATGATAAGGCGAAAAGTTTGTTGCATGAGCAGTCTATACGTCTTGGTGGCTTGTGCCTCTCATCATAGACTACATTTAATGGCCTGAGCTATTCATTTTATGGCTGGGGGAGCGAAAGGGCACCGTGAGTGGCCAGCGCAACCTGACAGGGTAGGTAACACCGCGATCTGTTGACACCGACTCAAATAAGCAGAATGCACTGAATTCTATTGGTAGGTTAGGTTCGAATAGCGGGGGCGGCACAGGCGGCATACACTTCCGAGCAAGCGTGATGTGGGGTACATATTCACGCTCGCTAAGCTGCAACCCGGCCCGACGAGATGCCGCAACACATCGCAGTTGTAACGAGCTCAACTGTGGTGGTTTTTCGCTGCAACCCAACCATGCCACGGGCGGTTTCTGCCAATAGCCGAAGTGATCAATGGTTAGCGCGAATGGGGCGCAGTCTATTTCACCCAATGCTGTTTGCAGTCGGTCGAGCTGGGGTTCAGTCACCTGACCCAGAAACGCAAGTGTGATATGAAAGTTTGGCGCGGGTACCGGTTTCTGGTTTAAACCAGCAAGCCAGGCTTTCTCACGCCACGCGTCAACGGCCTGTTTTGCGTGCGATGGTAGCTCTAAACCAATAAAATAGCGCATATAATCCTGTCCTGCCCGCCGTGTAGAAAAGTATCAGCCAGTGATAAAACACGCTGTACATCGTCAATTTACGATATCATAAAGGCGCGTGGCAAATCACACCCAAACCCATTTTTGTACATGCCCCATTGATTGAACAGGAGCCTGTGTTGACTTCCACTGAGACAACATTACTACCGATAGAAACCTTTCTAGGCCCGATAGCCGAACGTCTGAAAGATGGCAATGTGATCCTCAGTGCGGCACCCGGTGCGGGAAAGTCAACGCGGTTATTGCTGCACTTACTCAGGTGTAGCGAAAGTTGGTCTGGAAAAATTATAGTTCTGCAACCACGACGTGTTGTCGTTAGAGCACTGGCTCACTATTTGGCTGCGCAACTGGGAGAAGTTGTAGGGCAGCAAGTGGGTTATCGTATTCGCGGAGAACGAAAGGTAAGTTCATCAACCCGACTAGAGATAATCACTGAGGGAGTACTTACCCGGCAGTTTCAAGCCGATCCTGAGCTGTCCAGTGTAGGTTTGCTGGTGTTTGATGAATTTCACGAGCGCAACGTTCACGCCGATTTTGGGCTAGCATTAGCGATTGAATCGCAGCAAGCCTTGCGACCTGACCTACGCTTACTGATCATGTCAGCAACATTAGACGTACCCGGCTTAGCGCACACACTTCCCGAAGCTGCTATTGTTGATGTGCCGGGGCGGCAATTCCCTATCCACTATCACTATCATCCACTGTCTACTCAACAGGCCCGGACAAGTGGGCAGTCAGTCTCACTTTCGAAGCAACTCACAGCGCATGCGGTTTCATTGCTGCCTGACGTGCTGGCCGCCCACACGGGTGACGTGTTGGTATTTCTACCCGGTGCAGCAGAAATTAAGCTTGCTATGACGGCAGCCTGTGTTCCGCCAGATACCGTATTGGTGCCTTTGTATGGCGGGCTGACCAAGCAGGAACAGGATCGCGCCATTCAACCCGACAGACAAACTCGCCGCAAGGTTGTTTTGGCAACGAATATTGCAGAAACGAGTTTGACCATAGAAGGAATTCGTATCGTCATCGATACGGGGCTGGAGCGCAGAGTCAAACTCGATTTACGCAGTGATATTGAGCAGCTGGTCACGCTGCGGGTCAGTCAGGCTTCGGCCCATCAACGTGCTGGCCGAGCGGGAAGAATGGCTGAGGGGCACTGTTATCGACTCTGGTCTCCAGCGCAGCAGGAGCGTTTAGCTGCGCAGGCGCCAGTGCCGATGCTGGAATGTGATGTCACCGACATGGTGCTGCACGCGAAAGTGTGGGGTACTGAACTGGATCAGTTGCCACTCATTTCACAACCGAGCCGCGCGCAGCTGGATTCAGCGCGAACCCAGTTACAGTGGTTACGGGCAATATCCGACGATGAGCGCGTCACCGAACATGGTCGGGCATTGTTGCGTGTGCCCCTTATTCCGCGCCTGGCACATATGCTTCTGAGTATTCAGGACACACAAGGTAAGGATAGCGTTTGGCTTCATGCCGCTGCATTTGTGGCCATGATGGATGAGTTTGGTGCGACCTTCGATCACGCGCAAGTGAACGAGCGGTTGCGCGCATATAAGCACAGTAGAAATACTGCGAGTGCGATGCGGCACAACGACATGCAACGTATTGAGCAACGAATGATCGCCTTGTTGGCTCTGTTCGATATTCGCTTTGATTTCATCGCGCTTAAAAGCGTTAGCCACGAACAATTAGCGGTATGCAGTGCGACCGCGTGGCCAGACAGAATTGCTTTCGCCACGGATACAGGCCGCTTGAAGTTATCCGGGGGCAAGCAGGCGAGTCTTCAGCGCGACACTTTCGTGACTCCCGGTAATTGGCTGAGTGTTGTCGACATTCGCATTAATCCCAGTGGTGAACCGATAGTGTACGCCTACGAACCAATCTCTCTACAACTTCTTGAAGAAGCCTTACCTAGTGACTTCACTCAATCTGATATGGTTCTGTGGGACGATAACACCCAGCGCTGGCAGCGACGACAAACACGCAGTTTCGGCGCGATTGAGTTCGCGCACCAAGCACTAGAATTCAATTATTCGTTATCACAGCAAGCCGAATCAACGCTGCAGACACTATGGCTTGACCTGCTCCATAATAAGGGTGTCCAGTGGCTGCCATTAAGCGCCGAGGCTCAGTCGCTACTGCATCGCTGCCGGATAGCGCAGCAATGCACTTTATCGGAAGCGCTGTCACCTTGGCCTGACTTCAGTGATGAGGCATTGATTGCGACCGCGACAGACTGGTTGATGCCTTTTTTGGGTAATTGCCGTTCTTATAAACAACTTTCCACGCTAGCGTGGCCTGAATTGATCCGAAATCGGCTGGATTGGACACAACAACAATGGCTTGATCAGCAATTACCCAAGCGATTAAGTCTACCGACGGGAGACAACGTTAGCATCGATTATTCCTGTGTTGACCTGCAAACCGACTTAAGCCAACAAGGGGCTAAAATTTCCGTGCGCATGCAGTACGTTTTCGGATTAGCGGTGTCACCGTGCTTGGCAAACGGTGAACTTGGGCTGAGTTTTGAGCTTTTATCGCCGGCACATCGACCACTGCAAACCACCCGTGATCTCGGCCAGTTTTGGCAAAGTGACAGCTACACCGCGATTAAAAAAGAAATGAAAGGCCGCTATCCAAAACATTTATGGCCGAATGATCCGGCCAATACGCAACCTACCAAGGTCACCAAAGCGAAAATGCAGCGCGGCTAATCTTACTTAGTCACTCAGTAAGCGCTGCTGGATCTCCAGGCTAGGAAAACCATCAGCTACCAGGCCATTGTCAATTTGATAGTGGCGGATCCCTTCGCGGGTGGCCGGACCGATAATGCCATCAGCGCCGCCGACATCATAGCCTTTGGCGGCCAGCGCCAATTGCATATTCTTAATATCAGCGCGTGCTAGTGCCGGTAAGTCAGGTAGTGGTGCTGTTAACGCCGGGGCCTTGATAATGCGGTCGGCTAGGTGCCCGACGGCGATGGCGTAGAATTCTGAGTTATTCCAGCGCATGATGGTGTTGAAATTTTTATAGGTTAAGAACGCTGGCCCAGAATGGCCGGCAGGCACCCTTAGCGTACCTTTAACATCGCTGTCGGGAAGTTCAGAGCCATCAGCATACATTACGCCTAATGCTCGCCATTGAGCAACGCTGCGTTGGTGACTTTTGCCAGCTAGTGCGAAATCAAAATCGTTGGGTAAGCGTACCTCTCGCCCCCATCGCAGACCGGGTTCCCAGCCAAGCCGATGCAAAAAATTGGCCGCTGATGCCAATGCATCCTGTTCACTTTCCCACAGATTAATACTGCCGTCACCATCGCCATCAATGGCGTATTGGGTATAAGTTGAAGGCATAAATTGGGTGTGGCCCATTGCACCGGCCCACGAACCCTGCATGGCACTCGGGTCGAGTTTTTCACGGTCAACCAATTTTAACGCCAACAATAATTCGTGTGTGAAAAAACGTTTCCGCCGTGGGTCGCACGCCAGTGTTGCCAATGAGTCCAAGGTGGGCATATTGCCCTTATATCCGCCGAAGTTTGTTTCCAAACCCCAAAAGGCCATCAGGTAATGGCCGGGAATACCAAAGCGTTGATTAAGTTCAGCCAGAAACTCAGCGTGCTTAGCATACATTTCACGACCTTTATTAATACGCCATTCATTCACGCGCTTGCTAAAATAAGCCGGAAAGGTCTGCACAAATTCTGGTTGATTGCGATCAAGCTCGATCACGCGAGGCTGGTAGGAAAGCGACTTGAGAACATCGCGCGCCGACTGGCTCACTCCCTCTTCGTTCGCGAGCGAATCCAGTGACGTTAAGCATTGAGAAAATGAGTTTTCCTGCTCCTGTGCGGATAATCCAGCACTGCAGATCATCAATAGCGCCAGCGCGATGGCTTTTGGTGGCCGGAAAGACGGTAACACGTGATCTTCTCCAAAATGATAATTGACGACAACAAAGTCGCTACTGATTTAAAGACCTCCATGCTAGCGGAATGTTCACTGTATCGGTACAGTTAGTCGGGTGTATTTGAGAAATATATCGACGACGAGCATTAACATGATGTGGTTGGCGATGGAATCCACGTTCAGGGGGTAGCAATTTTCGTTGTGGTCACGCAAAATTAGGCTTTAAGCACCTTGCTCAAGGTGTGCCCCTCAAGAGACTGGACGCATTGACTAAAAAAACTACCCGAACACCCAAACCACGCAGCACAAAAACGAAAGCGAGTTCAGTGAAATCGTCAAAGAAGCCGTGGTTCTGGTCGTTATTCTGGAAGCTTGTGTTGGTCAGCGTGGTCGCGTTAGCTGCCTACCTTTTCTATCTAGACGCCACCATAAAACACCATTTCACCGGCAACAAATGGCAAGTGCCAGCACAGATTTACGCGCGTCCTTTGGTTATCTCACAGGGTCAGGAAATTACGCCAAGAGAAGTGGTCGATGAATTGGTGCTACTGGGCTATCGCAAAGTAGCAAATATTGATGGTAGTGGTGAGTACTCATTACGCGGCGATGCGATCGCGTTCATGCGCCGTGGTTTTCACTTTGTCGAAGGGCAACAGGGGCAACGGCTGATCCGAGTGACGTGGAACGGCACTCGCATCGCTCACATTGAGGAGGGCTCGGTCATCGATGATACCTGGCTGAATGCAGAGCGACTCGATAAAATAAGTTTAGAACCGTGGCTAGTCACCCGGTTAGTCAGTAATGAACGCGAAGACCGCATGCTGCTCGATATCGACACGGTTCCCCCTATGCTGGTTAAAGCATTGACATTGGTGGAAGACCAAAACTTTTACAAACACCATGGCGTAGCGCCGATGTCGATATTGCGCGCGTTTATGGCTAATTTAGCGGCAGGACGCACCGTGCAGGGCGGTAGCACGCTCACACAGCAACTGGTCAAGAATCTTTATTTAACCCGCGAAAAATCCATTGTACGCAAGGTCAAAGAAGCATTAATGGCTGTTGTCATTGACGCGCGTTATTCCAAAGACAGGATATTGCAGGCCTACCTTAACGAAGTGTTTATCGGGCAGAACGGTGGGGTTGGCGTGCACGGTTTTGGGCTGGGGAGCCACTTTTATTTTGATCGGCCTGTTGATGAGCTAAACACGGCAGAAATAGCGACTTTGGTCGGGTTAGTTAAAGGACCATCTTACTACAATCCCCGCCGTCATCCTGAGCGAGCCGTGGAGCGGCGTGATCTGGTGCTGCGTATTCTGTTTGAAAACAACGAGATCAGTGCGGACGACTACGAGATGCTGGTCAACCAGCCATTACAAGTCGCTAGCGGTGCAACCCTTGCGAGTGGAAAACACCCTGCATTCATGGATAAAGTGCGACGCGAATTGAATGACATTCTGGCCGACCCGAACATTCGCGAATCCGGTGTTAAAGTCTTTACGTCACTGGATATTAACGCGCAACGACGCGCAGAACGGGCGCTAGAAGAGACTGTCACGCAGTTGGCTCAGCAGCAAAAAGTTCCGACATTGCAAGGCGCGATGATGGTCACTGACATCGGCAGTGGCGAAATTCGAGCGATTGTAGGCAGCAAAAACGTTGAGTTTAGTGGCTTTAACCGTGCATTGGATGCGCGCAGACCTATTGGCTCTTTGATCAAACCTGCAATTTATCTGGCTGCGTTGGAGGAACCCGCGCGATTCAATCTGGCCACGTTGCTGGAAGATAAACCATTGTCTTTTGAGGATGAAACCGGCACGTATTGGCAGCCCTTGAATGCAGATAAAACCTTCCGTGGTGAAGTGCCATTAATCGACGCCCTCACACAATCGCTGAACGTGCCGACAGTCAACTTGGGGCTGGCGGTGGGGCTGGACACCATTGCCTACACGTTACGCAGACTGGGAGTGACCACGCCAATCAAAGAAGTACCTGCGCTGACTTTGGGTTCAGTTGAGCTCTCACTATTGCAAGTGAATCAAGTTTATCAAACCCTCGCAAACACCGGTGTCTACAAGCCGGTGCATGCGGTCAACGCGATCGTTTCGGCCAATAATCGCCTTATGTGGCAACACAGTGGCTATGCGGAACAACGTGTTGATGACGCAGCCACTTACCTTACCAATTTTGCACTGCATAAGGTCACTGTTGAAGGAACCGCCAAACGTATTAGACAGCAGTTCCCACGCGTTAACATGGCCGGCAAAACTGGCACGACTGACGATTATCGTGATAGCTGGTTTGCGGGGTTTGATCGGAATGTTCTGGTGACTACCTGGCTGGGCGAGGACGATAATAAACCTACCGGATTAACCGGCGCCAGCGGTGCACTGAGCGCATTTATAGCCTATCAAAAGCGGCAGGAACCTAAGTCCCTGTCTCGCCGTTTTCCTGATGGATTGGGCATAGCGCACTTCTTGCCCGCCACCGGTGAGGTCGTGACGGCAGGCTGTCCTAATGCATTGAGCGTACCGGCAATATTGGACGTGCTACCGCTTTCGCAAGTTGATTGCAGTGGCCGGGCACAACCCGAGCCACGCAACACAGAAAAGTCTGAGGACAAACGCTCCTGGTGGGAGCGCTTGTTTGGTGGTTAGTCTCTTGCGCGCTAGTAGTATCTAAGCGCCGTTGTTTTGCCACGAAAGGTGGTATAAGCAAAAACGGTATAACCAGCAATCATCGGCAAAACTAATAAAGCACCCACTAACATGATCCTCAGTGATTCGGGTGCGCTGGCGGTTTCATAGATGGTCAGTTGCCCCGGTACCACATACGGATAGAAGCTTAACGCCAAGCCGGCAAAGCAACACAAAAATACCACCACAGTCATCAAAAAGGGGACCCAGTCACCCCGATGGCCTTCCAGCGGTAAACGTTTTAGTACCTGATATCCAACCGCAAACATACTGAAACACAGCAGCGGAATCGCACCAATAAAGTACGCCATGGGTATGGTCGTCCAGCGCTCCAATACAAACGAGTTGATCAGCGGGTTGATAAAGCACACGGCCAGAATGCCCGCAAACGCGATGGCTCCTGAATATTTCGCCCACCGCAAAGCGCGTCGATGCAGTTCTCCTTCAGATTTCATAATTAACCAGGTACTACCAATCAGAGCATAGGCAGTGGCAACACCGAATGCGCTGAGGATACTGAAAAATACACCACCGACGGTGTACTCAAACCCCATCACGAACATGCCCAACACAAATCCTTGTGTTAGCGTGGCGATCAAAGAACCAAGCTTAAATAAGTAATCCCATTGCCGCTTCTGGGTCACTGACACCTTTGCTCTGAAATCAAATGCCACGCCGCGCAATATTAAACCAATTAGCATGAAGGTTGCGGGCAGATAAAGCGCATGCAGTATTTCACTGTGCGCAGCAGGAAAGGCGACCAAAAGCAGCCCAATCGCTAATACCAGCCATGTTTCATTGGCATCCCAGAACGGCCCAATGGAAGCAATGGCGCTATCTCTTTGTTCGGCGTTATCCATCGGCAGCAATAAGCCCACGCCGAGATCGTAGCCATCGAGTACTGCGTACAAAATAACAGAGAGCGCCATCAGAACAGCAAACACCAGTGGAAGATTCTCATCTGCAAAAAGCCAGTCAATCATGCGCTAACCTCCTTCCTCATACTGCCTCTCGTAATTCCTTTTTGTCGCTCACGTTCTTCAGGTTGAATTTCTTCCAGCTCGACTGAACGGCGCGCCATTAAAAATAAAGTTCGGATGTAGGCGATCAACAGTGCTACGTAAATTGAAAGATAGATAGCCAGCGTGAGCATCACATTACCCGAGGCAATGTCAGTGACGGCGTCCTGTGTTTTTAGCACACCCGAGACCAAATAGGGTTGTCGGCCAATTTCAGTGACATACCAACCTGCAAGCGTTGCAATCCAACCACTAAACGTCATGCCCATCACAACTTTCAGTTGCAGTTGCGTCAATGAGTCACGTCGGTATAGCCGCCAGCTACACCACCACGCCACCATGATCATTAGTAGCCCAGTGCCGACCATCACACGAAAACCAAAAAACAAAGGCTTTACAGGTGGGTGTTCACCTTTAAATTCATTTAAGCCTTTAATTTCGCCATTCAGGTCGTGCGTAAGAATCAGACTGGCAAGTTTCGGAATGCCAATGGCATAGCGATTTTCGCGTGCGTCCTCATCTGGAATAGCAAACAGCAGCAGAGGCGCGCCTTTCTCTGTTTCCCAAATGCCCTCCATTGCGGCCACTTTCTGAGGCTGGTACTCAAGCGTATTGAGCCCATGTAGGTCACCAATAAAGGCTTGTGTTGGCGCTAGCAGGGCTGCACTGAACAGGGCGGTTTTTAAAGTGACTTTGGGCGCTTGTTTACTATCGCCCCGGTACATTCGATACGCGGAAATACCGGCGACAAGAAAACAGACCGTCAGCGCGGAAGACATCAGAACGTGCGCAAAACGATAAGGAAACGAAGGATTAAAAATAATTGCTAGCCAATCGGTAGCATGTGCGACACCCTCGCGCATCTCGAAACCCGCAGGGGTGTGCATCCATGAATTCAGTGCGATGATCCAAAACGCAGACATGGTGGTGCCTAAAGCCACCAAAAAGGTGCTCAGGGTATGAACCCAGCCCGGTACGCGGTTAAAGCCGAACAACATCACACCCAACAATGACGCTTCCAAAAAGAACGCCGTGAGGATTTCGTAAGCCAGTAGCGGACCTGCGATGTTGCCGATGGTTTCCATAAAGCCTGGCCAGTTCGTTCCAAACTGGAACGACATGGTGATACCGCTAACCACACCCAACGCGAACGTCAGCGCGAAAACCTTCACCCAAAAACGGTAGGCCCTCATCCACACGGGGTGACCGGATTTGTCATAGCGCAACTTAAAGTAAACCAGCAACCAGCCCAGCGCGATCGTGATGGTTGGAAACAAGATGTGAAAGCTTATATTGGCTGCGAACTGAATGCGTGACAGCATGAGTACGTCTAACATAACTACCTCAAATTGAATAAAACGGAGACGTTCTGCTTTCCCCTCAATAGCACATTGAAGGCTAATCTACTGTTTTAGTTGGCTTGTTTCGGCAACAACAGTTTATCTTTTAAATCGAGGACTTTTCCGACCCCTGAACCGAGCTTCATTAATGTGTTGAGCTTTTCCGGGCTGAGAGACTGCAAGCTCTGTGTCCATTCAGTGATATTTTCCAGTAAATCGTGGATCTCCGCGATCCGCTCCTGCGCAAATTGCTCGCCCTGATTTCCCGGTGCATCCAGCATTAAGTCACGCAGCAAGCTTAACGTCGGGTCAATCTCGCGTTTGCGGCGCTCTTCAAACACGCGATTCGCCATATCCCAAATGCTGCCGCGACTTTGATAATAATCTTTACGATCGCCGGGTTTATGCTGCGCACGGATCAACTGCCATGCGTTGAGTTCTTTCAAACCCATGCTGACATTGCCACGAGAGATGTTTAACGCGTCACCAATCTCATTGGCTGTTAACGCTTGTTCGCTGACCACCAGCAAGGCATATATTTGACCCACTGTACGATTGAAACCCCAGCGACTTCCCATCTCGCCAAAGTGCATCACAAAACTGGTGATCATCGGTGTCATCTTCATGATTGTTTCTAAAGTTTCAGTAATTTCTGAAAGTATAGCAGGTTATTGACTTGGATCAATCTTTGTTGGTTTCGGGAGCTTTAGTGTGAGATCTATTTTGGAGTGAAATGGTGTCTCTTATCGTGAAATGCGTGTCTCATGTTGGTGAAACAAAAGTGAAAATTTACCTGAAAAGGAAATCGATTTTGTGCCAGCTACAAAACACATATGAAACTAATCATTCCATTTAGTAGAAGAAGTTAAGCAAAGAACAAGCACAAAAAAACCGCCGTGGCCGGCGGTCTTGTTGTCCAATAAAGTGGTTAATTTTATTAGAATACTATGTCGAAACGCTATCGCTAGTTTTGAGATTATAAATTTAAATGTATGTATTGCAACTTTTAATCAACAAGTTGTGAAACGTTGGTAATTTATTCGGTGATGATAAATCCAAAAGAAATCGAGCATTTCGCAACAGTACCCAGTAAGCGAATGGCGCAAGTGGATTTTCTAAATTTGATGGGCAGCCCAATACAAAAAAGCGGAACTTCACACACTTAGATTTTGCCCCTTTTATGGATAGAGCGCTTTTGTAGAGTTATCGTTAAACATTAACGTGGCTGTTTTTTCAACATGCGATATCACTGCGTCAGAGAATGCATTCCCCATACTAAAGCGCTTTATACCTAAAGCTTGCAAATCTTGCAAAGAGGTCAAGTTAGTTAGTGACATGATGTTCACGGGTGCATCCAGTTCAGACGTCAGTATCTTGATTTCGCCAGATTCACTTAACCCTGGCACAAAAACACCATTTGCGCCTGCTTCTATATATTTTGACGCACGGGTTAGCGTTTCCTCCGTCGGTCTCCCTTGAAAGACGGTATCAATTCGTGCATTGATGAAAAAGGTTTCAAACCCATTGTCTACAAGTTGTTTTCTAACAGCTCGGATGATGTCTGCTTGTTCTTCAACTGCGCGAAGTCCGACTTTATCTTTGCGCGAGTCCTCGATATTGATGCCTACTGCACCAATTTCAGCAATAGACAAAACGTTTTGAGCAATATCATCAGTACGGCTTGCATACCCTGCTTCAATATCAACAGAAACAGGAATTGATACCGCTCCAATTATCCTTCTGACGGACTCAAGAAGCAGTTCAAATGCTATGTTCTCGCCGTCTTCCATCCCATGTGCGTTCGCCAACCCATAACTAGTCGTGCCAAGCGCCTTAAAGCTGGCTTTTTCTATTGCAATAGCAGAGATGACGTCCCATGCATTGGGCAGGAACAATATGTCTTCTTGGTAATGAAGTGACATAAACAGTTCAGTCTTGTTCATTCTCTTATCTCCTAGATATCTAATGATGTTTGATGGGGAGATAAAGCACCCTCGTGATTTAACAACCACGCCTTGTTTTCTATCCCGCCGCCATACCCGGTTAGTGAGCCGTCAGCACCGATTATGCGATGGCATGGTACGATGATGTTGATGCGATTTTTACCGTTTGCAGCACCAACTGCCCTCATCGCATTTGGTTTTCCTATGTTTTTTGCTTGTTGAGCGTATGTGCGCGTTTCTCCGAATGGCACGCGAAGCAGCGCTTCCCATACTTCAATCTGAAATGCAGAGCCGATTAGCTTTAGAGGTAAATCAAATTCAGTGCGCTCACCAGCAAGATACTCAAGAAGCTGCACTTTTGTTTGCTCAGTGAGCCAATTTGAGCGGACTAAGGGATCTTTCGATTCTCGTCCACCTTTGCAATACCAAACACTCAATAAGGCGGTATTGCTCGCCTCTATTTTGAGGATGCCAACCGGGCTATCGAAGAACTCGGTGTAAATGGTTTCCATATCACGTCTCATGAAGGCTCGGTGCGCAGTGCGGCTTTATGACGTTGAATGCGACAAGGCCACTGACAGTACCAAAACGCAAACACTCCCAGCACTTGAAGCAGTGCAACGAAAAGCAGCGCCCAGTAGAGCGAATTTGCGTTAATTGAAGCGGCAAGTGATGCGATAAAACCGCTTATCCACTGTGAAAGAGCCACGCCTAAAAACATGGCTATCGTAAAAATACTTAGCGCTCTGCCAATTTTATCGGCGCTAAATGCTGCTCGTAAATCGGCATACTGGAGGGCAATGAATCCCCCCATTAAGCCATTTAAAACAATCAACACAATATCTGCCAACAGACCCAACTGTATGGCGTGTAAAACAAACAAAAGAGAATAACAGCATCCAAAGCTGATGATGATAAGTCGCTGTTTGTACGGGCTGGTTTTCACCAATCCAAAGATAAGTGGCCCCAACATCGCCGCAATGGAAAGCAGTAGCGCCACATGCCCGATGTTAGCCGTGGTTAAACCATAGCGACTAGTCAACATCGGCCCCAACCAAAGTCCACGGAGACACAAAAATGCGGCATAACTGGTAGCCGCTAAACAACAAATCCCCAACATACCCTGTTGTTTGAACACATCGCTTAATTCAAAGACAGTGGCACGCAAAGACGCTGTTGTACTCTGTGTATCTAGCGGTTTTTCCTTGACGATGCAGATAATCGCCACCCAGCTTATGACAGATAAGATAGCGAGCACTACAAACGCGCTTCGCCACGACATCCAACTCACAACCCAAGCCAATGGTGAACTGGTAACAAGCATCCCTGCGCCGCCTAACGACAGCACGACTGCGGACAAAGCGGTAAATCGATGTGATGGAAAGTGGTGCGTGATAAATACCAGAGACGCAAGCAATGCAGGCGCACATCCAATACCAATGAGCAATTGTCCAACAACAAGCACAGAGAATGAAGAAGCAAACACCGAAGTACAACTGCCAGTGATAACAAGGAGGTAGAAGACAACAACCGTGCGTTTAGCGCCATAGAAATCAAGCGAAACCCCAACAACGGGTTGGGCCAGCGCAAATGCCAGATGAAAACACCCTGCCAATAAACCGAGCGCATTGGGAGACAAAGACAGCTCGGTTGCAAGTGGCTGGGCGACAATCGGGACAATGGTACGAAACGCATGACTTAGTATGAAAAAGAACGTTAAAAGCGCAAGCATGACCTTTGCGCTTCGATTTATAGTCATGGATTTGTACATTACCATTGCTTAGTTCAACTTTGATAATGTTTCTATAAATACATGTGCCATTTACATCACGGCGAAGAAGCGATGTATTGGACCGCCATCACCAGTACGAGATTTAGTGACTGAGACGAGATTGTTTAACCATGTATAGCGAGGATCGCTTGTTTCAAAGAATGGCGCAGTGCGGAAATAATACCGCCATGCACCTTGGGGGTCGTCTGCTTTTTCTACATCGAACGCATACTCTAGATGCTCGGGCTCTGTCCAAAAACGACCTTGCCAATAAACGTATATCAATGCATTGTCGTGCGTTTCCAGACAAAAGCGCACATCCAATTCACCCGTACCATCGGGACGATTCCTTATCCAGTCAGCTCCAGAATCAGGGACGACAGTACCGCGTAAGTGCGGCCCTTCAAACGTACCACTTTTCACACGGAATATTAGGCGGTTCGCATCTGACATTGCGCCGACATCGATGGGTGGTAAGTGCAATTGGACTTTGGCTTCGAACAGAAACTCCAGCTCGGGAGGGCTAAACGCATCCCAACTTTTTTCATCTGATTTGAATGTCTCCAGCATATTATTCTCCCTTTGCTATTTGTTGCTCTAATGCTTTGATAGGTGCTTGGTACAGCTCAACCAGCTCACCACTAGGTCCTTGAAGAAACGCCATTCGCATTGGCTCAGAGCGCTCTCCGGCCATGATGACATCCATAGGTGTACCGTCCCAATCCGCCTCTTGCATACTGAAACCAAAAGTTTTGCCGCCTGCATTGAGCGCTTGTTGGTATGCTTCATCGACACTCACGACTGCGATAGCGAGGTGGTTGAGAGGAAAGCCGGGTGCTTGCATTGCCCCATCTCCAGCGGGATGCAATTCGATATACCTGCCTTCTCCTGCTTGGATAAAGACACTACGTACTTTAAAAGGGAAGTTGCCTTTTGTACGAAGGCCAATAATGTCGTCAAACGTTTCTCTGACGCTTAAACCCAAGCCAGACGTGTAAAAACGGACTGAGGCGTCGATATCAGGTACGAATAAGCATACGTGGTGCAATACGGGCGATTGTGTACCACAAAATATCCTGTCGTTAAGTTTAGGAAAGTTATCGGTGCCCGGTATCTCATCTGAGTGTAATTGTGGATCACCATTCGTTATCGACATGGTATTTTTGCACCTCAGGACTTTTTGCTTTTTATTACATTATATGCGCAGTGCATATAAATCAATCCCTGCATTGAAATTTATGTGCATCACGCATAAAATTGCGCCCATGAAAAGTACTGCAAATTTACTGGGTGCTCTGACAATGGCACTCACGGACCGCATTCGAGGTTCGACACAGAAGTTGCTTGAACGGGCGGGTGAGTCTCCAGCCGCAATCGTTGTGATTGGCTACGTGCCGGGTATTTCCGTGGAGCTTCTTAGGCAGGTGCTGGGATTATCACATCCGGGTACGGTTCGCCTAATTGACCGTTTGAGTGATGACGGTTATGTGGAAAGGCAAAAAGCCAAAGATGGTAGAGCTGTCGCTTTACATCTAACAACTGCTGGAACAGACTTGAGAGCGAATCTAATGGATTCGCGAATAGAAATCCTTGAGAATGCAGTCGAATCTTTAAGCAGTAATGAGCAAGAAATGCTCGGGCATTTGCTGTCTAAAGTCTTATCAACACTCCCTGAAACTGAAATGGACAAACATCATATTTGCAGGCTTTGTTCGACGACGGCTTGTCCTGATTGCCCGATACGCGGCAATGCAATTTAGTCAAGACTTCTTTTTAAAGCCAAAGTCTGGCATTTCGCCTCTGTACAACATATCCATGAACTTATCAAAGCGTCTTTGCCGAGTTTCAGGCTTCTTCGCCGTTTCCAAGCCGTAGGCAATGGCGTAGAAGTTTGTCTTCTTGAGGGTTTCATAAAACGCTTTGATGGTTGGCTTTTCGCTTACCGCTGCGACAAAATCCAAGGGCACCTTCATTTGGCTTGGGGGTGCGTAAGCATTTTCCCATCGACCATCTTGTTTGGCCGCGCGAACCTGTTTCATTCCGGGTGCTTGCATTCTGCCTTCTATAATTAGGCGCTCAACATGCTCAGTGTTTTTCTTAGACCAGTCACTACCGGGTTTTCTCGGCGTGATCCGTTGTAAATACGCTTCCTCACCTAGGGATTTTTTCACACCATCAATCCATCCCCAACAAAGTGTCTCAACAACCACATCCCCCCACGTAACACTGGGTTTGCCTGAGCCTTTTTTATAGATTTTGACGAAGAGTTCGTCATGTTTATCGTGGTTTGTCTTGAGCCACTCGCTCAAAGAGTAGGCATTTTCGAACGCCAAAATCTTTGATTCATCAGGTAACTGCATATACGCTCCTATCTCGAAAACTATATGCGTGAAGCATATAATGATTACCGAACTATTGGAATCTGATGTGAGCAAACTTTCGATTGTTGCAGTTTGCAGGCATTTTTTGTTGGCTGTTCGGGGGCAACTCTGCGTACCAAACAGACGATCAAGTATTTATTTTCTTGTTGATTACAAACGCCATAGAGTGGAAGCTGATCTATATTGAGCGCGTCCGCAATCAGACTTTTTCGACTTTTCGGTAAATGGGCTTGTATGATACTCATCTACAGCTTGCTGAAGAGCAACACTGCCAGTGGTACTATATGGCAAAGCTTTTTCCACTTCCTGCCTTCTGTAGACTCTTACATATCCACCTTCAAACTCATTTTCCGCACTGATGCCTTGTCGATCAAAATACTGATGCAACCAGGATTTCGTTTTCCCAGTTTTTTTGGTTAGTTGACCAGAGAGAATAAATTCGGATTTAAATTCATGAATTTGTGAATCCTTTATATGCTGATAACACTCCTTTCCATACAAACTCAGTTGGATAAATTTCAATTCTATCAGTCGCCTCAATGTAGTTAGCTTTACATCCAAATACTCAGCAACAGCGCTCAAATTTAGCCCAGAAGCTCGATTCTGCGTAAGCTTCAACCATTGTTTGAACGAAGTGAGGTCAAAGTAGTAATTATATTGCCCTTCATGAACGAGCTTATAGCCTTTGATCTTGGCTCTTTTGAGCGCAATATATAACGCAATGTAGGGATCATGGAAGTGGTATCCGAAGTCTTCAACTAAGCTATCAATAGACCAGTACCCATCTCTATTCCTACTTATCACAGGTACTTCTGATTCAAAATCTTTAATATCTGTCATTATTACGCGTGATTGGCTAGATTTAAGGCCTTCTATCTGAGTTTTCTTGAAGGCATTGACTTCAACTAGGCGTACAAAAGTTTCTAAGGGTATGGATAAACGCATCGCAGCGTCATCAATTGATAGGCTGTTGCGGTAGAAGCGAGCGAGTTCCTGAGCTTCATATAAATCGCATCTTGACGCATTGTTTGAGTCTAAAACACTTTCGTTAAGGCTATTGTCGAGCAGAAATTGCTCAGGAATATTAAATAAACCTGCAAGGACTGCTGTTGGTTTTTCTATACTGCTTAAGAGCTTCTTCAATCTAGTTGAATTGGTTCTCAGACGGTTAATGTTAATGTTCTTTCTTTGTAAAAATTCATCTAAATAGACGATGTGATATGCAGCTTTACCGTCAATTCGCTGTTTCAACGAATAAGAGAACCCACATTTAGTGTGAGATATCTTCTGGCGTGAAATAAAGTCTCATATTGTGAAATGAAGGCCTCACAGTGGTGAAATAAAAGTTACTTGGCGCTCAAGGCCTCCTAGGTATTGCTAGGAGTGACAATGGATTTTTAAAGTAATAGCTTGAAGGGCTGTAATAGATAAGGAGCTGATACAATGTTTGTTCGAAGAAATGCGTCATTGCGGCAAAGGCCGCAACCTCCCAAAATGCATTGATTAACCTGTTTACACTAAAGATGGATACAAATCGCACACGAGCACTTTACATTGACAGTTCTATGTAATGTTTATATTGGATCTGCAGAGTTCCAAGGAGGTCGTGGCCTCCGCCACGATGACGATTCTTCGTAGATAACGTTCGCGCATTTTTCGACTTAATCCCGATGGCGGCAAAACGCACAATCCAGCCTTAGAGCTTCAATGAATCCTACAGACAACAACCAGTCTGTTAGTTGTTTCGGATCCCTTCGGTCACAGTTACAGTCACGCAGGGGCACTTCGCGATCATAGCGCTACGTCAATGCTTATTAAGCTTGCGTTAAATCAATCTCTTGCTAGTTGCATTGCTATCAAGAACCTTGATTTCCAAAGCGCTGAAATTAGATCAATGCGCACATCTCGTCATTTTAGAGACTTGGGTGTGGCATCAGAACTTCTCACAAAGCTAGTCATTCAACACACTCAGTTCGTTATCTCAGCCATACATTGCGCACTGGCGTTAATCGGTATGGCATATGTACTTTTGAGACGGTATAAATGCCTCCCCCTAGAACCTAATTGGGCAGGATTTTGAAGATATCACCGTTGATAGACAGCACATAAAGTTCGCCTGCATTGTCTTCGCCAAAACTGACGATATTGGTTAGCGTTCCTTCATCCGGAGTGAGTGATTGCGTTTCAAACACAAAATCCTGACCGCTGATTGTTTGCCCTGATTCGAGATCATCAACAGGCAATGACCATATATTGTCACTGACAAAATCAGCGAAAAAGTAACGACCCTGCAACTCGCTAATACTGCCTCGGTACACGTAGCCCCCAGTGATAGAGCGGCCTTCTCTTTGCCCCTCGCCGTGGGAGTATTCAATCACTGGCGCTAATAGCATGTCGGTATTCCCGCCGTCGTAAATCGCCGTACCTTCCAGAATCGGCCAGCCAAAATTCTGCCCCGTTTCCCCGCTATCAATTCGACTGACTTCTTCGATTGCATTTTGCCCTACGTCGCCAATGTAGAGATCACCTGTTTGTCTGTCGAAAGCTGCACGAAACGGGTTTCGCAAGCCGTACGCAAAGATTTCACCGGCGTTATTCCCATCAGTGCTTGCGCTAAAGGGGTTGTCCAGCGGAATAGCATAGTCTTTGTCTGGGTTGTCGGGAAAATCATCCTGAGATACATCAATCCGCAACATAGCGCCAAGCACGGTATGAAGATCTTGGGCATTTTCAAAGGGGTCACCCGCGCCACCGCCATCCCCAAGTGCGATATACAAAAAACCGTCCTGTCCAAATCCTATCCAACCACCATTATGATTGCTGGCAGGCTGTTCGGCGGTGAAAATAATATCTTCTGTGGTGGGGTCGGCGCTGTCTGGGTCAACATCAGAACGGGTGTAGCGCCGGATTTCCGTGTTACCTTCCACGTTCGTAACGTGCACATACACATTGCCGCTGGTTTCGTAATCGGGCGCAGGCGCAAAACCAATTAAGCCACCTTCACCGGCTGTGCCGATTGTGGCACTGATATCTAAAAACGCGGAGCCCCTACGCTCACCTGTGTTCGGATCAAGTAACTGCACAACACCGGCTCTCTCAGTCACAAATACGTCATCATGTCCCGGTCTCCCAGTGAGAAATAGCGGGGCAGCAAAGCCCTCTGCAACACGCGATAATTGATAAGCTTCTGGCTCGTCGGTCACTGTTAACAGCACATCTTGCTCTGAATTGGCCGTTCCGTCAGACACTTGCACGGTGATGGCGTAGATGTTGTCGCGATCGGTATCCAAAGGGCGCTCAAAATTGATTGGCGTGGCCGTCGTTAATGCGCCGGACGAGGAAAGTTCAAAGAGATCGGCATCTTCGCCGCCAACAATACTAAATGACAGCGTATCGCCATCAGCATCTTCAGCGGTAAATTGAAAAACACTGCCCGTTTGCTCTTCGGCAATAGTCGTTTCACTTGCCGATGTAAAGCTAGGCGCTTGATTCTCTGCAGGGGGCGGCGCTGGAGGGCTGTCATTATCGTCGCTGCCGCCACCGCAGGCGGATAAACCCAAAGAGACAGAAGCAATAAAAATCAGTGAGCCTAATGTTGCAGTATGCATACTTCCTCGCTTATTAAACGACGTTATTAATTAGCATAGGTGCTCTACTCGTTTATTTCAAAATCACCCGTCAGATAGCGTACAGACTGTTCACTGTGCTGAATCTATCCGGTCACTTTGATAGGCCGTTGAGCTGAAAAACAGGTTGTTAATTACTCTACAAATGTTATCAGTAGTGCGTTGTGCACTCGCTTACTACAAGGTAAATCATGAAATCTAAACTGTTAATCTCATTATTTTTCATCGCTTTGTTCATTTCTGGTGGTGCGCTTGGACTATTCGTTGGTGTTTCTGGTGCTGCTGGCTCAAACGTCAATCAGGTTTTTTCCGGTGCCGTAGAGCTTGCCGCTATTTCTGAACTCATTGAAAGAAAAGAGTATACAGAAGCTCAACAGTTCACCTGTCGTTCATTGAAAACCAGAATGGCCATCATGGATGCGGCAAAGCCTTTTTTGGGCTCGCGCAAACTGTCGGAAACTGACGCATTGTCCAACCAAGTGCTGCTTTCCAATTTTGAAGGCCTGCAATCTTCGTTAGGACGTTACTGTGAGTAAAAAGCTGGGAGGTTAGCGCTTTTCCACGTCATTAATTTTCAGGGTAATATCATTAATGGAGAGCGCGCTTGATTGCTCATCAACCAACGCGACTTTTAATCCATTACCTGTGTCTTTGTGCATGAGTGATATCGGTGCAGCATCATTCCGTAAATAACGATCACCCCATTGCATCAGCGCGATGATAACCGGCGTTAACTCAATTCCCTGATCAGTCAAGGTGTAGGAATACCGCGTTCGGCTATTTTCTTCGCGATAAGGATCGCGCCGCATAATATCGTTCTCGACAAGACGTTTTAGTCTGGCTGTCAAAACTGCGCGCGGAATGCCTAAATCATTCAGCATGTCATCGAACCGCACTACGCCATACAGTGCCTCTCGCAATATTAACAGCGTCCATTTATCGCCAATCAGTTCTGCCGCTAAAAAAACGCCACATTGGCTCAGTGGTATCGGTGAATTTCTGCGTATGCTTTTTGTAGTCTTCATTAGCTAAGTTTGACATATGAACTCAGCGCATGCAAAATGAGTCTAAGTTCAATATATAGACTTAGGTTGTAATTGGTCTACTGATTTATCACGTCGAGGAAACACTATGTCGAGTTTTACGCTTTTGTTGGTGATTAAAATTATGTTCACTCTGTTGCTTGTGGCAGTGCCTTTTTTACTGCTACCAAAGAAACGTTTAGAACAGAGCACACACAGTCAGCACGATAACCCTCTGTTTTTTAGACTGTATGGCGTGGCAATTTTAGCGCTACTTGTCGGTTATGCTAGCGCCGTTCCGCTTTCCCACGCCGGTGTTTTTTCTTGGGGGATCGCCACCATGGGTTTGGTGTCAAACGCGGGAGCGGCTCTACTTTTGACTTTGATGGGTAAAGGCAAGCTAAACGGTGCGCTGGCAATCTTCTTTAGCGTTATCGCTGTTTCGTTATTAATGGCCATGATGTTTCCTGAAGCGGCAATCAAAAAATTGTGGTGAGCAAGCGGTTACTTCATGCGTTCGTGAAAAGCATGCATAGTCTTATTGCGTTAGAGAAACTGCACCCGACATATTTTTTATCTGTATATCAATTGGGCACGTTTGTTGGTGGCGCTTGATTAGAGTTAGTGGATAAGGAGAAAGGTAAGAAGGGGATTTCTCAATCAGAAATGGTCAAAAAGGGGGCGCACTTAGTCTGCGCCCCTGTCCACTATCACAGGCAGCAAATTCACCTAATAACGTATGTGGTAACAACGAACAGTCAGCTTCTTAAGTCAACTGACTCACCGCCATTAGTGCTCAATCCAGACTTCTTCAGTTTCCTCGAAAAACTCGATATCTTCGGTTTCCTCATGGATCCAAATCATAATTTCTTCTTCGCTCCACTCTTCATGCATTGAAGAATCATGACTTGTGTCGTTATGCTGCGACGTGGCAGGCGATGCAGCGGGTGAACTCACATCGATAGGCTCCCCTGTGGTGCAATCAACGCTAACTTGGCGCGTGTTGGTATCCGCAGCTTGATTGCCCTTGTACACGCCATTAAAGCTTTGTGTGTTAACAACGTCGCGCCTGTTACCGTTTCGGTAGTGCACGAGATCGTAGGTGTAGGGGAGATCCAGTTTTGCGATCTTTGACACCGTTATAATTTGTATTTTCTCGCCCGGGCCTGCTTCTGCACTTACGTTGCGTGTATATGTTGACGCGGTTTCAAAGGCATTGGCTTTTTCAACCGTGAACGCAGCACTAAAACTTGTCTCGGCACTGAATTTGACATAAGGGGCAAAGCCGCCTTCGACAGAGGTTTTTAGGCCAATCGTGTTTGTGTTGCTAAATTTGAAGCTGTGTGACTCAACCAAGCGTTTTTCGATCACAATATTCTGGCGAGCGGGGGCGTTACTTTGGCAAGCATCAACCGTTTGCAAATCGATACGCTCTGGTCGAGTGTTGGCAATTTGCCGTTGTAATGCTGCGTAGTCAGCATTGATATTGTTGATGTAATAGGGTAATCCAAAATGGACTTTGATGCGGTCCAGATACATACCTGATTTTGCATCAATTTTTCGAATGGCACCGTTATTCGGGTCCTCTAGAATACTTCTGCCGCCACCACCGCCACCAAAGCGTTTTGAGGGCTCACCTTCACTAGGGTGAAATTGGATCGCATCCATGTAAACGCCCGACCACAGATAAATGCTTTTTAAATAGCTGCCTTGTGGTGCTTTCCAAACTTCACACCCAACCGTGGAGCCTGCGCCACCCATTTTGGTGCCGCGCACCCCCCCGTAAAAAACAGTGATGTTTTCTACATATGAGCCAAAACACACCTCGACGCCAGTAATTTCACCCCGCTTCCAGCGGCTCTCTTGCTCCGCTACCCATGGGCCACCGCCACCTGTACCCGCATCTTGAGAGGATGAAATTTGGAAAACTTGCTCAGCTGATACGTCATCAGCGGTTGGGGTGGGGGTTTGCGCACTTGCGCTATAGCATATTGCTATCGATACGAGCGAAAGCAATCGTTTAGTTGTTGTGAGTTTCATTACAGTTCTTCTCATCAATTCAGCTATTAGCCAATTCAATTGGCGATAATTTCCGTGCTTCTTGGCACAGCGCGAGATAGTGATTGCGATAGCTTCTATCTAGAGACGCTGCGGTTACGTCCAAATCAGAAAGACGATTTTATGTAAAGCATGAGCTTCAAACTTAGGCTAGCACCGTCTCCAACGGCATACTATGTGAACAAAGTTGAAACAACGTTAAAAGATCGTTAAAAATGCATTCAAGTGCTTTCTGAGCACGCGTAGGTCAGGAGAATTTTGTGATTAATGACGGCCAACCGTATTTTTCCCAAACACGGGGAAGACCTAGTGAGGTTGCCAATTGCTGAAATTTAGGGTGTTTAATAATGCGATTTGTCGGTGCATGAGGTGCCCAAAGGTAACCTAGACAGACGGTGCTTGCTGGTGTGACTCCGTCTTTTAACGTGTTAATTACCAAGTCGGCGTAGCCCATCCACACAGCGGGTAATATGATGCTGATGTCTTGCTTATCCGGTAAAGAGGTTTGAATTCTATCCAACAAATGACAGTAGACCTCTCTGGCTTCGGGTGAACCACTGCATACGCCTTTCGCTGCAATGTCCCAAAGTGTGTCAAGTTCGTCTTCTGACATCGGTTTTGTGCCATGGATTGATGTCATTAGAGAGTTCATGATCATTCGTGTTTGACCATAGAGTTTAACCCCGAGTGGTTGGTCGCCAGCTAGCGCTGTGGTTAAACCTAGCCACATGGCAGGAAAACCAATCGCCGATATTTTTGCCGCAATCTCTCGCGCGTGAGCGTAGTGCCCTAAGTTGATGTAAACGTTACACAATATGATCAGATGGCGACCATCTAAGGGCTCCATATCGACAGCTTGCTGCATGATGGGTAGGGCTTGTTCAGTCAGCCCAGCATAGCAGAGAAACGACCCTAAACGCCCGGCCACGGCAGCATTAGTCGGCTCATAGTGATAAGCATTGTAAGCGAGATCAATCGCACCAAGCGGGTCGTTGTCACACCATTTCGAGACGCCTAACATAACTAAGGCTAAACCATCGGTCGGGTCAATTGACAACGCTTTTTCTGCACAGTCTTTGATCCGTTGGATGGTGGCTTGCTTGTCACAATAGGGAACAAATACTGATAAGTACGCATAGGCTTCTGCCAATGCCGACCAGCACTTAGAAAAACCTTCATCCAGTTTAACCGCTTTCTCAAGCAGTGAAATTGCGGTCGGCAGCACACCATCACCTATAATTCGCCGTATGTGTGAACGGCCTTGCATATAAAAGTCATACGCTTGGTGGTTCAACGTCATGCGATGCATTGCTGGTGTTTTAAAAGGAACGCTTAGCCATTCTGATACTTCAGCACATAGAGTCTGGCAGACACTCACCTGAAAGTTTGAAATCTTTTCCGTTGTTATTGGGTATGCGGTCAGTGTGTATTCGTTTTCCCATAACAAGAAATTGCTTTTGCCGTCAATCAGGTGAGCTTCTATTCGGCATTCGTGCTCGGTTACATGGATGCTACCTGACATACAATATTGCGCAGCCAATAGCCTCGAGATCTCTGCTGGCGATTTGCCTCGGTGTAGCAGGCTATTTACTGAGGCAGCCCCTACGATCGAAAGCGGCGTACGCATACGCAGAAGGGAGTTTACTGTGTCTCTGATGCCTTCCACCAAATGATGCGTATCTTCGTTCGATGCGTTAAAAGCAAAGGGTAAAGTGACTAGTCGGATGTGTAATGACGCGGCAGTCCTCATTGCCCAAGCCTGTTTCACGCTATTGAAATCGCAAGCTCGTTTGGGGTACATGAATGTGTTTTCAGCGCTCGCAACTTGCGAAGATAAGCGCTGTTCAATGTGTCGACATTGGCGTTCAACCGCTGCTGCAAAGTGTTCGTTGATGTCAACGTCTTCGAGCAAGCGCCGATCGCCAATCTTATGAATAGACTCCTCTATCAGTAAAGCGTCACCCGAAGCGAGTGTGGCTTCAAACTGAGTCAAGTCGGTTGAGATTAAATCCGATCTAAGCCCTAAATGTGTGCGTGAAATGACCAGCGGTGTGTCCTTGAGAGGCTCAAATTGTTTGTTGAGGTGAAAAATACATTGGCGCAGGCTGGATTTAGCTTGAGCATTATAACGACCAGGCCAGAGTAATCGACTCAGCAGTTCTCGGTTGACAGGCAAACTTGGTGTTAGGCAAAGAAACGCAAACAAGGCCCTTGCGCGCTTGTTGGTAAACACAAGTGGCTGCTGACTGGCGGTGGTACAGCGGAAATCGCCAAATAAGGATACTGACAGAGGCATGGGTTTATCAGAAAAAGAAGTAATTGGATAAACCTTAGTGGGCATTAATAGGGGAACGTGCGAACATCATGTCGGCAGTTGGTCAAAATGTAAACAATAAGATTTGACTACTCATAGCGCCTGTCGACCCCAACTCGGGACACCGCGAAGGTAAAGCTGCACCTTCTTGCTTGCGCCTTTTTCAATTAACGGACAGATAAGCGAATCATGTTGAAACCCAATAAGCCATTGATGAGGATAAGACTACATACGATCAAAAATGCAGCTGAGGAATTAGGATCTAGCAACAAAAAAAATACGGAAAGTATGCAAACCAATCCGAAACCGGTTGTAGCGTGAGCCAACCATTTTTTAAAAATCTGAGAACTCATCATGGCAGTACCAAACAGGACTAATCCTACTGAAACTAACCAAAATCCTGCATACAAAATAGCGTCGAATATACCCCAGATCGCTTGCCAGATTAGGGCTATGGAAGCTTTCTCAGTATTCGATGTCGAGTCAAAATAATAGATTTCATAAAGAGGTGTCACAGCAATATGTGGGAGAGCTCCGACAATCATAACGCTCAGTCCAATTGTGCAAATGATACACCCAAAAAGAGAAAAAACCGGATCGCAACGATACAATGTACGATAGAGGGAGACATAAAATGGAATCCAGAGGGTCAGTGTAAGCATATAAAAGCTATTTTCGATTGCTCTAACGTGCTTTATTGACGCGAAGCGTTCAACCCATCCCGCAAGCGACGATGGATCTTCTCCAATAAAAAGGACCACTATGAAGATAACGCAAATTAAAATTAGACTACCTGCAATGCCTGAAATCCCTCCTAAAAAAGTCATTTTGGTATCCAATTTTTCAATACATTGAGCTGGCATGATTCACTCCACAATTGTTCAATAGTGTTGTTCTCTCAAAAAACAGTTTTTGACTTAAGCAAGTAAAATAAAAGACGACACATGGCTGTTACGGCTTGGTCATTGAACACTTTCGAAAAAATTAAGCGAAACCATAGGGTTTCCAGACGAGGATAAGAAGGTTAATGAAGCTGGCTTTTCATTTTTAAACGTAATTTTGAGACTCTCATTTTCAGTCGTTAAAATAAAAAATTCCTCACTGAGCCTCGCTAAATTAAAACTCTGTCCAACAGGATTTTTGAAAACTAACTGGTCTCCAACCTTTTGTATTTCCATAAACACATTGAGTTCACTTGAAAAGTATTTACCTTCTGCGGATGGAAGTATTTCTTGTTCAACCTCACTAAGAGGGCTTCTTTTTTCTGGTTTAATCTCGTAATTTTTGTCGGGAAACTCAAATTCAGGTACAACCATTGAAAAAAGTTGATTCCTTAGCCAAACCGTCTGATCGGCAGTCTCTTGATTTGCAGTTGCGTTGGCAGAAATCACGAGTCCTTTACCAGAAGACGTATCAAAGATGAATTGCGATATGTATCCGGGCAAAGAGCCTTGATGAAACAGGTAAGTGCCGGACGGGTAATGCTCTATACCAACCCCCAAACCGTAGCCACCATCGTAGTTTTCAATTTTCGAATACTCTGTTGTTAGCACATCCACTGATTTTGGCGTGAGTGCTGAAAGTTTTCGTTTGGAAAATATAAAGCGTAAGGCGTTAGCTAAATCTTCAGATCTAAACCATGCGCCTCCAGCAGGTTTTGTTGTGCTTATGTAAAAGTCAGTGATGTAAGCTTGACCGAATCTCACATTATAAGGAAATGCCATATCTGAATACATGTAGGGCTTGGGATAAAGAAATCCACGATGTTCTATTCCAGCAGGTCTTAAGATGTTTTCAAATATGAAATCCTCGAATGCCTGCTTAGCATAAAACTCGACAATATCTGCCGCAATCGAATAGCAGATGTTGCAATACTGATAAACCGTTCCTGGCGTCTCAGTTACCAATATAGAATTATATAGTTTTTCCTTCGTGTAATAATCTTGTGGACGCCAGGCCTTCGATAGCCATGCTCCTGTTGTAATCCCGGATAAATGATTAAGAAGATGCTTAATTTTAATTGGATTATCTGGATATTTATTTAGTTCTGGAATCGTTGAAGGCAAATGGTCAATGACCGGGTCATCAAGTTTTACATGACCTTGCTCAACCATTTGCATGACAGCTACCGCAGTAAATATCTTGAAATTAGAACCCACATTGTAAAAAGTGTTTTTGTCAGCGAGCTTGTTGCTTTTCAGGTCCGATCTACCGTGCGCGTTTGAAATAATGATCCCTTTGTTGTCAAAAAATGTGTAGGAAACTGAAGGGATGCCAGTTTCTTTTAAAAAAGGTGTTACAACATCGCTAACTTTAGCTTCTAAGCTGTTTGATAAGCCAACGGTAGGTTGAAATAGTCCTAGCGCCACAACAGCAGATAGAAAGAGTCGATTCATCAGGTATCCATTTAATTTTTAGTGACTGTATTGGTATCGCTATCGATAGGTTGCGAGCCCATTCACGTGCGAACCGCGGGGCGCACTCAGCCTACGCCCCTGTTCACAATTATAGGGAACAAATTCACCTAATAACCGTCTTTGATGCCAACGAACTGTCGATTTCGTAAATAGACAGACTCACCGCCTTCTGTGATTGGCAGAAAGGTAAACTGAATTTGTTCATTTTCGATGACGCCTAAGAAGGTAGCATCGCCAAGTAGATTGAGGGTTGGCTCATAAGGAATGCCAACGACATCCAGTTCTGGAAGGGTGATCTGTAACTCTTCGTTGCCTTCAGCGATAATGGCGGTGAAGTTGCCAAATTTGTAGGTGCCCAAGTGATTTTGAATATCTTGCTCACTGGGCTCAACAAACGGTATGTCTTGAGGAGACGGTAAATCCGTCACCGACTTCAGTGCTGCAAGCATACTTGACTCAAAGCTGGTAAAGCCACCGCTACTCATAATCGAGACGGCAATTTTTTTCTCTGGAAGTACCCAAAATAAACTGGTGTATGCTGATGTATTTCCTCCATGCTGCCAGACTTTAACCGGATACCATTTACCGTCATGTAAAAAACCATCGTCGACGTAGATGCCAAATCCATAATGTAGAGGTAAACCACCAATTTCTTGATCAACATGCCGCTCGGTTATTGTCGAACGCAATTGATTTGACAGGATATTGGGTGAGCCATTCAGTAAGAACTCTGCCATCTTAAGTTGCTGTGTTGGGGTCGACCATGTCTCAGAGCCTGCGGGCACCACCGCAGGCGTAGCTGGGATCTGATTAATGTCAGTCAGATAGCCTTCGTTCTCACCTTTTTGAAAGCCAAGCGCATAGTCTCCGTCGCTAATTGCGTCATCACGATTTAGAAATGTGCGCGTCATACCTAGTGGCTGAAAAACGTTGTCGCTCATGTAGTCAGCAAACGATTTCTGAGCGAGATATTCCACCAATGCTCCAAGGTACGACCAATTGGGGTTGCTGTAGTTGTGGAAAATACCGGGGGGATTCATCTGTTCGTTCAGTTGAGGGTATGTGGAAGCCATATAGGTGAGCAAAGAGACATCAGGCGTTTCTCCTGCATAACGATCTGGCAGTCCACTTTGATGTGTTAGCAAGTGTTTAATGCTGATATCTTGCCAAGTGAGTGAATCGGCGCTTGGATAGAGTACGTTCGGTAACACATTTACCAGTTTGTCATCGATAGTTAGCGATCCTTGCTCGACAAACTGAAGAGTGGCTAGTCCGGTGAACATTTTGGTGGTCGAACCTAGTTGAAACAGAGTCTGCGGTGTCGCCGCCTCGGTTCCTCCGTTTACTTTCTTTCCGAAAGCTTCAGCAAATACAACCTTTCCGTCTTGATAGATAGCAACCGATACTGCACCAGCATCGTTTTCTGACAGGTCACTTTCGATCGCACTGCGTAGTGCGATAAATTGCTCGGGATCGGTGGTGGCGGGCGGCGTGACTTTAGGGTCAGAGCCCCCACAGGCTGATAGTCCAATGCTTAGAACAACGATATATAACAACTTTTGCATGTTTTTTCTCACAAAGTAATACAAGCTGCGAAGTATATAGCGGGCTATTGGTCCTATCTGTTTGAACTTAGTGAAGGATTGTAGGGTAATTGTAAGCAATACCCATGAGGCGAATAGTGTAGATCCAAATACCGGACGTTAAAAAAGCGCTAGGACACGGTTAGTCGATAGGCAATTGAATTGCAAAACAGGCGCCTCTCAATTTAGTCGAGTTAGACGCTGAGACAAGGCCGTTGTGCCATTCAACCACCTTACTGACAATAGCCAAACCTAGCCCGTAGTGTTGTTGATCGCGATTTCGACTTTGATCGCCTTTTTGGAAAGGTGCGAAAAGCAACTCGCTCTGAAACCCTTCAATGCCATCACCGTCATCGTGGATAGCCAAAGTTACGGTATTTCCAGAGGTGTACAGTTCGACTGTAATGCAGTTGTTGGCATGCTCGATAGCATTGCCAAGCACGTTAAGGATCGCTCTGTACACCCAGTGCGCATCAACTCTTATTTTTGTGTCGTCATATGCACTAAGTGCAAAAGAAAACTCGATTGCAGAATCTTTTGCCAGTGGCTGTAGCTCATCAACAACTGACAAGGTCAGAGCTTTAACATCAATCCATTGCTTGACTAAATTAACACCACTTTGCTCGAGACTGGCGTATTCTAAGAAGGCTTCCAGCATATTCTCAAGCCGGGTTAGTTCGCTATCAACACGTTGTAAATAGATGCTTTGCTTTTCTCTATTTTGCGTTTCTATTGCTGCTTCTACTCCAAAGCGCAGGCACGCTAAAGGAGTGCGCAAGTCATGAGACAAGCTGCCAGCGAGTATTTTATTGTCTGCGATGAGTGTTTCGATTTTGGCAGCCATTCTATTAAAGCTCTGCTCAAGCCCCTCGATGTAAGAAAATCGACTGAGTTGAATGCGCTTGCCCAAATCACCATTGCCAAATTCAGCCGCAAGTTCGGTTAGCTTTCGAAGCCTGGATGTGAGCGGAAGTAGCCATAAAAACAGCATCAGAATAAGTCCTGCATATAATCCAAGTGTCATCATCATATCGGTAAAATAGCTTTCTTCCTGCCTCGCGGGCACGGTGAGTTGTAGCAACATACCAGGGTGATTTTGCAGCGTGTTGAATACGAACATTCGATTGTCTGATTCTAATACCAACGCGTTTTTTTCTTGCAGAATACTCAGTAGAGACGCAGGTAATGAGACGCTTGAAAGAGGAACAATGTGAAGGTTAAGGTCGAATTGCCGGGCGCGTTCAGCGGTTTGGTCAATCAAGTCTTCCGGCTCTATTTGGCTTAGCTGTGTAGCAATACCGAGCAACATTTGCTGGCTAAACGAAAGTTCGTTTGGTGCTTGCTGCTGATTGCTTTCACTGTCTAACAAATCAAGTATAGCACCAATGAAAATCAGCGACCCAACGACAGTGATAATGATCCCGAGATAGATTTTTCTCATCAGATTTGCTGGCGTGCATTAACCATAATCATTCCAGGCATTCGCGACGAACAGGTAACCTTTACCCCACACTGTCTTTATCCGTTTTGGATTTTGGGGGTCATCATTCACCTTGCGACGCAACTGAGAAATCATGACATCAAACCGTCGGTCAAGTCCGTCGTACTCGCGCCCTGTCAATGTTTGAAAAACCTGCTCTCGGGTGGTGATTGTGCCCGCGTTTGTGGCGATCAGCCACAACAGATCAAACAACCCCGATGATAGATTAAGGTCACGATCGGCCAACGTCCCCTGTTTAGCGTTGTTGTCCAAACGTAAGTTACCGAATACAAGTTCATTCCTTGGCTTTGCATGCGCTGCGGGATTGGAGTCTTGCCGCAGTAACACTTTTATCCTTGCTAACAGCGCGCGAGGCCTGACCGGCTTGATAACATAATCATTTGCGCCAACCTCTAAACCAATAACTTCATCAAACTCATCTGATCGGGCTGTCATCATAATAATGGGCGTATCTGTAAACCCTCTCACTATCTTACATACTTCAATCCCGTCTAGACCGGGAAGCATGATATCCAGTAAAATCAAATCAAATTCGGTACTACGCATTAGGTCAACCGCTTCATCGCCGCGACCAATATGAGTGACAGAGAAACCTTGTTCATTGAGGTACTCAACCACCCATTGCGCCAGAGAGGCATCGTCTTCAACAAGTAAAATGTTGCCGTAATTAGTCATTGTTAACCTCTGTTAGAAAAGGCGCCACCGGCGTTTGCGATTATCGCCGGCATACAACCAACTGACCTCAATCACAGCCGTTCCTATCAATGTGTTGGTATTGGGCCTATGCAATGTGATGGTGACATTCTGGCTGGAAGACATCTCATAAACAAATTCGCCTCGGCGTGCATCTTGCCAACATTTCACCGGTGTTAAATCGGTATCAATGGTAATGCAATACATACCGGAAACTCGAGTGCGCCACGTGATGTTTGCCCGCGTATAGCATTCCCGGCCTTTCGTCAGTGCAACACAATTGTTGGGGGAAACAAACACACCAATCTCTTCGGTTTGCGCAGAAGCCCTCAAAGAGAAAAAGTAAAAACAACAGGAAAGTATGGCGATCAGGCAATGTCCAAGGCGAGTCGCAGGATTAAAAAACATAGCCAACGCTCACTTTAAAGCGGGTCACCGTGTCACGCGCCACTAAGGGGCTATCAGATATGCTACTTGAATACTGGTTGACACTCACCCCGGTGTTAAACACCCATGACGCTGAAAGTGGATACCGGGCAGAGACCTCTACGGAAAAGACGTGGCCACTGCCCGGCGTATAGGCAGGTCTGAGTGCGCGCGACTCACTTGGGCTTACGCCATACAAATACGTGTTTGTTTTATCAGAAAAATAGGTCGCTCCGATCCCTGCATCTATGTCCCAGTTTCGTAGCTGGTAGGTCAATAGATAGAATGCATCAACAGCCCAACCGCGATGCTCCCCACTGATCAGGTCGCCGGCAACATCAACCCAAAATAATCTATTGTCTGTGTAGTTGAGAAAGCGGAGTCCTTGCATGGATGTATCGAATCGTGAGTTGATGCCTTCGAGTTCTGGCACCACATCTTCACCGGCGCCTTCGCCGTAAATTTCATTTTCGTCAAACCCTGTCGCATAGCTTTTGTGCACGAGTGAGATTTCGTAGTTAGATTCTTCATAGAGGTGATAGCCTATTTCAGCACCGAAATTACTGAATCTTGTCCGATTCTTGTTACTTTGAATAAAAAAACCTTTGTAATACAAGTCCATGTAAAGGGCTAACTCAACGAAGTCACTCTCTTCTTTTTGGGTAACCCCAACCAATTCTGTCGGATCCGACACTACGCTCAGATCAATTTGTAGATTCCAAACTAACTCATCCGCAATTTCCGTTTCAGCCTGCAATGACAAACTAAAACTCACAAGAATCACTGTAAACCAAGGAGTAACATGCTTAAACACTAGAAAAACCAACTGTTTATCGACGGATTAGAAGTGTATCAGATGCAAAAATATAGTCGTTGTGCAAATTGTTCATAAATTGTAAGTGAAGCGCTGCTTAATTTTTATTCACCAACACTATATTACAAACTCAGCCAATAGCTCGCTTTTTATGAACAATTTGTACACAGAACATCTATAACGACTCGCCTAAAGTTCCTCCTCGTCAATAACCTTTTTTGCTGGAGAAACTTATGCCCGTACGAATTCCTACGAAGACCGGTCAAGCGCAATCAATCGCGCTGGGATGTTTGATCAGTTGTTATCCTCACTTAGCGCTGTCCGTCGAAATGAGCCAGGAACTCAAAGATGTTGAAAAAATTGAGATAACCGGAAAGCGTAATCAGGCCTACACTGAGCCTACTGAGGAAACGGAACGATTGCTGAGTATTGCTGGACTAGATGGCGATCCGCTCAACGCTGTTTTCAGCATGCCAGGGGTCGTTTATGCCGGAGGAGACAGTGGCGGTGAACCTGCGGTCAGAGGTTCATCACCTGACGATAACGCATTCTATGTTGATCAGATACCGACCGACTACATCTATCATTTATTCGGCGACAGCATTTTTAATAAAAATTTGCTACGTAGTTTTGATTTAGAAGCTGCCGCATTTGGCCCTAGCTACGGCAATGCCGTGGGAGGGGTGTTTGACGTCACACTACGCGACCCGCGCAATCAACCGTTATCGGTCAAACTGGATGCTAGCCTCTTAAAAACCGGTGCATTGATTGAAGGAGGGCTCTCCGATAATACGGCGTTTTACGCATCGTATCGGCGAAGTTTAATCCATTTATTTCTGCCTGCAGGCACTGAAGAAGAGGGTATCTCTGTTTTCAAAGCCCCGGTAAGCGACGACTATCAAGGGAAATATCAGTGGTTAATTGGTGATGATCAAAAACTAACCTTTACCGTCAACGGTGCCAGTGACACGGGGGGCTTTAACATTTCGAAAGCTTCCGAAGAAGGCCGTATTGACCCTGACTTGATTGGCGATCTACGCATCAGCACGCGCTTCGATAGCCAAGGCGTCCAGTGGGAGTCGTTTACAGGAGAACATAGCTACTGGAGTACTTCGTTCAGTCACGTTAAATCAAAAGAAAGGGAGTCGTTGGGGAATGGACAATTTAGCAACTCTAAAAGCACACAATACAACACACGGCTTTTGTATCAGACGCAGCTGTTTCAGGATCACAACATCTCTTTGGGTGTAGACACGCAATCAAACGATGTCGATTATGAGCTGGACGTTATCCCATATTTTTGTACGGATCACGATACCAACTGCCAAGATCAAAAGGGAGAGCGCATCCAACTCAGTGATACTGTGCAAGTGAACGTGCTAGCCGTGTATTTCAATGATAACTGGCAGTTGTCACCCACGATTGGACTGGATTTGGGCGTGAGGATAGAGCGAGATGATTTTACAGAAAAAACATTTGCACATCCCCGAGTCAAGGTGAACTACATGCCTACTGAGAATCTTTCTCTCTTTGCGAGTGCCGGGACGTATAGCCGATTCCCGAATGTTGACCAAGTACTAAATGAAGTCGGCAACCCCAATTTACAACCTGTTAAAGCGACGCATTTCGCTACGGGCGCTGAATATCAAATTACGCCGTATTGGCACACTCGGCTTGAACTTTATTATAAAGATATGGAAAATTTTGGACGAGCACTCGATCTTGCAAACGATGCTGAGCAATTACGTTATACAAACGACTTATCAGGCCAGGCGCATGGCATAGAATGGTTAGTTGAAAGAGCCCCGCACAATGACTGGAACGCTTGGTTTTCGGTCAGTTGGTCGCAAAGTGAACGTACCGATGAAATCACGGGGCGCACAACCGAATACTATCTCGATACGCCTGTTATTGTTAATAGCGTCGTGAACTACCATCTGAATGACGAGTGGGAAGTGGGCCTCAAATATAGCCTACGCAGTGGGGCTAGGTACACGCCTATTACAGGTATCAAACCGAACCCTGACTTTCCTGAAAACTATTTGCCGATATATGGCCAGCTAAATTCACGCACGCTACCGATATATTCGCGTCTGGATATTCAAGCAAAATACAAATTTCAGTTTTACCAGCAAGAGGCTGCCGTTACCTTTGCCGTGTTAAATGCGCTAGGGGCGGAGAATGTGTCAGGCTATTTCTTTAAACCAGATGGTAATGAAACACCGGATGATTTTGTTATAGCTAAAGAGCTTGGCCTAGAGCCATTTCCCTCAATAGGTCTTGAGTTGACGTTTTAGTTAACCTGATGGACTCAGGATAAGTAACTCCATACAGCAGCGCCTCAAACCTCGATTCTCTGCGTTTCTCAAGCTCGAAAGTACCCGTTGTTCTTTCACTTGATTACCTTGAACGCGAGGTTTAGGCCATCACTAAACAACTGAGATTATAAAAGTGAGACATTCACACCTTTGCACGTTTTGTTATCTCGGCTTCACATTTATTAGACACTTTTGCTGCTTATAAAAAAAACGGCTTTTGTTTCAAAGCCGTTTTTCTTGTTTCTTCCAAAATGCCGGAACAGGCCTGTAAAGTCTAAGGGCAACGGTACACGTTGCCACTCAGAGTGACATTGGTCTGGCTAGTTCCGCCACCATATTTGGGATCGTATGCGCCACTTTGTCCGGCTCGCTCCGTAAGTAAATAGACAACGTTGCCGCCCATATTGTAAGCCTTGTTTTTGATATCGTTTCTTGCACCGGTTTCCAAATCTGCGTTGGACGTAAACTCTCCTGTGAAGAAATCACCTTGATTACCGGTAACGTCACCTAAAAAAACGCATTCATTGGTAGGTTCATTGTTGGTTAATCTAACCAGTTTGGCATTAGGATCTAATGGCATTGAGGAGCAAGCGCTCAGGCCTGCGACTAAAAAAACGGTTAAGTAAATTTTCATGGTAACTCGCTGTTTAAAATTTATCGTTCTTAAAAGTTTACTAAGCCTCAATAGTCGATGTTGTAGTGACTTTGTAAGCAATTGTAAGGGCGTTACGCCCCAGGTTGGCGCGCTTTTTTCTTTGCCGATTTTTTTGCAAGTCTTTTTCTATCCGCTCGTTTAGCGTGTTTGGCAATCCATTTTGTCATTTTGTCGATTAATGCAGGGGGCAGGTTATGCCCCATGCCATCCACGATACGCAGCTTAGACTTCCGGATCAGACGCGCGGTTGTATGACCGCCTACGACCGGAATTATTGGGTCATCGGCACCGTGGATGACGAGCGTAGGTACTTTTATCTTAGCGGCCAAGTGCCGACGATCACCGCTGGCTGTGAGTGCAGCCAACTGGCGCTTAAAGCCCGACGGGTTATAGGCGCGCTCAATATTGGCGGTAGCTTGCTGTCTCAACGTCATGTCATCCACTGGATAAGCGGGGCTGCCAATCAGGCGATTTAATCGCATGGTATACCGTATGGCCGCTTCACGACTTGACTGTCGTGGTCTCCTCGCCAACTTCAACATCACCTTAACGGTTGGAGCCGATAGGGCCGGTGGAGCAATTGTTGACATGATTGAGGTTAGGCTCACAACTTTTTTCTTATAATTTGCTGCAAGTATTTGCGCAATCATGCCTCCCATTGACGCACCGACAAGGTGCGCTCGCTTTATGTTGAGCGCGCGCAGAAGTTCGAGCACATCATTGGCCATATCCTCTAATTGATAAGGAATATTGGATTGAATGGGTAAGCGTCGGCTTAGCCATGTCTTGAGTAAACTGGGCGTACCATGCTCATCCAACTGCGAAGAGAGCCCAGTGTCGCGATTATCAAACCGGATCACGCGAAATCCTTTCTGTGCAAGCCCGTCGCAGAGCTCGTCTGGCCACACCGTCATTTGCGCTCCTAACCCCATAATCAAAATGATCACGGGATTTGATTTAGCGCCACGGTCTTCATAACTGAGCTGGATGCCGGCGGCAGTGGTGATCACAGATTCTTTGCGATAGCGTGGCAAACAAGGACCTGTCTGATGATGAGAGTGATATCAACATTCTCACAGTTTTATGAAACTTACGTGAAAGCGAACGCGACCAATGCGGTTGCATAGGTTAACATTGATGTATCTTGGTCTTAAAAAGAACAGATAATGAAAAAAATACTGATCAGCCTACAGCATAAAAGTGTCCTATGGCTAAGTAGCTCTTTGCTGCTGATGGCTTTATTCTTGGGAATCTCTAACGCCTTCGCCGAGGATGAAAAAACCAAAGCAAACTTTCCGCACACCGATATATTTTTGTTCGATTTAATTAGCACGAAAGAAGATGTCTCGCTTCGTAATCCTCGAAATATTACTCAGCGAAAGGGCTATGACAATCAGCCTAAATTCACACCCAACAGTGATACGCTGGTCTTTTCCCGAGGCGATGAGTATCAAACTGACGTGTATGAGTACGTGTTATCGTCAGGTGAGATTAACCAGCTGACTGACTCACCTGAAACGGAGTTTTCACCCACACCATCGCCAGATAATCAGTCCATTGCTTTTGTGAGCGATCGCAATGGTAGCGTTTTTCTTGGCCGACGAAATGATTTGAATAACCCTGTTTGGGCATTGGCAGACACGGATAATCGTGAACCGATTGGCTATTTCGCCTGGGATCATAGCAACGATAATTTTTTCTACTGGTCGCGCTACGGTTACAGCGTGACGTTAGTCAATCAACGCACCGGTATGTACCATTTTGTGGCGGGCAACACACCGCCGTCCACACCGCACCTGATCCCAAATAGCGATAACTTTAGCTTTGTACACAGGCAATTGAATGAGCAGGTCTGGATAAAAGCGCTCGATCCTGCCACGAAAGCGGTTCGCCCTTTGGTACAAATCACCGGACCCAATATGAATTATGCATGGGCACCGGATGGCACAATATTCATGATCCAGAATAATGTATTAATGCGCATTGCTCCCAGTGCGCAGAATGATTGGCAGCGTGTTGCGGATCTGACTACCTTTAACATCAAAGATGCTGCGCGATTGGCCGTTAGTCCAGACGGAGAAAAGCTTGCCGTGGTCGGTACATCGCTTAGTCGTTGATCTTCAGGGCCGAATACTACAGTGGAGTAACGCGACAAGAGGCAGGAATGAGAAATACAGGTTTTACACTGATCGAACTGATTTTGGTGATTATTATTCTGGGCGTGTTGAGCGTCACCGCCGCCCCGCGATTCGTGAACTTCACCACCGATGCACGCATATCTGCACTTAATGGCGTTAAAGCGAGTGTTGCTACTACGTTAGAATTGGTGATGCTGAAATCAATGCTGCCCAACAGCACGCTACCGTCAGATAACAATCGTAAAGTCTGGGTTGATATCAATGGCAACGGTATTGCAGACATGGATGCCTCTGAATCACCCGATGTGACATCACGGCAGGGGGCTGACATACTCAAGTTTATTAACGGCCCGGTAGAAAGTAATCAGTTACACAAACTGGTTGAACTTAACGGTGACCTCACGTTTCGGTTAACGCGCCGCAAAGACAGCTACGTTGGCTACGACCTGAACAAAGACGGTAACGTGAGCAACGATGACTGCTACCTTAATTATAACGAAGACAACGGGTTAAGCCTCGTTACCACAGGTTGCTGACTAGCGGTTTGCGTGCAGCACCCCGTGCAGATGACGTGTTTTTGCTGTTGATAGCGGTGAGTAAAATGCGCGACCGAATTTGGATAAACGCGCCCACAACGCTATCGCTACGCTACCCACTGCCATGCCGGCAATGGGTACGAGTAAGACGATAAGTAAAGTCCATTCACTGATCATTAGGCTTCCCCTTATTACTCAGCGTCGTTGTCGATGATTTCAGCGTCTGCGCTGTCTAAAAACGTGACTGTGACTTTAGCGACCATTTCCTGTGGTGATTGCTCAGTCAGGCTAAAACGATGGCTTGCGCTTAAAACCGCCTGTTCTGACTGGTTGCGAATATCTGCTTTAGTCTCTTGAACCTGCTCGACAACCAGTGAATCAACATAGCTTGTCAAAGAAACTTCGTCGGCGTGTGCCGTGGTTGATAAAGTCAATGCAGCAACAATGGCGATAGCAGCAGTTTTGATTGAATGTGAACGTGTCATGATGTTTTCCTTTAAAGTTAAATGTAAAAAAACTGCGCTTTTGTGACTGCTTGGCAGTTGTACTACTAAGTCGCAAACACTATTGCGATAGTTGTGCCAAGCCGAATAAAAAATTTAACGTATTGAATATAAAGGAATATTTTAAATCTGTTGCCGAAGGTGTGATGAAGATAGTCAAAGTGAATACTAAAATTTAGGCTATCTCACAATCGAGTTGGTCAAAAACGCTACTGCGTTTCTTTGTTCAAGCGCTTCTGTATAAATTGGTCAATATCGGGTTTATCGCGGCAACGCATCCGTCCGCCCATGAATGAACCGACAATGCGAAGGGCATTGGCCGCCGTGTCGTCACAGGCGACCACCATGGGTTCGCCGGGCATACCGTCTTCTTCAAGCTCAGCACGGGTAGGAATGTTAAGGTTAGGAGAGCGTTGTTGCTGCCGATATTGCTGACTTTGCTGCTCTGACAGCGAGCCGACACGCTGTTGATGGTATTTTTGCAAAAACGATTGCGTTGATTGCTGCGTACTTAAAATGCCAGAAGAGCGCTGCTCACGACTGGGACGTGTTTCGACTTCTGGTACGGGTATATCCTGTTGAATGACATCGGGTTCGGCCTTGGCAGGTGTATCGCTGGCGATACCGGGAGATGTCAAGGGAGGCGATTGGGATACAACTTCCGGTTCCACTTCAGCTTTAACTTCAGCAGGCGGTGGTGGAGGTTGCTCAACAAACACCAGTGTGGCATCGATGCTACGTGAATTGGGAGTACTCCGCAGTGATTCTGGGCGATCACCAAGCCACATAAGTCCGGCAACAATAAGCGCATGAACGAGTAACGAGCACAACACAACCTTCGCCAGTGGAAAGCGTTGTACAGCTACTGATGTTGTCAACCGCTGAGGGTGATCGGGCGCTAGGTAAAATTCCATCGTCGTTCAGAGCGGCAGAGACAATGAAAAGTTCCCTGTCGTCATCTCGAACACATTGGTGCAATTTTGCACTGCCGCACCAAAAGTGTGCAATCTACCCGTCGTTGCGTGAACCGTTTTCCTCTAATCTATTGAAATGTTGAATAATTATTCTTGGCATAACATTTGTGAGTGTCTGCTTAACGGATCACAAAACACACAACATTTGTTTGGGAGAATACCATGAAACTAGTCACTGCCATTATTAAGCCGTTCAAGCTTGATGATGTACGCGAGGCGATTTCTGAGATAGGCATTGACGGTTTGACCGTCACTGAAGTGAAAGGGTTTGGGCGCCAAAAAGGCCATACCGAGCTCTATCGCGGAGCAGAATATCAAGTCGATTTTCTGCCTAAGGTGAAGCTCGAAATTGCCGTACTTGATGATCAGGTTGAGCGTTTGGTTGAAGCCATCGTCAATGCAGCAAAAACCGGCAAGATTGGTGACGGTAAGGTGTTTGTTTATGACCTTAACCACGCCGTCAGAATAAGAACCGGCGAAGCAGACAACGACGCGCTATAGCACTCAGATTAACGATTTGCGGAGAACACACTAATGGAAATCACATTTGAACTAGGGTATGCACTCGATACCTTTTACTTTTTAATTTGCGGCGCCCTCGTGATGTGGATGGCGGCCGGTTTTGCGATGCTTGAAGCAGGCCTCGTACGTACGAAAAATACCACAGAGATCTTAACTAAAAACGTCGCCCTGTATGCAATCGCTTGCATCATGTACATGGTGTGCGGCTACGCCATTATGTACGACGGCGGTTTCTTGTTGAACGGACTGATGGCTGATGGCGCAACAGGTGTTGCTGAAGATCCGGCAACCTACGCCCCTTCGGCTGACTTCTTCTTCCAAGTTGTATTTGTTGCGACTGCCATGTCAATTGTCTCCGGAGCCGTTGCTGAGCGCATGAAGCTATGGGCATTTTTATTGTTCGCCGTCGTCATGACCGGCTTTATCTACCCCATGGAAGGTTCATGGACGTGGGGCGGACAATCTGTCTTCGGCCTTTATACGTTAGGCGATCTTGGTTTTAGTGACTTTGCCGGTTCGGGTATTGTCCACATGGCAGGTGCCGCAGCGGCTTTGGCAGGCGTACTCATCTTAGGTGCTCGTAAAGGTAAGTATGGTAAAGATGGTAAAATCAACGCTATTCCTGGTGCGAACTTACCGCTAGCCACACTGGGTACCTTTATCTTGTGGATGGGATGGTTTGGTTTCAACGGTGGCTCCGTTTTAGCGACTGCCTCGGTCGAAAGTGCGAACAGCGTTGCGGTGGTCTTTTTGAACACCAACGCAGCCGCAGCCGGTGGCTTAGTCGCTGCACTGATCCTTGCGCGACTCATGTTCCGCAAAGCGGACTTGACCATGGCGTTGAATGGCGCTTTGGCCGGACTGGTAGCAATTACGGCTGAGCCGTCTACGCCAACGCCAATCGAGGCGACCGCGTTCGGTGCGCTGGGTGGGTTGCTAGTAGTATTTAGCATAGTCACTTTAGATAAGCTGAAAATTGATGACCCGGTAGGCGCTATTTCGGTTCACGGTGTTGTTGGTCTGTTGGGCCTTCTACTGGTGCCGATCACCAATGCAGATGTTTCCTTCTCAGGGCAGCTAATTGGTGCACTCACCATCTTTGTTTGGGTATTTGTCACAAGCTTCGTTGTCTGGCTCATTATCAAAGCCATCATTGGGGTTCGCGTTACTGAGGAAGAAGAGTTTGAAGGTGTGGATATCAGTGAGTGTGGCTTAGAAGCTTACCCTGAATTCACCAGCGGTCGCAGCTAAGTTTGCTATTGAATGCGACAACAAAAAAGAAGTTAGACAGGCAAACGCTAGCGGGTCGAAGCCGCTCAGTATAAAAACGATAATAATGCCTGATCACTGATGTTGGCCCCGCACAGCGGGGCTTTTTTATTGCTGTTTTACGAAACAGCCTTTTGCTATTCTGACAATCACAACATTGACCATTCGCTGTCTAGCGGGTTGCCCAAAGAGTGATTGCTATGAAACTTACCGTACCATTTTTGTGTTTACTCCTGTGTGTTCCGTTTGCATCAGCCTATGATCGGATAACCGGGCAACCGTTCGCAACGCGTTCAGAAGTGTTAGCCAGCAATGCCATGGCAGCAACCAGTCAACCGTTAGCAACGCAAGTCGCGCTCGACGTAATGAAGCGCGGCGGCAATGCCGTTGATGCGGCCATTGCGGCAAATGCAATGCTTGGCTTAGTTGAACCGACAGGCTGTGGTATTGGTGGCGATTTGTTTGCAATCGTTTGGGATGCCCAAACTAAACAGCTTTACGGCCTAAATGCATCTGGCCGATCGCCACAATCACTGACCTTGGATTATTTCAAGCAGCAAGACATGACGAAAATTCCCTCATTTGGTGCGCTGCCGGTGTCGGTACCCGGTGCTGTGGATGGGTGGTTCATGTTACATGAACGTTTCGGCAGCATTCCGATGACAGCTATTTTAGCCCCTGCCATCACGTATGCACGCGAGGGTTTTCCGGTCTCTGAAGTCATAGCCTATTATTTTCAGCTGAATAAGAAACGCATTGGTGAGTACCCTAATTTTGCTGACGTCTTTATGCCCACGGGCGATGTACCCAAAAAAGGCGAAATCTTTGCTAACCCGCATCTTGCCGCCACGTATGAAAAAATTGCTACAGGGGGGCGTGATGCGTTTTATAAAGGCGATATCGCCAGAGCGATTGCGGCTCATGTAGAAGCGCAGGGCGGGTTTCTCAGCTACGACGATCTTGCCGCGCATCAGTCAAACTGGGTTGAGCCGGTCTCTACCAATTACCGTGGTTATGATGTATGGGAACTACCGCCCAATGGTCAGGGAATCGCCGCATTGCAAATACTCAACGTGCTGGAGCAGTACGATATTGAAAGTATGGGCTTAAACAGCGCTGAGTATGTGCACACGTTTGTTGAGGCAAAAAAGTTGGCATTTGAAGATCGGGCGAAATATTACGCCGATCCAGAATTCTCGGCTACGCCGGTCGACTTTCTGTTGTCGAAAGATTACGCCAAGCAGCGTCGCGCGCTGATCGATCCTAACAAAGCGGCTGCGCGTTATGAAGCCGGAGCTTATGAAGGCGATACAATTTACCTCACCGTTGCTGATCAGCAAGGCAATATGGTGTCTCTGATCCAGAGCAATTACCGTGGCATGGGCTCGGGAATGATCCCGCCAGACTTAGGTTTCGTGCTACAGAATCGTGGTGAGTCATTCAGTCTGGAAGCCGGTCACGCTAATGTTTTTGCACCCAACAAGCGCCCGTTTCACACCATTATTCCGGCATTTATCACCCGCAATGGCAAACCATTCATGAGTTTTGGTGTGATGGGGGGCGGCACGCAACCGCAAATGCATGCTCAAATTGTGGTTAACATGATTGATTTCGGCATGAACTTGCAAGAAGCTGGCGATGCACCACGCATTTTGCATAGCGGGTCAAGTGAGCCGACCGGTCACAAGATGAAAGACGGTGGTTATGTCAGTTTAGAATCTGGCTTCTCGTCTTTGGTAAGGCGAGGGCTGACAGATCGTGCTCACGTACTACGTGATGCGCCGGGGGCTTTTGGCGGTTATCAGGCGATCATGCGTGATCTTAAAACCGGTGTATACTATGGCGCTTCTGAATCTCGAAAGGATGGTCATGCAGCCGGATTTTAGTCAACCATGACACAGCCGCAAAAAGGCATTTGCGCCGAACCTAATTTACATGCCCAGTACTTACTGCTGAATGTAGTAGACGACGATACTCAAGCGATACGTGAGAAGTTAGCGCGCACGCTTGCTTTATTTGATCATTACGATGAGGAGCATTACGAGGCAATGGTAACCGGGGTGATCGCGGTAGGCACACAATATTGGCCAGAACTCTACCCAGAAGCGATCCCGCTACATTTGTACCCTTTCCCTGACATGCAGTGCGAAGACCGATGTGCACCGGCGACTCCCTGTGATTTGTTTATTCAAATTCGCGCCGACCGCCAAGACATCTGCTACGCACTGGGTTTGGCGATAATGGATCTGTTTCGACTGCACGTGGAACTGGTCGATGATGTGCATGCTTTCCGCTATTTGGATGGGCGCGATCTCACCGGTTTTCTTATCGCACCGAATAACCCCCGCGGTATGAAAAAACAAAGTATGGCATTGATTGGTGATGATGATCCGGAATTCTGTCAAGGCAGCTTTGTGCATGTGCAACGCTTTCGCCATGATCTTCGTCGCTGGAGTACGTTGACTGACAGGCAGCAGGAACAGGTGATGGGCGTGACCAGAGAACATCACACTGACAGCCCAGAAAGCAATCCAAGCGCTCACTTTGTAAGAATGAGTGTGACAGACGCCGACAGAGAACCACTGCCCTTGATTAACCAATCCATGCCATTTGGTGATATGCATTCGCAAGGACTGATGTTTGTGAGTTTTTCCTCCAGTGCGAGTGCGTTCAAAACCTTACTGCATAGCCGCATCTTTGGAGATGATGCAGGCGAATACGACCGATTGCTTGATTTTGTCAGTGCGGAAACAGGCGCTGCTTTTTTCGCACCCTCTATTCACTTCATTCGCAATCATGCCGTTCTTAAACCGATAAAGACTCAGCCAGAACTGGAGCGTTAGTATGAGCGATTTTTACACGCACGCATTAGTGCGTGAGTGCGCCGTCCCAGTTATCCGGTAGTATGGCGTCGCGATGCTGTTGGCACACTTTTAAGTGGTCAAGCAATAACGGGTCGTCAGGTAATATGTCAATGGCTTTTTGAATTGCAGCGATGGCATCATCCCAGCGCTGTTCAATCCGTGCGCTAATGGCCGCATCGATCAAAGGTGATGTGTGCATTCTCGCCGTGCGTTGAGCTTCAGGCAAGTGATTGCAAATTTCGTAAATTTTAAGCGGCGTACGCCGGCCTTTGACTTTAACCCAATCCAGTACGCGCGCTTTCACCCGCGTGTTGGCCGCGGTCTTGAGCAGTTGTTCGCTAACCACAATGTCAGCATGATACACAGGCGCGAGTGCTTCCAAGCGGTTAGCAATGTTGACGCTGTCGCCGATCACTGTGGTATCCATGCGATCATCAGACCCTACCGTACCGATGATCACTGCACCGTAGTGCACCCCAACCCCAATCTTGATCGGCGGATACCCGCTGTTTGCACGGTGTGCGTTATAGACCTCAAGTGCTCGGTGCAAATCCACGGCAGCATTCAACGCATCATTGGCTTTTGCGGATTCCGTTCCATTGGGGTGATCAAATAGCGCCATGATGGCATCGCCAATAAATTTGTCGATAAAGCCATTGTTTTGATGGATAGGGTCGTTCATGCGAAGAAAATAGGAATTGAGAAACTTCATTAATTCCTGAGGGCGCATGCGTTCAGATAAGCCCGTAAAACCGCGAATGTCGCAAAACAGAATCGCAACATTGTCTTCATCGGCCCGGCCGAGCTCTAAGCTGGTTTCTCCGTGCTTGGCAAAGTGCTCAACAAACTGTCGCGGCACAAACTTTTGAAATGTTTGGGTTAAGCGTAAGGCTTCATCTGCCTTTTCCTGAAAACGAACTTGTTCGGCACCAAGCTCTGTTAACGGTTTGGTATTGTTGATAGAACGGGCATCGGCTGCACGGCGTGCTTCGCTTCGCTCAGCGCGCCTTCGCATGATAGCCCGCTGACGAAAAACGACAGCGGTAAGAGCTGCGCCATACAGCGCGAGCAATACTATCAATAATGTGGTGCTCATTCAGGTTCTCGTCGATAGCTACAGATGCTTTGCTGCCACCATTTTCAACACCTTGTCGGCAGCGGCAATAGTTTGTTCGACAATCGCTTCGTCATGAAGTTTCGAAACAAACCCCGCTTCATAGGAGGCCGGTGCGAGATACACGCCCTCTGCTAACATGCCATGATAAAAGGTATTGAACTGTGCGGTATTACAATGAATAGCCTGTTGATAATTCGTGACTTTTTCAACTTCAGTAAAGAATATCCCGAACATACTTCCGGCAACATTGTAGGTCATTGGAATGTCATGAGCGTGAGCGGCAGCAGTGATTCCTTTCGCTAGGATTTCTGTGTTTTTGAAAATACTGTCGTAAAGACCTTCCTCGCCAATTTGCGTAAGCGCGGCGAGCCCTGCGGCCATTGCCACAGGATTGCCAGAAAGCGTACCTGCTTGATAAATAGGGCCAGTCGGGGCGATATGCTCAAGAATTTTTCGTTTGCCTCCGAAAGCGCCAACCGGCATACCACCGCCAATCACTTTACCCAAGCAAGTCAGATCCGGTATGACGCCATAGCGCTCTTGCGCACCGCCGCGTGAGACGCGAAAGCCGGTCATTACTTCATCAAAAATCAACACGGCACCGTACTTATCGCAGATGGCACGAAGCCCCTCGAGAAACCCCTCTACCGGGGGAATACAGTTCATATTTCCCGCGACGGGTTCTACGATAATACACGCAATATCATCGCCATGTTGTTCAAACGCTTGAGCAACACTGTCTAGATTATTGAACTCAACGGTGAGCGTGTGTTTCGCAAAGTCTTCTGGTACACCGGGCGAACTGGGCACACCCAGTGTTAGCGCACCAGAGCCAGCCTTGACCAGTAACGCGTCGGCATGGCCGTGATAACAGCCTTCAAATTTGAGCGTTTTGTTCCGATTGGTGTAGCCGCGCGCCAGTCGAATCGCTGACATAGTGGCTTCGGTGCCAGAATTAACCATGCGCACCATTTCCATCGACGGTACCATACTGGTAACCAGCTCGGCCATAAGGATCTCGGCTTCTGTTGGGGCACCGAAACTGAGTCCGCTGTGAGAGGCCTCAATCACCGCTTCACGTATTTTCGCGTTGTTATGGCCTAACACCATCGGCCCCCAAGACTGAATGTAGTCAATGTACCGATTGCCATCAACATCATAAATATAAGGGCCGTCAGCTTTGACAATAAAGCGCGGCGTGCCGCCTACCGCCTTGAAGGCCCGAACCGGAGAGTTAACACCACCGGGTATGGTTTTTTGAGCGCGGGCGAAAAGGGCTTCAGATTGTTGCATAAAATTAGAGTCTCTTATTGCTGTGCCACACGACATCGCGATCGTAGTGACTGATGATATTGTCAACGCCAAGCGTCAAAGCGAACAACGCCATACGCACGAGCACGCCGTTGTCGGTTTGTCTGAATATGGCGAGATTCGGATTTAGGTTCAAATCGTTGTCCAATTCATTCGCTTCTGCGCGTGAATCACGCGGTAGCGGATGCATAATGACTGTATTGGATTTGAAGTGTTTAGTGTAGATTTCATTATTCAAGCGGAATCGCCCGCGGTAGCGATTGGCTTCTTCCTGAGAGGCGAAGCGTTCTTCCTGAATGCGGGTCTGATAGCAAATATCAGCGCTGACACTCCCAGACAGCTGGTCAGTGATGGTGACTCGGTGACCATGGTTTTCCATCACAGACACGACACTGTCTGGCATGGCAAGCTCTGGAGGGGAGATGAGCGTGAATTGGATATTGTCGAACAATGACAGTAACTTTGACAGGGAGTGAACCGTGCGCCCATGTTTTAAATCGCCAATCATGGCAATATGTAAGCCGTCAATTTGATTGCCTAATGAGCGCTGTTCTTTGTCAATGGTATAAAGATCAAGCAGCGCTTGGGTAGGGTGCTCATTTGCACCATCACCGCCATTGATCACGGGGACACGGCTCCCTTCCGCAAACTCAGCCACAGAGCCAGCTTGCGGATGACGCATAGTGATGATATCTGAATACCCGCTCAGCACTCGCGCCGTGTCATAAAGTGATTCACCTTTCGCTAAAGCCGACGAGCTCATGCCGGTGGTTTCCCTGACTTCACCGCCCAGCAGATTAAATGCAGTGCCGAAGCTCACCCGCGTGCGCGTACTGGCTTCGAAAAACAAATTACCTAAAATGGCGCCATCCAGCACGGTCGTGCGCTTTTGCCTTAACGCGTAGGGCTGCATCGCATCAGCGACGCTGAAAATACGTAAAATCGCGTCGCGGTCGAATTGATTGACCGAAAGTATGTGTTGCCCTGTGAATGAATTCATAACTGCCCGAACTAAGCTTTAACCCAATGGTATGATAACAAAAGAACAGGTTTGCGGCGCGATTTGTTGGCAAAGATCAACATGCGCTAATCTCTGAGACAGTCGCCACTGAAATTGCTGTTATGTTCAATGGCAACAGGGTTGCTTTTGAGTCTTTTTTGCTCAAATAATGGGCTATTTGGGGTTGTAGACGCTGTACGTTCCAATCATGACAAACTGATGAATTCTCATTATCATACTGGACAGTCTAGTATATTTAAACTACCCTTTGCATTATCGAACTAGTCGGTCTAGTAATGTTAAGGCGTACATGGTTAAAAAATGGGTTTGTTTATGAGTGATCATCGGTCTGGTGCGCACAAGGCATTGTTCACTCTCGTGGCAGTGTGCTTTTCGGGGCTGGTTGTGCTGCTCTTTTTTGCAGGCTACGGCAAGGCGCAAAGTGACGCACCACAGGCATCACCGCCGACAGTGGAAGCCGCCACGTTAGTATGGCAGCAGCAATTTGAAAAAATTCAGCGAGTGGTTGGGCGGGTCGAATCCAGCAACACGGCGCAACTAGGATTTGAGCGAGCCGGATTAGTCAACAAAGTCCATGTAGACGATGGTGCGGTAGTGAAGCAGGGCCAGATATTGGCTTCGCTGGATCAAGATATTCTCAACAGCCAACGCGAACAAGCCGCAGCGAGTGTGACGCGAGCGCAGGCACAACAAACGCTGGCGCAGTCTTCTTTTGAGCGCATCAGAGGGTTGGTGCAAAGCAAGCTGGAATCTCAACAGCGTCTGGATGAAGCAAAACAAACGTTGGACGTGGCGCGTGCGGCGGTACGAGAGGCAACAGCAAACCTCAATACGGTTAACGTTAATATTGCCAAGTCGACATTGACTGCGCCGTTTGATGGTGAAATCACCTCGCGATTTGTTGATCAGGGTACTGTTGTCAGTCAGGGGCAGCCAGTGTTTGAGTTGTTCGCTACCACGGCGAGGGATGTACGCATACCGATGCCGGCGCAATTGATTAGCCAGGTGAGCGTGGGCGAAACCTATGTACTTAAGGATGGCTCAACCCATTTCACTGCGGTGCTTAAGGCGATTGGTAAGCTGCGCCGTTTATCGACGCGGACTGTGGATGCTGTTTTCGAATTGACCGATGCTGCGACGGTTGATGTATTGCCGGGCGATCTTTTATCGCTGGATGTAAAGGTCGAGGTAAGAGAGTCAGGTGCCTGGGTGCCAGTCGGGGCACTAAGCCATGGATTACGCGGCCTGTGGAATATCTATTCCGTCAGTCAGGACGGGCAAAGTACGGTTACAGCCCGTAGCGTTGAAGTTTTGTACAGTGACGGGCAGTTTGCATTCATACGCGGTGCTATTGCACCAGAGATGCTGGTGGTAGTTTCAGGGACTCACCGTCTAGCGCCGGGTCAGGCTGTGGCAGTGACACGCGTCAGTGAAACTGATGTCGCGGGGCGCGATTAAGCATGAAGTCACCGTGGTACACGCTATTTTTCCGTCGTGGACACCTGCTGGTTCTTGGCCTCGTTATCATTCTGGTGGCAGGTTACTCTGCATTGACGACCCTGCCTCGTCTTGAAGACCCTCGCATCGATACGCGCAATATGCTGATACTGACCCCGTATCCGGGCGCATCAGCCGAGCGCGTAGAAGCGCTGGTAACCGATGTGATTGAGGATAGACTGCGTGAAATCTATGAGATCAAAGAAATTGAGTCGACATCACGTAGTGAAATCTCGGTCATTGCTGTCGAGTTGCAGGATTGGGTCGACAATAACAGTAATGAACAACTTTTTTCCGAAATCCGTGATGCGATTTCCGAGGTCTCGCATCGATTCCCTGCGGGTTCGGGCGATCCGATTCTGGATGAAAAGCGCGGCGCTACCGCGTTTACCGTGCTTTACGCGGTAAAACCTGCTTTTCCCGAAACCACCTCACTCACTATGGTGTCTCGTTTAAGCAGTGAGCTGGCGGATCGCTTGCGTAATGTTGCAGGTACCGAGTTGGTGCGCATCTACGGTGAGCCCAGTGAGGAGTTTGTCGTCAGCATCGACCCTCAAAAGCTCAGTGCGACCGGGTTAACCATCAATGATGTGAGCCGAGCAATCACTGCAGCCGACCCTAAGCTGCCTGCGGGCGTGGTGTACACCGAACGACAAAATATTCGCCTTCAAGTGGCCGAGCCCTTAGCGGGACTCGATATGATCCGCGCTATACCCTTGGTCAATCAGCAAGGTTTATTGCTCCGGCTAGGCGATATTGCAACTATCGATCGGCGTTTTCAACAACCAATGAACGATATTGGTTATGTCAACGGTGAACAAGTCATTTTCGTTGCCGCCCGCATGCAAACCACGGTGCGAGTTGACCAGTGGACCGGCGCGATCAAACAGGTAGCGACTGATTTTCAACAGGAATTTGCAGGGTCGTTGTCGACTGAATTGGTGTTTGAACAAAATGTGTACACCGAGCAACGCTTGTCTGAGTTGTCACAGAACTTGTTGATGGGCTGTGCAGTCGTGATGTTTGTGGTACTGGTTTTCATGGGATTGCGAGCTTCCATCATTGTTGGACTCGCGTTACCTCTGTGCGCCGCTTTTGCTCTTTTTTCCCTGAGTTTTTATGGGGAGCAAATTCATCAGATGTCCATTTTTGGCATTATCATCGCCATTGGCTTGCTGATAGACAATGCCATCGTCATCACCGATGAGACGCGTCTGAACTTACAAGACCCCGCGCTCTCTCGGTTGCAAGCGCTTGAAAAAACAATCCGGCATTTGTTCGCTCCCTTGTTAGCATCCACACTGACGACCATTTTAGGTTTCATGCCCGTATTTTTACTGAATGGTAATATCGGTGACTTTATTGGCGGGATTGCCATCAGTGTGGTCATGGCCTTAGTCGGTTCGCTATTTATTTCGCTCACCCTCATAGCGGCACTTGCCGCACGATACCTCTCGCGTGACGCCAGCCCTGAGCGAGCGTGGTATCGAGGTGGTTTGCAATTGCCTTCGGTGAGTACTGCCTTCAAAGCGCTGTTACGAAGTGCCATTGAGCATCCGGTTCGTGTACTCCCTGCGGTTGTGTTGTTTTGTGTAAGTGGATTTGTCTTATCCGCTCAACTGGCGAATGTGTTTTTCCCCAGTGCCGATCGGGACCAGTTTGAGATATACGTGTGGACCGCTGACGGAACCGGAATTACCAATACCGAGTCAGTGGCTTTACAAATCGATGAAAAATTACGTCGCCATAACAGCGTCGAACAGGTCACTTGGTTGGTAGGAGGCTCAGCGCCTTCGGTGTACTACAATCAGGTGATGACGCGTGACAATACGCCCAGCTTTGCCAACGCCGTAGTCACGGTTGATTCTATTAGCGATGCAGCGCAAATGATTGGCGAATTACAAATAAGCCTCAGCGATGCGTTTCCTCAAGCGCAGATTGTGGTGCGCGCGTTTGGACAAGGCCCTCCCATTGCAGCACCCATTGAAGTGGATATTTTTGGCCCTGATTTGGAAACGTTAAATGAACTAGGCATGCAAGTGCGGCTTGCGATGACGAAGGTGCCAGGCATTACTCAATCCATCGCCTCTATTACGCAGGCTGAACCGGAGTTTCGGTTGAATGCTGAGCGCGATGTCTCAGAAATGGCTGCGTTGTCACTCACGTCTATCGCCAACCAATTACAGACCGCGCTGCGTGGTCAAAGCGGTGGCAGTGTGCTTGAAGGGACTGAAGATATACCTGTCAGGGTGCGTATCGGCGACAACTTACGCAGTTCCATTATCGATGTCGCTAATCAGCCCCTCAACAGTGCCGCTCTGACGCAGCAGGGACAGTCAACAACCGTTGCCGCGATGGGCGATTTCGCACTGCACGCAACGATTTCTGGGATCACCCGGAAAAATGGTGAGCGACTTAATCGTGTACAGGCATTTTTACTGCCGAATGTACCGGCCATTGATGTGTCAAATCAACTGCGCGATTTACTGTTAAATGGCGCTATAACCTTGCCACAGGGCTACCGCCTGAAAATGGCCGGGGATGCTGATGAGCAGGCGCAGGCGGTGGGGCAACTTGGCACTTATGCGCCAGTGTTGCTGGTACTGATGATCACAACCCTCATTCTGACCTTCAACAGCGTGCGTATGGCTGGCGTTATTGCCATTGTGGCAATGCTGTCAGTCGGGCTTGGTTTTTTCAGCCTGTGGATTTCTGGATTGCCCGTTGGTTTCAATCCGCTGCTTGGCTGTGCTGGGCTTATTGGCGTGGCGATCAATGGCTCCATCGTGGTCATCGCTGCAATCAATGCCAATGCTGATGCTAAAGCCGGTAAAACCGATGCTATCATGCATGAAACCATGAGCTGCAGCCGGCATATCTTATCGACAACATTCACAACCATTGGCGGCCTGATACCTTTGCTGTTATTCAGTGAAGGGTCTTTTTGGCCACCACTGGCCGTGGTATTGGCCGGAGGCGTTGGGTTTTCTGTGATCCTGTCGCTATTGTTTACGCCATCATTGGTGGCATGGCTGTGTCGACGTCGCTCGGCTCGACGCGCGCGGCAGGAGCAGCCAGCAACATCCGTTAATCCTCAAATTTCCGTGTAGCGATAAACCGTTCCGATTGCAGCAGCGTACTGAAGTGAGGTAACGTTGTTGCTAGGTCAACGTGCCTTGATGTGCACAACGACAACGAGGTAGCATGCCCGCCAAAAAAAAGGCTCAATCAGGGTGGCGAACATCCTGTAAAACGTGTTTACGCTGGCGTTACATTGCGCTGTGGGGAATTATCATGATGGTGGTGTATTTGTATGTCTGGCAGTGAACAGAGTATTACCATTCGAGCGTCTTCTAAACGCAACGGGATCACCACCGTTCTGATTGGTTGCGGCCTGTTGCTTTTATCATTTTTTGTTATGACGGTGTTACCTGCCGTGTTGTTTCTTGCCGGCGTATTTATTGCCAGTGCCGGTATTGTTGGCCTTGTGATGGGCTGGTTTAAAATCCGTGAGCCCAATTTCAGTATTGAGCTCACGCCACAGGGCATATGCTATTTTCATCGTAACGGGCAATGGCAAGTCGATTGGGATAATATTCAGCGCATTGATGCGCCGCGTGTGACCCGTGGAATAGAACTTAAAGATCTGGAAATGGTGGGAATTCGGCTAAAAGACGTTGAACCCGTGGTCATGTCAATTTCACCACGCCTTGCCACCAACATATTGATGGAGCAACGCCCATTGTTGCTACAAAACCCTGATGACAATTGTACGACGGGCACCTGTGCCGGTTCTGATTTACTCGAAGACGACAAATATAAGTTACCTAGTGGTCAGGTGTTGCGGGGTGTACAAGCGATGTTTGCGAACCGTACCCAGCGGTTGCGTGAGCGGCTAGGCTACGATCTTTATATTGCTGCCGCAGAACTTGACCGACCTGTGAGTGAATTTGTTACTCTGCTAAGAAGTTGTCACGACAAAGTGCAGTCAGATGCGCTGAGCCATTCAACAACCGAGAGGGCAAGCCAAGCAACTGGGGTGTAAATCTGCGCTTTTATTGGGTGGCACTACCGTGAATCAAGGTGCGCCCTGGCAGCACTCAATACGACTTCACTCTCTTTCAACAACGCGGGGATTTTAGTCAAAACGCACTCCATATTTTTTTGTTTCAAATCACTTTCTATGTCATGACACAATGCCTGAAACCGGCTCACGCCTGTATAGCAGCATGCACCATGAATTCGATGTATGTGCTGCAATAGTGTCTCAAAATCTTTCGAGCGTGCTGCCGTTTTGATCATATCGATGCAATCTGGAAGTTGCTGAATAAATGCTTCCAGTAGCTCAAAAGCAGCGTCATCACTACCGTTCGCGCGCCGCAAAGCCAGCTCCCAATCGAAACTTGGGATCTGTTCGGGCGTCGGCTCAACGTTTTCACACCAACGGTTAATCAGGTCAACCAATTGACCGATTTCAATCGGTTTCGGCAGGTAATCATCCATACCTGATGCCATAAGCCGCTCTTGTTCTTCTTTAAACGCGTGCGCGGTGACAGCGATAATGGGTGTACCGATATTGTGCTCAGTTTTGCGAATCATTTTGGTGGCTTGTAATCCGTCCATATTCGGCATCTGCACATCCATCAAAATGATGTCAAATGCGGTTGATTGACAGAGTGCCACGGCTTCAGCACCACTGATAGCGACCGTTAGATTGACAGGCGTATTCTGCAACCAGGTGTTGATCAGCTTTAAGTTCATCTCCATATCGTCAACGGCCAATACATGAATTCGAGGCAACGAGGCGAGTTTGGCGTACAGCGGGTTTTGCGAACTTTGTGATGGGCTATGCAGCAGGCTATCAATTTTCTGCGGTGACAATGGCAATCGCATTTGCGTATTGAAATGCTGACTTAAACTGGGGTAATGGTTAAACGGGTCTGCGCCCGAATAAAGCAGCACTCGCTTACTGGCTTTGAAATCGAGTAGGTAACTGAGCACATCATTTCGCTGTTCACGTTTTGCGAGCGGCAAGCTGGCGAACAGGTAGTCAACGGTGGCCGAGGTTTTGTTGAATTGATTGAGATATTCAATACTTTCTATACTGGTGACCGTGGCACCTAAGTGACGCATAAGGCTGGCACTGGCATGGCGTGAAACCGGCAATGGGTCAAACACCACAACGTGCTTGTCGCGCCACTCATTTTGCTCAGAAAGACAGTATTGTGCACTGAGTTGATTCAACTGAAGTGTGATCACAAAGCAACTGCCCTGACCCGGCGTACTGGTCAAAGTCAGTTGCCCGCGCATGAGTTTGACCAGTTCCTGAGAGATCACCAAGCCTAACCCTGTGCCTTGGTAATTCCGGTTAAGTGAATCATCGACCTGAGAGAATGCGTTAAAGAGCTTTTTCTTGTCGTGCCGGCTGATACCAATTCCGGTATCCTCAATCTTCAATGTGAGTTCATATAAGCCATGGTCAAGACTGCGCCCACTTGCGGTAAAAGCAACGAAACCCTGTGCGGTGAATTTTATCGCATTGCCCAGCAAGTTATTCAAAATTTGCTTTAAGCGAAAGCCGTCGCCGATTAATTTATTGGGGAGCGGCGACAACTCAAAAATAAACTCAAGTTGTTTTTGGTGCGCAGATTTCGCCATCATACTCACCATGTCTTCAAGTAACTGGTTCAGCGAAAAGGGTTGTCGGTGCACTTGCAGCTTACCGGCTTCAATTTTAGAAAAATCAAGTACATCGTTGACTATTGTTAACAGATTATCTGCTGCCGAATTGATGATCCGCACTTGCTCTTGCTTTTCCGGTGCAAGTTGCGCATGAGATAGCTCTCGACTAAAGCCCAGGATGGCATTTAACGGCGTACGAATTTCATGGCTCATGTTAGCCAAGAACTGCGACTTGATATTGCTCGCTTTAATGGCGTCTTTACGGGCGATGTCTAAGCGGGCATTCTGCTCTTCAATCAACTCCATGTTATTGCGCAAATCTGTTGTGGCTTGTTCGACCTCACGTTCTAGCTGGTTTCGGCTTTTATCCATGAGTGCGAGGGAAAACAAGCCTGCTTCAAGAAATACACCGACTTGAAAACAATAGGCCGTGAAACGATTGGCCGGTAGTACACCGACTAAACTGAGAAGCCCCACGATGGCACCAGCAGACAACAAGCCCCACGCAAAAATAAAGTAGCGTGCCGGTAAAAACTGGTTGGTGTAACTCTCTATTCCCGCCACAATATAGCTGCCAATAGCGAGGATTGCAGCACCATAGATGATGCCATTGAGCACCATGGGTGGTAGCACGGGCAACAGAGCGACTACGCCTAAACCAGCCTGTAAATAGATCAATGCGACCACAACAGTATGAGATCGGGGCGCATTTTGTTTGGTGTTTAGAAAGGTCACGCTGAAAATACCACTACTCACGCCAATGAAAACGAATATCAGACCGGTATGATCAATTAGCCACGGCGACAACCCTTCCGCTGCGACCAGATGGACGTGCCCCCCCCAAACAAACTGCCATATCAGTACCGTAATGATATAGCCCACATAAGCGAGCAGACTGGGCTCACGGACACTGAAAAACAGCACGAGATTGTAAATCGCCAAAATGATGAGGCCGCCGTAAAACAGGCCCCATGCAACGCTATCGATTAACATCGCTCGTGTGTGGCTGGCTTCTGAGCGAATGTTAACGGGTGCGATAAGGCTCGAATTTTTGCTTTGTATTCGGATGAATAATTCAGCCGTCTGGCCCGGTTGTATACTGACGTTTAATGAGGGAATGCGAAACGGCTGAAAGACTCTCAACTTGCCTTGTTGGGACTGGGCAATAACCTCGCCCTCAGACATCACGTAGAAATCGACTTTATCCAGTTGGCTGAAGTTTAGGTCAATGACCCAGTCATTGGTTTCAGTAAAATGCGCAAAGCGGGTATGTAACCACACGCCTCTTTCTGAAAAACCGTAGTTAGGGTTGTTTTTTCCTGCCCATCGAAAACGAGACTTATTCTGCAAGATGTCGCTCAGCGTGAGTTCATCGTGTTGCTCTTCATAAATGAGAAAACTGTCTGACAGACTGATGTGGTCGTCACTGCTAAGCATCTGTACGGCGAGCTGAGCATTAGCGTTGCTTGCTGCCCAGAGGAGTGCAACCAACAGGCTTATCAGTATTGAAAAATAACGCATCACCGCGCGCGCGATGCGACAAAGTATTAATGACATTTTTACCCCTAATGCGCATATCACTCTGGCATCGGATGGTTTATGATAAGTTTAACCCTAGCCTCATTGTTACTAAAACAACTGCAAAAAGACAGCATTACCATACTATGAGTGACAACATAACGATAAATGCCGATGGGATAGAGCAGCTACCGCTGCAGCGATTCACTGAAGACGCTTACCTGAATTATTCGATGTACGTTATTATGGATCGCGCCCTGCCAAACATCGGCGATGGGCTTAAGCCGGTTCAACGCCGAATTATTTATGCGATGTCGGATCTTGGCCTAAGCAACAACGCCAAGTATAAAAAGTCTGCTCGAACAGTGGGTGACGTGCTAGGTAAATTCCATCCGCACGGCGACTCGGCCTGCTATGAAGCCATGGTGCTGATGGCGCAACCCTTTTCATACCGTTATCCGTTGATTGATGGGCAGGGGAACTGGGGAGCGCCTGACGATCCTAAGTCATTTGCCGCGATGCGTTACACCGAGGCTAGGTTATCTAAGTTTAGTGAGGTGTTACTTACAGAGCTGGGGCAGGGAACTGCGGACTGGACGCCAAACTTTGATGGCACACTGCAAGAGCCTTTGGTGCTACCGGCCAGATTACCGCATATATTGCTCAATGGTGTGACCGGGATTGCCGTGGGTATGGCGACCGACATACCGCCGCATAATGCGCGCGAGTTGGCTAAGGCCTGTGCCTTACTGCTGGATAATAGCCGCACCGAGTTATCTGAATTATTGAGCATTGTTGAAGGCCCAGATTACCCCACCGAAGCGGAAATCATTACGCCGCGCAGTGATATTGCCAAGCTTTATGAAACGGGCCGGGGTTCGATCAAGATGCGTTCTGTGTATCATGAAGAAAGCGGTGACATCATTATCACGGCCCTACCTCATCAAGCTTCTGGCGGTAAAATTCTTGAGCAAATTGCGGCGCAAATGCAGGCTAAAAAGCTACCCATGGTCAGCGACCTGCGCGACGAATCGGATCATGAGAACCCGACTCGCTTAGTCATTACGCCGCGCTCTAATCGAGTAGATACTGAGCAATTGATGCAACATCTTTTCGCGACCACCGATCTTGAAAAGAGTTATCGCGTTAACCTGAATATGATTGGTCTTGACGGTCGTCCGCAAGTCAAAGACCTGAAAAGCATCTTATCGGAATGGTTGGTATTTAGAAAAGATACGGTAACGCGGCGACTGCAATATCGTTTAGATAAAGTGCTGGCACGCTTACATATTCTGGAAGGCTTGTTGATCGCCTTTCTTAACATTGACGAAGTTATCGCGATTATTCGCAACGAAGATGAGCCCAAAGCAGAATTGATTCGGCGGTTTGGCCTATCGGATAAACAAGCTGAAGCGATTTTGGAACTAAAATTACGTCATCTCGCCAAACTGGAAGAGATGAAAATCCGTGGTGAGCAGGAATCTCTAGCGGAAGAGCGTGATAAATTACAACTCATTCTGGGCAGCGACCAACGGCTTAAAACACTGGTTAAAAAGGAACTGTTGGCAGACGCGCAGACCTACGGCGACGATCGTCGCTCCCCCATTGTAGAGCGCAGTGATGCGAAAGCGCTGTCTGATAAAGAGTTAGTTCCATCTGAGCCTGTGACGGTGGTGTTATCAGAGAAAGGTTGGGCGCGTTGTGCCAAAGGCCATGACGTTGATGTGCAGGGCTTGAGTTATAAAGCCGGCGATAGTTATCTCGCCAGCGCCATAGGGCGAAGCAACCAGCAAGCAGTATTCCTTGATACATCCGGACGTGCCTATGCGTGTGACGCTCACTCGCTTCCTTCTGCGCGCAGCCAGGGCGAACCACTCACGGGCCGTTTCGGGCTGGTCGCTGGCGAGTCATTTGCACATGTCTTAATGAGCGCCGATGAACAGCTTTATTTAATGGCCTCTGATGCAGGATATGGTTTTGTCGGAAAATTTGCTGACATGGTCAGTAAAAACAAAGCCGGTAAGGCGTATTTGAGTCTGCCAGTGGGCGCCAAGGTTTTAACACCACAGCGGGTGGTTAACATTGAGTCTGACTGGTGCCTGGCAATCAGTACAGAAGGGCGCATGTTATTATTCCCTTTGCGAGACCTGCCAAGCTTAGGTAAGGGGAAAGGGAATAAAATTATTAATATTCCTAGTTCGCGTGCCAAAAGTCGTGAAGAGTACATCAAGACATTAGCTGTAGTGCCTGAGGGCGCCAGTGTTCGGATCATTGCAGGCAAGCGCGGCATGTCACTCTCAGCAGCCGATTTGGAACACTACAAAGGTGAGCGTGGACGACGCGGTAATAAGCTTCCTCGCGGCCTTCAACGGGTTGATGGCATCGAGCTAGAGCTACCCAGTGCAGCGTTAAAACCGCCAAGCCCCGATGAAGCGGAAGATGAATAGCGCCAAGGTTACAGTGATGTAAGGCGTGGCGCGTTTAAGATTAAGCAGCAACCATTGCTTCAGTTGCTTCAACTTCGTCACTGTCGTGCGCGAGTAAGTACTCAAATGCTGCCAAAGCCGCTTTTGAGCCTTCGCCCATGCTGATGATTATCTGTTTGTAAGGCACTGTGGATACATCACCGCAGGCATAGATACCGGCCGCAGATGTGTGGCATTTATGGTCGATAACAATCTCGCCGTGCGCTGACATATCAACCAAGCCTTTTGCAAACTGGCTATTGGGTACTAAGCCAATTTGCACGAAAACGCCGTTCAGTGATTGGCTATGAACTTCGCCAGAGTGTCTGTCGGCATACTTGATCGCAGACACTTTACCATTCTGAGCAACAATTTCTTTCGTCGCGGCGTTTTTGATAATGGTGATGTTGTCTCGCTTTTCGGCCTGCTTAATCAGGACTTGGTCAGCCTTCAGCTCTGGCATAAACTCAAATACCGTGACCGATTTAACAATACCTGCCAGATCCAGAGCCGCCTCGATACCCGAGTTACCACCGCCGATCACAGCAACATCTTTGCCCTTAAAAAACGGCCCATCGCAATGCGGGCAATAAGCCACACCATTACCGATATTTTCCTTTTCGCCGGGAACTCCCAGTTCACGCCAGCGCGCACCCGTAGCAATAATAATGGTTTTGGATGTTATCTGCTCACCGGATGACAGCGTAATGGTTTTCAGCGACCCTTGTTCAACGGACTTTACCCTGACATGCTGACGCAAGGTGACTTCATAGTCATTTAAGTGCGCCATTAAATTACCCACCAGTTCAGGCCCGGTGGTTTTTGATACTGAAATCAGATTCTCAATACCCATTGTGTCCTTTACCTGACCTCCGAATGTTTCAGCGATCAGTGTCACTTTAAGGCCTTTTCGGGCACTGTATATAGCAGCGCTAACACCAGCGGGCCCACCGCCGATAACCGTTACATCCTGAGTCGGTAAACTTGACGCAATGGGGGTGTCGGTGAGTTCAGGGTGAAGCTCAATGAGTTTGTTTACCAGCGCTGCCCCATCTACTTTGCCGTTAGCAAATAATTTACCATTTAAATAAACACTTGGAACACCTTGGATATCGCGTTCAGCAACAAGATCCTGATAAAGACCTCCGTCGATCATCTCGGTTGTTATGTTTGTATTTAAAACCGCAAATTGATTTAACGCCTGAACAACATCCGGGCAGTTATGGCAACTCAGGCTCACAAACACTTCAAACGTAAGCGGCTTATCGACTTTTTTAATCAATTGCTGGATAGATTCATCCAATTTTAAAGGCACGCCAGACGCATGCAACATCGCCAACACGAGCGAGTTGAACTCATGACCACTGGGGATACCTGAAAAACGAATGCCAGTATCTGTATCGGTTTCCAGTAGAAAGCTAATGGGGCTACGAAGCTGAGGGTCATCTCGCTCAATCACGGTAAGCTTGTCACTGACACTGGCAATGCCATTTAAAAATGTTAATAGTTCAGCGCGTTTTGGGTGCTCTCCTGTTTGCAGCACAAAGTTCACGTTTTGCTGCATTTTTTCCGCGTATCCGGTGAGAGCTTGCAATATTTCTTTGGATAACATTGTGCCTATTCCTCGATTGACGTAAAAAGAATGCGTGCGGGGTACCCGCACGCCACGTTGATATGCTTAGATTTTGCCCACAAGGTCTAGTGAGGGGGCTAACGTTTGCTCGCCTTCTTTCCACTTTGCAGGACACACTTCGCCAGGGTGGCTAGCAACGTATTGTGCCGCTTTGACCTTGCGAACGAGATCGTCCGCATCGCGACCAATACCTTCAGCGGTAATCTCCATCGCCTGAATAATGCCGTCAGGATCTACGATGAACGTACCTCGATCGGCCAAACCCATGGTTTCACGCATGACATCGAAATTGCGTGTGATCGTTCCTGTTGGATCGCCGATCATGGTGTATTTTATTTTACCAATGGTGTCGGAAGCATCATGCCAGGCTTTGTGGGTGAAATGCGTATCGGTTGAAACCGAATACACTTCGACACCACGCGCTTGCAATTCTTCATACTTATCTGCCACATCACCCAATTCGGTCGGGCACACAAACGTAAAATCGGCAGGGTAAAAGAAAAATACCGCCCACTTGCCTTTGATATCTTCGCTGCTCACTTCAACAAACTCACCATCGCGAAATGCCTGTGCCGTGAAGGGTTTGATTTGAGTATTAATTAGCGCCATAAATTATCTCCGAATGTAAAATTATGATTGCTGAACGTGCGTAACGATAAATCAGTAACACACGCCGCGTATTAAGTTCGAAGACAATAATATGGGTCGGGGAGAGGGAAAGATAATTGGAACAATCAATCTTTTTAATGTGAAAAATCGATTAGCAATGGAGTTTCTAATTAAAGGTTAAGAATTATGCAAGCAATAGACGACCCCTCGGTAGGTCGGCAACTGTAAGTACTCAGTCTTCGAGTTCGGTAATGACAGGAAAATGCTCTAGTAGTCGATCCACCAGTTTCTGCTGCGTTTCCTGTTTACCTTTTCCATCTCTCACTTTAATGCGAGCACTGTCGGTGGCCGTCCAGATAATCTGAGCGCCCCGCACTAATTCGAGGGTGATCACCTGATAGTCCAACATGTCATCGCCAACAGGAATGCTTATTGATGTGCCGACTCCGATAGAGGTGTTGCGCGTAGATGAACCGGTACCCAGCCCGATACTAAAAGCGCTGTCATTTTCACGTTGCTCGACTTGTGCGATGATCTGTAACGTGTCTAACGCGTTTTCATTAACTTTGATGCCAGCTGCTAATAAACCCGCTTCGACCATGGACTGAATATTCCGTGCAGATGGGGACTGATCGCCATCAACAGCCACAACCTGTACCGACTTTATGGCACTGAAATTAACATCCGGATCGTAATCGGTGGTCACTTTCTGCGAACTACATCCTGACAGCACCAGGAGGACAGTAGCAATCCAGCCATAATACTTCATAAGACATCCTCTCGTTTTCAAGCAAATGCTGTGTTTGTTTTACACAAACACAGCATAACAGGGCAAACCAGACGCTGCTAATGAAAAAGTAGGATCAGCTCGCGTTGGTACTTTCGAAGATCTTGTCGGCTGACGCAGCGACAAAGCCTTGATACAGCTTTCCATTGGGCAGCGTGTAGCGTTGCGCGAATTCGTAAAAACAACTGGGTATTTCCAGCGTTTCATCACTAAACTCAACGCGCTGACGATCGGCCATCGTTGACGACTGGGCCAGAAAAACGTCTTCACCACCTTTAATTTCACCGCCAGAAGTATTCAGTTTAAAGCCATTATCTTTCAGCTTTTGATTCACTTGGGCAAGCGACAGTCCGCTTTGAAGCTGATTAACACTGACCGTAAAGTGATTTGCACGGAATCCCCATGCCGCCATCCACGCAGCATACTCAGATTCAGACAATAAGATTCGATAATCTTCTGCGCTGACTCGCCAATGCGTGCCTGAGTACAAAAAGTCAGTACGTGTTGCTGCGTCTTCATCAATGCTGGCAACTAATCGGTCAATAATATCTATGGCCGTATCTGACAGTTCGTGAACGCGCAATTCACTAATAAACACTTTGGGGTATTGCGTGTTAGGGTGTTCAAAATGCTTGGCCGTCAGCTTTTTCGATTCAAAGTCGTAGTCGCCTTTTGCTTCATAACCTAACGCTAAAAAATGCGCCGCTAACTTATCCAAGTTGATTTTGGCATGGTTAAATGTCCGAAATGCAACATGGTCATTGATGATATCTTCGTCATCAGTGGCCAGTAATTGGTGAACCGAATGCGCCGACGGCGTGATAGCGATGTAATCTTGCCACAACGCGTCAAATAGCGATTCTACAGAAGTATGCATAAGTCTGATCCCTGTATTAGAAATGTAAGCCTGGGCTCAATGTTGCTGGCATAGCCACTTTCTCAAGTTCGACCGAAGCAACAGGGTAAGCGCAATAGTCCGCTGCGTAATAGGCACTGGCCCGATGATTACCACTTTCACCAATACCGCCAAATGGGGCTGCACTCGACGCGCCGGTGATGGGGCGGTTCCAGTTCACAATGCCGGCACGGATATGTGCCAAAAAGTGATCATAGTCAGCCTTGTCGTCAGCCAATAGCCCCGCAGACAGACCAAAGTTTGTCTTATTTGCCCATGCGATGGCTTGATCGAAATCATCATATCGAACTACTTTCAGTAGCGGCCCAAAATGTTCTTCGTCAGGCATGCTGTCGATTATCGCCGTGACATCCAGAATGCCGGGCGAAACAAACCCAGTTTCAGTGTCTTGATGCACCAGTTCGACTAAAGACTCTGCGCCACGCGCAATCAAATCTTGCTGCGCAGACGCCATAAGCGCTGCAGCGCGGGCTGAAATCATCGCCCCCATAAACGGTTGATCATCTGCATCGTAGTGCCCGACCTTAATCGCTTTGGTGACTTCAATCAGGCGTGCCAAAATGGCATCGCCTTCTTCTCCATTGGCTAAAAACAGCTTACGAGCACAGGTGCAACGCTGGCCAGAGGTGACAAACGCCGATTGCACGATGTCATGTACCGCCGCGTCAATGTCGTTGACGCCTTTCACGATGAGTGGGTTGTTACCGCCCATTTCGAGCGCCAGGATCTTACCCGGATGCCCAGCGAACTGTTCATGCAGTAACTTCCCAGTGCGTGAACTGCCGGTGAAGAACAAGCCATCGATGTTATCGTGTGAGGCAAGCGCTTTACCCGTTTCAACTTCACCTTGTACCAGGTTGATGACACCCGCTGGAAGACCTGCTTTCTCCCATAGCTTGAGTACATGCTCTGCCACCATTGGGGTAAGATCACTGGGCTTAAACACCACGGTATTACCCGCGAGCAGAGCCGGTACGATATGCCCATTGGGTAAATGACCCGGAAAGTTGTAAGGCCCGAATACAGCCACTACGCCATGCGGTTTATGCCGTATAAAGGCTTTACCTTGCGGCATTGGGTTCTCGACAGTGCCGGTGCGTTCTTCGTAGGCACGAACCGAAATCGCCACTTTGCCTATCATTGCGCCAACTTCTGTCGCCGTTTCCCATAGAGGTTTACCGGTTTCTTTAGCAATGGTTAGTGCTAACGCATCTTTATTGTCTTTCAACTGTTCAGCGAAGGATTCGATGACAGCCAAGCGATCTTGAAAAGATTTCTTCGACCATGCTGCAAACGCGTTGCGGGCAGCATTGACAGCGCTATTAACGTCGTCACTCGTGGCACTCTTCCCGTGCCATATTGGGGTATTTTTTGCAGGATCAGTTGAGCTAATCGAGTGGCCGTTGCCATCGACCCACTGACCATTAATGAAGTGTGTCGCTGTCATGAATTATTCTCCTAATCGAACTGGCGCAAAACGAACGTTTTCGCCGTCAGTGACGTTAAGGGCTTGTGCTGCATCGGCACTTATTTTCACCACGCCGTTATTTTCATCAACGCTAACTGAGGTCGTTACGGCTTTAAAATCAGTTATCGACGTGTTGATCACAAAGCATTCAACAACTTGCTTATCATCGGTGGAGCCTGCATCGATAGAAGCAGAAATTTGTACGGGCATATTTTTGCTGGCTTGCGCCGTGCGAATGTTCTGCAGCTGCGCCTCGACGGTGGGACCGGCATCGAAGATATCCACGTAACCGCGACAACTAAAGCCTTCCTGTTCAAGCAAGTTAAGCGCTGGGCGCGTTTTATCATGCACTTTGCCAATCACCGCCTGCGCTTCGGGTGATAGCAGGCTGGTATAAATAGGATACTTAGGCATCAATTCAGCAATAAATACTTTATTGCCAATACCGGTCAGGTAGTCCGCTGTCGGGAAATCCATCGAAAAGAAATGTTCTTCAAGCCACTTCCAAAACGGTGAGCGGCCATGCTCATCGCTCACACCACGCATTTCAGCAATGATGATATCGGCGAAGCGTTCGCGATGCTCCATCATGAACAAAAACCGCACCTTCGATAAAAACCGACCATTACAGCCTTGGCGTGCTTCTTCACGTAAAAACAACGTGCAAATCTCAGTAACACCGGAATAGTCGTTACAAAAGGTCAGTATGTCGACGGTGTTATGAATATTCAGTTCACGAGAGGCATGCACGACCTTGCCAACATGATAATGATAAAAGGCGTCATCCAACCCGACAGCCGCTTCAATACCTGTGGTGCCGACAACTTTGCCCGTGCTTGTGTCTTCCATCACAAACAGATAGCTCTGATTACCCGGCTCAGTCACGCCGTCGACGAAAGACGCCTCCGATTTCTCTATTTTACGTCGCAGCAGACCTTCGTTAACAGGTAAGGAGGTAAAGCCAATACCTGACTCTTGAGCGATCGCGTGCAACGCAGCATAGTCGCTCTGCCGTATGGGGCGAATGATGTTCATACTGATTGTACTCCGCGGTTACTTAGGCAGCAGATTCTTGGTCTGCATTCACCACATGAGCAACGGCTTGTTCAAAACGTTCTAGTCCCGTCTCAATATCTTCATTCGGGATCACGAGTGAAGGGGCGAACCGGATCACATTGGCACCCGCTACCAGACACATCAGGTGATGCTCGGTTGCTGCCATCATGAAATCACGAGCTCTGCCTTTGTACTTGTCGTTTAGCGCGCAGCCTAACAGCATACCTTTGCCGCGAATTTCAGCAAACACATTATACTTCTCGTTGATCCGGTCTAGATGCTTGCGAAATAAAGCTTCTTTCTCAACAACACCCTGTAACACCTCCGGTGTATTGACGATATCAAAGGCTTTTTCGGCGACCGCACAAGCAAGTGGGTTTCCGCCATAGGTGCTGCCGTGTGTACCTGGCTTGAGATGCTTTGCAATGGCTTCAGTGGTCAGCATTGCTCCAATTGGGAAGCCGCCACCGAGAGATTTCGCTGTCGTTAAAATATCTGGAGTGACGCCTAAGCCCATATAGGCGTATAGATGACCTGTGCGGCCAACGCCAGATTGCACTTCATCGAAGATCAACAGCGCATTATGTTTGTCACACAGCGCCCGTACGCCTTTTACAAACTCAAGGTCAGGGCTGATGATCCCGCCTTCGCCTTGCAGCGGCTCCATCATCACAGCGCAGGTACGATCTGAAATCAGCTTTTCAAACGCCGCTAAGTCATTATAGTCGCAATGGTCGACAGCGCCGGGCTTGGGACCAAAGCCTTCGGAGTAAGCCGCTTGGCCGCCAACAGTCACGGTAAAAAATGTCCGCCCATGGAAACCTTGTTTGAATGAAATTATTTGGTCTTTCTGTTCGCCGTAATGATCCAGTGCAAACCGGCGCGCTAATTTAAGCGCGGCTTCATTGGCTTCTGCCCCAGAGTTGGCAAAGTAAACACGCTCAGAGAACGTGGCATCATTCAACTTTTTAGCAAGACGGATAGCTGGCTCATTCGTAAATACGTTACTCAAGTGCCAAAGCTTGGAGCCCTGCTCTTGTAATACTTTGACTAATTCGGGGTGGCAATGACCCAATACGTTAACCGCGATACCGCCAGCGAAATCAATGTACTCATTATTGTCTTGATCCCACACGCGCGAACCCTCGCCACGCACCGGAACCATATTGGCCGGATTATAATTAGGCACCATTACATCATTAAACATTTCACGAGTAACATTCATTGCGTTGACCTCTTTAATCGTTGCGAATCGTCAGGATAGACACTAAAACGCATAAAAACTAGCCGACTAGTATGCCAAAACTTTGCTGTTTTGTCTGCCTCGTTTTGCTCTCAGTCCTTGAAAATAAAGGGCTTATGCAGCATGTTGCACAAAATGTGCATAACTATCGAGGTCTATACCGAATGTTGTCGGGATTGAGGGCGCGCCCCGCGGTTAGGCGAGATTTGAGTAGGTAAACTGCTCAGTCTAACCGTGAACCTGCATACTTATTTGAAAAAAAATTTAAATTTGATGGAAGAATCAGGCCCAGCCCTTGGGTCGAGTCCTCAAAATCCACACTTTTCGCCCTAGTCAGGCATTATCCAACTCAGGGTTAATTATAAGAGGTAAGCTGGCTAGATCGAGGTGCTTGAGCCGTTCTATATCCATTGGGTTAAGTTGGGATTTACGCAGTAACGTTTTTGCTTCAGCATGCTCCTTTTCAGTGGATAACAGCTTGTGGCTGGAAAGCATGCGAAATTGCGCGTAACAACTGGCTTGGCTCACAAGGTTTGCAAGCGGGAGCTCTTCAAGCGATTCCTGACTAGCCAGAGCGCTTGCAGCATCGTTAATAAACACCCGACGAAGCTGCATGTGCTGAATGGTTTGTGCGGTGATTGACGCTGAAAAGTCGTTCCACAACGCGATTAAAAAATTGCTCGACGGGGTTATCTTGGTCAAGGCATCATGTAACTCTCGTTTTTGCTCCTGCTGAGCTCGCTCAAGTTCGCTGCGCTTTACTTTTTCAAACAATTTAAAATAGAGGCGTGTTACCGCATTCCGACCCAGCCCCGTAAACACACCGAGCACGAACGCATCATTCGGCCGCACACCGGCGCGTTTGGCTAACTCACGAGCGGTCAACCCGGTCATTACGGCATATTGATGGGCGCGCAGCTTAATATTGGGGTAAGGATCCGTCACCTGAGGGATTGTGCGGCGAAATGCCAATGTCGGAAGCAGCAACTTGAGATTGTCGATATTGATAAAACTCAATGCCGTTCGCAATGACTCCACAACAATGACTTTACCGCGAGAATCTTTGCGCCGATGTTGTGGAGCGTTAACGACTTTCAGTAGCTCGTCATACAACCAGGGAACACGTGCTGCAAGTGGCTCTAAGCGACTGACGGTACAGGCTTTAGTTGCAAGCATGTCAAGCAGTTCGCCTAATGCGTCGTTGAGCCCCAGTACCTCATTAAACAGAAAAGGCACATCGCTGATTTGAGACTCAAAATGAACCAGCAATGTTCGATGGAACTGATTGCGGACGCTGTCAACGTAGGAGCCTTCATCAATTTCTCTGCGCTTGCGGTCTTCAATGGCTTGTTTTTCAACATTGAGTAATTCGCGACGCGCAAAGCCCTGCTCTGACTCTTCATAAGTAACACGACTGATACTTTCTTTGCCTGCGAAATGGTTGGCTTTCGCGGTAGACACCATCAGGCAGTTGAAGCGATGCAGCAATATTTGATATTGATTTTCGTGGCGCGTATTCATGTGGGAGTAATGCCTATTGTTATCAATATCATAGCTTTATTTTCAAAGGGATACCAAGAGCAAGTGCTTATAAAAGCGTATTTTGCGGGTGGTGCAAAAAATTACTGAGGATTTGATGCCCTTGCTCAGTGAGCAAAGATTCAGGATGAAACTGTACGCCATATACCGGCAAATCACTGTGCTCAAACGCCATTATTTCGTCTGCCTCTGTGCAGTCGCTGGCTTCGACCCAGGCGGTTTTTTGCAATGAGCTCGGAAATGTTGCTGGCTCAGCAACCAGCGAGTGGTACCGCGTGGCAACAAAGGGGTTATTGACCGCTGTGAATAAGGGCGTGTCGGCGTGCCTAACGCTCGATACCTTGCCGTGTAGGATTGATTTTGCCCTCACAATTTTCCCGCCGTACACCTGTGCGATCGCCTGATGACCGAGACAGACTCCTAGCAGTGGGATTTGACCGGCAAACTTTTCAACCACCGACAGAGACACGCCGGCTTGATCCGGCGTACACGGTCCCGGAGAAAGAACAATATAATCCGGTTGCAGCCTTGCAACGTCGTTGCACGTAAGCTGATCGTTTCTGACAATCTTGACCGACTCGCCCAGCTCGACAAAATAACGTGCAAGATTGTGTGTAAACGAATCGTAATTATCAATCAGTAAAAGCACGTACAGAGCTACTTAACGCGCGGCACAAAACCCACTGCCTCGTACACTTTAGCCAGTGTATTGACCGTTTTCTCACGAGCTTTGTCAGCACCACTACGCATAATACGCTCGAGTTCTGACTGATCAGATCGCAATGCCTGATAGCGCGCTTGAATAGGTTCCAACAAACTGACAACCGCGTCGGCAACATCACTTTTTAAATGACCATACATTTTATCTTCATACTGCGGTACAAGCGCATCGATTGATTTCCCTGTCGCGCAGGACAGCAGAGTTAACAAATTCGATACGCCGGGCTTTTCATCCACATTAAAGTAAATTCGTGCTTGCTCATCAGAGTCGGTCACGGCGCTTTTTATTTTTTTGGTTAATTTCTTGGGATCTTCAAGCAGACCGATAACATTCTTCGGATTATCATCCGACTTAGACATTTTCTTGCTCGGATCCTGCAAGCTCATGATCCGTGCCCCTTGTTTTGGAATGAACGGATCAGGGATAGTGAGCACATCGCCATAGAGATTGTTGAATCGAGTGGCGATATCGCGCGTTAATTCTAAATGTTGCTTCTGATCTTCGCCTACGGGCACACAGTTGGCCTGATAAATCAGAATATCGGCTGCCTGCAACACGGGATAGCTGTACAAACCGACATTAATATTTTGGCTGTGCTTAGAGGATTTATCTTTGAACTGCGTCATGCGGTTCAATTCACCCATTTGCGTGTAACAGTTCAATACCCAACCCAATTGCGCATGCTCGGGTACATGTGACTGCATAAAAATCGCGCTCTTGTCGGGATCCAAGCCACATGCAACATAAAGCGCCAACGCATCTAAACACGCGGTGTGCAGAGCCTTTGGATCCTGCCGAACCGTAATGGCGTGTAAATCTACAATCATGTAGTGACAATCGTACTCCTCTTGCATAGCGACCCATTGACGCAGGGCGCCCATGTAATTACCGATGGAAAGCTGACCGGAGGCTTGACACCCACTAAGAACGATTGGTTTTGATGACATTGAAATACACTTCTAAGCTGATTGTAATGACGCGAGTTGAGCGCGCATTTGTTTGATCACGCTGGCGTAATCAGGTTGATTAAAAATAGCAGAACCGGCGACAAACATATCGGCCCCCGCCTCTGCAATGGCGCGAATATTATCGACTTTTACGCCGCCGTCAATTTGGATCCGAGTTTGGCAGTTCTGCGCCCTGATCATTTGTTTGGTCTGTTGCACTTTGGCGAGTGTCTCGGGAATGAACGACTGGCCGCCAAAACCGGGGTTTACCGACATGATTAAAACGTGATGAATCTTGTGCAACGTATGCTCAAGTACGCTCAGTGGGGTTGCCGGGTTGAGTACTAAACCGGGTTTACAGCCATGACCAAGAATTAGCTGCAGGCTTCTATCCACATGCTTTGATGCTTCAGGGTGAAAGCTAATGTAAGTCGCACCCGCTTCGGCGAAGGCCTCAATTAAATCATCCACGGGTTCAACCATCAAATGAACATCCATAGGCGCGGTAATGCCGTGTTTGACTAACGCCTTACACACCATGGGGCCGAAGGTTAGATTGGGAACATAATGGTTATCCATCACATCAACATGAATGATGTCAGCTCCAGCCGCCATAACCCGTTCTACATCCTCGCCTAGCGCAGCGAAGTTAGCGGACAAAATGGACGGGGCAATAAGGTAAGGAGAATTCACGTGATAACCCTTAGTTCAGTCATTAATGAGCCTGAGATGATACCAAATACAGAGAATGAGAGCACCGCAGATTTAATGGCACCAGAGTGGTGCGGCTGATAGCAATTGGTGCAATATCAACGCTTTTAGTTTGTGAGTCTAATCCTGAGATCGCAATAAATATAAGTAAAAACAATAAATTAGAGCTTGTCACTCAGCAGTCAAATGGGTTAAAAAAGCGGCACTGGTTTTGCGTATGGAACAGGCATAAACGTCGATATCCGGCACATAAAAAATACAGACAGAAAACAGTACCAGTTAACACATCAACGGAGAATACACATGAAACTCAACACCTTAGCAGCATCAACTGTACTCGCATTGAGTGCGTCAATGGTTAGCCAATCTGCCTTCGCGGAATGGTCTGCCAATGCAGGGATTATGTCAGATTACCATTTTCGCGGTATCCAACAGACTGAATCAGCATCAGCTTATGCGGGTGTCGATTTCGAACAGGATGGCTTTTTCGTCGGCACCTGGGCTGCTGAAGTCGAAGATGGTTTAGAGGTTGATTTGTACGGCGGTTACGGCACCGAGCTCGACAACGGTTTAGGTATGAGTGTGGGCTTTACGTCCTACCAGTACACAGGTGATTTTGATTCTGCCTATAATGAGTTTAATTTTGGTTTGTCGTATAGTTTCGCAAGCTTAGCCTACAGCATCGGTGAGTGGGACGGTGAGGTCGGCAACGAAGCCGCAACAGAGTCGGATTACTCAGTGATTGAACTGACTTTTGCCCATGAGGGCTTCTATGCGACGTTTGGCAAGTACGGTCGTGAATTTGACGGTGAATACGGTGAGTTTGGCTACGGCACCGAAGTGGCCGGCTTTGACGTAGGTGTTGCGTTGGTCGTTAGCGGCAGCGACTTAGACGACAGCGAGTCGCTTTATTTTACGGTGGGTAAAACCTTTAGTTTATAAGGTTTGCCTGGCGTACTTTGCTTAGCAGAAAAAACACCGAGCTCGTGCTCGGTGTTTTTTATTGTGTAAATTAAATTAATGAGTATAATTTAAGCAATCTAATCTTTGGGGATTTGCCATGAATCGGAAGTCAAACGGCAAAGTACTACTCGCCACTGCTGGCACAGCATTGCTGGTATTAGCAATGAGCGCGAAGCCGAGCAATGTTCAATTTTCTGATAACGTAAACTGTCAGCAAGGTGATGTTTCAGAAAAACATCAAACAACCTGCGTACAAAAGTTATCCGAACAAGTGAGTTGGTCGGATTGGCTGGTAGGGAAGTCCACAAATTATCAGTTCCATTTCCTCGATCTGCTCGAGCTGCTGTATTCTGACGACTCATCCTCTAATGACTCATTCAATCGTGGCCCTAGCAGTCAACTTTAGTGTTTCCCTTCAGTGCTGAAAAGTCTGACGGCGGCAAGCCGTCATTAAAGCAAATAATAGTGAGCGTTATCGCAAGTTTATTCGGTGTGCAGAGCCACGCAAACTATCAACGCGACTTTACGCAAACATCAGTAGCGCCATTTATTATCGTTGGTGTCGTTCTTGTCGCTGTGTTGGTAATTACCCTTGCGCTGTTAGTCAGTTGGCTGGTGCCGGTGTAACAAGTATTCCCCTACACTGTTGCATGACCGCGGAAATAAGCAAATAGCTCGCTCACAGGCACACGCGTTGCGCCATTTTGACTAATTGAACGTTTCACTTTAAGTCCACGTATCTCGGCATGTTGATAAATGTTTCGTGTGAAATCAACATCATGGTTGCTAATCAATACCGGAATTCCACGGTTCTGCGACGCATGTGTTGCAAGCCGCGCCAACTCCACTTGCTGGTCGAGACTAAAGCCGTTACTTGAGTAGTCAGTAAACATCGCCGTTGTATTAATCGGCACATAGGGCGGATCACAATAAATAACTGCATTTTTTCGCACGCGCTTAAAAATTTGATTAAACGGTAGGCACGTAAAAGTGGCTTTTTTGGCCTTGGCTGCGAAATACTCCAGTTCCCGCTCAGGAAAATAAGGGCGCACATACCGACCGAACGGAACATTAAACCCCCCAGAGCGATTGTACCGGCACAGCCCGTTATAACCGTGGCGATTCAGATACAAAAACAGTAGCGCTCGCTCGTAGTCATCCTGACTATGGTTAAAGCGTTCCCGCAATGCGTAGTAAGCGCTTTCGTGGTTATTTTGCGTGATGAAAAAGCGCCTCGCATCGTTAATATATTGCTGTGGGCGGCGCTTCAATATCGTATACAGGGCGATTAAATCAGGGTTAATATCATTCAGATGGTAGCGTTCGTAATCGCTATTCAGAAAAACCGAACCGGCACCCACAAAAGGCTCTACCAGCTTTTCGGCGTCTGGAAGGATCTGAGTTATTTGCTCGGTGAGCGTGTATTTGCCGCCAGCCCATTTTAAGAAAGCACGGGTCTTTTGAGTTTTCATTCGCGCATTACAACTGGCGTTTTAAAGTACGTCAATTGTAGCGAGCCTGGCTAACGCAAACAAGCGCTAAGGTCGCTCGCGCGCGATCTGCTGAGCCGATTTAACGAACGGGGCGCTTTCCTGATTGTACGCTGGTAAGTTGCTTATTGCTGACCGAGCGTCAGCTAGGCTATTAAACCGCTGATTGAACACCAGCACCCACCAGTCTCCACCATAACGCTGGGTTTGATAAACCCAAACCTTGTCGAGTAATTCATTGTCGCTTAAAAACTCACGCGCAAGCTCAATATTCTGCATGCCGGCAATTTGTATCACAAACTGATTTTGTTCCAGTTGAGGTAGGGCTGGTAGTGTTGGTTCCTCAACCATCTGAGTCGTCGGCACTGGTTCGCTGGCTCCATTCGATGGGCTTTGTTCGGTGTTTAGCGGTTGACTGACAGGAACGGTGGAAGTTTCAAGCGGTTGCTCAGACGGCGGCGCAGCATCCACGCTGGTATCGGCCTGCTGTGGTTCTGCGCTAGTAAAGCCTGCCTCACGCTCAGTGAGTGTCTCGCGAGCATCGGTGGACTCACCCCATCGCGTCACCAAAAGAGACTCGGTAAGCGGTTCACTTGGCTCCTCCACCGACGGTGCAACCTCAGGCTCGACCGACACCGAAGGCGCAGTCGGTTCAGGTTGACTGACATGACCTGAGCTATCGCTCGGTTCAACCGCAGTGAAGCCCAGTAGATCTCGCATCTTGTCGGGATACTGCCAAGCTAGCAATGCAGAGAAGCTTGCCAGAAACAGGCAAATGACTAACCCGCTGAACCAAGGTCTTCGTATCAGTGCCACATCGGCTTCCACCGGTGTCGATTGCTGGCGTTTTGCAATACGGCTTTGAAACGCAGCGCGTTTCTGCGCAATGAGCTGGTCGAGTTCTGTGCTCGGCGCCTGAACCGACTCACTGCTTAGCAGCAATGGCGTGGCCGTGTTCTCAGCAGGTAGCCATGATTGTGCTTGTTCGGCCCACGCGCTCTGACCAAGCAGCACAATGTTTAAGTGCTGCTTATTTGAGGCGAATCGGCTTTGCAAAACCAGATCCCACAATTCCTGAAGAAACTCATTTGGCAGATTTTGCGCTTGCGTTATACCAATCAGTACGGGCCCGTCGTGATGATTTAACGTGACTAACAACTCGTTAAGAGGGCGAACAAAACTGCCGGCAATCTGACCGATCAGTTGCCGACATAGCTGACGACGATAACTTTGTAATGGCTCGTGAGGTTCTGCACAGATATACGCCACTTCAGTGTGTTCATCTTGCTCAGCAATAAAGGCTTCCAGCGTGCGCTGCTGCTCAGAAATCGTGTTGCTACTGACAAAAATCAGTTGCGACGAATAATTCACCAGATGATTTAATCGAGAATGGAGTTCGGAGTAAACCGCGTTCACCTGCTTTACCTTTTGGTTTAGCGGTGAGTCAGCACCGCCGTTAACGTATCCTGTTGGACATCACTAGTGACAATCGCCGCGCCTATTGACGTCGGCAGTATGAACCTGATTTTACTGTCGAGCACCTTTTTATCGTGGCTCATATGACGCATGTAATCGTCATAGCTCATATCGTCTGGCCCGGCGGTGGGCAGTTCAAACGCATTTAATAGCGCCGCTACACGACGGGTTTCTGACACTGTAAAGTTAAGTTCATGCTCTGCGGTTTTGCAAGCAAGGATAATACCAGCTGCAACTGCTTCACCGTGCAGCCAATTACCATAGCCTTGTTGAGCTTCTATGGCGTGGCCAAAGGTATGACCTAGGTTAAGTAGTGCACGAATACCGCCCTCGCGTTCGTCTTGCGCAACGATATCAGCCTTGATTTGGCAGCAACGCTGAATGGCCGTCGCTAACGTCGCAGGATCTTGCTGTTTTAACGTACTCACATTGTCTTCCAACCAACCGAAAAATTCAGCGTCGTAGATAATGCCGTATTTAATGACTTCTGCCATACCGGCTGCAAATTCTCGCGGGGGGAGGGTGCGCAGTGTTTGCGGATCGATGATAACCGCCGCCGGTTGATAAAACGCACCAATCATATTTTTGCCCAACGGGTGGTTGACCGCTGTTTTACCGCCCACCGATGAGTCTACCTGAGACAGCAGCGTGGTGGGTATTTGAACGAACGGAATGCCACGTTGATAGGTCGCTGCAACGAAGCCACATAGATCGCCGACAACGCCTCCACCCAGCGCAATAAGCAGGGTATCCCGAGAGACATGCGATGAGAGTAATGTGGTCATTATCGATTCATACTGAGCCAGCGTTTTGTACTGTTCGCCATCAGGAATTTCAATGCAGGTTAGCTCTGTAGCGGTCAGCGCGTCTTTTAACTGGCTGAGATATAGCGGTGCAACAGTCGTGTTAGACAACACGACTGCTTTCTTGAAGGTGAGAGTACTTAGTAAAGACGCCGCTTGCGATAAACACCCAGCTTCAATGTGGATGTCGTAACTGCGCTCACCCAGATTAACAGTAACCAACGGCATGGGTGAGCTCCTCAACACTGCGCTTAGCGCAATTTATAATCCAATTTTATTGATGATTTGATTGGCCACAGCGCGCGCGCTTTGGTCGTCGGTTTCTACAACATAGTCAGCCACTTCTTCATACAGCGGATTACGTTCGCCGGCGAGATCGCGCAACACTTGTTCTGGGTTATCGTTCTGTAGCAATGGGCGGCGTTTGTCACGCTGTGTGCGTGCCACCTGCTTGTCGATGGTAGTTTGTAGGTAAACAACAATACCACGCGCCGATAAACGGTTGCGGATTGCTTTGCTCACTACTGAACCCCCGCCCGTTGCCAATACAATACCTTGTAGGTCGGTTAAATCATTGATCACGGTTTCTTCGCGTTGACGGAATCCGTCCTCGCCTTCAAGGTCGAAGATCCAAGCGATATCGGCACCGGTACGGCGCTCGATTTCTTGGTCAGAATCGTAGAATTCAAGGTGGAGCTCGTCTGCGAGGTGTCGACCGATAGTGCTCTTACCCGCACCCATCGGGCCTACCAAAAAGATATTTCGTTTTTCAGCCATATTCGCTTAATTCACAACTTAGATTGATACTCGGATAGCGAGCTATGATTCTATGCGCTACCCGTTCGTTCGTGCGTATTGGAAATCGCCCAATTGCACGACTCCTCAGACCTCGGTAAAAATTTCGAGGGCGGGATTATCTCAGTTAAGTTGACCATTATGCAAGCATTGCCGACAAATGCGCTAAAAAAGCCACGAAAATCGTGGCTATAGAAGCATTCAATCTGGTTTTGCTTGTCGATTCGCTCACGCTACTAAGGGCGCTCAGCCATAATCTTGGGTGTTACGAAAATCAATAACTCCCGCTTCTGGTAGATGGTTGACGTGTTTCTGAATAGTGCGCCAACCACGGGTAAATCACCCATCAACGGAACTTTCGTCACGTCATCGGTATTAACCTGTTGAAAGATACCACCAAGTACGACGGTTTCACCATTTTCCACCAAGACTTGTGTACTGATTTCCTGTGTGTCGATCGCTACCGCCGGCCCCGTCGACGTTTGAACTGTTTCACCACGCGTATCTTGTGTAACCACCAAATCCAGAATAATACGATTATCCGGGGTAATGTGTGGGGTGACTTTGAGGCTCAATACGGCCTTTTTAAATTCAACCGATGTTGCACCACTGGAGGTCGCCTGAACATAGGGTATTTCAGTACCTTGCTCAATATACGCTTCCTGCTGATTAGCGACTGTAATACGCGGGCTAGCGATCACCTCACCTTTATTTTCAGATTCCAGTGCGGAAAGTTCTAAATCGAGAATGGTGCCATCAACCAAACTCGCCACTTGAAATCCAATACGACCGGCGGGGTTAGCGACCGGAAGATTCACGTTCAAACGGTCAGCTAGCTCTGGAATAATGCCACCGGAAATAGTGTTGGCACCCTCTAACGAACCCGACACGCCATCGTCGTTCTGGCGATCAGAAAACCCCCAGCGCACACCGAGTTGTTCATCAACGTTATCGCGAACGGTGACCATGCGAGATTCAATTAATACTTGTTTAACCGGAATATCAAGCTCGGCAACCACACGACGTGCTTCATCGATAGATTCCTGCGTATCGCGAATTAATAATGTATTAGTCCGTTCGTCGACACTGACCGCGCCACGGCTACTCAAAATACCACCGTCGCCATTTTTTAGGATGCCTGACAGCGCTTCGGCTTTGGCATAATTCACGGTAATACTGGCAGACTTCAGGGCGGCTAAATTTTGAACCTGAGCCTGTGATTGAAGCTCTTGTGTTTCTCTGGCAGTCAGTTCTTCGGAAGGGGCGATGAGAAGAATATTGCCTTCTAAGCGCTTATCCAGCCCTTTGATCTTCAAAATCATATCCAGAGCCTGATCCCACGGCACCGCCGTTAAGCTGATGGTCACGTTGCCTGTTACCGTGTCGGTTGTGACAAGGTTGAAACCGTTAACCTGGGCAATGATCTGTAAAACCTGACGCACTGGAACGTCTTGGAAATCCAGCGAAATCGGTTCGCCTTTGTACTTTGATTGCTGTTCAAGTTCGGCAATTTTCTCGGCCGACAACGGGGTAATGAAAACGCTAAGTTGCTTGTCTTTTTCACTCAGGCGTGTGCTCACCTGGCCTTCGTATTCCATTACCAAGCGCGCATCGGCGTTATCCTGAAAAGTCTCGATGCGCGTGACAGGCGTTCCAAATTCAGTCACATCAATTTGTACAAACTGATCATCGGCTAACTTGGTCGCTGGCAAAGTGATCGAAATCTTACCTTTTGACTCAATGAGCTGAGGGTTAGTGGGTAAATTATCAAAATCAACTTTGATCACGCCTGCGCCGTCGGCTTGCCGGGTAAAATCAATCTGCTCAAGGCTGGCACGGTACACGCTATTCAACTCCGCGCTCACGTCCAACAACTCAACGTTCTGCGCACTGGATTGGCTCCAAACACTCGTACCTGCGGTCATTAATACCACCGACAATGCCATCCAATACCATTTACTGCGGCGATTTCGGCCCAGTTTTTTATTAAAAATGAATCGCTCAGACATTATCGTTTTCCCCTGCTAATGACGCCATCGTCAATGTAGTTTGTTTCTTCTGCCAACAGCCAGCGCCATCTGGAAGGAGTTCAGAAATAGTGACCTTTTCACCGGAGATGTCGGTGATTTTGCCGTTAAATAAGCCTAGATAGTTACCAACACTGGCTTTATGTAGGCTGCCATCGTTGGTTTTAAACAGCCCCCATGTTTTGTTGTTGCTCACAAACATACCTGACAGCGAAATTGCGTCGATACCATAACGCTCTAACGGCTCTTTCGCGCGAGCAAAGTCCGGTTGTAAGCAATTCGGTTTGGCCACTTCAGCGACAGTTTGCTCTACGGCGCGGGGTCGAACAAAGGGGCTACGCAAGTTGTCTGCAGAATAATCAAATGCGGGTTGTGAGGCAAATTCCGGATAGGGTTCAATATTAACCTGCACCGTTGCTTTAACCTGCTCGGTGTAAGCGACCAAATCACTGGTTTCTGCCGTACAAGCCGCGAGTAAACCTACGCCGATTAGCAATGCTACCTGTTTCATCATTGCTCACCCCCGGCTTTCGCAGCGTTACCCATATTGCTCGCCACAGCAGTTCGATAAGTCTTTGCTTGCATTTGCAGACGAAGGCCAGACGCTTCGTTGATTATTTCAAAATCATGCAATGTCACAATCCGCGGTAAGCTGGCAATCGATGACACGAAGTTACCAAATTCGTGGTACGACCCACTCACTTCAAGCTCGATGGGCAGCTCAGTATAAAACTCTTTTGGCACATCTTGTTGCCAGTTGAGCAAACGGAAGGTTAGCCCAGCACTTGTGCCGACATAGGTGATGTCGTCGAGCAGCCCTGGCGTTTCGTTGCTGGTGGGTAGTGATTTAAGCATTGAGCTAAAGTCTTGCTCTATGCGAGCAAGCTGATCTTTATAGGCTTGTAGATTAACCGCAATGCGATATTTAGCCTCGAACGTACGTTTTAACTCAACTTCTTGCTGCTCGGCTTTATCCAAAACCGGCAACTTTGCACTAATGATCAAGTGGTAGCTGAGAATGCCGACGATAATGGCCAACACCGCGGCAACGACAGTTTTGATTTCAAAAGGCCAGACTGCGACGTTCTCGAAATCCAGCTCATTCATCTCTTTCAGTTTAGCAACGTCAAACTTCATTGCGCATTCCCCTGAGTAGTAGAGACCATCACAGGTGCGACCTCGGGGCTAATGGTAAACGTTAATTTAAACTCACTCACCGCATCGGTAGATGTTGTGTCCGCTACAATAGAAGACAGGACGCCATTGGTGAACACAGTGGACGTTTCTAAGCGGCGCATAAAATCCGATAGGCGATTGTTGGAATCACTAATACCGTCAATATCAATGCGATTGCCTGTGCGTGTCATCGAGCGAAATGCCACACCTGGCGGAACAATGCGTGCTAATTCATCAAACACTTTAGGTGCAACATTGCGGCTTGTTTGCAACTGTTCAATCAGTGCCATGCGTTGTTCGATGGCCGCTTTGGCATCTTTAATGGTTTTGATCTGGCTGATTTGCGCATCGAGCACATTAATCTGGTCTTGCAAATAATTGTTTCGGGCTTGTTGATTGCGTATTTGCTGATCGATAGCTGCACCGACGAACCAGAAAATCAATCCAACGAACACCGCAGTAATAAAAAGCACACCCAGATATTGCTGTTTCTGGCGTTGGCGTAGATTTTCACGCCAAGGGAGTAAATTTATATGTGCCATGGTGAAAACCCCCGGCTAGCTAACCCCAGTGCAATCGTCATCTGAGGTGCCAATTTTTGTAACTGTTCTGCGTTAACTTTTTTATCGATAGCCACATTGGCTAGCGGATTGAATACTTCAACCGCTAAACCAAGGTCTTGCGACAGCAGCGATGCAATGTCGTCAATGACCGCACCACCACCACAAATCAACAACTTTTGCGGACGCTGCGCATGTGTCGTGCTGATGTACATCTGAATCGCACGGTTGATCTGTTGTTGCAGATTGGACAAAAATATCGGCAACGTATCGTCTCGCCATGATTTGGGCAAGGTGTCTGCTAATAATTGTGCCTGCGCGTCATCGCGCTCAAGGCCCTGCATCATGCAAATATCCTGTAGCAAGGCATCAGTGCCGAAAACATGCTCCTTACTGTAAACAACACTGCCCTCTTTGATCACTGAGACTTGTAAAAGCGTTGCACCGATATTGATACAGAAAGCCGTTTCGCTGGTCGGGTAAAACGTGGTAACTGCATTCGCCACCGCATAACCTTCAATATCAATCACTTTAGGTTCAAACGGAATTTCGCGAAGCAAGGTGACGCGACTGTCCACCACATCTTTGTGTGCAGCACTCAGTAGCACATTGACCTTATTCACGTGTGTTTTGCTGGGTCCCAGTTCTTCAAAGTCTAAATAGACTTCTTCAAGGGGGTAGGGAATGAGGCTGTCGGCTTCAACTTCTATTTGCCCTTCTAATTGATAATCAGTTTGGTCAGGTTCCATTTGCACGATTTTAGTTAGCACTGAAGAGCCTGCAACCGCGATTGCCACATCTTTGATTTTCTTGTTCTTTAGCGCCAGTTTGACTTTTCTCAGCGCATTGCTCACCGCGTCGAAGTCTTTTACCTGACGATCTGTAAACGCGTTACCCGTTATCGGTTCACACGCGAAGGCGTTGACCGAATACTGGTCGCCTGCTTTTTCCAGCAGAACCGCTTTGACAAAGCGAGTGCCAATATCCAGACCGATGATCGGTGGCACCTTTTTCTGTAGCAATGCTTTCATGGAAGAGTTAACCCGCGCCATTGTAATCGCTTATGACAATCTGTAAGGCTGGTCATAATACGGTGTTTTTTCAATAATATGGTTCTAATATCGACACTTACGTATAATCCTCGACACATAAATGCCATCATACGCTGATATTGTGACCTCGAAACAGCACGTAATTCTGTCGACACCTTTGTTATACTATAAGCCATTTCGTCGATTTTGCCTCGGAATCTGAATTTTTGTGAAGTACATCAAGACGTTATTTTTAATAGGCATCGTTGGTTCGATGCTCGGTGTTGCCACTCTGGTTGGCATTTACTTTTATATCAAACCTGATTTACCCAGTGTAGATGTACTGAAGGATGTGCGTTTACAAACGCCAATGCGGATCTACACTCACGATGGCAAATTAATTTCGCAATATGGCGTCAAACGCCGCGTTCCACTCACACTGGAACAAATTCCACTAACCCTTCAACAAGCGCTGCTTGCCACAGAAGATAGCCGTTTTTATGAACATGTGGGAATAGATCCTATCGGGGTGATGCGCGCCGCGCTAAATTTGGTGGTTACCGGTGAGAAAGGTCAGGGAGCAAGTACGCTAACGATGCAGTTAGCCAGAAACTTCTTTTTAACCCGCGAAAAGACCTATATCCGTAAAATTAAAGAGATTTTTATCGCTTGGCACATGGAGCAGTTACTGACCAAGCAGGAAATCCTTGAGCTGTATTTGAACAAAGTTGAATTAGGACACCGTGCGTTTGGCGTAGGGGCTGCGGCGCAAGTGTATTACGGCAAAACGGTGGATAAACTTACGCTTGCTGAAATGGCAACCATTGCCGGGTTACCTCAGGCGCCATCCGTTCTCAATCCGATAAGCCGGCCAGACCGCTCCATTGAACGTCGGCGCATTGTGTTGTTGCGTATGCTCGACGAGGGATACATTACCCGCGAACAATTTAACGAAGCCTCCAACGCACCGGTATCGGCGAAAAAACACGGCACAGAAGTCGAGTTGGATGCCCCTTATCTCGCCGATGTGATTTACAACGAGATGATTGAGATTTATGGCAAAGAAGAGGCCGAAACTGGCGGCTATCACGTGTATGCTACCGCGCCATATGCACTGCAAAAAGCCGCGCAAGAGGCGGTTGTGCGCAATCTTCACGATTACGATGAACGGCACGGTTATCGCGGGCCAATGAGTGTGTTGTGGGAACCTGAGCCTGCGCAAATCCCCCTGAGCGATGAGGCGTTAGTAGAAGCACTGCAAGTAGTGACTCCGATTGACCCATTGCAACCCGCCATTGTTGTTGCAGTCGGGGAGCAGCATATTGATGTTATGACTCTGACACGGCAGGACACATTGCAGTCACGTCGAATAGAGTGGAATGGTTTGTCGTGGGCACGCGCCTATTTATCAGATTCAAAACAAGGGCCAGATCCAGAATCGGCGAGTGATGTGGCAAGCGCAGGTCAGGTGATTTGGATCCGCAAACAGGAAGGCGAATGGCGACTCGCCCAGTTACCCGTGGTCAGTGGCGCATTTGTGGCGCTCGATCCGTTTAACGGTGCGGTACAAGCCGTTGTGGGCGGGTATAGCTTTTACCAGAGCCAGTTTAACCGTGCCACCCAAGCAAAGCGTCAGGTGGGCTCCAACATAAAACCATTCATATACTCCGCTGCACTTGCGAACGGTTATACGGTTGCCAGCATTATCAACGACGCGCCTATCAATCAATGGGATGCCAGCACTGGCGTCGCATGGCGACCACAAAATTCGCCGCCTGAGTACGATGGTCCCGTCCGCATGCGCTATGCGCTGGGACGTTCTAAAAACGTTGTGTCTGTGCGTTTATTGCGCGGCGTTGGGCTTGATGAAACCGTCGAATATCTGACCCGTTTCGGCTTCGAGCGCGAAGAAATTCCACGTGACGAAACCGTGTCATTGGGGTCCAGTTCGCACACGCCATTGGAAGTTGCGCGCGGCATTACAGCCTTTGCCAATGGTGGTTTTTTAATCCAGCCGCACTTTATTTCACATATTAAAAATGATGATGGAGACGTGTTATGGCATGCTAATCCTCCTCTCGCCTGCGATCCGTGCGATGAGATGATTGAACAGCGCGATAGCAACGCGGCACAACCGTCGTCCATTGATGAAACTGATCTGGAAGCGCTGCTTGCGGCTGAATTAAATCAGCTCGGTCTCACCCAACCTGAGCAGCGTCAAAAAATCAAAGCAGATCCCAGCGAGTGGCGCTCAGCCGAACGCGTGATCAGTGAAAAGAACGCTTACTTAACCGCCGACATGATGCGCACAGCCGTGCGAGCCAATGGCAGTTGGACCCATAAAACCTATTGGTTGGGCACAGGATGGCGAGCGCGCAATATTCTGGGCCGTACCGATATTGGCGGCAAAACGGGAACAACGAACGACTCGCGCGATGCCTGGTTCAGTGGTTTCGCACCGGGTTTGGTTGCCACCTCCTGGGTTGGATTTGATAACATGAGTCGGCAGTTGGGACGCGTGACACGTAATCAAAATTTGGTCAACTTAAACCCAGAAAAGTACAATTGGATTGGCAATGCATTGGTCGGCGTAGAAGACGGTGCGAAGGCGTCGCAACCTGCGTGGATACGGTTTATGCAATCTGCGCTTGAAGGCCAGGAAGAGCAACCCCCCATGATCCCAGATGGCATGATGCGCGTGCGTATTGACCGGGCAACCGGTTTATTGACAAAACGCACAGACCATACCACTTTATTTGAATACTTTGTTCCCGGTACGGAGCCGACACAATACGTGCTAGAGGAAGACATATTTGATTTTTCAGACGATGACGCCGGTCCGGTTGAGCCTGAAGAAATATTCTAACGACCGACTCAAAAAGAGATGCCAATGGCTAATAACAACTATCTTTACATACCCCACGCCGGTCCAGCGTTACTCGAAACGCCCTTGTTGAATAAAGGCAGTGCATTTAGCTCTGAAGAGCGCACCACGTTTAACCTTGCCGGTTTACTGCCGCCTCGTTATGAAACCATCCGCGAGCAGGTTGAGCGTGCATACATGCAGTATAAGAGTTTTGAGAACCCGCTGAACAAGCACATTTACCTGCGCGCTATTCAAGATACCAACGAAACATTGTTTTATCGCCTCATCCAAGAGCACATTGACGACATGATGCCGATTATCTACACGCCTACGGTAGGGGATGCATGCGAGCAGTTTTCAGATATTTACCGCTCATCAAGGGGCTTGTTCATTGCTTATCACGATCGTCATCAACTCGACGATATCCTGCGCAATGCCACAAAGCGTAAGGTGAAAGTCATCGTAGTGACCGATGGCGAACGTATTTTGGGTTTAGGCGATCAAGGTATCGGTGGCATGGGGATACCGATCGGAAAATTATCGCTGTATACCGCTTGCGGTGGGATCAGTCCTGCCTACACCTTGCCCGTCATGTTGGATGTCGGCACGAACAACCAAAAGTTATTGGACGATCCGATGTACATGGGCTCTCGCCATCCTCGTATCAGCCAAGAGGAATACGATGAGTTTCTTGATCTGTTTATTCAGGCGATGAAGCGCCGCTGGCCAGAAGCCATGCTGCAGTTTGAGGATTTTGCACAACCCAATGCGATGCCCTTACTCAATCGTTATCGCGAGCAAATTTGTTGTTTCAACGATGATATTCAGGGGACTGCTGCGGTAACACTTGGCACCATACTAGCGGCGTGCCGTGTTAAACAAGAAAAACTCAGTGACATGAAAGTCGTGTTTGTGGGCGCCGGCTCGGCAGGCTGCGGTATCGCAGAAATGCTGGTACAGCAAATGTGCAGTGAAGGGTTGTCTGAAACACAAGCGCGAGCACAGGTTTTCATGGTGGACCGCTACGGCTTGCTTACCGATGGCATGGAAGGTTTACGTGATTTCCAACAGAAACTGGTACAACAACCAGAGGCACTCTCTGGCTGGCAGTACAGCGGCGAATACGCCAGCCTACTCGACGTGATGAATTGCGCGAAACCGCATATTTTGATTGGCGTTTCCGGGCAACCCGGTTTGTTTACCGAACAAGTTATCCGAGCGATGTCGCAACACTGCGAGTTGCCGATCATATTTCCTCTGAGCAACCCCTCGCGGCAGGTCGAAGCGCGCCCAGAGCAAGTGATTGAATGGACTGACGGGCAAGTGATTATCGCTACAGGTAGCCCGTTCAAGCCGGTTGAATACAACGGCAAACAGTTTCCTATTGCGCAGTGCAATAACAGTTACATCTTCCCTGGCATTGGCCTCGGTGTGATCGCCAGTAAAGCACGTTTGATCAGTGATGAAATGATCATGGCAACCAGCAATGCGCTGGCGGATGCATCGCCCTTGGCGCGTGGCGAAAGTGATGAATTGTTGCCACCGCTGCGGAATATCACTGAACTCAGTAAGCAAATTGCATTTGCGGTGGCAAAGGTGGCTATTGAACAGGGTTTGGCGTTAGAGCAGTCTGACGATGCCATTCTTGCCAGTATTGAGCGCAATTTCTGGCGTGCGGAATACCGCCCGTACAAGCGGGTCAGTATTTAATCGCATTATGCAGTTGCACCAGTTAAACGGGTATATTCAAAACATACTGTTAGTTGAGTATGAGCACGGCTTGCTGCTGTTGGATGGCTGTTGCCGTGCTGATGTTGATTCAGTAGCGCGTTTTATTACCGACGAACTTAACCGCCCCCTTACCGATTTAAAGCTGGTGGTGGTGACTCATATGCACCCCGATCATGCCGGTGGTGCGCATCAGTTACGCCGCATCAGCGGTTGTCGTATTGCGTGTCACCCCAAGGCTCCGCGTTGGTATCGCGGCCTTATGGGCAAGTTTGCGCACCTCACTGATGTAGGTCTAACCTATTGGGTGGCGGGGCGTATCGGTAAGCCGAAAAAGCATATTTGGTATGCTTCAACCTTACGGCCCGATTTCGTACTGGATGATGAGCAAACATTGCCTGAGTTTCCTGATTGGCAAGTGCTGTACACGCCGGGTCATACCGACCATGATTTGTCGCTGTGGCACGCCGAGTCACGGCAAGTATACGTTGCTGACTTGGTTGTTTTCGTGAAAAAGCGATTAGTACCACCTTATCCGGTTTGCCACCCCAATCAATACAAAGCGTCGCTCCGAAGACTGGAAGCATTAGCGCAGCCGATGGTGTACTTTGCGCATGTTAAACCGCGAATACTGCGTAAAACAGACATTGACGAGGTCATCGCCAAAGCCCCCGACTTGCCGAAAAATCACTGGCATTCCTCAAAGGCACGGGTCAAGCATGCGTTAGGTTTAAACTGACTGGGCGTACACACACTGTAGACGATGAAAGTTAAATACGTGTTGTCTGGTCTAGTCAAACACGGTCACACGAACGCGGCAGAGCGCCTATATGAATCAGCATTACACCCAATACGGCGCAGAAGTCTCCTTGTTCAGCGGCAAAACCCGGGCTTATATGCGCTACAAGAACATTCCCTTTACCGAGACATTAGCGACCGCCAGCATCATCAATAACGAACTGCAACCCAACACGGGTTTGCGCATGATCCCTGTGGTCAAGACGCCTCAAGGCGAATACTGGCAAGATACCACTGACATTATCGATAAATTTGAGGCTCAATTCGCGCAGAACAGTGTTTATCCGGTCACGCCCAAACAGCACTTTGTGGCGTTGCTACTCGAACTCTACGGTGACGAGTGGCTCCTCCTTCCAGCCATGCACTATCGCTGGCATTACAAACGCCGCCATTTAGGCTTTATCTTACGAGAATTTGGTGCCTGCGCCACGCCGCACTGGCCGCGGCTTTTGCAGCCTGTTTCAGGGCTGCTACCCGCGTTTTTCTTCGGCAGGTTGTATAAACCCGTGTTAGGGATTTCGAAACGCAATTGGCGAGCTATAGAAACGTGGTATGAGGCATTTTTAGAATGCTTTAATACGCATTTAATTCAACATCAATATGTACTGGGCGGTCGTCCGAGTATCGCTGATTATGGATTTATCGGGCCGTTGTATGCGCATCTCTATCGCGATCCTTATTCGGGCGAACTGATGAAGCAACGGGCACCACATGTTGTAGCCTGGGTTGAACGCATGATGCGCGGTGACCAACCAGTGGGTGCTTTTTTAGCCAACGATAAAATCCCTGACACGCTCGTCCCCATGCTAAAGCATATGCACGATACACAACTGCCAGTGTTGCATGAAACCGTGAAGCGCGTTCAACAGCGCTTGCTCGACAAGCCGGGTGAACGTTTACCGCGATTCTTAGGAAAAATGCGCTACTCATTCGACGGTGTCGAAGAAACACGCTATGTAAATACCTATGCGCAGTGGATGCTACAACGCTGTACGCAATATTTCGATTCATTATCAAGCGAAGCGCAACACGATGTTCAGGCATGGTTTTCAAGTCGCAATCTCAGCGGCTTAACTGAAATCAAAGTGCATCAGCCAGTTGAGCGCAGACAAGGGAAATTGTTTCCTGTTGCCTCCGCTTAGCCTTAACGGCAACTTTTTGTTCAACTCTGATCGCGCTTCCAGTCATCCGTTAGCTGACCTGCAAAACCCCAGTTTTCGTCCGCAATTTCTTGTATCACCACATGAGTATATTCTGGCTTTTTACCGAGGTGCTTAGCTAACGAAGCGGTAACATCTTTAACTAGCGCTTGTTTCTGGGCGCGTGTAGCGCCTTGAGTAATCTGGATATTGACGTAAGGCATGGGTAAATACTCGACGAGGTTTTCTTGCAGTAAACCACAGACCTTTCAGAAATGCTCAATCTTTAATAGAGCGTGTTGACCTTTGCGGTACAAGTTTTGTTCAGTTCTATGGCTTGCGGCTGAGGAAAGAGGATTGAAGCTTAGTTATTCTAAGTGAATGACGAAAGCCCCAAGCCATAGAACTGAACCCTGCGGGCAGCGCTTGATGACAATTTACACTGCGTTTTCGCTCGCTTATGTAGAATAACTACACGGCGCTCGCTCAGCCTTGTCTAAATTGCCATCAAACTGCTGCAAAAATGTACCGCAAAGATCAACACGCTCTGAACGGCTCCTCAACACGCTTATTGACAGTCTTGGGAAACTCGACATCGGGACGCACCTGCTGGACCGCTTTGTGCAGCGTATTAAGATTAAGATCGTAGTTCATCGAACAGTGATGAAATGTGCCGTCTTTCATCACAATTCCGTGCTGCGTTATGCCATCACCAGCATGTGAGAGAGTTCGCCGGTATTCAAACCGTTTAATATCGTCAACCGCCACATCAAATGACCATCGTTCCGACCCAGGATAACGCACGATAAGGCGCTTAGCAGTTAATATCGCTTCAAAAACCGCGGGATGCCGATGGTGCCAAACCGCAATGACGATGAGTATGATACTGCTTACCGAAAAGGCTACGTAAGAAATGTTAACAAATGAGGCGGGTAAGGCCCGAGCACCAAATTGCGAATACAGGTAGATTGCGCCTATATACACCCAGCACATCAGAGCCATGTAAATAAATTTACGAGAGCGCTGCGCTCTGGTTTTCGAAAAGTGAAAAACGACGTCTTTGTTCATGTGTGGGCTGCGTGAGCGATGCCATAAAAATAACGATAGCAGTTTTTATTGATGCATAAAGCAAACGGTAATAAAGATCTTGACCTGACGCTAGCTTCCGTCTGTGCGCTTAAAGCTCCAATTCAAAGATTTTTGAGTTACGCTGAAAGTTATACAACTGCTTTTTTTGCTCCGGCAGACTACTCATGTCACTGGGTTTGAAACCTTGTTCTAAGAACCAATGCGCGGTCACGGTCGTTAATACGAACAAACGGCCTATACCGCGCTGTTTAGCGTATTCGACTACCTGATCGAGTAGCCTTTCGCCTCGATTCTTGCCTCGGTAATCCTGATGTGTAGCAACGCAGGCCAGCTCGGCACAATTATCCTCAGGGTACACATACAGCGCTGCGCAACCGATGATCATGCCGTCACGTTCAATCACACTGAAATGTTCGATCTCACTTTCCAGACGCTCTCTTGAGCGCTTAACCAGAATGCCACTTTCTTCCAGAGGCTGGATAAGACGCAATATACCACCGACATCTTCAATCGTAGCCTGGCGAAGCTGTTCGTAATGATTGCGCATCACCAGTGAACCAGTGCCGTCGCGTGTAAACAGTTCTTCAAGCAATGCGCCGTCTTTCTCATAACTAATGCAGTGAGCACGCGGAATGTCTGCTGCTACGCTTGTACTCAGGGCGCGTAGCACGCTTTCCTCGGTTTCGATCGCGTCGCTTTCTATCAATGACTGCAACTGTTTCAGCTCAATGGTGCGTAGCAACTTTCCTTCACGGGATACGATCCCCTCCCAATGTGAAAACACGATGAGCTTATCTGCCCTTAACGCAATCGCCGCTTGTGTTGCTACATCCTCATGGGATAGGTTAAACACTTCACCCGTGGGGGAATAGCCCATGGGAGAGAGCAAAACAATGGAGCCATCGTTGAGGTGATCATTGATACCGTCCACGTCAATTCTGCGCACCAGTCCGGTGTTTTCAAAGTCGATGCCGTTTCTTACCCCCATTGGTTTTGCGACCACCATATTGCCGGAGCACACACGTATTTGCGCGCCGTGCATGGGAGAGTTCGGCAACCCCATGGTGAGCAGGGCTTCAATATGTGACCGGACCGACCCGGCAGCATCTTTAACGCATTCCAAGGTGGGTTTATCGGTGATCCGCGTATTCTCAGAAAAGCGGCCTTGCAGATTGCGCAGCGCAACCCGCTCATCGATTTGCGGGCGCGCACCATGCACCAGCACCAGACGGATCCCCAAACTGCTCAAAAGACCGATATCGTGAATGATGTGAGCAAAATTGTCATGCTCAATGGCCTCACCGCCAAACATGAGCACAAAGGTTTTACCACGATGTGCATTAATGTAAGGCGCAGAGCTACGAAACAGGCGAATATTGTCGGCGTTTGCGTCAACCATCAACGTCACCTTGGCGAGTCAGTTCACCATCGAGCCATTCATGTGCGGCGAATAGTGCATCATTAACCGGTTGTGCGCCTGTGCCGCCAAGCACATTGCGCTTATCCACTAAATGATCCAGCGCAAGGATTGCGTACACATCCTGTTCAATATCGCTACTCACGGTGTGGAGTTGCGCTAAGCTAAGGTCCTCAATCGCACAGTGATTTTCCAGCGCCAGCAGTACCGCTTTGCCGGCAATATCATGCGCGGTTCTAAAGGGAATATTTTTGTCGACAAGGTAATCAGCCAGCTCAGTCGCGTTGGCATAACCCTGCTGCGCTGCCTGACGACAACGCTCAGCATTCAACGCTAGCCCATCCAGTACTTCAACGCCGATACTCAAACAAATGTGCCATTGCTTGACGGCGTCCATGGCACCTTCTTTGTCTTCCTGCATGTCTTTGTTGTAGGCTAACGGCAAGCCTTTCATGGTGACGAGTAAGCTCTGCAAATGGCCGAAAACACGACCGCATTTGCCGCGCATCAATTCCAGCGCGTCAGGATTTTTTTTCTGAGGCATCAATGAGGAACCTGACGTGACGTTGTCAGACAACTTTAAAAAGCCGGCTTCACCAGAATTGTAGAAAATAAGGTCTTCCGCCATCCGGCTCAGGTGCATCATGCTGGTGCTGGCGCAGAACAGGAGTTCAAGCACGAAGTCTCGGTCGGAAACTGCGTCTAAACTGTTCAGGCAAGGCGCGCTGAAACCCAGCTCGTCGGCAATGCTTTGGCGGTCAACCGGGTAGGTCGTTCCCGCCAGGGCTCCGCAGCCAAGCGGAGATTGATCCATTCGTATTTTGGCATCGCGCAATCGCGATAGGTCACGCTTGAGCATCTCTACGTAGGCTAAGCACCAATGCGGGTAGCGGATCGGTTGAGCGCGTTGCAGGTGTGTGTAGCCGGGGAGAATGACAGACTGAAAACGAGACGCACTTTTCAACAAAGCCTGAATGAGATTCAATAAATCCGACTCCAGAGCGTTAATGTGGCGCTGCGTCCACAACCGAAAATCCGTAGCGACCTGATCGTTACGAGAACGGCCTGTATGCAGTTTTTTGGCCGTATCTCCGATGGCGTCTATCAGCGCGGCTTCCATGAAGCTGTGAATATCTTCTTCTTGGCTGGCAGCAAAATCAAGCTCACCTGCTTGCGCTTGAGTCAGCAGTTTCTGCAAGGCGTCAACCAATGTGACATGCTCTTGTTCGTTAAGAACACCCGCTTTGGCAATTGCATTTGCCCACGCAATAGAGCCTGTAATGTCTTCCACCGCCATGACCTGATCAAACGGTAAACTGTCATTGACCTGTTTAAACATCTGGCTACTGCCTTGTGTGAAACGTCCACCCCATAAAGCCATGCTTATTCTCCTGCCTGGCTGTGTTGATTTTTCAACGCTTTAATACGGCTGGACAAGCTGAACAGGCGAATGAATCCTTCGGCGTGTTTCTGGTCGTAAACATCATCAGCACCAAAGGTGGCAAAGTCTTCAGAGTACAAACTATTTGGCGAGCGGCGCTGGGTCACGGTCGCCTGACCTTTGTACAATTTCACCCGAATGTCGCCAGTAACAAGTTTAGCGAAACTTGCAGCACCGGCGAGTAATGCCTCATTCAGTGCCGTGTACCAGCGGCCATCGTACATCACGTGCGCAAACTCTAAGCCTAACTGCTCGCGGTGTTTCAGCGCCGCTTTATCCAGAACCAGCGTTTCTAATGCTTTATACGCTTTCAACAACACCGTACCGCCCGGCGTTTCGTAACAACCACGCGACTTCATGCCGACAAGACGGTTTTCAACAATATCGATCCGCCCAACACCATGTGGCGCAGCGATGTCGTTAAGTGTTTGGAGTGCCTCATAGGGCGTTAACGCAACGTCATTCACTTTGACCAATTTGCCCTGAGCAAAAGACAAATCGACATAGCCGGGTTTGTCTGGCGCATCCTCAGGATCTGTGGTCAATGTCCAGACTTGCTTGCTCGGCTCACTCCAGGGATCTTCCAGCTCTCCGCCTTCATGAGAAATATGCCAGGCATTGGCATCGCGGCTATAAATTTTGGTCGCTGAAGCGCTGGTTTTAATTTGACGCTCGGCTAAATACTCAAGTAAGTCTTCACGAGAAACCATGTCCCATTCACGCCATGGCGCAATAACGTGCAGATCCGGTGCGAGGGCGGCAAACGTACTTTCAAAGCGCACTTGATCGTTACCCTTACCCGTGCACCCATGACACAGCGCATCGGCACCCACTTTACGCGCTATCTCAACTTGTGCCTTTGCAATAACAGGGCGCGCCATCGATGTCCCAAGTAAGTACTCACCTTCATAAACTGCACCGGTGGTAATGGTCGGGAAGATGAAATCGCGTACGAATTCTTGTTTTAAATCGACAATATGACATTCACTGGCACCGGAACGAAGTGCTTTTTCTTCAAGCCCTTCGAGTTCTTCATCACCTTGGCCCACATCGGCCGCAAAGGCGATAACTTCACAACCGTAGTGCTCAATCAACCACGGTATAATTGCAGAGGTATCAAGGCCGCCTGAATAAGCGAGAACGACTTTTTTAACTGAATTCATGACTGTTTCCTAATCAAATTCTTATGGTTATCTGACTCGATAAATGCCGTACTTAGCGTGTAAGTAAGGTCACTAAAATCGCATTTTGCGCGTGCATTCTGTTTTCAGCCTGCTGCATTAACAACGATGCGCGACTGTCCATCAGACTACCGGTAATTTCTAGATCGCGATGTGCAGGTTGGCAATGCATGACATACCGCGCGCCACAGTTCTCAAGCATAGCTTCATTGACCTGATATGGCATAAATTTGCTCTTAATATCTTCCAAGGGGGTTATATCACCCATAGAGAGCCATGTATCCGTGTAGATAGCGTCGACGCTGGAGGTAGGCTCAGACAGTGCACTTAACGCATGGCTGGTTGTGATGGTTGCGCCAGTACGCTGGCCTATGTCATGCGCTTGTTTAAGTATGTCGGAATCAATTTCATGACCTTTAGGGGTAACAACCACTTGATGACAACCCAGTAATGCGCCCACTATCAAGAGGGAATGGGTCACGTTGTTACCGTCACCCACGTACGCCAGAGTTTTTCCTTTTACTGACCCGAGCGCCTCCGTTAAAGTGAGGTAATCAGCCATTGCCTGACAGGGGTGATACCGGTCGCATAACGCGTTAATCACAGGAACCGATGCTGCCTCTGCCAGTGTTTCCAGCGTACTGTGAGAAAATACCCGCGCTATGATGGCATCTGCCCAGCAGGCAAAGTTAGCGCCCATATCTTTAACATCCTCGCGCCCTGCTAAATTGCCTGACTGGCTATCAAGGTACACCAAGTGACCACCGAGCTTATGGATACCGATATCAAAACTGACGCGTGTGCGCAAAGAGGGTTTCTCGAATAGCGCAATGATCGACTTTCCTGCCAGCGCGGTGGCGTAGTTTTCAGGTGTAGCTTTAATATCAAGCGCCAGCTGCAACAGCTGCGTTGCGGCTTCCGGCGTCCAATCGGTAAAGCTGAGTAAGTCCTTAGTCGACATATTAATTTTCCTGTTGTTGTCTCTGTTCCTGCGGCAGCACTTGCGTGCCAAATTGAATGGATGGTTGGCGCACAGACATAATATGAGCAAGCAGTGCTTCGGGCTCGGCCCATGAACCGATAGTTACCGAGCGACCTAGCGTGTTAGCCGCTAACTGAGCAGCCGTTACTTTGACCCGCATTCCTCCCGCTATCGTACCGTTAGTCACCAATTCACTCGCCATCAAGGGCGAGAGCGAGTGAACTCTGAGCTTATCCGCATCCAGTACGCCGCTGACATCTGACAGTAAATACAGATCAGCGCTCAACAACTGTGCAATAGCGGTTGCGGCTTGGTCAGCATTGACATTGTAAAGACGGCCCTGTTTGTCACAGCCGATCGAACTCATCACGGGCAAATAATTGCGTGATAGCAAGGTTGTCAGAAACGCCGCGCTATTCGGCTGAGGAACACCCACTGCGCCGAGTTTCGGATTGAGCTCTGTGCAGCTAACACTGTCACCATCAAATAAACTTAAGCCAACCACTGACAGGCCAAGCGCGTAGCCAGCGGCGCACAACTGCTTATTGCTGGTGCCTGCAAGAGCCCCCACCACGTAAGGCATATGTGCATCAGGCGAGATTCGAAGCCCGTCAACCTTGTCATTGCTCAACTGCAATTGGCTAAGAAGTGCATCAAGGTTGCTACCACCACCATGTACAATAACCACGGCAATGCTGCTAGGTAGCTCTGCCACGGCTGTGAACAACGCCTGCGTAGCAGGCAGGTTGTCGATTAGCGCACCGCCTACCTTCAGAACAACGACGCTGCGCTCGTGTGCATCGGTCATACCGCATTCCTCGTCAATCCCTCTGTCATCGACCAGCCACACGCCAGATTGGCACATTGAATTGCCTGGCTCGCCGCACCTTTGAGCAGGTTGTCGATAGCGGATGTCACAATCAGATAACCTGTGGACGGGTCATACTGCCAGTGCAGATCACAAAATGGCTGGCCGACCACATCATCGATTTTGGCCGGGCTGGAGCGCATTCGCACCAGTGGCTGGTGGGCATACGCCGTATTAAATGCATCTTCAACATCCGAAAGTTTAAGCCCATACTTAAGCTTGCAAGTGATGGTGGCCAGAATACCGCGTTTAAAATTGCCCAGATGTGGTGTAAAAATAACCGGGGCGCCTAAATAGGCGGCAATCTCTGGCGTGTGGCGATGCGCTAAAATACCGTAAGCTTGCAAGCTCACTTCGCAGAAGCTGTTGTTCAGCGCGGCTTTTCGGCCAGCGCCACTGACACCCGACACAGCGTTGATGATAGGAAAATGGCTGGGATCGAGAAGTTCCGCCTGCATCAACGGTTTAGTCGCTAACAGTGAAGCCGTGGGATAGCATCCGGGCACTGCCACTATCTGAGCGTTGGCTATCTCATCGGCATACCATTCAGCCAGCCCGTAAACGGCCTCACTCAGCGTGTCCGGATGCTGGTGTTCAAAGCCATAATGCTGCGCAAATACGTGTTTATCCTGCAACCGAAACGCACCGCTTAAGTCAAATACCTTTGCACTGCCTTGCAGCAAGCTAGATGCCCAGTCGTGGCTGGCTTCATGCGGCGTTGCTAGGAAAATGCAATCGTATGAACTAGCGAGTGTGTGCAAGGTTGACTCGTCCAGTGCCTGTAGCGGCAGGTGAATCTGGTTGTTCAAATAACCATGCACGTCACTTAATGGTTTGCCCGCATCACCGCTGCGCGCAGAAACCATTACCGCGTCAAGCGATAAGCGGGGGTGATTGTGGACCAGTCTGGCCAGTTCAGCGCCGGTATAACCGCTGGCTCCAATAATACATACTTTCATTTTTATTCAATCAGGTAAGAAAAAAGAAGAACTTCTTATCTTTACCTCTTTTGCGGTCTGCACAGGAAAGGTAAAGATAAAAAGTGCGCTATATAAGGCAAAATACTAACGTCGAAAGACGCAAGCCGTATAGCCAGTTAGGGAGAGTGACGTTGTACAGTATGGAATAAGGTTCATAAAAAATGATTCACTGAAAGACACCATTGAAGTGTAGCCGACCTAGTGCGACAAAGTAAATAAATATCTAATAAAAATGCATAAAAATATCAATTTTATTTCTTTCGCTGCGGTATGGTATTGAGAAAACAGAAAATCGATTACACTATCTTTGCGTTATATAGCGTTGAACAACATTAACTTAGGAACAGCAATATGCAGGGCTTGACGAAAGGTTTCATCACCGCGTTTACGCTAATAGGTTTTGGTTTAGTTTTCGGCTGCGCTACGGCAAATGCCAAAAGTGTCAGCGTGACCTTACCACCATTACCTGAACCTGTGACCAATAACGCAGTTGCCAGAGTGACGGTTGACGGGCAGGTTTATTTACTTAGCTTTATGGGGCTGGGGCCAGATAAAGACTGGCGTGCGGTGCACAATAAAACGTTTGCACTGAAAGTGGGGGAGACTGAGTGGCAGCAAAAATCACCCGTGCCCAGTTCGCTGGCGTTGTCAGGACGATTGGCATCAGTGGCTGTGGGTATTGATGAACACGCCTATGTGTTTGGGGGATACACTGTTGCGGAAGATCATGTTGAAATTAGCAGCCCCGACAATGTTCGGTATTCTGTTCGCAGCGACCTCTACACGACTTTAGCGCCGACGCCTGTACCGGTTGACGATGCGGTTGCTTTAGTCTATCGGAATCGGTTTGTTTATTTGATCAGTGGGTGGCACAACGACGGCAACGTAAACTTGGTACAGATATATGACATAGATAAAGACGCTTGGCAGCAGGCTTCACCGTTCCCGGGCGCACCGGTGTTTGGTCATGCCGGCGGGCTGGTTGGCAATAGGCTGGTTGTTTGTGATGGTGTAAAAGTGATTTACCACCCTAAAAAGAGGCGCAGTTTTGCGAGTGAGCCTGCGTGTTATCAGGGCGTGATAGATCATACCGATCACACCAAAATCAATTGGACAACCCTGCAACACCCCACGCAGAAAGCGCGCTATAGAATGGCAAGCACTGGCGTCAACAGTGCCAATGTCGTTGCGTTTATGGGAGGTTCCACTACCCCTTATAATTACAACGGCATTGGTTACAATGGCCAACCTGCGGCGCCAACCAATACATTATGGGTCTGGGATATTGCAAATCAGCATTGGCGAGTGAAATCAACGCAGCAGGCGAGTATGGACCACCGCGGGTTAGTGCCCCTAGGTGACCACCTGCTTATTTTAGGCGGAATGTTTGAACAGCAGCGCGTTGTTGATAGCGTGACTGTGTTGTCTACCAAGGAGTTTCAATAATGCAAGAACCCACCGTTGCGCTTGTCGCGCATGACCATAAAAAACCCGCATTGCTGGAATGGGCGAAAGCCAATGTAACGCGGTTAGGGCAATGCCGCCTTGTGGCTACGGGAACAACCGGCGGCATGTTAGCTGACAATACCGGGCTGTCTATTCATCGATTTAAAAGTGGCCCCATGGGAGGTGATCAACAGATTGGTGCGCTCATCGCTGAAAACGGGTTAGACGCATTATTCTTTTTCTGGGATCCACTCAATCCTGCGCCGCATGACCCGGACGTAAAAGCACTATTGCGCTTGTGCTCGGTCTGGAATGTACCGGTTGCCTGTAATCGGTCAACGGCGGACATGCTGATCACGTCGCCGTTGTTTTTATCATCGGATTACCAGCGCGAAGTGCCGGATTATTGATCTAAATGATCGATTAAGCGCGATGCTGGCCTCTGCGTCTTCCTTTGCGGCCTTTTTCGCTCATGGTGTCTTCAATGTCAGTAAGCTGATTTTGCTGTTCTTTGGTCAGCACATTAAACATGTCGTGCTGCATCTTTGCTCTTGCCACGGCATATTCAACCGCCGCTGTTTGATGCTGAGCAAATAGCGCTAACCAAGCGTCCTGACTAAACTCACTACTCTGGATCAGTGACCTCTCGGCCTGCAAAAAAACGCGATGGGGGTGCTGTCCTCGCTCATGAGTGGAAAAAAATGCAGCGCGGATAGTGTCGATGTTATCTTCCTGCTCGGGCGTAAGGTTTAAGCGTTGGCTCATTTTTTTCCATTGAGAACCTCGCTGGCTAGCACGGTGAGTCTTATCGGGCGAAGACAACGTGTTTAGCTCTTGTTGTTGTGACGGGGTTAACAGCTCGAAAATAGCGTGGCGGGTCTGCGCGTTGCTGAGCATGAAGTCTTGTTTCAACGCCATGCGTTGTGTCATTACTTCGCGCACCGCGGTTTCATTCCATTCGGGCTCTCGCACGAGCTGACGAAACTCTTTTTTTGCCAATCGGATATCACTGACATACACGCGCTTGTCGGCGCGCGACTCGCTCACAATTAATCTGATGTCCTCACGTTGCTGCTCACTTAACGTCAGTTGCTCAAGCATGTGACGCATCGGCGCTTGTTCGGATTTAGGTGGGTGAGCCATGGCTTGCGTGGCCAGGGCAAGACCAAAAAGAGGGAGCAATAATGTTTTCATAAAAACCTCACGTTGAAAATTAGCTAAAATAAACCGCTTGCGGGTGGTGAGATACATATTAGCGTTGCGAAAGCAAAGAAACGCCAATGCCGTGTAAAGGTTGTGTAAAGTCTGACTGAAGCCTTTGTACATGAGCTGTCAGCTTGGGTAATCTATATTCACCCAGTTAACACGAGTGCATCATGTCGGTTAAAAAACTCCTTATTATTGATGATGATAGGGCACTAACGGATCTCTTAGTCGAATATCTGACACCCCATGGGTATGACATCGACGTAGCCCATGATGGGGGGGCCGGTTTGTCAGCCGCGACGAGCCGTGACGATGTTGACGTCATATTACTGGACGTTATGATGCCGGTGCTGGATGGATTTGACGTGCTGAAACAATTGAGGCAGGTCAAGATGACGCCTGTGATTATGCTAACCGCACGTGGTGATGACTATGATCGGGTGCTTGGGCTGGAAATGGGCGCTGATGATTATCTACCCAAACCCTTTAATCATCGCGAGTTGTCGGCTCGGATAAAAGCATTGATTCGGCGTGCCGAGTTGTCGTCGGTCGCGCAGAAACAACATGACTTGATACTCGGACCGCTACGATTGAGTCAATCCCAACAACAGGCTTTTGTTGAAGGGCGTTTACTGCCCCTCACGGGCACGGAGTTTTTATTGCTCAAACTCTTAATGGCACATGCCGGTGAACTGATCAGCAAGGCGTCTATCAGCGAGCATGTATTAGGGCGGCGGTTGGCGGCGTTTGACCGCAGTATCGACATGCATGTGAGTAACCTACGCCGAAAATTGTCTTCTGAAGGCGCACAGGAGATGATAGCGACCGTGCGGGGTTCAGGCTATATCTTGCGGATCCCGCTAGCATGACGTTATCTCACCTCGATCCTCGCAATAGCTTTTTTGGCAAAATTTTCCTGTGGTTCTGGTTTGTCGCATTAACCAGTTTAGGCGTAGGCGTGTTTGTGGCTCGTATAGCAGCACCTTCGGCCGACATCCAGCCCATCACTGTGGCGCAGAATGCTTTACTATCGCAAACTGCACAGCGTATTGAGCGCCGTAGTCGTTCCGTGAATGATGTGCGTCAGGCGTTACGTTTTATCAGCGGCCGCAGAGGTCGTCTGGCCTTTGCTATCGAAGTTGAATCGCAGCAATTTATTTTTGGTTTTCCGCCGCCCTTGCGCCCCTCTCGAGATGTTTTTTTAGCCCAGTTGACCGGACAGACTGCGTCAATTATCACCCTAGGTAACAGTCAGTTTATGGGCCCGGCATTGTTCTCTGTGGCGGGCACTGAGTATGCGCTGTTTGTGGGCGACACACAGGCAAAAGCGGGATCGCGGTTACCACTCATTGTGACTGTCGTTCTTGTCGCACTAATATGCAGTGGATTGCTTTGTTATTTTCTGGCGCGCCGCTTTGCCGCACCCGTGAGCGCAATCCAGCGGGCGACCGAAGCACTGGCACAAGGGCAATTTGAGACGCGTATCACAACGTTAAGCCACCGGACCGACGAGCTAGGCAGACTTAGCCGTGAAACGAACAAAATGGCCGAGCAGTTGCAACAGTTGTTTGCGGAGCATCATCGTTTTTTAGCTGATGTGTCACACGAATTACGCTCGCCACTAACGCGCCTGCAGCTGGCTATCGGTATCGCAGAAGACACATTGCAGAATGGTCACGCCGAGCAAGTGGGTGCCGTGCAGCAAACTCTGCTGCCACGCATCCATAAAGAAGCCGAGGCGATAGAGGCGATGATTGCGCAATTGATGTACGTCTCCCGCCAACAGGTGCAAATGCATGCAGCGCAATTGAAGCCGCTCTGCGTGACGACACTACTGGATGAGTGTATCGACAATGCCCAGTTTGAAGCCGAGTCGCTCAACAAACAGATCAAACGGTTTTATCCCGCGGATCATCAAAACCTGTTCGTCGAAGCCAACACGGAGCTGTTGTGCAGTGCATTTGATAACGTGCTGCGCAATGCGGTGCATTATGCAAGAGATACCATTCAGGTCCGGGTAGAACAGGCCACCGCGCCAGCTAATGGCATCCGCATTGTGATTGAAGATAACGGTCAGGGCGTGTCTGCAGAAGCACTGGGCCAACTGTTTAAACCGTTTTATCGCACAGATAGCAGTCGAGCACGAGATTCTGGTGGTGTGGGGCTAGGATTAAGCATCGCGCAACGTGCAATTCATCATCACGGTGGTACTATTGAGGCCCAACATGCACAACCTTGTGGCCTCGCAATTATTATTGCCTTGCCATCTTCGGCCTAGAGAATTTATGTGGCAGCTTGTTTCTGAAGAACGCTTACCTTCCTTATACTCCAACGACATAGCCGACTGTTGGCATGATTCCGTAACACGCGGCCATTTTAGCGGCGTTGCCGATGTCAGAATTGAATACGCTTATGCTATTCCAGAGTCACCACGGGCAAGCATTGTTTTTTCCAGTGGGCGAATCGAAACGTTGCTGAAGTACAAAGCGTTTTTTTATGAATGTTATATCAATGGCATTGCTTTGTTTATGCTTGATCACCGCGGCCAGGGGCTGTCGGGGCGAATGATTGAAGATAGCCAGCGTGGTTTTGTGCATCACTTTGATGACTTTAGCGCCGACATGGCAGGTTTCGTCACCTCTGTGGTACAGCCTGCATTATCGTTGAAACCGAGCTTAGTGTGTCACTCAATGGGCAGTGCGATAGGCTTTCTAACGGCTCATCAGAACCCCGATTTATTCAGCAAGGCGGTGTTTTGCTCGCCGATGTTTGGCGTCAAGCCCAGTATACCGGCCCCGCTGCTCAGTGTGTTGCTATCCGGCGGGCTTACAGCCAATCATTGGTTGGGCAGAAAGCCGTGGTACGCGCTGGGTCAGCATGCGTATATCGATATTCCCTTCGCACTGAATACGCTGACGCATTCTCCCATCCGCTACAAGCTGTTTAAGGAAGAATACAAGCGTCACCCTGAGGTGCAATTAGGGGGTGTCACCTATCATTGGTTAGCGGCTGCGACTGAGGCGATGAATCGGATTGAAACTGAAGCCCACAGGTTTGCATTAGAGACCTTGGTACTGGTGTCGGGTTCAGATAAAGTGGTTGATAATCAACGCATTTTGCGCGTGGCAGAGCGCTTACCACATGCGCAAATCATTCAGATTGAGGGCGCGCGACACGAATTACTGTTCGAGCAGGACAAGTATCGCCATCCAGCCCTGACGGCGATACTGGATTTCGTAACCGCTAGCGCAAAATGACGGCCTGATACGGCGCTAGTGTCACGTTGTTCTTATCACGTTGCAAGCTATCAAGATTGTTGATCACCACCTCATCAACCGCTTCTGAGAGCGCCAAGCTCGCTTTATTGGCACTGAAATTAAGCAACACAATAACTTTTTCATCCGCCAGTGAACGAGAGTAGGCGTACACCTGCGGCAAAATGGGGTCAAGTGACACTGATTACGCTTGATCATCACGTCATTACTTTTTATCCTGCGCGGCAACACCGGTTTAACTGAATGCCACCCCATGCTTGATATTGTGCTGTACCAACCTGAAATACCGCCTAACACCGGCAACATCATTCGTTTGTGCGCTAATACGGGGTTTGCATTGCATCTGATTGAGCCGCTGGGCTTTGACTGGGATGACAAACGTATACGACGTGCAGGCCTTGACTACCATGAGTTTGCCAATGTAGAGAAACACCCAACACTGGACGATTATATGACCACTCGTCAGCCTAAACGTATCTATGCGTGTACTACCAAAGGCAAAGCGTTTCATTCAGATGCTCAGTATCAGCCCGGAGATGCGTTATTATTCGGCCCAGAAACGCGGGGCTTACCCAGTGACATTATTGAATCACTGCCGTTTGAACAGCGCGTGCGTATTCCTATGTTGGCAGACAGCCGAAGTATGAACTTATCGAACGCTGTATCGGTATTTGTTTATGAAGCATGGAGGCAGCTGGGTTATTCAGATGGGCGCTAGGGGCAGGGCACCGGTTTTTTTGCACTGACCTCATGGATGTCGTCGTTATTTGCATCTTTGCTGGTTCTTATTCTCCCCTGTAAGCTGATCACCAAAGCGCGATTAAGCCGAGGCTCTGTTCGAGTAGGGCATAGCAACAATGTTGCCGGGCTACCAACCACACCGTCAGCTAGAAATCGAATGGTCTTTTTCGGTCCTGTCACCGTGACACCAGAGGCGCTTCTGTTTATCGCGCTGAGTAAAGCCTCGTCGTTATCGCGAACCTTATTGTTGTTGCTATCGGAAAAGACAATCTTAGGTAAGTTCCAATCGGTAAATTCACAGGTACGCAAATCGCGCGCTGGGCAGAGCGTTGCACTGCGTTGGTTGTCAATCGCCAGAAACCGTGTCATTTGCAACAGACTGCTTAGCGAATTTAACTCGCTGATCATACGGTGTTTTGCCAGCATAAAGCGCATATCCGGCGCGACCGACAGCAGCACGATAGCGAGGACCGCAATGGCGATCATCATCTCAATCAAAGTAACACCATGGGTGAGTTTAGGGTTGCGAAATTCCACAAATAATTAGCGTAAAAACAGCGTTTAATGAATCCGTGGAGGCAGTGTAAGCGTTAGCGGGAGGAAAACGACGGTACTGAAGTTCAGCTATTCTGTTTTTTGCTCGCGGCCTAACAGAGCAAGCGCAGCGTCTTTGGGGGCTTTACCTTGATATAAGACTTGATAAATCTGTTCGCAAATGGGCATCTCTACGCCTTCACGATGGGCTAAAATGAATACTTCTTCGGTATTGCGATAACCCTCAACGACTTGCCCAATAGACTGAATGGCGTCTTCGACAGCTTCACCTTTACCCAAAGCGATGCCAAACCGTCGGTTGCGCGATTGATTATCGGTACAGGTCAGCACGAGATCGCCCAATCCAGCCATACCCATAAAGGTTTCTGGCTGTGCACCCACCTTAACCCCCAAACGAGTCAGTTCAGCGAGGCCGCGTGTGATCAATGCCGTGCGTGCATTTGCACCAAAGCCCAAGCCATCAGCAAGCCCAGCCCCGATTGCAATCACGTTTTTAACTGCGCCACCCAGTTGCACACCAATAAAATCCGTATTGTTGTAAACCCGAAATGATCGTGCGCAGTGCAACTTAGCGGAAAAAGACTCTGCCAACGCCGGATCCGTTGCCGACAGTGATATCGCGGTGGGTAATCCGGCGACCATTTCCTTAGCGAAGGTGGGGCCAGACAAAACTGCCAAAGGATAACTGTCGCCAAGCACATCTAAAGCCACCTGTCGCAGCAGTCTGCCTGTACCAGGTTCAAGCCCCTTGGTGGCCCAAATAATTCGATGTTGCGGCTTAAGTAAAGGGGCAATAATTTCCAGCGTGTGCTTGAAGGCGTGACTAGGGACTACGACTAATATGTCATCACTTTTCGCAATCGCAGACTCAATGTCGGCCTCAACGTGCAAGCTTTCTGGGAACGTCGCACCAGGCAGGTAACGGGCGTTTTCACGCTGCGCCGAGAGTTGCGCCATGTGCGAGGGATCTCGGCCCCACAAATAGGTTGGAACAGCATTTCTCGCCAGACAAAATGCCAGCGCCGTGCCATAAGAACCGGCGCCTAAAACAGTGACTGGCGAGAATGACATTAGGCGTCGAGCGTGTTTTGCTGCTCGCCTTGCGCTTCTTGTTGACGCTTCTGCAAATACGCGGCGAAGATGGCATCAAAGTTAACTGGCGCTAGGTTGAGTGGAGGGAAAGTGCCGCGGTTAACCAAATTCGAAATCGCTTCTCGCGCATAAGGGAAAAGCATGTTCGGGCAGAAAGAGCCTAATGTGTGAGCAATATTTTGCTCCGGCATTTCTCCAATTTGGAACATACCCGCCTGCTGAACTTCACATAAAAACGCAGTTTCTTCACCGATGGTAGCTGTCACAGTGACCGCTAAAATGACTTCATAGGTATTGTCATTCAGTTTGTTGGTACGTGTGTCTAAATCCAGCTTAATTTCGGGCTTCCACTCTTTAGTGAATACGGCCGGAGAATTTGGTGTTTCGAACGAAATGTCTTTCGTGTAAATACGCTGGATATTGAATTGAGGCGCTTGCGCTTGTTGCTCGGGTGCCGCTGCACCGTTCGTTTGTTGTTCGTCTGCCATGGTATTGCCTGTATTAATAAGTGTTCGCGTTTCCGTTGAGCCAGCGCGTGGCTAAGCTAACAACGGGTCTAGTTTGTTTTGTGCATCCAGCGCCAGCATGTCATCGCAACCGCCGATGTGTTTATCATCGATAAAAATTTGCGGAACCGTATGCCGACCATTTGCGCGACTCAGCATGGTCTCGCGCAACTCTGGTTGTTTATCAATGGGATACTCAATGAAGCCGACGCCTTTGTCGTTCAAAACGGCTTTGGCACGATGGCAATAAGGACAATAGCCCTTGGTGTAAATTTCAACTTTGCTCATGATACTTCCAGTATTATTTAACTAACGGGCAAACCTGCACCAGTCCAGGCGTTCATTCCGCCCTTTAATACCGATACCTGAGGAAATCCAGCTTTGGTCAGCTGCATCGCAGTTTTACGCGCACTGTGCCCCATTGCACACGTAACAATAATGGGAGTGCCTTTGTGTTTTTCAAGCTTTGAGAACTGTCCTTCGCGAATTTCTTCCGGTTTTAACTGACGAGCGCCCAAAATATGACCCTTTTTAAATTCCGCGACGGGACGAATGTCTAGCACTAGCGCGTCCTGTTTATTGATCTGCAGCGTGGCTTCATGCGTGCTCAACTCTTTCACGGGTGAAAATGCACTGTTGACGAAGCTGTAAACCAGCATAACGACCAGTGCCACCCAAATACCGGCTAATATAAAATTATTGCCAGCGAACTCTACTACTTGTTCCATTTAACCTTTGCCTTACCTCAGACGTTTTGAGGCCATCGCGTTAACTAATTTATCCGCACCGGTGATAGCGCGACCGGGCATCACAATATTTTGCGTTGGCATTTTGAGAGATTTCACCCGCTGCGGCAAGTTTTTCTAGGAACTCTTTTGTATTTGATGAATACGTAGTGATTGTGCCGAGGTGAAAATAATGTGTAATCTGCGGGTCGGTCTAGTTAACCGACCCATTCACAAACGCTCGCATTACCTCAAACTGATGGAAGCCATCGAGTTGACAGATTTTCCGCCCCCAGTGATTTCACAGCCAGGCATGTTGTGGGTACAGCCATTTCCTTTAATACGACTCCCTGTTTGACCGTGCGTTAAACGTAACTGGTCCATCACCGCAAAAGTAATATCAGCAACACTCCTTCCTATCCCCGTCACGCGGATGCGCTCAAATTTGTTTTCAATACTGATATGGCGTGCTTCAGCTTCATCCGGTGCGGTTTGCTGAGAAATCTCACCGCTATCGGTCAGTGTTTCCAGCAGTTCTTTTGCATTTGCGTATTCGCCTGATGCCGGGAATGCCAGTAATTCTTGGGCTACGTCGAGATCCTGCGGCACATGAACGCCCTCGACGTACAAATGCGCCAGCGTATAGTTAGCGAGGTAACTCATACCTTTATCCACTTCTTCCTGCAACTTTTGCAATGCAAATTGTTTATCGTCTGAACTGGATGAAGGGTCAGAAAATACAATAGCTGCAAACTCTTCAGCCGCTTTGTCGACGTTTTTCTCGGCTGCCTTACGCATGTAGATGCGCGCTTCCGCTAAGTTTTTCTCAACCCCAACGCCGCGCGCTAACATACCACCCACTTGACGCAAGGCGGGTAAGAAGCCGTACCGTGCGGCGCGGTCAAAGTAAAAATATGCTTGTTCCAGATCGACGCGCACGCCGGAGTCGTTACTGAGGAACAAATGGCCCAGGGCATACGATGCCTCGACATTACCGCGCGATGACAGTGCTTTGAGCGTATTCAGTTTGGCAATTGAGCAACTATCGTCCAGGCAATCAGACCCATCATTTGCCAAAACGGAACTGGTGGTGAGGCAGCCCAATGTCATGAATACGAGAAGTAATAGAATATTACGCATGATAATTCCTTGTAGTGCGTGTGAGTGAATTGTCAGTATAGCCAATCTCAACGTAGATGAAAGTGCTGTTTTTTTGAGCGGGTTCTATGCTGTCAATGTCGCACAGGCCGGATTTGCGTAAATCGGTTTATTACCACCAGACAAACTGGTATTTTCTAAAGATACGCACCAGTAATGTCATTTCGTGGTTTTTTCAATCTTTAGGGGACAGCATGGCCAGTACAGACGCATCTGCAAAAAAAACGCTCGCACTTCTCATTCTTGATGGGTGGGGCTATCGGGAAGATACCGAAAACAATGCAATCGCGCATGCCAAGACGCCTCATCTGGATCGTTTGAAAGCCAACTATGCCAACACGCTCATTTCTGGTTCTGGTCTAGATGTGGGCTTACCTGAAGGGCAAATGGGTAACAGTGAAGTGGGCCACGTTAATCTTGGCGCTGGCCGGGTGGTCTACCAGGATTTTACGAAAGTCAGTAAGGCGATTAAAGACGGTGAGTTCAAGCAAAATACCGTGCTTTGCGCTGGAATAGACAAGGCTAACGCCAGCGGCGGGGCAGTACACATTATGGGCTTACTCTCTCCGGGGGGCGTGCACAGTCATGAGGATCACATCTTTGCTGCGATTGAACTCGCCGTTGAACGCGGTGCGACCAAGGTGTATCTGCATGCGTTTTTAGATGGTCGTGATACCCCGCCACAGAGCGCTAAAGCCAGTTTGGAAAAAGCGGAGTCGTTGTTTGAGCGATTAGGAAAAGGCCGAACAGCCAGTATCGTTGGGCGTTACTACGCAATGGATAGGGATAATCGCTGGTCGCGTGTTCAAGCCGCATACGATCTGCTGACTTTAGGCGAGGCGCAACAACAAGCAGATTCAGCCGTCGCTGGATTAGAGCAATCGTACGCGCGTGATGAAAACGACGAGTTCGTTAAGCCTACGGTGATTGGCGCGGGGGCTCCCATTGGTGACAATGACTGCGTTATCTTTATGAATTTCCGTGCCGACAGGGCTCGCGAGCTGAGCCATGCGTTCGTGGACAGCGATTTTGATGGGTTTGCACGACAAAAAACGCCCAAGCTCAGCGCGTTTATTTCTCTGACTGAGTATGCTGCTGATATTCCCTCTGAAGTTGCTTTTCCCTCTGAGGATTTGGTCAACGTTATGGGCGAGTGGTTAGCCAAACATGATAAAACTCAGTTGCGTATTTCTGAAACCGAAAAATATGCGCATGTCACATTCTTCTACAGTGGTGGGCGAGAAGACGAATTTGATGGCGAAAAACGCGTGCTGATCCCATCACCCGATGTTGCTACTTATGACTTACAGCCCGAAATGAATTCAGAAAAATTAACTGACGAATTGGTTGCCGCCATCGAAGCGGGTGAATTTGACGCGATTGTGTGTAATTTTCCAAACGGTGACATGGTCGGTCACACCGGCAATTTTGATGCAGCAGTTAAGGCGTGCGAAGCCGTGGATACTGCCATTGGGCGTATTGTTGAAGCGCTTGAACAGCACGGTGGTGAATGTTTGATAACCGCTGATCATGGCAATGCTGAAAAAATGGTGGATAAGGACTCCGGCCAAGCGCACACCGCGCATACCAGCGAGCCGGTACCGTTTATCTATTTTGGCCGCAAAGCCAGCATGCGTGAAGGAGGAACGTTGAGTGACGTGGCACCCACAATGCTTTATCTCATGGGGATGGAACAGCCAAAGGAAATGACCGGTAAGTCGATCATTACCCTCGCTTAAGTGTTTTCTCTATGCGTCTGATCCGGTCTGCTTTGTTGTGCTTAATCTGGTTCTTATTGGTTCCGGTGGGTTTAGCGCAACAGGATGATGAGCTTAAAGAGTTACAGGCAGAAATAAAGCAAACACAGGCGCAAATCGCAAAAAATAAAGCGGCGGCGGATAAACTCGAAAACGCTCTCAAGCAGGCTGAGATCGCGATTTCCTCAACCGCGCGTCAACTTGCCGAAACACAGCGCAGTTTAGAGGATAACCGCGCAGAGCAGCGCAAACTGGCTACCCAGCAAGTCACTTTGGAAACGCGTATTCGTCAACAGCAAGCGCAATTGGCTGCACAGGTAAAAAGTGCCTACATGGCGGGCAATTACGATTATGCGAAGATGTTGTTAAATCAGGAAAACCCTTCGACGTTTGAACGAGTGTTAACCTACTACCAATATGTGAGTGATGCACGCAGAGACGCCATTGCAAAATTTCGAGCTGACGTTGAAGAACTTGAACGTGTTAAAGCCACATTGGCGCAGCGCATTGAAGAACTTAATCAGCTCCTATCTCAACAAAAAACGCAACGTGCAGAGCTGTCTGCTCAGCAATCTCAGCGACAGCGCACGCTGGATGAATTGAATACGGCGATTCAAACTGACGGCGAACGGGTTGCGCAACTTCAAGCCAGCGCCGAAGCGCTTGTTCGGGCTATTGAGCAGGCTCGGATAGAAGCACAACGCAAACCAACGCAACTGGATGGCTTAAGCGGCGCCAAAGGCCAGTTAACTATGCCCGCTGAGGGGCGTTTTCGTCGCTTATTTGGTGATCGGCGTCAGGGAGAAGTACGCTGGACGGGTGTGATCATCGAAGGCGATGAAGGCAGTGCTGTTCGGGCCGTTTATCAAGGCCGCGTATTATATGCTGATTGGCTAAAAGGATTCGGGTTAGTCACCATTCTCGATCATGGTGACGGCTACATGAGTGTTTATGGTCACAGCCAGGCATTGTTGACGCAACCGGGCGATACTGTCACTGCGGGTCAAACCATCGGCTTAGTCGGGCGCAGTGGCGGACAAGCCTCACCTAACCTGTATTTCGAAATTCGGCATAAAGGCAAGGCACTCAACCCCAGTGCCTGGCTAGCGTGGCGTTAGGATTGCTTGCAGCTTTTCAAACGCGATATTGCGGCCGCACACGATCACAGCGACTTTTTTGTGTGCATAGTCGTGACTGAGTTTAAGCGCACCTGCAATCGCCACCGCGGCCGCCCCTTCAACAATTTGCCGCTCATGTTGAGCCATCTGCGTGATCACTGTCGCTATCTGCCTTTCATCGATAAACACATGCTTATCAATGACTTTTTGACAGATCTGAAAGGTTATGGCGTTTGGCTCTACATTCCCCGCAGTTCCATCGGATAACGTGTCGTTTTCAGCCACGTCGATTATTTTCCCCGCCCCAAGACACTTTGCCATGGCCGGAGCGTTGGCAGGCCAGCAGCCAATTACGTCAATGTGAGGGTGCTCAGCTTTTAGATAGCTGCCGATGCCACTAATAAGACCGCCGCCGCCCACTGCCACAAACACCGCGTCAATGTCAGGAAGCTGTTGCAATAGCTCGACTGCAATGGTGCCCTGACCGGCGATAACCTCGGCGTCGTTATAAGGGGAGATATAGGTTTTGTCCTGTTCATTCGCAATCGTTTGAGCACTGAGTTCAGCAGCCAAACAATCACCGGCAACGGGCACAACATCAGCGCCGAGCCGGCTAATTTGAGCCAGTTTGAAACCACTGGCGGTTTCAGGCACATAAACAGAGGCACTGATGTTCAGCCGCTGCGCTGCCAGCGCGCAGGCCATACCATGGTTACCCGAGCTGGCAGTAACAATACCTTTTTGCCGCTCATGTTCACTCAGGGACAAAATTTTGTGCAGCGCCCCGCGGTATTTAAACGAGCCGGTGTGTTGCATATGCTCATGCTTTAAATACATATGACAATGGTGTGCGGCACTAAAAAACTCACTGTATTCAAGCGCCGTCGTGTAAGGCGGGCATTCACTCTGGTTCAGTGTCCCAGCAGCAGCGTTAACCGCATCGTGCCAATGTTGTAACGGTGTCATGAAAAAGTCTCCTTCATCACCAAGGTATTTACCTATACCCTAACTGATTCGCAAATTAGCGTCAGCATTGTTATGCTGCAAAAAATAATAAGAGATGCGCTGACTACCTTGTATCGACTTCAACACACACGACTGACTAGCCTCCTGTGCATAGTTTGTATGCTTATCTGTTTCGGAGTGCAGGCGCAGCCCCCTAAAGTCGCCATTATTATGGATGATATGGGCTATCGAACCACCGATATCGCTGCGTTTGACCTACCTACCAGCGTAACATTTGCGATCTTACCGCACACCCCGAAATCAGTAGAATTTGCCCACAGTGCCACCGAGCAGGGCCGTATAGTGATGTTGCATCTACCCATGGAAACGTTGAATCCGCACAATCTTGGCCCCGGTGCGCTGCTCACACAAATGGACGCGTCAATGATTGCCCGCACGCTGGACGATGCGCTGAAATCGGTGCCTTACGCTGTCGGTGTGAACAATCACATGGGCAGCAAACTGACGCAGTTATCACTACCGATGACAAATCTAATGACTGCACTGGCTGAGCGACAACTGTTTTTTGTCGACAGTCGCACAACACCACTATCCAAAGCGCATAGGATTGCGTTGGCAGCGGGCGTACCATCGCTGCAGCGAAAAGTATTTTTGGATCATGAGCTAACTGATGAATTCATTCAGGCACAGTTTCAGCGTTTGGTGCGTTTGGCGCATAAATATGGCCAGTCAATTGGTATTGCGCACCCACACCCTCTTACCGTAGAGCGCTTGAAGTCGCTTATCGCAAACACCGACGGTATTGAGTTCGTGCCGATCACTGCGCTATTCAGTTCTGGGCAAAAGGCCCTATTAGCGAACCGCAATCCTCTTACTCCCATTAGCACAACCAGCGCACCTTAACGCCTGAACATAAAGACATCAGATAAATAAGCGTTGAAATAATCTGTTTTTGTTATATTATAACGTATGTCGATGCGATGTTGCGTTGGCAACTGTTCAGGTGATGAAGTGTTACAACAAAATCGAATTCTGTTAGACAAATTAGGTATCTGGGTGTCAGGTTTGTGTGCATTACACTGCCTTGCGCTGCCTTTGTTGTTGCCGATTTTGCCTTTCGTTGCCAGTTCTTTTGTGGCTGAAGTCTGGTTTGAGAGAACCATTCTTAGTTTGTCTATTTTAGTCGGTGCAACCGCGTTGTTGATAGGCTTTTATCGCCATCATCGTCAACGTTATCCGTTATTCGCTTTGGCAGCCGGTGCGGCGATTTACTGGAACAAAGACATTTTTGGCGAAGCCTACGAGCCAATTACGATTGCACTCGGTGCGGGGTTAATCATTGCAGCGCACCTGATGAATTTGCGCTTATGCCGCACGTGCCGTACCTGCGAGAGCGAAACTCATCATACTCAGGCGGTAACGTCGCGAATCTAGTTCTGCTCCTTAGTCCAATTTAAGTGCGCTAATACCACCTCCGGTAAGTTGGTAAATACACCCGAGACGCCCATATCCCGAAGCATATCAATGTCGTCTAATTCATCCACAGTATAAACAAAGACCGGCAGATTACGTTGTTTGGCATCGTCTACCAGTGCCTTGCAAACAACATCCACATCCACGTTAATGGTATCGCACCCTTGTAATTGAGCCTGAAGCGAATAGTCGAGCGGTAAAGACGCGGTTAACCAGCCGCGCTGTAACTTAGGCTCTGCATGCGCTAAGGCGGCAAGGTCATGATGGTTGAATGAAGAGATAATCAGTTGCTCAGTGGCAATTGGTGCTCTGCGCTGATGCCGTTGTAAATAGGCGCAGAAGTGCTCAGCGTCATGTAACTGTTTAAGCTCAATATTGAGCACGGTGTTTTGCCAGTCAAGCGCCATCACTTCGGACAACAGCGGGACGCGCTGAACGGTATTCTGATAAATACCTGCTTCCAGCTGCCTTAGTTCGGCCAGGCTTATTTGATCAATACGTTTATGCAGAGAAGCGGTGCGCATCAGCCAGCGATCGTGGATAACCACATAATCATCCTCCACAGGATAGACGTCAATCTCGACCCCATAGACCGGAAGCGATAGCGCAGTGGAGATGGCGGCCAGCGTGTTTTCTGGTGCAATCCTGCTTGCGCCGCGATGTGCAAATACTTTCATGACTCTGATGCTCTGCGTTAACGCGGTTGCCGTTGATGCGCATTTACGGTCTCATACACTGACGCCGAAGTCACCAAAATACCGCCGAGCAATGTGGCCCACGTAGGATTTTCATTCAACACCAAGATTGCCAAAATTACGCCGTAAAACGGCTGCATACAGGCAATTAAGGAAAATGTTTTGGCGCGTAAGTGTTTTAGGCTGGTCGCGACGAGGGCATGGGGCAGTGCCGTAAACAATGAGCCTAACAGAATGAGCAGTAACCACACATCCTGAGGGGCCGTGTAAAAGTCATCGGACACAAAGAAAACAAGGCATAAGCAAACCGTTAAAATTTGATAGGCCATTGCTTTTGCGCCGCTGTAATGAGAGAAATGTTTACGGTGTAGTAGGTTCCTGAACGCATAGAGTAATGCTGAGCCTATCCCTATCAACACACCCAGTGTCGTATCGTTTTCCAGCGAAACGCTCGGCACAATCAAATAAATTCCTACTAATACAACCAGCGCGCTGACAATATCCTGCCACGCTAAACGAAAGCGCTCAAACAGCGGTTCAAGTAGCACGGTGATCACCGGAAATGTGAATAGCGCTATCATGCCAACAGACACGCCAGCATATTGCATCGCCGCAAAGTAGCTGGTCCAGTGCGCTGCCATCAACGCGCCAAGACCTACTGCCACCGCATAGCAGCGCCAAGAGCCCAATCGCAGTGAACTACCACTCAACGCCAAAAAGGCAAATAGCACAAGGCACGCAAACAGCGACCGCCCAAAGGTAATGTCGGTCGCGTTAAGCGGAATAATGTTTGAAAACAGTGACGCGCCACTGAGCAGGATCACGGTAAAGTGCAGCGAAATCAGGCTGCGTTTGACAGGATCCATAGGCGTGATTAGGCGCTGTCGGTATTTTTGGCGCTCGTCATGCTACGAGCAAATGGAGTCCCTAGACGTGTGGTCTGACCGGGTTTCATCGTTTCTAACTGCACTCGATTGGGTTCAAAACAGGCGACAATCGTTGAGCCTAATTTAAACAAGCCCATCTCAACACCCTTTTGCAAGGTGATTGCATCGTCACCCTCTGCATCATACTGCCAGTGGTAAATATTTTGACCCGCAGGTGGCGTAACCGTTCCTGCCCAGACAGTGGCGATACTGGCAACAATGGTGGCACCGACCAGTACTATCGCCATTTTACCCACCGGTGTATCGAATATGGCGACAACCCGCTCATTGCGTGCAAACAATCCGGGTACATTGGCTGCAGTTAATGGATTGACTGAAAAGAGTTCACCGGGAACGTACACCATATCGGTCAGTGTGCCGTCAATGGGCATGTGAATACGATGATAGTCCCGAGGTGAGAGATAGACTGTCGCAAAATCGCCATTTTTAAACGGCGCAGCTAACTCTGGCTTGCCGCCCAGCAACGCCGTCAAGCTATAGTCGTGGCCTTTCGCCTGAAAAATAGCGTCACTGCGAATCGGCCCACATTGGCTCACAGCGCCGTCTACTGCATGCACCAGCACATCGTTATCAGCCACGATGGGGCGAGCATCGTCAGTGAGTTTGCGGGTAAAAAATGCGTTAAAGGTTTTATATTCTTCTGGATCCGGCTCGGCGGCTTCACGCATATCAACATCATAATGTTTGATAAACGCCTTGATGAGCGTGGTGGTCACTACCCCAGCCTCAGCAGCGGCAAGTTTTCCGACTAAACGGGAAATAAGGTGTTTAGGCAAAATGTACTGAAGGTTAACTTTTAACCAATCGATCACGCGATATTCTCCAAAAAATACACGCCTAGATTGTACATGATAATTTCGCCCTGACAGGCACTTTCCAGTTATGAGCCATTGCAGAATGCTATATGTAACCAGAAATCTGGATAAGTAACTCCGGCCATCAGCGCCTTAAACCCGGCTTCTCGGCATGGCTGGGTCTGTTTTCATCCAGCGTTGCGAGGATCTTATGGTAACTGTCGTAGCGTTGTTGGGCGATTTCACCCTGCTCAACGGCGGCTCGAATTAAACAGCCTGGATCATCCTTATGTTTGCAATCGCGAAACTTGCACCCACCCAGATAATCACGGAATTCGATAAACCCTCGCGTGATCTGTTCTATCGGCAGATGCCATAGGCCGAATTCACGTACACCCGGTGAATCGATGAGATCGCCGCCCGATGGGAAGTGCAGCAGCTTGGCCGTGGTGGTGGTGTGCTGACCCAAACCTGAAGTGTCTGAAATCACACCGGTGTCTTCATTCGCCTCCGGCAAAAGCACATTAATAATGCTTGATTTCCCAACACCAGACTGCCCCACAAACACGCTGGTTTTGTGGTTCAATACGGCTTGCAAAGGCAGCATGCCACTTTCGGATTGACAGCTTGTGAAAACGACCGGATAGCCGAGATCGCGGTAGACCTGCAACTGTTTATCGACGTTCTCATGTTCTGCGCTATCGAGCATGTCGATTTTATTGACCACAATGACCGGCGGTACCTGAATGTCCTCACATGCCACTAGGTAGCGGTCGATGATATGTGTAGACAGTTCAGGCAAAATAGCACTGACGACGATAATTTGATCGATATTCGCCGCAATAGGTTTGATGCCGTCGTAGAAATCGGGGCGTGTTAGCACTGAATGTCTGTCATGCACTTCTTCAATGACCCCCGCCATGCCATCGCCACCGGCAAGGTCGGTCGATACTTCAACACGATCGCCGCAAACGACAGAATCAATGTTGCGGCGTATATGACAGCGCAAAATGCGTAAATCTTCCAGTTCGACATCAGCGTGTTGACCGAATCGCCCGACCACAGTCGCGCTGACAAACTGTGCGTTGTCAGTCGATGTGTCACTGAGTACGTTATCGTCTTTAGACAACCGCTTAGCACGATTGGCGTTCATTCGGCGTTTTTGTTGCTGCGTTAACTTTCGTTTTTTCTTCACAAGCCCAGATAGTCATTGGCTGAATTGCAACACGCATGTTACCTTTTGCGACTTATAAGTGCCATGCATTATTAAATTAGACCAGTGGATGAACGCCAGCATGAACAATGACCAAAACTTGGTGTGGATTGATATGGAAATGACAGGTCTTGACCCTGAAACCTGCAAAGTCCTTGAAATCGCCACCATCGTAACTGATCCACAATTAAATATTCTGGCAGAGGGACCGGTTATTGCCGTGCATCAGCCAGACGATATTCTGGACAATATGGATCCGTGGTGTGTGGATACTCACGGCAAAACAGGATTGACTGCACGCTGCAGAGCCAGCGAAATTGATGAGCAAATGGCGTCGCAGATGACCATCAAGTTTCTGGAAAATTATGTGCCCGCCGGTAAATCGCCCTTGTGTGGTAATACTATCGGTCAGGATCGTCGGTTCATGGTTAAGTATATGCCAGAACTGGAAGCTTATTTCCATTACCGTAGTATCGACGTTAGCACCATTAAGGAACTTGCCGTCCGTTGGCAGCCTGAAGTATTAAGCGGATTCAAAAAGAAAGGCGTTCATTTGGCGCTGGATGATATTCGTGAATCGATTGCCGAGCTGCAATACTATCGTGAAAAAGTATTCTCTATTTAGGGTCTGAATGCAGGCGAATTGCTTATGAAGTAAACGGAATATCAGAAAAAAATGGATTTTTCGAAAAATCCAGTTGCGTCTGCCGAATATTTTTGTAAAATGCGCACCTCTTCGAAAGAAGCATATCTCAAAGCGGGAATAGCTCAGTTGGTAGAGCACAACCTTGCCAAGGTTGGGGTCGCGAGTTCGAGTCTCGTTTCCCGCTCCAAATTTCAGAACCACAAATCGATGTTCGATTAGCAGTATCGCGACCCCACGGGCCGCGACCGGATGCCGGCCAGTTACAAGTCTCGTTTCCCGCTTCAAATTTCAGAACCACAAATCAATGTTCGATTAGCAGTATCGCGACCCCATGGGCCGCGACCGGATGCCGGCCAGTTACAAGTCTCGTTTCCCGCTTCAAATTTCAGAACCACAAATCAATGTTCGATTAGCAGTATCGCGACCCCACGGGCCGCGACCGGATGCCGGCCAGTTACGAGTCTCGTTTCCCGCTCCAAATTTCAGAACCACAAATCAATGTTCAATTAGCAGTATCGCGACCCCACGGGCCGCGACCGGATGCCGGCCAGTTACAAGTCTCGTTTCCCGCTCCAAACTTCAGAATCACAAATCAATGTTCGATTAGCAGTATCGCGACCCCACGGGCCGCGACCGGGATGCCGGCCAGTTACGAGTCTCGTTTCCCGCTCCAAATTTCAGAGCCTCAAATCAATGTTCAATTAGCAGTATCGCGACCCCATGGGCCGCGACCGGATGCGGCCAGTTACGAGTCTCGTTTCCCGGCGGATCCCGAGTTTAGGTTATTTAAGACGTGCTGCACCAATGACGATGCAAATCGCTCCACCAACTAAGCCGATCCAAGCTTCCATCGGCGTGTCGCCACTCAGTGCGCGCGAAATCTGTGCTCCGGCCGCCTCGTATTCGTTGTAACCCCAGACGGCTAGCGCCGTGCCAATGATGATTAAGATAATGCTGATATATTTGCTATTCATTATTTTTTTCCTTATCGATTTGTAAGCATCAATTAGCTTAGCACGCAAGTCTTTGTTTGACATAGATATTCTATTACGACCACACACGCTCTGAACAGGAAACCGCACAAAACCTGTGCTTTATCTGTGTTTTTGCACTAGTCTTGTGCAGAAAGAGGCAGTCATTCATCGTGTAAATTTGTTTTTTCGTCGCGGTTTCGAGTTTTGGCGCAATCGTCGGTGAGTTGGAAGACACGAGTTTGAAGGGGATGCTCATGATATCGATGACAACAGTGCTTAGGCACTGATGCGACAGCGAGAAAGCCGCAATACGGTATGCATTGTGCATTTGCCTATTCTATGCCGCGAAAATCGTACGATCAGATAACACGGTTTACTCAACACAACAAATAGCAATATTAAGAACTAAAATAATAGGAACCCGCATGAATAAAGGTTTTACGCCGTTTAACTACTCGCTAGTCGCTCTGTCTATTGGCACTGCGCTGTCAGCCGGTGTCGTGTCAACGGCACACGCCCAGGCGACTCAGGCTCGCGAAGCGCAGATAGAACGTATTGAGGTTACTGCGACACGGCGCTCCGGCGACATTCAGGAAGTGCCGCTGAATATTACGGCGTTAACCGCTGATGTGTTAGCCGAGCAGAATATTGGCCAGCTAGAAGATGTGGCGCGCTGGGTTCCGGGCCTGACCGTGGTGGATCAGGGAGGGCGCAATGACTCGCCCATTATTGTGCGAGGCTTGAACACAAACTCGTCTGGTCCAGGGTCAAACGGTGGCACGGTCGCGACCTACTTTGGTGAAATACCACTATTTATTAACATGCGTTTGAACGACGTCGAGCGTGTTGAAGTGCTCATCGGGCCTCAAGGTACATTGTATGGCGCCGGCACGTTAGGCGGCGCTATCCGTTACTTACCGAAAGCCGTTGATCTGGAGTTCACGACCGGCAAAGTCTACGGTGATGTTTACAACATGTCAGAAAGCGATGATGTGGGCTCAGAAGTGGGTGGTGTGGTTAATATTCCACTGATTGACGATACATTGGGTGTGCGCATGTCGTTTAACTTTTTGCGCGATCCGGGCTTTATTGATTACAACTATGTGGTAAGAGAGGGCGGTGTTTCGCTCCCGGATCCTGATTGGGACGACCCACAAGCAGTCGAACAGAATCTACGTCGTGTTGAGGATGCTAACGGTGAAGATACTTTTACTGGGCGCATTGCCGTGCGCTGGGTGCCAACAGATTGGCTGGACGGTACGCTAACCTACTTCTATCAGAAACAGGATGTGGATGGGCGCTCGATAGTGCACCACGATGTGTTAGCCGACAGCAATCGCCTCAGTGGCCGTGTGGGTGAGTATGAATCGGCTTATCGCTATGAAGAACCGCGTGAAAAGATTGATGAGTTACTCAGTTTAGAATTAAAGGCGGACCTTGGCTTTGCGGAGCTCGTGTCCGCAACCGGGTCATCATCCTTCGAAGCTGATGGTCAGCGCGACCAAACGGATTTGTTAATTCGATTGAATTTTTCCTATGAAGAATTTCCGGCGTTCTCTGCGTTTACCCGTGAACTGGACAACGCGGATATTTTCACCCAAGAAGTACGCTTGGTGTCGACCACCGAATCAGACTTCAGCTGGATAGTCGGTGCGTTCTACAACAAAATTGAATCTGATGGGAGAAGTAGTGAATTTACGCCGGGTTTTGATCAGTTTGTATTGGATGTGTTTGAAACAGGCGGTAACCCGCGCCCAGATAGCCTTGAATATCTATCAGTAAGCGACAGTGAAGTTACCGAGTCAGCAATATTTGGTGAAGTTACTTACGAAATTAACGATCGCTGGGATGTGACTGCGGGCTTTCGTGCTTATGAATACGACGTAACCTCGCGTTCAGCGATTGATTTGCCTTTATTCCGATCGGCCTTTGAAGGCGATCCATCCGATTCAATCATATTAGATTTTCAGCAGACTTCGGCAGACGATTCGGGCACGTTGTTTAAATTTAATACCAGTTATCAGTTCACTGATGATGTGATGGGTTATTTCACTGTTAGTGAAGGCTTCCGTATCGGTGGATCGAATGGTGTTGGTGCGTGTCCTCCAGACGTAGATGAAACGCCTACACAAGAGGTATGCGCGCTGCCTAATGAAGAAGTATTTGTCGCTGATACAACAACTAATTACGAGATCGGCATCAAAAGCACGTGGTTTAAAAACAAGTTCCATTTCAATGCGGCGGTATTCAATATTGACTGGGACGATGCGCAAGTCAGTGGTGCCACCGTCAATGGCCAACAGCCAATAACTGCCAACGCCGGTGGCGCGAACAGTAAAGGGGTAGAGATCAGTACGCGAGCGGTATTATCAGACTCATTAACGGCTTACGCAACTTACTCATACACGCAGGCTGAATTGACCGCTGACGCGCCATTCCTGTTTGCTGTGGTTGACGAGCAGGGTACCCCATTGCAGGACTTCTACGACGGCAAAGACGGTGACCGGTTGTCGGGTGCGCCTGAGAATCAGTTTTCAGTCGGGCTCAAATACACCACGGAAATATTTGATGACAAATTGCTAGATGTTAACTACGGACTCACAGCGCAAAGCGATGTATACAGTAAAGTGGGGCTTCGGGCTGATGGCGAGTCGATACCCGGTTTTGCGCTAAGTAACATTAATGCCACGGTGTCAGATGACGACTGGGCGGTCACCTTCTATATCGACAACCTGTTTGATAAGTACGCGCACAGTTCTGTGCGCCGCGATCAGGCCGATATTGGTTTGGCGGAATTTGACTCGCAGGAACCCAACCGCGTTGATCTGCTCCGCAACTATGGCCGATTCCTGATCACGCCACGTCAAATCGGGATTAAGTTCACTTATAACTTCGAACTCTAGTCACCTTGCAAATCGCGCCCTCAGAACTACACTGAGGGCGTTTTTTATCGCCATTGAGTCAACATGCAGTCATTACATCACGACGCCATCGCCGCCATTAATCAGCGCGATTATGTACGCGCACATAAGTTATTGGTTGAGAATCTTCAACACTCCCCCGCGCATGCAGATAGCTATTTTTTATTAGGCATCATCAATTCAGAATTAGGTCAGTTTCAGAAAGCGATTGCGTTAATCCAGAAAGCATTATCGTTGCGGTCTGAACACGAGTACTACGCGTATCTGGCCAAGTGCTTTGCCATTACAGGCGATTTTTCTCAGGCGCTGGCGGCGATTGACCACTGTATTGATACTGACTTGTCGGCTAACGCTTTAGACACGATTGGTGTGGCGTTGAGCCGTGTTGGCGACCACACCCGTGCACTGCATTGTTTTGAGCGAGCATTGGCTGTGTCGCAAAATAACGCGCAGGTGTATTATAATTACGCGGTCTCGCTCAAATTCAGCGGCGACTTTAGCGGCTCAGCCCAAGCGTTTGATCAAGCGATTGCACTGAACCCCGATTTCTACCAGGCGTATTTTGCTCGTTCTGATCTTAAAATAAAGAACGGCGCGGCCACGCGCATTGAAGTCTTAAGCCAGCGCTTTAGTCAGGCTGATTCTGATGACGCCGCCTTGCACTACGGGCATGCACTGGCGATTGAATACCAGCAGCTTCGGCGCTTCGACGACGCTTTTAACGCACTTGAATCTGCGAAGTCGCGCAAGCGCCAATCGCTGAACTACTCCTCGAAACAAGATAACACCTTGTTCGCCGCCGCAGCCAAAGCGACATTCGGTCAGCCTGCCGGTAACGATGCTAATCCACGCTGTGACAGCAACAGACCGATTTTTGTCATGGGTATGCCACGTTCAGGCACCACACTGGTTGAGCGGATATTGAGCGGGCACAGCCAAGTCGGCTCGGGGGGCGAGTTACAAGACTTTGGCATTGCATTAAAACAACTGACGCAAACACCGGGTAACTTCGTACTGGATGAAACCACATTGTCACAAGCCAGCCAGCTAGCAGCACATTTGGTGGGCGAACGTTATATCGAAAGAACGCAGATTGTGGCGTCGGCGAACGACAGGTTTGTCGATAAGTTACCGTTTAACTTTTTCTACGCCAACCTCATTCAGCAAGCACTTCCCCATGCAAAAATGATTTGTTTGCTGCGTGACCCTCTGGATACCTGTATCGGCAACTACCGCCAGTTGTTTTCGATCAGTAGCCCCTATTACCACTACGCCAACAAATTGGAATGGATTGGAGCGTTCTACGCGCAGTTTTATCATTTTATACAGGCTGCCGCCGAACGGTTGCCGAACTTATTACTGGTGGATTATGAGCAATTGGTCGCATCTCCTGAGCCACAAATTAAACAACTATTGACGCATTGCGAGCTGGATTTTGAGGCGCAATGCCTGGCAGTAGAAAATAATACCTTGCCAGTATCCACTGCCAGTAAAGTTCAGGTGAGAGAACCGATTAACCAGCGCTCAATAGGGCGCTGGCGACAATTTGCTGCGCACACAGGGCCGCTAATCGATGTGCTGAAGACGAACCATGTGCCGCTCAATCAAGACGCCGTATAATGAGTCTATGGTTGAGTGGGCGGTAATAATCTGACTGAGTCAAAAACGCCAGCGTCGATGTAACCTCGATTTTTATCGCCATCGACCGCGACAATCGGGTGTGAGCCGATAAAATGTTCACGACCCGTTTCACCATCACTGTCACAGTAGCTTAGCATAAAGCCCATCACTTTATCTGCGGTAAGTGCCACCGGACCCGCCGATGACACCGCGTTGGGTCTATACTCAAATTGGTCATCATAAATACTGACTTTAAGTTCCCAAATGACGTCATAAGGGGAGTGTGACATGCGCCGCCAGCGGCTTTGAATATGTTCGTTCAACAACACGGGCGTGCCACCTGTTCCCTGCGGCGCAATATCCACCACCTGATTGTCGAGAGCGACATGGTAAGCAAACGCATTGAAGTTGTTGAGATGATCGCCGCCAGAAGCATCTTCATCAATAAACACTTCTAAGCAGTCATCGTTCCAGTAGCCTACCAGAGGATTAGCGAATTGGTCGTACAGTATATCATCGGTGATCACCGCAGCGATGTATAACGCCTCTTCATCCCAACTGAGTGCATAGCGGCCTGCAAAATCTTCTTTGTCAGGCGTGTCACCCAGTATGACCTGATCCAATGGATACCAGTGGGCACCTTGCCATACAGCGTCAGAGAGAACCGCGTCAATCATCGGCGGCGTTGCGGCGTGAATAGCCGTGTCGGCTCCAACGTTAGAGGTATAGCCAAGTGGTGGTAGCGAGAGCAGGGCGGCTACTTTTACCCAGTGGAATATACGTTTATGCAGCATCATCGTGATAGTTCTGACCAATTAAACTTGCACTCAGCATAAAGCTTGCTTATGCTCAACTGGTATTACCAGTTGAGGTTGATGTATGACAAGTCCAAATGCCGTAAGAAATCCGTTGCGCGATTTCGCCGTTAAGGTGAACCAGTATCCGAATTGGCTCAGCAGCAAGCTACTCACATGGATGTTCCGTTTTAAAGTGAAACTGACAGGAACCGTGGGCATTGAGGTGCTGGAAACCGATTTGAAGCGCGTGGTATTTCGTCAGAAAAACCGCAAAAAAGTCCAAAATCACATTGGCAGTGTCCACGCCGCGGGGATGGCTCTGCTGGCTGAGTCTGCGACGGGGTTTATTGTTGGCGCTAACTTGCCGGGTGACAAATTGCCTTTGATCAAAACCATGAAACTGGATTATGTCAAACGCGCAACCGGCGACATGCAGGCCGAGGCATGGTTAACAAATGAACAAATCCAACAACTTATCGAGCAAGACAAAGGCGAGGTGACGGTCAACGTCAAAGTCACTGATGCCAAGGGGATTGAGCCTGTTATATGCGAAATGATTTGGGCTTGGATTCCTAAGAACAAACGAGTCTAAAGTCACAAAAAATTAATGCAAATGTTGTTTGACAGCGCGTCATTTTAGCCCTAAAAGGACACTGTAAGTTTACCTTGATTCTTTTAACTGGATGGTGATGTGTTATGGCGAATGTAACCCGACTCGATTTGCTAAAACGGATGTTCAGCGACCCTAAAAACTACCCGTATGGATTTTCCCGTTCAGGTGACTTTTCGATCAGCGAAAGCAAGGCATTAAGTCAGTACGGCTGCCTCATCGCCGCGCTGGTAGATGGTAAGTTGCCAGCGGAAACCGATGAAGACAAAGCAATACTTGCGGCCGCTTACGGAAACGCTGAACCGCAAAGTACCGCTGAACGCGCCTGGGTAAAATATCAAAAGCGCATTAACCGGCCGAAAATGGGCAACATTTACGGTTCAAGGCCGTTACGTGAAACGTCGAGTTCGCGTGATGAAATGGATGACGTTGAAGATTCGGACATTGTGATAGACGACGCGTAATCCATGCAGCGATTATGCATCGCGCAACTTGTAAATAAAATGTAAATTCATCCCAATAAAGGAGGCTTTTCAGGTCTCCTTTAGTTTTTTTATCCTAATAAATACAAATAATGGGATATATATCTCACTTTTCTGGTTTTTTGTGTTTTATCTGCCTACTCCCTTGCGTATAGTCCAATCATGCGCATCTCGTTGATGCTATTGATCACAAAGAGGCTGAGGAGAAAAACCAGTGAAAATGATGTCGGGCGCAGCCATGGTGGTTGAAGCGCTAAAAGATGTAGGAGTGAAACATGTATTCGGTTACCCCGGTGGGGCCGTACTCGACATTTATGATGCGCTCTATGCGCAAAGTGATGTGAATCATGTTCTCGTGCGTCACGAACAGGCAGCAGCCCATATGGCTGATGGTTATGCGCGTTCGACCGGCCTCACTGGCACCGTTCTAGTCACGTCTGGTCCGGGAGCTACCAACACCTTAACCGGTATAGCGACGGCTTACATGGACTCAATCCCGATGGTGGTGTTGTCAGGGCAGGTGCCTTCAATGCATATCGGAGAAGATGCGTTTCAGGAAACTGACATGGTGGGCTGTTCGCGACCGGTAGTTAAACATAGCTTTTTGGTAAAGCGTACCGAAGACATTCCGATGGCAATCGCTAAAGCATTCTACATCGCCAACTCTGGGCGGCCCGGCCCGGTGGTTGTAGACTTGCCCAAAGACTTGGTCAATGTGCAAGAGTCGCATCCGTATGTATTTCCTGATGATGTTACGATGCGCTCATACAATCCCACAGAGAAGGGCCATAGTCGGCAAATTAAAAAAGCCGTCGCTGCACTGATGGCGGCTGAGCGGCCTGTGTTATATGTGGGTGGGGGCGCAATCAACGCGAACGCATCGGCGCAGGTAACTCAATTGGCTGAAGAATTAAATGCGCCGGTAACCTGCACATTGATGGGGCTTGGTGCGTTTTCTGGCGTGCATCCGCAATTTGTTGGCATGTTGGGCATGCACGGTACGCTGGAAGCAAACAAGGCCATGCATAACGCAGATTGCATATTAGCATTGGGTGCCCGCTTTGATGATCGCGTGACCAACAACGTCGCAAAATTCTGTCCGCACGCCACCATTATTCACGTTGACATCGATCCGGCGTCCATTTCAAAAACGGTGAACGCGCATATCCCGGTGGTCGGAACGATTGATAAAGTGTCTGAGCAATTATTGCATGCACTGGCGTCTGAAGACTTAACTCAGCAGGAGGCGAGATTAGCGGACTGGTGGAAGCAAATCCAACAATGGCGAGAACGCCTTTGTTTGCGATATCAACCGTCAGATGAAGTGATCAAGCCTCAGCGTGTCGTTGAAGCGGTTTATGAGCACACCAAGGGTGATGCCTATGTCAGTTCGGATGTGGGCCAGCATCAGATGTTTGCAGCGCTGTACTATCCCTTCGCAAAACCGCGCCGCTGGATTAACTCCGGTGGTCTGGGCACCATGGGATTTGGCTTACCGGCGGCGATGGGGGTGCAATTCGCACATCCGGATGTCACTTCTGTGGTGATCACAGGTGATGGCAGTATTCAGATGAACATACAGGAACTCTCCACCTGTTTGCAGTACAACCTGCCGATAAAAATTATCTCTTTGAACAACCGTGCACTGGGTATGGTTAGACAATGGCAGGACATGATTTACAAAGGGCGGCATTCACACTCGTACATGGATTCAATGCCCGATTTCGTCAAACTGGCTGAAGCCTATGGGCATGTGGGCATGAAAGTGGATAAACTGGCGGACCTGGATGGCGCCATGGCGGAGTGTTTTTCATTGCAAAATCGGTTGGTATTTATGGACGTTGCCATTGACCAAAATGAACATGTTTACCCGATGCAAATTAAGCATGGCGCAATGGATGACATGCGTTTAAGCAAGACGGAGCGTACCTAATGAAACGGATCATATCAGTCTTAATGGAAAACGCGCCGGGTGCTTTATCACGCATAATCGGGGTATTTTCTCAACGAGGTTATAATGTTGATTCACTGTGCGTTGCGCCCACTGATGACCCCAGCCTTTCGCGTCTGACCATCATCACGCATGGCGACAATAAAGTGATTGAGCAAATTACCAAGCAGGTGAACAAATTGATCGACGTGCTTAAGGTTGTTGACTTGAGCGAGAACAGCCATGTAGAGCGCGAACTGATGTTGATCAAAGTCGCAACCCGTACTGAGCTGGCACGCGCTGAAGTGAAGCGCAATGTCGACATTTTTCGGGCACGCATAGTGGATGTGCACGCATCGAACTACACCATCGAAATCACCGGCACCAGCGACAAGCTCGATGCGTTTGCGACGACTATCTCGCAGACAACCGAAATCATCGAATCGTCACGCACCGGCGTTTGTGGTTTAGCCCGCGGTGAGAAAGCACTTCGCCCGTAAGCATGGCAGGCGCATTAGCGCTTGCCGTACAATACCTCAAAGCGCATTGCCAACCCATAAGATGGGCTGAAGCTTTCGTCTTTAAGCAATAAAATGAACGGTTCAACTTCGAAGAACAGCCAGTCTCGCATAGGGTTGCTGCGCCACTTGGTGCTGAAAAACACTTGCTCTGTGTGCATGTTGGGTTGGCTTAACCCTTCAATGAATGCGGTGTAAACGTAGGTGGTTTTTGCATCGACCTGATGCAGAAATTGCGCTTCGTGCCGCCAGCGCCAATCATCGCTGATATCTCGGTAATAGTAACGGTTCGACAAACGCCAAACCTTATCCTCTGAGACCAGTTGCTGGAAACTTAAACCGACTTCAGCGCCGAGGCGATCGCGTGTGTAATAATAAAGTTCGGCATCATAGTACAGTCGCATCGTTTGATTGATGTCGTAATCGTTGCGATACCGGGTTTTGTAAAATAACTGGTCGCGACGGCCTGCGCCAATACGGTGTGAGAAATGCGCATCTTCTGATTCACGAAACCGTAGCGCTAACGTGGTTTGGTCGCGTCGCCCCAACTGCGCATTCCTGGCAGCTTTGACCGAGTTTTCCTGCAAATCATCTTCATCATCAGATAACAACAAATCCACACGGTTTTTCAATGCCGGTAATCTGACGCGCACGCGAAAACGCACGTCAAACTCATTGAACTCGCGTGTGCGTGGTTCCCAGCCAATACGAATACGACCAAACGCACGAGCATCTTTATGTGAGTCGTCGTGTTGAGCCGCAAAAAATTCATCCAACTCTTTGGCTGTTAGGTTCATGCTCGACTCTAAACGGCGATGCCAATGATCCATCCAATGGTCGGTATTCACGGCGGAGGCAGTGGTTTCCTGTGCTGACGCGCTTACCAGTATTCCCTGCGCAAGCAAAATACAGAATAGATAGAATCTGACGTTCCATTGAGTAGGCCAATGCGATCGGCGCGTGCTTAGGTGTTTTTTTAATATCCGTATAGGCTGATTCATCGATTCCAGCACCGTTATAATTCCCCACTATAATGACAAAACAACGTAGCATTGGATAGTCACGTTGTGACACAATGAGCAATATGCATTTCTAATACCAATAATGGGTGTTTTATGGGCGGTATCGGTATTTGGCAGCTCCTTATCATTGTCGTGATAGTGGTGCTTTTATTTGGTACGAAAAAGTTACGTAATATGGGTGGCGATCTCGGCTCTGCAGTGAAGGGCTTTAAGAACGCAATGAGTGACAAAGACGCTGATTTCGATGAGACGAAACGCGTTGAAGCCGACGACACAACGTCGGCAAAGAACGAGTCATCCACGGAATCAACAAAGTCTACCAATAAGACTCAGTAAGCATGTTCGATATCGGCTTCTGGGAGCTGCTGGTGATTGCAGTGATCGCACTTTTGGTGCTGGGGCCCGAGCGGTTGCCGGGCGCTATTCGTTCGACCGCCCGCACGATCCGTAGCATCAAGAGCATGGCTGGCAATGTTAAGTCGGAACTGGACGAGCAATTACGTATTCATGAATTACATGAGAACCTCAGAAAAGCAGAGTCAGCGAGTATGAAAAACTTATCGCCGGACGTGCAAAAAAGTGTCGACGAACTCAAAGCAGCAGCGCAGTCAGTGAATCGACCTTATGCAAAGAAGCCAACAACAACGCCGCCAACGGATCAAGAGCCTAAAAGTGATGGCTGAAACCAGCAGTCTTGTCTCGCATCTTATAGAGCTACGCAGCCGGATTTTAAAAGCCTTGCTGAGCGTGCTGGTGGTTTTTCTCTGTCTGGCTTACTTTGCACAGGACCTCTACCACCTGCTTGCTGAACCTTTACTGGCCACGCTGCCTGAAGGGTCGAGCATGATCGCAACAGATGTTGCATCGCCTTTTTTCGCGCCATTTAAACTGACGTTGGTGTTGTCATTCTTTATCGCCATTCCTTACGTGCTGTTTCAGGTATGGGGCTTCGTCGCACCAGGGCTTTATCAAAATGAAAAGAAACTGGTCGCACCGTTATTGCTCTCCAGCACGCTATTATTTTATGCCGGGATGGCGTTTGCCTACTTTGTGGTCTTTCCGCTGGCGTTCGCCTTTTTCAACAGCGTAGCCCCGGAAGGGGTGCTGGTCAGTACGGATATCAGTAGCTACCTGAATTTCGTATTGAAATTGTTTTTCGCATTTGGACTTTCGTTTGAAATTCCCATCGCGATTATTTTAATGTGCTGGACGGGTGTAACCACTGCTGACTCACTGCGTCAAAAACGACCGTATGTGATTGTGGGTGTGTTTGTGGTTGGCATGTTGCTCACACCTCCGGATATTATTTCACAGACCCTATTGGCCATACCGATGTGGCTTCTATTTGAACTCGGCGTTATTGTTGGCGGTCTATATGAAGGTCGTCACCAAGATCAACAACAACAGGATAGTCCATGATTCATAGAGAAAACGTTTTTCGCTCACTTTCGTCTGTGCTGGTAGCAACTTTGTTTTTGCTTTCCGGTTCAGCTATTGCGCAGCAAGGTACACTCAGCGACGCCGTGGAGAAATGCAGCAAAGAGTCCAACAGCTTGAAGCGACTGGTGTGTTTCGACAACGTTGCCAAGTCGGTGCGCCAGTACGCCGAAGGTGATGTGCCACTGCGATCCGAAGCGATGTTGCGGGCGCGTTCTGCGGGCAACGTGGCAAAGAGTGATCCGGCACCCGCCGATCGTTCGGGCGTGGTGTTACCCACCGATGCAGCGCCTACCGCCAGTAGCGAAGTGCAGGAGTTTGGGCTTGAGCACAGGCGCGATACGGAAAAAATGATCGACAAGTTGTACGCGTCAGTGGTCAAAATCACCACCACACCACGCAGTCGCAAAATTATTGAGTTGGATAACGGTCAGGTGTGGCGTCAGAATGACGGCAGTGCATTGAAAATTGATGTTGGCGACCGTGTATACGTTGAACGCGGCGTGCTTGGCGCGTTTTATCTTGGTAAAGACTCGTTAAACCGTCGAATGAAGGTTAAACGAGATCAGTAATGCAATGGTTTGACGCAGGGGTCAATTGCTTCGACGAAAGGCTGCCTGCGCAGCACACCCTAGCGGCTGCGCGCGAGCAGGGCGTTGAGCGCCTGTGTTTAATCAGCACACACGCCAGTGAGTGGGCGCCATGCATCACGCATGCGCGCCAGCAATCGCAGGTGATCTCCAACACGCTGGGTATTCATCCGCACTACGCCGACGATGCCACCGACGATGTGCTGGATGCGTTGGATCAGTTGCTCAGTAAAAAGCAGGCTGTCGCTGTGGGAGAATGTGGTTTGGATTTTAATCGCATGTATTCTCAGCAGAGTAATCAGCAACGCGTGTTCGAGGCTCAACTATCACTTGCGGCAAAGTATTCACTGCCAGTTTATTTGCATGAACGAGATGCGTTCGCCGCGCAAACGGCGTTGCTATCGCAATATCGCGCTCGACTCTGTGGTGGCTTAGTGCATTGCTTTACCGGTGATACAAACCAACTAAAAACGTACGTCGACATGGGGTTCTATATTGGGATAACCGGCTGGCTTTGCGATCCCAAGCGCGGTCAAGCTCTGCGTGAGGCCGTGAAATTCCTGCCGTTATCGCAACTGATCTTGGAGACCGACGCCCCCTATCTGTTTCCAAAATCACTGAAACCGCGCAAGCGCAACAACGAGCCCGCCAACCTCCCCCATATCGGGCACACACTGGCTGAGCTTTTACGCGTACCTGTCAACGATATCGCACAGGCGAGTTTTGCTAATGCCTGTGAGTTATTCCGTGTAAACCGTCAAGAAATCGCCTATGCCAGATAAAGCCGCCAACTCGGGTGTCGAGCGCTGGAATTTAGGCATCATCAGTGCCTTTCTGTTAGTCGTGATTTGGGGCATCGTTTTTCTCTCTCTGCTCGATAAGCAAGACCAACGCATTAGCGATATTGTTCACTATGTGGATCGCGCTGGTCAGGCTTCTGTTGCAGACCTCCGGCGTTTAGACGCTATTGAGTGGGCCCCATTAGGTGAAGATTCCTCTTTAGGAATGATGCAACCGGCGGTTTGGTTTAAATTTACCATACCGGCGCCACGTGCTAACGAAAACCGGCTCCTGGAGATAGATTACCCACTCTTGGATAGCCTTGAAATATGGCTTTTCACCGATGACGTTAATAACCGGTCTGCTGTCCGACAATATCAATTGGGCGATACACTGCCATTCGCGCAGCGCCCCATTCAGCATCCGCTATTTCTTATCCCACTTGAGGGAATAGAAGATGAGGTGACCGCGTACGTAAAAGTACAAACGTCGGGTACGGTTCGCTTGCCTGTGAGTGTTTGGGAGCTTAATCAGTATCTGGAATACAGCGTGCTACACGCCAGTATTTTGGTGTTGTTTTTTGGCTTTATGGTCGCGATGGCAATCAGCAACCTGTTTTTTTATGTGACGACACGCAGTCTGTCGTTTCTGGTCTACACCGGATATGTCGTGTGCCTGGGGATCACGTTAGCGACTTTACATGGGCAAGCTTTCCAATATTTTTGGCCACACTCCACGTGGATACAATCTCGCGCCGTGGTGGTTTTCGCCAGTATTACACTGGTATTTGCAGTGGTGTTTTCCTACCAAACGCTAGATATTCGTAAATACAGCCGAAAGTTGGCAAAACTGCTGCAGATTGCCGCAGCGACATTTGGTGTATTTACGTTCGTCAGTTTGTTTGCACCCTACGCCATCATGATCAAACTGTTTATGGCGATGCTGTTGTTGGCCGTCGGGAGTATTTTGGCCTGTGGCATGTGGCTGTCTTTTCAGGGCAGTCAGGTCGCACGATACTATACACTGGCTTGGTCTTTTCTTCTGCTCAGTGCATTTTCAGCCACGTTAGATAATTTGGATATTGTCTCTTTGCCGGTTTCGTCACACTACATTCTCATTTTTGGTGCGTCTGTTGAAACGATGTTGCTCGGGTTGATCCTCGCGATGCGCTATTCACAACAACGAGACAGTTTGTCAGCGGCACAAACCAGAGCGCTTGAAAAAGAACAGGAAGCCACCAAGGTCAAGGACGAGCTTATTGAGTTACAGCAGAAAAGTCAGGCCGAACTTGAATACAATGTAGAAGAACGCACATTGGAGCTTGAAATTGCCTTGCGTGAACTTTCCGAAGTCAATCAGGAGCTCGAAAAACTGAGCGCACTGGATCAGCTTACTGGTTTGCCGAACCGTCGTCAGTTTGATAAACGACTGTTGGCCGAAAGCCGCCGTAGCCGGCGAGAACAGACCGAGCTTGCAATAGCGATGATCGATATCGACCATTTTAAACGCGTGAATGATCAGTATGGTCATATCGGCGGTGACCGCTGCCTACAAGTGATCAGCGAAGCATTATCCTCCGCGTTGAAGCGACCGCTGGATGAAGTGTTTCGCTACGGCGGCGAAGAGTTCTCATTTATTTTACCCAACACCGACCTTGATGGTGCGCTTGCACTGCTTGAGGAAATTCGCATTAACGTTGAAACTATTACGATAGAGTCTGATGAGCATCGATTCACGGTCACACTCAGTGCGGGTGTGACTGCCGGCATCCCTTCGTTTGAAGGCGCCGAAGTGGATATGATCAAGTTTGCTGATGAATTGCTCTACAGAGCAAAAGAGCAGGGGCGCAATCGCGTGATATGCGCGCCTATGCCCGCAGAAAAAGAGATATTGCCATGAGTTATGTAAGCCCATTTCCCTATGCAAGGCCACGCCGGTTAAGAAGAACGCCAACGCTGCGCAACTTGGTTGCCGAGTCACATCTACAGGCCAGTGATTTGATTTTCCCAATGTTCGTTCTACCGGGTAGCCAGCAGCGCGAAATGATACCGTCTATGCCGGGCATTGAGCGTTTATCCATCGACTTTCTCTTGCCAGAAATAGAGAGCCTTGTCGCACTGGGGATCAGCACTATTGCGTTGTTTCCGGTCACCCCGCCTGAGCATAAATCGTTACTCGCCGAACAGGCTTATGCTGAGGATGGCTTGGCGCAAAATGCTGTGCGTCAGATTAAACAGCGTTTTCCCAACGTATCGGTTATCACCGATGTAGCACTCGATCCATTCACTGTGCATGGCCAAGATGGCATCCTCGATGAGCACGGATACGTGTTAAACGGTGAAACCACCGAGGTGTTGATTAAACAGGCTTTATCACATGCTGAGGCGGGGGCAGATATTGTGGCGCCCTCCGACATGATGGATGGCCGCATTGGTGGCATTCGCACGGCCCTTGAACAGAACGATTTTATTCATACCTGTATTATGGCCTACTCTGCCAAGTACGCCTCTCACTACTATGGCCCGTTCCGAGATGCGGTGGGGTCAGCAGGCAATTTGAAAGGGGCAGATAAGAAAACGTATCAAATGGACCCGGCCAACGCTGATGAAGCGCTGCGCGAAATCGCGATGGATATTGAGGAGGGCGCCGACATGGTTATGGTAAAACCGGGCATGCCTTATCTGGATATTGTACAACGTTGTAAACAGACGTTTCAGGTTCCTACCTTTGCGTATCAGGTGAGCGGTGAATATGCGATGCACAAAGCGGCGTTTGCGAATGGCTGGCTCGCCGAAGAGCCGGTCGTTATGGAATCATTGTTGGCGTTCAAACGCGCGGGAGCGGATGGCATACTGACCTACTTTGCTAAACAAGCAGCAGAGTATATCAATAACCAATCACGATGACTGAGAGGTGCATCAATTGCAACTTAGCGTCCAACCTGCTTTGTGTTGGAGCCAGCTTTCGTTCGACAGTTCGGCGTTTAACAAGGGGTGCTGCTTAAGCCATTTATCGGGGAAGTCTAAGCGCCAATCGGTGTGGTCGATGGTCAGTGTGATGTCTGGCAGCGACAGATCAGCGCGTCGCAAGCAAAGCACAGTGGCGATGCGCAGTACGCGCAGCAAGTTAATCACCATCGGTTTAACTTCATCATGGTAACGCTCAAAATCTTCAACAACGATAGACTGACGATGGCTTCTGACTAAATCCCGGATGGTTGTTTTCTGAAGCTGTGTGTAACCCGGTAAATCGATGTGCGTGAGAATATAAGCGCCGTGTTTGTGGTGTAGCTTATAGTCTATGTGTAGCCCCAGCTCATGCAACATGGTTGCAGCTTCCAATACGGCGTCGGTGTCGAAGTTACAAAATCCCGTTTGCTCACACACCTGACGTGAAAGCACTTGCGCAACCCTCAGTACATTCTGGGCATGCGTGCTGTCGATCCGATAGCGCTGCATGGTTTGGTTTAAGGTTTGTTGGCGCCGGTCATTGTGCTGCATCGAATCGAGCATGCCGTAAATTAAACCTTCGCGCAGGGCGCCGCCCGAAATGTTCATTTGCTCTATGTGTAACGATTCAAATAAGCCAATCAGGATTGCAAGCCCACTCGGAAAAATAGTCCGGCGTGACTCGCTGAGGCCGCTAATATCCAATGCCGACAACGTACCGCACGCAATGCATTGTCGCTTGAGTTCATATAAATAATCCAGACGAATAGCATCACTGATGCCTTGATTAGTCAGTATTTCCACAATCGCCTGTGGCGTGCCTGACGCACCAAGGCAGTTTTGCCAGTCAAAGCAGAGAAACTCGTCTGCCACTTCGGCGAGCATTGTCTGAGCAACTTGCTGCGCCGCTGAGAAGGTACTCTCGCTGAGCTCTCCACCCTTGAAATAGCGCTCCATAAAGGTCACGCAGCCCATGTCCAGACTCACCATATGGATAGGGGTCATGTCATTGCCAAAGATTATCTCAGTGCTGGCACCACCAATATCGATGACCAGGCTACTACCTTGGTTCGCGGAGGTATAAGCAACACCAAGATAAATTTGTCGGGCTTCTTCCTCGCCACTGATCACGCTGAGGGGAAGGCCGAGTATTTTTTCTGCTCGGTGAGTAAATTCCCCAGCATTCGTCGCGAGCCGGAGCGTTGCAGTAGCGACCACCTTAATGTTAGAACGCGGAATATCCTGTAACCGTTCAGCAAACGACTGCAAGCAGGTTAAACCTCGCTGCATACTGTCTTCGTCCAGACGCATTTCGTCATCAAGGCCCGCGGCTAAGCGAACTTTTTGTTTTATCTTGCCGACGATTTGCACGCTACCATTGATAACGTGCACCACCACCATGTGGAAACTGTTAGAACCTAAGTCGACCGCTGCGTAATACTCGCCTCGCAGAGTCGGCAAACCAAGGGTGTTGTTCATTATTAACGGCGGCCTCTGTTACCGCCGCTGCGTGAATTTCCGCCACCGGAGCGGCCTCCCGAGCGACCTGAACGCTGGCGGTCAGATGGGCGACGGCGTTGAATTTTTGGCGGCGTGATATCGTCTAACAGAGACTCTTGATCATAGTCCGTGACGGGGATCGCGTGCTCAATATATTCTTCGATAGCCGGGAGGTTAAGTGCGTATTTTTCGCAAGCAAAACTGATGGCATGACCGCTTTCACCTGCTCGACCGGTACGGCCAATACGGTGAACGTAATCTTCAGCGTCATCGGGTAAATCGTAATTGAACACGTGCGTGACTTTATCAATGTGCAGCCCGCGTGCAGCAACATCAGTCGCAACCAAAATATCCAGTTCGCCGCGCGTAAACTTATCCAAAATTCCAAGACGCTTCTTCTGTGGAACATCACCAGACAGCATGCCTACGCGATGACCGTCGGCTTTCAGCCAAGCTTCCACCATCTCACAGCCGTGTTTGGTATTGGCAAACACAATGGCTTTATCGGGCCATTCTTCTTCGAGCAGTGTCAGCAAGAGCTTCATTTTGTCTTCGTCAGACGGGTAAAAAAGCTCTTCCTGCACGCGGCTTGCCGTTTTCTTTTCAGGATCGACTTGCACGTGGATTGGGCTATTCATGTGCTCGTAGGCCAGTTCCTGTACTTTGAAACTCAGTGTGGCAGAAAATAACATGCTTAATCGTTCCGTCGGTTTTGGCATGCGCCGCAATAAATAGCGAATATCTTTGATAAAACCCAGGTCAAACATTCTGTCGGCTTCGTCAAGCACTGCAACTTGAATACTATCGAGGCTGAACACACCCTGTTTGTAATAATCGAGTATGCGGCCTGTGGTGCCGATAATAATGTCGACACCTTTATCCAGCTTTTCACGTTGACTTTGATATCCCTCACCCCCATATATGAGTCCAAGAGAGATGCCGGTGTGTTTGCTCAGCAGTTCTGCGTCATTGTAGATCTGCACAGCGAGTTCACGGGTGGGAGCCATAATAATGGCGCGTGGCGCTTTGGTGTCAGGCACCGGGTTAGACAGTAAATGGTGGAAAGTGGCGACCAAAAATGCGATGGTCTTGCCTGTTCCGGTTTGCGCCTGGCCCGCAACATCCAACCCTTGTAGTGAGGGCGGCAAACTCAACGCTTGAATGGGCGTGCAGTGTTTAAAATTAGCTGCATCGAGAGCGGCGATCACGTCTTTATGGATCGGCAGCTCAGAAAAATGTGTAGTCGTTAAATGAGTTGTTTGCATAGCTTATAGCTTATCAATGCTTGCATTAAAAACAGGTTCTATATAACACTTAAGGTCGTGCTGAACAAACTCAGCGAGTGACCATTATTGGAGAAAAGAATGAGCGACAAAATTATCCAGTTATCTGATGATAAATTCGAAGCAGATGTTATCAATGCTGCAGGTCCTGTGCTGGTTGATTTCTGGGCCGAATGGTGTGGGCCCTGTAAAATGATTGCACCGATTTTAGAAGACATAGCCGGTGAATACGAGGGCAAGTTAACAGTTGGCAAGTTGAATGTCGATGAAAATAACGAAACCCCACCAAAATACGGCATTCGAGGTATCCCTACCTTGTTGCTATTTAAAGACGGAAACGTTGCTGCAACAAAAGTGGGTGCGTTGTCTAAAACTCAGCTGGAAGAGTTTCTGAACGACAATATCTAACGTTGAGATTGAAACACGCAGGTCATGTTTCTCAATGATGTTACGCAATAAAAAGCCCTCAATGAGGGCTTTTTTTATGCGTATCTCAACAGGGCTTACGCGCTAAACGAAGATGCCAGCAAAAAGTACATGTAGGCGATATACACCAACACAAACATCCCCCCCTCCAGCCGGTTCAATCGGCCTGGGCCTTTAAGGCCAATACAGAAAATAAACAAGGCGACGGTAAGGCCAATCATTAGAATCGAATCGCGCCACAGGAACGCTGGATCCACATTCATTGGCGCGATCACGCCAGCTAAACCAATAACACCCAAGGTATTAAACAGGTTTGAGCCAATCACATTACCCAGTGCTAATTCATGTTCACCTTTTTTCACCGCCATCAACGATGAAGCAAGTTCCGGTAGCGAGGTGCCGATAGCAATGATGGTTAAACCAATAACCACGTCGCTGACACCGAAGAAGGTCGCCACTTCAACGGCGCCCCAGACTAATAGCCGTGAGCTGGCTATTAACAACAGCAAGCCTACCAGTAAGATGATCACATTTTTGCGGATGGGCTGATCCAACACTTCTGCATTGACATCATCCGCCAAAGCATCATTGTCGCTGTTCAGACCGCTGTATATGCTCCATGCCATAAGCGCAGCGAAAATACCTAAGAGAGCGTATGCATCATCATGTGACACTTCCAAATCAATGAGTTGATAGACTGAAAAAAGAGTGACACCCAATAAAATCGGCAGCTCTTTCTTAAGCACCTCAGAGCGCACAGCGATAGGGCTTATCAATGCGGTTAAACCTAAGATCAACGCGATGTTGGCAATATTAGATCCGTAAGCATTGCCCAGCGCCAAGCCCGGATTTCCCTGAGAGGCGGCGAATACGGAAACAATCATTTCCGGCGCGGAGGTTCCAAAACCAATCACGAGCATACCGATGAGCAGCGGAGACATACCAAAATAACGCGCGGTACCAGCAGCTCCGTCGACGAATTTGCCGGCACTCCACAACAACACAACTAATCCAACAACAATGGCAACACTGGGTAAAATCATATTCGCCTTTTTAAAATCCTAATAATCAATTGCTAATTGCCAACACCTGATGTAAATAGGCGCCTTCTCATTACTGCCTCGCAATTGAGGCTTAAGGCACCATGACCACTGAACATCAACGTCTCTTCAACGCTATTGTAGATGACCTTCACCGAACCGGCTACAGCATTCAGCGAAATGCCTTGCCCAATGAGTTAGCTGAGCAGCTATTTCACTATGCTACCCTAGCGGCGAATGAACAATTTGTAGCCGCCGGTGTGGGGCGCGGCGCCAAGCGTTTGATGGATATGTCGATACGCAGCGATGTGATCCAATGGATTGATGAATCGCATCCGGTCGGGCCACATTGGCTGGCGTGGGTTGAGCCGCTATTGGTTGCGGTTAACGAGCAACTGTATATGGGCCTGCGTGGCTTCGAAAGTCACTTTGCACACTATCGCCCCGGCGCGTTCTATCAACGTCATAAGGACGCGTTTCAAGGTGATAAAAATAGGGTGTTGTCGCTCGTCGTATACCTCAACCCACACTGGCAAGAGGGTAACGGCGGTGAGTTGGTGATTTATGCTGACGACAATGATCTCACTGGCCAAAAAGTGCCACCGATAATGGGGACGGCGGTGGTGTTCTTGAGCGATTCCTTCGCGCATGAGGTATTGCCGACAAACACCTCTCGCTTTTCGATTGCCGGTTGGTTACGAGCAACCTAGCGCTAAGTAGGCCATTGTTTCTCTGTATTGATTTGAGATTGCAGCGACGTGGCTGCGCGCGACCAATACTCAGCACGTCTCGGGCATTGCCACACCATTAACATGCTGGAATGCCGAGCCTGACAGAGAAGTCGCGTAAATTTTTCACATTTTATTAAACAACAGACTAGACGTGCTTTAAATATGGTGCTAACTTTCTTGTTGCTCGTAAGCGGGCACCCCAATTTCATTCAACAACACGTTGAGCGAACCATTCCGTGTAAAACACAAACTACCGCGCAAACGCGTCTATAAAGTACAAAGACCCCCCAATATGAATTTAACAGAACTCAAGAACAAACCTATTAGCGAACTGGTTGCGCTAGCCGAAGAAATGGGCCTCGAAAACATGGCCCGTGCGCGTAAGCAGGATATTATATTCTCCATTTTGAAATCTCACGCCAAAGGCGGCGAAGACATCTTCGGCGATGGAGTATTGGAAATATTGCAGGATGGGTTTGGGTTCTTACGCTCATCAGACTCATCTTACCTAGCTGGGCCTGACGACATTTATGTATCTCCTAGCCAGATCCGTCGTTTTAATCTACGCACTGGCGACACTATCGCGGGAAAAATCAGACCGCCGAAAGACAGTGAGCGATATTTTGCCCTGCTAAAAATCCGCGAAGTGAATTTCGATAAACCAGAAAATTCCCGTAACAAAATCCTGTTTGAAAATTTGACCCCACTGCATGCCAATGAGCGTTTGCGCATGGAACGTGGCAACGGCAGTACCGAAGACATCACGGCGCGTGTGCTTGATTTAGCATCGCCGATTGGTCGTGGTCAACGCGGTTTGATTGTTGCGCCACCGAAAGCAGGTAAAACGCTGTTGCTGCAAAATATTGCACAATCAATCGCGGCCAATCATCCTGAGTGTCAGTTGATGGTATTGCTGATTGACGAGCGTCCGGAAGAAGTGACCGAGATGCAACGCTTAGTACAAGGTGAAGTGGTTGCTTCAACCTTTGATGAACCAGCCAGTCGTCACGTTCAGGTGGCAGAGATGGTCATTGAAAAAGCCAAGCGCTTGGTCGAACACAAAAAAGACGTGGTTATTCTGCTCGACTCTATCACGCGCCTGGCTCGCGCTTACAATACGGTTATTCCTTCATCAGGCAAGGTATTGACCGGTGGTGTTGATGCAAATGCATTGCATAAACCCAAGCGCTTCTTCGGAGCAGCTCGTAACGTTGAAGAAGGCGGAAGTTTAACCATTATTGCTACGGCGCTTATCGACACCGGCTCTAAAATGGACGAAGTTATCTACGAAGAGTTTAAGGGCACCGGTAACATGGAACTGCACTTAAATCGCAAGATTGCGGAAAAGCGCGTATTTCCAGCCATTGACTTTAATCGTTCAGGCACACGTCGTGAAGAGTTACTCACTAACAAAGAAGAGCTGCAGAAGATGTGGATATTGCGCAAAATTGTGCATGAAATGTCTGAAATGGATGCGATTGAGTTTCTTATTAACCGCTTATCAATGAGCAAAACGAATGATGAGTTTTTTGACTCGATGAAGCGACAAAAAAGTTAATAGCAACCGCGTTGAGCGTGACACGGAAAACCACATCCTATTGATGTGGTTTTTTTTTAATTGCTCCCTTTGATTGTGCACGGTGCACAGCCGCAGTGCACAACGCCATGTATCACACTGCACAGATGCTAACTAAGTTGTTGATTCATCTAGTGATGTCAGGGTGGCGTCAATCTTGTATACGGTACTGATCTGATTTTCATTGATACAATTCGCTAGCGTTTGGCAATGTTGCCAAATGACTGGCAGGCAAAGATGCCCGCACGTGCCGTTCTCACTATGAGCAACACGCACTGCGGGTTTTTTTATGCCCGCTCTGCGATGCGATAGCACCGAAGGTAGATTATGAACCGACAGCAGCACATTCATTCAGACACGCCAGCTCAGGCACTACATATTGTCGTTGTTGGAAATGGAATGGTAGGCCATCATTTCATTGAACAGCTCAGGCAACAGGATACGAATGCAAAGATCACTGTGTTATGCGGTGAATCGCGGCTCGCCTATGATCGAGTGCATCTGTCGGAGTATTTCAGCGGCAAATCTGCAGATGCCCTAGCTCTGACCACGCCTGAACAATATCAAACCCTGAAGATTGATGTGCACACCAATGCGTGGGTAAATCACATTGATGTTGATTTGAAGACCGTGAGCACAGAGTCAGGCATAACCACCCAATATGACAAACTGGTGCTCGCCACGGGTTCGTACCCGTTTGTCCCACCGATACCCGGCCATCAGCAGGAACACTGTCTGGTGTATCGCACTATTGATGATCTTGAACGTATAGCAGCGTCAGCCAAAGTCAGTCGAACTGGCGTAGTCGTTGGCGGTGGCCTTTTAGGACTGGAAGCTGCCAACGCCCTTCGAGAAGCTTGTTTGGAAACCCACGTAGTGGAATTTGCGCCGCAATTGATGGGGGTTCAGGTCGATGCCGGCGGGGGCCGTGTATTAAAGGATAAAATTGAAGCGCTTGGCGTTCAGGTACACACCGGTAAAGCAACAGAAATCATTGAACAGGGAACATCATGCCGCTATCGAATGTGCTTTAAAGACGGCGGCATGCTTGAAACCGACATGATTTTGTTTTCGGCTGGCATTCGCCCCAGTGATCAATTGGCTCGCTCTTTTGGGCTAGAGACTGGTGAACGTGGCGGCATTGTAGTTAACGACTATTGCCAGACCTCAGATAACGACATTTATGCCATTGGCGAGTGCGCGCTGTGGCAGGGCAAAATATTTGGGCTGGTGGCACCGGGCTATAGTATGGCGCGCGTGGCAGCGAACCATGTTCTGGGAAGAGAAGGCGCTTTCAGCGGCGCAGACATGAGCACCAAACTGAAATTAATGGGGGTGGAAGTTGGTTCTATCGGAGACAGCCACGGTAAAACGCCGGGGTCCTTCAGTTACACCTATGAGAGCCAATCTAAAGGGGTGTATAAAAAAATTGTCGTTAATAATGATGAAAGCATGTTGTTGGGGGCTGTGCTGGTGGGTGACACCAGTAAATATGACACCCTGTTGCAGTATTGCCTAAACGCTATCGAGCTTCCAGCGAATCCAGAAGCGTTGATTTTGCCCTCCTCAGACAATGCCGTTCCTGCTCTGGGCGCAGATGCATTGCCCTGTTCAGCGATTGTATGCTCTTGTCACAACGTGAGTAAGGGTGACATCGTTGTCGCCATTGATGAAGGCAACGATGACATCGCCGCGATTAAAGCGTGCACAAAGGCCAGCACTGGATGCGGAGGCTGTGCCGCGTTGTTGAAATCCGTGGTAGATACTGAACTGGTGGCGCGTGGTGTGGAAGTGAAGAAGGATATTTGTGCGCATTTTGCCTATTCACGCCAAGAACTTTTTCACCTCGTTCAGGTAGGTCGGATCAAAACCTTTGATGCGTTGATTCAGCAGCACGGTAAAGGCCATGGTTGTGAGGTGTGCAAACCTGCGGTCGCGTCCATTTTGGCCTCGTTGTGGAATGATTTTGTGTTGCAACCGGATCACATCGGCTTACAAGACACCAATGACACTTACCTTGCCAACATGCAGAAAGACGGCACCTATTCCGTTGTTCCGCGAGTACCAGGGGGGGAGATTACGCCGGATAAACTGATCCTCCTTGGTGAAGTTGCCAAACGGTTTAAGCTGTATACAAAGATCACCGGTGGTCAACGCATCGATCTTTTCGGTGCACAGGTTGATCAATTACCGCACATCTGGGAAGCGTTAATCGCTGGGGGGGTTGAGACAGGCCACGCGTACGCCAAATCGCTTCGTACGGTGAAGTCTTGTGTGGGTAGTGTGTGGTGTCGCTACGGTGTTCAGGATTCGGTTAAACAAGCCATCGACTTGGAGAATCGTTATAAAGGTTTGCGCTCACCACACAAACTGAAAATGGGCGTATCCGGCTGTACCCGAGAATGTGCTGAGGCGCAAAGTAAGGATATTGGCGTGATTGCGACTGAAAATGGCTGGAACCTTTATGTCTGTGGTAACGGCGGGATGAAACCTCGTCACGCCGACCTCTTCGCCACTGACCTCGACACGGAAACACTCGTTGCCTATATCGACCGGATACTCATGTTCTACGTTCGTACGGCAGATCGCCTGCAGCGCACGTCCGTGTGGCTGGAAAGTTTAGAAGGCGGGTTGGCGTATCTGCAAGATGTCATCATTCAGGACTCTTTAGGCATCGCGCATGAGCTTGAAGCGCAGATGGCAGATGTTATCCAGCGTTACCAATGTGAATGGAAAACAGCGATTGAAAGCGAATCGTCACGCAAACGTTTTCGCCGATTCATCAATTCTGATCAAGCTGATCCGAGTATCATTTTCGTTGATGAGCGCCAACAAATCAGGCCGGCAACCGAGCTGGAGAAGCGTCAATTGGAAACTGCCGAGGAATAGACAATGACATTATGTGAATTAACACGAGATGATGACAGCACCGTTTCTACGCAGTGGTTTGAGGTGTGTGGAGTCGACGACTTGGTGCTTAACTCCGGCGTATGCGCCATGGTAAACGGTTGCCAAGTGGCACTTTTCTGCGTTGCAGCATCGGCAGAACTAAACACTCAATCAGTACAGCTTTTTGCTGTCGGCAATGACGACCCCATCGGCAAAGCGGCAGTACTATACCGCGGTATTGTAGGGTCAGTTGATGACCACTTTGTCGTTGCGTCACCGTTGTATAAACAACGCTACCACCTTTCAACGGGCGACTGCTTAGACAACCCCGATATTGCCATTCCCACCTACCCTGCCAAAATTGAAAATGGCCGTGTGATGCTGAAAATGGGCGAGGGTGTGTAGATGCTACACAGTGCACAACGAGTATCCACTACCTGTCCGTACTGTGGTGTTGGTTGTGGCGTCGAAGTCGCTTGTTCAACAAAGGGCAGCACAGCTTCCATTTCCGACTTAGTCGGGCAGAGAAACCATCCGGCCAATTTCGGCCAGCTGTGTGTCAAAGGCAGTCACCTGCGCGATACATTGGGCACCGAGGGGCGCCTAGCAGAACCTTCCATCGGCGGCAAAACCGTCACGTGGGATTCTGCGCTCTTGGCGGTGGCAGACGGGTTTTTAGACGCGATCCAACAGTATGGCCCCGATTCCGTGGCCTTTTACGTGTCGGGTCAGTTGCTTACAGAAGATTATTATGTTGCCAATAAACTGATGAAAGGTTTCATTGGCAGCGCGAATATTGATACCAATTCACGTTTATGCATGTCTTCAGCAGTCGCCGCCTACCAGAGAGCGTTTGGTGCAGATGCGGTGCCCTGCAACTACGAAGATTTAGAAAACACTGACTATCTGGTGCTGACGGGGTCTAACGCCGCATGGACTCATCCCGTGTTATTTCAGCGCATCGAACGTGCAAAGCAGCACAACCCCAACATGCAGATTGTGGTCATTGATCCCCGTCATACCGCCTCCTGTGAAATCGCTGACTTACACTTACCGCTGCGTCCCGGCAGCGATGTCGCTCTGTTCAGCGGTTTGCTGAACTATTTGACTGAACATGATCACCTTGATAGGGAATATATTACTCATTACACCCAAGGGTTTGACAGTGCGCGCAGCGCAGCGGTGGAGTTCACACCAGCAAAAGTAGCCGAAGTCTGTGACTTGGACTTAAGTACCGTGCTTGCGTTCTATGCAGGATTTGCGCGATCCGACACCAGTGTCACCTTCTATTCAATGGGTGTAAATCAATCCAGTGCGGGCGTCGACAAAGCCACTGCGATCATTCAATGCCATCTGGCTACGGGTAAAATTGGCAAAGTCGGATCCGGGCCCTTTTCCATTACGGGTCAACCCAATGCGATGGGAGGCAGAGAAGTGGGGGGGCTATCGAATATGCTTGCCGCACACATGAATATCGACAACGCGCACCATCGCGATATTGTACAGACATTCTGGCAGTCACCGACCATAGCTACAAAGCCTGGGTACAAGGCGGTCGACCTATTTTCAGCACTGAAATCGGGTAAAATTAAAGCGTTGTGGATTATGGCCACAAATCCTGTTGTGAGCATGCCTAACCGGAATGAGATTGAGCAAGCCCTTGGCCAGTGCCCGCTGGTGGTTGTATCGGATATCGTTAAAAGCAACGACACATTGCACTACGCTGATATTGTGCTGCCAGCCACAGGCTGGTCTGAAAAAGACGGTACGGTAACCAACTCAGAGCGACGCATATCTCGCCAACGCGGCATCATGCCTGCTTATGGTAATGCGCGGCATGACTGGGCAATCATTTGCGATGTGGCTCGACGTATGGGCTTTCGGCACGGCTTTAATTTCAAAAGTCCGGCGCACATATTTGCTGAACATGCGCGTTTGTCGGCCTATCAGAATCAGGGGTCGCGTGATTTTGACATCAGTGGGTTGAGCGGCCTGACAGAGCGTGAATACGAGCAGCTAAAGCCCATTCAATGGCCCGTCACATCGGATGCGCCAAACGGAACAGCGCGTATGTTCACCAACGGGCAGTTTTTTACACCCAGTGGGAAAGCACAGTTCACAGCACTGCAGTTTACCTTGCCAGAGCAACAAACGTCGCAACGCTTCCCGTTTGTGCTCAATACTGGGCGATTACGCGATCAGTGGCACAGCATGACACGCACCGGTTTGTCATCGGCATTGAATCAGCACACCGCTGAACCTTTTGTGGCGATGCACCCTGCTGATGCAGAGCAGCAATCGTTATCCAACGGTGGCCTTGCCGTGTTAGCGTCATCAGTAGCGGTTCAACAGCAGCCGGTGGTTATGCGCGTACAACTGAGTACTTCACAGCGTCGGGGCGAGCTGTTTGCGCCCATCCATTGGAGCGCGACCAATACATCGGCAGGTAGTGTCGCCAGACTGTTTAGTAGCGCACGCGACGCGGTATCTGGCCAGCCGGAACTTAAGCATGCAGCGGTAAATATTCGACCACTCAACCCTAAAAGTACCGCGCACCTATTCAGCAAAAGTGAATTACCCTCGACGTTTCTAGCCTCTATGGCCTACTGGTGTTCGGTGCCATTCGAGGGGGGGCTGCAATATCAATTAGCCAGCCACGTAACATTGAGCGAGTTTGTGGAATCGTTGCAGCCATTGCTGGAAGCGGATGTCGATATATTACAGCGGTTTAGCCAACACCAATACACCATCGCCACGCTATGTGATCAACGGTGCACGCTGGTGGCTCGCATTAGCCACAGCGAAGAACAGCACCCCTCACTGAGCGGTGAGTGGATGCAGATGTTGTTTCAACAGGCGCAACTGGAAAGCGACGACATTGCGGAATTGTTGCGCGCCGAAACACCGTCACATATCAGCTTAGGCCAGGTGATTTGTACGTGTTTTTCTGTGCGTGAACAGAGCATCATCGACGCCATCGACAGCGGTCACCAATCCGTAGAGGCGTTAGGCGCGCAACTCCAATGTGGTACGAATTGCGGTTCGTGTAAAACTGAACTCTCACGGCTGATCAAGGAAAGAAATCCTCATGCGGCGCGGTCTGCTCAGAGCATTCCTGTTAGAACCCTTTCACCCACTAGCGAGGCATCAGAGTTATGACGGCTATTCTTACTTCTTTTTTTCGTCTGTCCCGTTTTCTGGGTGCCCGCAGTAAATCGCAACATGCACCACCGTTGAAGAGAACCCTCGATGTGGTCTCGAAAGCCCCTCATGGCAGTGTGCTTTTGGTCGGTGCTGGGCCGGGCGATCCTGATCTGTTAACCATCAAGGCGCTCAACGCGATCCAGCAGGCCGAGGTCGTATTAGTTGATTGGCTCGTGAGTCAGGACATTGTTAATCTCATCCCTCACACGGCAGTACAGTTGTTTGTTGGAAAACGAGCCGGTAAACACAGTATTTCACAGTCCTCTATTGGCGCATTGATGGTCACACATGCGCGTGATGGTAAGCGAGTGGTTCGCTTAAAAGGCGGTGACCCGGCTGTGTTTGGACGCACCGCAGAGGAGGCGCACGCCCTCACAGCAGCCAACATCCCGTTCGCAATCATTCCCGGCATTACGGCGGCCTCAGGAGCTTCTGCTTATACCGGCATCGCGCTGACACACCGAGATTGTGCGCAGTCTGTGCGCTTCATCACAGCGCGAGCAAAGGACGCGAGGGATCAGCCCGACTGGGTGGCATTGGCTGAAGCGAGTAAACGCGAAACACTCGTGTTTTACATGGGGTTGTCTAAAGTTAAAGACATTGCAATCAATCTCATGGCGGCAGGTATGCCCGGAAGCATGCCGATGGCTGTGATCGACCAGGCAACCACATCGCAACAAGCGGTGTGTGTTGCGACGGCTGGATCGGTAGGTGAGACGTTTAGCGCAGTTCACTTTAGCGGGCCTAGCTTAATTATCATTGGCGAAACCGTGTCGAATCGCATGACGATCAGCGCTGAACTTCTTGCCCATGCGTGAATTTAAGCAGTTCATTCAGCTTATTGGTAAAGGCCAACGCAGCGGCAAAACTTTGAGCCAAGCGCAAGCTCATCGGGCGATGTCACTGCTATTAGGTCAAAAGGTCAGCGCTGAACAACGCGGAGCTTTTTTGATGTTGCTCCGTATGCGACAGGAAACGCCTGAGGAACTCGCGGGGTTTCTCATCGCCAGCAGAGCTTTTACTGCGCCAGCATTCAAGACGATTTCGGTGGATCTAGATTTGGGATGTTATGCGGGCAAACGCCGGCATTTACCCTGGTTGTTGCTGGCAGTGCTGTGCTTAGCTGGAAACGGCAAAAGAATTGTATTGCACGGCGCTAATGAACCGGACAGCCAGCGTTTATACGTAGCAGATGTGTTGGCTCATTTTAATTTTCCCGCGGCAGAGACTGCCGCACAGCTTTCATCTCAGTTGGATGAAAACAGCTTTGGGTACGTGACATTGGCAACCATCAATCCTCGACTTGACGAGTTGCTCCAGCTTCGCGCTGAGTTAGGTTTGCGTTCTTGTGCAAACACCCTGTCACGTATGCTCAACCCGCTAGCGGCCCCTGTGTCGATTCAAGGGGTTTACCATCGTCATCTGGATGAAAAACACGCCTTGGTCGCACAACAGCTGGGTGAGCCTAACGTGCTTAGCTTCCGTGGAGATTCGGGTGAAATAGAGCTTTCGCCCGAACGCGAATGCGAACTGCATATCGCGCGTCTCGGCCATCGGCAAACCATAGCGGTGCCTTGCTTAAACCAAATACGTTCAGCCAAGCCTCGAGACCTTGAGCCTGACGGGTTAAAAGCGCTTTGGGAAGAACGGGTTCAGGATCACTATGGTCATTCAGCGGTAGTAGGAACACTGGCGATCATGATGACGGCAATGCACAGTCAATCGTGGCAATCGGCGTATTCTTCGGCGCAAAAGATGTGGCAACAGCGCGACAGAGCTTGGCCATTGCGCGCTAAAATGACACGTCACACTGACACCGCTCCTGTGATTGCGCAGCCCGTTGCACAATACTAGTGCAGTAGCAGAAACACCGTTGAATAATCCGTTAACGTATTTGAATTTATTTAGCATTATCAATACGTTATATTTTAAGATTGTTGGCCGATGTTTTGCTTTGTACCCAGTAGGTTTTACGTTTGTTTGGCAACCCTGTTGCATGTGGATGATATGAATTCACCGTCTCGACTTAGCATTCTGTTAATTGATGATAATCATGCACGTGCACAGGCATTCACTGCTGCACTGGTTGAGTCGCGCTATCATGTAACCCATCTATCCAGTGCAACGCAAAGATTGCTCAAGGATGTCGACCGTATTCAACCTGATATCATCGTGATCGATATCGAGTCGCCCAGTCGCGATGTTCTGGATAGTTTGCACACGATTTCAAGCGTTGCACCCAAGCCGGTCGTCATGTTCTCTGACGAAGAAGATACCGACATTATCAATCAATCGGTGCGCAGTGGCGTGACCGCTTATGTAGTGGGCGACACGGAGCCTAAGCGTGTACGCTCAATACTTGATGCTGCGGTTGCTCGGTTTGGCGAATACCAGCGACTGCGTCAGGAATTGGATGAAACCAAGCATGCGTTGGCTGCTAAGCAGACCATTGATAAAGCAAAACGCTTACTTATGCAGCAGCGTGGTATGGATGAACAGCAGGCGTATAGCGCCATGCGCAAAATGGCGATGGATGTAGGGCAAAAAATAGAAGATATCGCTCGCACGTTGTTGTCAGTCTTAAATCATTTAGATAACGGTAAATAACCATGAATAGCGACGCTTCCATGCCGGTAACCCTAGGCTATGTGGCACTAACCGATTCGGCGCCGTTGGTTGTCGCGAAAGAGTTAGGCTTTTTTACTGAGCATGGATTAAACGTGACACTGCAAGCACAGCATTCCTGGTCGACATTACGCGATAAGCTGCATGCTGGGGTATTGGATGCAGCGCATATGCTCGCGCCGATGCCAATCGCCAGTGCGCTGGGGTTGGCTGGGCCAGCCTGCGACGTGATGACGCCTCTGGTGCTCAGCCAAAATGGCAATGCGATCACGCTATCCAATGCTGTGTATGATGAGATCGCGGCAACGAATGATTTCTCTGACCTACACTTGCCCTTGTCGGCTAATGCTTTGGGTGCTGTCGTGGCGCAACGACGAAAGCAGCACCGTGCGAAGCTGCGCTTTGCCAGCGTGTTTCCTTACAGTTGCCATTATTACCAACTGGTTGACTGGCTGGCGTCAGGTCAGATTTCACTGGATGACGTTGAGCTAGTCATTGTTCCGCCCACCAATATGGTGGATGCCTTACATTGTGGCGATATTGACGGCTACTGCGTGGGGGGGCCATGGAATGCAAAGGCGGTGCGAGCCGGGTTTGGCGTCACGGTGTTAACTTCGTGCGATATCTGGCCAAATTCAGCAGAAAAAGTGCTGGGCGTGCTAAGTCAATACCATCAGCGATATCCTGAGCGCGTGACGAAACTGTGTCGGGCATTGAAACAGGCGTGTTGCTGGTTGGAAACAATACCGAATCGATTTGAATCTGCGCGCCTGCTGAGCGGGTACGATTATCTCGATGCGCCTATCGACGTGATTGCACCATCGCTGATTGGCAGTTGTGTGGTCAAACCGGGTCTGAGCCCGCGCGAGATCCCTGACTACAATTTGTTTTTCTCTGAGCATGCCGATGTTAACGCACCCAGTTTACAGTGCGCACAATGGCTATTAGCAAAAATGGAGAGCACAGGGCAGTTGTCCAAAGTCGTTGCCAGTGAAGTCGATCTGAGCCGAATCTACCGCTCGGACATTTACCATCAGATATTCTCATCGTGAAAGGTAGACAGGCACTAGGGCGTGTCGACCTGTGAGTCACGCTGTTTGCCGCGTAAACGACCTGCGCCAGAAGCACACTAATTGTGCACAGCGCACCAAGCTAGTTAGAATTGATGATTCTGTGGATGTAAATCGTTTGTTAAGCACCTGATAAATAGTGATTTTATTTTTGGCATCATTGATGCAAAACCTAGTCTGTAAGCACTGATGTAATAAAGTCCGTTGCTCGAAAGGGTATCGGAAAGCACGTGACGATAAGCTGTAATATCGCGCGCTTCACACAATAAAACAGTAGGGATGATCTACGAAGCCGTAGTGAGATCCAGTGGCAATGCTGCCCGCGCAAACTCAACGTGTCCTGAGTTTGCGCGGGTTTTTTTTTGCCTAAATGGAGGATGAAATGAGTCATATAAACACAGGTTCCTTGATCAAGCGTGCGGTGGTACGCACCGTTGCCATCAGCGTAATGCTGGCATCATCTGCCGCGACATCATCGGCATTTGCTGAGCAAGTTGATGGCAGTGTGGGTTGGCCAGAAAAAGAAGAGTTGACCTTCGGCTTTATAAAGCTCACCGACATGGCTCCTCTTGCCATCGCGTATGAGAAACGGTTTTTCGAAGATGAAGGTTTATATGTCACGCTTGAGGCGCAAGCGAACTGGAAAGTCTTACTTGATCGCGTGATAGACGGCGAACTGGATGGTGCGCATATGCTGGCAGGCCAGCCGCTGGGCGCAACAATCGGCTACGGCACGCAAGCGGACATCATCACGGCATTCAGCATGGACCTTAATGGGAATGGTATTACTGTATCCAATGACGTTTGGGCACAGATGAAACCAAACATCGCACATCAGGATGGAAAACCCGTCCATCCGATCCAGGCTGACGCGCTAAAACCGGTTGTCGACCAATACAAGCGTGAGGGAAAGTCTTTCAAAATGGGTATGGTGTTCCCGGTCTCTACACACAATTATGAGCTACGCTACTGGCTTGCGGCAGGCGGTATACATCCTGGTTTCTATGCCCCACACAAAGGCGACACCAGTGGGCAAATAGAAGCTGACGCGCTGTTATCGGTTACGCCACCGCCACAAATGCCTGCCACAATGGAAGCCGGTACTATTCACGGTTATTGTGTGGGAGAGCCGTGGAACCAGCAGGCCGTATTTAAAGGCATCGGCGTGCCTGTGATCACGGATTATGAAATTTGGAAAAACAATCCAGAAAAAGTGTTCGGCGTTAGCAAAACATGGGCAGAAGCGAATCCGAATACGCACATTCGCGTGGTAAAAGCGATGATCCGTGCCGCCATGTGGCTAGATGAAAATAACAATGCCAATCGAAAAGCGGCCGTCAAAATCCTGTCTAAACCCCAGTACGTGGGTGCCGACGAAGAAGTCATTGCCAATAGCATGGTAGGTACCTTTGAGTATGAAAAAGGTGATGTACGAGATGTGCCTGATTTCAATGTGTTTTTTCGGTATCACGCAACCTATCCATTCTACAGCGATGCTATCTGGTATCTCACGCAAATGCGTCGCTGGGGGCAAATTGCTGAGCCGAAGCCGGATAGCTGGTTTATGGATATCGCCAAGTCTGTTTACCGTCCCGATATCTATGCTCAAGCTGCACTCGCATTGATCCAAGAGGGAAAAGCACAGCCTTCCGACTTTCCCGACTTTGATTCAGAAACGGGTTTTAAGCCGCCGCAAACTGAGTTTATTGACGGGATCACGTATGACGGCAGTCAGCCAAATGCCTATCTCGAATCGCTTGCCATAGGCCTTAAGGGCGAGCGTAAACTTTAATCATCGACAGGGGCATCCTATGTTTAACTCAAGCAGTATTCCCATTATGGTCGGTTCCGTGAGAAAGGGCTTTGACCGTTCGAAGTGGGGACAAAAATCCGCAGGTCTAATATTACCCCTGCTAGGTATTCTGGTCTTCATTGGCATGTGGAGCGCCGTGGCGAAGAATGTAGACACTTCGTTAGGTCAGTTTCCTGGCCCCGCACAAGTGTGGGAGCAAACCGGTAGTCTTTGGGCTGAGCATCAGGCGCAACAACAGAAAGCCGACGCCTTTTATGCGCGGCAAGCAGAGCGAAACGCACAACGCGTCGCGCTTGATCCATCGTATGAGCCTAAAATACGCGACTTTACGGGGGCGCCCACCTTCATCGAACAAATTTGGACAAGTCTTTACACCGTTATGGTGGGATTTGCGCTCGCGTCATTGGTTGCCGTGCCTCTAGGGATAGTCTGCGGGCTAAGTAAATCAGCGTACTCAGCAATGAACCCATTGATTCAGCTGTTTAAACCGGTGTCTCCGTTAGCGTGGTTACCGCTTGTGACCATCGTTGTAAGCGCCACGTATATCAGTGACGATCCGATGTTCTCCAAGTCATTCGTCACGTCCGCCATCACTGTCGCACTATGCTGTTTATGGCCAACGTTAATCAATACCGCTGTTGGCGTATCATCTATCGACACAGACTTACTCAACGTCAGCAAAGTCTTACGGCTCAATGCCATTACCCACATCATTAAAATTGTTTTGCCCTCGTCCATTCCGATGATTTTTACTGGCTTACGCTTGTCGTTGGGGATTGGTTGGATGGTGTTAATCGCAGCCGAAATGCTCGCGCAGAATCCCGGTTTAGGTAAGTTTGTCTGGGATGAGTTTCAAAATGGCAGTTCTGAATCATTGGCTCGCATCATGGTTGCCGTATTCACCATCGGTATCATCGGTTTCGTGCTCGACAGGATCATGTTGTCGCTACAACAGTGGGTAAGCTGGGACAAAACGGCAATCACTCGATAGAACACATCACGTTAAGGAATTAGCCATGAAAAAACATCACTTGGAGCTATCCCAGATTGGGATTGATTTTCCTACGCCAAAAGGCCCATTCAATGCCCTGACAAACGTCAATCTTAAGATCGCGCAAGGTGAGTTTCTCTCGTTGATTGGCCACTCAGGATGCGGTAAATCTACCGTACTGAATATCGTGGCCGGCCTGTATCAGGCAACGTACGGTGGGGTTATTTTAAATGGTCAGGAAGTCAATGAACCCGGGCCTGAACGCGCAGTCGTTTTTCAGAATCACTCCCTGCTGCCCTGGTTAAGTGTGTATAAAAATGTTGAGCTTGCGGTCAGGCAAACCCGCAACGGTCGCAGCCGAAAAGAGATCAAAGAATGGGTCGATCATAATCTTGCTCTGGTTCATATGACACACGCAAAGGATAAGCTCCCCTCAGAAATATCCGGTGGCATGAAACAACGTGTAGGTATCGCTCGTGCTCTATCCATGCAGCCCAAAGTGCTGCTGATGGATGAGCCGTTTGGTGCGTTGGATGCCTTAACCCGTGCTCACCTGCAAGACTCGTTAATGGAAATTCATGCTCAGTTAGGCAACACCGTCATTATGATCACTCACGATGTTGATGAAGCCGTTTTGCTGTCTGACCGCATCGTGATGATGACCAATGGCCCCTCGGCGACGATTGGCGAAGTTCTCGACGTCGATATTGACAGGCCCCGCGATCGGATAGCGCTGGCCGATGACACGCATTACAACCATTGCCGTCACGAAGTATTACGATTCTTGTATGAAAAACAGAAAAAAGTGGAATCGGTTTCAAGCCGAACAACGCCGCAACGTCGACAACATCAGGTTGGCACAGACGCCGCGTGATCATGCGATTAAATACGCCTTTTAAAATGAGATAAACGGATCATGAAGATACTGTACACGAGTAAGAAGAATGCCATTTGGCTAAGCGTTTTGGCAACCACAACGTCCTTGTCGTTACACGCACAAGAAACAACTTATGACAATCTCTACGATGCATTGAGTCATGGCAGCGTATTTGGCAATCTCAATCTACGCTATGAAAGCGTCGAGCAAGACAATATTTTGCAAGATGCCAGTGCTTCAACGTTTCGGACTCGTCTCGGTTACCAGACCGGTTCATTAAACGGTTTTTCTGTGACGGTTGAAATGGAAGACAATCGTATTGTGCTCGGTGAGGGAGACTACTCAGTGCCACCGACGGGCTACAATACGGGTATTTATTCGGTCATCGCGGATCCTGAACATACTGAGCTGGATCAAGGCTTTATCCAATACAAAAACCAACATCTAACGGTCAAGCTTGGCAGACAGGTGATCACGCATGACGGTCACCGGTTTATCGGACACGTTGGCTGGCGGCAGGATCGTCAGACATTTGATGCCGCAACAGTCATCTATGCCCCTACCCAAAAAATGCAACTGTCGTATAGCTTTATTGACCAACGCAACGGCATTTTTGCCGAAGTCGCTGATACTGATTCAAGTGATCATTTGCTGCATGCTTCTTATAAGACTGATTTCGGTGCTCTGACGGCTTACGGGTATTTACTGGAAGCGGATCTTGCGGCGGGTTTGGATAACAGTTTGGATACCTACGGCGCGCGCTTTTCAGGGGCGACGCCAATGCACTCTTTTAAAGCGCTCTATCACGTTGAGTACGCCAAGCAGACTAATCGGTTTGGCGCAAGCGACTTCGATGCAGATTATTTGAACGTTGAGGCTGGCGTCGTTGTATCAGGCATTACAGCAAAACTGGGCTACGAACTGTTGGGCTCGGACGATGGGCAATACGGTTTTCAAACGCCTTTAGCAACCTTGCACAAATTTAATGGTTGGACTGATCAGTTTCTGAAAACACCCATTCAGGGGTTGGTAGACACCTCATTTACCCTAAGTGGCAAACTGGCTGGCGGTACTTGGCTAGCGGTGTACCATGATTTCGATGCGGATGAATCGACTGCGCAAGTGGATGACTTAGGCAAAGAAATTAATCTTCAATACCTCACCAAATTCGCAAAACACTATACGGTAGGGGTTAAGTTTGCGACCTATTCTGGCGCCAGCCAGAAAGTCGATACTGATAAATTGTGGGTGTGGTTGAGCACAGCTTTTTAGAGAGGTTAAGTCGCGTGAACTGGGGTGTTGTGCTTGCCGGCGGGCGGTCTGAAAGAATGCAGCAGGATAAAGCTGCTCTGATGTGGCAGGGCCGTTCGTTGTTAGATACTCAATGTAATTTGATGAAAACGCTGGTGCATCAGGGCCTCATTGACCAGTATGTGACCAGTGGTCGGCAACCCGGTGCGCTGCACGATCACTTCGCGGATAAAGGGCCTGTGGGAGGAATTTTGTCTGTTATCCAACAACTGTCGCTCACCACGGGGGATACCCTGTTGGTTTGCGCCGTAGATATGCCCCGGCTGACCGGCGAAACACTTTCCCCGTTAATGACTATCTCCAGCCAGCGTCAGGCGAGTTGCTATTATCACGATAGCTACCTCCCTGTCTGCCTTCGTATCTGCGATGCGTTGCTTTCGCAGGTGTATTCACAAACCAGTAAAACGCCGTCTCGTTCGGTAAAGTCGTTATTAAAGCTTGCCAATGGTGTGGGGATCCCTTGCGAACGTCCGGAGCAACTAGTGAACGTGAACACGCCGCAGCAGTGGCAAGCGCTGTTATGTGGGTCGAATAGCACGGCTGAGGCTCACTAAAATCCATCAATGGGTTAGCCAAATGCACAATCGTGCTGTTATTGGCCTCAAAAATTCGTTTTAAGTTGGGAACCTGCAAAGGAATCGGTTACAGTTTTAAAATCTGATCATAAGAAAGCCTTTCTGATGAAAAAATTAGCCCTCGTTTTTTTGACTAGCCTGTGTAGCTTTGGTGCTGCCGCCGAACCCGATCGAGATGAGTTGATGGCGTTAAGCCAATCCATTGAATCCCAAGTGATTGAATGGCGTCATCATTTTCACGAGTTTCCTGAATTGTCGAACAGAGAATTCGACACGGCGGCGTACATTGAAAAGTTTCTGCGTTCATTGGATTTAGAAGTGACCACGGGCGTTGCCAAAACCGGGGTGGTGGCCGTGTTGGATACTGGCAAACCCGGACCCGTGGTTGCCCTTCGAGCCGATATGGATGGCCTGCCTGTGCTGGAACAAAACGACTTACCCTACAAATCGGTACAGCGTGGTGAGTTTAATGGCAACGATGTGCCAGTGATGCATGCCTGTGGGCATGATACCCACATGGCGATGTTGATGGGGGCCGCCAAGATTTTGGTCGATGTTAAAGATCAGTTGCGCGGTCAGATAAAATTTATATTTCAACCCGCTGAAGAAGGCGCACCGGCAGGCGAAGTCGGCGGAGCCGAAGTGATGGTCAAAGAGGGCGTTCTCAACAACCCTGATGTTGATGTTATTTTTGGTTTGCACATCAGTGCTGACACAGACGTCGGAAAAGTACGCTATAAGGCGGGTGGCGTGATGGCAGCGGTTGATCCATTTAAAGTTGTTATTACAGGTAAACAGGCGCACGGCGCTTACCCGTGGCTGAGTGTTGATCCCGTGACCACGGCGGCACAAGTCATCATGGGCTTACAAACCATTGTCAGTCGTGAAATTAAGTTGCTTGATGATGCCGCTGTCGTCACCATTGGCTCAATCCACGGTGGCAATCGCTCGAACATCATTCCAAACGAAGTCGAGCTTATTGGTACGATCCGCACACTGAACCCAGAAGCTCGTGAGCACATGTATGAAGCGATCCCACGCAAAGTGAAAGGCATCGCAGACAGTATGCGCGCGACTGCCGAGGTCACGCTACCGCTGGATTATAACTACCCGATTACCTTTAACGATCCCGATTTAATGGCGCAAATGTTACCGACGATCCAGCGCACCGCCGGAGAAGAAAATGCTCTGCTATCGAAGGCAGTAACTGGTGCTGAAGACTTCTCGTTCTTTCAGGAAAAAGTACCCGGTGTGTATTTGTGGGTAGGTGGGAAACCAATTGATGTTGCGCCAGAAGATGCGCCAGCTCATCACACGCCTGAGTTTGTGGTTGACGATGCAGGCATGAAGTTGGGCGTTGATTTACTGACACAAATGACGGTTGATTACTTGTTCAGCGAAAAGTAACCGTGCCCTACGTTTGATGTTTACTCGGCTGCTCGACAATAAACCATTAAGCATTGCCATCATTTGCGTGACTGGCGTCATTGCTAATTTGATACCCGGCTTTTTTGAAACGCCGGGCATTATCACCTTTGGGTTGTTTGCTCCCATTTTGGTCGGGCTATTGTTTGGGCCACTGTTGGCGGCGCTCGTGTCTGTTGTGGTGTTTATACCGCAGCTATATGCCATGGTCACACACGAAGAATTTAACAGTCTTGCGTTGGGCCTGTTGATACTGTATCCGATCGTGATTGCACATTGCTGTCACAACAAGCCTATTGCCAGAACCTTATGGGTGGGTTTGGTGTTTTGGGGATTGTTTTCATTGCCCCTGCTGAGCTTGGTGTTTTTCGCGGCCAATACATTGAGTCCTGTGGCTGCGTTTACGGCCGCGATGGTCACGTTTTTTTCCTGCGCTGCCAGTCTCTTACTGGCACACTTCATCTTTATCGCACGCTTTTTATTGTGGCCGTCGGACAAAACGCCAGTCGTAGAGGTCAAATTCCTATTTCAGTATTTTTTTTCTGGCGTATTTTTCTTAGCCGTATTGCTTGTTATTTACGTGTATATCGGTGCCTTTCAGCATCAGCAAAAAGAGCAGTTGTTCAACTACATGCAGCAGCGCAGTCAGGTGGTTTCCGATCAACTTAAAAGTTTTTTTGATACCCATCAGGCGGCCTTGGCTGTTGCGGCAAATACGCTGGAAATCGGCGACGTTGACAAACGTCGCGTGCTCGAGTCGCTGGCCCAGCAATATCCTCAATTTCTGACATTTTTGGTGACCGATGAAAAAGGCAATATTGTCGCCAGTTACCCCACTGATTTGCTGCAAAAAGCGGCACGTCAAGGGTTACTTAATGTGTCGCAGCGAGAGTATTTTCAGGAGCCTTTGAAAACAGGGCGGCCATACGTGTCTCAGGCCTTTGTTGGCAGAGGTTTTGGCACGGATAACATCGTTGCTGTGTCAGCGCCAATAAAAAATCAGCAAGGTCAGTTTATGGGGATTGTCGAGGGTTCGCTTGGGCTGAATGTCTTCGGCTTCTTTGATAACCGAAATTTGAACGGTTTCTCTACCATGGTAACTGATAACTTCAATCAGGTGGTGTACGCGAACAGTCGCTTAGGCGTTGAAAAACTCAGGTTACTCACCGCAACGGACTGCATTACCGAGCAGTGCAACCAGCCTACCGTCACGATCAACAATGAAGAGTGGTTTGTGCGTTCAAAATTATACGGCCCATTGAATTGGTCCACGCACGTGTATTTTAAGCAGTCTGCGTTTATGCAGTTATCTTCATTTTATCTTTTCTTGGCATCTATCGTGGTGCTGGCTTTGGCGGTCGCCGGCATTGGTTTTGGCTATTTAGTGGCGACTTTAGTCTCCACGCCTATGTATGCGCTGATACACCAGTTTGCTGTATTTGACCCAACCAACGCTAAACAGCGCACGCCGAAACGCGCAAATCGTTTATATCTGCGTGAAGTGGATGCGTTGAATAATGAATTTATCAGCTTACGTAAGCGCCTCGTGGACACTTTTAACGCGCTGCAGGAATCTCGTCAGAAGCAGGGAGAATTAAATCAGGAGCTGTTTGAACTGAATCAGAACCTAGCGCTGAAGGTGGAAGAGAAGACGGAGTCTTTGCAAACCGCATTGCGCTTGGCCGAAGTGGCCAGTGATGCGAAGTCGAAGTTTCTGGCCAACATGTCGCACGAAATCAGAACACCAATGAACGGCATCATTGGTTCATGTGACAACCTGTTGGAAAGCGATATACCGGACGACATTAAGCCGAAGCTGGCGATTGTCTCAGAATCTGCACATAACCTGTTGTTAATTTTAAACAGTGTGCTGGACTGGTCAAAGATTGAAAGTGGTCAGCTAGCGCTGCGTCATGAACCGTTTGATGTCAAAGCAAGCGTGCGAGCGACAGGCGCATTGCACAGCGCCGCAGCACTCCGCAAAAGCATCAACTTTGCCGTGTCAGTCAGTGATAACGTACCCGACTTGGTCATTGGAGATGGTGGCAAGTTTAATCAGATAGTCAACAATTTATTGAATAATGCAGTCAAATTCACTCTGATTGGTAGTGTGAATGTGTCTTTGGAATACGATGACGGCAAAGTGCGTTTGAGTGTTCGCGACACTGGCGTTGGCATTAGCGATACTGATTTATCGAAGATATTCGACGAATTCTCACAAGTCGATTTGTCATCAACCCGAGCGTTTGGGGGCACAGGGCTTGGGTTATCTATAACCAAGCGTCTGGTGGATTTATTTGACGGTAGTATTGCCGTCAACAGTGAAATCAACGAAGGGACACACTTCGTTGTAACGCTGCCGATGCCAGCGGCGCAGAATGGAACCATAATTAAGCCAGGCGAGGTATCAGGATTACCTGCTGGGTTGCGTATCCTGATTGCCGAAGACAACGCCATCAACGCCGATATTCTGGCTGATATGCTGACTAAATCCGATGCACGTACTGTGCGCGTGGAAAACGGTAAACAAGCCGTAGACGCTGTTAAGAAATATCAGTTCGATATGATACTCATGGATTGCCAGATGCCTGAAATGGATGGTTTTGAGGCGGCGGCGATGATACGAAAACTGGGCGGTGAAAGAGGTAACACGCCGATTATTGCCGCCACAGCCAACGCGTTTACCGAAGACCGAGAGAAATGCCTTGTTGTTGGCATGAACGATTTCATCTCTAAACCGATTACACGGTCTGCACTAATCAGTGCGATTGCGCGCAATCTGCGCGTTTTATAAGCTAGCGTTTACGCGTCTTTTTCAGTGTCTTGTTCGTTATCAAGCTGTGGAGGTTGCTGTTCACGCGCTGTCGCCAGCAAATGTTTATTTTTGGTATGCGGCACGGGTGCAACTTCTAAGTGCATAGCAACCTTGGCGAGAATATGCGCGGTAACCGGCGCTGTAATCACCAAAAATAAGGTGATCAATAGCTCGTTAATACTGAGATAACCACGCTGCACAAACAAAAACACCATCGATGCGGCCAAGATCCCACCTAACCCCAGTGTCGTCGCTTTTGTAGGCGCATGCAGACGAACGTAAATATCTTTAAGCCTGAGTAAGCCAATCGAGCCAACAAGTACGAAAAGGCCACCGAGAAGCAATAATATGGAGATGGTTAATTCAACGGCAAAGCTCATAGTCATTCCTATTCGATGATGTCGCCACGAAGCAGATATTTGCCGAACGCCACACTGCTCACAAAACCAAGCATAGCGATCAGCAGTGCCGCCTCAAAATACAACGGGGTGCGATTGTACATGCCATACAAGAGTATCAGAGCGATACTGTTAATATACATTGTGTCCAACGCCAGTATACGATCAACAATGTGTGGGCCAATCAGTAATCGCCAAAGGTTTAGCGCCAACGCGGCGCACAGCATAATGGCCACCATAATGATTGAAAAATTTAACATGCAAAAATCTCCTTCACGCGAGACTCGTAGCGTTGTTTGATAAGATCAATAATGTCTTGCTCATTCTCAGGCATATTGAGCACATGCACATATAACCATTTGCGGTCAAAAGACACATCGGCACTCACCGTACCAGGTGTCATTGTCACAGTGCTGGCCAGCACCGTGATGGGCAGTGTATCAGTCAGGTCGAGCGGTACGGCGACAAACCCGGGCTTGATACGGCGCATCGGGCCAACCACAAGGATAGCGACCTCTATATTGGCGACCACGACATCTTTCAGCACAATCAACACATACTTGACCAGCTTCAGCGGCCTCTTGATACTCGGTTGGGGCACTCTTAACGGGGCGCATAATAACGGAATAGCAATGCCCAGTACGCTGCCTAACAAAATGTGACCCACGCTCAGGGTGGAATTGATCATCAACCACACAATCAACAGCAGCAACGTATGCAGTGGCATTGGCATAATGCGTTGGAGTAAACTCATGGTGCGGTTCCTCCCAAATTCATCACGTCTAACAAGAGCTGCACATCATGCAGTTGTATTGCGGCCTGGTTGGTGTATTCGAGCACGTGTCCGCCAAAAATGACGAGCAAAATAGACGTGCTAAGTAGTAGCGTCGTTCCGGTCACTTTCCATGATGAAATCGTTTCAGTATCGCTGGTGTCCTTACTGACGGGATGACGCCAGAATAGTGTAGTACCGGCACGTGATAATGCCACAATACCCGCTAGGCTTGAGATCAGAATGGCTGACCAAATCAATACCTTATCACCTGCTTCGGTAACGCTTTGCAAGATGACCAGCTTACCAAGAAACCCAGAAAACGGTGGTAACCCGGCGATGCTCAATGCGGCCACGAAAAACATGATACCCAGCAGCGATTGATGCTGTACCCTGCGCGCCAACACAAACCGATCGAATGCCTTTCCACGCTGCAGGCCCACCATATCAGCAATCAAAAACAACGCTGCTGAAATAAGTGTGCTATGGATCAGGTAATACAATCCAGCGGCGGTAGCCTCCGGTGTGCGCAGGGCAAACGCGACAAGCAGTGTGCCCACCGACACAATCACAAGGTTACCGGTCAATGTGCGCAAATTAGGGCTGGCAAGAACGCCTAAGGTACCCGCCGCAATCGATAAAATCGCCAAGGGCCAAATCCACGGTAACGCCATGTCTGCCAATTGACCGGCTTCGCTGCCAAAAACCACAGTAAACACTCGGTAAATACAGTAAACGCCGACTTTTGTCATAATGGCAAACAAGGCCGCGACCGGCGCTGTTGCCGCTTCATAGGTTCGAGGTAACCAAAAATGCAGTGGCAACATGGCCGATTTTAGACCAAATACAATCAGTAAAAGTGCGCCACCCGTTTGCGCAATAACAGCTTGGCTCTCAGACAATGCGGCAATACGTAATGACATATCCGCCATGTTGAGCGTTCCTGTCGTGCCGTATAAGGTTCCCAGCGCAATCAAAAATAAACTTGAGCCAATGAGGTTTAAAATAACGTAGTGGACATTTGCAGCGGTGCGGTGTTTGCCTCCACCATGAATAAGCAGCGTGTAGGACGCGATCAGCAATACTTCAAAGAAAACAAACAGATTGAACAAGTCGTTGGTGAGGAAGGCTCCGTAGATCCCCAGCAGTTGAAACTGGATAAGCGGATGGAAATATTTTCCTTCTCGATCAGTACCCGAACACGAGTACAGCGTGATCCCTAAACCAAGCACGCTGGTCAGCAGCACCAACATGGCCGCCAGCCCGTCAGCATAAAGAATAATACCGAAAGGAGGTTGCCAGTCACCCAGTGCGTAAAGCATTGCGCCGTCACGGCTCACAGTCAATAGCAGCCAGATAGCGCAGCCAATCTGTAGCAATATCAAGGCTAAACTGGCAATACGTCGCCGCGCGTAGTTATCAGCACCGACATAGGGCGGCAGCAGCATCATCAAGCCACCCAGCAAGGGGATCAAAATTGGCAGCATGGGCAAATGCGACATCATAACTTAGCCCTATTTGATTTGATTAACTTACCCGTATCAGGAGGATCGCGGCCATCGACCAAGTCGTTGCCCAGGTCGGCGCGTGCGCGAATTGACAGGATCACTACGAAAGCAATCATGGCAAAGCCAATCACAATGGCCGTTAGTACCAGCGCTTGTGGTAAAGGGTCAGCGTAGGAATCGGACATGCCTAGAATGGCTGCGCCGTTTAAGCTGAGTCGCCCGCTGGAAAACAAAAATAAGTTGACCGCATAAGACAGCATGGTAAGGCCGACAACCACCGAAAACGTGCGGCCTCGCAAACACAGGAATACGCCGCAGAACGTCGTTACACCCACACAAATGACGTATAAAAGTTCCATTAATCCTCCGCCGTTGGACGATGTACTGATGTAAGCTTGCCAAGATTTGCCAAGATCAACAGTGTTGCGCCGACTACGGTTAAATAAACACCTAAATCGAAAATGAGCGCGCTAGCCAGTTCAATTTCACCGATGAACGGTAGGTCAAAGTAATCAAACCACGTGGTCATAAAGGGCCGCCCGTATAACCAGCTGCCTATGCCCGTAAAGGTTGCAATCAATACACCCCATGCAATCAATGACTGATAATCGAGCTTTATTCTCGGTTTAATCCAATCCACTCCGTGCGCAATGTATTGTTGTATCAGGGCGACTGAGGTGATCAATCCGGCAATAAAACCGCCGCCGGGCATATTGTGCCCTCGCAAGAAAATATAGAATGACACCAACAGCGCCAACGGCAGCAGTGCCTGCGATATCATTGCTAAAATGGGAGGATGGCGGTCTTCTGCCCACGGCACGCCTTTTTCATTGGCGGTGGGCATGGCAAGCCGCACTCCCGCGAGCAATTTAAAGATACCAAACGCGGCGATGCCCAATACCAGTATTTCGCCAAGTGTATCCAGACCACGAAAATCGACCAATATCACGTTAACCGCATTTGTGCCACCGCCACCCACTTTACTGTTGGCCAGAAAGAAACCAGAGATGCTACTGACAGGCTGGCTGATAAAGGCATAGTTGATGGTGGCCACAATACCGCCAATCGCTGCAGCAATCCCGATATCGCGCACCACTCGCGAAGGGGAGGATTCTGCTGGCGTTTTCTGTGGTAAAAAGAACAGCGCGAGCATCAGAAGGATAACGGTAACCACTTCCACCGCGAGCTGAGTCAATGCCAGATCGGGCGCAGAAAAACGCGCAAAGGCTACTGACACGATTAGCCCGACAACCGACAGTGTAATCAACGCAATCATACGTTTGCGATGGAAAATCATGGTTGCGATAGCACTGACACACAAAATGATACCGGCAACAATTTCAACAAAGGAAACTGGCTGATCAGGTGAATGAAGCGCAGCAGTATTGAGGTGGATGAGCGGGATCCCGGTTATCAAGATGGTGAACACCAAGAGCACGGCGACGTAACGTTGAAGCGAATCATTGTTTATCTTGTCGTGAATGTGCGTGGCACCTTTCACAATAGATTGCACAGCGCCTTCGAAGATTTCTTTTGCGTCACCTTCTCTGAATTGCGCCTGAAAACGATAAAGCTGGCTTCGATAGGCATACACGATAATGCCGCCAAGAATGGCGATAATACTCATGACCAAAGGCAGGTTGAAGCCGTGCCAAATTGCCAAGCTGTAATAAGGCAGTTCTCCTTGCAGCACGGCGCCGGCGGCAGACTCAAGTAAGCTGCCGACCATAAATGCGGGGAAAATCCCCACCAGCAAACACAGAGCAACTAAAATTTCGACGGGAATTTTCATATAGCGCGGCGGTTCATGGGGCGTTTTGGGCAATTCGTTAGGTTCGCCATTGAAAAATACATCGTGAACAAACCGTAGCGAGTAAGCCACAGCGAAGATGCCGGCCAGCGTCGCAAGTACCGGTATCATCCACGACAAGAAACCATAGGCTTCTTGATGTAAGGATTCAGCGAAAAACATTTCTTTAGAGAGAAACCCATTAAACAGTGGTACACCCGCCATAGACGCGGCGGCGACCATGGCTAACGAGGCAGTGTGTGGCATAAAGCGCCATAACCCATTGAGTTTGCGCATATCGCGGGTGCCCGCTTCATGGTCGATGATGCCCGCCGCCATAAACAACGAGGCTTTGAACACCGCATGATTCATAATATGAAACAACGCTGCAACTGCCGCCAGATCGGTGTTCATACCTAAGAGTAATACGATTAGACCCAAATGACTCACCGTGCTGTAGGCCAGTAAGCCTTTCAAGTCATGCTTAAACAGCGCAACGTAGGCTCCCAATACAAGCGTGATCAGGCCGGCCGTGGTGACGGTTAAGAACCACATTTCTGTACCCGCAAGCACCGGATAAAAACGGGCTAATAGGAAAATACCGGCTTTGACCATGGTGGCAGAATGCAGATAAGCGCTGACGGGTGTCGGCGCGGCCATGGCGTGTGGCAGCCAGAAATGAAAAGGAAATTGCGCTGATTTGGTAAAGGCCCCCAGTAATACTAGCGTTAATATCACGGGATAAAGCTCGTGTGCTCTGAGCATATCACCGCTCGCGAGAATGACGCCTAAATCGTAGCTTCCAACCACATCAGCGATCAACAACAATCCCGCCAGAAGGGCTAAACCGCCCGCGCCAGTGACGGTGAGCGCCATGCGCGCACCCTTACGCGATTCGGACTTGGCTGACCAAAAGCTAATGAGTAAAAATGAGCTGATACTGGTCACTTCCCATGCCATCCATAGCTGCAACACATTGTTGGAAAGTACAATCGACAGCATCGCTGTCATGAACAAAATTAAGTAGGCGTAAAATCGCCCGGCCGCTTCTTTATCGGATAGATAGTAACGCGCATACAAAATGATCAGCAGCCCGATACCGAGAATGAGTAGCGTGAACATCAACGCCAACCCATCCAAGTGAAGGGAAAGCGTGAGACCTGCCGGCGGTATCCATTCTAACGTTTCGACAATAACGGTACCGCTTAGCACAGCAGGCAATAAGGTGATGATGTAAACCAACGATACGGCGGGCGCCAACATCGTGAAAAGTGTGTTAGCTACCCGGCCAAAACGTTCGGTGAGCAAGGGCACAAACACGCCCAGCAACATAATTGCGGAGACCCAAAATAAGCTCATGAGATAACCCCGCCGTTGATTGTTTTATCGTTGATCTGTGCTGTCATATTCATTATTAGTGTTGTTTATCGACATCGCCATGCGCTAGCAAGAATTTGCTAAACGCAGACGCAGCTAAGCTTTCCGGTCTGCCGTCAAGTGTGACTATCTGCCACGCGCTACGCAAGGGAAAATCGCTGACATTCAGTATCTTAACGTCGTCACTTCGCATATGTTGAAGTGTCTGTTCTGACACAATTGCCAGACCAAGTCCAGTCGCGACCGACAAGCGTATTGCCTCGTTGCTCTCAATAACCATGACTTTTTTAAATACAATATCATGCTTTTCACAGTAATCGTCGATCATTTTACGCGTACCCGATCCTTCCTCGCGAAGTAAGAATTTGTAAGATGACAGTGCCCCGAGTGAACAGTTGTCTGGCCCATCAAAACCCGGTGGCGCGATGACACAAAGCTTATTGAGCATAAATGCTTTGGCACTGATGGCAAGGTCTTTAGGCGGTTGGCTGAATATGTAAATATCATCCTGATTGCCTTTCACGCGTTCAATGATTTGTGCACGGTTCCCCACTTTGAGCGTGATGTCGATACCTGGGTGTTCGCGGCAAAACTGTCCTAACAATGTTGGAACGACATATTTTGCCGTTGTAACGACGGCAATTTTTAAACTGCCAACCTCCATGCCTTGCAGTGCCCGCATATGGCTATCCAATCGGGCCTGGGAACTCAGCACCTCCTGAGCACAGCGATAGACGGCTTTGCCAGCGTCCGTCATTTGCAACCGCCCATGATGCTGTTCCAGTAGCACCATGTCGAACAACGAGGCCAACTTTTTCAATTGCAAGGAAACCGTAGGCTGTGATAACGACAGCGTGACTGACGCAGCCGTAATCGAGCCGCTATCGACGACCTGTTGGTAAACTTGTAGTAGGCGAAACGTTAACGAATTCATACGTGTTAATATAGATTATTGTAAAAATAAGTTCAAAAATTATTACATATTGTAAATTTTAAGCGGGGCACTACGGAAATCCGGATTGAAGATGACGCACCGATGGGAACAACCAAAAAACTAGGCTATACTGCGCCGCTAATCTTTTTCTGAGGACAGGTAAATGGCGAAAGTCGCTATTGTTATGGGCTCAACCTCCGATTGGCCAACCATGCAAAACGCCGCAAAGATGCTTAAAAGCCTCGGCGTTTCTTTCAAAGCACAGGTCGTTTCTGCGCACCGCACGCCGGATCTACTCACTGATTTCGCTACGACAGCAAGCGATGATGGCGTGCATGTCATCATTGCCGGTGCCGGTGGCGCAGCGCATTTGCCTGGAATGATTGCCGCGCACACTCATTTACCCGTGCTAGGTTGTCCGGTGCGCTCAAGTCAACTCAGTGGTTTAGACTCATTGCTTTCTATCGTTCAAATGCCGAAGGGTGTGGCGGTAGGCACGTTAGCGATTGGTGATGCTGGTGCAGCGAATGCTGGCTTACTCGCTGCACAAATTGTTGCCCTGCACGATGACAATGTAAAGCAGGCTGTGATCAACTTTCGCACTGAGCAAACTGCAAAAATCCTTGCGACCGAACCGCTGGAGCTGGACGTGTGAAAGTACTCGTTTACGGCGCTGGCCAATTAGCACAAATGATGAATCTGGCCGGGGCTCCACTGGGGATCTCGGTCAATGCAGTGGATGTTAAAACGGGTAAAGTGGTTAACCCGGTGGATAAGTCTGAACAGGCGGATTCGCTAAAAAACGCCATCGATGAAGCAAATTGTTTAACCGTAGAGTTTGAGCACGTGCCGGTTGACTTACTCAACGAAGCACATGCCAGCGGAAAGTTGTCGCCCAGTTTTGAATCCATTCGCGTGGGTGCTGATCGCGTGATTGAGAAAAAGCTACTTGAACGGCTTGGTATTGCCAATTGCGCGCATCGCGTAGTGACCGCAATAGATCAGTTACCAGAGGTGGTTGAACAACTCGGCGATAAACTGATCCTCAAAGCCAGTCTGGATGGATACGACGGATACGGACAGTGGCGTTTATCATCCCGCGAACAACTTGTGGAACTACAGCAGACATTAAGTGCACTTGACTTACAAAAAGTTCCTCTGGTGGTCGAGCAAATGCAGACCTTCGAGCGAGAGCTATCGTTGTTGGGTGCACGCAATGCAAATGGTGATATTGTGGTGTATCCACTTGCTGAGAATCTGCATCATCAGGGCCAGTTGCATGTATCTGTCGCCCCGGCATCGGCACTCACCGACGAGCTGAATAAGCAAGCACTGGCTATTTTCACCGCACTGGCAGACGAACTGAACTACGTTGGGTTGCTGGCGGTAGAAATGTTTCAGGTAGGCGACCGGTTACTGGTGAATGAGCTTGCTCCGCGCGTACACAATTCAGGCCACTGGACTCAGCAAGGTGCGGTCACCTCTCAGTTTGAAAATCATTTACGCGCGATCCAGAATTTGCCGTTAGGGAGTACGGAAGCGACAGGAATCTCTGCAATGGTTAACGTTATCGGCTGCGGTGGTATTTCGAAAGAAATCTTAAGTGTGCCGAACACGCATCTACATTGGTACGGAAAGTCAGTGCGCAAAAAGCGCAAGATGGGCCATATCAATGTTGTTGCTGAAAGCTATTCTGAATTATCAGCGCGACTGAGCGAGCTGAATACGCACCTACCCGCAGAGTACTTCCCTAAATTGCCAGATGAAATTCAGCGTTTAGCAGCGTTACGCTAATTTGCTTTGAACAGTGCTTGACAATCAGGTCAAGCACTCTAAAATGCGCCTCGAAATTCAGTGCCGACTTAGCTCAGTTGGTAGAGCAACTGACTTGTAATCAGTAGGTCGCCAGTTCGATTCCGGCAGTCGGCACCATTTCACCCTTCACTGAATTTTTTACTCCATCCTGTTGTTGCTACATCGCACATTTTTGTATGCAATGACATTCGCAGAATCGTGTGGTATCCAACGATACTGATCTAAATATCTTGATTAACGATACTCCAATTGAAAACTTTGAGTCAGAAAAGCTAAAAACTCTTCCCACATCAGCGCTATCAAAAATACGTTACACCCCACCAAATGAAATGCAGCCAAAGGGCAAGCTATTGTTGGAAGTAACTGGAATATAACAAAGCAGTAAAAATCGGTTCCTTCGATCGCTGCCGGCTTTGCGAATTGCGCCAGCAAGCGATTGCCCCTTCGTTGATTGTTAACTGCTTTGCGGTAATCCGAGGTTTCACTTCTCTTTTTTAGTGGTAATATCAAGTCTTATTGTTAGGAATCCCGTTTATGTCTAATGCACTTAAAGTCATGCTCGAGAATATCGAGCAACTTAGCACTAAAGAGAAAGCTCTTGCAGCCCACTGCCTTTTAACCGCAATGGATAGAAAGATAGACAGCGATGTTGAATCAGAATGGCTTAAACTTGCTGAAGCTCGCAGCGCAGAATTAGAGTCGGGCGCGGTAAAAAGCATTTCATGGCACGAAATAGAAAAGGATCTCAATTAAATAATGCTACCCATTTCCTTTCACCCGGATGTCAAAAAGGAAATAAAAGATTCTTTTAGCTGGTATCAAGAGCAATCGCTTGGGTTGGGCTATGAATTCTTTCAAGAAATAAAAGAAGCTATAGACTCCATTCGCTCGCTACCAACGTCTTGGGCAAAAATGGGACAGACTCACAGACGTTTTGTCTTAAGTAGATTTCCTTATTCAATAATCTATAAGATCATAGAAAGCAAAGAAATAAGTGTCGTTGCTATTATGCATAACCACCGCAAGCCGGGGTATTGGCATGAACGCGGCTAACAAACAACTATTTGCGACCCAAAGTTGGACACGGAGGTTGTAGAAAAACTTTACGCTAAAAAATCGCGTGCGATTTAGCAACAATAAAATGAGCAAAAAATTCAATGAAGGGTGAAATGTTGCCGAGCTTAGGAGAATGAGAGCCAAAACAGTGGTTGTCAATGAGCAGAGCACAGATAACAGTCGGTATAGTTTTTATACCGAATTTACGTAATGCTGAGCTTATGCTAAATGTTATATGCCAAGGAGGACTATTTGATATTTGTTGCAGGAGTAATTTTAGTTGCCATCGGGATTATTCACTCATACCTTGGCGAGAGGTACATCCTAATCCGCCTATTCAGACGAGATAATATTCCCCACCTTTTTGGAAGTGACCACTTTACAAAAGGTAAACACCTATCATGGGTAGCTTTTTTAGTGATTGCCATTTTATGTTGTTTCGAGTCTTATGGCATATAACAAACGACTATGCTGAACATCATCTTTCGATGTAAGGTTCTAACTGAGAAAAGACTATCTGCAATGAGAGCACAGTGATCATTCAAATCTCAAGCAGCTAAGGCCTAAAATCCGAAATTATCGTCTATTAAAAATGCTAAAACGTGAGCGTCTGCTTTCCTCACCAAAACAGTAAGATTAGATGCACGCGACCACACATTCGCACTGCCGATGAATTCATTTTTTCGCGCTCAATGACGTAGATTGTTTCCCAAACATGCATGTAAATGAAACGAGCAACGCGAAACACAGTTTTCATACAATGTTTACTATTTGAGAACGGCTTAAAATTGCTGCTTGAACAATTCTTTAACTCATTTACTGTAGAACAACTGATAGGTTGGACGTGCAACTGCGCAAGCTAACAAGAGAAAAGTATGAAAAAAATAGAAAGCACTTTCGAATCGGCGTTATGGGGCTCACGTTTCTTAGCGCTCATTCCAGTGATTGCCAGTTTGCTCGGTTCTTTAATACTTTTTGTTGTTGGCACAATGGATATTATCAATGTCGCATGGTTAACCATGAACTACTACGCGGGTGACGGCACAAAAGATATACACGATTTCATCGTGACTGATATTATTCTCGCTATCGATATCTATTTAGTCGCTGTCGTGTTGCTTATTTTTGGTACAGGCATTTACAGGCTATTCATCTCACCGATTGATGAGTCTGAACAAAGTGATGTTAGTCATCCGTTCAATATTCAGTCATTTGATGAGCTTAAAGATAAGATCGTGAGAGTCGTTATTCTTGCCGTGATCATCGAATTTTTTCGAGCCGTTGTTGATATTCGATTTTCGACGCCGCTTGAGGCCATTTATCTTGCCTTATCGGTGCTAGCGCTGGCGGGTTCGCTCTACCTCATGAATCTTAGCAACAAACACACCCATTAATACTGTGCCCAGCGAGCGTTTTTATGGCTAAATATCGTTATCTTATTGCCGTTGTCTTTTTGGTTGCTGCGCTTTCTGCATACAGCTTTGGCATTCAAAAAGGTGTATTTCTTTTCGTCATTTTGGGATTCATTTTTGAGGGGTGTTTCTGGCTTGGATTATTCAAGCGAAAACGGTAGCTGTGGTTTCGCCGTGTAATCAGTTGCTTTTCATTCGCTGCGTGATTACTCTGACACTCTGTTTTTTCTGCAAAAAGTAGTTTGGCGTTTATGCTCAAAAAGTTACTGTTTTCTTATTTGTTCGGCGCGTGTTTTCTGGTTTCATCTGCAGTAGCGCATGAATTTTCGAATGATAATTTCCATATCGATCATCCATGGGCACGGCCAACCTTTGCGTTAGCTACAACCGGTGCTGCGTATCTTTCCATTCATAATATGTCGTCGGAGGATGACCGCTTAGTCGCAGCGAGTGTGAGTGCAGAAGTTGCCGACGAAGTGCAACTGCATGATGTGCTAATGGACGGTGAAATGATGAAAATGCGTGAAATGCAAGATGGTGTGGTTTTGCCGAGCCGCAAAACGGTTGAGTTTAGACCGGGTGGTAAACACATCATGTTACTGGGCTTAAAGGGGCCTCTTAACGAAGGGAGTCGCTTTCAATTGACGTTACATTTTGCGCAAGGCGATGATGTAGAAGTTACCGTTAATGTAGAACAGCCGCAAGGTGACAAAGCCTCCGAGAAAACGGGCGAACATAAACACCATCACAACCATTGACCCGGGGCTACCTTGATCTCAGAAGATTGATGACCATAACTATCTACGACGTAATTGAGCGATAAAATCGGCGAATTTATCGAAATCGCCGATGTATTCACATAAATTGCTCTATTCTCAGACCAACATCTTCAGGAGATCAAATTTATGCACAGCATTGACATTGGGATTAACAAGGAAAATCGTCACGATATCGCGGATGGTTTAAAACGGTTATTGGCTGATTCGTACACGCTTTATCTTCAAACTCACAATTTTCATTGGAACGTGACCGGGCCACAATTTCGTGAACTGCACTTGATGTTCGAAGAGCATTACACTGAGCTTGCAGTCGCGGTTGATGATATTGCTGAGCGTATTCGTACGTTGGATGTAGCTGCACCGGGAACGTACAAAGCCTTTGCTCAACTCAGTTCCATTGACGAAGTTGAAGGTGTGCCCGCTGCCAATGAGATGGTTGAGCGATTGACCAAAGGGCATGAGCAGGTCGTAAAAACGTGTCGGGACGTATTAAAAGTGGCGCAAGAGGCAGATGATGAATCAACTGCTGCGCTCGTGTCTGACCGCATGCGTGTGCACGAGAAAACCGCATGGATGCTGCGCGCTACTATCGCATAGTGAGCATTCAAATGGCGCCAGCCTTCACCGTTGCTGGCGCTTCCCAGCAGAAAATGTAGAGACCTAATTATGAAACAGATTTTTCGCCTAGCGACAACGGCAGCGTTGCTGTCACTCACGTCAGGAACGATTGCGCTGGCTGACGACGTCAAGGAACGTCAACACACCACTGTTGATGAAGTCAGTGTGGTTGAGTTGGCTGAAGGTTTGGTTAATCCGTGGGGTATGGCTGAGCTTCCTAACGGTGATTTTCTTATCAATGAGCGCCCCGGCACTATGCGTCGTTTTAGCAATGGAAAGTTGGGTGAGCCAATCAGCGGTGTGCCTGATGTCGTGGCGCAAAATCAGGGAGGCTTATTGGGGATCACAACTGACCCTGAGTTTTCCAGCAACAACACAATCTATTTCTGCTATTCCAGTCCTGGCGACGAAGGGGCGACCAGCACGGTGGCCAGCGCAAGACTTGATGGCAATGCGTTGTCAGACGTGACGGTACTTTTTGAAGCAGATCCTCGCATTGATACCGGCTTCCATTTTGGCTGTCGCGTCGTGATTGATGGTAAAGGCGATTTGTATATCAGTATGGGCGACCGGGGCTCTCAGCGATACGAGGCACAAAACACCAATAACCATTTCGGTACCGTGGCCCGGATAAAACGCGATGGCAGTGTGCCTGACGATAACCCGTTTACCGACGGCAAAGCCCCGGAAATTTTCAGTTACGGGCATCGTAATGTCCAAGGTATGACGGTCCATCCAAACACTGATGACGTGTGGACACATGAGCATGGTCCGAAAGGAGGCGACGAAGTCAACATCTTGAAGAAAGCCGCCAATTACGGCTGGCCAACGATCAGTTACGGGATTAATTACGATGGTTCGCCGGTAACAGATAAAACGGCTCAGGAAGGCATGGAGCAACCGCTCATGTATTGGGATCCTTCCATTGCACCAAGTGGAATGGATTTTTATGAAGGCGATGTCTTCGAACAGTGGCAGGGCGATCTTCTCGTCGGTAGTTTGAAATTCGATCATCTGCGTCGTATCGAATTGGATAAAAACAATCAGGTGGTTGCTGAGCACGAAATGCTGCGTGATCATGGAGAGCGCGTGCGAGACGTGATGGTAGGCTCAGATGGCTATATCTACGTTTTAACCGATGAGCGCAACGGTAAACTGTTAAAGCTGATGCCTAAGTAAGTCATTGTTTCAATACGCAGGCGCGCGGTTTATCTGGCTGCCTGCGTATAGGTTAGAATGGGTTATCCTGACTTTTTACGCAGCGACACTCTGCCGATAAGGATATCTTTAAACATCACCCAGTCGCCGATTAAACTGTATACAGGGTGCTTAAACGTAGCCGGACGGTTGTGCTCGAAAAAGAAGTGTCCAACCCACGCAAAGCCATAGCCAATTAACGGTAACAACCACAGATATACCCACTGCTGAGACACCGCGACATAAGCAATCACAGCGAGCACCAGCGATGACCCGATAAAGTGCAGCAACCTGCATGTTGGGTGGGCATGCTCTGCCAAATAATACGGGTAAAACTCCGCAAACGAAGAAAACTGTTGCGCTCCGGTTTGGGTTTGCTGTGTCATGCGTCACCTCAATAGGATAAGTGGCGGTTTACGCCCGCAGGAATAGCCTGCTCTGTATGGCGTAACCCGGTTGAAAAAACTAGCGTTATCCTCATATTATACGAAATTCATTTACAGTGTGAAAAAATAGGGCGATATGGATCCTTTAGTCAATAACATGGTCGACAACGTCGTCGAACTCACTCTCGAAAATTTTCAGCAGGTGGTGCTCCAGCAATCGAAAGAGCGCTTAGTGGTGGTAGATTTCTGGGCAGAATGGTGCGAGCCGTGTAAAAACATCACACCGATTTTGCGTAAACTGGCCGCAGAAAACCCCGATACCGTGTTGCTCGCGACGGTGGATTGCGAGAAGCAGCAGGAGATCGCCGGGCAGTTTGGGGTGAAAAGCCTGCCCACGGTGATCCTAGTCAAAGACGGCCAACCCGTGGATGGTTTCGCCGGCGAACAAACTGAAGCGCCTATTCGGGAAATGTTTGCGAAACATTTACCCTCGCCGGAAGCGGATTTACTCGAACAAGGTGCAGCTCTGATTGCGCAAGGCGATTACACCGCCGCTTTCACGCCGGTCAAACAAGCGTATGAGCTAAACCCCGACAATATCGATGCTAAGCTCATGATGATTGACTGTTACATCGAGCAGGGTTACATCCCACAAGCAAAAGAGCTATTGGCAACCATTGGTCTGATTGATCAAGATGGCCGCTATGTTTCGCTACAAGGGAAAATTGAGTTAGCTGAGCAGGCAGCAGAGTCACCTGAGATTAAAGCGTTGCAGGAAAAGCTGGCTGCTTCACCGGAGGATATGGAGCTTAAAGTTCAGCTGTCGGTGCAATTGCATCAGGCTAATCAGCACGATGAAGCGCTGGCATTGTTGTACTCTGTGTTGAAAAAAGATTTGAATTTTGGCGACGCTAAAAAGCTGTTTCTCGATATGGTCAATGCGCTGCCCGACGGTGATTCGCTGAAATCTGAGTATCGTCGAAAAATGTACAGCTTGTTGTATTAGGTCGGTACGATTTGGGTCAACGCGATCTGGTTCGACACTGACCCTATTTCCGAATAGAAAAATGGCCGCAATTGCGGCCATTTGTCATTCAGTGGTTAAGTGAAGCCGATTTAGAACGAGCCTGTCAACGTGACCATCGCATTAAGCGGCGCAGCCACGGTCGCTTGGTGCTTAGAATGCGCATTCGGGAAATATAACTCATCCAGTAGGTTTTCAATGTTCAATTGCACACGCAGGGTGTCTGATACATCGTAATACGCGGCAGCATCAACGCGTGTGTAGCTTGGCAGTGTAGCCGTGTTACTGGTGTTGATGAAGCTTTCATCCTGATAGGTGGCGCCTAGACCCACACCAAAGGCTGTGCTGACCTGATACGTTGACCAAATCGAGAATGTGTTCTCTGGTAATTCGCGCGGAGCACGTCCAGTCGGGCCACTTCGCTCAACAATTTCGCCGTCCAAATTGCTGTAGTTGGCTGAAATAGACAAGCTATCAGTCACCTGACCTTTAAACTGTAGTTCAAAGCCTGAAATTTCAGAATCGACAACATCCAATGTGGCGGGATCATTATCAGCGACCTGAGGTGAGCTCTGTTCATTCTCAAATACGGCGGCCGTGAAGCTCATACCTTCAGCAAAATCCCATTTCACACCAATTTCACGGTTCGAAAAGGTGTCTGGGTCCAGTTGGTCGTCGCTACCGTTGATGTCAGTGTATTGCTCACCACTGCGCGGTAAGAAAGATTCGCTGTAACTGGCGTAAAGCGAAATGTTCTCAAGTGGTTTGTACACGATCCCAGCGCGTGGAGAAATCTCTTCATCGGTTCGTGTGCGAGTTTCCAGCACCGCAGGATCGGCGTTGAATACCTCGATATCAAACCGGTCGAAACGTGCGCCGATAACGATATCGAGCTGCTCAGAGATTTCAATTTCATCCTGAATATAGAAAGAAAATACTTCCAAATTCACTCGGGTATCGTCATTCAAATCGCTGAACGCTGCCGTGAAGGGTTGGCCATTAGCGTTTACGCCAGACAAATTGCGGAAATTCAGTGGGCGGGTCACATTGAACTCTTCGCGGTCGTCGCCCGAGGTACTGAAAACAGGATTAGAACGGTTTTGATCCGAGTCAGTATTGATCAGTTCACTGCCGATAATAATGGTATGGCCGATACTACCAGTGCGCAGTTCGCCAATCAGATTGCCTGAAAGGTTCAGACTATCGCGCAGGGTGTTGTCGATATAACCGTCGAGCTCCACAACGTTAGTTGATTGATCGTAGTCGCTGGCGTAAAAATTGACGTAGGTTTTATCAAAGTCGCCATAATTGGCGCTGAAGTTACCTTTTAAGCTGTCACTGAATTCATGCTCAATCGTAGCGCGGAACACGTGCGCCTGCACTTCATGGTAGTTGTTATTTGGGTCGCCAAACACAATATCTTCCAAGGCTTCAACCGGGCGACCGTCGCTACCGGTCGGGATGCCGCGATCGATAAAGCGCTCGTGATTGATATACTCATACGACAAATCGAGCGTTGTATCATCACTCAATGCTATGCGTGCCGTTGGGTTTAGGCCTACGCGTTCTCCGTCATAAAAGTCACGATGATTGTCGAGCTGCTCATACATGGCATTAATGCGAATCGCTGAGTTAGCGCCTGACGTAAAATTCGTGTCGACCTGAGTATTAAAGCCACCAAAGGTATTCAATGACGCCTGATAACCGCTAAATTGTTGGTCAAGCTGAGCTTTCTTGGAAACACGGTTTACGATGCCTCCCGTGCCACCGCGACCAAACAGCAGCGCATTCGGGCCACGTAGGATTTCAACCTGCTCGACGTTGTACAAGCCACGGTAATACTGAACATCATCACGATGGCCGTCGATAAAAAAGTCAGCCGTTGAACGTATGCCGCGAAACACCACCGAATCACGGTGGCCTTCACCTTGTGACGTGTTCACACCGGGGGTGTAATCAATGATCTGACCAATACTGGTAATACCACGCTCGGTGATTTCCTCGGCCGTGATAATTGACAAGCTCTGTGGCACATCAATGATGGGGGTGGGGGTTTTTACCGAGTTTGATTCATTCATGGACAAATATTGTCCTTCAACCGTAACCCGCTCGATATTCTCGAAGCTCTCTGCTACCGCTGATTGGCTTAGAATAAGGGCTGTAGCGATACTAGTGAGTTGAAATTTCAATGCGTTAACCTCTAAAGTTGTGTGTGCTTTTGTCGTCAATGTGCGAGCTATCTCAGTCGATGAGACGCAACGACGCTTTAATTTTTGTGAATGGTAATGCGAATAGTTCCTAATTGCGAGGGTTTTCTTTGTTTGTGCTCGAAATGCCACAGACTTGTCAGTCTTTTGTGATACTTCTGGGATAAATTCACGCCACACTTTCCTCGTTGTTTTTTAATTCACGACCAAAACGGGGAAGCCAATGAAACAGATTCGTTCACTTTTAGCGATCGCAACGCTCAGCGCGATGAGCACAGCTAGCAACGCAGCAGACTTAACCATTGACGTACAAAACTTGACGCAGGGGATCTACTTTACACCGCTGCTACTCGTCGCACACACACCTGATGCCAGCCTTTTTGAAGTCGGCGAAAGTGCCACGCCAGAGCTGCAATCTATGGCAGAAGGTGGCAGTGTTGATGGTCTGGCTGCAATCGGTGCAAGTATCAATGCAGATGCCGTTGCGAATCCAGCTGGCGGTTTACTCGCACCGGGCCAAGCGACATCATCATCACTCACCACCGCAGATGCCAACACCGTATTGTCCGTCGTTGCGATGATACTGCCTTCAAACGACGGGTTTATCGGGTTAGACAATTGGACTATTCCCACCGAACCGGGAACCTACACCGTGTATTTAAATGCCTATGACGCTGGCACCGAAGCCAATGATGAGTTACGCGGTAGTGGTGCGCCCGGCATGCCGGGTATGCCAGTACCACCGCCACTTGACCCTGTATTAGGAATGAACGGTGCGGGTGTTACAACCATGTCAACCAACACCACCGTGCACATCCATCCCGGTAATCTGGGGGATGACTCGCTGACCGATGGTGCCAGTGATGTGAGTAATACAGTACATCGCTGGCTGAATCCCGTGGCTAAAGTCACCGTTACTGTCAATTAAGGAGGCCATTATGCGTAATTTATCCTTCCGCCCGCGCACGGTTTCGCGCCTGATTGCAGTGACGGCGATAGCCGCTGTATTAGCAGCTTGTGGCAGCGACAACGATGACGAACTGCCGCCACCGCCCGCACCACCACCGCCGCCAGCGCCCGTAGATGTCAGCTATGAAGTTACGGTAACCAATTTAACCAATGCGCAACCGCTATCACCCGTCGCGGTTATCTTGCACACTGAAGGTCAACTTTGGACCCTTGGCGAGCCAGCTTCAGTTGAACTGGAACAAATGGCCGAAGGTGGCGATAACAGCGGTTTGCGTGGTCTCGCTGTTGTGCAGGCCGAAGCCAGTGGGGCTGGGCCGATTGGGCCGGCCAATCAGGAAACCATTACGGTCACTATTCAGGACACTACCGATGCCTTGTTATCAGTTGCCACCATGTTGGTGAATACAAATGATGCTTTCACCGGTCTTAACGCTTACAGCCTAGCCGAGTTAGCGGTGGGTGATAGCTGGACGACCACCACACGTGCTTACGACTCCGGTACGGAAGCCAATACGGAAGCGGCGGGCACTATGCCGGGGCCAGCCGATGGCGGAGAGGGTTTTAATGCCGAGCGTGATGATGTCGACTTCGTTGGCGCTCATTCGGGCGTTGTGAGTGCGGACGATGGCTTGATGGGATCAACCTTAACGGTTCAGCATCGCTTCGACAATCCGGTGGTGCGCATCACGGTGACGCGCACAGAATAGGGCTTATTAACAAAAAACAGGTAGTTGCATGACCGATAGCATACTGGTGGTAGAGGACGATCTGGACATCGCAGATTTGATCCGCGTTAATCTCAGCGAATTAGGTATTGCTATCGCGCATGCGGCCTGCGGCAAAGAAGGGTTGTCGTTGGCAATGCAAAATCATTACGATCTGATGTTGCTTGACGTGATGTTACCTGAGATCAACGGCTTGGATATTTGTCGTAACGTGCGGGCGCAGAAACCTGAGCAGTCCATCATCATGCTCACGGCGAAAAATTCAGAAACCGATCGGGTTTTGGGGCTAGAGCTGGGTGCTGATGATTATATGACCAAGCCTTTTTCGGTTAGGGAATTACAGGCGCGGGTGCGCGCTCAGTTGCGTAAAGTACACATGTTACGCAATGCACGGCATACCGAAGACAGCAGCGCTTCTTTACTGCAGTTGGGTTCACTGTGCATCGATGTTGATAAACATCTGGTTACGCTCAATGCTCAGGCATTAGAACTGACGGCCACTGAATTTGAACTATTGAATTATCTGGCGCGCCATCCGAATCAGGTGTTCTCCCGCGCTCAGTTATTGGAGTCCGTCTGGGGTTACCATCACTCGGGGTATGAACATACGGTTAACTCTCACATAAACCGCTTGCGCGCCAAAATTGAGGAAGATGCAACGCACCCGCGCGTTGTACAAACGGTGTGGGGAGTGGGCTATAAATTGAATCCTGCTGGGGTTAACGCCGCGTGCTGAAACTTAAAATCTGCTTCTATCAGCGTTTGGCCATTTCGTTAGTGGTGGTATTTGTATTGGTGCTGGGTGTGTTTTTTATGGCCAGTGTGCATTTGCAGCGGGTGACGCAAAATGAAGCTGAGCAGCGTTTACATCTTACGTTGGCAGAGCATCTGGTTAACGATAACCCCATTCTTGCTCAAGGAATTTACGACTATGCTGCGCTGAACAATCTATTTCACACGTTGATGGTGATGGGGCCGAGCTTTGAGTTCTATTACCTTAGCCCGCAAGGCCAAATTTTGACCTATTCGGCCGAGCTGGGCCCATTGGCGCGCGACAGTATCAATTTAGCACCCGTCCTTTCTTTGCTGGAGGAGCCGGACAAGTTACCTGTTACGGGTGATGATCCGCGTAGCCAAACGGCCACTAAAATCTTTTCCGCAGCGCCGGTTTATAACAATAACGGGTTGCAAGGCTACATCTATGTGATCATCGGTGGGCAGGCGTACGACTCGATTTTAGCTGGCCTCAATCGAAGTTCTGCGATGCAACAATTTGCCTTGTTTGCGGGGGCATCGCTGGTCTTTCTATGTGTGGCGCTGTTGGTGCTGTTCAAAAGCTTTACGCGGCCAATGAAAATTTTAAGTGACGATATGGATCGGGTGCGTGCGGCCGACTTTGCCAAAGACGTGAATCACCAAGTGATTAAGCCGTGGAAACGCGAAAGTCACAACGAAGTTCACCGCCTCGGTTGTGCGTTTAATGACATGTTATTGCACATAGAAGCGCAGTTTGAAAAGTTGCAACACACTGACACTCAACGGCGTATTTTGTTAGCGGATCTGTCCCACGACTTACGTACACCGCTGGCTAATTTACAGGGTTATATTGAAACCTTAGATATTCAAAACGACATACTAAGCCCCCATGAGCGTAAACGATTTGTTCAGATATCGCTCAAGAATGCACGCAATTTAAAACGTTTGATCGACCAGCTTTTTGAACTCGCTTATCTTGAAGCAGGGCAAGTCACACTCAATCAGGAGACGTTCAGTCTAGCCGAGTTACTGCAAGACATCGCGGCCAAATTTGCCATTAAGGCGGAAGAGAAAAACGTGGCGATCCAGCTTGAGCCTGCTGCGGTCGATCATTACGTGGTCGCAGACATCGGTAAACTGGAAAGAGTGTTAACGAATTTGATAGACAACGCGCTGCGTCATACAGACAGTGGCGGCGTTATCACGCTAGCCATAACGCGTTCAGCTGATAATATCCGCGTCGACATTAAAGACACCGGAAATGGCATCAGTGAAAATGAGCTCGCGTTTATTTTCGATGCACGCTATCAGGCTTCAAACCAGTGCAAAGACAGTCAACTGCATGCGGGATTAGGACTGGCAATTTGCAAAAAGTTGATGCAATTACTGGGTTCCGATGTCACGGTCAGCAGTGAAGTGGGTAGCGGTACCTGCTTCTCACTTGAGCTTCCCGCCGCCCAATAGTACTTGCTGCACCCAGCGAGTAACCACGTTACACTATTGGCGTTTTGATTGGTGTGAAGGCACGTTCATGTATCAACAGTTTTACTCACGGTTTCTTGCGGCGAATCAGGGCAAGCAGCACTTCGCCTGCCATAGCCATTACTTCTGGCCAGATGTCACCCGCGATGCGCAACTTCAGTATTGGGATGACAGTGCTCAGTATGTTGACCACAAATGGGAGTATTTCTTCACCGATTGTGTGCCGGAGTTGCAACAAAAAATTGCCCGGATATTGCAGGCTCCTGCAGCTGAGCAGATTGTGTTTGCGCCCAATACGCATGAATTACTGTATCGCATAATAACCTGTTTTGACCCGCATAAACCGCTGCGGATACTGACCACCGACAGCGAATTTCACAGCTTTAACCGCCAATCTACTCGCATGGAAGAGTTGCCCAACGTCAACGTCACGCGCATCCCGACGCAGCCGTTTGCGACCTTTGAGCAACGCTTCAAACACGCACTGCAAACGCAGGCTGCAGATTTGGTCTTTTTCAGTCAGGTCTTTTTCAATTCAGGTATGGCCCTCAGCAATGTCGATGCACTTGTGGAGGCTGTGCCTGACAGCGATACGGTTGTGGTGGTAGACGGTTATCATGGTTTTATGGCTATCCCAACCGATCTGTCTCGGGTGTGCCAGCGCGCGTTTTACCTCGGTGGCAGCTATAAGTACGCGCAGGGTGGTGAGGGAGCGTGTTTCGCTATTGTGCCAACAGACAATGCGATGAGACCGCTTTACACCGGTTGGTTTGCCGAGTTTGGTGAGCTGAGTCAGGCCAAAGCGGGGCAGGTCGGGTATAGCAAAAATGGCATGCGTTTCGCTGGCGCAACCATGGATTTTAGCGCCTTATATCGGTTGCGGGCCGTACTGCGTTTATTTGACGAAAATAATTTGGATGTGGCGGTGATTAATCAGTTCATCAAACACTGTCAACAGACCTTTTTGACCTGTCTTGATGAAGTGGGGCATCCGTTGCTATGCCGAGAACGTTTAATCATGGAGTCACTTGAACAGCATGGTCACTTTCTGGCGTTTGATTTGCCATCAGCTCATGACGCGCAGAGTTTGCACGACCATTTGCATCAACATGGCATTCTCACCGATTATCGTGGCAATCGTTTAAGGTTCGGTTTTGGCCTATACCATAATCCTCTGGAGTACGACTTTAGCTGCCTTAAACAAGCGCCGTCATGCTAGAGACGCTGTTAATTGCGCTGGCACTTGTCGCGGTGATTGAAGGTATCGGGCCGCTTCTCTTCCCTAATCGTTGGAAGCACTATTTACGTTCGGTGAGTGAGCAAGACAGTGCGCAACTGCGCACTGTGGGCGGTACGCTGGTGGTTATTGGCCTTGTGAGCCTGGTTTTCCTGCTGTAGAACGCCGATTGCGGCGCGGGCGACGTTTGGCAGGATCCGCATTCTGATCGCTATTGCGCCCATCACCTGTGCGCGAATGCCCGGCTGAACGTGGCTTTTTCGCTTTTTTGGGTTTCATTGGGCGAGTATCCAAAGCGACTTCAGGCACTTTTTCATTCGGTTCGAAACCACTGATCTCGGCGCGCGGTATCACCTGACCAATCAAGCGCTGAATATCTTTAAGTTGGTCCAGCTCCTCAGCACACACAAATGAAATCGCTTTTCCGGTTGCGCCGGCGCGCCCAGTACGACCAATCCGGTGTACGTAGTCTTCTGCCACATTCGGCAAATCGAAGTTGATCACAAATGGCAGTTGGCTGATGTCTAACCCACGAGCAGCAATATCGGTCGCGACTAACGCTCGGATCTTTCCTTGTTTGAAGTCGGCCAGCGCTTTGGTGCGCGCGCCTTGGCTTTTATTGCCATGAATAGCACTGGCTTCTAAGCCTTTTGCAGTGAGTTGCTTAGCAAGTCGATTAGCGCCATGTTTCGTGCGGCTAAACACCAAAACCTGATGCATATCCTGAGTATCGATTACGTGGCTGAGCAGCCCACCTTTTTTGTTTTTGTCAACCGGATACACCCACTGTTCGATGGCATCGGCAGTCTTGTTGGGTGGTGCGACGGAGACTTCGACCGGATTATTGACAATGGTATTGGCGAGCTGACGGACATCATCAGAAAACGTAGCCGAAAACAGTAAATTTTGTCGCTTAGCCGGCAGTAACTTAAGGATACGCTTGATGTCGTGGATAAAGCCCATGTCGAGCATCCGGTCGGCTTCGTCTAAAACCAGCGTGTTTAGGTCCTGAAACTTGACGGCATTTTGATTGTACAAGTCAAGCAAGCGGCCCGGGGTAGCAACGAGTACTTCTACACCTCTGCGCAGCTTCATCATTTGCGGATTGATGCCCACACCGCCGAAAACAACGGCATGGCGTATTGATAAATTCTTGCTGTATTGAGCGACATTGTCAGCCACTTGTGCCGCTAATTCGCGAGTTGGCGTTAAAATCAATACCGTTGCCTGGTTTGCACGCGCTTTGGGTTGATGTGATAACTTTTCTAAAATGGGGAGCACAAACCCAGCGGTTTTACCGGTGCCCGTCTGGGCGGCAGCCATGACATCTCGGCCTTCCAATACTGGCGGGATAGCCTGCGCCTGAATAGGAGTCGGTTCGATATAGCCTTTTTCAGATAAGGCATTGGTAATATTTTGGCATAAGCCAAGTGAAGCAAAATTCATTCAAAAATCTCTAAGGGGTCAATCGGCGTGGCTTTACGGACAGGAAACACTGAGACGTGAGCAACAATTGCGCACAGTATACAGTAAAGCCGTGCAGTAAGCGATGTCAGCGACGACGCCTTTGAATGTTGCGCTTTGCAGGTTTCTTTCTCAGCGCAAACATCCATACGCCTGTAATCGCAAGTAAAACCGGGGTTAAGCCGACAATACACCAAATCACTTTTGAAACGATCCCGCCGAAGTATCCAAAATGCAGCTTACGGGTACTGTCGTCAATCATCGCCCACACGCTAGCCTGACGGATATCACGCAGAAATAATTGCTCACCGGTATTGCGATCATAAGTGATCATGCTCGCGTATTGGCTGATAAACGGATTGCTTGTATTAACGTCGCCAAAAAAGGTGATTTGCATATCGGGCTCATTGGGTATGGCAAGATACGTTGCTTGAAAACTATCAATAGCAGACGCTGCATCACGACGCAGCGTCTCAAACGAGATGATTGGTGCATGGTAAGGTGCGGATATATACTCGTGTTCGCTTTCAAAACCATGCTCGATAACCTCGTGCAATAGGATCGACACATTCCAATAGACACCAGTTAATGAGATCAGAATGAACACGGGGCTGGCCAGGATCCCCACAAATTTATGCAAATCGCTTAACAGAATACGTTTGGCAGCGCGCCAGCGCAGCGTAAATACTTTTCGCCAGAAATGCCGGTAAAGTACCATACCGCTGATCCCAAGGAACAGCATGATAAGGCCAATAAAAACACCTATCACCGTGCCACTGAACTGCAACAAAAATGCATAATGTAGCTCCAGCAACCAATCGGTCAGGTAGTGTGTCATCGGTTGAGGTTGTGACAACACCGCACCACTGTATTGATCAATATAGACTTTGTGCCATTCGTCAGTGCCTTTGCGAATAATATAGGCCGTATCTGAGCGCATTCGGTCATCAAACAGTTCCCAACCTGCCAGCGCATAATCAGGATTGTCTTGCGTTACGTGCTGCATAAGTTGATCGATACTCATGCGCTGCGCATTGGGCTGCGGAGTAACGACCATATGCTGTGGGCGCAAGGCACTATCTATTTCGACTTTAAAAACCAGGATGGCACCCGTTAACGAAACGATTAATATAGGCAGCAGCGCGAAGAGCGCTGCGTACGAATGCCACTTAAATAAGGTTTTACGCATTTACAGAGCCCACGACACCGTCGCGCTGACCGTACGGGGAGCAGCATAGTAGCTCTGCGCCCAGTAAAGGCTGGTCAGGTATTTTTCATTGGTTACGTTGAACACATTCACGTTAAGCGTTACCGCATCATTGATTTGATATTTCACTAAAAAATCTGCCACGGTGTACGCATCCTGACGCGTAACGATAGTCTCACCGGCGTTGTCGAAGCCTTCGGCAACCATGCCTTGTTCGCGTGAAATCTCATCTTGCCAGCGCACGTTGACCCCAACCGACAGACGATCAAATTCAGGAAACGTGTAAACGGCGCCCAGTTTCGCTAAAGTGCTGGGTGTGTAATTGGCAACCAATTCGTTGCCTGATATGGAAAAGTCAGTCAAGCCAATGCTAGCATTCAAACCCGGCAATAGTTCTCCGGCTAGGTCAAACTCAAAGCCATGGCTACTGATACCATCACTGCCAATAAAGCGCTGCTCCGTGGGAGGTAATCCAGCAGTGCGTGGGTCGGCGATGGCCAGATTGGTTTGCTGCACATCAAAGTAGGTCACGCTGGCAACCGCGCGGTCGTCAAACAGGCTTGCTTTCACCCCAGCTTCCTGACTTTCGCCCACAACGGGATCTAATTGCTGATTATTGATATCCAGTTCATTCTGCGCCTGAAATGTTTCTGTGTAACTGGCGTACAGGTTAATCTGCTCAGTGATACCGTACACGATACCTGCATACGGGATAACGTCTGAGTCAGACACCGTTCGACTCACGCCGTAAGATTCGCCTTCCGCTTGCCAATCATTGTAGCGCCCGCCCAGCATCAGGTGTAGATCATCAGCAAGGTTGAATCTGCCAGTGATATAGGCAGCCCTCTGGCGTTGCTCTACGTCACTGCCGGCCTCGCCATCGGCAAAGGTTGGAAACGCCGCGTCACCCTGCCATGTGGTTAAATTCTCTATTGGCGGAAAGCCATTACCAGTCGTGAAATCGTACAAAGAACGGTCCGTGTAAGCTAATTTGGAATAATTCAGACCAGCAACCAACTGGTGATCTCTTCCAAATAGCGTGAAGTCGCCATCCACATACGCGTCATATAAATCGTGTTTGTCGTCCAGGATATATTCGCTGGCATAACCGGTTAACCCAAGCTCGGTATCGGCGTCGGGTGTGCCAAACACATAAAATAATTCACTGTCTTCGTCAGCGCGTTTTTGTGAATAAGTCGCGCGCAAACGCCATGCACTGTTGAAGTGATGCTGTAGCTCTACCACGGTATTATTGTTTTGCACCTGCCAGTTAGACCAGTCAGCTGACGTGCTGGTACTGCGATCATAATCTGTCGGACTACCATCAGTATAGTAAAGCGGTAATGCGCCCCATAAGTTGCCTGTCGCATCGCTATTATTGTAGCTGTGGCTGAGCGACAGCTGTGTGTCATCGGATAGGTTGGCGTTCAGGAAGACGTAAACCAACTGGTTTTTGCGGCTGTAGCGGTCGAGATAAGAATCCTGATCCTGATCAACCACAACACCGCGTGCGGAAAAAGTCTCATTAAACTGGTATGAGCCATCGATTTCTACACGATGCAGGCTATGGCTGCCGACGGTGCCTTTTACCATCAGGTTATTGTCTGCGGTGGGTCGCTTGCGAATGTAGTTAACCGTTGCGGATGGGTTACCCACGCCCGTCATCAACCCATTTGCACCGCGGATCACTTCGATACGGTCGTACACCGCAGTATCGTCACCTGCGTGGTTATTGCCCGATGTCAGCGGTAAGCCAATCCCGTCAATTTGAAAATTGGTGATGTCGAACCCACGAGCCGTGTAGTAAGTGCGGTCTGTCTCAATTCGTTCTACGTTGACTCCGGTCGCCGTATCAAGCGCCAGATTGATATCGGTAAGCTGAAAATCCTGTAGCTGAGCACTGGTGATCACAGACACAGATTGCGGAATGTCTTCTATTGCTAGCTCCATACGCGACGCGCCACTGGCTGTATGCGCGTTGTATCCCTCTAAATAGCTTCCGGTAACCGTGACACGTTCAACCGCATCTTCATCAACTCGTTCTGCGCTCAACGCATGAGGTGTGGCTGACATCGCGACAAGCGTTGCTAAAGCGACAGGCGTGAGTGGTACGTTTAACTTCATCATGTATTCCATTCGGGCTCATTTCAAAACGCCCGTATGGTACAAATCAAAATAGTGAATGTAAATAGCAATGATTATCATTTAAGTGTTTAATCGCTGTGTTGAGCGCTATCTGCCTCTTTCATGCGCTAAACGCCGTCGTTGCAACGACGGCTCAACAAGAACAATTTTGCGGTGCATCGTTGCAGTCGTCTGATGACCACGTCGATAAGGTCGCGTGCGCCGCGTTTAGCGCTTTCGCCCTAACAGCTTGGAGGCGTTAACAATAAAGAGGTTGCTTCAAGGTAGGCGGCGCTTTTCTCGCTGACCGTTGCTTGATCAATCCGTTCGGACGCTTTATGCACCGACTCTAAATCTTCGGCAATGGTGGCAAGGTCGCGTTGCAGTTGTTGGATCGCGTTCTCCAGCGTATAAGTCAGCTCATGGATTTTCACCATGCCTTCCACCGGAATGTCTGCGTCAGTCTCGACAATGTCAGTCAAAAGCGCGTTGTAGTCTTTGAGGTTACATAAAGCCGAGCTAAGATCTTCCGACGGTTTCGCAGCAAAATGCTGGTATTCGTCGTCGGCCACAACGGTGTTCGATAAACACAGCGTGGCTGCAAATGTGGTTGACAGAAGTAGTGGCATTAATTTCATGAGAGCATCCTGTAAGCGTAGCGCAAACGACCTGCGATCACCGAACGGATTCGATATAAAAGAGAATCATTCGCATTTTAATGTGGAAGGCATTACACACTAAAATGCGATGGCAGGCAAGATATTCATTGCAGGGTATTACAGGCCCTACCGCGTTGGCATTAAAAACACTTCTCTGACACAGTTGCGCGGGTCGGCTTCGATGGCGAACAGAACGGCATCAGCGACATCGCTGGGATCGAGCTTATCCGGTTTCGCTTCATCGAAGAATGGCGTATTGACCATGCCGGGCGCAATACTGGTGCAGCGGCCATTCCACTCAGCCATTTCCAGTGCCAAGTTTTGCCCGAAGCCATAGGTGAAATATTTCGACGCGCCATAAATTGAACCTTTGATAGGCGTTCGACCTGCTGCGGAACTGGTCAAAATGAAGTGACCTTGTGTTTTGCGCAAATGCGGCAGTGTGAGCTTGGCCGTATAGAGTAGGGCGTTGATATTAACGAGTAACATCTTGTCCCACTCCTCCACGTAGCCTTTTTCCGTGCCGGGCGTGGAAACCCCCGTACCCGCATTAGCAAACGCGACGTCTAACCGACCAAACTTTTCAATCGTTTGATCCACAACCGTTTCAAGTTGCGAAAATTGCGTCGCGTCAGCCGCAACCGCGAATGTGTTATCGCTACCGAGTTCGTTGACCAGCGCTTTCAGTTTCTCATCGCTGCGCGCCGTGAGTATCACTTGGTGGCCATTCTTAACCAACTTCCTCGCCGTGGCTTCACCAATGCCACTTGATGCGCCGGTGATCAAAACCACTTTCGATTCAGATTGATGTGGTCCAGACATATCGTATCCTCCCATAATGCGTCTTTGTCCTCTTGGATACAGTGTGGGTGCTGGATCAGTTCACATCAAGGTGTGAACCCCGTTCACGGAAGGATACCTGCAGTTCTCTCAGCGCAGTGAGGGTGTCTTCGCGCGTAATGGTCGACTCATTCAGCAACACGCTTACCCCATTGGCAGGCACGACAAAGTCAACAGTAGCTTGATTGTTGTCAATGTGAGTGATGCCGCCATCAAACGCATCAGTCCACTGACCCGCTATCAAATGGTCACTGATTGTGATCCGGCGTTCAGACTGACTTTTGTTTAATAATACCAGTACGTTTTGATGGTCGTGCTGGGTATGCAATATGCGATAGAACGCCGCGGTGTCTTGCTCGAATGCGATGTTCAGTTGCAGGCCGCGCTGGAGTGCTGGTGTGTTTTTGCGTACATTCGCGATACGGGTGAGTTGTTGATGAATAGGGTGTTGGTTTGCTGTGTCAATACGCTCCTGCCCGAAGTAATTGCGATTGCCTTCATGTTCGGCTTTGCCGGTCATAAAATTGATTTCGGCGCCGTAGTAAACCACCGGTATGCCGCGGCTGGTAAATAACCAGTTATGTGCATTAATGAAACCGTCGTCACTGGCATTCATACGCGCCATATCGTGGTTGTCGTAAAAGGTCATCAGCTCATACGGGTTGTGATACATGGCGGTATCGATATACAGATAATTGAGTAATTCAGTGAAACTCGATTCTGGATTTTCAAACACTGCCGTCATCGCCGCGCGACCGGGAAAATCGAGTACACTGACGCCGCCATTTTCAGGCAGCGTATGTTCAGCGATAAAATCAGCATCAAAGGAAAAGCTTTCACCGAACATGAATAGGTTGGGGTAATCGGCGCGGATATCCTCACTGACCCGCTTCCAGAAATGATGTGGCATCTCTTTAATGGTATCGATACGAATAGCATCAACCCCTTGTGCCAACCAGAATCGATAGGCGTTGATGAGATATTCGTATGCCGCTTCACTGTTCTCATTGATGTCTGAAAGCTGGGCAAGCCCCGTCTGCTTGTTGTAAAAACGATGCATAGGATTTGTCGAGCTCAGTTGCGACGGATGCAGGTTTTCATGATCCGCGACCATAACGCCACGCGCATTGTATAACTTGCCAAAATCGCCCTGTTGAAACGGCATTGAGTACGCGGGTGAGCCGTGATTGCCGACAATGTCCAGAACGAACTTCAGCTGATGTTTTTCATCGAGTGCTTGGGTGAACTGGGCAAACGATAAATCTGACGAAATATTATGTTCATCGGCCTGGTAAAAGTTGGTCGCCCAATAGCCATGATAACCTGTTTTGCCGCCATCTTTGTAACCACCCGCATAAGTGATCGTTTCACCACCGCTAAAGGCTTGGTCTGGATTATCCCACACGGGTGTCAACCAAATAGCGGTGAAACCCATATCCGCAATATAGTCGGCATTATTCAGTACGCCTCTAAAGTCACCCCCTAAGTAGCCCACGTTAGCTAACTCACCATTCGGCCCCACGAGCGGACGATCGAAAGTATGCCATTTACCGTCGTGAACGTTTTTCCCTTGATTGGGATAATTGTTGTCTTTATCGCCATCAACAAAGCGATCCGTCAATGCGAAATAGACTGCCTCGCTAGCAAAAGGGTGTTGAGTGCCAACAAAGCGCTCATGCAATTCACCGTCATCGATTGGCCGTTCGACGGTTTTACTGCAGCCTACACAAATACCCAGTAGCGTGCTGAACAGACACAATCTCGTGGCGTTTTTCAAGTTCATAACGTGTAATGTAAAGGAAGACTTTGGCTTACTTTTGCACGCTGGCCGAAAAAAGTCATGTTAAATACGAATGCAGTGAGAATTGACCTAACAAATTGATCATGTTCGATTTTCTGATAATGACAGAATTAAGGCTATTTTATGCTCAGAAAAAGCTGAACAGTGCGCGTAATTTTTGGTAGGATCCTCGCCTATTTTTTTCCGATATACCGAATTCCATGGCTAAAAACGTAGTAGTGCTCGGCACCCAGTGGGGTGATGAGGGCAAAGGTAAGGTCGTTGACCTGTTAACTGATCGCGCTAAATATGTAGTGCGTTACCAAGGTGGCCACAATGCAGGCCACACGCTCGTCATTGATGGCGAAAAAACGGTGTTGCACCTTATCCCGTCAGGTATTTTACGCGACAACGTCACCTGTGTCATAGGTAACGGTGTGGTGCTCAGCCCTGATGCTTTGTTTGAAGAGATCGCCATGCTTGAAGCACGCGGTGTCCCGGTCAAAGAGCGCTTGGTGATCAGCGAAGCCTGCCCGTTGATTTTACCCTTTCATATCGCGCTGGACCAAGCTCGTGAACTGGCGCGTGGTAAAAAAGCGATTGGCACCACCGGTCGAGGTATTGGCCCAGCGTATGAGGACAAGGTTTCTCGCCGTGGTTTGCGCGTTGGTGATTTATTTAACCCTGAAGATTTTGCCGTTAAGCTGAAAGAAGTGCTTGAGCATCATAACTTCATGCTCACTGAATACTACAAAGTAGACGCCGTGAGTTACGAGAAGGTGTTGGAAGAATCACTAGCCGTGGCGGACACGTTAAAGGCGATGGTGGTCGATGTAACCGACATGTTGGATAAAGCACGTTTACGTGGCGATGCAATCATGTTCGAAGGCGCGCAAGGCACATTGCTTGATATCGACCACGGTACGTACCCATACGTCACGTCTTCAAATACCACGGTAGGTGGGGTGGCAACGGGTGCAGGTTTCGGCCCGCTTAATCTGGACTACGTGCTGGGTATTGTGAAAGCCTATACAACACGCGTGGGGTCAGGCCCATTCCCGACTGAACTGGATTGTGCTGTCGGCGAACATCTGGGCGTCAAAGGTCATGAGTTTGGTGCCACCACTGGTCGTAAGCGCCGCACTGGTTGGTTCGATGCGGTTGCCATGAAGCGTGCCGTTCAAATCAACTCAATCACTGGATTCTGTTTGACCAAGTTAGACGTGTTGGATGGTTTGGATGAGCTTAGCATTTGCGTCGGCTATAAAGATGCGCAAGGCAATGTGAAAGATGTACCGCCAATGGCGGCCGAAGGGTACGATTTGGTTACGCCGGTCTATGAATCTATGTCGGGTTGGCAGGAAAATACCTTTGGTGTGACCGAGTTTGAAGCATTGCCACAAGCGGCTAAAAACTATATCAAGCGATTGGAAGAACTGACCGGCGTGCCGATGGACATCATTTCCACCGGGCCAGACCGAAACCATACGATGGTGTTGCGCCATCCGTATGATGTATAGTCAGTCCAATATTGTCTGAACGAAGCCAGCATTGATACGCTGGCTTTTTTGTCTGTAAACGCTGAGCGCGCATCACAGTGATGTTGCGGGTAAACATTTGCGCCGCTGCCGACGTATGCAATAATCACATACCCTTTGCGTTGAGTATTTCGTTATGACTGCCACTGTTTCAAGTATTGAAGATAATCCGAAGAACAATAGCCTAATCTGGATTGATGAGTCCTTTGCCAAGCTCAAGGCGTATCATGCGACAGGTGCAACACGCTCTCGTGAGTGGCGAGTCAAACAACTCAAGCAGTTAGATAAGTTAGTTGATGAGCATCAAGAGGACATCCAAAAAGCGTTGAATGCTGATTTGGGGAAATGCGAAATGGAAAGCTGGATTTCTGAAATCGGTTACATCAAATCAGAAATCAAGCACACTTTAAAGCATCTCAAACGCTGGATGAAAGTTAAAAAAGTGTCTTCGCCGATGCTTGCGCAACCGGGCAAAAGTTACTTACACCCTGAGCCCCTTGGCACTGTGTTAATCATTGGTGCGTGGAACTACCCCTTTCAGTTGGTGATCGCGCCGCTTATCGCAGCAATCTCTGCGGGCAACTGCGCTATATTAAAGCCGTCAGAACTGTCTGAACGTACGTCTTCTCTGCTCGCTAAACTGGTGCCGCAGTATCTGGATAATGATGCGATCGCCGTGGTGGAAGGCGCAAAAGATCAAACCTCACGTCTGCTCAAGCAGCCATTTGATCATATGTTTTACACGGGCGGTGAAACGGTTGGCAAGATTGTTATGCGCGCTGCGGCCGAGCATCTGACGCCGGTGACGTTGGAACTCGGCGGTAAAAGTCCGTGCATTGTTGATGCAGATACCAATTTGTCAGTTACCGCCGCCCGTATTGTGTGGGGTAAATGGATGAATGCCGGGCAAACCTGCGTTGCACCAGACTACGTGCTGGTGATGGAGGGGCACGAGCAGGCGTTGATCGGCGAGTTAAAAAACCAGCTCAAAAAGCAATATAGTGATGACCCCCTCGCCAGCGATGATTATGGCAAGATTGTCAACCAGCGCCATTTTGTGCGCCTTGCCAGCTATCTTGAAGACCAACCCATTGCGCATGGCGGGCACAGTAACCTCGCAGAGTGTTATATTGAACCCACTATCTTGCTCAATCCTTCACTGGATAGTGCAGTGATGCAAGAGGAAATTTTTGGACCCATACTGCCTATTATTACCGTTAAAAATATCGACGCAGCCGTCGAGTTTGTCAATCAACGCGCAAAACCGCTCGCCCTGTATGTGTTTTCCAAGTCGAAGGCCAAGCAGGATGATGTGCTGACGCGCACCAGTGCCGGCAGTGTCTGTGTGAACGACGGTATGATGTTTATGGTTAACCCCGAATTACCCTTTGGCGGTGTCGGCCATTCAGGCATGGGGAGTTATCACGGCAAATGGGGCTTTGACACCTTTAGTCACTTAAAGTCGGTGATGAAGCGCAGCTTCTGGTTTGATTTAGATGTGCGCTATGCGCCGTTCAGTAAAACCAAACTGAGTTTGCTCAAGCGCTTACAATAACCTCAGCCCGGACTAAGACATTCTGCAGCGCTTTGAATAACACTTGCTTACACTTCGCTTGATGCGGGAGACACTTTCGAAACAACATCCTGATAGATTCGTGACCTTGATTTAAGCCGAAAAGGTTGCGTGTAAAGTGCGAGTGAAAATTCTGGTTTGCGTTTTGACAGTGGTAGCGCTGAGTGGCTGTAGCGTTGTTAATCAGATTCGGATGCGGTTTGAGAATGACGACCTGACCGCCCGGTGGACGGACAAGCAAGATACGGTAGCGTTGCCTACACGCTACATCAGCAATAAACCCCATGTGCAGGTTGCGATAAACGGCGAGGAAGGGTTTTTATTTCTGGTCGACAGCGGTGCCTCCATCACCTACCTAATGGATAGCCCCAAGGTTGCAAATCTGAAGCTGGAGAAAGGTTTCGATTTAATTGCGGCGGGTTGGGGGGATGGCGATGATTCAACGGCCTATCAGGTTGCGGTCGAGCAACTTGACTTATCTGGTGTCAGCTTTGAAGGCGTCAGTATGGCGTATCTACCGGTATCAAAATCGCCTTACTACGAAAGACCGGATGAGGTGATTATTGACGGCGTGCTGGGGCACGATATTCTCAAACATTTTGTGTGGCGCTTTGATGAGAAACACAATCAGATAGACATCAGCCGAACGGCCTTTCGTCCCGGGCCAAATGATGTTGCAGTCGATTTCGACATATCCATGAGCAAATTGTCAGTACCGGTTAACATCGCATTGGGCGGCGGGCGAGTGATTGAACACGATGTGCTTATCGACACGGGGAGTCGACACTATTTTAAACTTAATCAAACCTACCTTGACGAAGAATCAATTTCACTGAACCTGCCTTCTGTGGAAGCGGCGGATTTTGGCTTAAGTGGTAAGGCGGTTCATCAACGGGTTACGTTACCCGGCATCACTATCGGCAGCATCCACATGCCCAATATCAAAACGAATCTCATTGTGTCTGACGACGCAGAAGATTTCTGGGTAATTGGCAGCGCCGCGCTCAATCAATACGTCACGGTACTGGATTATCAGCAGAACAAGCTGTTCATCACGCCGTACCCCAACCATCAGTTCAGTAGCCAGTTCAATCTGTTGGGGCTGGAGCTCAGAAAAATTACTTCAGGTCACTTTGTTGTCAGGTACATCATGCCTGATATGGCAACGGCTCATGTTGATATAAATGTTGGCGACATCATTACTTCCATAGGGGGGAGCGCGTCAGAACAGCTGACTGAGGATGAGTGGCTGACGATAAGTGATCAGCCGGGAGAATATGAAATCTGCAGACTGCGGGAGCCTGATACCGAGCAAGGTTGCTTTACGGTGGTGAGCGAGCCTATTGAAGGTTACTCAAACCGTTCTGGCTCGACAGACGTTTTCAAGCTTTAAAACAGTTTGGTGTACAACCAGTCAATGATATCCCGCCAAGTGATAATGCCGATGGGCTGATTACGTTCATTGACCACCGGCAGGCAGGAGACTTTAAACTGCCTAAATTTACTGATGGCGTTTTTAAGCGAGTCGCTTTGTTTGATTGAGACGGGTTTGCGAGAAAGGATTTGGTGTACGCGTTTGTCGAGGGTTGCCAGATCTTTGCTCGTTGCAGAGGGCTTATCCACGGTAGGTGTTGTGGCTTTAAAGTAGTCGCGGTCTGAAATCACGCCGATGAGCGTGTTGTTATTGTCGACAACGAGCAGGTGGTGAAATCGCTTGCGAATAAATTGATCGCGAACCATCGTGAGGCGATCGTCCATGTTGACGCTAACCACATTCTTGGTTATGAGTTTTTCGACCGACATACCGTTAAGTCTCAAGCCGTTTACGATAATTTATACTAATATTTTGCTAATCAAAATCAATAGAATAAATTGGCGCTTATTGAATGACGCGGCACAGAATGCATTGAGTAAAAATGCGATCAATTTCTACCGGCCACGAAAGGCTTAGCGCGCCAGGTAGCACGCATGCCAGTCGCTAAATCGCAGAAAAATTTCTGTCTTCCAGACTGTATGGATTAGCGTTTCACCCTATAATAATGAGTTGCGTTTCCAACCATAGACTAAAGAGTGTTTTATGCCGCAAGTCACCCCGTTTCACCTCGCTATACCGGTCACCGATTTAACGCGAGCTCGCGCATTTTACGGCGCGTTGTTGAACTGTGAAGAGGGACGTAGTAGCGAGCAGTGGATAGATTGGAATTTTTTCGGTCACCAGTTAGTCACTCACTGCGTAGCGGCAATGCCGCCAGCACCTGAGACTAATCAGGTGGATAACCATGCGGTACCCGTACCTCATTTTGGTGTTGTTTTATCGATGCAAGACTGGCAGCAACTGGCTGATCAGTTAACAGCGGCAAACATCGACTTTGTCATCGCGCCTTATATTCGTTTCAAGGGCAAGCCGGGGGAGCAGGCGACTATGTTTCTGCATGATCCGTGTGGCAATGCCTTAGAATTTAAGGCTTTTGCCGATATGGCGCAGTTGTTTGCGCGATAGCGTTAATTAGCCTAACTGCAGAATGAGAGCAGGCTCCGCCAAAAGAATGATCAAGTGTTAACTCGCTACGTTGCGAATCCAAAGCCCATGTCTCTATGGGCTTTGGAAAAACAAACAACACCTAAAAACGTTGCGAAAGCATAATTCCAAATTCGCGCGGAACACCCGGACGAACGAGCCGGGCGTCGGGGCCTGCTATCCCTGGCCCCTGAAAGTTTGTGTAGAATTCGTCGAACGCATTTTTTACATACACACGCGCCTCGAAATCCTCTTTAGCGTAGCCAACATTGAGATTAACAAGCGTAAAGCTATCATTTTTAAACTCTGCGGTATTAACGATATCCGAAAAAGAGCTTCCTTGATGCGTGATGTTACCACCGACATACCAGTGCTGATCGAAGAAATGCTTTGCACCGACGGCGGCAGTAAGGTCTGGTGAGAACGCAAAGTCAGCACCCTCTAGATTTCGTCCGGGACCATCACCGGCGTCGCAGGTTGCATCCGTAATGTCCTGTGCCGATGTGCCATCGACAAAGCAGAATTCATCAAACTGTGTTTCCGCGAGTCCGAATGAAGCGTAGACTTTGGTATCGTCGCTAACGCGATACTGAAGCTCCATTTCCAACCCGTAAATAGTTGATTCGCCCGCATTGACTGTGTCTGTGTCGAACAAACTTCCGTTGACGAATATGGTTAATTGCTGATCTTTCCACCAACCGTAGTACGCGTTTGCATTAAACACCAAGTCGCCGTCGAGGTGGAGTGAACGATAGGCCAATTCAACGTTATCCAGATACTCTGCATTGTACTCATCGATACTGCCAACGGTGTCGACGTCAATACCTCCGGCCCTATAGCCTCGCTTGTAAAACGCCGATACCGAACTGCTTTCAGTTAAGTCGTAGGTCACACCCACTTGTGGCAGAAAGGCATTGAAGGATGTACTTTGCAGCGGGTTGTCTGTTTGAGCAAGTTGATTGCCAAGCAAACCATTGACCTGCGTAATACCCCCGACAATCTCTGCCACTGTGGCTGGATCGAACCCCAGCTGTGTAGCCAGCTCACCAGAAGCCACAGGATCCGGTAGGAACGAGCCCTCGGCTAGAGAGTTGCGGGCGTTGGTCAACACGTCCTGATCTTCCTGATCATAACGAAAACCGGCTGAAAGTGTGACACGCTCGCTAAGTTGCCAGTCCCATTCGGTGAAAAATGCTAAATTGGTCGTTGCCGTTTCAGACGGGATCAATACATCAATCACTAGCGTTTCAGGGTAAAAAGGCAGCAGTACATTAGGTACGCCTAAACTGGCGGGATTGAGTGCGACAATCCCAGTCGTGTCGTTATCCAGATCGACTTCGGTATAATACACACCCATCACACCGCTGACGGTGTCACTCGTATAGGAAAGTCGAACTTCCTGCGCCCAGTTTTGGTCGTCAACGGCGCGACCACGGAAAGCGTCACCACCTTCGGGGCCACCATCATCATCATTAAATCGGCTATATTCGCCGCTAATGAACGATGTTACCGCGCGCACCGACCACGTGTCGTTGACGTCGTACTGTACGTCCACTGCCGCACTGTAGCCTTCATAGGTTTCTTCAGAAAGCAGGTTTGCACTGTCCTGATAACTGTCGATGGGCTGCAAATCAAACCGATACGAGTCCCAGCCAATTTCCTTTTTAGCGTATTGAAGGGTCAGTTGCACAGAAAAATCATCAGATGGCGCGTACAAGTACTTTGCTCTGAATACGTGACTGTCTTCGGGGTTATAATCTGCATCCAGCAATTCGTTCTCAATATAGCCATCGCTGGAAAAGGTTTCGGCTGTCAGCCGCAGCGCGGAGTCATCCCCAACAGCGAGATTAATCATACCTTCGCCGGAATAGGTACCAAAATTGCCGACCTGACCGCGCACTGCAGCGTCAAACCCCGATAGATCAGGGTCATTGGTTTCGACAACCACTGCTCCGATCAACGCTTGTCGGCCCACATTGGTAGATTGTGGGCCACGCAAAACTTCTACCTGCTTAACGTCCCATAGATCGCGTGGACCGAAACGTGTCGCAAACCCGGTAAACGCAACGCCATCCATGTAAAAACTGCCCAGCTCACCATTTCCGCCACCTGTCGCGGAAGCGTTTTGTGTAATACCACGAATACCAAAGTTTTCCCCGTTATCGAGAGAGAAAACATTCGCCGTGGTGAGATAGGCGTCATCCAGATCAAGCAGGCCAATATCGTCGATAAACTGTTCTGAGATCACTGCAACACTTTCCTTGGTGTCTTGCAGCGTTCTCTCAATTTTCTGGCCGTAAACGACAACCTTTTCAATGTTGTCGCCTGTTGTGGGCTGTTCATTGGCTAAGGCCGTTGGAGAAAATGCCATAGTGCTCAAGCCTGCACTGACTAACAGGGATAGATTCGTACGTTTCATGTGGGTTCCAATCAATAATTTCGATGCAATCTTAATGCGAACGATTATCACATGCAATAATGTTTACTTGTTTTTATGGGTACACTATACTGAACAGGTTTTATTCGGATTGAGCACATGATGCAATCTTCACGAAAATCAACTTTCAGTAGTCTTAAATCGCGGCATTCCTCAGCGCTGCTCATGTCGCTTTTAACGGCAACGGTCATGATCCCGGGTATGACAACCTACTTACCGCTCTCCGCAGCTGACAAAATCGGTATTCCAATCTTTCTGTTTCCGTTTATCTGGGTGGGTTTATTCCTCTATTCCTACATGGCAAATAAAAGCCGTCACGCGTGGGCGGTATTGACTCTGCTGCTAGTCAGCCACCTTGTATTGTGTATTTTGGCATTGCGATAGGAATTGTTGATGAAAAGTCTCGCCGTTAAAAAATTGTATAAAGTCCACAGTTGGGTTGGTTTAATCACGGGTATTTTACTGTTTGTTATCGCGTTCACAGGTGCGTTGTCGGTATTTGGCAGGCCGGAAATAAAAATCTGGGCTAACCCCGATATTCGTCACGGCATTGAAATGGATGCGGCCCAGATTGAAGCAGTGGTGCGTGAACAAGCTGCCGCACTGCCTGAGGCCTATCATCAAGAGATACTGATTTTTTTGCCCGGCACGCGCACTTATCCACATCTCACTATCGTTTTTGAAGATCATGAAAATCAGCACGCTGTTCTACTTACCGTTGATAACGAAACGATGTCGGTCATTAACCAACGCGAAGGAACGCCACGCGAAGTATTTGCGGCCCGACAGGTCGATATTGCTGACTTCATCGTGGATTTTCACGCCGATCTGCACTTGGGGCGCCCAGTCGGTCTTTTATTAACGGGCTTACTCGGGTTGACGCTGATGGCGTCTATTGTCACTGGGTTCATCATCCATCGGCAAAAGCTCAGGCAACTGTTTACCTTTCGCTGGAAAAAAAGTACCGACATCACGCTGGCAGACTCGCATCGTTTATTTGGTGTGTGGGGGCTGCTTTTCAATGGCGTCATCGCTTTTACCGGCGCTTTTCTGGGGCTGGCTACCGTACTGCTGATACCCGCTGCTGCCTTCGTGAGTTTTAGTGGTGATCAGGAAAAATTAATCGATACGTTTAATACCACGCCTCAGCCGGTATTGGCGCAGGTGCATCAACCAACCCAAATTGCGCCGGTACTCACACATGCCACGACGTTTGACGAAGATATGCGGGTTGAAGTCGTGACCATTTATGGATTCGATGATCAGAATGCCAAGGTGTACGCCAGCGGCGTGGGCAGTGAGGCGGTTGCTCGTCAACTGCTGTCTTATCAGGGAGCAACGGGCGATTTTATCGAAGCGTTTGGTCAGTTTGGTAAAGTGGGCGGCATATCGGCACAAATTCTGGACCTGATGTTTCCGCTTCACTTTGGGAACTTTGGTGGTATTTTTGTTAAACTGCTTTGGACGTTGCTGGGTGTCAGCACTGCACTATTACCACTGAGCGGAATGATGATGTGGATTGAACGAGGGCAGCGTAGTGCGAATCCACAATACTCACATAGCACTTACCAACGCTTTAATCGGTTGGTCATTGGCTTATGCGGAGGCCTTGTGCTGGCCTGTGCAGCACTATTTCCCGCACAATTGATATTGCATGAATTGCCAGCAATATCCTCCAACAGCTTTTTTATTGGAAGTGTATTTTTTGGTGTTTGGTTACTGAGTAGCCTTTTCATGTTTGTTATTCGCGATGTTAAGGCTGCTGCGTCTGTCTTAGGCTATATAACAGGCGGATTGCTCGTGCTCACCGTGCCGCTCAATATTTGGCTCACTGGCGACAATCCGGTATCGCTGATGCTCAACCAACAGTGGGTATCTGCAACCATTGATATTTGCCTATTGATACTGGGTACCCTAACGTTACGGTTAATCTACCAACTTTCAAAATCCAAGCAACGCTCAAAACATAATGAAGCGTCACTCAACATTCAAACGAATCAGCAGGAGGCGCAATGATGACGGTTGTAATCGTTTTTGCGTCGCTGTTGTTTCAAACGGCGGGGATCTGGTTTTTACGCGACGGCAATGCATTCACGTCAACAGCCAGTAAACAGTTTCTGGCGTGTATTCTGTTTGTGATTTCCTGCGTCATGTTGTCGACGGTTTTCGGTGTGCTGGGCGGCATTATTGTCAGTGTGGCGGCGGTCAGCCTTATCGGAATGCTAATGCCAATGCTAGTTAGTCGCCGATTGCAAAGCAACGACCTGAAACAAAATGTTATGGACTAAAACGTTAAGTTCATTGTTGTAAAATCCATACAAAACCGCAGTTTCAAAAATACTGAAGTATGAGGAAACAGTAAAAATGCACAGTAATAACAATTGTTTCACGGTCGTAATAAGGCTCAGTTTTATGAGCCTTCTCCATTAGCCAGTAGTGGTGCCTTTAGCCTCTTCCTCGGTCAAATCAGTAACCTGGGTAGTAAGAGTTCCATGTCCTCCACAGTTCCCTAAACAAGAGCCTCCAACGAATGATACGCCGCCGCCAGTTGTAGTCCAGCCGCCGCCAGCGGAAACGCTTGAGCTTGCATTCGAACTTTTCGAATCACCCTCATATAAGTTGCTGACGTCGTGATTCATATCTTGCTGGACCGCCCCGTTGAATTGATCGTGTCCTTTAGAGATTAGCTGACTATATAGCGATGTTGATTATTTCTTTCTAAAGCCAAAATCAGGCTTTTCACCATTGATCATCATGTCAAAGTACTTTTGAAAACGCCGTTCGCGAGTTTCCGCTTTTTTTGCTGTGGTTAGGCCATAAGCAATCGCATAGCGGTTAGATTTTGCTAACGAATCGTAAAATGCTTTTGCTTTGGGTTTACGCTTAAGTGCATCAACAAAATCTTGTGGCACGTCGACTTCACTAGGAGGTAGATAGGCATTCTCCCAGCGACCATCTGCTTTTGCCGCTTCTACGTGAACCAGGCCAGGCGCTTGCATCCTACCTTCTTTAGTAAGGCGCTCGACATGCCGAGTGTTGATTTTTGACCAAGCGCTTTTCGCTCGTCGGGGCGTGATACGTTGTAAATAGGCGTGCTCATCATAGGACTTCTTGACGCCGTCGATCCACCCCCAGCACAAAGTTTCAATAACCACATCATTCCAGGTAACTGACCTAACGTTGGAGCTTTTTTTATAGATCTTCACATAAAGCTCCTCTTTTTTATCGTGATTATTACGTAGCCAGGTATTGAGTGACTTCGAGGTTTTAAAGGCTTTGATTTTTGCAGTGGTTGGCGTCGGCATCACTTTCCTCATGGAGTCTTTTTACGTAGGCAGAAAGATTTTTGTCTTTTTCGTTTTTGAATCTGACATTTAACTTTTCAAAGCGAGATATGCGGTCCAACCGAAAATTTCGAAAATCATTGCGCAGTTCGCACCATCCTGTCAGCAACCAAACGGGGCTGAACGACGTTAATGCCAGAGGGCGTATTGTCCTTTGAGATTTCTTTTCGGTTAAATCCAAATAATCAAACTTCACAATTTGCCGTTGGCGAATGCACTCTCTCATTTCAGTAAAGCTGACTTCCCATGGGATCTTGTAATGGCTGGGTTGAGAGAATGTTGTAATCTGTGACAGCTCTTGCAACAGCGGGGCAGAAAGTGTCGCCTGTATCTTTTGATAGGCACTCACTGCCTTCTTGGCAAAGGCTTCATCGGTCCAATTTCGCACCATATTCACGCCTAATGCAATGGCTTCAATTTCATCGGCGTCGAACATGATTGGCGGCAAATGGTATTTTTTATCAATAACATAACCCACACCCGCCTCACCCTGAATAGGCACGCCTGAGTCTTTTAAATCCTGAATGTCCCTATACAACGTGCGAAGACTGACTTCAAAATGCGCCGATAGGATTTCTGCGGTGACCGCGTAATGCATTCGACGCAAATAATGCACAATTTCGTTCAACCTTTCCGCTTTACGCATGATGAGTGTGGCTAATCCAATATTGATGTTTTTAGGCTAACTCAACACTACTGACACCAGATGTCAGGAGTCAATGTCTATCATCATTTTGCCAACAAATATCGACAACAGGAGAATAGCAATGATTGGCTACATCACACTGGGCACAAAAGACCTGAATCGCGCAGGAGCATATTACGACGACTTACTTGCCACTATCGGCGCAAAACGATTTATGGAAGAGCCCGATTATTTTCTTGCCTGGGCGCGTTCCGAAAATGAATGCTCTCTCGCAATCACAGTGCCATTCGATAAACGGCCTGCTTCGGTAGGCAATGGCATCATGGCAGCCATTGCGCTTGAATCCCCCAGTCAAGTGGATGCATTTTATAAAAAAGCGATTGAACTGGGTGGTACGTGTGAAGGTAAACCGGGGTTTCGGCCGGAACAAGCGACATCAGGTTTCTATGCGGGGTATTTCCGTGATCTGGACGGAAATAAACTCAATGCCTTTTGTATGGTGAAGGCGCACTAGCCCTTATGCGCTAATCTTCGGAGGGACCAAGTTTAGCGCTTTTTTGTGTGCAAATCGCCACACCTGATGTGGCCTGCTACGATTTATTTGTCTCCATTGGAGTAATATTGTGGCAACCGTGAGCATAAGACTAAATTTAGATTTAGTAGAGAAAGCCACTATCATGGGCAAGGCACTGAACCGCACAACACTCAAGCAGATCGAGCACTGGGCTAAGATTTGTGAGATGACGGAAGACAACCCAGACTTTCCGGCAAAAATGTTAAACGCGCCGGTGAGTATGTGTCTCAACGAACAGAGTGAACGAGCTTGACTGGTTTGTTATCTCTTACCGCCAATTTACCTCAAGCTCCTTTTCATGTTCGGCACAGTCTTTTAAATATAAATTGATAAGATTCTGATACGGAATACCATTTTTATCAGAAAGCTTTTTAAAATAACTGATTACATCTGGGTCTAGTCGAATTGTGATTTGCTTTTTCAGTTTTTTAGCGTACGGATTAGATACTGAATCTGAAAAATCATAATTTTTACGCATGTTTAAACACCTCATATGACTTTCGTTCATGTTTGTCAGCTTTGCGAGCAGAAATGATACGTATGATATTTTCTTCATCTCTAAAGCAATGACACACGACAAGAAGTTTTTCATTCTTGCTTTGCCCTAAGATTATAAATCATTCTTCAAAATTTGAACTATCTGGATCTGGGATGAGACGAGCAAGATCATCAAAAAATACAGTGGATGCTTCATTGAAACTGACGCCGTGCTTCCTAATATTGGATTCAGCTTTTGCAGAATCCCACTCAAAATTCATTTCTTCCATAACTACAATGTAGTTACGTTAATCGAAGAAAACAAGGTGTTTGCGCCACAGCGAATGATGAATCGTTTTCATTCGGTCACCTCCACAACCGCTTTGCCTCTGCCGCGTGCTTCTGACGCTGCGGTTAATCCTTGCTCGGTTTTCAGGATCACGTGCAAGTCACCGAATTCACTTTCCCGTAGGTTGTAGCCCATATCGACTAACGCATTCAGCGTCGACGCATCAATGCCCGGGTGGTGTCGGATCAGGTGTTCTGGCAACAATTGGTGGTGGAAGCGCGGTGTGTTCACCACTGCTTCAACGGGCATATTAAAGACTAGCGCATTGAGGATTGACTGATACACCGAGGTTAAAATAGTGGTGCCACCGGGTGAGCCTGTTACCATTTTTACGCGACCTTCTTGCAATACAATCGTGGGTGACATGGAGCTCAGCATGCGCTTGTAGGGGGCAATAGCGTTGGCTTTACCGCCAATCGCACCGAAGAAATTAGGCACGCCTTCTTTGGCGGAGAAGTCATCCATTTCATCATTCAAAATAAATCCTGCGCCTTCAACCACAACGCCACTGCCAAAACTTAAATTGATGGTTGTTGTGTTGGATACTGCGTTGCCCATGCTGTCGACAATCGAGAAGTGCGTGGTATCTTCACTTTCTTTCAAGCCCGGCTTAACTGATTCGGTGAGCGAAAGCTTGCCAAGCTGAATGGGGGCGGCGCGCTGGTCGAGATAGTCGTCGTTAAGTAGATCCCCGGTAGGGACATCAACGAAGTCGGGATCGCCGAGGTATTCGCCGCGATCGGCGAAAACTCGTTTACCCACTTCAGCAAGCACATGCATGTAATCCACACTATTGTGTTTCATCTCAACGCCTAGGCGTTGCTCAACGCGATCGTACATGCCTAACCATTGCAAAATAGCGATACCGCCTGAGCTGGTCGGTGGCGACGTCACTACTGTGTAATCGCGCCATTGGGCCGTGATGGGTTGGCGCCACTGAGCGGTGTATGCGGCGAGATCGTCTTCGTTGATCAGACCGCCGTTGTCTGCCATAAATTCGCTGATGATGCTGGCGGTTGTGCCACGATAAAAGCCATCAGCGCCCTTGTCGCGTATGCGCATCAAAGTAACAGCAAGCTCTGTCTGTACAAAGGTTTCCCCGGCTTTCGCATCCGCAAAAAACTCGGCAAAGTTGACGTCGATGTCTCGCGCTTCAATACGTTCAATATAACGCGAAATACGCCCGGCCAGTTTCTCTGGTACAACAAAGCCCTCTGCGGCTAACATCACCGCTGGCTGAACCAACCGAGCCCAAGGTAATGTGCCGTGTCGCTGGTGTGCCTGCCACATACCTTCTACCGTGCCGGGAATGCCAGCGGCCAATGTGCCAAACAGTGACGCATAGGGGATCACGTCACCGTTTTCATCTAAGTACATGTCGCGATGCGCTCGGCCCGGTGCCATTTCCCGGTAGTCCAGAAAGTGCTGCTGGCCGTCTTTATGAATAAGCATAAATCCACCGCCGCCGATATTACCGGCCTCAGGGTAGGTCACCGCCAATACAAACTGTGCTGCGATGGCTGCATCAACTGCATTCCCCCCTTCATTTAACACGGCCAGTGCGGCATCGGCGCTAAAACTGTCGGGCATAGCAACAGCATGTTGCGTCAATGCTTTCGGTGCGGGTGCGGGTGCGGGTGCAGGGGCAGACGCCGTCGTGCCTTGGGCTGCGTGCTGAGTTTGGCTGCACGCGGTCAGTGAGCCCACGCAGATCGAAATGAATAACAGCGACCACGCGGTGACGCGACAGCGATGTGGTGAGCGTAGCAGAGAAAAAGATTGAGATAATGACACAGCGAGCTCCTTAAATCATAACGACACTGGCAAGCGTGAACGCGGCAACACTCAAGCCACCGGCAAACAGCGCATAGGGAAGTTGGGTTTTCACGTGGGTTAACAAATCACAGCCTGCGGCGATGGACGAAACTGCGGTGGTGTCGGATATCGGCGAGCAGTGGTCGCCAAATACACCACCACCCAGGATCGCAGCTACCACCAGTGACGGCGGCAGGCCAAGGGTTTGGATCAGCGGTACGCCAATAGGAATGAGGATCGCAAACGTGCCCCAACTGGTGCCGGTGGTAAATGACATAATGCCTCCTGCAATAAACAACAGCGGGACGACTAAAAATATAGGCAGGAACTCACCCACAATACCGGCCACAAATACCCCAGTGCCCAATACCTTTAAACTAGCGCCCAAGGTCAGTGACAGCAGCACAATACTGACCAACGGCAGCAGCTCACCCATGCCTTTAAAGCCAGTATCGACCAGCTCTTTGTGGGTAAATCGCCCGTGGCTTAGTAACAATAAATACGCAACAACACAGCCGAGCATCGTGGCATAAAGCACGGATTGACTGCCACTGCCTTGCGCCAGACTACCGCTGCCTGTCCACAGCATAAAGCCCACCATCGATACCACCATTACCGTTAAAGGAATGAGCATAAAGCGCGCTTTACTCGCCGGCGCTGCGGCTAATTCAGTGTCAGTGCGGGTAAGGTCTACTTCAGCCTGTTTCATTGGGCCATGCACTTTGTCGGCAAAAATCGTGTATAGCACGATGAGTAGCGTGATGATGGCATAGAAGTTAAACGGTACGCTGCCCCACAAAATTTCGGCGGGGCTTGCGGCCAATTCATAATTACTGAGCAAACCAAGCACGAACGCGCCCCAGCCATTCAGCAAAATCAGAATACAGATTGGCGCACTGGTGCTGTCAATAATATAGGCGAGTCGCGCCCGGCTCATTTTAAATTTGTCGAACAAGCCGCGGGCCAGTATACCGGCGGTAAGCACACTCAGGTTGGATTCGATAAAAACCGCCACGCCGGTAAAAAAGGTGAGCCCACCCACTTGCCGCTTACTGCGAGCCACCCCCCGTTTTATGAGTAGCTCGACGGTGGCGGCAACACCGCCAGAATCGCGAATATAGGCCAGTAATGCGCCAATCATGATACTAAACAGAAGAATGCGCGCGTTGCCTGGGCTGGTAATGATCTCAATCGCGCGCTCAATGCTGGTGACTGGGCTCAGCCAGAGTGATTGATCACCGGTGTGAAGTAATAACAGCGCCTCCGCGGATAATACCGCCAGCAGCAGCGCCAGAATGACTTCTTTTTTCCAGAACACCACGATGATGGCGACCAGTGGTGGAATGATTGAATACCAACCCATTGCTTAATACCCTGTTTTATTATTATGGTTGAGGTGCAAGAACCGCTTCATACACTAAACTAGCGACACTGCCATAGCGCCCGGTTTCAAAACGTCGCCCGACAAAGTCGGTAACAGCGTTGCCGTTCGACTCGGTGACAGTGTTGATTGGAGTATGCCGCATATTGGTCAGCAATATAATGGCTAAATCGTGGGTCGGATCTATCACCGTTAGCGTGCCCGTCCAGCCGGTGTGTCCAAAAGCGCGGGTGCTCGCGTACGGGCCAAACTGCCAGCGACGAGTACCGTCGGCGGCTAAGCGGAAACCCAACCCCATCGAATAATCATTCTGGCTAGGTTGGCTAAATTGATTCACCACTGCGCTGGGAAATAGCGCCTGCTCACCGTAGCCGCCACCATTGAGCAGCATTTGTGCTAATACGGCAAGGTCGGATGCTGTCGAAAACAGCCCGGCATGGCCTGAAACTCCGCCCATGCTGTAAAACGCTTTTTCATCATGCACCTCTCCGCGCAGCGTGTGGGTGCGCATGCGCGCAAAGTCGACCCGCCCATCGCGCGAATTGCCGTTCAGTTCTGTGGCGGCATACCGTGTCGCACCCGCTAGCTTGGTCAGTGGATTGAAAACGGTGTGGTGCAATCCTAACGGGCGGTACAGGTGATGTTCTACATAGTGGTCTAGTGCCAATCCGCTCACGCGTTCTACGAGCACCCCCAGCAACATAAAGTTGGTGTCACTGTACTGTGTGGCCAGACCGCGACTTTGGGTAAACGGTGCGGCCTGAACTAACAGGTCTTTGGTGGTATTGGCTTGCTGTGAAAAAAAGCGAGACCCTAGCGGATTGTCTTTGTCGTAAAAACCAATACTGGGCGCATAGCCGCTGCGGTGGTCAAGCAAATCGCGCACACTGCGTGCTTCTCGCCCATCACCGCGAAACTCTGGCAAGTAGTGATACACCGGGGTATCTAGCGACAATTTGCCTTGCGAGACTAGGTGCATAACCGCCAGCGTGGTCGCAAAGGTTTTGGTGTTTGAGGCGAGATCAAAGACCGTGTCTAACGTCATCGGCACGGGGTGTTCAAGCTCGCTGCCGTCAGGCGCATAGCGTTCGGCATAGCCATACGCAGTATGCTTAATAATCTTCCCCTGTTTAGCCACCAACAGCACTGCGCCAGGAAAACCGGCTTTAATATCAGCCTGTATAAACGAATCGACCGCTGTAAAATCGTAGCCGCTATTGGTGCTGGATTGTTCCAGTGTGGGGTAGGGAATAGTAATGTTGAGTTTGGCTCCGTCAGGCCGGACATTCTCGACCTTCAATAGATTTTCACCATCGCGAGTGCGTCTTGCTAGGGAATAGGTTTGCGGCTGATTTGGCAGAAAACCATCATTCAGTTGTAATTTCTCTCCGTTGACGAAGATATCGGCATGTACAGGCTCATTTTGGGATCCTGCACTGCCACTGTCAGGTGCTGCGCCTTCGAGGGTAATGGAGCCGCGACCCGCGTAACTTTTGAATCGGGCTCTGTCGTTCACCCATTGTCGATCGGAGCGCTGTGCGAGTGGGAATACCGTATCAATCTGGCCCCTTTTCGCTGGTGGTTGCGTGACTACCAGTACAGCGGAAGCTTCCTCTTCATAACGATCCAGCAGTTGTTTGAGCTTGTCGGGAAAATATTTATCCAGCAGCGCAAACAGCGCGGCGTTGGTGTGGCTGTCATTGTCGCCACTCACTTGGGTGGGAGTAAAATGCATCTGAAACGCCGATAGGGTGTCTGTGGTCTTTTGGTCGTAAACGCCGGTCTCAATCAGTCCATAGCCATACTCGCGCAGCGCCGCTTGCGTCAATCCAATGGAAGGCAGGCGTTCATTAAACAACGACCAGTAAAACGTAAGCGTTTCGTTCTCATACCATGCACCTACGCCAGCCTTATACAGTTGATACCAAGGAAAGCGCGGGCCAGGGTCATTTTTGCGAGAGGGCGCAATGTCAGAGTGGCCGACTACGGCGGTGGGATGGATGTCTGGATGACGCGATAAAATCGACTGACTCAGCTCTATCAACAGTTGAATTTGTTCCGGGTCGTAGTCGGGAAACAGACAAACCCGGTTGCCGGCGTTTTCCGCTCGGCTAGGCCCCAAGGCGTTGTCACGTTTACACTCAGGCACATTGACAATTTCAATCCCAATCGACTGGTCATTGAGTCCGGTTCGACCTTGCCAAAAACTGTGTCCGGCGTGCCACGCGCGGGCTTGTTCATCGACCAGTTGCAATACCTTAAGGTGGTCGTAAGGGTAGGTGGGATCATGCTTTTCAGGTAACAGGTAATGCGAGCTTAGCCCGCCGTCATCGACTAACGCGCGCACCGAACGCGCGTAATTGATGGCAGTGAAATGCATGACCAGCACATGTACACGGGTATTTTGGTTGTGTGACGGCATCTGTTCGATAGCGCGGTGGCTGCAACTCATCACTAGCAGCAACACACCGAGGCAGATAACCGTTCTAATGGCCTGAACCATCAGGTGACGGGCGTTAAAATAAAGCGATTGGTAGTTCATCATATTGAGCGGCACTGTTGGGAAATATAATCTTGATGAGCGGGCATCTGCGCCTTGCCTGCGGCGATGGCTTGGGTGATTTTGTCCATCAGGTTGTCGAGCTCTTGCGCAGGGATGGCATTTGCCATCGGGTGATAGCTCTGAGGTTGAATACCCTGACCATTAAGTACCGAAAACCAGCTAATTTCGTTAAACATCTCTGAATTGTCGCGAAATATTCGCCCACTACTCTGGTACAGCGCAATTTTATCAGCCAACGTATCAGGGATCTCCATGTGCTGGCAGTATCGCCAGAAAGCGCTATCGTCACGTTCGGTCGCTTTATAATGCAAAATCACAAAATCCCGAATACGCTCTATCTCGAAATCGGTATACCGGTTGTAGGCCGCCCGATCGGCATCGCTGCATCGATGTTGAGGAAACAAACTGATAAGGCGTGAAATACCTGATTGGATCAACTGAAGGCCTGTTGATTCCAGTGGTTCAATGAATCCTGCCGACAAGCCGATGGCAACACAATTCTTGTGCCATGCTTTGTGGCGTTTTCCATTCTGCCAGCGCAGCGTGCGAGGCTCACTCAACGCTTTAGCGGGCAGGCTGTCTGCAAGTTGTTGAGTGGCTTCGTCGTCACTCATAAAACGGCTGGAGAACACATGCCCGTTGCCGATACGATGTTGTAGCGGAATTTGCCATTGCCACCCAGCAGGTCGTGCAGTAGCTCGCGTATATGGCTTAAGCTCCGTGATGCTTTCGCAGGTTTGTGCAACCGCCGTATCGCAGGGAAGCCAATGCCGCCAATCCTCGTAACCTACCTGTAATGTTTTCTCGATAAGCAGAGCCTTAAAGCCGCTGCAATCGATAAACAAGTCGCCTTCAACTTTGCCTGACTGCGCCAACTCAAGCGCTGTGATGTCGCCACTGGGGGCCATTTGTGCGGCAATAAAGCGGTCGTCAATGAGCTTAACCCCACGCTCCAGTGCGTAATTTTTTAAATATCGTGCGTATTCCACGGCATCGAAATGAAATGCATACTGCAAATGTGCCAGTGGGGTTTTGCTGCCCTGTTGTGGACGACAGAATTGGTTGTCTTTGGCTGCCGCCCATTCCAGACAATAGCGGCTTAAATCCAGCGGTTCGGCTCTACTGTTTGCGGACGTTTGGTGTTGCTGGCGCAGCCAGTAATGGTGAAAAGGTACGCCATACAATGCGACGCCATAAGGACCAAACGGGTGCATATACCGTGAGCCGGGCTTGAACCAGTCAACAAATTCAATGCCTAATTTAAACGTACCTTGTGTTTTACGTAGAAAGTCATTTTCGTCGATACCGAGCATTTGATTGAATTGACGGATATTCGGGATTGTCGCTTCACCCACCGACACCGTACCGATGTCACTGGATTCAATGACGGTGACGTCATACTGCTGTGTGGTGAACGTGCGCGCTAAGGCCGCGGCCGTCATCCAACCGGCTGAACCGCCGCCCAAAATCACCAGTCGTTTAAGTGAATGCATAGTTAGGGGCTATTGTGTTTGCGTTGTTGCGTAAAAAAATAGGCGGTTAGCTTTCGCCAACCGCCACTACTGTACCGTCAATAACGTTAACTTAGAAGTCGTACGTTACCTGCACTGTGTAAGCGCGGCCACGCGGGTCGGCTACACGCGGATCGAATGCAGCACCCGGCGAAAAGTCGTTTTGATGCGCCGTAAACGGCGGATCGCGGTCAAACAGGTTTTTGATACCAAAAATCAAACGCGTGTCATCAAAGCCGTTGTAAGTCAGGCTGTAGTTATAGATTAAATAACTGCCCACTTCACCATCGTAATTGGGTGGATCGATTTCGCCCGACTCAATGCCCGGTGGCGTCTCATCGTCGTAACTGTTTCTGAATATTTGCGTTAGATTATGAGTGAAATCATCATGTGCGTAGGTAAAAGACACTGTGTGCTTCCAACGCAATGGGATGTTACCACGAGAGTGAGTGCCCACTAAGTTAGGGCCAAACTCTGCGTTATCCAACAATTTCTTTTTGTCTTCCAGCAAATAGCTACCGTTGAAGTTAATACCCCACACACCTGTGTACAGCTCACCATTTGCCTGCACACCCACTTCAAGACCGCTGGTGTTGCGTTCACCGGCATTGATAAAGCGTTGGTCAATGGCTCTCAGTTGCCCATCGGGAGAGCGTAAAAATTTATCCTGAAACAAGTCATAATTTTCAACCAGCTCATCCAACGAAGTGGTTTGGATGGTTCCGTCGATAATGATTTCCCACCAATCAACATTCATGGAGAAGTGCTTGCTTGGTGCATAAACCACACCCAAACTAGCCTGTTCTGACTCCTCGGGGCCGAGATCAAGCTGACCGCCTGAGAATACGATAGGTGTTATTGCCTGACACTGCGGGTTGTTTGGATCGACCACGGCTCCAGGACAGAACTCAGGATCAGCAAAGTCAGTGCCCGTGTAAGGCGTTTCGGTTAAACCGTTAAACAACTGGTTGAACGACGGTACTCTAAATCCTTCTGAATACGCTCCGCGGAAAAGAAGGTCATCATGTGGACGCCACGTGAAGCCATACTTGGGATTGGTAGTCGCACCAAAGCCCGAGTAATCATCGCGACGCACCGCCAGATTCAGCTCGAATGACTCAATCACGGGGATCAAAGCTTCTGCATAAACTGCCTCAATAGTGCGATGCACATTTTCCAACGCATTAGCATCGTCAAACGGCGCACCGTAGATCTCGGGACGGTTATCCGCCGCGCGTCGGTCGCCATTAAATTTATATTCTTCACGACGAATATCCACGCCCGCGGCCACAAATATCGTGTCGCCACCAAGCCCTAAGCTCCAGCCGGTATCGCCAGTGATAGACGCATCAAATTGGGTCATGATGGTTTCGCCACCAAACAGCGTAACACCTTCGGCAGAGGCCGCTTGAAGTGCCGCTATGCCTTCAGGGGTTTGAGAATCTCCGGGTAGCACGAACGGATTCACTACACCTGAACCGATGGCTTGAGCGAGCTGCTCGGTATAGTGGTAACCGGTGCCGAGTACCGAGTCAGCTTCGTTGGAGCTGCGCCCAAGACCGACTTTATAATCCCAATCGTTCCACGTGCCGTTGATGCCCAATTGGACTTTGTACGAAGTGGTGGTGGTTTCGATTTCACGCGGGCCACAATCTACGCAGCGCCAGCGATAAGCAATCGGCGCACCGATGTTGAGTTGCTCGGCACCGTAATAATCAGACAAAGCGTTAACAATGTAATCATAAGATGCGCCCGTGCTTGGATACCAACCATCAGCGCCGATAGCCCATGGCGTGATTTGGTTTGGTTCGAAGACTTTGTTTGAGGTCACTTCAGATCCCAAAAACTCGACAAACCCTTCTGCGCTGTCACCCAATTTGATGGTACCGCGCGACACGAAGTCGATACTTTCAACCGGTTGTTGTAGCACTGATGCACGCGGGTAGTCCCACGCACAACTTACACCCGTATTACGCGTTCTGTTCCACAGAGCGGCGGTATCCACGCCCATGAGCGGGAGTGACTCACAACCGGGTTGCCCAGGTAGCGCCAATACGTTAAGCACATCGTTCTCTAGGCCGGTATTCGGGTTGATTAAACCGCCACCAATGAGGTTGTAGTGGCTACTGGTGGGATCATTGGGGTTATTCCAACGATCGTTAATCGACGCAAATGGTGTACCGCGAGTATCCGGTGACAAACCGCGGTCAGGTTGGAAGGTATTGGTAAAGTCGCGGTCAACACCACGCAAGATCTCAGCTTTCTTAAAGGTGGCTGAGGCCATGATGTTATAGCCATCTTTATTGATATCGCCAGTACCACCGATCAGGTTCACGCGATAGATATTACCGCCGCCCGCTTCGGTGTGATCGGCAAAGGCTTCAGCCTGTACACCTTCAAAGTCTTTTCTTAGGATAAAGTTAATTACCCCACCAATGGCATCGGTTCCGTACACCGCAGATGCACCATCACGTAATACTTCTACTCGCTCAATGGCGGCAAAAGGTATCGAGTTCAGGTCAACCGAACGGCCTTTTAAACCATGCGTGGCAACGCGTCTACCGTTGAGCAATACGAGTGTTGAGCTGGCACCTTGCTGACGTAAGTTGGCCGATGACGCGCCGTTATTTCCTCGCTCTTCACCCCCCACAATACCGGCGTTACTGGCTAGGTTGTCGTTTGAGTTAGAGGCAATGTTAAGTTGTAGAAATAATTGATCTGCAGAGGTAATGCCTTGAGCATCAATATCCGCTTTGGTGATCACGGTGATGGGTAAATCACCTTCGAGATTGGTGCGTTTGATACTTGAGCCGGTCACTTCGATCCGTTCGACTGTGTCTTGTTGCTCTTCGTCATTAGCCTGTTGGGCAAAAACCGTTGAGCTCATTCCGGACATCGCAAGCACCAGTGCAATTTTATTGAGTTTCACTGTGCGTCTCCACTTGTGTTTTTATCTAATTGTTATTCCCCACTTATACTGCTTGTGGGGTGTCTGTCAGAGGCTGGTAGTGCGAGTCGGTCACAACGATTCAGCCACTGTCGTTTGGCGAAATAGTTTCGTTTACGGCGAGATTTGCGTAGTTATCGAACAAACCATACTCAAACTTGCACGCAGACGAAAATTTCATCACGATCTCAAATTAGCACACCGTGTTCTAAAGTAAATAATAATTTATTCTAAATTGATTGATTTGACCTTCATTTTTATTCTTTAGCGAGAAACGGGTTAACCAATATTTCGATGGAATCCCTTTGTTGGTGGTGGTTCACCTAACATAGGTGAAATTAACTTCGTTACAGGTTAAAGTGGAATAAATTATTATTTGTTACATTTTCTGGGACTGTTTATGGCGCGTTTTCGGTTGAAAAGTTATTGGTTTCCTCTACTCATCGCGACAATGGCTCTGCCGGTGTCGGCTGAATCACTGGATCATTGGCTCGGCCAGAAGCAAATGCTAGACCTGCGCTATTACTGCCAAGACGGAACACCCACCAAACTGTGTAAATCACCAGTGCTATCGGTCCCTGAAGCGCTAGCATCAGTGATCGTGGATCATCACATCGGTGGTATCATTTTGTTTGCTGATAATTTGGTGTCGGCACAACAGACTCGTCAGCTGACCGAACAGTTGCAGGCTATCGCACGCGACGCTGGATTGCCGCCCCTGTTTATCGCCATTGATCAGGAAGGGGGGCGTGTTTCCCGTTTGCCCGATGGCGTCGGCAACGCGTTTGCCGGCAATATGGCGATTGGCGCTACTTATCAGGGCCATGGCGTTTCATTCGCCCGGCAAATGAACGCCGCCATTGCCGAGCAAATTAAACCCTTAGGCTTTAATGTCAATTTTGCACCGACTGTCGACGTCAACGTGAATCCTGATAATCCGGTGATCAACGTGCGCTCTTTTGGCGAAAGTGCTGAGATGGTGGCTGACTTGGGTATTGCTGCTGTACACGCGCTACAGCAAAAAGGCGTTATCAGTGCGATGAAGCATTTTCCTGGGCACGGCGATACGCATGTCGACAGTCATACGGGGTTGCCGGTAGTTGAACACGATCGCAAACAGATTGATAAAGTCGATTTGTTGCCATTCAGTCGTGCGATCGAAGCGGGAGGCCTGAAAAGCCCAGCCATGATCATGACAGCACACATTCAATACCCAGCGTTGGATAATAGCCAGTTTACTACCCGAGATGGTGACAAAACGATTCTTCCAGCAACACTCTCCCGACGTATTCTGACGGGGATATTACGTGAAGAAATGCAATACGATGGCCTTATCGTAACAGACGCGCTCGATATGGCCGGTATTGCACACTACATGGATGAAGCCAGCGCCATGTTAGCCACCTTCCACGCTGGCAGTGATATCGCGCTGATGCCATTTACGTTGCGCAATCCAGAAGATATTTTACGCTACGCCACAATGATGACGACGGTTAAACAGCGCATTCATGATGGCGGTCAAACGACCGATTTAGTTCCCACTCGTGAGGCGCTGAGAACCTCGGCTGAGCGTATAGCGGCAGTGAAAGCGACATTTCTAAACGAGGATACTCGGTCTACTGCCAACACCGAGCCTCAAACATTGGCTGTGAATATCAACGCGGAACATGGCGCATTAGAACAAGCGCTGGTCGAGCACGCATTCACCTTGATTAAAGGCAGTGAGCAATTGCCAATAGCCCCGCAGCTGCGTATCGCCGCGCTGATGCCGGATACGGCTCGTTGTGAAGCGCTCTCTTTTGCACTAAAACAGCGGCAACAGCATAGGGTAAGCTGCTTACCCCTTTCCTCTGCCATCAGCAAAGACCAGATTGCGCAGCTATTACGCTCGGCTGACAAACTGATCGTTGGTGATATTAGCCCACAGCACAGTTTAGCCGAAATGGGCGGTATGGACGATTTAGCTTCATGGCGTGACCGGATGGATAAGCCTACCCAGTATGCCGCCATTCATGCTGCCCTTCAGCACGCGAAAGAGGCATCGATACCGGCTATATTTATTGCTCTGCGAGCCCCTTACGTCATCGATCAGTTTGCCACGCAAGTAGATGTTGCGTTGGTCACATACGACTATCGGGTTGAGATGCAGGCAGCACAGCCGCAGGGGGTTATCTACTACAATATAGCTCGTTGGCTAGCGGGCGACTTTCGCGCACATGGTGTGCTGCCTGTTTCGATTGATACCCCCGTAAGCGCAGAGACTGAATTGTGATGGTTGCACATTTGCGAGGCTTGCTAGCCGGACTCCCCAAAGACAGATTATTGGCTGTTGATGTTTTTCGTGGTCTGGCTATTACTGCGATGGTGTTGGTCAATAACCCCGGCAATTGGCAACACGTATATCCGCCGCTTTTACATGCACAATGGCACGGTTGGACACCTACCGATCTCATCTTCCCATTTTTTGTGTTTATTGTTGGCATTTCGATTGTGCTTGCACGCTCCAAAACGTCGGCACGACATGTCAGCATCTCAGCAACAGTGGGCAACGCGTGCATTCGCGCCGCTAAGCTATTTGGGCTGGGCCTATTTTTGGCGGTGTTTTATTACAATTTTCGTGATCCGGATTTTAGCTGGTGGCAGTCGCGCATTGAGCACATACGAGTACTTGGCGTCTTGCAACGTTTGGCGCTGGTGTACTTGGGTTGTATTGTTCTGGCGCTCATTTGTTCATGGCGAGGTTTGATCATAGCGGCAGCCCTATTGCTGCTTGGGTACACAGGAATATTGTTATACATGCCCTACTCAGACGGAGTACAGCAGTATCAAGGGCTGCTTTTGTTCGGCAACAATGCTGCCGCTTACGTCGATGCTGTGGTATTAGGTAGCCAGCACGTCTACTATCCTACCGCGCAGCCTTTTCCGTTTGATCCGGAAGGTATCTTAAGCACGATGCCAGCCATAGCCAGTGGTGTAACCGGCATGCTCGCAGGCGTCTGGTTGCTGTCTCGAAAAACGGTTGCGACCCATTGCGCAGGTTTGTTGCTGGTAGGGACGGTCGCACTACTGGTTGGCCTATGGCTGGATCAATTTCATCCCATCAACAAGGCATTATGGTCAAGTACTTACGTGCTGATGTCGAGCGGCCTGGCTGCCATTACATTAGGTGTTTTGCTGTGGATACTCGACATCAAACGCTGGCGAATTTGGTGTGGGCCTTTGCTGGTGTTTGGCGCAAACAGTATCGCGTTCTTTATGTTTTCTGGTGTGTTTTCGCGTATTACCGTGATGCTGAGTGTCGGTGAGCAATCGCTTAAAGGATGGTTATACACGCATTGGTTTGCGCCTGTGTTTGGCAACCAATTGGGGTCGCTAATGTATGCCTGTGCCGTTTTGATGATATCGTATATGCTGTTTCTGTACCTTTACCGACGTGGATGGTTTTGGAAAGTGTAAACGGCTGAACCGACCGCGACATCGATGAGACGATTCGAATGATGCCAACCCATTTGCAACTGTGGCTCCCTCTGCTGGTCGCTGTGATTTTTGTGTCCGTGGTAATTGGTGTGCTGCGCTGGATATTACTCGTACGTGATAGCACCTTAACGGCCGAACAGCGCTTACCTCGTCAGTTTGCGCTCATTATTGTCGTGCTCGTTGGCGCTATTGCTATTGTACTCACACTGCCCGTGAGTGAAAGCTCTCGCAATCAGGTGCTGGCACTCATGGGGGTGCTAATTTCTGGTGTGATAGCATTTTCTTCCACCACCATCGTCGCAAATTTAATGGCCGGCTTGGTACTGCGCTTTAATCGTCCGTTCAGAACCGGTGATTTTATTCAGTGTAATGAATTCTTCGGGCGTGTTTCGGAAAAAGGCTTGCTGGATACCGAAATTCAAACTGAGCAACGTCACTTGGTTGCTATTGCCAACAGTTATCTTATCAATAATCCGGTGTCGGTGGTGCGCTCGTCTGGCACGCTGATCACGGCGACGGTGTCCATTGGTTATGATGTCCATCATCAGAAAGTCACACGACTTCTGGAGCATGCCGCAAGCAATGCCGGATTAGAAGATGGTTTTGTGCACGTCGTTGAATTAGGCGATTTCTCTGTCAGCTATCGGGTATGCGGGTTACTCACTGAAGTGAAGAATCTGATCACGGCAAAGTCCAATTTGTACCGCAACGTGCTGGATTCACTGCATGACGGAGATGTCGAAATTATGTCGCCCAATGTGGTTGCTCAGCGGCCCACAGACGCTCAACAGCGCTTCATTGCGCGCGCCGATAAACGATCTGCTCAGCCCGATGACAATATTGACAGTGCTCAGGAAAATGTGGCTTTCGACAAAGCCGAAGAGGCTGAAAAGCAAGAGCAATCAGTGCTGCAACTACAGCAGAAAATTGTGACTCTGGCTGAAGCATCTCGTACCGCAACGGATGCGGAAAAGCCCACGCTATTGCGCCAGCTTGAAAACACTAAATTGCGGTTGAATAGCCTGCTCGATACCCAAGCGCATGACAAAGCAGAGAAGTAAGACAGTTCAGTTAAACATTAAACTGCACAGTGGCTACCGCTGCAGTGTTTTAAAAGTGTCGATACAGTACCCAATTATCGCATTGCCACCAAAAAGTGCTTAGGCTCGTGACCCTGCCTCGTTGATTATTGTCTCGCTATGGCAAGACTCCGTACATGCAGGCATAATATTCACTTGGTTTTTACACCATTGTTATTGCGTGCTGTGTAGCTCTGCCAAGTCATCACGCCTGAGTACGTATTAAATGTGTTACCCGATACTGATTAATAAATTGGATATTCATGTCAGACAAAATAGCCAAGCTTGGTAGACCAAAGAGTGAAGAAAAACGACTGCAAATATTAGACTGCGCGACAGAACTGTTTTTGCAAAATGGCTTTACCAATACGTCAATGGATATTATTGCCAGGAAAGCGGGTGTCGCTAAACAAACCGTTTACTCGCACTTCAACAATAAGGATGATCTTTACACCGCCGTTATTGGTGAAAAATGTCATCAATACAAGCTTGATGCGTCACAGTTTAAAGACAGTTCAGTGCCGTTTCAGGAGGTATTAAATGAAATGGCTAATCAAATTGTGAGCTTGCTGCAAGATCCTGAAGTGATTGCAATGCACATGATTGTTATCGGAGAGTCAAACAATAACCCCCGCGTGGCTGAGTTGTTTTATCGGGCTGGGCCGCTTCAAAGTGTCGAAACTGTCGCTGGCATTTTTCGCTTCTTTTTGCCGTCAAAAGTGACCACAAATACACAAGCTATTTCAATCGCGACAGATTTTTTCAATCTGTTAAAAGGGGACTTCTACATGAGAAGTATGCTCCAGCTACCCTTTTTATTGTCGCAGGAGCAACAGCAGCGACACTGTGAGCGAGTGTGCCAGCAGATCAGTCTAATGATAGATAATCTCTCGCAATTCCCATGCACACATGTTGTTAAGCACCAGCCATAGCGAACCTGCTCTCGTTCGGCGATCACTACCAATACAATCACAAGGATGAAAAATCGAATCAATGAGTCAAGTTTGGGGTTTGGTCAGAGCTGCGCTGAAACGGGGAAATAAAACACAACTCAATGATTGGTTTAGTCGGGGTGCTCCTATTGCGTTTCCTGCATTGACATCCATGAAACAGGTGAAGGCTTCCATGTTCCAAAAGCAATTGGTCGCTTTCAACAGGCTACACACGTGGAGCCGAGATGAGCTTCATCCATGCTTCCCTCAACTGCTTGGCCTACCACAGCATATCAACGCGTTACTTGACCCTCGCTCGCCGTTCCCATTGGTGGGATTGGTTCATTTACGCAATTCACTGTCGACCTTTGCGCCTATCGACAACGACGATCTCACTATCTGCTGTCAATTGGGTGGAGTGTCTTTGCATCGCAAAGGCATCACTGTCGAGCTTGCGCTATCGATCACGCAGGGCGCAACCTTGTGTCAAACAACGCGTAGTACCTATTTATATCGCATTGACTCTACGTCATCTCAACAGGACGAAGCAGATAAGAGCACACGCTCCCAAGCCCAGAAATTTACCCAGTCTTGCGACGATCAGGTGCTGAGATTCGATAGTGGAGCAGGCCGTCGCTATGCGCGTGTCAGTGGCGACTTTAATCCTATCCATTTGTACGCATGGAGCGCAAAATTGTTAGGCTTTAAAGCGGCAATAGCGCACGGAATGCATGTGTTGGCGAAGACGCTATCAGCTATCGACCAACAAACGCCGTTCGGGCAGTCGTCATTTGTCGTCAACAATAGCTTTAACAACCCTGCGACATTACCCTGTGATCTTGCGCTCAAAGCTGCACCCTCTGCGCAAGGTTTCCCCGTCGGGTGTGCATTTGACGTGGTCAATACGCAAGTGACTGCGCGAAAGCAGCTTGTGTTATCAGGAAGCGTTCAGCCTCTTCAAGCTGAGGGTGATGACGACTTTTCTAGCCTGGGTGCAGCGCCAATGCCTGAGTAAGAAATTGACAGGTTTCGTGCGCAAGTTGCTGATCTTGAGTAATAAATTCGATGCGGGAATCGCGGATATTCTCAGCCGACCTGTGCGCATTTGAATGCAAGGTGCCGTCACTCAGATTAAATTCAACAATGCCCTTTTCAGTGCGCAAGACCGCTTTGAGGCGTTCTACGGTCAGGCTCGAAAAGGTGTCTAGCGCAGTCTGGAAGGTAAACGTCATGCTGGGCGCGCAAAGCCAGCCGCATGCGTAGAATCCCTCACCACTGTTTTCGATTCTCACCGCCCCCGCAGCCGGCGCAATTAAACCATCTTTACGTGCTGGGTGAGGGGCTTCTGATACTGCGTGTATGTGTTTGTGTGCGGACGCTACCGGCACAGCGCGCGCATGAAAACCCGATGCAGGGGCAAGCACCGATAACGGGATACAACCTTGTTGCGCTGTGGTGATCGGGGTATCACGTATACCGAGTTCTGTTGTGAAGTTGCGCAGAGTCGGGGTTAAATCCTGTGAATACAAATCGGACTTGGTCATGACAATCGTATCGGCAATGCAGAGTTGCTCACGAAATGTGGGGTGTTTTCGCCAACGTTCGTCAGCCAACTTCCGAGCATCAATCAAGGCTAAAGTCGCTCGTATGTCCAACACCCCCTCATAATGTGGGGCGCTGAGCGATTCAAGCACCTCTTTAGGGTGGCCGAGTCCGGTGGGTTCAATCAACAGCCGATCAGGTTTTGCGCGTGCCAAAAGCATATTCAAGGCTATCTGCATCGGCAGCCCGGCGGTACAGCACATGCAACCTCCCGGCACTTCGCGAATAAAGATATCCGGTTTCGACTGACTCTCCAGTATCGCGCCATCAATACCGACTTCGCCAAATTCATTGACCAGTATCGCCCAGCGCTCGTGCGCCGGTTTCGTCGCTAAAAGCGCACGAATAAGCGTCGTTTTACCCGCCCCTAACGCACCGGTAATAATATTGGTCGGCACGTTTTCAATTCGATGGCGCGCTGATGGTGTCGAATGAGATATGCTAACGTTTTCTGTCATTACCATGAACCGTACATAGGGTTTGGCAGCAAGATTAGGTCCTGATGCAGTCTGGGGCTAAGCTGCTGAATATCCGCAGCTTCTTGAGTCACACCGGAAAAGTCTTCAACATTGTCACCAATTTGCATAACGATACGGTGAGCGTGTGCCCAATCCGTTGCTGCGCCGGATGGTGCAAAACACTCAATCGCCCCTTGTCTTAGCTGTACTCGACGTAAGTCTTTATCATTCACGATGTCGCGACCATTAATCGCGGTTTTGTCCGCTTCACTTCTGCCCACTAAGCAGGCATCGTGCGCAGTGATGTCGAGCCACTGCGTCAGGTTAGTCCACGTGTAAGCGTCTAGTGTTTTCTCGCGGTTGGTGATCAAAGCCACTTTACCGCCAGCGCTGAACACCGCATCAATAAAATCAGCGGCGCCTGGTACCAGCGTGGCTTGCTGTAATTTTACCCATTCGGCCCATGAGGAAGACGTGTATTGCCGTCCCGTGCGATCTAGCATTACCTGATAGGCGCTGTTATCCAGTATTGTTTCATCCACATCCATAACAACAACCCAGGGCTCATCCATCAATCTATGTTGTTGCAATAGCTTGGCAGCCTGCCTGAAAGCGGCTGTGGTAAGTAACTGATATTCTTTGCTTGTGGTTTGCCATTTCACCGCATTTGTCAGCGGTAAAGACGTCACGGTTAAGGTGGTGGATACCGCACAATGGTCGCTAAGCATGGCACTTACCCGCATATCCTCAAATGGGTGAACTGTGGGTTCAAATAGCGTCGACTGCATGGGCACATTGCCCACGAACACCATATCAATTGGGGCAGGGTAATAAGGATGACACCCTATTAAATCCGCGCTGGTATTAATCAGACTGCGCTTCCGACCAGCATCGCCGGTCATTAGGGCTTGTGTCAAATGATTGTAAGGTGCGGTTAATCGATGATTAAAATCGCCAATCACAAGATAAGGCTGGCCACTTTCTTCCTGAGTATCGATCCAGCTCCTTAAAACGGGTGCCTGCTGAGTCAGTATCGCACAAGCGTGTTTGTCGCTGGTGCTGGCGTTATCGACATAGCAGCCACTTTTCAAGTGAACATTTAAAATGGATACGTTGCCTATATCCGTGGCGATCTCAATGGCCAAGCCATAGCGTAACCCCGTCTGGCCAAGGGCGAGCGAAGGAAGTGGCGTTACGTGACTCACCGTAAATGATTTTCTGACCGCAAAGGCAACTTTTTGCTGAGTTGATGTGCGCCCAGACTCACGGCAGGTGTAAGGCTCACTATCGGCGCGAGGCGACAGTATAATGTTCCACTCATCGGCAGGAAACAGCAGGGCAACGGCGTCAGCCGACGCGACTTCCTGTAAACCCACCACATCAGCATTCAAACTGGCAGCATAGCGTTTCATCTGCGCTATTTCCTGTGCACTGCGTGGGCGGCAACCTTGCTCACTCGGGTAAGCAAGATGCTCAACATTCCACGTTGCCACGCTCAGGTTAGCGGGAGTGACACGCGTCACGCTCGGCGCTTCACTGCCTGTAGCAGCGCACCCCATGAGCAATAAAGCCGCTACGCTCGCTACCGTATATTTGCCAATAGCTTTCATGATTGCCTCTGTGGGTTAAAAAAATGCAGAGCGATGATCCATCGCTCTGCATTAAATTACGGGTGAAAAGAACGTTTAATCGTGGTCATGATCATGCTCTTCTTCGGCAGCAATGCCAAGCCATACTAATGATGCTGGAATAAAGTCTAACTCCATATCACCCTCAATGCTGAGTGATTCCAGATCGATCTGCAAAATATGCTGTGCCATCGGGTCGGCGACATAGACATGGTTATCGTTTTTAGACGCTGCCATTCGGAATGAGGCTCCCTCAGGCATATCAGCCACATCCAGTTCAGTGATATCAAGACGCCCTTCAAACTCAAGATGGGTATGACCGTCGTGCTGCTCCATCGCCAACAATGTCAAATAGCCCTGACTATCCAAAATCACAAAATGCGCGCCATCGAAACTAAATGAATACGCTACCGGTACCGCGTTTTCAAGCGGTTGCCAGTCCAGTACTTCCATTTCATTGTCTTCCGGATGAACCGTTAATACCGTAGTAACACCGGTTGAGCGTGAGCTGGCAACACCCACAAATATTTCGCTGTCTTCATGACCATAAAGTGTACCAACACGAGTACCTTCAATTTCGGCAACGTTATCAATTTTTGCTGCTTCGAATTCCTCGCCATCATGTTGATGCGTAACGAGCACGCCATCACCACAACCAAACGCGACAAATTCATGGTTGACTGCCGCACCATGCAAATCAGGGCAGGTCAGGTCAAGAACCTGTTCGAGTTCCAGTTCACCGTCGTGGTTGTGATAAATGCCTACCTGATCAGGTAGTATTTTTGTGTTCGACGTACTTTCTGCATCGTCGCGGCGGATGGTCGATAAGACAAACTCACCTTTAGGCTTGGCGACACCGTGCATGTTGACGCTGTACTCAAGTGTTGCTGGATCATTTTCAGCCACAATATCGCTGTTCGACACGACATGCACAGCAGCAGGGATACCGGCCTCACTATCTCCATCGTAAAACACGGCAAGGTGATTACCGTCGGCACTGACGTGCGTTGGGCGGCTGCCTGTCAGCACAAAATCACTCATTTCAGGGGCTTCTTCGTAGTCGTGCAAGTGATCCACGTGATCCTCACGCCACAAGCCACCATCTAGGAATTCGACGGTATCGAAATTTCGGGCAACCAATACTGCATAGCGGCTATCTGCTGATGTTGCGATGCGCGTACCATCAAACTGCAATGCAAAGTTGTCCAGCAGGCTGCCATCATCGATGTCGAGCAAGCTCAGCGTATTGCTTTCAAGTGAACTTACGGCCAAACGTCCCTGACTCTCGATCAGGAAATCACCTGAACCGCCGCCCCCATGTCCGGGATCGGATGGCGCCTCAACGATAGGTTCCCTCTCAATGATCGTGGTTTCAGCATCACCGCCGCAGCCGACGAGTAATGCCGACATCATTGATACGGTAATAAGACTGAGTGAGTGTTGATTTTTCATAGTAATTCCTTGTGCGTATTCGTGTAATTAATCAGGTAGATATCTAGAAGTAGCCTTTCAGGCCAATGCTGAAGTTACGTCCGGGTCTAGGCGCGATATCTTTTAGGAAAGACGTGTGAACGCGTGCTTCAGTGTCAGTGAGATTGCGTGCATTCAAATAAACTGATAACGCATTGTTCCAAACAGGCAAATCATAGGAGACGGCCAAATCGACCAAGGTGTAGCCGTCGGTCTCGGTCTCAAAATCAGCTATTTTGTCTTGTGATTGATAGCGAGTGATATCCAAGTGGGCGCTGATCCGATTATTCTCATAACTAAACTGCGTACCAAATCGAACCGGAGGAGTACGAGGTAAATCACCGCCGTCTTTTAACCGTGCACGGACTAGGTCAGAGAAAAATGTCGCATTAAATTCATCAGTCACTTGCCAGGCAACTTGTGCTTCAAAACCATGCAACACCACATCATCGGTCTGGAATATATAGACAGGAAGTTCTCCACTGTGGTCGTCATGTCCATCATCGCCATGATCATGCCCACCGTGGTCATGCCCGTCGTCACCACCATGGTTGTGACCATCGTCAGCAAACAAACCGGTGTTTGTCTGGTAGTAGTAGTTATCTACTTCGTTATAAAACACATTGAAAATGAAACCCACATCCTCCTGAGTTTTACGCAGTGTCAGATCGATATTGTTGGCTGTTTCTAAGTCGATAATCTCGTCGGTTAAACCAATCTCAGACTCGCCGTTATGATCTTCAAGGGCGAATAAGGCGCCAATTTCGTATGAACGCGTGCCAATATGTGGACCAAAGGACAGTAATTCTGACGCAGAGGGGGCGCGCTGAGAGCGAGAGAACGAGACTGCCGCGTTGTAACCTGGCATAAAGTCCCAGACTGCACCGATGGAAAGGCTGACAGGCGTAAATTCATGATCCGCAAAAAACGTGCGTGTAATACTGCCATCACCGCCATGATCGTGGTCATGATCATGGTCGTGATCATGGCCCTCGTCGCCGTGTTCGTCATCATGCGGGTGGGCGTCAAGCATGGGTAACAGTAATCTATCTGCATTCATGGTGACGCGTTCGATGCGCCCACCTAACTGCAACAGCACATCACCAAAGTGACGCTCTTCCATGACCGCAACAGCGAACATTTCTGTCTCAGACGGTGGCGTAAATGCCTCACTGCCTTCGGCCGCAACGTCACTATTCTTATAATGAAAGCTTATGCCGCCATTAAAATCCATAAAAGGCTGGTGAAGCAGCTCAAGGCGTAATTCGTAGGTCGTGTTTTCAAACGTGGTGCCAGCAACGCCACCTTCAATTTCGGCGTGCTCATAATCGGTAAAACCGGCTCGCACGTTGATACCGGCCAGGATCGAGTCGTCAAAGCGCATTTCACTGAGCAGTTGAACACGGGTTTGTTCGAGATCAGCAAAAACGTCACCACCGTGGCCAGATTCGCCCTCGGTTTCATCACCATGGTCGTGGCCATGGTCGTGACCTTCTTCATCACCGTGGGAATGGCCGGGAATACCATATTCACGATTAAACTGTTCGACGGAAACACCGACATAGCCTTGTTCGAATAAGTAGCTTGTGCCTAACGTAAAGCCGTTAGACTCTTCACTGCTGTTACCCACAGTGAAATCGCCAGACTCGTCATGCGTTTCATCGTGCTCGTGTTCATCTTCATGGTGATGGTCGTCATGCGCTAGTTCAGGTGCGACAGGAACCTCATAATCATTTGAGTCGCGCACAAATCCATCCGCATAAAAGGCAAACGATCCAACGCCAGATGTCGCGTTGAACGACGCAAGCTTCTGGTCGTCAACCGAACTGTGTTCAACCAGCCATTCGCCTTGCGTATCACCATTGGTGGGTACACGGGTGTCAACAATATTGACGACACCACCAATCGCGCCACTACCATAAAACAACGTAGATGGGCCGCGCAACACTTCGATTTGCTGCGCTGTTGCGGCCTCACCTGCAACCGCATGATCGGGCCCCACACGCGACACATCACTCACGTCTAAACCGTTTTGAGTAATCAGCACCCGCGGGCCACTCAGCCCGCGGATCACCGGCGTACTGGCGACTTTGGCATGAAAACTAGAATGTACCCCAGCAAGTTTTTCCAAACTGTCGCCGAGCGTAGCCGACTGTTGCCGACGCAATCGCTCCCCACCCAGTACACTGACCGGCATGGCTGATTCCATAGAAGATAAGTGGATCGGAGATGCGGTCACGTCGATCACTTCAATGGGGCTGCGCGATGCCGTAAAGGTTCTGGTAACCGACTGGCTACCCGATATCTGCACGTCTTCATGCAAGTGGCTGAATCCCTCTGCACTGATGTGAATTTCATTATTGCCCTGGCGAACGTTAGAGAATACAAACTTTCCATTCTCATCCGTTTTAGTGGCAATGTTAGACCCCTCTAGCTCCACTGATGCGCCCACTAAGGGCTTTCCGCTTTGCGTCAAGACTGTGCCTTCAATCGACTGAGCCATGACGCACGGCGAGAGACCAGCGCAGACTAGTGCGGCAATTCTCGTCTTCTTTTTCATTCCTTTCTCTCTCGTAATGTTATATTGTTTCATTAGTGTGTGGATATGTTATATTATAACAATATTCGCATCAACTGTGATTTTGACAAGTTTGCTCAATCGTTTAGGGCTTTGTTTGCGTGTTGAGATCGCGCCACTGGAGCGTGATGAACGGCAGTTATTTTAACTGCGTCGGGGATACGTGAGATTAAGGGGGGTTTATGATGAGTAATGTGACCAGATATGTAGCCAAGTACTTGCTAGCGCTCGGGTTATGCTGCTGCGTAGCAGTTTCCTCCGCGCATGCACAGGCACATATTCACGGCGTCGGCAGCGTAATGCTGGTACAACAGGGAAACACCTGGCAGGTGGAGGTGATGGTACCGTTAGCCGATGCACTCGGTTTTGAGCATGCGCCTGAAACGCCTGAACAGAAAGCACACGCACAGGCGTTGCGGGAAACATTGGCAACCTATCGCGCAGTACTGGAGTTTGCTCATACCTGCCAGCAGGTTTCCCAGTCACTGACACTTTTTGAACCGACTCACGAGCATGATGAGCACGAGACTGCTCACAAACATGGTCACGATCATCAACATGAGCACAAACATCAGGACGTAACCGCACGCTTTGTGCTTGAGTGTGAACGGCCCGTGGAAGGCGTTACGTTAACCATTTTTGATACCATGGACAGCTTATCAAGTGTGCAAGTGCAATGGATCAGCGCACAGGGGCAGGGTGCGAAACAGGTGAGCCAGAATAACCGCAATGTGGTGTTCTAGTGGGCGACCTTCGATACCAACACGCGCCCCCTTGCGACAATCAAGTACTACAGAACGCAATAAATTGTGCTGACAAAGCATTGCGGCATTGCGGTCAACGTGTGACACAGCAGCGAAAAAAGATGCTAGGTGTGTTGTCTTGCTGCGCTAAACCGTTTTCCGCGTACGAGATTACTGAGTTGTACAACAACACCTTTGACGATCAGCTGATTGCAAACTCGGTATACCGGATTTTGCATGATTTGGTTGAGGTACGCTTAGTTTATCGACTCAACACGGTAAATAAATATTTTGTATGCAAGACAGCGGATCAGCTATCAAAAGACACGTTTCTCTTGTTTACGATATGCAGCCAGTGTCTGCACATTGATGCAGAGCCAGCACCAACAGAGATGGTGAGTCTGGCTGAAAATAAGGTTGCAAAAAATAATTTTAATCACGTGGTGTCGCAAATCGAATTGATTGGCATGTGCTCTCAATGCCACACCCCGTCCAATTACTCAGAGGAGCACTATGCGTAAGCATCTAATCGGTCTAGCTGACCGATTTGCCATTGGCCTGTCGGCGTTGTGTGTTATTCACTGTATGGTGTTGCCCATCCTGCTGGTGTTGTTGCCCGCGTTTTCAAGCCTAACGTTTTTAAGTGATGAGAAGTTCCACAGCTGGCTACTGTTTGCGGTGATCCCCATCAGTGCATTTGCAGTGCTTTCGGGTTATTTACAGCACCGGCATCTAGCCACTCTTGGTACGGCCTTATGCGGTATGACAATTTTACTGCTGGTTGCGTTCTTGGGGCATGACGTGTTCGGCGAAATCGGTGAAGTGGTATTTTCTGTTATCGGTTCTGTGCTCATCGCGTATGGACATATTAGCAATCTTAAACGACGCACGTGTATTGCCAGTGCGTGATGACGAATTGATGGAGAGTCGTGCTATGACGTTATCACCAGCATGCCAAGTCGAACAAACCCCGATGAATACGCGTTATTCCGCGCGTTCTGAAGATATCGAAATCTTAACCGCCGTCTATCAACCTGAGATCAATATGGCGATATGGCAGCGTGCGTTATCTGTCGATGTGAAAAACGCCGTGCAGCAACTGTTGCTAAACACGCAGCATCTCAACACATCATCTTTTATTCGCAGCGACCGTATTGAAAGTGATGTGAGAGACGCTTTCCGCTCTATACAGCCTCATGATGCTTTGTTAAACGATGTGGTGGAAGTGGTCGATATATTTCGCACGTTGTTCGAATTGTCCAGAGTGGGCTTACGCATGCGCATACTAGATAAGCCCATGTGTCCACGATTCCACGTCGATAGAGTACCTTGCAGATTAGTATCCACCTATTCTGGGCGTGGAACTCAATGGTTGGATCATGCTGATGTTCGTCGAGAAAAGCTCGGGCTGGGTAGTGGCGGACTTGCCGAGACACAGGACACTGACGTCGGTGACATTGCATTATTGAAAGGTGAATCTTGGTTTGACAATGAGCTGGGAGGCGTGGTCCACCGTTCGCCGCCAAGCGATGGTGGGCAAAGGCGGTTGATCATGACCGTGGATTTTCTAGCCGATTAGTGTGCGCTAATGTTGCCTGACATCGTCGGGTTGACCCATGAATAGCTGAATGGCAGAAACCTGCATTGCGTAGGCTGATGTACCAAGAGGGTCTTCAAACGTTGCGATGGATAACCGCCCCTGCAGTTGATAGGGCTGAGTCAGCTCAAGTGAGCTAAAGCCCGGCTCCAGTCGTGCAAATATCATTTGGTTGGGCGGCGGTGGTGGAAAATGTAAGCAGGCGCCAAAATAGGGCACCACAAACACGTGGCGTACACTTTGATCGGCATGAAAATCAATCGGTACCAGAAAGCCTGGAATAGAAACCCATGTATTATTTAATGCATCAACAACCTCAGCCGATGTCATTGCCTGTTGATAGGCTGAATCACTGGAAGCTTCAATAGAACGCAATATCTGCGTTGTGAAGTCGTTCATCGACGAGGGGGGCGCTTGCTGATAGCGCGCTAATGCGTCTCTATCAGCCGCTGGCAGCAATGTTTCCCATGAAATGGCGCGCACCTCATTGTTTTCGATAGCGTGCTGCAACTCGTCATCAGCAGTCATGTAGACGGTTGGCGTAAACAACAGGGCTCGCTTAATCTGCGACCAGTTGCCACTCACTACCCAGCCAACCGCTGCGCCCAATGCCAGAAACAGTGTGATAATCCCGATGGGTTTTAAACGTTGCATAAACTCACAGAATATCTGGCACGTTAAGTTAACCCGACGTGATGGTGATGCGCTGCAATTTAGAATAGGGTTTGTTATCAATCATTGCGTCCAGCGCCACAACGATGGAGTGTGTCCCCGGTTGTTCTGCGCGAAACGTCACGTCAAGATTGCCGCGTGTTTCGATCAGGTTAAAGGGCTTCAAGTTGTCAATACGAATGGCTTCACTGGGCACCAACGACACTTTTGCATGCGTGTATTCCAACGGTAAAAAATAACGTAGCTGCAATTGTCTGTCATCACCCGTTTGCACGGCAATGTCGCGATTATGATAAACCTTAAACTCTGCTTGAGGCCGGCTGGGCAAGTGGCGTTGAGCCAGCGGATGAAATTGCCCAAATGCGGCAAAATTGCGGTTATCGTGGTACTGACAGGCCGCAGCACTCCCTGAATACAGGAGGCAAAACGCCAAAAGGCATCTAATTAACATAACAAACTCCTATCATTCGTACAGTTGAATGTTGTCTAACGCCATACTGTACGCGGAAGCGCCAGTCGAATTGCGATTTAACTCTAACGAGAGTGTACCTTCAAACCACAGCGGCAAGTCCAGGTGGTCAAGCTCAAATCCTTGCTCTACGCGACCATAAATTATCTGATTCGGTGGCGGCGGGGGCATATGCAAGCAGGCGCCAAAGTAGGGCACTATGAAAAATTCAGTCACGCGGTGTTGTTCATCAGCTTGCAGTGGCACCATGAAGCCGGGGATACGAATACGCCGATTATCGAATGATTCGATCACGCGGGTGGAATTTAGCGCCTCTTTAAAGCGTTTTGCCGCAGCGCTCTCCTGTGCGAGATCCGTGAGGGAGTCAACCGAATCTCTCGCACTACCATCTTCAATCTCGGAAATGATGTCAGGCATGTTCATGAGCGCCTCAAGATCGTCTTGCGGCATAAGCTCAACCCACTCGATTTCCGCGTAGTCTCCATCATCAGCCATTGTCGCGCAGGTCAAAAGCAGACCCATCGCAAGCCAAGCTACGCTCAAAGCTTGGCGATACCCACGTCTTTTTTTACCGCTCATCTGCTGTCACGTCTTGTTCAATATTTGCAAAATATGATATATCATAACAATTAGTCGCCGCGCTATCACGCGGTGTTTTACAAAGAATTTAAAAATGACGCAAAGCACCCTGCAATCCGATGCAACACACCCTGCAATTCAGCTGAGCAATGTTGAGTTTCGCTACCCACAAGCGGACGCGCGCGGCACGACGCTGCATTTCAGCCAATGGCAGGTTGATCAGGGTAAGCATGTATTTCTACATGGGAACTCGGGGTCAGGAAAATCGACATTATTGAATCTATTGTGCGGGATCCTTATGCCCGATTCGGGTTTAATCAAACTGTTTGGTACGGCACTTGAAACACTGCCTGCAAAGCAGCGTGACCGTTTTAGGGCAACCAATATTGGTGTGGTTTTTCAGCAGTTTAATCTGATACGCTATCTTAGCGTGATGCAGAATGTTGAGCTTGCGCGGTATCTCGCTAATCAAAAAACGCACAATCTCAAATGCGATGTTGAGTCGTTGTTAGACAGCCTTATGTTACCGAAACGTTTACTCACCGTCCCGGTTTCATCACTCAGTGTTGGGCAGCAACAGCGCGTTGCGATTATGCGGGCATTCGTGAACAAACCTCGGCTTCTTCTCATCGATGAGCCGACTTCTGCACTGGACGTTAGCGCAAGAGATGCGTTTATGCAGCACTTGATGGTGCTGTGTAATCAAAATGATACCACGCTAGTGTTTGTCAGCCATGATCCCTCCTTACGCGATAGTTTTTCTCACCACACGCCGCTTCAGTCGTTTTGTACCATCGTCCATGAGGAGCGTGAACAAGCATGCTAGTGTCGGTCGCGTGGCGTAGCCTGATAAGCCGCAGGAAAACCGTGCTGCTCACCTATCTTTCGCTGGTCGTGAGCATCAGCGTGTTGATCAGCGTGGAACATATTCGAGTTGAAGCCAAAGAGAGTTTTAATCGGACGATCTCCGGCGTCGATTTGCTGGTCGGCGCGCCGAGTGGCGATCTTAACCTGTTGTTGTATTCGGTGTTTAGAATGGGGAGTCCAACGAATAACATTCGTTATGACAGTTTTCAAACGCTGAAAGCGAATGATTCTGTTGCATGGGCAGTGCCTATTTCTCTCGGCGATTCTCACCGAGGCTTTCGTGTAATGGGCACAAATTCTGATTATTTTCGCCACTTTAGTTACGGAAATGACAATCGTCTGACGTTTACGAAGGGCAAGCCTTTTGAAGGCCTTTTTGATGCGGTAATCGGCGCTGAAGTGGCGGCGAGTTTGAATTATCAACAAGGCGATAAGATTGTGATTGCTCACGGCATCGGCAGTACCAGTTTTGTCAATCATGATCAGGCACCTTTCACCGTTGTTGGCGTACTTGCCCCTACGGGCACTCCGGTGGATAAAACGGTTCACGTCAGTTTGCCCGCAATCGAGGCTATCCACTTGCCGTCAGCGCAGTTAAGTTCTTTACTCAATGCGCCTGATGCAGAGCACCCTGTACCCGATTCGATTACCGCTGTACTACTAGGGTTAACCAATAAATTTGCGACCTTCACGTTGCAGCGACAAATCAACAATTATCAAGCTGACCGGCTGATGGCGGTTTTGCCCGGCGTCGCGATGGCGCAATTGTGGGAGCTGATGGGAAGTGTTGAGAATGTGTTACGTATCATCGGCTATCTTGTGCTGCTTGCTTCATTGTTTGGTCTTGCCACGATGTTACTCGCGTCCATGAACGAACGGCGACAGGAAATTGCAGTGTTTCGAACATTAGGCGCATCGCCTGCATTGGTTGTGACACTTGTGATCATTGAAGCAACCTTGATCGCGCTGTCGGCTTTGCTTACATCGGTCGTGGTTGTGGTGCTGGTGTTGCTAACGCTTGAGGATTGGTTGACGGCAGAGTACGGGCTGTTTTTAAGCTACAACATTCTGTCGCCAGAACTGCTTATGCTTTCGGGTATCATTGTCATCGCTACGTTCATCACCGCGCTGATACCCGGCATAGAAGCCTATCAGAAAGCATTACATAGCCAGTTATCGGATTGAAGTTAATCAAATAGTGGGCGTAAAACAGATTCGAGATCGTCGACGGGTTTCTGCTTGATCAACCGCTCACACGCCGTGTGAAGACTTTTTTGCTGGGCTTTTTCCAGATTATCTACGCGGTCTTTAAAGTCTTCTGCAGAGACCGTCAGTTCGCTGCGATCAGCATGAGTGAGTGCAGATATTTGCTGATACACATGCAAAAATCGACCAATCACCACATACGGAAAGTTTCGGTTCTTAATCGGACCAACACAGGCTTGATGCCCGCCCAGCGGCAACCCCGAGATCTTAACGTCGACGAGTTTATCTGCGCCAAACCATGCGCTGCCAGCCCCGAGTAAACTACCGCCCAGTGCGCCCAGCATTAGACTGTGCCCGGCAACGGCAACATCCACCGCTGCGCCACTCACCGCACCCGCTAATGCGGCGGCAGAAATCAGTTGTTTCTTGTCCAGTCCCCACGCAAACCATTCGTCACAATCGAACAAATCGGGAGGAAGGTCAAACTGTTCAATGGCGATGCGAGTTTGGGAATGCGCATACAGCGTGAGAAGTTCATCAATCGCCGTTTCCTCGCGCTGTTTCATCCACGCCTTATACTGTCGGGCAAGCACCGGTTCAACGCGTTTTGCCTGTTCCAGACTCAACAATTTCTGGCACGCCTGATAGCGGCATAGATCATCGACCATGCGCGCCAGAATAATAATACTATGCTGCTTTTGCTGACCGCGTTGTTGGCGCAGATCCCGCGTGATTCGATTCAGCGACTCTGACCATGCCGGGTTCAAATGCGCAAAGGTTTGCAACAGCTCAAGCTGTTTTTCAAAGTCAGCCGTCATCGGATTGAAGACGCGAACGGATTTAAAATACTGTGTCAGCGCATTTTGCCACTCCGTGACGCAATCACTGCTTTCGATGGGGTTGATCAGCGCCATAGAGGGCTGTCCTGTCCAACGTAAAATATCCATCTCGGCTTCGTATTCTTCGCCGTAAGGGCGTGAACCGTCCACGACGTAAAGAATCGCGGCACCATCAACAATTGGCCGCAGCAGTGCCACTTCATCTTTGAATTGTTGTTGGCAGTCTGAATCGTTAACAAATTTAAACACGGTAGCCGCGCGTTCGCTGGCATTCGAGCAGTGTGTTTTTAGCCAGTGCAACACTTTACGCGGTCGTTGAAAACCCGGCGTATCAATCAGGTCGTAGTGCGCGTTTGCAGTGGATACCCGATAGCGATCGGCCAGTGCGGTCGTGCCACTGCGACTGGAAATCTGCACGTTATCGTTGTGAGCCAGCGTCGACACAATGGACGATTTACCTTTATTGGGGTGGCCCACCACGGCAAATGCCGCTGTCTGATTAGTGTTCATTGTGTTCGGCCCACTCTGACGGTAGATACAATTGCCACTGTGGCATTGAGTGAACGAAGCGTCGCCACTCAGCGAGATGCTGTGGCGCTGGTGGCGTCACTTCACCACGCACAATGTTCACGGGAAACAACACACCATGCCCCTGTTCCAGATAATCCTGCAATTCTCCCATGGGCGGCTCCCACGATTTTAACAAAACGACCTGAGCGCCCGAATAGTTTGGGTCGTCGTTTTCATGGCCAGAGCAATCCAGTGTTGTGGTGGGGCGCAACCGACATTGAGCGACGACCTCCGGCGGAAAAGCTGCCCAGTTAGCCAGTGCCAGTTTGTCAGGTAATGTGTGTGTGATGGGCGAAAGCACATGTTGTTCCGGCGCTTTGTGAGATTGACCCGCTTGGCGCTGCCTAAGTTGATATTCCACATCGCGTCGCTGGCGAAGCTCAAACCAGGCACGGCCACCGACAAGAAGTAAAATGCGTAACAGCAGCGCATAGATAACTTGTGTAGCAAATACGAATGACCACCACTGTCCGAACGTTTCAACGTTGCTGTAGGATTGAGTGAGTCGCGAGTCCTGCGTAGCGTAGAGTAATTCCAAACTCGGTTGCGCGGTTTCCCAAAACCACCAAGGCAGTGCAATCGCGTTGAGTAGGGGAAATAGCTGCTCGGCACTGAGCAAGGTACTTCGCCACACAAAATTGATGTCTGTAGTCACCAGTAGTAAGCCAAAGCACAGCAACGTCGCGATGGCATATCCGATGGCGGCCACTTGGCTTTGTACAAAAAACCACTGTTTGTCGAGATGGGTTTGCCGCAGTTTGTGCAGATACCCACGTTGTGTTTTCGACCAGATTGGCAAAGCGCTCATCAAGCGGGCCGCATTGAAACCTTTTTGCGAGCTCAGCGATAACAATGATATGAGCGCACCAAGAAGCGGCAGCACGAAAAAAGCCAGCATGAGATAGAGCAGATTCACCCGACCATTTGCATCACCAGAGAGCACTGCAAAACTGACCAAAATCCCCAGCAAAAAACCGATACTCAATAATGGCAGCGACAACTGCTTTGGGTTAATCGCCGTCATGCAGCGGGCTCATCAAACGACTAATATGCGGCTCAAGTGCTTCTGCCCACACGCTGTATTGCTCGGCATTCGGATGCAGAAAGTCACTCATCACCGTCCTCTCAATGCGGCCATCATCAGTCATAAAGAGCGAGCTGACATCAAGCCAGGAAACATGTGGTCGCTCTGCCAGTGGCTCAATCAATTGATTCACTTGGGTATTCAGTTGGCGCAGCGGACTGTCGGCGGTTTTACCGCGCGGTAAGATAGCATGCAATAAAATATGGCTATCCGGGAGACGTTCGTGTATTTCATCAACAATCGCAGTAATACCAGCGGCGGTGTGCGCCGGCGGATCCTGACGGTGACCCGTATTGTTGGTGCCAATCATCAGCACCACTAACTCTGGTGAAAGACCATCAAGTTCACCGTGCTCAATCCGCCATAATACATTTTCAGTACGGTCGCCGTTAAACCCAAGGTTTAACGCGCCACGGGGAGCAAAATGGGTAGCCCATTCCTGCTTGCCTCGATTTTCCCATGCGTGAGTAATCGAATCGCCGATGAAGACCAGTTTAATCTCATCCGCTCGCGTTTTAATGTCGTCGAGTTTTTGTTGATGGCGTGGTATCCACCAGGGTTTGGCAAAATTCTCAGTCAACGGAGCTGGCGACATAGCGGTAAGGGATTCCTGAGCTGACTGAGCATGGGCTAATATATCGCAACAGTAAACAGCAATCGCCATCAAAAAGGAGAGGCGAGTGAAAAGGCGCATACGATTGCTCCAACGTTCAGTAATCGACTAATCTGCCAATGAAATCACGTTGTTACCAATAATTGCAAGCATTGGCCGCGTGGGACCCTTACGCGAACTGCACAACAAACAGCTCACTTGTTCGGGTAGGATGTGGGTCAAAGGGTGTTGCACCACCAATACGGGTAAACCCGAACGGTTCTGCAGTAGCGTCGCATCGCCGACAAAGTGTGTCACACCGTCGCGCAACAGCGACTTATAGTGATTCGCTTCGAGTTCGAATGGCGCGTTTAAATGGTAGGGATTCCCGGTGCTCAATGCGAGCGCACCAGCATCAATTTGTTCAAACCCTGCACAATTAGACAGATCGCCAATATGCTTGATGGTCGCAGAGGTGCCGCTACCCACAATACTAATGTCAGCAAGGTAAGCGGCATGCTGTTCACCTTGCCGTAGCTGCGCGTTGGTGATCAACAGGGAACATAAGCCATCTTCGATGTTTTCAGGGATCGCAAAGTAATCGTCACAGTCAACCGATTTCCAACTGTCATCCGCCAACGCTTCGATCGCGGATAAAAGCGCGACAACGTTCATTTCTCGAGCGCGCTGCCGGTTGGGGTCGCTCCGGTAGGCGCCTGATTCAATCAGGATAGTACTGGCACCCAAGGATGAGATTTTATCGCCGAAAGAACGATAGGAATAATCGTCGTTGTATCGCGCAACATGAGAGGGAATATGCTGTTCAACCGCGTGGCGCATCACGGCAATAAGCTGCATTGCGCGTGCGCGGCTTGGATTAATGGATTTACTCACATCATAAGCGGGTGCAAGAAAGGCGATTGTGGCTGGCGTACTTGAATCACCCGCGCTGTAATAGGGATTCTGGTCGTGCAAATTAAACGCAATATCTGGTTGTAGTTCATCCACTAAACGACGCAGTAGGCGTCCTTCAGGACTTTGCATGGCGACGGCATCGCGGTTGATATCGATACCTTGCGCATTGAAACGTGTGTTTGCTTCAGCCCCATCAGGGTTGAGCATTGGCACAACGTGTAAACTAAATTGCTGGGCAAACGCGTCAAAGGGTAGCGATGCGTTGTCATCGACCAGGTGGCTAATGAGATCAAAAACGGCAGCAGTGGCCGTTGGCTCATCCCCGTGCATTTGTGTCCAGGCAAAAATTTTTACGGGGCCCGATCCAAGCGTAAGCTTATGAATTGGCACGCCAAGGTAGGAACGGTCAACCACTTCGGCACAAATTCCCTTTTGTTGTGACAGCGCCTGAATAACCGGTTGAATGTCGTCGTAACGCAAGTGCGGTTGGTTTAGTTCAGGCCAATAGTCTGTTATCGCATTCAAGTTCATAAGCAAGTTGCCGTGCCAACCAATTCGTAGGGTCACTATACCGCATTCAGAGTAAAATCGCGGTAGGATATTCGAAAAAATTCGTTTATTTGGAATAAATAATTCACTTTTCGCGCGGGTTATCTATACTAAAAGCACTCAACATTACACTGCGAGCTTATGTCTGCGTTTGTCAAAATCAAAGCTGTGAAACATGCCTTATCGACCAGTGAATCAAAGCTGGCGACTTTCACACTGGATTCACCCAATGCGGTACGCGATCTCAGCTCGCAGGAACTGGCGAATGTCGTCGGTGTCAGCCAGTCTAGTGTGGTCAAGTTTTCGCAGAAATTAGGCTACAAAGGCTATCCTGCATTCAAACTGGCCGTGATTGACGCGTTGAACAAAGAAACGCCAAATACGCAACTACATGGACAAATCACCCTGTCAGACGGTTATACGCAAATGGCAGATAAGCTGGTTAGCAGTAAAATATCAGTGTTGCACGAAACGCGTAACCTGAATGAAATAGTCGCTTTTGAACGTGCGGTAGAATCGATTAAAAACGCCCAGCGTATTTTGATTTGTGGCATTGGTGGTTCGGCGTTAGTCGGCAAAGACTTTTCTTACAAACTCCACAAGTTGGGCATTCATGCCATCGCAGAGCAAGATGGGCATGCGCAATTGGGTATCGCTGCCACCTTTGGTGAAAACGATGTGGTGGTTGCCATCAGTGAATCAGGCTCGACTCGAGAGATACTCAATGCCGTGCGTGAAGCGCATGACAATCATGCTATCGTTATTTCCATTACCCAGTATGGAGGCACGCCAATTTCCGATCTGGCTGATGTAAAACTGTATTCTGTGGCTGAAGATCCATCATTGCGATTGTCATCGATATTGGCTCGAACCGCGCAGGAGCTCATTATCGATATGTTATTTATTGCGTTAACCCAAGCCTCTCGCAACGGCCGCAAACTGCTTGAGAAAACCAACAGTGTGGTGGCGCGATTTCGCGATGGCAATGAGTCACATTAGTATAGCAGATAAGGTTGGCGTCGCTGCTTAAACGCTAACAAGTCGGCCTGCCAACTCGCTTTCACGTCATCAAACGAAGCGCCATTTTGTAACGCTTCTCTCAACGCACTGCTCCCTGCCAACTTATCGAAAAATGAAGCGGACGTGAAAAATTCGACGTTTTCCGCTTTTGCCTGTTGATACGCTTCAAAGAGTAAGCTCAAATCCAGCCCCTCAAATTCAGCCTGACGCAAATCGAGACCGTGAACTTGCTGGTCTTGAAACTTTGGTGATGGCGCGCTGTCAGGCATGCTGGTGGGTGTAAACGCAAAATCACCCAGATGAAGCGTTGAGTGGCCTATTACTTGAAACGGAAACGGCGTTCCTCTACCAATACTAAAGGGGGTGGGTTCAAAAAAACATAACGACGCATACAACTGGATGGCTGTTGCGTTTGGCAGGTTTGGGCTAGGTTTGATCGGTAGCTCATACTCGCTGCTACGCGTGTAATCCGCGACAGGAATGACCGTTAAATCTAACGCATCAGCGTGCGCTATCCACGCCTCTCCTTTGATCATCAATGCCATTTCACCGAGTGTCATCCCATGTAGTACTGGCACCGGATGCATGCCAACAAATGACTGAAACTCAATATCGAGGACGGGGCCATCAACGAAATGAATATTTGGATTCGGCCTATCCAGCACGATAACCGCTTTATTCATTTCTGCAGCGGCTTCCATCACGTAGTGCAACGTGCTGACATAAGTATAAAAACGTACACCCACATCCTGAATATCGAAAATCAGCACATCGACATTGTTAAGCATCTCGGCATTGGGTTTGCGGGTTTTCCCGTACAACGACATAACGGGAAGGTTGGTGTTTTCGTCGACGGCGTCATGTACTTTTTCACCTGCGCCTTTGTCACCACGAAATCCATGTTCAGGTGCATAAATGGTCGTGACATTGACTTGCTGAGCGAGCAAGTAGTCGACCAGATGCTGGCCTTTGGCGATAGACGATTGATTGACAACAACACCAACCCGTTGGGCTTTAATCTTGGGGAGGTAGAATGTCAGGCGCTCCGCGCCGACGGTGAGAGGCTCAGCAATGGCGGGCAACGACATGACTGTGCTCGCGATCCAGGCGCACAGAAACGTTATAATTGCCGTGCTACGATTTTTCATTCGATTCCACCGCTCTGCGTAAAAAGCCATCGTTTTGCAGCAGTAATTCTTCGCCTTGTTCTGCAGATACGCCGGTTAAGATCATTAGAATGGCTAACTTGGCGCGATCATCAGCTTGGCTCAACGCGGTTTCTGCTGCATCAGCGCTGCAGTCGGTGGCTTGCATCACTATTCTAATAGCCCGTGCGCGCAGCTTTTCATTCGTCGCATTCACATCAACCATTAAGTTTTGGTAGGTCTTTCCCAGTCGGATCATGCTGGCTGTGCTTAGCATATTCAGGATAAGTTTTTGTGCAGTACCTGATTTCATTCGCGTTGAACCGGTTAGCGCCTCTGGGCCCACCACGGCACACAGGCCAATGTCAGCGGCATCGATCACCGGAGAGTCGGGATTACAGGTAATCGAGATGGTCGGCGCACCCAGCTGATTGGCATACTGTAATGCAGAAACCACATAGGGCGTGCGCCCGCTGGCAGTTAAACCAACCACCACATCGGCGCGATTCAGATGAATGGCTTTCAGATCGGCGACTCCCGCGGCTCTGTCATCTTCGGCGCCTTCAACGGCATGTTGTATGGCGGTTTCACCACCGGCGATAATGCCTTGGACCAGTTGATCAGACACGCTGAAGGTGGGGCGGCACTCCACCGCATCGAGAATACCCAGCCGACCACTGGTACCTGCGCCGATGTAAATCAGACGACCACCCTCCTGCAAACTGGCCACAATCGTGTCAACAGCGGTGGCAATCCTGCCGATGCAATCTCTGACAGCAAGCGCCACTTTCTGATCTTCCTGATTAATCCGCTTCAACACCTCTTCGGTGGAAAGAAGGTCGATATCCATGGTGTCTGGGTTTCGGCCCTCTGACACAATTTTACTCAATTGAGCCAACAACTGAGCGGTCGTAAATTGTTCTTGATGAAGCATAATCTTTGCTAACTCACTGTCTGCTTAGTGTCAGCCACAATCCGCTTCGCATCATCGGATTTTCCGGCCAGACATACCAAGGTTGAGGCGACTGTGCCAATCAACAGCTGCCAGGTAAAACCAATTGACGTTATCGAATCTGTTGGGATCCACATTGACATTACATAGGGTTGTAATGCGAGTGGTACCAGAAACCCAACAATCAATGCCGCGCTAATAGAACGCGCTGAGCCGCGCTGAGTAAACAGCGCAGTAATATAGACGCCCAACAGCCCACTGTATGAGAAAACCATCACGCTGAGCGCAAATTGTAGCAGTGGCATTTCAGTGTACTGCTGCCAATAAAAGCATAAGCAGGCAACCAGTGCGAGCAAAATTGCTACGATCATCATCGCCCATTGCCCTTGACGTACAGCAGTGCGCTCATCGGGAGTGGTCGATAGCATCGGCTGTACAAAGTCTTTAACGATCACCGACGCCATTGAATTCAGTCCGGAATTCAGCGTTGACAGTGCGGCGGCAATAATTCCAATAGTCACCCAGGCTTTAAGCCCTGAGGGAATATCAGTTAGCACGTAATACATAAAGATAGTCACCGTTTCGCCCGCAAACGTTGGCACTGGCGTGCCGTCGGCGGTGCTCATCATTAAGTCTGGGCGCTCGTAATAAACGAACAGCAACAGACCAATGAAAATAAACAGCGCCATCACTGGGATCACTAAAAACACTGACAGTAGCATCGCTTTGCTACCCTCTTTAGCGTTCTTGCAAGTGAGCACACGTTGGGTCATGTCCTGATCCAGCCCAAATGCAGCAATATTGAGTAACACGAAGCCCGTAAACACTGACCACATGTTAAACACGCCTGCGCTGGAGAAATCCAGTCGCCAGTCAAATAACGTCAATTTTGATGTGGCGCCGGGGGCGGGATTTTGCAGCGCGTCGACAATTTGTTCAAAGGACGCCGGCATACTCATCAGCAGCCACGTAATAACGCCGATAGCGGCACTCACGTAAACAAAACACTGTACGGCATCGCTGTATATGACACTGCGGATCCCACCATAAACGGTGTACAGCAGACCACACAGGGCGATCAATACCGTCGCGCTGATGACGCTGCTAGTGGCAATATTGCCGAATAAAATCATCGACACGGCCAGTGCAGCCATGTACAACCGTGCCCCACTCGCCAGTAAGCGGCCAAACAAATACAAGGCTCCGGCTTTTTGTTTTGCGCCGCTTCCAAAGCGCTGTTCCAGCAATTCGTATACCGTGTAAACGTTGGCGTGATAAAAACGTGGGATTAAAACATAAGAAACACACAGCGCCGCGATGATGGCGCCGAGATTCGAGGCAAGATAGGTAAGATCACCTCGATAACCCTGATCTGGGCCGCCCAGAAAGGTGGCTGCCGATTGTGACGTCGCCAGTACAGAAATCGCGACGACCCACATCGGCATCGCATTGCCACCCAGAAAGTAGTCATTGCCACTGTTTGCTTTGCGGTTAAACCAATACCCAGTGATGCCGAGTAACATGGCGTAAACAATAAAAACAGCAAGGTCAGCGATGGTGTATTGGGATAGCATGTCGGAAAATAATTGTCCTAGCGCAACAATTCGGTACAGTGATTTAGCATAAGGCATTGTAATAGCAAAGTACACGCGTTAGGAATATTTTATTCTTTATTTTTTACTTATTAGGAATTATTGTTGTTGGGCACCGTCGTTTGGTGTTGGATACTGAATAAGGATTATCCGTGACTCGCAAAACATATGCACACATCGATTTAGCGGCGGTACAGCATAATTTTGATCAGTTGAGTGCCTGCGCACCTAACAGTCAACATGTTGCTGTTATTAAAGCAAACGCTTATGGGCACGGCGCTATTGCTGTAGCCGAAGCCTTAGCGTCGCGAGTCGCGTTATTTGCAGTGGCCTTTATGGATGAAGCAAAACAGTTGCGTGAAGCCGGTATTGATACACCCATTTTGTCGCTGGAGGGCTTCTTTGATGAAGAAGAGGCAATATGGGCGGCCAATCACAACGTCTGGCTGGTGATACATCATTTGGCGCAGCTAGAGCGGGTTGAGAGGTTGCAAAACCCGCCGATCATTTGGTTCAAAATTGATACGGGTATGCATCGGCTCGGTTTTTCGCTGGAAGAAGCCCCCGGGTTGTTACAACGTTTCTCACACTTGCTAGGTCCAGACTCGGCTGTGTTTACCCATCTTGCCTGTGCCGATGAAGTATCGAATGACAAAACGCGTCAACAATTAGACAACCTGTCAAGGGCACTATCCACTCAGCAGACTCACCTAGCGCTGAGCGTAGCCAATTCGGCCGCTACAGTGCACTGGCCAAGTGCTCACCAACGGTGGAACCGGTTAGGCATAGGTTTGTACGGCGGCTTCACTGGCGGATCCCCAGAGCTGCCGCAACCTAAACTATTGCCAGCGATGTCGTTGCATGCACCTGTCATCGCGCTGCGTGATTTGCCCGCTGGAGAAACCGTCGGGTATGGCTCAACGTGGCGCGCGCAGCGAAATACACGTTTAGCCACAGTAGCGATAGGCTACGCAGACGGCTACCCTCGTCATGCACCCTCTGGTACGCCGGCCATTTGTCATGGTCAGCGCATTTATCTGGCGGGCAGAGTCTCCATGGATATGTTGATCTTTGATGTGACTGATTGCCCTCAGGTGGCGCTTGGCGATGAGGTGGAACTGTGGGGGAGTGCGCTGTCTATTAAAGAAGTCGCGGATCATAGTGGTACCATCGACTATGAGCTGATGACACGTGTGTCGGAACGAGTGCCTCGTGTTGTTAAAAGGATTTAATCTGAACCAGAAATCAGAAAATCGGCAAGGCGTTGAATAGCGTGCTTATCGTGATTTCAGCATTTATTAATGCGCAGCAATACAGGCGTTACGGCCTCGAGTCTTGGCTTCATACATCGCGTCATCCGCACGCCCTAGCCATTCTTCCATCGTTTCACCGTTGATGTACTGCGCGACACCTGCCGAAACCGTGATACGCGAGTCGAAGGCAAGCCAATGATGCTCCAGCACACTGTTGCGTAGGGTTTCTGCGACCAGTAATGCTTCTTTCGCGTCCGTGTTTTCCAGCAACACCACAAATTCCTCACCGCCAAATCGAAACAGGGCATCACTGTCACGAATGCGCAGCTGCACGAGTTCAGCGAACTCCATCAACACTTTGTCACCACAGGCATGCCCTAGCTGATCATTCACCTGTTTAAAATGGTCGACATCGAGCATGATCAGGCTGGCACTCTGATCCCGATATCGGTTAAGTCGGCTCACCGTGCCGAGCAATTGCTCTTCGAGCGCTCGCCGATTGCCCACTCGGGTTAACGGATCGGTGATAGCCAGTAGTTCCAGATAATGCTGCTGCCCTCGCATTTTGGTTGAAAATGCATAGCAGAAAAGTAAGGTGGCACCTGCCGATATACCCACTTTCAGAAGAAAGAAAAAATCGGCGGAGGGCGAGAGTATCAACAGCAGCGCGGATAAAAATGCTGTAGAGATGATCGCTGCCATATGAGCGGGCAGTAGGAAGAAAATTGTGGTCAGCGATGGGTAGACCCACACCACTTGTTCAGGGCCCTTTATCGCCACCGTGATTAACATGACAACCATGCTAAGGATAGACAATAACCAGCGAGCCGCTTGCGTACGATGTGTGGTATACACAAACACAAAAATAGACGCAGTGATGGAGACGGCGACAGTGTTGAGAATGGCGACATCTAACTCGCCGCTAATAAAGCGTAATACCACAAACGGTAATATACTCAGGGATAAACATCCGCTGATAACCAATATTATCGTCGCGTCAATCGTTTTGGGTTGTTTTTGCATCATAACGCGTGTGCACCAACCGCTACTTTGGTTCAGTGTAACGCCGACGGTAAACTAAACACAATTGTTTATTTGATCGCCAGAATGCCCAAGCCTGGGGCATCATTAAGTTCGATGAGACTTTTGTCAAACAGGGTTGACGCATTAACGTCCTTCAATCTACCAACGCGTAGCGGGTCAAACTGACCTAGTGTGGGCCCATCCAAATCAATCAGGGGGACTTGGTCTGAAAATGCAGCGGCAAAATGGGCGGCAGCGGCAACACTGATGCTGCCCTCTAGCATGCAACCCATCATGCAGGTTTTTTGCTTTTCCGCTGACATTCTGGCGATGTCGATGGCTTGTGATAAACCGCCACATTTCATTAATTTGATATTGATAATATCAGCAGCACCCGTGGTTAAAATAAGCCGAACATCGCGTACTGAGCTGGCACTCTCATCTGCCATAACCGGAATGGAAGAGCGCGCAGTGACTACCGCGAGGTCTTCAATCTGGTCGTAGCGTACCGGTTGTTCGATCAATTCAAACCGCGCGGCTTGCTTTTCCAGTATCTGTACGGCTTGCAAACTTTGCTCAATGGTCCAGCCCTGATTGACATCCAGACGTAAGGTGGCGTGTTGATGAAAAGCATTATAAATCGATATGATGCGATCGATGTCTTGGGAAAAATCATTACCAATTTTGATTTTCAAACAGTCGTAGCCCTTATCTAGCGCGCTACGGCAGTCATTCATCATCTCATCCAGCGGATTCACACTGATGGTGTAATCCGTTTTTAAACGTCGCTGGGTGCCGCCCAACGCTTTATATAGTGGTAACTTCTGTTGTTGAGCCCACAGATCGTAGAGCGCGATTTCAACGGCGGCTTTAGCACTGGGGTGACCCATAATGGCTTTTTGAAGGCGAGCGCAGTTATTCTGGATATCGGCAATCGCAGCGCCATTGACGGCAGGGAAAAGATGCGACTGTATAACGCTGGTTATCGTGGCGTGCGTATCTCCCGTAATCAGGGGGGTAGATGGCGCAGAGCCAAAGCCCACGTGGCCCGTATCGGTTTCGAGCATGACCACTAAATCATTCAGCGAATCAACGGTTCTAACAGCCGTCTTAAACGGGGTATGTAACGGCGTATCAATGTGCGCCAAACGATAATGAGTAATGTTCATTGAGGATACAGAAGCTCGCCGAGTGAACGGGTGAGTAGATCCTGCATTTTCATGCCGGCATAATTCACGAATTCATCACCATAACCGGATTGTGCGGCTTGCGCAGCAATCGTAAACTCTCGACCGCCCTGAAAATGCGGCAAGCAGACATGCGCTAAAACCACATTTTCACCCGCCATTCTGGTTTCACTGGGCCCCCAACCAATCTTCTGGAAGATCCGCCATTGCCCCTGTGTGGCTTGGTCTAAAATCGCTTTTGGTGAGCGCGTCGAGTTGGGTTCAAGCACCGCTGCCAGAGCGTTGGGTAACATCCTGCTAATACCCGCCATCATACCGCCGCGCCCCGTGCTGCCATAGAACAAAATCTGTATATCTTGTGCAGTGAGGTGCGGATGTTGGGTTGCGGCGTCACGCGTATGCGCCGCGAGTCGCTTTAACCATTCGGCCTGCGCTAACGTTGTCATCGGCTTATTGCCGGTGAGGTCGCAATCGTCACAGCGATAGCTCTGATATCCCGGGTCATCACCTGCGTTGACATACAGTGATGGTATCACTGACTGTTGCCCGTCTTTCCAGTCCGGTTGGCTAGGCACAAAAGCAATCGGACCGTAAGCACCGCGAAAGCGTACATCAGGGTTACTCAGCTTAAGCCAGTCATCGTGAAACAAACGGGTTAGAAAATCACGACCTGCAATATTGGCAAAGTAAGTCGCAATCGCATTAGAGTCATCAGGCGCATTGCCGGTGGGAGAATAGCTGTTGATACTGGTGATTAAATCGGCAACCGACACATTACCAATTTTGCTCGTCGCACCCACTCCTTGCTGGCGCAGGGTGGCAATCGCACCGGTATAGGCAAATATTTTGGATGAACTCCATGGCTCATATAATTCGTTTTGACTGTTCGCATTGGCTAAGTACCGATACGTTAACTCCCTGTTATCCGCCTGCCTGAAGTCGATGATGGTGATACGCCCGTTATCTTCCGGGGCGCTTAAGTGATCCCACTCTGCACTGATCTGCTCTTCCCATCCTGAAGCAGAATAATCAACCGCTTGTGAAGAACGGTAACGGCTATCTGAAGCACTCAGTGCTAGACAACCAAGCTCACGGCTGGCTAAGTCTGCCGGTAAGTAGGGCTCAGCATTCATGGTGGAAGGGTAAAAATCGCTCACCTCGGTTGGCACTCCTGATTGCGCCGCACTGCAAACACAAAGAGCGAACACGATAAGCCCTATATTCACAGAACGATAGCGCAATGCTGCTAGAATTAGGTTAAAAATCGGCATCAGTATCGAATGCTCTTATGAGAATGACATTGATGTATATTGGCAAGTAAGTCGAGCAGAATCAATTACTGACGCCCACAAAAAAGCCCCGCTCGTGTTAACAGGAGCGAGGCTTTGACATCCTGGACAGCTTAAACGCGTTCGAAAATAGTCGCGATACCTTGCCCTAGGCCAATACACATCGTCGCTAAGCCAATTGACTTATCATTCGACTCCATCAAGTTAAGTAGCGTGGTGGAGATCCGGGCACCTGAACAACCTAGTGGATGACCCAGCGCAATAGCGCCACCGTTTAAGTTAACTTTGTCGTCGTAGTGATCCAGCCAACCCAGTTGCTTGATACACGACAATGCTTGCGCTGCAAACGCTTCGTTAAACTCCGCTAGCTCGATATCGTCCATGGTCATACCGGCGCGCTTAAGCGCTTTCTGCGTAGCTGGAACCGGACCGAAACCCATGATCGCTGCGTCACAACCAGCCACGGCCATGGCGCGGATTTTCGCGCGCGGTGTGAGGCCGAGCGCTTTGGCTTTATCTGCCGACATCAACAACATAGCAGAGGCGCCATCAGAAATGGCTGAAGACGTACCTGCTGTCACCGTGCCGTTCACAGGGTCGAATACTGGGCGTAACGCAGCCATTGTATCTACTGTGCTGTCGGGGCGTATCACTTCATCGGCGGTAAACAGTTTCAGCACACCGTCTTGGTCATGACCTTCAACACCGACAATTTCGTTGTCCCAACGACCGTCAAGATGGGCTTGATGCGCACGTTGATGTGAACGCGCACCAAACGCATCCTGCATTTCTCGGCTGATCCCATTTTGACGACCCAGCAATTCGGCCGTCATTCCCATGTTTCCTGACGCCTTGGCGGTGTATTTTGCCAATCCTGGATGGAAATCTAAGTTGAAGGTCATCGGTACGTGACCCATGTGCTCCACACCGCCAATCATGAACACATCACCGTTGCCGGTCATGATCCCTTTGGCCGCATCGTGCAACGCCTGCATGGAGGAACCGCATAGACGGTTCACGGTTACCGCTCCGGTGCTGCGCGGGATGGTGGTTAACAGTTGTGCATTTCGCGCAATGTTGAAACCTTGTTCTTTGGTTTGTTGTACACAGCCCCAAATAATGTCTTCGATATCTGCTGGGTCTACGTTCGGGTTGCGCTCTAGCAGCTTGCTCATCAAGTGAGCGGACAAGGTTTCTGCGCGTACGTTGCGAAAAATACCACCTTTTGAACGACCCATTGGGGTACGGATACAATCAATAACAACTACATCTTTCATGTTTATTCTCCTCAGGGTCTGTTACGCAAAATATGATTTGCCAGCACGGGCCATTTCGCGAACGCCGTCAGACACTTGGTAAATGGGGCCGAGATCAGCATACTTATCTGCTAGATCGACGAAATTTTGCAGACCCAATGTTTCAATGTAGCGGAATATGCCTCCACGGAATGGCGGAAAACCAAGCCCGTAGAGCAATGCCATATCGGCTTCAGCCGCACTGCCAACAATGCCTTCTTCCAGACAACGTATCGCCTCATTCGCCATCGGGATCATGACCCGGGCAATAATTTCATCGGCACTAAATTCCTGAGAGTCTGCAACATGGGGTTTGAATAGCGAATAGGCGGTTTCCGCTGGCGTTTTAGTCGGCTTGCCGCGCTTGTCAGTGCCGTAGTCGTAAAAGCCTTTACCATTCTTCTGGCCCAAACGCTCTGCGTTAAACAGCAGCGTAACAGGATCATTGTCGATCTTTTCCATACGCTCTGGAATACCGTCAGACATTACGCCTGCAGCATGATCGGCGGTGTCCATACCGACAACATCAAGCAAGTACGCAGGGCCCATTGGCCAGCCGAATTGCTTCTCCATGACTTTATCGACCGCTTTAAAATCAGCGCCATCGAGTACTAAGCGACTGAATCCTGCAAAATAAGGGAAGAGAACGCGATTGACCAGAAAGCCGGGACAATCATTAACGACGATCGGCGTTTTGCCCATACGCAACGTTGTTGCTACGACTGCAGCAATGGTATCGTCTGAGGTTTTTTCACCACGAATAATTTCAACCAATGGCATCTTATGGACAGGGTTGAAAAAATGCATTCCGCAAAAGCGCTCAGGCTTGTTCAGACTTTCCGCTAACTGGTTGATCGAAATCGTTGACGTGTTTGAGCAAATAATGGCGTCGTCAGCAACATGCTCTTCGGTTTCTTTTAAGACCGTGGCTTTCACTTTCGGGTTTTCAACGACCGCTTCAATCACCAGATCGGCGTTCTTGATGGCAGAATAATCCAGCGTTGGCGTGATACTCGCTAATGTTGATGCCATCTTTTTGCCATCAACTTTGCCGCGAGCCATGCCTTTCATCAAAATGCCTGAAGCTTCTTTCAAACCGAGATCAAGCGCAGCCTGATTGATGTCTTTCATCACGGTTGGAATGCCTTTTACGGCACCTTGATAGGCAATGCCGCCGCCCATAATCCCGGCACCCAGCACGGCATTCTGCTTGACTTCTTTCGTCGCAGATTTGGCTTGTTTTTTACCCTTGCTCTTGACTAACTGGTCGGCAAGAAAGATGCCAATTTGTGCTTTGGCGGCATCAGTTTTCGCGAGCTCAACGAACCCTTCATTCTCGACTTTTAGTGCACCATCTCTGTCTAGAGTGGCTGCTTTAGAAACGGTTTCGACCATTTTATGCGGAGCTGGATAGTGCTTACCGGCTTGCGCTGCTACCATGGCCGCAGCAGTAGAGAAGCTCATCATGGCTTCGTTCTTGTTGAGTTGAAGCGGGGCCTTTTTCTGCTCTCTACGGGTTTGCCAATCAATCGATCCTGACGCCGCATCGGAAACCATCGACACCGCGGCTTCAATTAATTTCTCAGGAGCTACCACAGCATCTACCGCGCCCTCGGCAAGCGCCTTGTCAGCTTTACGATCGCGCCCGGTGGTCATCCATTCTAACGCATTGTCAGAACCGATGATGCGGGGCAAACGAACCGTGCCACCAAACCCGGGCATCAAACCCAGCTTAACCTCGGGTAAACCGATACTGGCAGTGGTATCGGCGATACGTAAGTCACACGCTAATGCCATTTCACATCCGCCACCTAGCGCGAAACCGTTCACAGCAGCAATCGTTGGAATTGGTAAATCTTCAAAACGATCAAACACTTGTGCAGTTTTAGCAACCCAGCCCAACACTTCGTCGTCTGGCTGGCTGAACAAGTCGGTAAATTCGGTAATGTCAGCACCGACAATAAATGTCGATTTGGCGCTTCGCACAACAACGGCTTTTAGCCCGTCTTCTGCCGCAATGGCTTGTGTTGCTTCATCCAATTCATTGACAGTTTGGCGGTCAAACTTGTTGACCGAGCCGGCAGCATCGAACACGAGCTCAGCGACATCGTTCGCCTCGGCATGGCGAGCAACCTTAATACAGCTACCTGAGTAAATCATATTATCATTCTCCTATGGCGGTGCAGGCATTATAGTCTCTGCTACCGCGGTCTGCGTAGGGGTGGCGAGATTCTTCACAAAATTGTCTTAAAACTCAATGAAAAATTTAAACGAGCGTTTGAATAGTCGATATTGGTCTGAACCTCAACAATTCAACCCGAATATTTCGAATATCCGATTTGAACAATCTGGGTTAGGCTATAGTCTATACAGAGTAAGGGTTTCGTTATTTTCTTCGTTAGACATTAATCACGTACAGGACTGTATGCATCAACTGAACCGGCCGCTGAATTTATATCGAGTATTTCTATGGGTGATAACGTTTGGTTTTTGTACGGCACCGCTCGTGTGGGCCCAGAACCAACCCGTGATCGAATTACTACCGCCGAGTCAATCACATATTAAACCCGCGGTGTATCACGGTGAACAGTATTCGGCGCAGCGTCAGGCCTTCGCCGAGTTCATTGGCACCCTGGAAAGCGCACGCCATTATGATGTTGATGAGATGGAGTCGGCATTGGCCGAACTACGCGGTTACCCGTTATATCCTTACGCACTGAAACATTGGCTGCTGGCAACACTGCCTTTGCAAAATGGTGCCCGCGTCGGGCAGTTTTTGCGTGAGTACGAGGGCCAGCCGGTCGTCATGAACGTGCGCAAACGCTGGCTCCAACAGCTTATGGACGAAGGCGAGTACAGCCAGTTTGAAGCATTCTATAAAGAAGGGCTGAGTGCTGAACTGGATTGTGTGTATTTGCGCAGAACGCTTAGTGCAGACGTTTCGCTTTCTACCTTGGACAATAAAGTCGCTTCACTTTGGCTGGTGCCCTATTCTCAGCCTAAGGCGTGTGATCCGTTATTCAGGCGTTGGCGTGATGCAGGTTTGCAGACCCCGCAACGGACATTGAAACGCATGATCATGGCGGTTAAGAGCAACAATATAAAATTGGCTACATGGCTGGCACGTAGTGTGCCTTCTGAGCAAAAGTATTTAACCACATTGTGGTTTGATGCACAGCGCTCTCCTTACAAATTGACGCGAATGAACCGCTTTCCGAATCGCGCTAGCGAACAGGAAGCAGCCGTATTTACTTACGCGATGGGCAAGTTGGTGTGGTCTCAGGTAGATGCGGTGATCCAAGCATTCTCGGTCGCACAACAACGGCTCAAACTGAGTGACGAAAGCGTCGCCAGTTTAACCGCAGACATCGCGCTTTCATTGGCAGTCGACAATCACCCAAACGCCGAGAAATGGTTGCAACGTGCATCTGATTTGCGCAGTGATCCCGAAGTATTGCGTTGGCATGTTGCCACGAAAGTTCGCCGAGATGATTGGCAGGGGTCTTTAGACGTTATCCAGCAAGCTGATCCTGCCTTTGGCGACGACGTAGCTTACCAATACTGGCAGGGACGCAGTTATCAACAACTGGGGGCGGCTGAGCAGGCTAAACAGCAGCTCATCAGTGCTGCTAACCAACGCCACTATTATGGTTTTTTGGCCAGCGCGCAGTTAAAGCAAACGCCAGCGTTGAATCAGCGAAGCCCTCAGTGGGACGCGGTTGCGCAAACAAAACTGGCCAGCATGCCAGCATTACAACGCGCGTATGAACTGTTTTCTCACCAACGATTTACTGAGGCTCGGCGTGAGTGGCGCCGCGTGTTGCGATCATTGAACAAGAATGAGAAATTGCAAGCCATCTTACTGGCTTATGATTGGCAATGGTTCGACCAAGCTATTTTCGGGCTGGCGCAGGTGGGATATCTGGATGATGTTGAGCGGCGTTTCCCGATTGCTTTTTCCAGTCGCATTAATGCTTCCGCACAGGAACACCAAATCGATCCCGCATGGGCATACGCTATTGCAAGGCGTGAAAGCTCGTTCATGACAGATGCTATTTCTCATGCCGGCGCGCGTGGATTAATGCAGGTATTACCGTCAACAGCGGAGTACATTACCCAATCCAGATTTCCTTATCAGTCGTTACTGGAGCCTAATCAGAACGTTGATGTGGGTATTAAATATATGCGCTACTTGCTCGACAAAGTAGGAGACAACCCCGTGTTGGCGACTGCTTCATACAACGCGGGCTGGCGCCGTGTGCTAGACTGGGTGCCTAAAAGCGAGCCGATTCCGATGGACATCTGGATAGAAACAATACCGTACCGAGAAACACGAAATTATGTCAAAGCCGTGTTAGCCTATCGGTATATTTATCAGTTGCAGTTGGGTAATTCGAGCGACCTGTTTGAACAAATTGGTTCCATGCAAATGGCACCATTATCCACACCGCTGAAGTAATTATTGAGTAGAAGGAAATTTAATGCAGTCAACGGCTCAGCATGTTAGCGCACAAAACGCCATTGCCCAGCAATATGCAGATCATATACAAACGCTTCAAATGCGCACCCGAGAAGCCATTGAGCGCGAGGGATTAGATGGGTTAATTATCCATTCAGGACAAAGCAAACATTTGTTTTTGGATGATAATCACTACCCGTTTAAAGTGAATCCGCAATTTAAAGCCTGGCTTCCAGTGATTGATAATCCGAATTGTTGGCTGGTCGTTGATGGCGTTAGTAAGCCGAAGCTAATCTTCTATCGTCCGGTTGATTTTTGGCACAAAGTGCCGCCTGAACCCCGCGCATTTTGGGCAGAACATTTTGATATCGTTCTGCTTAAACAGGCCAATACGGTTGAAAAACATTTGCCTTTCGATAAGCAGAAATACGCCTATATTGGTGAATTTATCGAAGTAGCTCGTGCGTTGGGTTTCGACCGTGTTAATCCGGATCGTGTGCTCAATTACTTACATTACCATCGCGCCTACAAAACGCCGTATGAACTCGCCTGCATGCGTGAGGCGAATAAAACTGCCGTTGCGGCACACCGAGCTGCAGAGAAGGCGTTTCTGCAGGGCAAAAGCGAATTTGATATTAATCAAGCCTATTTAAACGCGGCGCGCCAGGGCGATAATGAGGTGCCGTATAACAATATTATTGCGTTAAACGAAAATGCGTCCATTCTGCATTATATGGTGGTTGAAACCCAGCCACCGCAACAACATCGCAGTTTTCTGATTGATGCAGGCGCAACCTTTAATGGTTATTCCGCTGACATTACCCGAACCTATTGCGCACAACCACATGACTTTGCGGATTTAATTAAACGCGTTGACTCCCTCACCAAGCTGCTCGTTGCCGAGCTTCAGCCCGGTACCGAGTACGCCGACATTCAGCGCAAGGCGCACGAAGGCGTGGCGCAAATCCTTGGCGATGCTGGCGTGGTGAATCTCAGTGCCGACGAAACCTTGTCAAAAGGCATTACCCGCACCTTTTTTCCTCACGGGATAGGGCACTTCTTAGGATTGCAAGTGCATGATGTGGGGGGCCACATGGCAGACGACCGTGGCACGCCGAAACCGCCGCCAGAAGACCACCCGTTCTTGCGCTGTACGCGCACCGTAGAAGCCAATCAGGTGTTTACGATTGAGCCGGGTATCTACTTCATAGACAGTTTACTGGATGATCTTAAGGCCACCGAGAACAGTCAGTACATTAACTGGAACCGCGTGGCAGACTTCAAGCCATTTGGCGGGATCCGGATAGAAGATAACGTGATTGTGCACGCAAACAGTGTTGAAAACATGTCCCGAGATTGCGGGTTGGTCTAGCTAAGCGCCCGCCCGGCTTAGCCTGTCATTCACATCATCCCATGCCTCCGATTGCGGGGGCTGCTCTACCCAGATATGCGCAAAACCTTGTCGGTCTAAGTCATAGAGTGCGGCGTACAGCGCGCGCGCATACTTGGCTTTGTCGGCTTGCATGGGCATAAGTGCATGTCCATGCCCTGTGCTGTGCATAGCATTGATCAGGTTGTCGGAATAGGCCACGCAGGCTGTGCTATCAGGCCATTGTTGGCACATTGTCACTAGTTCAGCTGTGGGCGCAACACGCAGCTTGCCTTTCGGTTGATAATGCTGGGCGATGTTTCCGGGGACTTGCTGCTGGTGAGCTTGATAATTGATCACGGGGGTTCCCAGCACCGCACTGAGCATTGTTGCTGTGAGCGGCCCCGCGCGCAATATACGCGCTGGTTGCTGCTGTGCCAATGGCGTGAGGTCAATGATAGTTGACTCTACTCCTACGTTGCAGGGCCCTCCATCAATTACCGCATCGATCTTGCCCTGTAACTCATTAAATACGTGCTGAGCTGTGGTTGGGCTTAACTGCTTATGTGGATTGGCGGACGGCGCGGCAACAAATAAATCGCTCTGCATGAGTAGAGCCCGTAACACCGGGTGATCGGGCATGCGCACACCAACAGTGGTTAACCCCCCATTTACCTCTTCGATAACCGCATCAGATTTGTTCAGCAACATGGTTAATGGCCCTGGCCAAAAAGCATTAGCCAGCAGAAAAGCAGCCTGCGGCACATCCACGGTCAGTTGCTCAAGCTGCGCTAGAGAATGAATGTGTACAATTAATGGGTGATTATTGGGACGCTGCTTCGCAGTGAATATCTTATTAACGGCCACAGGATCCGACGCGTCCGCAGCCAATCCGTAGACTGTCTCTGTGGGCACTGCAACAACGCCACCGTTTTTCAGCAGCGTTGCGGCGTGATCGATGTCGTTCGCGGTATTGTTAAGCAGCAGTGTGTTCATGAGTATCGAGATTATGGATTACAAAAAGGGCAATCGGCTGTTCGCGCCGCGGCAGACTCTACCTTAAATTCCTGACTATAAAAGCACTTTTTACACTCCGCTAGCATACTTTTCGTCATTTGCGTGGGCATCTGGCAACTCTCACAGGGTAACCCCGCGATAGGTTGTTCAGCCACAAAGTCGACAGCATGGCATTGAGGGCAATGCTGCATTAAGCGTAACGCTAAATTTTCGGCGGCATGCGCCAACGTATGTTGACGTTGCGGGCAATGCATAGCGCGTAAGTCGTAAGATAACTCGATACTGGTAATATCGATATTTTTCGCTAACGCTGCGATTGCTTGGCGTGCGTCCTCGCCGGTTGCCAGTCCTTTGGTTGCGGGAATTACTGGCTGATTGTCATCATGCACACTGAACGCCTTAACGATCAGACTTTGGTGTTCTGGAACTCGCCGCAAGAATGAGTCGATAGCCGGCAGATCCTCTGGCGTGACGCGAATCTGGTGAACTTCAATGGGCTTCACTGCAACACCAACTGCGAGTAGTTGTCCATCAGCGTCGACACAGGCAAGCAGTTCTTGATTGATGGTCATTAACCCAAACGCGTCAGACGTGAAGCTACCTTCGCTGCCCAGCCCAAAGTCACTCTTTGATAGGGTTACGGCACGCTCAGCTTTGTGAATAGCACAGTCCTTTGGCGACTTGGTGCGTGGCACCTCACCCGCAAAGGTACCCAAGGTGTCGGTATCAAACTCGGTGACATTCTCCACATGCCAGCTTAAGAGCCTAGCTAAAGCCGGACCCACATAGGCAGCCTTATTATGTAGCGTGCAAATGGCGGCACGCTTACTTTCGATATCAGGACTAGCGCTCAAGTTCATCGAATAATAAACCAAACTGCTGACTGAGCTTATGACTGGGCGCGAAGAACGCAAGTGGCTTACGCTGTGAATGCGATTCTCTGACTTTTACCGAGGCACTCAAATGATTTTTCAGTACCGGCAGTCCTTTCTCAATCAAGCTCGCGACAAGTTGCTTGGGTAGGTTTGCCTGCGCGTTAAACTGATTAATGATAATCCCTTCACACACTAAATCGGGGTTATGATCGCTTTTCAGTTCCATAACATTATCCAACAGCCGTTCAATGGCTTGCGCTGAAAAGTCGTCGCAATCAAACGGGATCAAGAACGAGTCTGCTGCGATCAACGCGGCCTTCGAATAAAAGTTAAAGTTCGGCGGTGTGTCGATATAAATGCGATCAAACTGCGTTTCGAGCTCTTTCAATGTATCGCGAAGTTTGAACATCTTGTAACGCGATTCAAGCTCTCTTTCAATATCAGCGAGGGCTGGGGCCGCGGGCATAACAAAGAGGTGGTCGAATGCGGTAGGCTGAATAAAGTCTTTGGCTGTTAATGCTTTTGAGAACCATCCCACCGTTTGTTTGAACATATCAGCGACAGTGCGAGTGTCATCAGTGATGTCAATGCCTGCGTAATGTGTACTGTTACACTGCGCATCTAAGTCGACAAGAAGGGTTTTAAGCCCTCGTTTGGCGCTGATAGCCGCCAGATTTGTGCTAATAGTCGATTTACCAACACCGCCTTTTTGATTGAAAACCACGCGGGTTTGCATGTATGTCTGTTCCTGCCTTTTGAAAATTCACTCTATTCAGAATAAGTCAAAGGGAATATTTTGCAATGCTTGAAACGTCTAGGATCAAAAAAGGCGGCAATGCCGCCTTTGGTAAACTGCCCTCGTTTATTTTGGCATTATTACCGTATCAATCACGTGAATGACACCATTGCTTCCTTTAATATCTGTCATGACCACAGTGGCATCGTTGACCTTTACAGTGCCCATGTTGGTAGAGATGGTAACGTCGGTTCCTTGCAGTGTTGTGGCTGAATCTAACGTAACAACATCTTTGGCGTAAACCGCACCGGCTACAACATGGTAAGTTAGAATATCAACAAGCTTTTGTTTATTTTCGGGCTTAAGTAGCGACTCGACCGTGCCTTTGGGAAGTTTGTCAAAGGCTGCATTAGTGGGTGCAAATACCGTAAACGGTCCATCACCTTCTAAAGCACTCACCAAATCAGCAGCTTTGAGGGCCGCGATGAGTGTACTGAAATCAGGATTGTTAGCGGCTATGTTGACAATAGAAGGGTGCATCTCTTTTTTCATCTTGTCTTTCATTTTGTCTTTATCACCGTGATCGTGTGCGTTTGCAGCCGTCGCGATACTCAGGGCTGCTGTTGCAGCGAGCAAAATACTAATAAAACGTTTCATATATAAACTCCTTAAGAATTGGGTCAAAGAACCAATCGAAACGCTTGATCGATTGATGGCAATAAATACGGTCCGGCCCAAGTAAAAGATAATTACAATGCTGTAATGTGAGCCACATCATTCATTTATAAAGTATTATAAACATAAGCGTACGTTCCCTGACCTCACACTTGGGGACGCGCCACGATGTCACTGCGAACCACAAGCCACGAGTAGGCAAAAGCCATCTGCTCAACTATACTTACTATGTTAACAATTTGTTTACAGGTGAATTATGCTGACCGTCATCCGATGCTTAAGTATTACACTTGCCGTTGTTTCGCTGCTGGGCTGTCAATCCACCACACCGGCGTCTGTGAAACCCGCCGAGCCACTACTTTATGACGAGGGGTTCAAAGGTTTTGAATTGTTTCCTGTCGAAACAGAGCAAGAGGTTTTTGCATTAACGGATGAAGCAAAAGCATTTGTGGATCGGGTGGTGTGGCCGCATGATAACTCAACGCAACGAATAACCGCGTTGATCGATGCGGTATTTGACCGTTCTGACTTTAATCTTCTGTATAGCAACGACGCCAACACCACAGCCTCGGAAACCTTTCAAAATCGAGCCGCAAACTGCTTGTCCATGTCTATCATGGCATACTCGTTAGCGGAACATGCCGGCTTTAAGGTGCGTTTTCGGGACATACAAATTCCTGAGTATTGGACACGCCGGGATGGGTTTAGCCTGCTGAATGGTCACGTTAATGTGTTGGTGAGCCCGCCGGATCTATCTCAGACAATCCGCCTTGTCAGTACTGATGTCGTCGTGGACTTTGACCCACAAGATAGACGTAAACATTTTCCTGTCGAAATTATCAGCAAACAAGTCGCATTAGCGATGTTCTATAACAATAAAGGCGCAGATGCCCTGATCGCCGATTCCTACGCGCGTGCTTACGCCTATTTTCGTGAAGCTGCATTACTTGCGCCGCAATTTGATGGGGTGTGGGTTAATCTCGGTATTTTATACCGGCGTTCGGGCTATACCGACTTTGCTGAAAAGAGTTACCAGCGTGCCATTCAGATCGATGCTGAAAACTACACTGCCTGGGAAAATCTGGCGTATTTGTATCAATTGAATGGTGATCTTGAGCGAGCGACTGAGATTGCCGCTGATGTGGAACGTAAACGCCAAAGTAATCCCTTTTACCATTTTATTTTAGGCGAGCAGGCATTTGATGAAGGTCAACTGGAGCTCGCAATAACCTATTATTCTCGAGCTTATAAATTGGATGACGACAAACACGAGATTTTGTTTGGTTTAAGCAAAACATATTACGAGATGGGTGATATCAATCGCGCTGAGAAATATTTGAGCATGGCAAAGCGGCGCGCACCCAACAGTTCAGAAGAACAGCGTTACGACGGGAAATTGAGTAAACTGCAGCACTTATGATTGGTCTATCTGTGCGATTAGGTAGAGGCCACAAATGGTACCTAATTGTACTGATTCTTATCAACTTATTGGCGCGTACGGGTCCCGCTATGAGCGCGGATGCTTATGCGCAAGCAAAAAGCGATGTGCAGGTGCTGGCGTCGGTGGATTTTGCCGGGCGAGCAAATGATAGTGACGGTAGTCGTCTTGCGCAGAACTACCTTCGAGCCCGCTTTAAAGAGACTGGCTTGGAAGCATTGCCACAAGCGCCCGATTTTTCACACCGCTTTTCATTATCTGCAGGATTGACGCGCGTCGAGGGCGTGAATCTGGTTGGCAAAATTGCTGGACAACACTCAAGTCAGTACATCGTGATCACGGCACACTATGACCATTTAGGGCGCGAAAATGGGCAAATGTATCTCGGCGCGGATGACAACGCCTCAGGGGTTGCGGCGATGCTTTTTTTAGCCAGTTATGTGGCAGAAAATCCGCTGTATCATAGCGTTTTGTTTATTGCGACGGATGCAGAAGAGCGTGGCCTTTTTGGTGCACGTGCTGTACTTGAACAGCCGCTTATCGAACGCGATAAGCTACTGATGAATCTCAATTTAGACATGTTGGCGCGCGTAGGCAAACCCGCTCGCCTATACCTTTCCGGTGAAAAAACACATGCTAGTTTCATGGGGATCACACGTGCTGTCAATCAGCAGATGGCTGCGCTATCAGCTGACCCCATCAAAGTGATTAAAGCGCATCGACAACCTAAAGGTCGGCGCTCGCTTCTCAATCAAATCAATTATCGCCGCGCCAGCGATCATGCCGTATTTGCAGAATACGATATTGCTTATTTGTTTTTCGGTGTCGGTGATCATCGCCACTATCACACGCCTTATGACACAGCAGAAAATATCGACTTTGAGCAGTTTAATATTGTCTTGGAAACGGCAAAAGCGTTGTCAATACTCGCTGATGCCGCCATGCAGGATACCGCCGTTAAATAACACCTAGCTCGCGCAAACGCTCTTGCAGGTAACTTTTCGCTGTGTGTCGATCCGACAGCACAACCTCTGGGCGAGGATGCAAAAATAATGGAAGAGAAATACGTGAACGGCTCTGATCGCTGCCCTCTGGATTGATGACTCGGTGAGTCGTTGAAGGGAAATACCCCCCAGATGCTTCTTGCAGCATATCGCCTATATTGACAATCAAATTACCGAAGTCGCAAGGCACATCAAGCCAGTTTCCATCTTTTCCTTTTACTTGCAGTCCCGGTTCGTTGGCGGCGGGAAGTATGGTCAACAGATTAATATCTTCATGCGCTGCCGCACGGATCGCGTCGGGTTCTTCATTGCCTTGTAAGGGCGGGTAGTGAAGCACTCGCAACAGCGTTTGCTGACTGTCTTTAATCATTGTCGATAGCGGTTCGCGGTAGTGCTGGCTGACCGATGTGGGGGATTCAGACTCTACCCAACTGAGTAATTCGGCTGCCAACGATGTGGCGTTGTCGTAGTATGACTGCAATTGCGGTCTCAGCGCTTCGGGACATTGACCCCACGGATAGTAATGAAAATACTCTTTGATATCTTTTTGCTTAAAGCCCTTGGCCACTTCAGACACACTACTGGGGAAAAATCCATCCTGAGTGTCTTTGTTGTATTCGTAATCGTGCTTATCGCCTTCATTAAAGTAGCGCTGCCATGTCGAATAAATATCTGCCACGGCAGATTGCTGGATGGGGTGATTTTTTAACACGCCAAAGCCCGTTTCCCGCAATGATTCCACGAAAGCCTGCTTGGCATTGTCTGCGGTGTAGTCAACCGCAATTAAAGTTTGTGTCATGTGTCTCTCAATCTTTCAGTACGATGGTCAGTCTCGCCATAGGCTGGTAATTATAACAGTTTGTTGGGGATCTGTATCGCTGCAAGGCCTGTTTATCTTTTATGTTATATAACGTAGAGCACCCAACGTTTCATAGCAAAAAGTGTGGATTATTGGGATTCGACTGGAAGGACTGGGCCTGATTCTTTCAACACGAGACGACAAATGATATCAGCGCTCCATAAAACTATGATCAGTGACTCAGAGCGACTGTATTTTTAGATTCAGATTGTTTTTTCTGTTCCGAGAGGAGAGTAACTTGTTTGTGCAATCGTGCTGGCACGTGTCATAAAAGGGCTTTTGCCGCTTCATCTTAGGGCTCGACATCCGAAACAGCGAGTGAAATACCAAGCATACTTATAAAACCGGCGATGGCAATGGCTGTCAGGTCGAAAATGTCGAAAACACCCAATCCGAGATAGGGTTGAACACACTCATACAGCATACAGCCAAATACAATAAACAAAGCCGAGACAATATTTCCCCGTTGATTGTAGTGGCTCAAAAGAAGAAATATCGCTGCAACGGTGGCAAAGAAACTGACGCTTGACCCCATGACGATCACAAAGACAGGTAGCTCGATGGACAGCTGGGGGCGCACAACATACGTGATCAGGAAACACATCATGATGCCTGTGTAACCAACCCTATCGTAGTGCGCTTTTGAGTATATGGGTAATTTCACCCGATTGACAAACTAAGTGGTGCTTTGTTTCAATCGGCGGCTTCGATTCATTTGACCCCCACTACTCGAACGCCCATTTGATTGAAAAGAACTAAACCCGATTTTAATACCATCCCAAATCGCTCCGCCTATAGCAGATCCTGCCACGAAGCGAGCACCCGCTACCACCGCAGCAGGTAAAGCTCCCGCCGATACATTCTCAATGTCTGAATGACTTAACTGTTTCATTTTATTTTCCTTAATATGAGGAGTGCACTCTGCATCCTTCAAATGTAAGGTAATAAAATAGGCAAGGCTAAACAACTGGCCAAAAGGACGAAACGCGCTAAACAGGCGGTGCTGTGCGCGCCTTGCGAATTGAACTATGCCAGAGACAAAAACAATCCAGCTAAAGCGGCACTCATCAAGTTTGCCAAGGTCGCTGCGAATACGGCTTTTAAACCAAGCTGAGCGATTTCTTTGCGCCGTGTGGGTGCCATGGCACCAATTCCGCCCATTAAAATCGCGATAGAAGAGAAGTTAGCAAACCCGCACAAAGCAAAGGTGATGATAGCCTGAGATCCAGCGGATAACTGATCACGGTATTGAATGAAATCAAGGTAAGCAACGAATTCGTTCACCACCAATTTTTGGCCAATAAAGCTACCCGCTAACTGTGCTTCCTCCCACGGTACGCCGATAGCCCAGGCCAGCGGCTGCAACAGTACGCCTAAAATCATTTGAAAGGTCAGATCAGAATAACCCAATAGGCCACCAACCCACCCAATTAAGCCGTTTAGCATCGCAATAAGTGCAACAAAAGCCAATAGCATAGCGCCAACATTCAGAGCCAGTTGTAAGCCAGAGGAAGCACCACTGGCAGCGGCGTCAAAAATATTTGCATAGGTGCTTTTCTCTTCTTGAACTTCTTCGAGATTATTGTGGACTTTCGCCACTTCAGGCTGCATCAGTTTGGCCATCAACAATCCGCCAGGCGCTGCCATAAAGCTAGCGGCCAATAAATACTTTATTTCAACACCGAGTCCCGCATACCCAGCCATCACTGAGCCGGCAATTGAGGCCAAACCGCCCACCATGATCGCGAACAGTTCTGAGCGAGACATTTGCGGTATAAATGGACGAACAACGAGAGGAGCCTCAGTCTGACCAACAAAGATATTGGCCGCTGCCGACATCGACTCGGGGCGGCTGGTTTTTAACATCCATTGCAGAAATCCGCCGATGATTTTGATCACCCAAGACATAATACCCATGTGATACAACACGGTGATCAGCGACGAGAAAAAGATGATCACAGGCAGCACGTTGAATGCGAAGATAAAGCCCAAAGACAGGTCGCCAACTGGGCCGAACAAAAAGGAAATGCCTTCTTGTGAATAGCCAATGATGTTTTTGACAAATTCGCTCAGCGCCAGCAGCATTTGAATACCGGGTTCAAAATACAGAATAAAAGCGCCGATACCCGCTTGTATCGCAAATGCCCCACCTACCGTACGCCAGTTAATTGAGCGCCGATTTGAAGACAGTGCAAAAGCAATGGCAAGTAGCGCGACGATACCGATAATACTGCTCATAATAAGCGTCCTTTGGTGTTTTTATTATTGTAGTGCTTGCTTAATGTGTGACGATATCACGTCCAGCGCGATGAAATTTTTACCGCCCTGAGTCACAACAACATCGGCGGTAAATCGACTGGGCTCGATAAACTGATGGTACATGGGTTTAACCGTTTTTTCATACTGCTTGGCAACGGATTCAATGGTGCGGCCGCGCTCTTTCACGTCGCGCATCATTCGTCGCATCAAACAGATATCCAGCGGTGTGTCTATAAATATCTTCACATCGTAAAGCGGTAAAAGTTCAGGCCGAGCCAGCAACATGATACCTTCCAAAATGATCACCGGCGCAGAATGCAAGGTTTCAGTATCAGCAAGCCGTGTATGGGTTTTATAGCAGTAGATTGGATAATCAATTGAGTCGCCATCGCGAAGCTGCTGCAGGTGTAACTTTAACAGCTCGTGTTCAAATGCATTCGGATGGTCGTAATTGGTGCGTTCGCGCTCTTCCATCGGCAGATGGTCCTGCGCTTTATAATAGTGATCTTCACGCAGTATTTGTACAGGGCGGCCTTGCTCTGCAAATGCTTTCAGAAGATTCTCGGTAAATAACGACTTTCCAGAACCGGAAGCGCCAGAAATGGCTATGATTAGCGGCTTTTGCATCATTAAACGACTGTAGCTGGTATTCCCGCAAAGATACGTGTTTAAACCTGCATTAGCAAATTTTACAAGCCAATTATTTCAACGTGTTCGGCGGTGATTTCAGTTAACGCATAACTGTGTTGTTTAGACCTTGAGCCTTCACCTTGCGCACGCGGGGGGTAAAAAAGTGATTTGCATGGCTCATTTTGATTGAAGACCAAGTCCAGTAATGCGCGTATTTCACTCAGGGTTTTTTCGAGATTAGCGTTGAAATCGGGGCGCTTCCGTTTGGTGTGTCCTAACACAATTAACCGTGCAAACACCTTATTCGCGCGGGCAACCAATTCCGGTGGTACGTCCTTATGATGTAGCAACTCACCGTTGGGATTTGCTATACAGTACTCGACTAGCGCGGTGAAAAAACACAATGGTTTATTCTGCATATCAACGGCTGCGCCGGTACCGACATTCACCACTTGTTTTTTCGGCAAATCGATGCGCAGTTTCACACGTTGCTCGCTTTGCTGGATATGCGCTTTCCGTTCAACTTTGTGTTCAAACCGCCGCGCATAAAGTACGCTAATGACGATTGCCATTAGCAAACCCAGCCAATGGAAAGTCAAGCTTTGGTGCCACGGCAAAGGCTCAATATCAATCTGTATGGCGAGATTACTGTCTGTTGCTAGCAATGAACGCTGTGGGATAACAAACAAGCTGTGTTGTGACGCGAAGTCGGCGTCATCAGGCGCGTACACATATCGAATTGACGTTACCTGCACTTCCGGCACTCTCATGTGCGACGCAATGTGCGAGTTTAATGTGTCGATATAACGCTCCACCCGCTGTGGATTGAGCGTCTGCTTCGTCATGGGATCGCCTAAATCCAGTGATGCCACATCCAGTGATACCCTGACGTCGATTTGATGTAATGCATGCTCAATTGAATGCTGATAGCTCAGTAAGTGCGCAACGCTAAAACTGAACTGAGCGAGGAGTAGCGTACAGACAAACACCAATCCGCTTCTTAACAGGGTACTGGTATGCAATGTGCGCTCAGTCATTTGCACAACTCACTGATGCCAGCGGCAGCCGTTGTATGTGCGAATAATAATTGGATGGTGGGTCTTGCGATATTACTTCAAGTGAAGATTGCAGGGCACAAATGAGATCCGTGTTGCGATTCTGTTGGCGCAAGAACCAGCGCGATCCGGACACATTAGCATTGATTTGTACAATGTAATTTTCCGACAACGTACCGGCGTCATCGGGGTCCCAATACGAGGCGATAATGTCAACTTCGTCGACTAACAGCTTCTGTCGCAACTCCTGATGTGAATTGTAATATCGAATGTCTGCATTCGACTCATTAATTTCCAATGATTGAAGCTTGATTTTCGGTTCGATATGCCCAGACCGGCTGCTGGGATAATCGAGCAGGCCTATGCGCTTGCCTAACAAATATTCTTTGCTGAGCGTAGGCCTCTCATTTTTAGCGATAAAATAGGCTGAATAATCGGGATAGCGCGCAATCGCCTGATAACCTTGCACCTTTTCGCTCGCGAATGCATTAATCTGATGTTGTTTCACTAATGCTAAGTCAGCAATGCCATAGTTAATATATTCGAAGGTATCGAAATCATTGGTGCCCACGGTAACGTGAACATCGCCAAATTGCCGCCGCATCACCGCGTCATTACACAGGGTGCTTAACAACACATCTGCGAGCCAATTATCAGTCACGTATACCGTAAAGGTTTGTGGATTTTCCGACAATCGTTGTTCACATTTGTACGAATTGTCCGCAATTGGCGGCAAAGCCGAAATTTTTTTTTGACCTAAAAGTGCGCCCACCCCAGCGCTGATAAACAGCACGGTGAGCGTGACAATCCAGAACAGGTTTTTGGCAAATAATCGAGACGGTCGCAAAAAAGAATCATGGTGTGGGTTTATTTATTACGTTGATTTCACCAGTTATCCGGAATTATTGCAATAAGTAATCTTATTTAAAGAAAGTAACAGTCTGATTTTTCTGCCAAATCTTTAAGTAATTTTGAATTTCATTGACCAGTGTTTATCTAAGCGCCCGACAGCGACCATACGCGAACAAAAATAATAATAACCAAGGCAAACACAACGTTGCGAAGTTCAGACAACGTGTGCGCGCAATGAGTTCCTCGCGATTGTGAAGTTATTCAGCGGGAGCCGCTAAAAATCTCTGATGATTGTCATAAAGTTGACACATAAATCACTAAGACTTTAGCGGGTTTTTAATTAGGACAGATGGCCGTTTTGCACGATGAGTGCACTGTGAAACGTCGATTCTGCAGTCTTACTGTTACAACACTTACGTTACGACATTAAAATAGGAAACACACATATGTTATTCAAATCCAAACTCAGTCGTGTAGCGATTGCAGTTGCTATGACAGCAGGCCTTTCGTCTGTTGCTATGGCACAGGAAACCACCTCAGGCATTTCAGGTACAGTGTTAACTGAATCTGGCTCTGTTGTTGCTGGTGCAACAATCCGCATTACCGACATGCGCAATGGTTCTACGCGTACCATCGAATCAAACAATACGGGTCGCTATAACTTGAGAGGGTTACAAGTTGGTGGTCCATACACGATTGAAGTAACGGATGAATCAGGCAGCCGCACCATCAATGACGTATTTTTAACATTGGGTGAAACGCTTCCTTTAAACGTTGGTTTAGAAGCGCAGAATGTTGAGCGAATCGCAGTCACCGGCGCAGTTGTTAATAGCTCATACGGTTCAGATGGTCCGGTAGCAAACTTCGGTTTGTTCGATTTGGAAAATGCCCCGGCAGTAAACCGCGACATTAAAGACCTTATTCGTATCGACCCGCGCATTTACATCAACGAAGCTCGTGATGACGGTATTCAATGTGTTGGCCAAAACTCGCGGTTTAACAGCTTTACATTGGACGGCGTCAGAACAAATGATAACTTTGGTCTGAATAGCAACGGTTATCCAACCATTCGCCAGCCATTCTCATACGATGCGATTGAACAGGTTGCCGTAGAGCTTGCGCCATTTGATGTACAGTACGGTGGTTTTACAGCGTGTAATATCAACGCAGTGACTAAATCAGGTGGTAATGAGTTTAAAGGTAGTGCGTTTTACGATTACACCAGTGATTCTTTCCGTGGCGACAGCCTTGAAGGTCAAGAATTAGAACTCGGTGAGTTTTCCGAAAAACGTTATGGCTTTAACGTCGGCGGTAAGTTGATCGAAGACAAGCTTTTCTTCTTTGTTGCTTATGAAAAATTAGATGGCGCATCATTGTTTGACCGTGGTGCGGCTGATTCAAATGCAGCAGTGCCAGTGCAAGGCGTTTCTCAGGCGCAGCTTGACGAAATTCGTCAGATTGCGAATGACTTGTACAACTACGATCCAGGTGCAGAAGTCCGTTCAATTCCGGTTGAAGATGAGAAAATTACATTAAAGCTCGACTGGAATATTGCTGACAATCATCGCGCTTCATTGATCTACAATAATAATGATGGTGACATCATCCGCGAATCAGACGGCGACGCTGATGAATATGAGTTCTCAAATCACTACTATCGTCAACGTGGCGAATTCGAAAGTTATGTCGGTTCGGTATTTTCGGACTGGACTGACAGTTTCTCAACCGAAGTTCGTATTGGCAGTGCAGATTTTGAAGCAGCAGTTACGCCATTAGGCGGCACAGACTTCGGTGAAGTACAGATCAACACGGAAAACAATGGGGCAGAAGCAGTTGTATATCTCGGTGCTGATGACTCTCGTCATGCCAATAAGCTGACTTACACCAACGACACATTTAAAGTAGCCGGTACATACTTGATGGGCGATCACGTGATCACTGGTGGTTACGAGTGGGAGACGCTTGACGTATTCAACTTGTTTATTCAGGAAGCTGAGGGCGAGTATCGCTTTGAGTCAATTGACGATTTCCGCGCAGGTACACCTTCACGCATTACTTACGAGAACGCATCGCCTTCGAACAACCCTGCAGAAGCTGCTGCTGAGTTTTCTTACGATATCAACTCGTTGTACGTACAAGATGAATACTATTGGTTAGACCAAGACATGAGCATCACGTTTGGTGTTCGTTATGACTGGTACTCAAGTGATGATTTACCGCCATTGAACGCGAGCTTTCAGGAAGCTTACGGTTTCTCGAATCAGCAAAACCTAGATGGGCTTGACCTTTTACAGCCTCGTTTAGGTATCAACTGGCAGTTCAATGAAAGCTGGGAACTTCGCGGTGGAATTGGCTTGTACTCAGGCGGTAACCCAAATGTTTGGTTATCCAATAACTTTAGCAACAACGGCATCATTCAACAGGAAGTTCAGGACCGTTCAGGACGTTCCGTGTTTGACCTAGCCTTTAACGGCGGCGGTCAGCCAGTTTACGATATTCCTCAAGAGCTGTTTGATGCGGTTGCAGCAGGTGATGGTCGTACCGGCGGTATTAACGCTCAGGATCCTAACTTTGAAATTCCGTCAGAATGGAAATACGCTTTAGGTGCAACCTATACCTTTGAAAATGATATGATTTTCATGATGGATTACTTGTTCACCGACAAGCAGGATGCAGCCATCATTCAGGATCTTTCTCGCGTAAATGTAGGAACAGCACCAGACGGTCGTCCAATCTATGACAGCACAAATGGCCGTAGACAAGACTTCGTCTTGACCAATGTTGAGGGTGACTCAGGGCAAACAACCTCTATTTCACTTTCACTCAGTCAGCAAATGGATAATGGATTCCGCTGGGCGGCGTCTTATGCCTACACTGACGCGGAAGACGTGAGCCCAATGACGAGCTCGGTAGCGTTCTCTAACTACTTCAACTCAGCCGTGTCTGATACAGAAAACCCTGGTCCTGCAACGTCAAACTATGAGATCCCTCATCGTTTCACGTTGAATCTTAACTACACGACAGAGTTTTTCCCTGGTTATGACACGTCATTCACTGTATTCGGTACGATTAATGAAGGACGTCCGTATAGCTTTGTGTTTGATGGAGACCCTGGATTCGGAAGTACCGCTGGTTTCATCTCGAATAACCTAGTTTACATTCCTGAAACTGACGATCCGACGGTTATCTATGGACCTGATTTCGATTTAGCTGCATTTAATAGCTTCATTGATGAGCAAGGTCTAGCGCGTGGTGAGATTATGTCTCGTAACAGCGTAAACAGTGCATGGTGGACGAAGTTTGACGTCAGAATCTCTCAGGACTTTGCAGGATTTATGGAAGGTCATCGTGGTCAGGTATTCTTGAACATTGAAAACTTCGGTAACCTGTTGAATGACGATTGGGGCATTCTAGAGGAAGCTAGCTTCCCTCGCTCACAGCGCGTTGTCGATGCTAGCATCAATGACAATGGCCAGTATGTTTACTCGGACTTCATCACGCCGTCATTAGAGACTCGCGTTGCTGAAGCGTCATTATGGCAAGTACGCTTAGGGGTTCGTTACTCGTTCTAATCGAGTTCAACCTCACAGTGTAATGCTGTGAAACAATCTAAAAGCCGGCGTTAGGCAACGAGCGCCGGTTTTTTAATACCTTAAATATATTGAAATTTAAAGGGTTGTGAGTACAGTGCGATGGATGGAACAACACATGTATTTCGATTCGCGATACGGACACGTTTAGCGGTACTGACTGGGATAATAACGGAAAGATTGACGCGTTAGAAAATCATCCAGACATAAGACATACAGTTTCAGTCATTAAGCCTGCAAACTAGTCAAATTGCGTTGTTGGAGTGGCCGCAATGGACTTGCGGTCACGCACTACACATTCTCAAATAACGCTTCTACACGCAGGCGGAGCTCTTCAATTTTGCTCACGTCGGCGGGGGCGATAAAAATGGTATCGTCGCCAGCGATAGTGCCAAGCACGCCATCTTTTTTTGACAAAGAATCGAGCAAGCGCGCAATAAGCTGCGCTGCACCGGGGCTGGTGCGAATAATGACCATGACATTGTTATGCACAATATCAAGCACTAACTGTTTAAGCGGGCTCTTGGCGGTGGGCATGCCGAGTTCAGGCGGGAGGCAGTAAACCATGTCACCGCGTGCGTTGCGCGTGCGCACAGCGCCAAACTTACTGAGCATGCGTGAAATCTTTGATTGGCTGATACTATCGAAGCCAAGTGTTTTTAAGGCTTCTACAATCTCACCCTGCGATCCATAGCTTTCCGCCTTGAGTAAGTCTTTAAACGCTTTGATGAGTTGTTCTTGCTTAACGGAGGCCATGAAGTCCAAGAGGTTGATGAATTTCGTTATATTTTGCCGTAAGCGACGCACATAGGCAATTTAGATAGTGTTTATTCACCTTAACAAATACCGTATTGGTAGAAAAATCGTTACACTATAGGCCTTACGATCCACGCGCCATTGAGTTTACTCTGCGATTGCATTAGTGTGTCGCGCGATCGCAAATCCAGTCAATCACTATCCGAGTAGGAGAAAAACATGAAAGTAGCAGTCTTAGGTGCCGCAGGCGGTATCGGTCAGGCCTTGTCCTTATTGTTAAAAACTCAGCTGCCAGCAGGCTCAGCATTATCACTTTACGACGTCGCTCCGGTTGTGCCGGGTGTTGCCGTTGATTTGAGCCACATTCCTACTGATGTCAAAGTGACCGGCCATGGTAAGGACAACCTCAACGACGCCCTTGAAGGGTGCGATATCGTGTTGATCCCAGCTGGTGTGCCGCGTAAACCCGGCATGGACCGCTCTGACCTTTTCAATATTAATGCGGGTATCGTACGTAACTTGGTTGATGCCATTGCCGATACCTGCCCGAAAGCGTGTATTGGTATTATCACCAACCCAGTGAACACCACAGTGGCGATTGCTGCTGAAGCGTTAAAAGCCAAAGGCGTTTACGATAAAAATAAATTGTTTGGTGTCACTACACTCGATGTTATCCGTGCAGAGACCTTTGTCGCTGAACTTAAAAATATTGATGTTGCAGGTGTTCATGTGCCAGTTATCGGTGGCCATTCCGGCACAACGATTTTGCCATTGCTATCGCAGGTTGAGGGCGTTAGCTTCTCGGACGACGAAGTGGAGAGTTTAACTAAGCGTATTCAGAATGCCGGCACCGAAGTGGTCGAAGCGAAGGCGGGTGGCGGTTCAGCTACGCTTTCTATGGGCCAGGCTGCAGCGCGTTTCTGTTTGTCTTTGGTCGCTGCGATGAAAGGTGACAATGTGGTTGAATACACTTATGTTCAAGTGGATAGCGACGATGCGGCGTTCTTCGCCCACCCTGTGCGTTTAGGTGCTAACGGTGTTGAAGAGATACTACCCTATGGTGATCTCAGCGCCTTTGAACAAAAAGCCAAAGAAGACATGTTAGACGGCTTGCGTGGTGATATTCAAATGGGTGTCGAGTTCGTCACGAACGCATAATCGCACTCAATCAATATAAAAAAACCAGCCGAGGCTGGTTTTTTTGTATCTGCTATCAATGTATTCCAATCGACGTCGAAGCGCTGGTTTATCCGGTGTTACGCATGCCGATAGCGATACCTGCGATAGTGACCATCATGGCGCGCTCCAGTATCGCCTTTGATTCACTGACCGGCTGCCCTTCTTCTTCAACAGCCGATTGGCGAATACGCTCAAGCAGTTCGATTTGCAAATAATGCAACGGCTGTAAGTAGCCTGCACGAATATTCATCGATTCCTTGCCCATCGGATCGCCTTCCATCACGCTGTCCTGCTGAGTGAGCGTTAACAACAACCGGATACTATCGGTCAGCTCTGTGCGCAAGGTTTCACCAAAGTGCTTGAGGTTATCCGGCACCAGTCGCTCGTCGTATGCTTTACTGATATTAGGATCTGCTTTGTGAAAAACCATGTCGAGCATAGACAGGCGAGACTCGAAGAATGGCCAGTCAGCGATCATATCATCGATGATCTGTTTGCCATCACCCTGATAGCTTTCTTCAATAGCGCGCAACACGCCCAGCCAAGACGGCAGCACCAATCGCGTTTGCGCCCAGGCAAAAATCCACGGAATCGCACGCAGGCTCTCTATCCCGCCCGAGGGTTTGCGCTTAGCAGGCCGGCTGCCTAATGGCAACTTGCCCAGCTCCTGCTCCGGTGTTGCAACACGGAAGTAAGGCACAAAGTCGGGATGCTCTCGCACAATGCCCCGATAATTATCGCGGCCTTTGTCGGCCATGGTTTGGATCATATCACGCCACGCCTGCTTGGGTTGCGGCGGTGGAAACAACATCGCTTCAATAATGGCGCTGGCGTAAATACCCAAACTGCGTTTAGCCAGCTTGGCCATACCGAACTTGTAGCGAATGGTTTCGCCCTGTTCTGTGACGCGGAAACCACCCGACAAGGAACCGGGAGGTTGCGAATGAATAGCGGCGTGCGCCGGCAATCCGCCACGACCAATGGTGCCGCCGCGGCCATGGAACAACGTCAGTTGTGTCTGGAATTCATCGGCCAGCGACACTAACGCTTCCTGTGCCTGATATTGCGCCCAACCCGCAGCGAGCGCACCGGCGTCTTTGGCTGAATCCGAATACCCGATCATGACGTATTGACGGCCCTGAATATAGCCACGATACCAGTCAATCGCGAGTAGTTTGCGCATGACTTCTGGTGAATGATTCAAATCATCCAATGTTTCAAACAGCGGCGCGACCGGCATCGGCCAGCTAACGCCCATTTCCTGAAGCAGAAGCTGGACTGCCATTACATCAGAAGGCTCACTCGCCATAGAGATAATGTAGATACCGAAGCCTTGCTCCGAATGTTTTGCAATGGTGGCGGCGGTATCAAGTACTTCCTGTACATCTTCACTCGGCTGCCAACGACGCGGGAAAAGCGGGCGCTTAGAGCTTAGCTCACGCAGAAGAAACGCCTGTTTGTCGTCTTCGCTCCACTGATTGTAGTCGCCTAGGCCCAAATGACGCGTGACTTCACCAAATACGTCGGCATGCCGCCCGGAGTCTTGGCGAATATCCAGCTTGAGTAAATGAATGCCAAAGCAGTGTGCGCGGCGAATGGTGTCGGTCAGCAAGCCTTCGGCGATGATGTGCATGCCGCACTCAACCAAGCTGTTGTAGCAACTCATTAAGGGGTTGATTAGCTCGCTCTGTTCGCTGATCCACTTCTCCGGTTCACTGGCTTTACCATTAAGGTAACGGTCAATGTCGTCACGGGTGAATTGCAATCTAGAAACGAGCGGACGCAGTAGTGCTCGATAAGGCTCCAGCGCATCGCCGACCTGATCGCGAAGATCGTCGTTTGCGGCACTCATCGACAATTCAACTTGCAGTCGGTCGAGGTCCGCGGCGAATAATTTGGCAGCGCGTTTACGGGCGAGTAGTAAAACCTGCTCTGTGACTTTCGAGGTAACGAACGGATTACCGTCGCGATCGCCGCCCATCCAGCTGCTGAACTGCACCGGCTTAGCATCAAGTGGTAGGTTAACCGCGTAGCCTTGTTGCAAACGGGCGTCGAAGTCGCGCAGAAACTCGGGGATGGCATCCCACAGGGAATTCTCGATCACGGAAAACCCCCAGCGGGCTTCATCAACGGGTGTTGGCCGAACGGTGCGTATTTCTTCAGTGTGCCATGCCTGACTGATCAGGTCCGCGATTCGCGCTTCTACGCGGTCACGCTGTGCATCGTCTAAGTTGTCCTGATGGATTTGGGTCAAACATTTGGCCAGTTCGCTGTGTTTGTGGATTAAGGTACGTCGTGTGACTTCCGTAGGGTGAGCCGTGAGGACTAAGTCGATTTTCAGATTAGCGACGGCGTTGACCACATCATCGTTGGCTAGCTCAGCTCGCGCTAAATGTGAAAACAGCGATTGCAGGGTTGCATCCACTTCGTTGGCGCTGTTGTACTCCTGCTCAGCAATATTACCCAGATTCAGAAACTGCGCAAAAGCACGACCAACGGTCAGTAAATCCTGGTCTGACAGGTCACGAAATAGCTTTTGTAACTCTGCACTGCAGTCGGCATCGCCTTTGTAAGACGCTCGCCCATCTTTACGAATTTTTTCAATTCGCTGTAACCATTCATCACCCAGTTCACGCTTGATTGTATTACCCAGCGTAGCGCCTAAATGGCGAACCGTATCGCGCAGCGGCGCGTCGAATTCCTTCATATCGCAATCTCCAGAGAATCAAAATGGCTTCAACAATACTTGATGCACGCGGGATGTGTCTAACTTCTCTTAGCAAAACGCCGCAACTCAGCGGACTTTGCAACGCCGTCCCGCCACGTCGATTAGTATGATATCATCTCGCGCTTTCAAACTAATGGGAAAAAACGTGAGCGAAAAGTATTCAACAATTGAGTTACAGGGAAGTTATGGTATTGGTTTTCAAATGGGCCAACAACTTGCCTCAAATCCCTTTGAAGGCATGGATCTAGACGCCGTTGCTGAAGGTCTCAAAGACGCTTTTAACAACGAAGAGTCACAAGTGACTAACGATGAATTACGCAATGCGTTCAACACCATTCACGAACGTATGCAAGCCGCCAAGGCTGAGCAATTTAAAGATGTGTTGGAAGAGGGCGTTAAATTTCTGACTGAAAACGCAAAGCGCGACGAAGTGAATGTCACCGCTTCCGGTCTCCAGTATGAAGTTCTGACTGATGCTGATGGCCCCAAGCCGACCGCTGATTCACAGGTAAGAACGCATTATCACGGCACCTTACTCAACGGGTCTGTGTTCGACAGCAGTTACGATCGCGGGCAACCAGCAGAGTTTCCGGTAGGCGGCGTGATCAAAGGCTGGACCGAAGCTCTGCAAATGATGAGTGTGGGTGCGAAATGGCGTTTGTACGTACCGCATAATCTTGCCTACGGCGAGCAAGGTGCTGGCGGCGCAATCGGACCTTACAGCACGCTTGTGTTTGACGTTGAACTACTCGATATTCTGTAACACATCGCGTGTAGAACGCATGTTTTTCAGAAATAAAAACCCTGCCTGTGGCGACACAGTGTAGGGTTTTTTTATTTTCGGTTGCGTACCATGCCTGCAAACACGTAATCTTGATGTTAATAAAAAGAAAAGCAACAAAGAAGGATTGGTGTGTTGGCATTAAGTCGATTTATCGACCGGTTCAATCAAACCCTTGGCAAAGCGGTCAGCCTTGCCATATTGCTCATGGCGTTGATTACGTTTTTGGTGGTGGTGTTGCGCTACGGTGTTGGCATAGGCTGGCTCGCCCTGCAAGAGTCTGTGATGTACTTGCATGCGATGGTTTTTATGTTGGGGGCAGCCTACACCCTGCGTGAAGATGGTCACGTCAGAGTCGACGTTTTTTACCGCCGCTTCGGTGTAGGCGGGCAGGCATGGGTCAATATCGTGGGTACGGTTTTACTGCTGTTTCCTGTTTGTGTGTTTATTTTCGTCATGAGTTGGGATTACGTTGCGCGCTCTTGGAGCTTGTTGGAGTCCTCTCAGGAAGCGGGTGGTTTACCGTTGGTTTTCTTGTTGAAAAGTCTAATTCCGATGTTCTGTATCATGATGTTTCTGCAGGGTATTGCTGACATCATTCGCTATATCAATGTGCTTCGCACTGACTCGGAGCCTCGCTAATGGAATACATGGCGTTAATTCTATTTGCCTGTGTTTGTCTGGTCCTACTGTTGGGTTTTCCGGTAGCACTCTCGTTGGCGGGAACGTCGTTGTTATTCGCGGGTATCGGTATTCTTCTGGGTGGGTTTGATGCCAGTTACCTGCACGCTTTGCCCAGTCGCCTGTATGGCATCTTAACGAACACGACCCTGATTGCTGTGCCATTGTTCGTATTCATGGGCGTGCTATTGGAAAAATCTAAAATTGCTGAGCAGTTGCTTAATGCTATGGCGCAAGTCTTGAGTGGGCGTTTCCCAGCGGGGCTGGCGGTGTCGGTTATCGTTGTCGGAATGTTGCTCGCAGCAAGTACGGGGATTGTTGGCGCCACGGTTGTCACCATGGGGCTTTTGTCATTGCCGACCATGCTGAAACGCGGTTATAGCCCTGAACTCAGTACTGGGCTGATTTGCGCAACTGGCACACTTGGTCAGATTATTCCGCCTTCCATTGCGCTGGTTTTACTCGGCGATGTGCTCTCCAGTGCTTATCAACAGGCACAATTGAATATGGGAATTTTTTCACCGGACTCAGTGTCGGTTGGGGATTTATTCGTTGGAGCGATAGTGCCGGGTTTAATTTTAGTCGGCTTGTATTCTGCGTACGTGATTGCACTCGCGTTTAGGCACAATAGTGGCGTACCCCATCATACCGAACCCAAGCAGCCCATCGCATGGTCGATGGTATTCGGGGCTTTGCTACCGCCATTGATACTCATTTTTGTGGTTCTGGGTGCGATAATCACTGGGTTTGCCACGCCCACCGAAGCGGCAGGTGTGGGTGCGACGGGCGCTTTGATTCTAGCGCTGGCCAAGCGCTCGCTAACCCGGTCCCAATGCTGGGAGGTGCTGGTCGAGACCAGCAAAATCACTTCAATGGTGTTTTTAATTTTAATTGGTGCGTCAGTCTTTTCATTGGTATTTCGCGGATTTGGGGGCGAGGAGCTCATTCACACGTACTTCTCTTCGTTACCGGGCGGCACCATTGCGGCAATTTTAGTCGTGATGCTGGTGGTTTTCTTACTGGGCTTCATTCTCGATTTTATCGAAATAACCTTTGTGGTGGTGCCCATAGTCGCACCGGTATTACTAATGATGGGGGTTGATCCTGTGTGGCTGGGGATCATGCTGGCGGTGAATTTACAAACCTCATTTTTAACACCACCGTTTGGCTTTGCATTATTTTACTTGCGTGGCGTAGCGCCACCGACTGTTCAAACGGCGCAAATTTATCGCGGTGTATTACCATTTATTGTTATCCAGCTCGTGTTACTGGCGCTGCTAATGATCTGGCCAAATTTAGCCACGTACCTGCCGGACGTCCTATACTGATGGATGCTTGCTACGCCGCCCTGAACCGCCATTCTCACAACTGACTTTACAGGTAAACTAAACCATGCAAAAAATAATCTGTTTTCTTTTTGTTACCCTGCTTTTATTGGTTGGGTGCTCTGCTGAGCAACCCACTCAGACGGGAGCTCAGATCGACACTCCACCGCAGAAAACTTATCGTTGGAAGTTGGTGACGGCATGGCCAAAAAACTTTCCGGGATTGGGGCGTGGGCCAGAAACGTTTGCACGTTATGTTAATGAGATGTCTGCCGGCCGGCTTGAAGTGCGCGTTTACGGTGCCGGTGAGCTAGTCCCCGGTTTCGAAGTGTTTGATGCGGTTTCTCAAGGCACTGCGCAAATGGGCCACGCGGGAGCCTACTATTGGAAAGGCAAGATCCCTGCAGCGCCGATTTTCTCGGCTATTCCGTTTGGCATGAATGTCACAGAGATGAATGCATGGCTACATTACGGTGGTGGGCTTGAACTGTGGCGTGAAATTTACGAACCCTTTGGCGTGATCCCTTTTGCTGGTGGGAATTCCGGTGTGCAAATGGCTGGATGGTTCAAAAATGAAATTAATAGCCTGGAAGACTTCAAAGGCTTAAATATGCGCATTCCCGGTTTAGGCGGTGAAGTATTTAAAAAGGTGGGCGGAGTACCCGTAACACTGACGGGAGGGGAGATATTCACCTCGCTGCAAACGGGGGCAATTGACGCCACTGAGTGGGTAGGGCCGTACAATGATCTCGCTTTTGGCCTGCACAATGCGGCGAACAATTACTATCATTCTGGTTGGCATGAGCCCGGCACAGTGCTGGAGTTCATTGTGAATAAGGCGGCATATGAGGCCCTATCCAAAGACCTTCAGGCCATCGTTGATGTTGCGACACGTGCCGTGAACCAAGATATGCACGACGAATATACCGCCCGAAACAATAACGCGATGCAACAACTCATCAATGAACATGGCGTTAATGTAAAGCCGTTGCCTGAGGATGTTTTGGCAGCTCTGAAGCAAGCGACAGAAGAGGTGATGGCAGAGAAATCAGCGCAAGATGCAGATTTTGCAAGGATCTATGCGGCTTATCAACGCTTCTATCAAGGGGTAAAGCGATACCATAAATTGTCTGAGCAGGCTTACTATGAAAACCGAGAGTGAACCCTCGTCGACGTGTCGTCCGAGTTGTTATCAGCGCCTTAGCGTTTACAATACAGCTAGCTTATTGATTAGGAATAGTTATGGTTATTAAACCCAAGGTACGTGGCTTTATCTGCACCAATGCGCATCCGGTCGGTTGCGCGAAATCCGTTGAGCAGCAAATTGATTACATTAAATCGCATGCGGGCGTGTTTCATGCTACCAGCAAACAGCCAAAAAATGTCTTGGTCATCGGTTGTTCCACTGGGTATGGACTTGCTTCACGAATTACCGCAGCGTTTGGTTATGGTGCTAAAACGTTGGGCTTGTGCTTTGAAAAAGCACCCAGCGAGCGCAAAACAGGAACCGCAGGTTGGTATAACACCGCAGCATTTCATGAACAAGCAAAGCAGGCTGATCTTTACGCAAAGACGCTTAATGGCGATGCCTTTTCGAACGAACTCAAACAACAGGCCATTGAGACGATTAAACAAGACTTGGGCAAGGTGGATCTAGTCGTTTACTCTCTCGCATCGCCGCGCCGCGCTGATCCAGCAACGGGTGAGGTATTCAAATCGACCCTCAAACCAGTGGGTCAGGAATACACCACAAAAACCTACGATACTGATAAGGATCGTGTTCATAATGTCACGCTGGAGCCAGCCACTGAGCAAGAAATCCATGACACTGTGAAAGTGATGGGCGGTGAAGATTGGGAGCTATGGTTGAAGGCTCTGGCTGAAGCAGATTGTTTGGCTGATGGCTGCGAAACGACGGCGTATACCTACATTGGCAAAGAGCTGACGTGGCCAATATACGGGCAGGCGACTATCGGCAAGGCGAAAGAAGATCTGGATCGCGCGGCGAAAGCCATTCGTGACGAGCATGCGGGACAGAATGTTGATGCGCATGTTTCGTCGCTCAAGGCGCTGGTAACGCAAGCGAGTTCTGCCATACCGGTAATGCCTTTATACATTTCTCTGATTTACAAAGTGATGAAAGAAGAAGGGACTCACGAGGGGTGTATTGAACAGATCGCAGGATTGTTCTCCCTGCGCTTATGCGTTGAGAATGCGCCAACCGATGACATGCGTCGCTACCGTATGGACCACAAGGAAACTAACGAGGCTACACAGGCAAAAGTGAAACAACTTTGGGACCAAGTCACGCAAGACAATTTTCATCAGCTTGCTGATTACGAGGGTTACCACCGTGATTTTCTGCAGCTGTTTGGTTTTGCGTATGAGGGTGTTGATTACGAGGCTGACGTTGACCCTCAGGCGTATTGGTAAAAATAAAAAAACTAAAATGGGGTTGATGGTGAGTCATTGACAGCGTGATTGAACAACACTGACGTTGGCTAGCGAACTACAAAGGCTTAGCTTCGATTTTAAATCGGAACCGAGCCTTTTTTATTTACGCTGACAATACGTGGTGAATTCGAATAAACCTGATGGTTTTACAGAACATCAATGACGGGCGTGATCGCGTCTACAAATTTGGACACTAATGCATTATAATTCCAATGTTTAGGTGATTTTGATTAGCACTCCCTGAGCGGTTAGTGTTAAAATGCAGCGGTTGAGTTGCGAACGTCTTGTCGTAACTTCTCTAGCCGCAGGAGTATCTGGCCTGTCGGTATCGCCAACAATAAAATAACGTAAACGTTATTCGAAGGTGTCATTTAACAACGTACGGAAGCCTTATTTTAGTAGCTCTCAATCACTGTTTTCAGGCGAAAACATGGGTGCGTGGATTAGTAAAATCAGGTTTTGTAATTAGAGTAGTGCAATAGCGTATGATAAAAATCAAGAAAGGTTTGGATCTCCCGATTAAGGGAGCGCCTGAGCAGCAAATCACTGACGGTGTCGCCGTTACACGAGTGGCTGTGTTGGGCGAAGAATACGTTGGTATGCGGCCGACTATGCATGTGCAAGTTGGCGATGTAGTAAAGAAAGGCCAGATGCTTTTTGAAGATAAAAAGAATCCGGGCGTTCGTTTTACTGCACCCGCAGCCGGTGAGGTGGTTGAAATCAATCGTGGTGCAAAACGTGTTTTGCAATCGGTGGTTATTCAGGTTGCAGGCGATGAGCAGGTGACGTTTGAGTCAGTTGCGCCTGACAAATTGGCGGATTTAGACCGTCAACGCGTCGTAGAGCAACTCAACGAGTCAGGCCTTTGGGTGGCATTACGTACGCGCCCGTTCAGCAAAATACCCGCATTGGATTCTAAACCCAATTCGATATTCGTTTCTGTTATGGACACCAACCCGCTTGCGGCTGACCCCATGGTGATCATCAACGAAAACCGTGAAGCATTCGATAACGGGTTAGCGGTATTGAGCACATTAACCGAAGGCAAAATCTTCGTTAATAAAGCCAGTGGTAACGATTTTACGCCAACCGGTCCCCGTGTTGAAGTCAATGAGTTTGCTGGCCCACACCCAGCGGGTCTCGTGGGTACGCATATTCATCATCTTGATGCCGTTGGCATGAAGAAAACCGTGTGGCACATTGGCTATCAAGACGTGATTGCGTTTGGCCAGTTGTTTACCACAGGCAAGTTGAACAACCACCGTGTGATCGCGTTAGGTGGCCCAGCGGCTGTTAAACCGCGTTTGATTCGCACCGTATTGGGTGCGTCGATCACCGAATTAACCGCTAACGAACGCATTGACGGTGACGTTAGAGCAGTATCTGGTTCAGTACTCATGGGCACCAATGCGACGGGTGTGCATGGTTACCTCGGGCGCTATCACGTTCAGGTTTCGTTACTGAAGGAAGACCGCGAGAAGCGTTTGTTCGGGTGGATCACTCCTGGCAGCGATAAACACTCTGTGACTCGGGCCTATCTCGGCCACCTGAGCGGTAATCGCCAGTTCGACATGACAACAACAACAAATGGGTCAGACAGATCCATGGTTCCGATCGGGAATTACGAGCGCATTATGCCGCTTGATATTATCCCGACCTTGCTTTTACGCGACATTATTTCCGGTGACACCGATAGCGCACAATCACTTGGTTGTCTTGAATTAGACGAAGAGGACTTGGCACTTTGTACCTATGTTTGCCCAGGCAAATATAATTACGGTCCCATATTGCGCGATTGTTTGACGACCATCGAGAAAGAGGGCTAAGTCATGGGTTTAAAAACATTTTTAGAAGATATCGAGCCGGATTTTGAGCCGGGTGGAAAGTATGAAAAGTTTTATGCGCTGTATGAAGCAGCCGCGACTATTTTTTATACCCCAGGAAAGGTCAACAAAGCGCAAACGCATGTTCGTGACAGTATTGACCTAAAACGCATCATGATCATGGTGTGGATGGCAACATTCCCAGCCATGTTTTACGGCATGTACAACGTTGGGCTGCAGGCGTCAATCGCAATTGAAGCGGGTGGCGCATTGTATGATGGTTGGCAAGCTGGTTTATTTACCGCGTTAGGCGGCACACTAACGGCTGATTCTGGTTGGCTATCCATGCTGTTCTACGGCGCGTGTTTCTTCGTGCCTATCTATGCCGTGACCTTTGTCGTGGGTGGTTTTTGGGAAGTACTGTTTGCCTCTATTCGCAAACATGAGGTTAACGAAGGCTTCTTCGTCACCTCAGTGCTTTTCGCGCTGACGTTGCCCGCGACCATTCCTTTATGGCAAGTAGCGTTAGGTATCACCTTTGGTGTTGTTATCGCGAAAGAGATTTTCGGTGGCACAGGGCGTAACTTCCTTAACCCTGCGTTGTCGGGTCGTGCGTTTCTTTACTTTGCTTACCCAGCGCAAATTTCAGGCGATAATCCGTGGGTTGCCGCGCAAATGGCCGATGGCTACTCAGGTGCGACTTGGTTGAGTAAAGCGGCGACTGGCGAAATGGGTAATGTGACCAACTCATTCAATGACCTATCACTCTGGTGGGATTCGTTTTTTGGCAATATTCCTGGCTCAGTCGGTGAAGTTTCTACGTTGGCAATTTTGCTGGGTGGTTTGTTTATCATTTACATGCGCATCGCCAGCTGGCGAATCGTTGCGGGTGTTGGTTTAGGTGTAGCGTTTTTTGCGTCACTGTTAAACCTCATTGGCAGTGACACCAATCCAATGTTTGCCATGCCATTCTACTGGCACTTTGTAATCGGCGGTCTGGCATTCGGTATGTTCTTCATGGCGACTGACCCCGTATCGGCCTCTTTCACCAATCAAGGTAAATGGGCTTACGGTATCTTTATTGGCTTTATGACGGTGTTGATTCGTGTTCTTAACCCGGCCTTCCCTGAAGGTATTATGTTGGCCATTTTATTCGCTAACTTGTGGGCGCCATTGTTTGATTACTTTGTAGCGCAGAGCAATATTAAACGGAGACTTGCACGTGTCGGCTAAGAAAGAAACTTTCGGAAAAACCGTCGGCGTTGTAGTCGCCGTCTGTCTGGTATGTTCAATTGTTGTCTCGGGTGCTGCGGTGGGCCTTCGCTCACTACAGCAAACCAACGCGGCGATTGACAAAAAATCAAATATTCTTACTGCTGCCGGCTTATACGAAGCGGGCTTAAGCAACGAGGAACTCTCAGCCATTTATGACGAGTTTGTCGAAGAGCGTTATGTTGAATTGGGTACGGATAACTACGTCGAGAAAGATGGCGACTACGACATGTACACGTCGGCTAAAGATCCTGAGGCCAGTGTTCGCGTGGAAAATAGCAATGTTGGGTTTCAACGTCGTGCCAACGTGGCGAATGTTTACATCGTTAAGAATGAAGCCGGCGATGTGAGTCGTATCGTGCTGCCGGTGCATGGTAGTGGTCTGTGGGGCTTGATGTACGGCTTCCTGGCAGTGGATGCAGATGGTAAAACGGTACGCGAATTGATTTATTATCAACATCAGGAAACACCAGGGCTGGGTGGTGAAATTCAAAACCCTAGCTGGCAGGCTAAGTGGGATGGCAAAAAGCTATACCAAAATGGCGATGTTGCGATTCAGGTCAAAAAGCAAGCGGGTAATGACAACCCGTATGCCGTTGATGCGCTTTCCGGCGCTACGCTTACCAGTAATGGCGTTGAAAATACGCTGACTTATTGGGCCGGTGAAAATGGTTACGGTCCGTACCTTAAAAATCAATCATGGCGTTCGTAAGGGGCTTTAAGAATGGCTGATGTAAAAGAAATGAAAAAAGCCCTGTTTGGGCCAATTTTAGATAGCAATCCAATTGCGCTGCATGTACTGGGTATTTGTTCTGCACTGGCAATTACCACCAAGTTAGAAACAGCGTTGGTGATGTCGCTGGCGTTGACGACCGTTGTGGCGTTTTCAAATTTATTTATCTCGATTATTCGTAATCATATTCCCTCCAGTGTGCGGATCATTATCCAAATGACGATAATCGCATCACTGGTGATCGTTGTTGACCAAATCCTGAAAGCTTATTCGTATGAAATATCGAAGCAGTTGTCGGTATTTGTGGGCTTGATTATCACCAACTGTATCGTTATGGGGCGTGCTGAAGCTTACGCGATGAAGAGCCCGCCTCTGATGAGCTTCCTTGATGGTATTGGGAACGGTTTGGGTTACTCATTCATCCTTATCGTGATTGGTACGATTAAAGAGCTGGCTGGTTTTGGTACTATCTTAGGATTCGAAATTTTGCCGCTGGTGCAAAACGGTGGCTGGTATCAAGGTAACGGCCTTCTGATTCTACCGTTCAGTTCGTTCTTTTTGATTGGCGGTATGATCTGGTTTATTCGTACTATCCGACCTGAACAAGTTGAGCCGAAGGAATAAGACATGGAACATTATATCTCACTACTTGTACGCTCAATCTTTGTTGAAAACATGGCATTGTCTCTGTTTTTGGGGATGTGTACATTCTTAGCCGTATCGAAAAAAGTGAAAACATCGATGGGCCTTGGCGTTGCGGTTATCGTTGTGCTGGTCATCTCAGTGCCGGTTAATCAGGTTATTTACGTCAACATTCTTGCGCCTGGCGCATTGGCGTGGGCCGGTTTTCCAGACGCAGATCTAAGCTTCCTGAACTTTTTGACCTTTATCGGCGTAATTGCTGCTCTGGTTCAGATTTTGGAAATGAGCCTGGATAAGTTTTTCCCAGCACTGTACAACGCGCTGGGGATTTTCCTACCGCTCATTACCGTAAACTGCGCTATTTTCGGTGGTGTTGCTTTCGCTGTTCAGCGCGAATACAACTTCACTGAAAGTATCGTTTACGGATTAGGTAGCGGCATTGGTTGGGCGATCGCAATTACATTGCTTGCCGCAGTGCGTGAAAAACTTAAGTACGCTGATATGCCTGACGGTGTTCGCGGATTGGGCTCAGTGTTTATGATTGCAGGTCTAATGGCTTTAGGTTTCCAATCGTTCACCGGCATTCAACTTTAATTATTAAGGCAGGTCATTAGGTATGAATCAAATTGAAATTTACCTTGGCGTAGGCATGTTTATCGCCATCGTTCTCGCCTTGGTTTTCATCATCATGTTCGCAAAGTCGAAGTTGGTACCCAGCGGCGACGTGAAGATCATGATCAATGATGATCCCGACAAAGTACTGACAGCATCTCCCGGTGGAAAGTTGCTGGGTGCTTTAGCTGATGCAGGTATTTTCGTGTCATCAGCGTGTGGTGGTGGTGGCTCTTGTGGCCAGTGCCGCGTTGATGTGAAAGAGGGCGGTGGTGAGATATTACCGACAGAGCTTGACCACATCACCAAAGGCGAAGCGCGTGAGGGTTGCCGTTTGTCTTGTCAGGTGTCTATCAAGCAGGACATGAAAATAGAATTACCGGAAGAAACGTTCGGTATTAAGAAATGGGATTGCGAAGTTATTTCTAACAATAACGAGGCGACCTTCATTAAAGAACTTAAGCTAGCGATCCCTGATGGTGAGAGCGTACCGTTCCGCGCCGGTGGTTATATTCAGATTGAAGCGCCACCTCATCATGTTAAGTACAAGGATTTTGACATTCCTGCTGAATATCGCGGTGACTGGGAGCGTTTCGGCTTCTTCGATATTGAATCAAAAGTGGATGAAGAGACAATCCGTGCGTATTCAATGGCAAATTACCCCGAGGAAGAGGGGATTATCATGCTGAATGTGCGTATCGCCACGCCTCCGCCAAACAATTTAAGCTTACCTGCGGGTAAAATGAGTTCCTTTATTTGGAGTCTTAAAGAAGGTGATAAAGTCACGATTTCAGGGCCGTTTGGTGAATTTTTTGCCAAAGATACCGATGCTGAAATGGTGTTTGTTGGCGGTGGTGCTGGTATGGCACCCATGCGTTCGCATATCTTCGACCAGTTGCGTCGTCTGAATACTGATCGCAAGATTACGTTCTGGTATGGCGCTCGTTCTTTGCGCGAAATGTTCTACGTAGAAGATTTCGATATGCTGCAAAAAGAGAACGAAAACTTTAATTGGTATGTTGCACTTTCCGATCCTCAACCTGAAGACAACTGGGAAGGCCACACCGGCTTCATCCATCAGGTACTGCTAGAAAATTACTTGAAGGATCATCCTGCACCAGAAGATTGTGAGTTCTATATGTGCGGTCCGCCCATGATGAATGCTGCAGTCATTAACATGCTCAAAGAGCTTGGTGTTGAAGACGAAAATATCATGCTGGATGACTTTGGCGGTTAATCAGCCATTAGTTCAGTGAACATTGAATTGAAGGGGGCTTTTAGCCCTCTTTTTTTGCGAGAAAAGAGCAATAGTGTGAAGCAAATAGTCCTTATTCTAAGCGGTTTACTATTTCTGAGTGCCTGCGCAGATAGAACCCCTATTGAAGTGCATCTGCAAGGTTCAACGATGGGTACCACTTACAACGTCAAGTACTCGCCAATCGAAGGGGTTGATGACGTCGTCGTGCATCAGGACATTGAAGATACCCTCATTCGTGTGAATGCGCTCATGTCGACTTATGATCCAGCGTCGGAGTTGTCGCGATTTAATCAATACAACGGCAAAGACACTTTCCCTTTGTCAGCGGAAACATTGGCAGTAATGTCAGAAGCTAAGCGCATTGCCGAGCTCACAGATGGTGCGTTAGACATTACGATAGGCCCCGTGGTTAACTTATGGGGTTTTGGTCCAACTCAGCGCGCTGAAAAAGTACCGGCTAAACCGGTAGTGGAGCAAACACTTGCACAAACCGGCATAGAAAAACTGATCCTTGGTCGCAATAGTGCTCACAAAGCATTGCCTGCGCTGTATGTTGACCTCAGCACGATTGCAAAGGGTTATGGCGTCGATGCCGTTGTCAGCGTGCTGGAGGCTCAAGGATTAGATAATTATCTGGTTGAAATTGGCGGAGAAATGCGTGTCGCGGGAACTAAGCTTAATGGCCAGCGCTGGCGCATTGCGATAGAAAAACCGGTATCGACGGAACGATCATTACAAAAAATCATCGAAATTGGTAACAACGGTATTGCCACGTCTGGTGATTACCGCAACTATTATGAACAGGATGGCGTGCGGTACTCGCACATTATCGACCCGCGTACAGGCTACCCGATACAACATAATCTTGTGTCGGTGACTGTGGTGCATCCGTCAGCAATGACCGCTGATGGTCTCGCAACCGCACTGTTAGTGAAGGGAGCTGCCGAAGCCATGAACTTGGCCGAAGAAAATGAGTTGGCTGTGCTGCTTATCAGCAAAGAAGGTGATGAGTTTGTTGAATGGATCTCAAGCGCATTTGAGCGCGATGTCACGACAGTGACACCGTAGTTTACGATTTCAAAGATAGGGGTAGAGATAGTTTATGATGAGTACGTTTATTTTGGCTTTCGTATTTTTCCTCGCGATGGTACTGGCCATGGCAGTAGGGTATGTATTTCAGCGTAAAACGATTGCCGGCAGTTGCGGCGGGTTAGGCGCTATTGGTATATCAAAAGCCTGTGATTGCCCAGAACCGTGCGACCGCAAGCTGGCGAGGATGGCTCGCGAAGAGGCCCGTCAGGAAAAACTCGCTGAGTGGCAAAAGAACAAAATTATTTAAAGGCTACTCTGACTCAGGGTCTCCAAGGGCGGCGATTGGCAATGTTTCTCAATAAAGTCTCGGTGGCGTGGAAGCGGTTCAACACTGCGTTGAATGTGTTTAGGCAGTGTTTGCAACAGGGTTTGCGCTTGCGCTGTTCCTGCGGGATCACACAAACTAAAATCACGCATCGGTAAGGTTTGCATACCACTGGCAATCGCATACCAGCTTACGGCTTGGAAAAGACACTGAGACGGGGTATCTACCCACCCATTGTTTTTCAACAATGCGATTTTATGCTGTAGCGTGTCCGGAAGAGGATTTTCACGCAAACGTTGCCAGAAAAGCGTGTCGTCACGCTGGGTGGTGCAATAATGGAACACGAGAAAATCGCGTATTTCATTATAATCCTCGCTCAACACACGATTGTATTCTGAGGCGAGTGCAGCACAATCAGTGGTTTCCGGAAAAAGCTTTAACAGCTGTCGCAAACTCTTACTCACCAAGTGAATGGCGGTGCTCTCCAAAGGCTCTAAAAACCCACTCGCCAAACCGATGGCGACGCAATTACCTTTCCAGCTTTGTGACCGAAATCCATTGGTAAAGTTGATGAAACGTGGTTCGTTCACGCACTCTCCGGCGACCTGCCTGAGCAACGTGTTCAACGCGGTCTCGTCGTCGCAATCTTGCCGTGAAAAGACGTACCCGTTACCGGTTCGATGTTGCAGGGGAATGTGCCAACTCCAGCCATAGGGCTGTGCTTTAGCAACGGTTACTGGAGCAAGTTCGCCAACCGTTGTTTGAACGGTGACAGCACGATTGACAGGTAAAAAATCCGACCAATCCGTAAAACGGCTATCCATTTCAGTGCCAATCAACCGAGCCGCAAATCCGCTACAATCAATGTACAAATCGCCGGCAACCTTTTCTGTTCCTTTACTGCGTTCGATCTCAAGGTGGCTTATGTCGTGATTGATATGATGTCCAACGCGAGTGACTTTGCCTTCAATACGTGAAACGCCCCGTTTTTCAGCATATTCTCTGAAAAATTGGGCCGCTAACCCAGCATCAATGTGCAATGCGTATGCGGCGCCCTGTATTGGCGTACCAGCGGCATTTTGAGGGACGTAGAACCGATTGTGCGCAATCATGTGCGCGGCCGGTGAATATTGCTCGAACGGTGCAGCTTGCTGACGCTGATAAGCAGATTGCCAGTAATGGAAAAAATCCAGATGATTAACAGGTTGCCCCACTTGTCCAAAAGGGTGTAAATAACTCTGACCTTGACTGAGCCAGTCATCAAATCGGATACCCAGCTTGAAACTTGCCTGAGTGCGTCGAATAAAGTCAGCCTCATCAATACCTAAGCTGCGCAAGGTATCGACAAACGTTGGGATCGTTGCTTCACCCACGCCGATAGTGCCTATCTGATCCGATTCGACTAGCGTAACCTGAATTGACCGATGGCGTAAGGTATGACTGAGCACTGCCGCTGATAGCCACCCTGCGGTGCCGCCACCTAAAATAACCACATGTTGTATGCGCGTTGCGGTCTGCGGCATTAGGTGACCTCCGTCGTTGCGTATCATTGGTGAGCAGTGTGAAGGCGTAGGTTATGTCAATGTGAATGCCAGGTAAAGTGCGTTACTTTGAGTCAGCCTGACAAAAAACGGTTGCGCTCATGTGGTTCAACACCGAGTGTCAAAACCCCAAATGAGTTGCAAACCCATTAAATTAACGTCAATATACTGTCTATCTATACAGTTAAGTGGTTCTGTTGTGCGAAAAATTATCCATGTCGATATGGACTGTTTTTATGCGGCAGTGGAAATGCGTGATAACCCGAGGCTAAGGCATGTGCCCATCGCTATTGGAGGCAGCTCTGAGCGTCGAGGTGTTATCAGTACGTGTAATTACCCTGCGCGCAAATTCGGTGTGCGCTCAGCGATGGCAACGGCCCACGCCGTGCGATTGTGCCCAAACTTGGTGCTTCTCAAGGGGCGTATGGATGTTTACTCGTCTGAATCAAAAAAGATCCGCGCTATCTTTGCGCGCTACACCAGCAAGATAGAACCTTTGTCGCTGGATGAAGCCTATCTCGATGTCACTGACTGCAGCCGCTTCGGTGGCAGTGCAACGCTGATAGCGGAAGATATACGCCGCACTATTCACAATGAACTTGGACTGACGGCCTCGGCAGGCGTTGCGCCGATTAAGTTCGTGGCGAAGATCGCCAGCGATGAAAACAAACCTGACGGCCTGTGCGTCATCACCCCAGACCAAGTGGATGGATTTGTACGCACGCTGCCGCTTCGAAAAATACCCGGTGTTGGCAAAGTCACGATTGAAAAATTGCATCGGCTGGGTCTATATACTTGTAATGATGTGAGGAGCTATCCATTGGAACGTCTGGTAAAAGAGTTTGGTAAGTTTGGTCCCGTGTTGTGGGAGCGCAGCCATGGAATTGATGAACGCGAATTAAGCACACAACGTCAGCGTAAGTCGATAGGAGTAGAGCGTACACTATCAGAAGATATAACCAGCCTGGACGAGTGCCTTGCCATTGTACACAAACTTCACGACAGCCTGCTTCAGCGAGCAACTAAATCATCCCAGAGTACGCCGCTGATTGCTTCACAGGGTGTGAAGCTAAAGTTTAACGATTTTCAACAAACAACGGTTGAACACAAAACCGGGCAGTGGAAACGCGCGTACTTCGACGAGTTGATGGCCGAAGCGTTTGCCCGAGCGAACGGGCGCGGTATCCGCTTGGTCGGGTTGCACGTTGGATTGCCGAGTCATTCTGCGATGCATCAGCTGATATTACCGCTCGAAGGTCTTGAGTTAGCCGCAGAGCCCAGTGCACAATACTCAGTGTAAATTCACGTTTTAAATAGGATTAACTATGCCTGCGCCTAAAGCCATTGCGATTTCTTCGTTAAATGACCCTCAAACATTTAGCCAGTTTGACGCTGCCGTGGTGATATCCGACACATTAGACAGTCAGCAACTGGGAGGTGTGGCACCCGCGTTGGAAGCGCAGAAACGAATTGATGCGCGTGTCGGAAAAGAAATCTGCCTTTTGGCACACAATGAATTGCCCGGTGGGCGGTTACTGCATGTTCCGACCGGTCGACTTGACCGTTACTATGACGATGTACGCAGAATATTTGACGTTGCTCATCAGGCCGCAGGCGTAATGCGTGAAGCCGGTATTGAGAAACCATTACTCATGGTTTCATTAAAAGTCACGGATGCCAAATATGCCAAAGCGCTAGAGGCTGCTTTCTTGGGCATGACTCAGGCGCTCTGGCAACCACTGGAAGCGCGAGAGTCCAAAGGTGAAAATACAGTCGAGCCGATTGAATACATCGGCATCGTTGGTCTCAATGACGCACAGTGTGGGTATTTAAATGCTGTTGAAGCGGGTAAACGCGTGGCACGTGATTTGTGTGGTACCGAGCCTGAGCGCATGGCACCGCCTGCGTTTGCGCAGTACTGCCAACAAGCGTTCGCAGGCAGTGCCGTGAGTGTCGCCGTGATTGATGATGATACGACGCTCAGGCAAGACTACCCCTTGCTTCATGCCGTGGCCCGCGCGTCGGTTAAGGTGGAGCGTCATCAACCTCGCGTGGTCAGGCTGACTTACACCGGAAGCGGCCCCATTACCAAATCGCTATTTCTGGCAGGCAAGGGCATCACTTTTGATACCGGTGGCGCAGATTTAAAAGTGAATGGGCATATGGCTGGCATGAGTCGCGACAAAGGCGGAGCGGCTGCGGTGGCGGGGCTTATGCGCACGCTTGCTGATACGCAGCCAAAAGGTTTACACGTGGTGGCGGAGCTGGGTGTTGTGCGTAACAGTATTGGCAGCGACGCTTTCGTGCCGGATGAAATTATTCAGGGGCACGCCGGTAAGCGCGTCCGAGTCGGCAACACTGACGCAGAAGGGCGCATGGTTTTAGCCGATGTGTTGTCACATTTGCGCGAGCTGGCGCTGGATGCCGCCCCAGATACTCAGTCCGAAATATTCACCATGGCGACACTGACCGGGCACGCCGCGATTGCGTTTGGGCCATACACTGGTTATGTACAGAACGGTGTCGCGGAGCAGGCTAATATTGCTGAACAACTCGTCGCGGCAGGCGCTTTGTGGGGCGACATGGGCGAACCGTCTCTTAGCCGGCGCGAAGATTATGACTTTATCCGGGCGCGCACACACGCGGATGATGTGCTGTCATCAAATAATGGGCCCTCGGCCACGACGCCGCGTGGGCATCAATTCCCAATGGCGTTTTTAGCCATTGCCTCCGGGCTTGATGAACATGACCTTGGCAGTGAGTCGCCTTTGGCGTTCACGCATGTCGATATTGCCGGTAGTGGTGTGGAGAAAGGTGATTGGCAGCACGGCAAACCTACTGCTGCGCCCGTAACCGCGTTTTCCGCGATGTACGCCATGCTTGACTCAGTAGCGTCTGCGGCAGCTTCATGATGATAAAGCCGGGGCGATATCGACACTATAAAGGCAATGACTATCAGGTTTTGGGGGTTGCGACACACAGTGAAGATGAAACAAAGCTTGTGGTGTACCGGCCGTTGTATGGCGAAGGCGCGCTGTGGGTTAGGCCCTTAACCCTGTTTTCTGAAACCGTTGAGGTCGACGGAAAAGCGGTTCCGCGTTTTGCGTTTATGGGCGCAGAGTAATGGGGAAAACCTGCGTCCAAATGACGCAGGTTATATGAGCCTGTTGTCTGACATCAATAACGACCCACAGGCTCTAGCTCGTCAGTCTAGAATCTAAAATTGATACCTGCTTTATAGATTCTCCCCAGCGTGTCGTAGTTGCTCGGAAACGTGTTTCCTGAGTTACTGCTGGTATCACCGATTTGGTTACCTAACGCCGGTGGCTCATCATTGAACAGGTTATCCACCCCGGCGGTGATGACAATCGCATCGGTTAACTGATAGCTTCCGAACAGATCAAAGTAGTCGTAGCTGTCAATACTGCGGAACGCTTCAAATCGTAACGCACGTTCCGGTTCCTCAACGTCAACCGATGAAATATGGCGCCACTGCAACGACACAGTGAAGTCCTCATAGTCCCATGTTGTGCGTTGTACCCAGCGCAAGTCTGAGATGGGATCACAACTGGTACCGTAGAAGCCTTTACAGTCGATGATAGGCACTGTTGATGAGCTTTGTGACTCTTGCGAAAGGTACTTATTGATGTTCCCTGAGAAGCGTAAGCTTCCCATGTCATCAAGGTCAAAGTTGACATTAAATGCCACCTCAATCCCTTCGGCTTGCAAGAAGCTTAAGTTTGTTGTGAACAGATTGACGCCAGCCGCCGAGCCAGTCAAGTCACCGCCAATCCGGTTTATTTTGGCACATTCGTCGGTCAACCCATTGATATAGCAGCTATCCAGCACTTCTTGAGCACTAAAATTACCAATAATATCTTTGATATCAATCTTGTAATAGTCAGCTGAAATGACAAAGCTATCAATGCCATCGAACTCAGGCGTCCAGACAAAACCCGCTGTGGTCGTATCCGCTTCTTCAGGGCCTGGAGGGTTGTTCGGATCGCTACCCGCAAAGGTATTGATTTGCCCGGCAATAATGTCAGGAATAACACCCACCTGAGCGGCTGACATCCCTGTGCTGATACACAACTGACGGAGACGATCATCAATGTTTCCAGCATTCGCAACAGAGCATGGATCCTGCGTTGCATTCCCTAAGCCTGAGGTCACCGGTGAGGCAAGCTCTCCCACATTAGGTGCTCTGTTTGCCCTTTGCTGCATCACTCTGAACATCAATGATTCAATCGGACGCCAGTTGAAGCCGATTTTCCATGAGTCGGCAGTGCCGATGGTGTCATAGTCCGACGAGCGGAAACCAAACTCTACATCAAGGCGGTCAGCGAAGGGTTGCCCATCCAATAGGGGTAAAATACCCTCGAAGAAATAGTCATTTACGCTGTAGCCACCTTTGATGGGGAGCAAATTACCACCCGCGCCGCCTTGACAACTTGCAGGTGCCTGTTTCAAACAGTCGTCAGGCTCTAAGATACCGGTTTCCTTGCGGTACTCAATACCGAAACTCATGGCGAGGGGACCAGCAGCTGTGGGCAATTCAATGAAGTCCACAGGCCCTGTGAAAAATAATGTTGCTATGGTTTGCTCGTATTTTTGCTGTTGCAGGGCAATCGCTGTGGCAAAGCCAGCCATCTCTTCTGTGATTGTGCCAAACCCGCCAAATAAATCGATAGGTACACAAGCGCCACCGGATACGCAATTTACGCCATCTCGGGTATCCAGCGCGAGATTGATATTCGGCAGATTGGTGTAGCCATCGCGTACTGTGGTGCGGTTAGATTCACCGTATTGAAAAGTTGCATCGTATTCCCAGTCACCAAAGAAAGCCCCATTGATGCCGGTCGTGAATTGCCAAATATCAGAATCAAAGCGTTCAGTACGAGGACCAAGCTCAAGTGTTCGTCTTCGTAAGCGCACGGTGAGGCTATCTTCCGAGTCTACAACACCATTGGCATTGCTGTCGGTCCAGCTGCCTCCATTGACCAGTGAGCCATCTGCGACAGCTGCATTGGCACCATCGATCATAAAGGCCCGTGCCTGATCGCTAATCAGCGGGTTGTACAGTGGCAAGGTAAAGCTCGCGCCAAATGTGCCGGAAGGCGCAACTTGCTGCGTGACCGACGTACTGGAAAAATTAACCGATGCATACACATTGGCGTATTCATTGATTTCATAACTGGCAAGTGCGGTTGCTGAATACCGCTCGGCCGGCGTTTGGTAGTAGTTAAATGGATTGAAGTTGAACAGGCTACACTGGCTAGCTAACGAACGATCATCACGGAACTGGCCCGCGACATTGGTGCCGATCAATTCAAAGCGAGTGGGGATCGCCGTGGTTGAACCACTGCCATTGACCGCATCAACAACATTCGGGCCGCCACAACCGGCAGGAGGAGCGGCAGGTTCTTCACCGGCCAGAAACTCGTCTAAACCTGCACCACTGTTTGAATTTATGCCGAGTAGTCCTAGAGGCCGTTGACCAAGCAAGACCGGATCGCGCTCCATCCAACTCACACTCACAACCGCATTGCCACGACCATCCTCGAGGTTTGAGCCCACGGTCAGTGATATGCTGTCTTGGTCGCCGTCACTCTCTCCGGTTTGATTGTGATTCACACTAAATTCAACACCTTCGAAATCATCTTTAAGTATGACATTCACTGCGCCGGCGATTGCATCAGAACCATACACTGCTGAGGCGCCCCCAGTGACCACATCAATGCGTTCAATCAGTGCCGTAGGTATGGTGGCCGTATCCACTGCGCCATTAAAATTGAACGGAGTCATGCGACGCCCGTCAAGCAGAACTAGGTTTCGTTGCGCGCCTAAACCGCGTAAGTTAATAGTTGCTGCTCCTGCAGTGCCGTTATTTACGTTGCTTCCGTCAGCAGGGATTGTGGCCGGTAGTGAGCGAATAATGCGCTCAAACTCCGGGGTTTGAAGAAACCCTATTTCTTCTTCGCCAATCGAAATAATCGGGCTTGAAGACTCGACGCCAGGGGCTCGAATCCGGCTCCCGGTGACTGAGATAACTTCTACGTCTGCCGCCTCGTCGGATGCTGAGTTTTCCGATGTGTTCTGCTGTGCGAGCGCGGCGTGTGTCCACAGTAGCGACGTTGCAGTGGCTGTTAGCATTGCGTATTTTACGGCTCGTGCCGTTTTTGTTGGTATAAACATGGTGGTGACTCCCTGAATAAAATCACCGCTAACGCTATGCCTGCACCGCGCCCGCAACCAGTGGGATTCCGCGAAGGGCGAAACCGAAGTGACAAAAGGACCGGATCCGTGGACAAATGGGGGGAACTAATCGTAAAAAATAGCATAGACTGAGTGTTAGGTTGGTTTTCTCGTGCGAACGGGCGACATTTGGGGGGAATACTCATCGCTAGTTATCAGGATATCGCGCACAGTGACAAGATGTTTAGCCGCTTTTTCTGGTTGGCAAACACGTTGTTGTGGTGCAGCGTACTCGTTTTTTTTTCGTACGCCCAATCACGTAATGCGCAAGCTGCTGAGTTAGAGATTACCTGGTTTCAGTTTATTGAAATGTTGGCACCGTGGTTTTTGAACTTCATTTGGGTAACACCTGCTATTTTCGCTATCGTGCACCGGAGCATGCTGTTGGATGCGGAAAAGCGATGGCACGAACGCTTTGTTAAACCCGCCCTTGCCTCTCTTGGCATTTTGTTCTGCTACTGGACATTAAGCCTGGTCATGCAAACGTTTATACGCGACCAGTCGTTTAACGACTTCTTGCATCGTCTTTATCGTGTCATCCTCTCAACCGGCGTCATCGACATTGTTATTTATTTCGGTATCTTGGCTGCTGCCATCGGTGCACACTTTTATCACGAGTCGATGAAAGAGCGCGTCATGCTAACAGAAATCAAGCAGGAGTTGATCACCGAGCAGTTGAAGTCACTTCGCAGCCAACTGAACCCACATTTTCTGTTCAATACCTTAAATACGGTGACCAGTCTTATCCGCATTGGCAAGATTAATGAGGCAACCGATGCAATTGCCCAACTCAGCACAATGCTTCGCGCTACGCTGGAGAATAAGAATCAGGAAACGGTCACTCTGCAAGAAGAAATGGCCTTCATTAACAGTTACATCGGCATTCAAAAATTGCGCTTTGCCGATAAGTTAAAAGTGGATATCAGTGTTGCTGAGGGGTGTCTGGCGATGCTTATTCCCAATATGCTGCTACAGCCACTTGTTGAAAATGCAGTACAGCATGGTTCACAGAGTGTTGAGAAAGATAACCTTATTGAACTCGTTATCGCTGAGCGCGCCGGAAAATTGAGCATTACATTGACCAACCAGATTGCTGAAACGGATTTACACAACGGTTTTGGTATTGGCCTCAACAATACAAGAAAACGATTGGAACAAATCTACGAAGATTACCAGTTTGAATCTGTACCTTTGACCAACGGACTATTCAGAACCCTATTGCTATTGCCACTAACAGGAAAAGGAAAAAAACATGCTTAGTGTCTTAATTGCTGATGATGAGCCCTTGGCTCGAGAATGCGTGGCCGTTATGTTACAAAAAGAGCCTAAAATTGACCAAATTTTACAAGCCGGAAGTGGCATTGAAGCGCTGAACATCATAAGGCAATACCCAATTGATCTGGCGTTTTTGGACATACAGATGCCGGGCATGAGTGGACTGAGCTTGGCACAACAACTACCAAAAAGTTGCGTGCGTATTTTTGTGACAGCGTTCGACCAGTTTGCACTTCCGGCGTTTGAAGTCAACGCGGTGGATTACTTGCTAAAGCCTTTCAGTGATGAGCGTTTTTCACAAGCATTAGCTCGTGCTTTTGAAGCACTCTCTTTGTCTGCAGCACCACCCAACAATGTGACCTACCGTTCAAGACTTATTGTGCGCGACCCGGGCAGGATCCGTCTTGTCGACGTGGACTCAATTAACTTTATCAAAGGTGCAGGCAACTATGTCGAATTGCACATGAATAACGGCAAAACCGTTTTACACCGCGAAACGATGGCAAGCCTTGAAAGACAGCTTGATCCCGATGTTTTCGTGCGCATACATCGCAGTTCAATGGTGCGTAGAACCTGTGTTACAGAGCTACGACCCAACGACAAGGGGGATTACACGGTGATTCTAGCGAGTGGAGAAAACCTCACATTGTCTCGTCGCAATCGCGATAAAATAGACGCACTCACCAGTTAACGTGAGTCCTCTGATCAGGTGCCAGTGAGTGGCGCTTGGGTATTATTTGATCTATATAACACGAAGGCGCATAGTGGCAACTACACAATAAAAAACAAGGTTAGTCGATGAAATTCAAAGCATTAAGCATGCTGGTACTGTCTGGTTTGGCGGTGGTCTCTACGTCGGGTTTGGCTGATGATCGCTTCGCAAAGGTTGAGATGCAGGTTCAATCTTTAGGAGGTTCAGTGCATATGATGGTGGGGTCTGGCGGAAATATTGGCGTATCGGCAGGCGAGGATGGGGTGTTGATTGTTGATGACCAATACGCTCCATTGGCCGAGAAAATTGCTGCGGCATTAAAACCATTGGGATCAGACAGCCCTAAGTATGTGATCAACACCCATTATCATGGTGATCACACCGGTTCCAACGCCTTTTTCAGTGCCAACAAAGATGCCACCATTTTTGCTCATGACAACGTGCGTATTCGCCTTGCATCCGATGATAAGGTGTCCGCTGATGCATTGCCGGTTGTGACCTATAAAGATGGCATCACTTTTCATTTTAACGGCGATACTATCCACGTGAAGCACTTACCTGATGGTCATACAGACGGTGATAGTGTGATTTGGTTTGAAGCACCCAATGTTCTGCATGCGGGCGACTTGTTTTTCAAAGATATGTTTCCTTATATCGATCTGGGCGCGGGCGGCAGTGTCGTAGGGTACATCGCTTCGGTTACAGAAATTTTGGGCATGATTGATGAGCAGACCAAAGTGATACCGGGGCATGGATCGTTAGCAAACAAAGCCGATTTACAGCGATTCGTTGACATGATCCGGGAAACCTATGAGTTCGTTCAGGTGCATAAAGAGGCGGGGCGCAGCGAAGATGAGGTGGTCGCTTTAGGGTTAAACGACCAGTGGGACACATGGGCATGGCAATTTATCACGGAAGAGCGTTGGATAAGGACGCTGTATAAATGAGCGTGCTTTTATTGATGTGATGGCGATACTCCGCTCAGCGTTATTACTGCTCAGCGTGGTCTGTGTATCTCAGGCCAGTGCCTCTGAGCCTGATTTGCGTGTTTATTACGAGCGTGACTACCTACCGTACAACTTCTCTTCCAACGGCGAAGTTGACGGCATTAATGGCATCATTGTTAAAGCCGCTTGCCGGCAAGCCAACATAACCTGTGAGTTTATTGAAATGCCGTGGAATCGTGCGCGGGCAAGTGCGCTGGAAGACACTATTGGTGGTGTGTTGAGCATGTCGCGTAATGCAGCACGGGAACCTCACTTTAAATGGGTCGGCCCAATGGTGGCCGACCAAACTGCGTATTTTAAACTTAAATCGCGTACTGATATCCGGATTGAAAGAACGGCCGATGTACTCAATTATACCATTGGCGTTTCTCGCCATGATGTTTACGAGCCGCTCCTAATCGCCAAAGGTTTTCAGGTGGGGGAGAATTTGCTCCAAACAGATGTTAAGCATGAGCCAATCAGGTTATTCGTGCTCGGCAAACTCGATTTAATGTTTGGGTCCAAATACACTCTACCTTCAAACTTGAAGCCTCATGGTTTAAGCGCTGATGATGTTGTCGCAGTGGCAAAGTTAGATACCTCTTCACTGAAAGGAAATCACCTTGCATTGAATCACAAGGTGCCCGATTCCATTGTGTCGGTGCTCAATCACGAAGTTCGCCAGTTTAAGCAGTCTCCAGCATTTCGACGCTTACTCAAACGCTTTAAACCGGCGACTTTTCGTCAACCGGCATTTTAAATTTACTCTGTGCTAAACACTTTTTCGCCCGCGATGGTCGTACTCAATACGTTGGTTTTCCAGATATCCTGACTGTCTATTGCAAAAATATCCTGGTCGACAATGATAAAATCTGCCCATTGGCCTGGCTGCAGTCGTCCGATTTTATCCTCTTGCGTGGCGGCGTATGCAGCATCTAGCGTAAAGGCTTTAAAGGCTTCAGTGATGGTTAGCGCCTGAGAGGGAACCCAGCCATCGACCGGTTGATTATTGCGATCCTGACGAGTTACCGCCGCGTGAAGGCCAAAGAAGGGGTTGGCTAATTCAACTGGAAAGTCTGAGCCAAATGCCAGACGTGATCCTTGTGCCAAGAATGTTCGCCACGCATAAGCCCCTTTAAGGCGTTCAGCTCCAATGCGGTCTTGCGCCATATTTTTATCACTGGTGGCATGCGTAGGCTGCATGGAGGGAATAATACCCAAGGTCTTGAAGCGCGGTATATCATCCAGCGCAATGACTTGCGCATGTTCAATCCGGTGGCGAAGGTCTTTTCCTCCCACTGTTTCAAAGGTTTTTGCAAAGTGGTCAAGGGCCAATCGGTTGGCACGGTCGCCAATCGCATGAAAGTGTAGCGCAAAGTCAGCACCAATCACGGTATCAAACAGCGCAGGTAGCTTTTCTTGCGGTGTTACCAGAAGGCCATGATTATGTGGGTCATCCGCGTAGGGTTGCAATAAGGCTGCGCCACGGCTACCCAGCGCACCGTCGCCATACGCTTTAACACTTCTGATCAGCAGCATATCATCTTCGCGGGTAACCTTTCCGGCATCTAACATCGCGCCAAGTTCGGGTGAACTGGCCGACAACATGGCATAGACACGCAGTGGTAGCGCATTACTTTTGGCTGACGCGAGGTAAAAGTCATAGGTTGCTTTGTCAATACCTGCATCATGCATACTGGTAATACCTAGCGCAAGTAAGTGCTCACCCACAGCGGCGAGTTGACGTTGACGCATAGAATCATCAAGCGTCGGGATATGGCGCTCTACTAATGACATAGCAGTGTCGATTAATACCCCGGTGGGTTTGCCTTCATCGTCGGTGAGGATCTTGCCCCCTTCGGGCGACACACTGTTGCTGTCGATACCGGCCAATTTTAAGGCAGCACTATTGGCCCATCCTGCATGACCGTCAACGCGTTCCAGCCACACGGGTACGTTTTGCAACTGCTCGTCTAAAATTTGCGCATTGGGGAATGTGTTATCAGCCCATAAAACCTGATTCCAGCCTCTACCGGTGACCCATTCCAATGCGGGATTCTGTGCATAGTACTGCGCCGTCATTTTGGCAGCGTGTTCTGCGGACGACGCGTCACGCACATCAATTTCAAGAAGCGTTGCGCCAAGACCGAGCAAATGGCCATGCGCGTCGATTAAACCGGGTAAGAGCGTTTTACCGCCAACGTCAACTTGTTCTGCGGTCGGAAAACCGTGGCCTAATGCCGTGTTACCGATGCTCACCACTTTACCGTCCTCAACAATCATATTGCTGAAGGTGACTAGCTTTTCGTTGCTATCAAACGTATAGCCATTGATGTTGAAATAATGCGTAGCCGCATGGCTGGCCACACAGACCACGCTCAGCAAGCCTATCGTCGCGCTACGAAGTAGAGTAAAAAAAACGGGTTTGTGCATAATGTCCTCGTTGTTATTGTTATTAACAGCCTGCCAGTTTATCGGCAGGTGTTTTGCTTAACTGATCAGATTGATAAAGCTTTGTCATTGTATCTGGACTGATGTTGCCACCGGATAGTATCACCACTACCGTTTTGGGGTTATCTTGCTGAGCAAGCCATTCCGCGACCGCCTGCATCGTCATACAACAGGTTGGCTCTATGTGCAGTTTAAGTAAATGATGTAGCCATTGGGTCCAGTAACCAATATCAGATTCACTGACTTCGTACAGGTGATTTAACTGCTGTAGGTAAGGGAAAGTGTACTCTCCCACGCAGGGGGTTGCCGCCCCATCTGCCAATGTGTCGGGCGCTTCGCTCAACGTTTTTATCGTGCCAGAACGAAGTGACTGCGCGGCGTCATTAGCATTGAGTGGCTCGGCGCCAATGACGTTAATTGCCGGATTCAAGGCACGTGCGGCCACCAAGGTACCAGACAATAAACCGCCTCCGCCGCAGGGGGCAAACACAGCGTCAACGCTGCCGAGTGATTGCAACGCTTCCAGTGTCGCTGTGCCTTGGCCTGCGATAATGTCTGGATGATTGTACGGAGGTATCCATACCGTGTCCGGTTGCTGGCTCGCCGCTGCAACGGCCGCGTCTGCCAGTAGCCGGGTTTCAAAGCGCTTCAGCTGAGCACCGTACGATTGTGTGGCGGCTGCTTTAACACTGCTTATGGTCTTGCTACTAAAAATTGTGGCAGGTACACCAAAGTGTGATGCAGCATAGGCGACAGCTTGTGCGTGATTGCCTGAACTGTTCGCAATAAACTGTTTGGGCAGGGCATTACGTTCGGCAAGTCGTGCAATAAAGTTAGCTGCACCGCGCAGCTTAAAAGCGCCAGTCGTTTGCATGCACTCGGCTTTGAAGTGGATACGATGCCGCTGTCCGTCGGGTAAGCTTACGCTGAGCCACCGATTTAGCAGAGAAGACTCCAGCAACGGCGTTGTGTGGATTAGCGGCGCGATACGCTGGGCTGCGTGCACGATGTCATCGTAAGTGGCAGCCTGCTGTGTTGCGCTGTCTACTGGCATAGCCGACTCAATATGACCCTTAGCCCATGCGGTAAGTTTGAATTCATCAAAATGTCACCTTTCTGTCATACATTAGCGAGCTAATGAGAGAATATTTGCATGAATAATACCATTCAACGCCGTCTATTTTGGCTGCCATTTAGCTTATTTATTGTGCTGGCGAGCTTCAAATAGTCTGCAAGCAAGAACGTAATCGGCCATTGAACACCTACAAACAATGGGCGTAGACTATGCACAGGGCTTTGCACTTGGGGTTCCAAGCCCTTTAGTGCACTTCACTGATCCAAAGCGCGTAGCGATCACTTAACACAATAGGAACAAAAGATGGGTGTTTTAGATAGATTGATGGGTAACGCATCAGAAGTTGATGCCGCAGAAATTAACCAAGAATTATCCCCAATTTTGGCTGACAATGAGCAGGTAACACAGGCATTCAAGCTGGTTAGAGATCTATTCGTGTTCACCTCACATCGGCTCATTTTTATCGATAAACAGGGAATGACCGGTAAAAAGGTGGATTACCACAGCATTCCCTATCGCGCGATCACACAGTTTAAGGTGGAAACGGCAGGGCATTTTGATATGGATGCAGAGTTGTCCGTGTGGGTTTCAGGCCAAGACCAACCTCTCAAAACCGAATTAAGTAAAAACACCGCGTTAAGCCTGCAGAAGTCGCTGGCCAACGCGATGTTTTAGCGCAGCACTAGCGCTCTACTGAGGGCTTGCTCGGCATCAGATTACGATCAAAGAAATTAGTGATCGTATGACCTAAGTGTACGCGGGTTTTTTCGCCACGGATGCTGTGTTTTTTGCCGGGATAGTCCATCACCTCGAAGGGCAGGGCCATGTCTTGCAAATGCTTGTAAAGCTTAGTGGCATGCGTAAAGAGTACGTTATCGTCAGCCATCCCGTGGTAGATCAATAAAGGCCCTTTCAGGTTTGATGCGTGTGGAAATACCGAGGCAGCAGTATATGCAGCATCAACTTCACGGGGGTCGCCCATAAAGCGCTCGGTATAATGCGTGTCATAAAGACGCCAGTCAGTCACAGGAGCACCGGCGACACCTGCCGCGAAATAGTCCGCGCCTTTAAACATTGCCATAATACTCATATAACCGCCGTAACTGTGTCCGTACACACCAATCCGCTTTTTATCAACGTACGGCAGGGTATGCAGAAATTTAACCCCGGCAATTTGATCCTGTACTTCAATATCGCCCATTTTCAGGTATAGCGGGTCTTCGAATTTTTTGCCGCGGTATTTTGAACCGCGATTATCGACGCTGAAAACAACGTACCCCTTGTTGACCCAGTGTTGCATCAATAATCCTCGGTGCCCGCCCCATTGATTCGTCACGACTTGAACACCGGGGCCACCATAAAGATACACAATGACCGGATGTTTGCCGCTCATGTTCTGCGGTTTGTATAGGCGGTAATGAAGCGTTTCATTATCGGCAGTTGAAAAGGTGCCGAACTCTGGCGCGACCCACTGCTGCTGGAAAGCATGTAAAGGGTGATTCTCATCGACCTGATTTTCTTCTAACCATGCTATTCGTTCACCGTCCGCGCGGTGAAGGCTCACTTGTGGGGGCGTATTCACGGTTGAGAACTTATCGACATAAATATCGGCGCTATCACCAAAACTCACATTGTGAAAACCGTCGCGCTGGCTGATCCGCTGGACATCATCGCCCGCTAAGTTCACGCGGTACAAGTGATTTTCGATTGGCGTGTCTTTGCGCCCGCTAAAGTACACGGTTTCAGTTGCTTCATCCACAGCATCCAAAGACGTAACCACCCAGTCTCCTTGTGTTAACTGACGGACCAAACCATCGTTGATGTGATACAAATAAAGGTGCTTAAAGCCATCTCGTTCTGACGCCCATAAGTAATGCTGTTTGTCTTTAAGGAAATGCAATGCATCGTGCAAATTAACCCAGGTGTTACTTGATTCTGTGATGAGTACTTTTTGTTGTCGGTTCGACAGATTATAGGCTTTCAGCCAAAGCGTTTGTTGATTGCGGCTTTGCACTTGGTAAGTGAAATGAATATTGTCTTTCGCCCACTGTCCACGGGCCAGATAAATATCTTTGTTTTCACCCAGATCAACCTGTTGGCGCTCGCCCGAGCCGATATGTTGAATAGCCAATTGAATGTCAACATTGTCGGTGCCAGCTGATGGATACTTTTGTTCTATCATGGTGATCGAATCGGCATAAATTTCCGAGCGGGTGATGACGTCGACAGGGCTCTCGTCAACGCGTGTGAACGCAATATGCTGTTCGTCTGGCGACCACCAATAGCCTGTCAGTCGGCTCATTTCTTCCTGCGCAACAAATTCTGCCATTCCGTATTTAATGTCACCACCACCCTGCGTTGTAATGGCGGTTTCTTTGCCACTGGCAATATTTTTTACGTACAGGTTTTGCTCACGAATGTAGGAGATAAAGTTACCCTTGGGCGATAGCTGTACGTCGGTTTCAAACGCTTCGGTGTTAAGTAAACGCTTTATTTCAGCGGGTTTATCGCCCTCGGCAAGTCGGTAGTAGTAGGCATCACCCGCCAATGGAAATAGGATAGCTTTGCCATCAGTTGACCACGTATAGGTGACAATACCGCTGCCAGATAAGCGCATGCGCTCTCGGCGGGCTCGCTCTTCGTCAGACAGCGCTTCTTCGCCCTGATGGAGGTCGTCGGAATTGACAAGTAATCGGGTTTCGCCGCTATCAATATGGTATTCCCATAAATCCAAACGCTCGAAATCGTCCTGCTTACCCTGCAAAAACGTCACTCGCTTGCCGTCAGGCGAGATCGTGAGTTTATCCGGTGCGGTGCCATCCAATGCCGGCGATGCATAAATGCGCTCAATAGAAAGTGATTCTTGCGCAAATCCGTTTGTGCTTATGCACAGTAATAAAGCCAGTAATTTTTTCATTATTATCGTACTGTTGCCAAACATGTTCGCCAGTGTAGTGCATCGTATAGAGGAGTCAAAGTGACGAAACTGAAAACTGCGACAGTTTTAGGAAGTACTGGGTTGGTTGGTAAATCACTGACTCAGCAGTTGCTCGACGACGCACGCTATGCCTCTGTCACAGTGTTGGTGCGTCGCCCATTAGCCCGAAGTGGTTTTCGCGATCCATTGAATAAGCTGACGCCCTTGGTGATTGATTTTGACAATCTGCAAGATTATCAAGGTTACTTTACGGTCGATCATGTGTACTGCTGTCTGGGAACGACACTCAAACAAGCGGGCTCTAAAGCGGCGTTTCGTCGTGTCGATTTCGAGTTTGTTCACATTGCAGCTCAATTGGCAAGAGCGCAGAGAGCTGACGGATTCGTGTGGATTTCGTCAGTTGGCGCTGACAGCAAAAGCCGTAATTTTTATCTGAAAGTGAAAGGTGAGTTAGAAAACGCCATCATGACCATGCCCCAACTCAAGCATGCTGCAGCGGTAAGACCCTCTCTATTACTCGGCGATCGCGACGAGGTTCGCCGTGCTGAACAATTGGGGATTACAATATCGACATTGGTTAAGCCATTGATGGTCGGACCGTTGAGAAAATACCGCCCAGTCTCTGCTCACCGAGTGGCACAACAAATGATAGGTCTACAATATTTTTGAGTGCAAACAATTCCGCATAGCCGATAGTGACTGTGCAATGAAAGTGGGAACCGACAGCCTCTTGTTTGGAAGTTGGTTAGCGTATCTCATCGATAAACATCGTTGGCAGCTTCGCAGTGCACTAGACATCGGTAGTGGCAGCGGTTTGCTGAGTCTTATGCTGGCGCAAGCCACGTGTGGCGAAACGGCAATAACGGCGGTTGAAGTGGATGCATTAGCCTATCGGCAAAGCCTGCAGAATATCGGTCAGAGTCCCTGGCCGACGGCCATTACCGTAGCGCATCAGGATTTCAGAAGTTTTGCTGCTGGCCCAGTGGGTCGCCATGAAGAACGGCATATGTTTGATGTGATTTTCAGCAATCCACCGTATTTTATTGGCGCGGCCAGAAAAACGCGTGCGTTCGATCATCAGAGCGACGGGCGAATGAAAGCACGCAGTCAAACGTCGCTGCCCTTGAACACCTTGTTGCTTCATTCCCTGAACATGCTCAGTACGGCCGGGTTTATCTGCCTTGTTCTTCCACACGGTAGCGCCGTGGCGTTGTTAGCTGCCGCAGAAGGAATGGGTTTGTACCTGCATTCGCGTTTAGATGTTCGAGCGACGCCTACCAAAGCAGTACAAAGAGTGTGTTTATGTTTATCCCGCTCTCACGTGCAAGTGGCTCATGAAGAAATAAACATTTATCAACAAAATGGCGTATATACACAGGAATACAAAGCGCTTTGTAAATCGTATTACAAACATTTCTAATCGGTGGTGGGCATGACCAAATCATTATCAGATATGGCTGAATACATCGACGTGCTTGATTACGTTTGGATGGGGGTTCCGTTCAACGTGCCGTTATTTGAGGTGTACGCGCAAATCCCTAACCCCGTTTCTCATCGTATCGTAAGATATCAACAACAAAACCTACACATTTTGCAACTGGGTCAGTATGATGTGCCGCTTTTTGAACCGCTTGGAATGGAGTTAGAGACGTTACCTAACTTTGCTATTGTACTGGCTGACTATCAAGGCAAACACTTTCGACTGATGGCAAGACCGGCGGATCATATTGAGGGTGTGAAGCGGGTACATCACTCGCAAATGCGAGGTAAATCAAGCTTCAACCCATCACGTTAATCGTGCGCTCAGCGCGGTATGTGAGGTTTTTTCAACGAGGATATCATGGTACTAGTTGCTGAGGCCCTTGGCGCCGCTGCTGTTATTTTTAATTTTATAGGCTATCGGCAAAATAACGTGAACCGTTATTTGGTGATTTCTGCCGCGGCTCTGGCATGTTTAAGTGTTCATTTTTTCATGTTGGGTGCCATGGCCGCGGGGATCGGTACGGCGCTCGCAAGCATTCGAAACGTTATTGCGACTCGCTATCGACATCGCAGCATCCTGTATTTATTTGTCGGCTTAAACATTGCCTTTTTCTGCTACGAATACTTTTGGCTTGATCACGGAGCGATGATCATGGTGGCTTATGCCAGTTCCTTGGTGTTTACGGTGGGGTCGATTGTGTTGCAGGATGCCAATCTTATTCGCCGCTGGTTTATATTGGCTGAGGTGTTAGGGCTTATTTATGCCATATCGGTTGGCAGCATTTTCGGAAGTATTTTTAATATCAGCAACCTTATCAGTATCGGCTCGAAGTTGTGGCAAGAACACCGTTTACAGTTATTAAGAGAAAAAGCAGATCGTTAAGAAGGCGCGGCTGCCTCATATCGCAGCCAACCAACATGCGGAAACAAAAAAGCCTGATTCGATAATGTATCTAAATCAGGCTTTGCTACCGGAAGCTGCTTAGGATCGCACTTCACAGCTCGGTTTCTATTAATTACGGCGTTGTTACGCGCCTTTTACTAGTACCGATACTTTCTCGATACCCGCTTCTTTAGCTTGGTTCATCACTTCAACCACCGTACCATGCTCTGTATCTTCATGAGCTTGGATAGCGGCAGAGTCCGTATTGTTCTCAGCCAGAAATGTCTGAATGTTGGCGACAACGCGACGGATATCAACCTGGCGACCATTCATTCGAATTTGACCAAGCTCATCAATCTGAATAGACAGTGCTTTACTTGGTTTCTGCGGAGAGTTGTTGTCTTTTGGACGGTTAACTTCTAAGCCTTTCTCTTTAACAAATGACGTAGTCACGATAAAGAAGATCAACATAATAAATACGATGTCGAGCATCGGTGTCATATCAATCTGGGCGTCGTCATCAGCCGAGGTATGCTTTTTTCTTTTCATCTCGTTAGCATTCTTGTTACGTCAATCAGACCTCTTAGTATACTGGTTGAATTTGAAATGAATAGCCCCCGTTGCGATCTTTCTTTTACTTCCGTCACACTTTTTGTTCAATTGATGGGGTGTTTGGGCTACTTGAATGAGCAGATTGTAATTGCTTACTCACGCCTTGGCCCAAGTAATGAAAGTATCTGAACAGTTTCTTACTAATATTCTCTCGCTCAGCCACATTGGGGTAGGCGCCCATTTTTGCTTCAGCAGACTGAAGCGTGCCTGACGCAAGAAAATGGTTTTTGATCGCGCCAGACTGGATCACAGACTCAAAAGCGCGAGCGGCTAGTTCCGGTGGTTGAGCAAAATAGTAACCGCCTAAGGATTTATCGATGGCCACGGCGCGACGAAAGTAATCACTACTTTGCCCAGCGAACGTTTCATTCTGTTCGATGAAAAGGGCTTCAAATACGGTAAACAAATACTGGTTCAGAGGGTGTTCAACCGGGCTTCGATTGTCGAGCCAACATTGGCTGGCAAACTCGTAAGCCTTCGCGTCGGCGAAGGTCTTGCGTGCAATGTAGTGATCGAACGCATGAAACCATTCGTGGGCTAGCGCGCCTCCGCCAGCATTTTTTGCCAGCGCCAATTGCCGTGTCTTCGCATTGTAATGCGCACTGGCATACTTTTGACCACCGCTGCCAAAGACTAGGCTTAGGGTGTTGTTCAGCGAAATCACAGGCTCTGGGACCTGCAATATGTCTGCTAAGTCGCACAATGCATCGAAAAACAGGTTAGCGGCCAATTGCTGTTCCGTGGCGGAAACCCAACGGCCCACCTGTATGGTGCGAAAACCAAACAGACGCTGGATATCGGTGAAGCTGACGTCGGCGCCGCTACGATGGTTGTCACCGTTGCGATAATAGGGTTTGTGCAGTCGCGATGGCTTTAATGAAGGCATTAGAACGCGTATGAGTAGCCTAAGCTTAGCCAGTGCTGGTCGCGCGCGTCAGCCACGGTGTTTCGGATGTCGCTACCGCGAATATCCCATTGATACGAAAGGTTGACGGTGCTTTTTTCGGTGATTGAAAAGTCTGTCGCGGCGCCCAGTGATATGTGGTTGTACCCGTCGTAGCGTTTAGACGCATAGCCATAGTCAAAGCCGATAGCAATGTATGGCGTAACCGTGAATTGACGGTTCACCGCAAACGGGCGCTCGTTGCTAAAAAGCACAAACGTGCCGTCTTGTTCGGTACTGTAGATTGCCTCAAGTGTTGTTCTAATGCCATGTGTCAAGGCTGTACTAACGTTCACGAATAATTCGTTATCGAACACGCTATCATTCAAAAACTCCAGCCTGGATGCGCCCATACGATAGCTAAACTGCCCAACTTCACCGGCGTACGCCGCTGTTATGATTAATTCGTCATAGTCAATACTGTCGGCGGTAGCTACGCCGTATTCGGCCGTAAATGTCAGATTTTCAGCAGCGTCGTAGGGTAATGTTGGCAATTCGGCAATCATCCACGCGATACCGCCATCGCCTAGGTTGTCTCGACCTTCAGTCACGTAACGACTCTGGTAATTCAGAGTAATTGACTGCGCCTGTATGCCAGCGGACGTCAACATAAGCAACAAAAGTAGCCATCGTATCTTCATAGGCCTTAACTCAACTCCTCAATCAGTTGATGACACCATTGATGAATGCGCTCATCTGTTTGGTCATATTGGTTTTCGTCATCCAGCGACAACCCCACAAAATGGCTTTTGTCGTCAGTAAGCGCTTTGGACTGAGTAAATTCATAGCCTTGGTTAGGCCAGTAGCCGATGACGATGGCTTGCCGCGCAACCACTTCGTCGTGCAACATACCCAGCGCGTCTTGAAACCAGTCGGCGTAGCCCAGTTGATCGCCAAGGCCGAAATGCGCAACAACCTTGCCGGAAAGATTAAGGTTGCGAATATCCTGCCATTGCGATTCCCAATCTTCCTGTATTTCACCAAAATCCCAGGTAGAAATACCAAAAATCAAAATATCGAAATCGGCGGTGCGCGACAGGTTGTCGTCTTTGAGATTGAACAGACTAACGCAGTCTGCCCCCAATATTTGATTTAATTGCGTCTGAACTTTCTCCGCAGCCATCTCGGTATAGCAGGTGGTAGAGCCATAAAAAAGCCCAATGCGTAGTTCGTTATTACTCATTCGTTATTGCCTTTATTAGTCGCTTGCGGGGTTAATCGTGTTCTGGCTTGAAAGTAATGACATCGCCGTTGGCTAATAAAACGCGGCAATGAGTAGGCTCACCTGATGCTGACAGGCACAGTTGACCCACAGCAGCACCATTGACAACATCACCCACGACATGTTGATTACGCACTGGATCCGGATCGCGTTCAACAATGCGCATATTTCGACGCCGTGTAAAATAGTTCAAGGGAGAGCGTTTTGAGTAAAACACACTGTTTAGCCGGTCAAACCAAGTGAGCAATCCAGTTGGAAAAGCATTCTTAAAACCACTGCAGGTGAACTGGACTATTTTCGGGCTGTGCCGCTTAAAGCGCAACGTCACGTCATACACGAACGAATAATGTACATCGCCGCTCAGGATAATAAATTGAGGTGGTGTTTTGACGTGTTTAAAAATGTTCAGAATAACCTGTGCAGTGCCCTTATGCGCCATCCAGTTTTCGGCATCTACCACCAAGGCTAGCCCAAAAGCCGTAAACACCTTTTGGACGGCTTCAATGAACTTTAGGCCGAAAATGGGGGCCGCTGAGACAACAATGACCGCCGGTTTACCGATCACACGCTGCTGAAACTCACAAAGTGCTTCCCAGTCAAGTAAACCGGAGGGTTTATCTGGGTTTGATTCAGAACGCCAGCGACGTGTGCGCGTATCCATCACGTAAACAGGAGGACTGGTATCAATGCAATAATGCCAGGCATCGAAATCCAACACCTGCGCAATGAAGTTATCCAGTCGCTGATACTGCGAGGGGGTGAACGTGTCCTGTGCCGCGTTATACAGGGCCTGAAATTTGTGAGGCATGTTGCCCCAGCCTTGACATAGCCAGTAGGCTGTTAATGCATTACCAATCATCCGCTTTGACAGCGGGTGGCTGTAGACCGCTTCTTCCCAACGTCGGGTAAGATTCCAGTCATCACTGACATCGTGATCATCAAAAATCATGTACGTAGGCACATGAGCCAGTGAGCGCGCCACCGCCGGAAGTGCGTCGGTAAAACCTGATAGGGTGTCTAGCTCACGTTGATAGAGCGGCGCGAATTTTGCGTCCATCCTATCCTCAGGGCAGCGTAAATCCAGATAACGCCACAGGACGGGAGACCACACCAATAAATACATCGCCAGCATTTCTGACAGTGCAATTAAATGATTTTTTGCGTTAACCGACGTGAAAATAGGTTTTCGTTTCGCTCGGAAAAATACCTTACCCAACACACTGTTGTCTTCTGTTTGTGGGAGTAGCATCTCGCGCTGATAGAAATTGTGCTCGCTGGTATCCAAATCAGCCGAACTTTCTAGCGTGGCACCGTTGAGCACTTCGTGATGCAGCCCAAGCCGTTGAATTACCTGTCGAATGGCATGCAGTGTTGGGCCTGCCACGTCATCGGCATAGATCTGGTCACCGCTCATCATGAGCAGGGATGGTGACTTTTCTGGTGCACTCTGTGCCTCGTTGAGTAAGTTATCAATGTTGGCCAGTGCATCAGCACCTTCAAAGTGAGGTTTGCGACAGGAGCCATGTAACACTTGCGAGATTGTGCGCTGATACACAAAGTAAAACGCTTCTTGCCCAGCGTAATACATGGAGGAGTCCGATGGCTGCGTGTCTTGCCAATGACCGGCACCTGACATTACGCGATACGCATATCGATGCCCGTCGCGTAGCAAATCAGCCGAACGCACAGACAGCAAATGAATATAGGCATGTTGGCCAATTTGTATGGTTTGCTGCTGACTTTTTACATGAGGCTCTAGCGATAGTTCATGCTCTGCACCACCCAATGAAATGGCCAGTGACTCTGGACGGCTGGTAACCAACCAAACGGTTAGCTGCTCGGGATCACAATGGCGCAAAATTGGACCACATAAAATAAGTGGTAATGGCTCTGCCAGGCTTTTCGATTGAGTCAAATAAACGCGTCCGTCGGCAAACTAAATGGATAAAGCAGAGTCTACCAGTAGGACTGGCTTAGGCCAAAAAATCTTGCGGGTGGCGCGCAGCGCGTGTAGCGTAGACGCGTTTTTCATGCCGCTCAACAAAGGCGTTTTTTATGTTGCTTAAATATTCTTCATTGCCGATCGTCGTGTTAATGACAAGCGCTTTACTGGTGTTGGGTGCATGCTCACCGGAGACGTCGCCGCCTGAACAAAAAGAACCTGCGCAACCCAGTGTTTATACGGTTCAAGGACAATGGCTTGTTGAATCTGACGGCAGTATTATGCAAGACCCGCAAACCTCTGGGCTGGTCATGCAAGAGGGTTTACTGGTCAGTGTGTCTGATGGCAGTGCACTGGAAGAACAACGGCGTAGATTACATTTTATCGACCCAGCAAGCGGCATCGTAGTGTCTAAATTGGGCCCGATGTCGATGTCATCTCAGGTACGAAGAAGCTGCTTTGCTGCTTACCTGTCGGATGAGCCTGATTTTGAGGCGCTTGTTGTCGATCCTAACGACCCGAATGTATTCATACTCGTGACCGAGGACGCTACACGCACGGGGGCTTTGTCGCCACGATGCCAGGAACGTTTTAGCCAAACCGGATCTACCGCATACCCGACACTGTTAGTGCGCGTAAAGCGCGATGATGAATCATTGACGATGACTCATGTTCGCCCGCTTCAGTATCCTTTATCTCTTAACGTGGGTGACTTCCCTAATGATGGCATCGAAGCGATGGCGTTTGCGCCCAATGGCACACTGTATCTTGGCTTAGAGAAAGATGCTGCCGGACAGCCGAGGCTATTTTCTGTGCCGGTGACGGCAGATTTTTGGCAACAAAACGGTTTCGCTGAAGTCAGCGATCCGATGTTGCGATTACCGCAATTTGAGACAGGGAACCATCCGATTAACGGCATGGATTATCTCCCATTAGCAGGCCATGCGGGTTTGCTAATCGCGGCTGCCCGAAACGATAACCAATTGTGGTTGATTGATTTGAGTCGGCAACAGCCAACACAAATTATTCAATTGGCGTTTGAGGCACCGACAGGCGCGCAGATTGAACCGGGCGCCAGAGCAGAAACACCGTCAGAAACTAGCCCACGCTGTGAGCCGTTCGAATTGATGGATAATGCATCATTGGAGGGCGTAGCCGTAGATGGAGTGCGGCTTTGGTTGATTAACGATCCGTGGAAGCGCAATTATCTGAAAAACATCGTATGTGAATCAAACCGTGCACGTTACGAGGCCATGAGCCCGCTCATTTATTCGTTGCCAATCAGAGCTGAATGGCTGGCTATGTATCGCTCTCAGAATTAGCACTGAGAGCGAACCTACCTAGGGTCTGTTGATCTTTGCTGTACAAGTTTTGTTCAATCATAGCCTTTCTGATCGCGACGCTTGTCCACAGGCTTAGTTATTCTAAGTCAAGGGCAAGCAACAAAGAGCAGGAAGGCTATGGTTGAACCCTTCAGGCAGGGCTTGTGCTTCATTTCTACTGCTTTATCGTTCCTTTATGTAGAGTCACTACACCACAGTCACTCTGCATTGTAAAAATGAAGCACAAACCGCTGCAAAATTGAACAGCAAAGATCAACAGACCCTAGTCCTTCAGGTTTTGTGCAAAGGTTTTTTTAAACTTTGCTAACTTGGGTGCTACGACCATGTTGCAGTAGGTGTTCTGTGGATTGTTGCTGAAATAGTCCTGATGGTAGGCTTCCGCTTCATAGTAATTATTCAGCGGCACGACTTCTGTCACGACAGGGTCAGACCAAATCTGCTGTGCTTCAATTTCTGCAATAATGGTTTCCGCTGCCTCTTTTTGTTCCTCAGAGTGGTAAAACACGGCGCTACGATACTGAGAGCCAACGTCGTTTCCCTGCCGACCCAATTGGGTGGGATTGTGTAATGCGAAAAAAATTTCGAGAATTGAGCGGAAACTGATGACGTCTGCGTCAAAATTAACCCTAACGACTTCGGCATGCCCGGTGTTGCCGCTGCAAACCGCTTCATACGATGGGTTTTCGACGGAACCACCGGCGTAACCCGATAGTGCAGATTGCACACCTTTCACACTGTTGAACGCTGATTCGATACACCAGAAACAGCCACCGGCCAGGGTTGCTTGTTGGATATTTGCCATAGGGGCCTCTTTGAGAACATCGTGAGAGAACCTCAAACGTATGCCCGCGACCCGTAAACTTCAAGTCATCCAAGATAGTTTTTTTTGCGTAACAACAGCTCACTGGTCACACCGTGCAGAGTAAATCGTGCGGCTATGGAGGATTTATGCCAACTGGTTTTGCGACCTTTACTGTTTTTTATGACGGAAACTGCCCGCTGTGTATGACTGAAATGAAGCATCTGATGAAGCGGAATACGCAGCAAAAACTGATTTTTGTCGACATCAATCACCCGCAATTTTCCACTGACCACCCCGGCCTAAGCCAACGAGATTTGCAGGCTAAAATCCACGGGCGCTGGTCACATGGTGAAATGTTAACGGGGTTAGATGTCACCTACACAGCATGGCGATTGGTGGGTAAAGGCTGGCTGTATGCGCCACTGCGATGGCCGGTGATCCGTTGGTTTGCTGATTGGGCCTATACGGTCTTTGCACGTCATCGACAGCGTATTTCCACGCTACTGATGGGAAAATCACAGTGTGAAAATGGGCATTGCAATCCAACTAGAGGAGATTCTCATGAGCGCAAATAATGCGTTAGTTATTGGCGGCAGCGGTGGCATTGCGCAAGCTCTCATTCAACAACTCGTTGCTTCTGAAACTTACGATCGGGTTTACGTGGTTTCACGAGCAGCGTCTGTACCCACAGCGCTAGCGGAAGACGCCAAGACGCTGACATGGATTACGTTGGATAGTTTGGATACTGAAGCGCTTGAAACGCAAATTTCTGCATGGTGTGACGAGGACACCGCATTTTCGCTGATTATCAATACGATTGGTTTGCTGCACAGCGATACGGTGAAACCAGAAAAACGGTTAGAAGATATTGATATCGCCAACCTCACACGCTACTTCGAGGTCAACACCATGACACATGCGCAGTGGCTAAAACAAGCGCATAAAATTGTTCACAGCGGTGGTGCAACCTACGTTGCCTTCAGTGCTCGTGTTGGTAGCATTAGTGATAATCATCTGGGCGGATGGTACGGCTATCGCGCATCCAAGGCCGCGTTAAATATGCTGATGAAAACCGCCAGTGTAGAGTACGCGCGCCGCTCAAAAAATACCCGGCTGGTGTGTTATCACCCCGGAACGGTCGACACGGGCTTGTCGAAACCCTTTCAGAGCAATGTTAAACCGAGCAAGCTGTTCACCCCCGACTTCACGGCGTCACAACTGCTCAGTATCCTACCGTCACTGGGCACCGATCCAAACATTCACTATATCGATTGGCAGGGTGAGGAAATTCACTGGTAGGTTGATAAATTCGCTGATCCGCCTATCGGACTATTTTGTGTGTTGATCGGCGGCATGCTAGGCAAGGTGAATTGCAACTGCTAGTATGCTGAACGATAAAAAGGTGCAAAAAAAATAGGGCACGCCCCATGCACCGCAGTAATAACAACAATAATAATTCGATAGGAAGGAACGTGTTATGAGTGCTTCGAGAGAAGAGTTTGGCTCGCGCTTAGGTTTTATTCTAGCCGCCGCAGGCTCAGCTGTGGGTATTGGTAATCTTGTGGGCTTCCCCGTAGGCGCTGCTAAAAATGGTGGTGGTGCGTTCTTATTAATGTACGCCCTGTTTGTATTCTTAATTTGCTTACCGGTGATGTTGGCCGAAATGTCGGTCGGCCGCCACGCTGGCAAAGATCCGCTTGGCGCCTACACTAAGCTTAGTGGTGGTGCGTGGCAGTGGAAAATAGCCGGCTGGTTGTCGATTATTACGCCATTTATGATCGCGGTTTTTTATCTCGTGATCACCGTCTGGATATTTGGTTATCTGGTCGAATCGACACTCGGCAATCTTGACGAACTAGCAAACCCTGAAACCTTTGGCACCTTTATTCAAGGCCAGAGTGTTTTTTATTACATGGTTGCGGTGCTGGCGATTGTCTATTTGATATTGCAAGGTGGCGTGAAGGACGGCATCGAAAAAGCCGCAAAGTTGTTAATGCCATCGCTCTTCGTTATGTTACTGGTGTTAGTGGGCTTTGTACTTACCCGCGACAACGCCTTGGCGGGTGTGGAGTACTATCTGGTACCAGATTTCAGCAAAATAGACGCATCGGTGGTCAATGGTGCGCTATCGCAAGCATTCTTTTCTCTGTCGTTAGGCATGGGGATCATGATCACTTACGGCAGTTACATCAACAAACGCGCCGATATTCCCGGATCGGCGAAGCTGGTAGCACTCACCGACACCTTGGTCGCTTTTGTGGCTGGTTTAATGATTTTGCCCGCAATATTTTCATTCAATCCAAATATTGACCCCAGTGAATTGAGTGAATCATCCATCAGTATGATTTTCAGCTTTCTGCCCAAGATATTCTTAGCATTGCAAGCAAGCCTTGGGTATTTCGGTGCTAGCGCCGTAGCCAGCGTGTTTTTCTTACTGGTGTTCTTTGCTGCAATCACATCAATTGTCTCGATATTTGAGGTTCCCGTAGCCGCATTAATGGATGAAAAAGGCGTTTCGCGTAAGTCAGCACTGGGCCTGTTGGGGCTGTTGCTGGTTGTCTTTGCGGTTTGTTGTGCGCTGAGTTTTGGGATGGTGAGCTTTTTCACCGAATTTACCAGCTACGCTGGTGCGACAAAATCATTTTTTGATATCGTCTACGACGTATTCTACGACACCATATTGCCACTTAATGGCCTGCTGATTTGTTTATTCGTAATTTATCGCTGGAAGAAACATAACTTCAATGCCGAGTTGGATCAGGGTGCGCCGAAATATAAAGGGTCTCTATTTGAGCGCTACGTCGATATTTCTGTCGGCACCTTTATACCCGTTATCTTGGCAGTGATTTTTGTTAACACGGTGGCGGTAAAGTACTTCGGCGTGTCGTTGTTCGCTAGCTAACGCAGCATGTCATAGGGGCTTGCGTACGCCAGCGTGAGCCCTAGTTTCTGCAGCGTATACTGCGGATCGATCACTTTTCCGATTGGCTTGTCATCCTTAATAAAATCAGGGCGCTGAAGTCCTTTTTCATCCGCCGCCCACTGATAGTAGGCTTTTCTTGGTGGGTGGTCGGTGGCACTTAAATGCAGCACATCATCGACAATGCATTTTTGTTGGATGGCCAATACCGCGTTAACAACATCAACCTTGTGTACCAGATTTACCGGTTTTTGCGGCGCTGATATCTGACTGCGGCCACTCAATGAAGTCACCGGGTGTCGCTGGTCATCCACCAAGCCCGCCAAGCGTAACACGCAATGCCGCCCTGGCAACGTTTCCCGCAGATACTGTTCGATGGCGACGTGGGCATGCGCTGAGCCCGTTTCAGGATACGTTGGCGCATTTTCCTTGATTTCGCTCACTTCGGTGTACGGCGACTCTCCGTAGACTGATGTTGTACTGATGAAAATGATTTGTTGGATATCCTGCGCCTGAGCCACGTCGATCAAGCGACAAAGCTGTTCGGTGAAAACGGAGGCATCAATGCGCCGTCGCCCCGGGGGAATATTAATCATCCAACAAGGACTGTCTGCCAGCGCCTGTGTATTTGCAGCGCTCAGTGCAGCGACATCCAGTATCACCGGTTCGATACCCTGTTCACGCAACGTGTTGGCACGTTGCGCAGAGCGCGTGGTGCCGACAACGGCGATGTGTTTTTCGATGAGTCGCTGAGCGACGGCCTGACCCAGCCAACCACAGCCGATCAGCGCCATCTTATTTCCACTTTTCCCTTTCACTGAAACTTTCGCTCATCGGCATGATCAAAACACCAACTCATTGTCGGTGTTTTGTTCAAAAAGATAAAGCCTAACGACTCATCCTGATTTAAGGGTAAGCAACTCCGTCTCGGATCGCCCTAAGCAATAGATCCGAAGCTTTGCAGATGTTCTTATCTCGTGTTCAGATTACTTCGCGTGGTTTCGATTAACGGTTAATATATCCAATGAGGACAGGGCAGACACCTGCTGAGACAGTTCAGTTTCAGCGACGTCAGCTTGATAAAGAATATCGCACAAGATGTCTGCTTGTTTCTCAAGTGACTGGGCGCGCTCATTAACACGCTCCTCAATGGTTTCGCCGAAATTGCTCATGCGGTTGGCAAAATCGGCAATGGATTGATCGCCGCTGAATAAGTCACCGCCAACAGACAACAAAATTTTTCCGAGTGACTGACTGACAAGGTTTTCAACTTTTGCATCGAACTCCTCATCCCAGCCTTGATCAATCCAGTCACCGTGCCCTAAGTCACTGGCATGAATGGTAAAGTCGCCATTAGCATTATCATAGCGCGAATCAATGCGTTGCTGCAGATCGGCGAAAAACACATCAAACTCCTGACTCAAATCTTCATCTTCGCCTAAAAGTTCAGTAAACACCTCCGACACCGTTGTGCCAGCGATGGTAATGGCATCCGTGGCGATACTGACGGTCATGGGAACCGCACTGACAATGTTACGATAATAAGCCTGTGCCGCTTCTTGCTGGGCATCTGTTAGTTTCAGCGGCTGGCCATCGACTAACACGTCGCCGGATGCATTAAATGTTGCGTTGAGACTATCGCTATCAATAGACAACTGACCTTGTTGATGGTCTAAGCTCCCGTCAAGGTTGATATTACAATGTTCGTTGTGCGCAACATGAGCATGAATGGGCGCTGAAAGCAGCGCTGCAGCAAGTGCGATTGTCGTTATACCCGTATGTCGTTGCATCATTATTTTCCTTAAATGTCATTCTAAAATGCTAGCGTGCTGGGGTTATACAAGTTCTCTGCCAATTAGCATTTTACTTATACATCAATAAGATACGTTGATTTCTGTTTGTGACAACAGAAATGGACACTGATTTTTTGAGCAAGGACCTCAAAATATCGTGTATTTGACCATAATCAATAAACCGCGCTAAAAGCGCTGTGTTAGCGTAGGCAAAAAAGCCTGCATAGGGCATAATGCGTTCAGCATATTTTTAGGGGGTATCGCATGGCTGATTGGTTGAATGCAATTTTGTTTGGTGTCGCGTTAGTGACCGTCGTGCTGGGATTAACGAGCATTATTATGGCATTTATGTCGGATAAGCAGGGTGCCGATGCGATGAAAGAACGCATTGAGTATGGATTTTTAGGTCTGTCTGCACTGACCATCGCGGGCTTGGTCGGCTACGTGCTTGCTTAGCGTCATTCACATCGCCGAAAAAAGCCCAGCATACGCTGGGCTTTTTTCTGGCAGAGTAATCAGTCGGTTAGTTTACCTCTGGCATGGTAGCGATGTTATCTCGCTGATAAGCACGTAAACCAAACAGCGGTAACATAGATACGACATGATCGAAGATATCGGCCTGGATCCCCTCATAATCAACCCAGTTCTTATTCGCACTAAAACAATAGATTTCCAGTGGGAGACCCAGCTCCGAGGGCGGCAACTGGCGTACCATGGTCGTCATTTCTTGATTGAGTTTAGTGTGGTTGCGTAAATATTTTTCGAGGTAGGCTCTGAACGTGCCCAGATTGGTCAGTTTGCGGCTATTCAGCAAATCACTTTCATCAATTTTAGATTCTTGATGATAGTGGCGTAACTCATGCCTTTTGGTTTCGATATAACTACTAATGTAACGGATGTTCGCAAAACTTTTGAGCATGTCTTCATCGCAGAATCGAACGCTACGTAAATCGATGTGAATTGCACGCTTGATCCGGCGCCCACCAGACTCACTCATTCCACGCCAGTTTTTAACCGCTTCGGTCGTCAGGGAGTAGGTCGGAAGTGTCGAAATGGTTTTGTCCCAATTCTGCACTTTCACGTTGGTTAAACCGATTTCTAGGATTTCGCCGTCTACTTCGTACTTGGGCATGGCAATCCAATCACCGGTATTGAACATGCGGTTAGCGGCAATCTGAATACCCGCCACGAAACCCAAAATAGTGTCTCTGAAAACGAGTAATAACACAGCCGCAATCGCTGTCATACCCGATAGCAAAATAACGGGGCTTTTGTTGATCAGTAAGCTAATAATCAACAGGATCACGATGATAGTGAACAACAATTTGGCAACTTGGATGAACCCGGTGATTGGCGCACGTTTAGCCAAGCGAGAGGTTTTGTAGATGTCCTCAATCGTATTTAATACTGCACTGATGATGAGCAGCGACGCGATGGCCAGATACAACATCGAAATGCGCTCGATGATGAGTAATACACGTGAGTCGTGGGACAGCAGCAACGGTGCAACAACCGCTATAACGATAGCCGGTACAATATGCCCACAGCGCCTGAAAAAGTGATTTTTGTGCAGAATATCGTCCCAATCGGTGCGGGTTTTTAACGCGAACCGCGTTACCCGTTCACTGACAATAAATCGAGTGATCAGCAAAGACACTATGGCACACAAGCCCACCAGCATCAGCGCGGTGATGTAATAAGAGAGCGACGAAATATCCGCATTCGGCATTACCATGTGCAGGTAGTCCAGGATAAATTCTTGCAACACCGACGCTTCTTCAATCATACTCATTCATTTCCTAGCAATTGTTGTAAACGTTTGTCTTTGGCTACCCACAAGTCATTCAACCAGCGTTGGAAGCCGCCTCTAAAAATATCATCGTTGAAGTAATCGCCGATCACGTCTTCTGTCACTGGCAATACGGTGACATCCACCACGATATGGCGCATCTGTCCTCCTAGCATAGCAAACATTGGGTGCTTACGATTTTGCGGATAAGCCAGCGAGACATCCAATATATTGGTGAATAACTCTCCCATCGCTGCGAGAGTGAATGCGATGCCACCGGCTTTTGGCGGTAACAGACACCGATATTGATTATTCTTCAAACGTTGTTTTTCCGGTGTAAAGCGCGTTCCTTCAACGAAGTTGATCACTGTGGTCGGTTGATACTTGAACTTCTCGCAGGACTTACGGGTAGTTTCGATATCTTTGCCTTTTAAATGTGGATTTCGAGCGATAAACTCGCGTGAGTATCGGCGCATAAAAGGCATGTCTAGTGCCCACGCGCCCAGACCCACAAACGGCATCCAAATAAGTTCTTTTTTCAGGAAAAACTTGGGCGGAGGTATACGGCCATGTGCGAACTGTATCATTAAAATGATATCCAGATAGCTCAAATGATTTGCTAATAAAAGATACCATCCTTCACGGTCCAGATGGCCATCGATTCGGTACTCCAACCGGACATTATTAAACAAACGAATGAGTCCGACGCTGACTTGTCCAAACCACAGTAAAAAGCAGTTCATCATTGGATTGAGGATGTTGCGCTCTAGCTTTTGCGGCACAATAAGCTTGACTAAACCGAAGGCGATAATTAGCGCTCCCCACAACGCAAGGTTACTGATTTGCAGAATGAAGTGCAGAACAAAAATAAATGGAGCTAACAAAACGCGCATAGTATCGACTGCTACTGTGTATTAAATTGAGACAATTGAGCGTCCTTATCTTGCCAGAGCTTGTTTAGCCATTGCTGAAACACGGCTCGTTGGCGAGGGTCGTCAAAATAGTCGTTGTGGAAGACTTTTTCCTTAAACAAATCCGCTACCGGAGTGACGCTAACTTGCACTCGTACCTGATCGACCTTGCCACACACAAAATCCCAGAAAGACGGTATACCGCCAGGATAGTAAATGGTGACATTAACTAACTTGTGGAGTTGCGAACCCATGGAACTGAGAACAAAAGCCACACCGCCAGCCCGAGGCTTTAGCAAATGGGTAAAAGGGGAATTTTGTCTGGCGTGCTTCGCAGGCGTGAAGCGCGTGCCTTCAATAAAATTCATCACACTCACCGGTTTATAACGGAACTTCTCACACGCTCTCCGCGTGGTTTCTAAATCTTTGCCTTTTAAATGCGGGTGCTTGGCAAGAAAACTTTTGCTGTAGCGTCGCATAAAGGGAAAATCCAATGCCCACCAAGCTAACCCTAAGAAGGGCACCCAGATCAGCTCTTTCTTTAAAAAGAACTTTAAAAACGGGATACGCCGATTGAAAACGCGCTGCAAAATAAGGATGTCTACCCAACTCTGATGATTTGCAATAACCAAATACCAATCGTTTACGCTAAGCTGGTCAATGCCGGCCACCTCAAAGCGCGTGCGCCCTGTCATATTTTGATTCACGTTATTCAAGGTGATCCAATTGGTCGCGCAGCCGTCGAGTATATGAGAAATAAATTTTCGCCACGGGCTGATGGGAATGACTTTCAACAACGACAAACAAAAAATGGGGATGCACCAGAAAACGGTATTCACGAAATAGCCGATAACTGAAACGGTGCCAATGATATTGTGACCTAGTTGTTTTAACATGTTGTCGAAAACCTTATTATCATCCCTAAACGAACGCGCCGTATTGTAAACGAAAACGGTGAGAATCCGAACTTTCCTCACATCGTGTTTTCAATGAGTGCATAAAGGAGTAAAGCATGTCCAAAACCATCACCTGCAAAGCTGCCGTGGCATGGGCCGCCGGCGAACCGTTAACGATTGAAAACGTTGACGTAGCCCCGCCGAAGGAGGGAGAAGTCAGAATTAAGATTGTGGCCTCGGGCGTTTGTCACACTGATGCCTACACGTTATCTGGTGATGATCCCGAAGGCTTGTTTCCGGTCATACTCGGCCATGAAGGGGGCGGTATTGTTGAGTCGGTCGGAGAGGGCGTGACGAGTGTTGCGGTGGGTGATCACGTGATCCCGCTGTACACGCCGGAATGTGGTGAATGTAAGTTTTGTACCTCTGGCAAAACAAATTTATGTCAAAAAATTCGCGTCACGCAGGGGCAAGGCTTGATGCCTGACGGAACGAGCCGTTTCAGCATTGATGGTCAACCCATTTTTCATTATATGGGCTGTTCAACCTTCGCAGAATATACGGTGCTACCCGAGATATCATTGGCGAAAGTCAATCCCAAAGCGCCACTTGAAGAAGTGTGCTTACTCGGCTGTGGCGTAACCACGGGCATGGGCGCAGTGATGAATACCGCAAAGGTGGATGAGGGTGATACCGTAGCGATTTTTGGGCTCGGTGGTATCGGCTTGTCTGCTGTTATCGGTGCGGTGATGGCAAAAGCGTCACGCATCATCGCTATCGACATTAATACCAGCAAATTTGAACTGGCCAAAAAACTCGGTGCAACCGATACCGTTAATCCAAAAGACTTCGATAAACCCATTCAGGAAGTCATTGTTGAAATGACCGACGGTGGCGTCGATTATTCATTTGAATGCATAGGCAATGTCGATGTGATGCGCAGCGCATTAGAATGCTGTCATAAAGGTTGGGGGGAATCAGTCATTATCGGTGTTGCTGGTGCGGGCAAAGAAATTTCAACCCGACCGTTTCAATTGGTGACAGGCAGAGTCTGGCGCGGTACGGCGTTTGGTGGTGTAAAAGGGCGCTCTGAACTTCCTGGTATTGTTGAGCAATATTTGGCTGGCGATATCCCACTGCATGAGTTTGTCACACATAAGATGCCACTCGATGACATTAATCAGGCATTTTCATTGATGCACGAAGGGAAAAGCATTCGTAGCGTGGTTCAATTTTAGGAGTTAACAATGGATATCATCAGTCGACAACGAGTATTTGAAGGTGAGCTCATCCGCTTTAAGCATGACGCGGCATCGACGCACTGTGAAATGACGTGCAGTGTGTTTATGCCACCCCAAGCATCAGCGGATACACCCGTACCGACCCTGTATTGGTTATCCGGCTTGACCTGCAATGATCAAAATTTTGCACAGAAGGCAGGGGCTTTTCGCGCTGCCGTCGACATGAATATTGCGATCGTCATGCCAGATACCAGCCCTCGTGGCGACAATGTGCCCGATGATGACGAAGGCAGTTACGATTTTGGCCTGGGAGCGGGATTTTATGTGGATGCAACCAGGCCACCGTTCAATCAGCATTACCGCATGTACAGTTACATTGTTGATGAATTACCCGCGCTCATTGAGCACTCGTTTGATGTGACATCGGTGAAAAGTATCAGTGGTCACTCCATGGGCGGGCACGGTGCTCTAATTATCGGTTTGAAAAATCCACAGCATTACCGAGCCATGTCTTCGTTCAGCCCGGTGTGTCATCCGAGTGATTGCCCCTGGGGGAAAAAAGCGTTTGCTCTATATTTGGGTGATGATGCGGGCGCGTGGGAAGCATATGACGCGACGCTACTGATTGCAAAGGCTCAGTCAGTGCGCCCGATCAAAATTGACCAGGGCAGTGCTGATGAATTTTTGGCCGAACAACTCAAGCCCGACGCCCTATTAAAAGCAGCGCACCAACAAGATGTGAGTCTTCAATACGGCTTACATACAGGTTACGACCACAGCTACTACTTTATCAGTAGCTTTATCGATGATCACATTGCTTTTCACGCAGAGCATTTGCACGACCGCTAGGATTTCTGGCGGTCGGCTGCTGTTAAAACGATAAAACTGCTTAGTTTACTTTTGCCATAGCCTGTCATACGTGAAAAGTCGGCTGAGGCAATCGGAATGTGCTGATATTCAAGCGGGTTTGTATCGTCGTCGTCCATATCAGAATCATGAATATATAAGCAGTCATGATCGATGTGAGTAACGCACACCCAGTGTGGATTCTTGTAACCGTTCAATTGGTACGTACTGATCAAACCGATTACGGTCGCGCCGTTTTCCATACTGTGTTTGAGCGTTTCAATGGATGGTTGACCAACTACCACCTCCACATCAGTCCTTTGTAGTTGACGCTTAAATGTTGACTCGACCGTGCGCATAATCACTTTTTTATGTTCACTGCGTACGCCATCAAAGAAAAGCTCGTCCGCTTGGCTAACAAATAAGGTTACGTCAAACCCACGCCTATACGCTGCCAGCGCAAGGCCGTAAGGGTGACAACCGCCATGCCCTGTTGTCATGTAAATCGTGGTGGCTTCGCGCCAGAGTTCAAGCTCATGGGCTTGATCCAGCGGTTGCTCTTTATCCAAATGGGTCATCGCCATCAACAGCGCTGCCGGGCCGCAGGTGAAGTCGGTGGTCTGTTTATACCAAGGATAGGTGGGCAGGTGTTGTTGCGAACTCAATTGACGTATGGGCTTTTGCATGCGCACCGCGTCAACATTGTTTTCGTAATAGTTGGCATACACACCAAACGAGCGATACCCACAAGACTCGTACAACGCGATAGCGGGGGTATTGTTTGCCGCCACTTCTAAGCGCATATACAGTCTATCTGCTTCAATCACTTGCGTTTCAAGGTGAGCTAATAATTGACGCCCGATACCGCAGCCTTTGGCTTTGGCATCAATCGCAATGGAATAGAGACGCGCCAAGCGGGTACCGTTTCGCAATAACACTAATCCGTAGCCGACAACTTCGCCGTCTAACACAGCCACGCTAAAAATACTGTTGTTCGCCTTAACCCAATGAAGAAAACGTTGGCGGCTTAACCTGTCAGTCTCAAAGCTGGCATTTTCAAGTGCCACTAATGCGTCAATATGCGCTTTAGTGGCTGGTTCAAACGTGAGTGCCGGTGCAAGCTTTCGTTGCACAGCCATGTTCATCGACATAATCCTCAGCGGCCTCGTGCTTCTAAACGATTGGCGAACTCTTGCATAATCAACATATAAAGTTCTTTGCCTAGATACTTGTCTTCCACCTTGCTTTCAAGGCTGGGGTTATCATTCACTTCAATGACATAAACCTGCCCGTTGGCATGTTTTAAATCCACACCATACAAGCCTTTCCCGGCCACCAAACTTGCTTTTACCGCCGCGTCGAGCACAGGCTTTGGCACTTCGAAGGTTGGTAGCGTTTCAAAGTTGCCTGAAAAATGCGTTTTCGAACTATGGTTATAGATTTGCCAATGGTTGCGGGCCATAAAGTAGCGACAGGCGTAAATCGGCTTTCCATTCAACACGCCTACGCGCCAATCATATTCGGTGCGCAAGAACTCCTGAATGAGCACAAGTGCTGATTGCTCAAGCATGCTGAGGAGTTTTGCTTTCAACTCGGCGATGTTTTCGACCTTATAGACACCGATTGAAAACGAGCTTTCTGGTAGCTTAAGCACCATGGGAAAGCCAAATGACTCAGCTAAGCGTGCACAGGTTTTATCGCTGGCTTCAGACACAAAGTCACTCTTCGGCGAGGGCACTTTGTTGTAGCTAAATGCATCATGCAGAAATACCTTATTGCAACAGCGTAAAATACTCGTCGCATCGTCCATCACGATCAAGCCATCCTGCTCAGCCTTTCGTGCCAAACGATAGGTATGGTGATTGATGGCGGTCGTTTCACGAATAAACAGGGCATCATAGCTGGCAATAGAAGACGCTTGCTTTGGCGTAATCAGCTCAGCGTGAATGCCAACTTGTTCTGCCGCTTTGACAAAGTTCTTCAGCGCTTTTTCATCACTCGGCGGTGTCTTTTCGTCTGGATTGTGCAGAATAGCCATATCCCAGCGAGCCCGTTTTTTCGGACGGCTTGCACGCCACGTCGTTTGAATAAACTGATTTAAAGCCGCCCAAAATGCGGTTTTGCTCGCATCCGTTAAATCACGCAAAGCACGATTGGTAATGTGCGCGGTTAAGCCGTTGTCATCACGATCCAGCGTAATCTGCAAAATAGGTGCAGGGAACTGTTCAAACGCCCAGCGCGCAATGCGTTTATGAATAGCGTTGTCAGTTTGACCAAAGTACACCGAAATTACTCGTGACTGTTTCGCATCAGCCGTGTCAGCCAACTGAGATACCCAAAGGTTTTTCGGTACGGTGATTTCTAGCCCAGCAGGCTGCGCTTCGGTCACGTTGATATCGTTGATAATATTAACGCTTGGCAACACCTTATGTTTACGCGCCTCTGCCAATAATGAACAGTAGTATCCCTGACTGAGATATTTGTCGGTCGCGCAGAGGTTAATGATCTGCATACGAGGCTCGTCAAGCTTCGGGTAGTCTGACAGGTAAGTCGCAAACTCAATAGTCTTTAAGCCCGTTTCGGGGATATCAGACAATGCATCTGCAACAATTAGCGTTTTTAACATGGTTTTTCCAAAAAAAGTCAGGTTATTAAAGGCGTACAGCGCCTAAAATTTGGGCTGAATATAGGCTTATTTATGCACTGTGCAAGTACAATTTAAGGCGCTACGCGAAAATTTATTTGTCGTTAAGAAAATAAAAAGTGATGCGTTTTCTGCTCGATGTCGTTTTTCGCCGAAATCGTTCTGAGCATCTTACGTGCACATCAACAGTCAGTGTAGACGCTATGAGGGGAGGGGCAAATTATCGCGGCAAACAACCGGCTGGTAGATGCGCTCGCTACCGTGTATTTTGCAATCGGAGATACGATTTCTACCGCTACCCTTACTCTGATATAGCGTGCTGTCTGCTGCTTTGTACGCCGTTTCGAACGTGATTTCAGTGCTGCCTGCGCTGATCATACCAACGCTGATTGTTAATGAGACAGTCCTATCTCCAACGTGAATATCTAGCGACCTTATATAGGAAAGGAGTCTTTCAGCGACCTTGTGCCCTGTTGCGCAGTCTGTGCGCGGTAGTAGAACGGCAAACTCTTCACCGCCAACCCGTCCAATGAGGTCGGAATTGCGCAACTGCTTGGACAACCCTCTAGCCGTTTCGCGAATGGCAACATCACCCATCGCATGACCATACTGGTCGTTAATGTTTTTAAAGTGGTCAATGTCGATCATCATTAACACACAAGGATGATTATCTTGATGTTGCCAAAGTGATTGAGCCTGGTAGAAAAAATGATCGCGATTGGCGACCTGTGTTAACCCATCTCGCTGCGATTTTATCGTGAGCTTACGTTCTAATTGTAAAAAGGACAGCCATGGCAGTAATAGTGCGGTCAAGGTTGTGAGTACAATACGGCTCAACAGCAGCGATAGCGTTGTTATGTTTGTGTAGTCCGCGGCAGCGCTATTGGCGATGATCACCCCTTGGCTCCACAGAATTAAACCATGCGCGGCGAAAATGAGCTGCAATAAACGTGTGAAAACGGGTTCAATGATAATTGAGCGCTGTAGCATCATCACACCGGCAAAAAACACACTGCCCGCGGCGAGGCCTGTGACTAGTGGGTTCACTGTGGCATCGGTATGCACCCCATACAGTACGCTTAGGAGTATTACTGAACAGCCTAGGCAAAGGTGTTTGACTATCGGTGTGCATGTGAGTCGAGAAAATCGCAGCAACCCCATCAACACTAGAGCTGGCGCGGCGATAAGAAACACATCGGCAAGAAAATAGCTGATAAGGGGGCTTACTGAGTATGCTCTCAATGAAGAGGTGACACCTCCCAGCACAAAAACGCCACATGACAGCGCCCAATATAAAAAGCACTTGTGGTTAGGTTTGCGCTTAAATACCACCATTAAAAAGGTACCGATCAGTCCATTGATTAGAGCGTGTTGATCTTTACGGTGCATTTTTGCAGCAGTTTGGTGACAATTTAAACAAGGCTGAGCGAGCGTCGTGTAGTTATTCTACATAAGCGAACGAAAACGCAGTGTAAATTGTCACCAAACGCTGCCCGAAGGGTTCAGTTCTATGGCTTGGGGCTTTCGTCATTCGTCATTCACTTAGAATAACTAAGCTTTAATCCTCTTTTCTCAGCCGCAAGCCATAGAATTGAACAAAATTTGTACCGTAAAGATCAACACGCTCTTGTAAAGTAACCAAAATTAATGTGGGTAAGTGCATGTTTAGCGTCGCCTAATGATGAGACCGAAATGATAAAAAACGTGGCGGGTCACATCGGGTAATTCGACCTCGCACAACGCTCTTTAGTGTAATGCCGGATCCGTGTACAGAGAAACTTGCGGGTAACACTATGGTATGAAAATAGATACCTAGTGTTGTGTTTTTTAGCGGTGCTTTCCTTCTTCAGAGCTTTAGAACCCGCCTGCCAATGGTATACTCTGTGTAGGCTCATCAAAATGTAGGTTAGTGTTGAAAACAAGTACAACGAATATCAATCGAGCACTCTCAGTCGCCCCCATGCTCGATTGGACTGACAAGCACTGCCGTTATTTTCTTCGACTGTTGTCGAAGCATACCTTGTTATACACCGAGATGGTGACGACCGGTGCCATCATCTACGGTAAAGGCGACTATCTTGGCTTCAACCACGAAGAACACCCAGTCGCGCTTCAACTGGGAGGTTCGGACCCCGTCGCAATGGCTGAGTGCGCGGCTCGTGCGCAAGCGCTGGGTTACGATGAGGTTAACATTAACGTTGGCTGCCCCTCCGACCGTGTTAAAAATGGCAGGTTTGGTGCTTGTTTGATGGCTGAACCAGAGAGTGTGGCGCAGTGTGTCAAAGCGATGCAAGCACAGGTGACGATACCGGTGACTGTGAAATGCCGTATTGGCATCGATGATATGGATGAGTATGAAGATTTATCCCGCTTTATCAACACCGCGGCTGATGCGGGGTGTGACACCTTTATCGTACACGCGCGCAAAGCGTGGTTAAAAGGACTGAGCCCAAAAGAAAATCGCGAAATACCGCCGCTTAATTACCCTCGTGTTTATCAATTGAAAAAAGAGTTTCCGGCATTGTCCATTTCTATCAATGGCGGGATAAAAACCTATGATGATGTGAGTGAGCATCTTCAGCACCTTGATGGCGTGATGGTTGGCAGAGAAGTTTACGCCAATCCTTACTTGCTAGCCTCGGCTGATCAGCACGTTTTTGGCGAGGCGACCCAACCTATCGATCGTGAAACCATTGTGAAGCACATGCACGACTATGCTCAGCGGCAGGTGGCTAATGGTGCCCGAGAATGGCATATCGCGCGACATATGCTGGGATTATTTCAAGGCCAGCCCGGTGGGCGAGTGTGGCGCCGTTATCTTAGTCAAAACGGGACTGGCAAGAACCCTCAGCCGGCGCTTTTGTTAAGGGGGCTTGAAGCGGTTCAAGAAACGGTCAGTCAAATTCGGGTTGCCTAGTAGTCAATTTCACTAAATAGGTGGTCTAATTCACTAACGGGTGGTGTTGATTAAATACCCGCCTGCTAGGTTACGTCGTTACGAAGTCCATAAATATCAATTAAAACAGACGTTTAGTCATTTCCTTCGCGATTGGCACAACAATCGCTATATGGGTTGTATGTCACGGTGAACCATCGCCGATTTAACTCAACAACCTACACAGTAAAAAGGAAATGACCATGAAACTTGCAAATACACTCACCACTATCGCACTTGTTGGTTCAACCATCGTTGCGCCTGCAGCAGTAGCGCAAGAAACGGTATTACAGTCATTAATCACACGGATGATTGATTCGGCGGTTGAAGTCACAGTGACAGAGTTGCACTCACAGGCAGCTCAGTCGGTCGCCAATACAGCGTATCACATGAGCCTGGATTCATTGACCAACACGCCACAGGTTGCACAGTCACGTGCCAAAGTGAAGATAACCTCGCTGGATAGCGACTCTACTGACGCGACTGAATCTACAAAATCAGAATAGTTGAGGAATTTATTATGAACATGTTTTCAAGAATCTCAGATATCGTACAGGCAAACATCAATGCGATGTTAGACAAGGCAGAAAACCCTGAAAAAGTCATTCGGTTGATTATTCAGGAGATGGAAGAAACCTTAGTCGAAATACGGTCTGTGGCCGCCAAGAACCTAGCTGAGCAAAAACACACGGATCGTCAGATCCGCCAGCTTACTCAGGAAGCCGCATCGTGGGAAAACAAAGCGACACTGGCCATTGAGAAAGATAGGGAAGATTTGGCCAGAGCAGCGTTAACCGAAAAGCACAGTGTGATGGCTAAGATAAGCGAACTGGAAGCGGTAAAAGCTCAGTTGGACGGTGTGATTGGCACTATTCAGGAAGACACGGCGAAGCTTCAAGGTAAGTTAGCCGAGGCTAGAGCTAAGCAAAAATCGCTGCTATCTCGTCAGCAGATTGGTGCCGTTCGATTACACGCAAAGCAAGTGGTGAACAGTGATGCTGTGACACATGCTGTGAATCGATTTGACCACTACGAAAGTCGAGTAGAGGCGCTTGAGGCGCAGGTTGATGCTTTTGATGTTGTACCTAGTAATCATGCGCTCACGCAGGAGTTTGCATCGCTCGAAACGAACGACAGTATTGAGTCTGAGTTATCTGCCCTGAAACAAAAGAATGGCAAAGACTCTGCGCCCAAAACCGCGAAACGCAAAGACAAGGCGGCTGCGTAAGCAGTCGCGCTTTCCACTGATTGGAGATCATCATGAAACAGACATTTGATATCAACAGTATTTATAGAAGTAGCCGCGATAAAATGATCACCGGCTTGGCCGGTGGTATCGCACGTCATTTCGGTTTTGAAGCCATTTACGTGCGCGCTGCACTGGTCATAGGTTTGTTTTTCGCCCCAGCGCTTGTTGGGCTATCTTACCTGATTGCTAGCTTACTCATCCAAGAGCGATAGTCATGAAAAAGTTACTACTGGCCGCGTTGATTGCATACTGTGTTGTTTATGGCTTTGATGTGGCAGCGCTAGATACTGTTCACTGGCACCTGGATATTGACAACCTCAGCGGCTCAGCCAGTGATTTTGTGATAAGCGCGATTGTCTTTTTTATTATCGGTGTCGTGGTTGCATCAGTACTGGCGTTATTGTTCGCAACCGGCATCGCAGTGGCTATTTGTATCATGATAGCCGCCGCAGTAAGCGCCGTCGTCGGCCTTGGTGTAAGCCTCGTGATACCGATTACTGTCGGTGCTTTGTTATATTGGTTGTGTCGTAGTAAACCGACGCAAGCTCAGCACTCCACGTACCCTTAACCAAATTTGGGTAGTTATTGAACTTAAGCCTACACTTGGTGGTACTATGGTTAGACCACTTTTGCAAAACAACAGTGTAAGGGAATTATGAAACAGTTTTTAACGCCACGAATTTTGGGTGCGGCAGCCGGGCTTCTCGTGCTGCTTTTTATTTTGATCGGATGGTACTGGAGTATTGAACCCAGTACGTTTGATGTGCGCCAGCATGCGCTTGATGATGCGGTCGCCAATAACGAGCAAGTTGTGCCCGGATACACAGTGACAACGTCGCTTATTGCCGTGGGGGAAACGTTATTGAACAAGCCGGGTGGCTATTTATCTAATGATGTTACTCCGCCTGCATTGTTTATGGACAATATGCCTGCGTGGGAATTCGGGGTGCTGGAAATGATGCGCGACCTCTCGCTGGCGATGCGCAAAGATTTGAGCCGCTCACAATCGCAATCAATGGAAAACCCGATGTTGGTTAAGGCACAACCAAAATTGAACATCGATCATCGCAGTTGGTTAATGCCCGCGTCGGAGTCACAGTATCAAGAAGCGCTGGATTTATTGCGTGAGTATCGTGCTGAGTTAGGCGACCCGACAGCAGACAGAGTTCAGTTTTACACGCGTGCTGATAATCTGCGTGACTGGCTTAAGCAGATTGAAAAGCGCATGGGCAGCCTGTCTCAACGCCTCAGTGCGAGTGTCGGAACTGACCAACTGAATACCGACCTGGCGGGTGATCCTCAAGCACATCAATCCACTCCCACGCGACATGAAACTGAAAATCAAACCAGTTGGTTTAAGCTGGATGATAATTTTTATGAAGCTCGCGGCGCCAGCTGGGCGTTGTTGCACTTTTTGAAAGCTGTTGAGCATGACTTTGCTGATGTGCTTGAAAAGAAAAATGCCACAGTGAGTTTACAGCAGATTATTCGTGAGCTGGAAGCAACGCAGCAAACGGTATGGAGTCCGATGATTTTAAACGGTAGCGGCTTTGGCATGCTAGCAAACCACTCACTGGTGATGGCAAATTATATATCCAGAGCCAATGCCGCTCTTATTGAACTCTCTGAATTACTGAATCAAGGATAAAATTATGCGCATAAATCGAATCATTGGGTGTGCTTTAATGGGGTTGATCGCGACACCGGCTGCTGTAAATGCCGATACGGTGTTGGGCGTGTACGCAGGTGCACAAGGGTGGAATATGGGCACCAGCGGGGGCTTTGCTGATCAGGATGATGTGGTTGATTTTGATTTTGACTCGCAAACCAACGGCGCGTTCTATGTCGCCCTGGAACATGGCGTACCCTTTGTGCCCAATGTGAAGCTAAATCGTACCATTATGGATACTGAGGGCGATTCAACCTTAACGCGTTCGTTTACGTTTGACGGACAGTTGTTTATTGAAAATACGTCGGTCGATACCACGATTGACCTGAACACAACCGACGTCATTTTTTATTATGAATTGTTTGATAATGATTTGGTAAGTATTGACGCCGGGCTAAACGCCAAAGTGGTTGATGGTGATTTGCGCGTTGTCAGCGAACAAACTGCGCAAGAGGGCCGAGCTGATTTTTCTGGTGTCGTGCCCATGATCTACTCGCGGGTGGCCGTTGGATTGCCTTTCACAGGGTTAGGCGCTTACTTCGAAGGCAGCTATTTGAGCTTGGATGACAACGAAGCGCGTGATTTCCAAGCAGCGATTACCTACAGCTTCATTGAAAGCCTAGCCTTGGATATGACCCTGCAACTTGGCTATCGAGACGTGCGCGTGGAGCTGGATGACCTCGATAATACCTATACTGACTTGTCATTTGATGGCGCTTTCGCGGGCATTGAATTTCATTTTTAGAAAAAATTTCAAGCTTTTGTTGATTGGTAAGCTCATTAAGTAATAAAAAATCGTTTTTAATTCTTTCCCGTTTTTAGTCAAACTCGCTAGCCTTATCATCAGAAAACGATAGGTTAGCGAGTCATGACGTCTCAGACACAACAAATTATACACTGGAGTCTACTGTGAATGGTCAACAACCGGGCGTGTTGAGCCCTGAACAATGGAACCTGATCACTCAGGCGATTGCACCCTTGAATCGTGACCAGCTTACGTGGGTAAGCGGCTATTTGGCTGGATTAGCTGCAAATGGTAATGAACAGGCAGGTGCGGCGACTTCAGCGGCAGTCTCAGCGGCAGCCCAGACCTCTACAACCCAAACTTTTACGGTGATGTATGGCACGCAGACAGGCAATGCCAAGGGGATTGCACAGAAACTTCATAGCAGATTAACCGATGCTGGAATTAACGCTGTGTTGGTGAGTATGGCAGATTATAAGCCTCGTCAAATAAAGAATGAGTCGCATTTGGCGCTAGTGGTCAGTACCCATGGTGAAGGCGATGCACCTGATGATGCTATCGAATTTCATGAATTTCTAGCCAGTAAGAAAGCCCCTAAGCTTAATGGGTTAAAGTATTCCGTATTGAGTTTGGGTGATACCAGCTATGAGTTTTTCTGCCAGACCGGTAAGGACTTTGATAAGAGGTTGTCAACCTTGGGTGCAACGGCGCTGGTTGACCGGGTCGATTGCGACGTTGATTATGAAGACGCTGCTCAGGTGTGGTCTGATAATGTTTTTGAGCTTGCCAAGAAAGCGTTGAGTACGTCTGATGCGGCAATCGCGAACGCTGCCGATGTCGTTCCGATCACAGCGTCGGTTAGTGCTGGTGCTCCGGCATACGACAAAAACAACCCGTTTTCAGCGCCGTTACTCACAGTCCAGAAAATTACGGGCAGAGACTCCGTTAAAGACATACAACATATTGAGATTTCGCTTGAAGACTCCGGTTTGACGTATCAACCGGGCGACGCGCTTGGGGTTTGGTTTAAAAACGATGAAGCGGTTATCTCAGAACTGCTCACTCTCACCGGCATAGCGGCCGATACCGTTGTTGAGCTGAAAGGCGAAACACTTGAGATAGCAAAAGCGCTCAAAGAAAAGCTGGAGCTTACGTTGAGCTACCCGGGCTTCGTCAAAGCCTACGCAGCAGCGACAGAATCGACTGCGTTGCAGGAGATTCTATCTGAACCGGCCAAGCTACGAGAATTTTTGGCCGAGCGCCAGATAATTGATGTTGTGCGCGAGTATCCTGCAACATTGACAGCACAGCAACTAACGGATGCGCTGCGTCCGCTCACGCCGAGATTATATTCGATAGCGTCAAGTCAAGCCGAAGTAGAAGATGAGGTTCATCTCACCGTGGCTCACGTTGATTACCAATTTAACGGCGTGCGCCATCAGGGAGGCGCTTCAGGCCACTTGATCACCCGTTTAGAAGAAGGTGATGAAGTGGCGGTGTTTATTGAATCCAACAATCATTTCCGCCTGCCCGCAGACAACAACATGCCAATTATTATGATTGGCCCCGGAACTGGGATCGCGCCATTTAGAGCATTTATGCAGGAGCGCGAGGCAACAGATGCTACAGGTCAATCTTGGCTGTTCTTCGGTAACCCCAACTTCACCCAGGATTTTTTGTACCAAACGGAGTGGCAGGGCTATCTGAAAAGCGGCGTACTCAGCAAAATCAGCTTAGCCTTCTCTCGCGATCAGGCCGAGAAAATTTATGTTCAGGATCGCTTACTGGAATCCGGCGCAGAAGTTTTTGATTGGCTCGAATCAGGCGCGCACATCTATGTTTGTGGTGATGCCATGAAAATGGCTAAAGATGTAGAACAAGCGTTGTTAAGCATTATTCAAACGCATGGTAAGAAAGATGCGTCGGAAGCAAAACAGTATCTAGCGGGTCTACGTAAAGCCAAACGCTACCAGAAGGATGTTTACTAATGAGTGATTCTAAAAATTTAATTGTTGAAGGTAAGCTCGCTGACAATGAGCGCATGAAAGCGCAGAGTAAACATCTTCGCGGTACTATCACAGAAGATTTAGCAGACAACGTAACGGGTGGCTTCACAGCAGATAATTTTCAGCTGATCCGCTTTCACGGTATGTATCAGCAAGACGACCGCGATATTCGCAACGAGCGCACAAAACAAAAACTAGAGCCACTGCACAATGTCATGTTGCGAGCGCGTTTACCAGGTGGCGTTATCAAGCCAGAGCAATGGCTGGTGATCGATAAATTTGCGGCAGATTACTCCTTGTACGGCAGCATTCGCTTAACCACGCGTCAAACATTTCAGTTTCATGGTGTGTTAAAGCCGAACATTAAGAAAATGCACCAAACGCTCAATAAGGCCGGTATTGATTCGATTGCGACGGCAGGCGATGTGAACCGGAATGTGCTGTGTACATCCAATCCTGTTGAGTCGATCGTGCACCAGCAGGCATGGGAATGGGCTGCCAAAATCAGTGAGCATTTATTGCCCAAGACCCGTGCTTATGCAGAAATTTGGCTGGATGGCGAAAAGGTCGAAACGACAGAGGTTGAGCCCATTTTAGGCGACAACTACCTCCCACGTAAATTTAAGACGACCGTGGTGATCCCGCCGCAAAACGATGTTGATGTACACGCCAATGACCTGAATTTTGTGGCAATCGCCAAAGCGGGAAAACTGGTTGGTTTTAATGTGCTTGTCGGCGGTGGTTTAGCCATGACGCATGGGGACACCAGCACGTTTCCGCGCAAGGCCGATGACTTTGGCTTTATCCCACTGGAGCATACCCTAGCGGTGGCAGAAGCTGTGGTATCAACACAGCGTGACTGGGGTAATCGCGTCAATCGAAAGAATGCGAAAACGAAGTACACGCTTGAGCGAGTGGGAGTAGACACCTTCAAACAGGAAGTTGAAAAGCGTGCTGGCATTACATTTGCGCCTAGTGAAGCTTACGAGTTTACTGGGCGTGGCGATCGTTTCGGCTGGGTAGAAGGTATTGATGGCAAGCATCACCTGACAGTGTTTATTGAAAATGGTCGGATCCTCGATTACCCAGAGAAATCGCTCAAGACTGGCTGTGCTGAAATCGCCAAGATCCATAAGGGCGATTTCCGCATGACCGCCAATCAAAACCTGATTATTGCCGGCGTCGCGGCTGACGATAAAGCTGAAATTGAAGCGTTAGCGGTGAAACATGGTTTGATCCAACCGGATACGAGTCACCAGCGCAAAGACTCGATGGCATGTGTTTCGTTGCCGACGTGCCCACTTGCGATGGCAGAAGCAGAGCGTTATCTGCCCTCCGCCGTCTCGGAGCTGGAACAAATCCTCCAGAAGCACCAGATTGCCGACGAGAGCATTATTTACCGTGTTACTGGCTGTCCTAATGGATGTGGTCGTGCCATGCTGGCCGAGGTCGGTCTGGTAGGTAAAGGTCCGGGCAAGTACAATTTTTACATCGGTGGAAATCGTGAAGGAACTCGGATACCACGCCTTTACCAAGAGAATGTCAGTCATGAAGATATCATGCGTTCATTGGATGAATTAATTGGTCAGTGGGCCAAAGAGCGCCAATCGAATGAAGCCTTTGGTGACTTTGTAATCCGTGCTGGCATTGTCAATCCGGTGGTGAATTCCGCCAAGGATTTTTATGAGTAGCCTAAGCGCATTGGGCGCCCAGCCAGTCAGTGATTTGCCGGCTCTTTCACTGGATGCCAGTGACGACCATATCGCGCAGGTTAATGAACTGCTCGAGCGGATGACGGCACAGCAACGCATTGAATGGGCGCTTCATTCGCTTCCCAGAAATGCGATTGTGTCGAGCAGTTTCGGCGCGCAGTCAGCGGTGATGTTGCACCTGTTGACTCAAGCGCAACCCGATATTCCTGTCGTGCTCACCGATACTGGCTATTTGTTTGAGAAAACTTATCAGTTTATTGATGAGTTGGTTGAGCGGTTAAACATAAACTTAAAGGTGTATTCCTCAGGCCTTTCGCCGGCGTGGCAAGAAGCGCGTTTTGGTAAGCTTTGGGAGAAGGGGATTGAAGGCATTGAGCAATACAATAAGATGAACAAGGTTGAACCGATGCAGCGCGCGCTCAGTGAGCTGGATGCAGGAACATGGTTTGCCGGTTTGCGTCGTTCTCAATCCGATAGTCGCGAGAAGCTGCCGGTTTTACAACGCGTGAGAGGGCAGTTTAAAGTGTATCCCATCATCGATTGGACCAACAAGGATCTGCATGTGTATCTAAAGGAACATGATCTTCCCTACCACCCATTGTGGGAAGAAGGTTATGTATCAATTGGCGATTGGCACACCACACAAAGTTTGCAAGAGGGGATGTCTGAGCAGGACACACGTTTCTTCGGCCTCAAACGTGAATGCGGCTTGCATGAGTTTGGTGACGGCATATAGATTGATTTCAGTTGTCGCTTGCGTGGTGCGACACAACTTCAAAGGCATTTCCGAGCAGACTCAGTAGGGCATCTAAGTAAGTGGGCTTAGGGTGCCTACTGGCTAGCCGATACAGCTCGCTGCCAACACTGGTAAACTTGTAATACACTAAGGCGGTGCCGCGCTTACGCGGCGCAATTTCAAAACGGTTATCGCCACAACGCCAGTATTCGCGGCGCTCAGTGTCCAGCTCGCCGGTTTCAATCTCACTGGCAAAGATCAACCCCATATCAATCAGCGAGAGAATATCCGGATAGGTCAATCCAAACTGCGCAAGGTTGAGGTGCGTTTGCTGTGAAGGTCGTAACCAGTTCAAAAACGAAGCTCGCTGATAATAGCCAACCAATAGCCTTGGCGTACTTTCCTGCTTGCGGCGACAGGCTAAACTGGCAGCTTTATTGAAAATCTTGGCATCGCGTTGAGTAATCTGTGTCAAAAGGTGCAATGTGCGCAGTGAAAAACTACCGGGTTGTGTTATTTCTACGGCGGCAATTTTTCCCCACAACGATTGCATTGCGGGTGAATGAATATCCTCGGCCAAACGAGAAAAGGTAAAAAACCAGTCGGGATCAACTTGCTCGCTGGGCTCACTATCGATATTCACTTCCATCGCGATATCTAATATTCGCTGCAAGTTGCGTAACTTATTCGATGCTAAAATGTGCTCACGGCGGCTGGTTTGCTTAGCTAACGCAACAACATCCAGTGTGTCGTCATTAGGTTGGATACCGATTTGCGCGAACCAGCGCAATAAGGCGCCACGCGCTTTTTTATGGCGCTCGGGGCGCACGGTATTTTTGACTTCAACCTTGGCTGGCGTTTCGGTGGGACGCACCGTTTTGGTTTTCGATGTCTTATCGATTGGCACGATCGAATGTTGTGGATCAATTTTCATTGTATTGTTACACCGTTATTTTGTGCGCCAGAGAGGTTTGCAATTATTCAATATAGGTTTAGGATAACGTAACTTATCTACAATTAATAAAAGTTTGAATGGTCCCCAGCGATTACGACAACGATGAACTTATCTTCCAGGATGAAGACGCCCCGGGCGAAGGTGATGAAGAGCATTACCGCGTATGGAATATTTTAATTGTCGATGATGATGAAGAAATCCATACGGTGACTCGCCTCGCGCTCTCTGACTTGATTGTTAGCGATAGAAAGCTGAACTTTTTACATGCGTACACTGGTGCTCAGGCCTTAGAAGTACTCGAAGAACACAAACGCGATATTGCGATTATCTTACTTGATGTCGTGATGGAAACTGATGACGCAGGCCTCAACGTCGTCAAGCACATGCGAGAGCAAATGCATCTACTGGAGCCTCGTATCATCCTGCGTACCGGTCAGCCAGGTTATGCACCTGAAGAACAGGTGATCAAAACCTATGACATCAATGATTATAAGACGAAAACTGAACTGACCCGCGGCAAGCTAATGACCGCAGTCATCGCATCAATCCGCTCGTATCAACAACTCCGCACAATCAACCAAAGCCGGATTGGTCTGCAAAAAATCATTCAGTCTGCCGCTAATTTACTCGAAGAGCACTCTGTAAAAGGGTATTGCGAAGGGATCGTGACTCAGATCACCTCACTCATTGGGTTAGAGGCGGAAGGTGTTGTGTGTGCGCGTGCCGGTTCGGTGCTGGACAAAGAAGACGATGAAGGTGTTTACATCTTGGGGGCTGCGGGTGAATTTGCCTCCTATATCAACGAACGCGTTGAGCAAATCCATAATCCAGTGATTGTGGAGCACATCAATCGTTGCTTAAAATTTCAAAAGCATGTGTTTGAACACAGTTTTTCTGTGCTGTACATCAATAGCTCGGGGTTCGAAGCTGCTGTGTATGTCAATATGCGCCACGAACTCAGTGAACTTGATCGGCAATTGCTGGAGATTTTCCTTTCCAGTGTCTCGGTGGGTTATGAAAACGTTAATCTATTTCATCAGTTGCGTAACGCTGCATTCAGAGACTGGTTAACTCGCCTGCCTAATCGTAACGAATTTATCAACATGCTAGACCGGCCACACCAAATAGAAAGCACCTCGGGTGTTACCATGGCACTGGTGGATATCAATCACTTCTCAGATATTAATGATGGCTTGGGCCAGGAAGCCGGTAATGAAGTCCTCAGTGCCGTCAGTAATCGTTTGTTAGAAGCGTTTGGCCCTGACGTGAAAAAAGGCCGGATTGGTGCGGATGTATTTGGTCTTATTGGTGAGCAATCTATCGTTAATCCAGAAAAAATTAACGCGGTATTTGAATCGTCTTTTATCGCAGGCGATCACACGCTCCCTATCAATGTAACGATTGGTCTGACACGGCTGACCGGTGAGCGAAATAAAGGCACGATAATTCTCAAACAATCCAATATTGCGCTCAATCGTGCGAAGAAAAACCTGACCGACAATTACGAATTTTTTGCGCCCGAGATTGAGGAAAAAACCACGTGGCGCTTAAGTATGATCAGGCGTTTACGTACTGATTTTGCTGATCGCAAATTGCAACTATGGTTTCAACCGCAGGTAGACCTGATCAGCGAAAAAGTGGTTGGAATGGAAGGGCTGTTACGCTGGCCAGACAGCGACGGCTCATATATATCGCCAGCAGTGTTTGTGCCACTTGCGGAATATTCGGGTTTAATTGTGGATATAGGCCAGTGGGTGCTGGAAGAGTCTTGCGCGCGTATCCGCCAACTTAAGGATGCGGGTTATGGGCACCTACGCGTCGCTGTGAACATATCGATCCCCCAATTTAGAGATCGCTTTTTTGTCGATAAGGTCAAAGGGGCTATCGAAAAAAATGGGATAGACCCGACGTTGTTGGAATTAGAAATCACTGAAAGCGTGGTAATGGATGAACCACAGATAGTGATTGATGCACTGCGCGCACTCAAAGAATATGGCGTTGCTATTGCCATCGATGATTTTGGTACTGGCTTTTCATCGATGAGCTATCTGCAACAGCTACCGCTGGACAGATTAAAGGTAGACCGCTCTTTTGTCAGTGATATTCAGCCCGGCTCGAACGCATTCATTGCTGAAACCATAGTGACTCTTGGCAACAAATTGGGCCTGTCGACCATTGCAGAGGGTGTTGAAAAACGAGAACAAGCCAGTTATATGCTGAAGTTGGGCTGCGATGAGGCGCAGGGCTACCTGTTTGCCAGACCCATGCCATTTGATCAACTCATGATATTTTTGGATGATGCAAATTCCTAGAAAAAAACCAAGATTGTCATATTAGTGTCACAAAACTGTGATCGATATTGCAATCTTGTTGGCTATCGGCTATTATCTAACCTAATTGGTCAGAAACTCCAGATTCATGTTGTTCTCGAGATACCTCTGGCCCTAAGGAGGTAACAATGCGTAAATCTTTAGTGATTTTATCTATGGCTTTATTGTCAGGTGTTGCGCATGCGGAGTCGTTAAAGCCTCAGCTATTCGATTGTATGGATGCAAAAACTTTCGAAGTGAACAGCCAGTGTATGACAACCAATATTGGTGAAAACACTGCGTTTAAAGAAGTACAACAGCAAATTGTGCTTGGTGCTGAAGACAATACAAACAATGCAATGGCAACGGTATCTTATTATCCGAAGCTTCGTCTTATCGAAGTGGTCGCACATAGAGATGCAACCTACGCCAGTAACCATTCGTTAGTCGTTGATAACGCTAACTAGAGTTAACATTAAAGCAAGAGTTAGCCCGGTACATATCCGGGCTTTTTTAATCCTAAAAAACCCTATTCAGACCGTTCAGGGCTGCAACCCGATAAGCCTCTGCCATGGTGGGATAGTTAAACGTGTTATTAACAAAATAGTCGATGGTATTGCCACCGTCTTTTTGCTGCATAATGGCTTGCCCGATATGCACAATTTCTGAAGCGCGCTCGCCAAAACAATGTATTCCAAGCACTTCTTTAGTTTCTCGGTGAAACAATATTTTAAGACTGCCAACCAGCGTTGATGCAATCTGGGCGCGGGCGAGATGCTTAAATTGCGCTCTGCCGACTTCATAGGGAACCTTCATTTGCGTGAGTTCCTGTTCGGTTTTTCCCACTGAGCTGATTTCTGGGATCGTGTAGATGCCTGTGGGAATATCCTCGATAAGGCTCGCATGACTCACACCGTTAAGCATTGCCTCAGCAGCAAACCGGCCTTGGTTGTAAGCTGCGGATGCCAAGCTAGGATAACCGATCACGTCACCAACGGCGAAAACGTTCTCTACCTCAGTGCAATAATGTTCGTCAACTTTCAACTGGCCGCGTGAGTCTGCTTTAAGGCCTATATTCTCAAGCTTCAGCATATCAGTATTGCCGGTTCTACCGTTTGCAAACAGCAGACAGTCTGCTTTCATTCGTTTGCCGGACTCAAGATTCAGGATCACATAATCGTCATGGGTTTCGACTGAGCTGTAGGTTTCGTTGTGGCGAATAACAACGCCATTGTTCCACAAATGGTAACTCAGTGAATCTGACACTTCAGCATCCAAAAAGGATAATAGGCGTTCACGCATATTCACTAAGTCGACTTTAACGCCCATGCCACGAAAGATAGAAGCGTACTCGGTGCCAATTACGCCAGCACCGTAGATAATAATGGTTTTGGGATCGTGCTTCATCGACAGAATACTGTCTGAATGGTACACCCTAGGGTGGTCAAAATTGATATCGGCAGGTGTGTAAGGGCGAGAACCTGTCGCAATAGCCACCTGTGCCGTTGTAATCTTATCCACAGAGCCGTCAGCTTTTTTGACCTCAAGCGTATGCGCATCAATGAAGCTTGCTTCGCCGTGGATCAGTGTGACGCGGTTGCGCATATAGAATGACGAACGCAACTGAGATTGTTTGCGGATCACGCCACTGGCGTGCTGCATGATGTCGGCAAACGTCAGTGTTTGAATGGTGTTTTCGTTAAATAATGGCGTGCTATTATATTCAACTAATCGGCTCACTGAGTGGCGGAGTGATTTTGATGGGATCGTGCCCCAATGCGTACAACCACCTCCGACTGACTCGTAGCGCTCGATGACTGCGACTTTTTTGCCCGCTTTTGCCAGTTGCATGGCAACACCTTCGCCACCGGGGCCGGTTCCGATAACAACAGCATCAAATTGGTAAACAGTGGCGGCGGTTTTTTTCGAACTCATGGCTATCTCAGCAAATGTATCCAGCGTTCAGTTTACCAAGGATATTGAAATTAAAAAGGTTATTCGCCGAATGAATGAATTTACCTTGAAGCTTGAGGGCTTGCCGAATGGCGCTCCGATGTGAGCTTAAGTAGGTCTTTCGGCATGGTTAATGTAAACGAGGTACCGCCATCATGAGTGTTAACCGTAATCCGACCTTTCATCACTTTGGTCACCCATTGATACACGAGATAAAGACCTAACCCAGTATGCCCAGCGCCTCGCCCGCTTGTTACGAAAGGGTCAAATAGAATGGGTTTAACACCCTCATCAATCCCGCATCCATCGTCAATAACCGTCACTGATATCTTGTCTTCTTTCTCAATAACCCGTACCGTTACATTCCCTGAGCGAGCCTCTGGAAAGGCATGTTCAACCGTATTCATGATCAAGTTTTGTAAAATCTGCGATAGCGTACCCGCCATGGAGCGCATGCTTGCAGAGTCTGCGATGTCAATGTGTAGCTTTATCCCTCGCTTTCGTAGCAACGGATTTATCGTAGTAGCCAAATCATGGACAACCTGTTTGACCGAAAACCAACTGGGTTCATCACTATTGCGTTCAATGGCTAAGCGTTTAAAGCTCGTGACTAAATCAGCGCTTCGCTGAAGGTTTCGCATCGCCAACGCAACGCCTTCTTTCTGGCGCTTTATGAATGTATCCATTTGCTTATGAGTGAGTCCTTGGCTGAGGTCGGATTCAAGCGCTTGCGTGTCAGCATCAACACAGGAAATAGCCATAATGGCGCCACCAATTGGGGTGTTGAGTTCATGCGCGACGCCCGCGACTGTCATTCCCAGAGCCGACAACTTTTTACTCTCAACCAGCTCATCCTGCATCACGCGTTGTTCACGCAGCGCTTTACGCAGGCTTTGTGCTTTCTCACGCAATTTATTGTCGGTTCTGAGTAGACGTTGGCGATACCTGAGTTCTTTTTGCCATATGGCTAGGCTAACGATTAGGAAAGCTACGGTGATAAGAGCGCTTGGAATAAATGCGCCGAACGCAAGCGCAAGAATTTGTTGCCTGTCTGTAGAAGCTAAAATGAAAAGATGGTCATCAGAACGCTTCTCATCCAGTGGGTTAAAGTCTACGGTGAGCCCATTGATCAGGTTTGAGTATCCGTCATATTGAATGGGTTTCTCGATGTTATCGGGACTGAGCTGTCGGATGTCGTCAACCGTAAGGGCGGATAAGATAGGATCTGTAAAACGTGTCTGTTGCCACTCGGTAGCGGGTTCGTTGTGCAGCACCCACTGCCCAAAACTATTGAACGCATACAAAGTCGCCATATCAGTAGACAACGCCCGCATGCTATCCAAAACATATCCCACCAGATAGTTAACCACCAAAACATAACGTTCGCCATTGCCAAACGTGATCGGGATAACGGCACGTACCGTTGGTTGAACCGGTACGACGATTTCCCCAAACTCACGGTTGAGATCCAACGGCGATATGTATATCTCATTTGCACTCAAACTGGAGCCAGCCCGCGCATAGTATCGGTTAGACTTGTCCTGCAGGTCGTCACCGGAAAGCGCTTGCGCGCCCTGTTCGTCAACCACAACTTTGATCACTTCCACACCATCCAGCGTTAACAATCTTAATTGCAGCAAATTGGGCACAATTGCCGCAAGTTCCAGAAATTGCTGGTTCATGGTGTCAATAGAGGCAGCGTCAACGTGGGGGTAGTGCCGGTTTTCAATTAAGCCTCGAATGATCATTACGCTATTACGTATATCGCCCAAACTCACGTCTATCTGACTTCGTGCTGTGCCAAGCAATCGATCATGCTCAGCCTGAATGGTGGTTAACTGTTTATTCCACAAAATCAAGAAAACCAGTAAGCCAATAATAAAGCCGATGGTAATGAGGCTAATCTGGAGTCCAAACCCAGAACGACGCTTTAATAGTGAGTGAGTCGTCATCGCGTGGGAGCCTAAGGTGATACGCTTCGGGTATCAGTGATTTGTGTTGCCATCACGCTAAGCAATTCGTTCAGTAATGCCCGTACCTTTCGGTGTAACTGTTTGGATGAAAACTGATTGCCAACATCGTCAGGAATTGATTCAATCTCGCTAGCGATTATGCTCAGAGCGGGCGAATGAACGCTGGCACTGAGTTGCATTAAATCCGAAACGATACGATCGCGGCCTTGTTTAAAAGACTCCTTGTGCTGTAAGGTCGCGAGTAGCGCCTTTACACGCTCACTGTGTGTCTCAAAAAATGCCGAATGAAAATCTTGTTGCTGGTAGGCAGTAGTGCGTATCGCATCGCGTAAGCTAAACAACAACGTATCGCTACCAGAAGATCGCGTGTATACGGGCAACCATCGTGCGATACGCTGGCCGAGAGTATGTTTATCAACATGGTGATGTAAACAATCACAAACCTCGGGGATGATTGGCTCATGTGACCGCGATTGTTCACTGAGAAACATTAATACCGGCTGCTGAACATGGGCTAGTTGCCTGAGTTCATCATTGTTGCAGTTTGCTAACTTGCCGTGTGTGGCAATAATAAGCGCCACTGCAGAACTCGTCACTGGCGATGATAGGACTGAAAACGAATTGGCAGTGATCACCGAGTATTCCATCGCACTGAGACGCTGGATTAAGTTGCTTGGCTGATCGACATCGTTGCTCACAATCAGCAGCGTTGGGTTTTCGCGCTCGCTGACCTTCTCACACGGTTCAAGACTTACCGGCCGATTAACGACATAAAAGTTCACATCAATGTGTACAGTAAGCACATTGCGTTCGAGTGACACATTCAGAGTTGTGCGTATTTGCTTCGCTAAACGAATCACATGGTCGCTAGCAAACAACGCGTCGAGCTCAGCCTGTGCACGTTGAAGTGCGATGTCGGCCTCTGGTGCAATGAAATGTAGCGAGAAACGCGTATCGAGCCGATGCGCAGTGGCTTTAATGAGGCCACAGCTCACGATGAGCTTGTTAATGGTATCCTGCGTAAGTGCGGTATCGACAATGCGTAATATGAATTCTCGCAATGTACGCTGATAACCATTCACCCACTTCTGCGTGGGCAGCGGTTCGCACGGGCAAACGAGCGTTAAATGCTTGCGGTCGAATCGGGTTTCGACGGTATCTGCTAGTACAGACAGAAAGTCAGTTAAGTCGAAGTCTTCACGCTGGCATATCTCATTATGTGGAACTGATGCTGTGGGCGTGACGTCACGAAGCTGGTGTTGGATGTCAGTAAGCATCCCGACCGATGAGCGAATCGATGCCATCACCGCTGGTTGATCAGAATATAACGTCGTTAGCCGCTCAAGAACGGCATCAACTTGTTGTGATAAAGCGTCTTTTTCATACTGATGCTTGGCAATGTTTTGCTGTGCGGATTCAATAGCGATTTTGAGACCGTGCTGATTTCGTTCACGCTCTTTCAGTGCTGCCCACGTTCGTGTCTGGCTGCATAGCACCGAATACAGCTTATCGTTTTGAAGCTCAGACTTATTCCAATATTCATCAACGTCACACTCTACCATGAGTCGTCGTGGCGCAATTCCGGGCTCGCCGGTGAGCATCACCATACGCATTGCGTCGTCATGTAGCGTGTGGCGAACATATTGAATGAAACGCAAACCAGCGGTGTCGTCTTCCATGACCATATCCACCAGAGCGACACTGATGTCACTGCGGTCAAGCACCATCGCACAAGCCTGCTCGCAGCTGTTTGCTGTTAATACGACGACCGGTCGATGGCGAATTTTCATGTGCTCAATGGTATACACCAGACTGGCTTGATAGTCGGGGTTATCTTCAACACTCAGGACAACCCAGGGGGCTTGATTCACATCGTTATTATTCATAGTGTCAGGCAGACTGCTCATCGGAGGTGTGTAAACAGATAGATCGGCAAGGCAATTCATGTGTGTGCCAAAACCTTCATATCATTCTACGCGGATACTAAACCACAGGACTAAAAATAACCTTGCATTTCATGCATTTCTAGCAATTTATTTATTTCAAAGAAAACTACCGGAACCAACGCATTAGCAGTAGACTCAAAACACGTGAAAGATTCCACGCATTCAGTATGTTTTGAGAATTTACGAAGGATTGTCATGTCTAAATCGAAAGATCATTTACCGCTTGTGAGGCTGGAGTTACTACGGCCTTTTTGTGATGCACTCGAAGAGCAACAAATTAACTGGCGCGCGATGATCCGGGAATTTGGGTTTAAAGAAAATTTACTCGCCGAGTGTGAGCATCTTTTTGTGCCAGCGATCCCTGCCTTTGATCTGTTTCTAGAACGTGCTGCGATAGCAACCCATGATAATTTTTTTGCCGCTAAAGTGGCGCAGAGAGTCAACTTTACTGATATACCTTCGTTTGCAGAGCCCTTTTACGCAGCAACATCGTTGGGAGAACTGCTCGTCCAGCTATCGCGTAACGTTCGGCAGTTAGCGACGACTATGTCGGTTCAGGTAAGCATGCAAACCGATACAGCGAAAATCACCCTTGAACGTACTTATCAGCCGAGAATAAAGCCACGTCAAAAAGACGCTTTCACACTCACCTGCCTGCTCCGCTTGCTGCAATTTGGCAGTCAGGAACCTGCGGGTAACCGTCTCATGAAAATTGGTGTTAGTGACCCTGAGGTCGTGTCCAATGAATTCGCTGACACAATGATGACACGATCGCCCGCCAACCAGCTGTATATCGAATTTCCAAGTCAGTGGTTGCTCCGGTCATTACCACCCGTTTGCCGAGCGTCGTTCGCTCAGGAGCGAGAACATATTTCGATGGCCCCAAGCGGATTTCTTGATTCGTTGCGCTATGTTCTGGCTGAATGTGCTGACATGCAAAAGCTCGATAGCGACTACATTGTCGCGTTCACCGATCATTCACTGCAATCAGTACAGATTGCATTACGTCAATTGAAAACGTCGTTGTCTGAGGAAATTATGCGCGCCAAAATGAATCGGGCAGTAGCAACATTGGCTGCCGGCGTCTCGGTGACCGAAACGGCAAGTCGTTGCGGTTACAAAAATGCGACTAGCTTCTCGCGGGCGTTTAAAGGGTGGTTTGGTTTTTCACCAAAAGATCATCGAAAAGACTTTGCCAAAAATCGCTTATCGTCACCAGAACGCTTGCACGCAACAGGCGGTAGTTAGCCGCCAGTGCGTAAAAGCTTGTGCGCAGATCATCATGCGGGCAGGGCTGGAAGCTCAATGCGAGTGGTTAAATGATACAGTTTGAGCCACTTAGCTTTTTGCAATTCAACGGCCTGTTGAAGCTCTTTATACTTAAAGTCCAGCTCTAATCGTTCGAAGCTACGCTTGAGATACTTCTTGCGTACATTCATCATGCGTTTTTTGGTCGCGTAATAATCTGACATTTTTTGCATCAACAAATCGTATTCAAGTTGTACTTTCTGGATAACTTCTTCTGCGTTAGGTAAATCGGACAGCTTTGCGGTTGCCGTGTCCAATTGCATCTTCGCTTTCGCTTTCTCAATGCGCTCTTCTGGCGTTCGACGTAAATCCCAGGTCAAGCCGATAAATGACAACCCTCGAATAAGCCATTTTGTCGGATCATACTGCCACCAACGTATCCCATTCCGGTAATCATATTCGAAAATATGGTGGTAGTTATGATATCCCTCACCAAAAGTAAACAGGGCAACAACCCCATTATCACGCGCCGAATTGGCGTCGGTGTAAGGTTGCTTGCCCCAGACGTGCGCCAACGAGTTGATGAAAAACGTAACATGGTGCACAGCGACCAGCCTGAATACTCCCGCGAGTAGCACCATGCCCAGAATGTTGCCATTCAACCAACCCAGAAAGGCAGTAATACCAAAGTTAGCAGCCAATACAATCCAAATATAGTGATTGTGTTGCCACATCACGACTTTGTCTTTTTGCAGGTCGCGGCAATTCTCATAATTATCATAGCGGTGCGCCTGATATTCTCTCAGCATCCAGCCCATGTGCGAAAACCAAAAGCCGCGTTTGGCGGAATAAGGGTCTTTGTCGTTCACGTCGACGTGCCGGTGATGCACACGGTGATCAGACGCCCAGTGTAAAATACTATTTTGCACTGCCATTGCACCGCCAATCGCCAGAATAACCTTCACAATAGGGTTAGCTTGATAGGTTTTATGCGACCACAACCGGTGGTATCCGGCAGTGATAGACATGCCGGTAAAGAAAAACAAAACAAGGGTTGTGGCTATCTCAACCGCACTGAAGCCAACCGTAAAAGCCCAAATGGGAACGGCAATAAACGCAATGGCGCTCGTAATGGCAAACACCAGAATGTTTAATAGTATAAAAGGTGGTTTTTTCATTAGACTCTATTTGAGCGTACAATTGTAAGCTGATTTTACGGTTTTCCACCTCATTGGCAAGGTCATTCGACGTAAAAATGGGTTGGTTGTTGGGCGTATTTTAGTGACAATGGCCAATGCAATAAGTTCAGAGGTAGTGAGCGTGGCGCTTAACAGGCAAGAGCAAAAACAAAAAACCCGACAAAATATTATTAATGCTGCATTTCATTTACTGGATGAAAACAAAAGTTTGTCCGCCATGAGTCTACGTGAGGTTGCCAGAGAAGCCGGTATAGCGCCAACATCGTTTTATCGTCATTTTAAAGACATTGATGAACTTGGTTTAACTCTGGTTGATGAAGCCGGACTTGCGTTACGGCAACTTATGCGTCAGGCACGCCGTCGCATCGCTTCAGGTGGTGGTGTGATTGATACTTCAGTGAATACCTTTATGGAATTTATTGCGGCGAACACCAACGTATTCAGACTGCTATTGCGTGAACATACGGGCACATCACCGGCATTTCGCACGGCGGTGCAGCGGGAAATACAGCATTTTGTTGAAGAACTCACGGACTACATCATTGAAGTTCAGAGCGTGCAGCATCAAACCGCCTATCTGCAAGCCGAGGCAATGGTCAAATTGGTGTTCAGTGCCGGCGCAGAAGCACTAGAGGCCGACCCGGAGCTGAAAGCGGCTATTGGTACACGTGTCAAACAACAATTACGCTTTATCCAGATTGGCGCAACGGCTAATTAACACTGTCTCTTCCTACGGCTTTTTGATCAATAAAACACCACTTTCAACGTGGTGAGTAAAAGGGAATTGGTCGAACAGCGCGAACCGCTCAATTCGATGGGTTTGAGTGAGCGTTTGCAGATTGTCGTAGAGCGTTTCAGGATTGCACGAAATATATAAGATGGCATCAAATGCTTTAACCATGTTCAAGGTATCATTGTCTAAACCACTACGAGGGGGATCGACCAAGGCGGTAGTCAGTTTATAACGCGTTAAATCGATGCCTTTGAGCCGATTAAATTCACGATCACCGCGCATCGCTGAGGTAAATTCTTCTGCCGACAGTCTGACAATTCGAACATTGTCGATTTGGTTTTCCTGAATATTGTAGTGCGCAGCTTCAACAGAGGGTTTTGCTATCTCTGTGCCAATCACATTATTAAAGTGTGGTGCTAGCGGAATGCTAAAATTTCCTGCGCCACAGTAAAACTCGACGAGATCGCCTTCTAAACCTTGGCTACAGTCGATCGCCCACTCTATCATTTTACAATTTACCTGCGCATTCGGCTGGGTAAAACTATTTTCAATGTGCTTGAAGACATAGTGCTGGCCGTTTATCGGTAGCCGTTCAATGACAAAGTCGTTGCCGATGATGTGTTTCTGTTTTTTTGCCCGGCCAATAATACTGACTTCTCGATGGGCGCCAAGCCGCTGTTTGAGTGTTGTTGCAGCTTCAACCCACTGCTCGTCTAATTGGCGGTGATACAATAAACTGATGACAACTTCGCCAGAAAGCGCAGTCAAATAGTCTATTTGAAACAGCTTCCGCCTTAACACATCATGTGGTCTTATCTGTGCAATCACGTCGCCCATTAATTTGTTGATGGTTTCGCTGGCGGGTTCGAACTGGTCAACGCGGATTTTCTGTTTTGTGTTTTGGTCGAACATTATGTGGTACAAGTCATCACCATCGTGCCAGACCCTAAACTCAGCGCGCATCCGGTAATGTTTGGCAGCAGAAGGAAATATTTCTAACGCGGGTGGTCCATAACAGGCGAAGCGCGTGTTCAACCGCTCGACCTTCTCACTAAGTTGTTGTTCGTAGGTGTTTTCAGCCTCAGCCATCACGCGTCATCTTTGCTCCATTTAAAAGCTGCATTGTAACCTGTAAGACATTCTCGCGCAGTATTTTCAAATAGCGCTAAACTTAATTTGAACTTCGCCGATAAAGTTGCTGAGGATAGTGAGGTAAAAATTATGAATTTTGGCGAAATCAAGGCGTTTATGGGCGACCAGCCGCAAGCTGCGAAGCCAAGTACCGCAATCAATAAGCAGTTGCAGGCTGAAGGTTTACAGCAGGCAGCTGATTTTCAGGCGAAGCAAGTTGCACAGAACAATGCATCGAGTATCAGTGTTATTAGCTCGCAAACAACGGTCGGGCTGAAAATATACAGTAGCTCAATGCAGCAAAATGTCACGATCGATGGTGAGCGTGACGCTGGGGCTAAGAAGGTAGACAAGAGTAAGCCAGCATCACTGTTTGATTTCGAGAAAGTCGCAGAAAATGTGATGCGCTTTGTCGGCGGTGTGATCAAAGGCGCTGCATCTAGCGGTGCTGATGAAGCAAAATTGGCATCTTTGTTTGAACAGGCAAAAAGTGGTGTGGCGAAAGGTATCGCCATGGCGGAACGTGATATTGGTAGCTTCATGAATGAAGAAATCAAAGAAGGAATTACGCGCAGCCGCTCACTCATTGGCGAACAAATAGGTCGGTTAGAGCAAAACCTGTTAGGTAAGCCGCAGCAAAACAGTGATCAGGTCCAGAATGTAGCGTCGCTTCAGGCTAGCTATTCTCAAGAAAGTAGTGGCGAACTGACCATACGGACAAAAGACGGCGACGAAGTTTCGCTTCAATTCGTTGACCTTCGTCAGGCATCATTTTCGACGCAATCATTTCAAAATCAGCTATTGAATAACCCAGCAGGAGATGCTTCGGAGCAAGCCCAACCTCGTGGTTCGGACAGCAATGACACCGCAGAAGGCGAGAATACCAGTGCGAGTCAACGCAGCAACGCACAGACACTTGAGTTCTCAGGTTTTCGAGTGACAGTATCAGGCGAGCTTGATCAGAATGAACTTACTGCGATCGGTAACTTGGTTGCTGACGCCACCGATTTAGCCGATACATTTTACCGAGGTGACATTGAAACCGCTTTCAATCAAGCCTTGGAGCTAGGCTACGATAAGCAAGAGTTGGTCGGTTACGCTTTGCAACTGAATCGCATTGAAAAAGCAGAGGTCGTGAAGGCCTACGGTTATGTGCAGCATTTCAATGAACAATCAGCCTCATCAAGCGAGCAGGAAAAGTCGGTTAAGCCAGTGGCTCAATATTTGGATAAGATGTTGGCGGTTCTTGAACAGTCACGTCAAACGCTCAGCAGTCAAGATGACTACAATACCTTGATGAATGGCATCGTTAATGAAATGAAAGATGTTCAAGTGCCGGATTTGGTTCAGGCGATTAACCGCTTCCATTCATTTAACCAGCAACTGATTGAAGGTCTCCCGAAATCGGCGCCGCCGGTTCAACCTGTTCAACCGAACGAGCCGATAACGAACTGATGGCTCTATGTCATAGCATTAAAAAAGGGGATCTGCGCGATCCCCTTTTCACTCATTGGGCTGGCAATTAGTGCGCGACCTTATCCTTAGCATGACGCACTTTTAATGTCCTATCCTGAAATACGGAATCATTTAACGTTGTAATCGCTTTGTCGACATCACTGGAAATGACTTCTACAAATCCGTAGCCCTTGCGCTTCCCAGTGCGCTTATCCTTCATTAAGCGCACCGACTGTACGTTTGTGTGATCTTGAAAATACGCTTTCACTGCTTCCTCATTCGCTCTATAAGGAAGGTTACCCACATAGAGAGTGGTAATATCACCATCGGGTTCTTCAACTGAATTTGTTCTCGCGCCGGCGTTGCTCTGCGCGGTAACGGAAAACTGCGCAGCCAGTGCTGGGACGATCATCCCAGAAACGAATATACTCACAGAAACAGCAATAGCCGACGTCAGTGTAATATTTAAAAGTGTGATGATGGCGTAACTAATGATAGCCAGTAAAATAGAAACAATACTGCAGTGTAAAAATTTAACGTTCATAGCTTTACCTTGTTTTTATTATGAATGTTTAGATAAAAGGCAATTAGTAGTCTACTCAAGTCGTATGCATAAGCCAATTTAATTGACAAGGTGTTCAAAATTTTGACGCTTAAATGTTAAAAAGTGAGCGTTAATAGCCAAAAGGCGCTTAAAGACGTAAAAAGTTAAAAAAACCGTTGACGTTGAATAATTCATACGTACAATGCGCACCTCGCTTCGGGGGGAAACATTTATACTGAAGCGAACAGCGTCAAGGCAGCAAATTAGTTTGCTAACTTTTTAAAAAAGACCCTTGACACTGCGAATAAACAGCGTATTATTCGCGTCCCGCTTGAGGAGAGTCGCTAAGACGCTTCAAGCAGCAAGGTTGATATCGGCTCACTAAGAGTTTTGATAAACCGCCTTGCGAAGTAAGGTAGGCACCAGCTCCTAAAGAGTACTGTTAGCCCGCCTT
>NZ_JAHCTA010000024.1 GCF_018474025.1 Alteromonas oceanisediminis | reverse complement strand
CAACGCGCTTGCCCCTGCTTAGCTTCCCGCACCCAGCGAAACACCTGATTCGTATTAATATTATTTTCTCTGGCAATAATGGAAACTGAACGTGGTGAGGTTGTGGCTGGTTTGACGATATCCATCTTCCATTGTGGTGTGAATGCGCGTCGTCTTACTGGATCAACTTGAATGTCCAAGGATTGAGATCCTGTTATAAGTTTGCTATCTCAATAGCTTGCCTTATCTGCCGCTAGATTTAAGGTGTGTTTGCCGTACGGTTACTAAAATAGAGCCCTTGCCAATTCAAGTTGAGGAATAACAAGTTTGGGGGCTGCGCCTCGGTCTATTACAAACGCATGCTGCGCAGACTCTTTCTGTTTTAAAGATTCTGCTGAACCTGTGTAGGGAAACTCACTTAAGGTACTGTGTCGAAGGATTTCATGATTTCGGAATTTATGCCGCCCTCGTTTGGCGTAACTTTCTGATAATACTCTTTGATTAATTATTTTTCCTCGGTACAAAGCAGGGACGTTAGAAAATGCGGTCGCATGAAAATTATTTTGAGGTGGTTTAATTGAATTGACCAGTCCAGTTAAGGATATAATCAACCCTTAGCTGGAGAGAGTAAATGGCCGAAA
>NZ_JAHCTA010000022.1 GCF_018474025.1 Alteromonas oceanisediminis | reverse complement strand
GCACAAAAAAGGCCGCTGATGCGGCCTTTCGAATACACTGTGTGGGTGCCCGCTTACGCTAGGATTTTCGCCACAACACCCGCACCTACTGTACGGCCACCTTCACGGATAGCGAAGCGTAAACCTTCGTCCATCGCAATAGGTGCAATAAGCTCAACAACAAACTTCAAGTTGTCGCCTGGCATAACCATCTCTACGCCTTCTGGCAATTCTACCGCACCGGTAACATCCGTTGTACGGAAGTAGAACTGTGGACGGTAGCCTTTAAAGAATGGCGTGTGACGGCCACCTTCGTCTTTGCTGAGTACGTAAACTTCTGCTTCGAACTTAGTGTGTGGGTTGATTGAACCTGGCTTCGCCAATACTTGGCCACGCTCAACGTCATCACGCTTAGTACCACGTAGAAGTACACCAACGTTCTCACCCGCTCGACCTTCGTCAAGCAGCTTACGGAACATCTCTACGCCAGTACACGTTGTCTTCGTGGTATCTTTGATACCCACGATTTCAACTTCTTCACCCACCTTAACTACGCCCTGCTCAACACGACCGGTAACTACCGTACCACGGCCTGAAATTGAGAATACGTCTTCGATTGGCAAAATGAACGGCTTATCAATCGCACGCTCTGGCTCTGGAATGTATGAATCCAATGCTTCGCCTAGCTCGATAATCTTCGCTTCCCACTTCTCGTCGCCTTCTAGCGCTTTTAGTGCGGAACCTTGGATAACCGGTAAGTCGTCGCCCGGGAATTCGTATTCTGACAATAGCTCACGAACTTCCATCTCAACAAGCTCTAGAAGCTCTTCGTCATCGACCATGTCACATTTGTTCATGAATACGATGATGAAAGGTACGCCTACCTGACGACCAAGAAGGATGTGCTCACGCGTTTGCGGCATAGGGCCGTCAGTCGCTGCTACAACCAAAATCGCGCCGTCCATCTGTGCAGCACCGGTGATCATGTTTTTAACGTAATCAGCGTGTCCTGGGCAGTCAACGTGTGCGTAGTGACGCGCTGGCGTGTCATACTCAACGTGTGATGTCGCAATAGTAATACCGCGCTCACGCTCTTCAGGTGCGTTATCGATTTGATCGAATGCTTGTGCAGAACCGCCGTAAGTCTTTGCTAGTACGGTAGTGATTGCTGCAGTTAGTGTCGTTTTACCGTGGTCAACGTGGCCGATTGTACCTACGTTTACGTGCGGCTTATTACGTTCAAACTT
>NZ_JAHCTA010000021.1 GCF_018474025.1 Alteromonas oceanisediminis | reverse complement strand
TGAGGTGGTTTAATTGAATTGACCAGTCCAGTTAAGGATATAATCAACCCTTAGCTGGAGAGAGTAAATGGCCGAAAGAAAAAGGTATACGAAAGAATTCAAGTTAGACGCTGTGAGCCTGGTGCTGGATCAGGGCCACACGCGTTCAGAAGTCGCAAAAATGTTAGAAGTCAGTGCACAGTTGATAGGGCGCTGGGTTAAAGAACATCAGCAAGATGATGACGGGCAAGCGTTTCGTGGCAATGGCAAGTTAACAGCGGAGCAGAGCGAGATCAGGCGGCTCAAAGAGCAGGTAAAGCGCCTTGAGATGGAAAAACGCATCTTAAAGGAAGCGACGGTCTTCTTCGCCAAGGAAACGACGTAAAGTATTCGTTTATCGATGCCAGAAAGAAGACCTATCCGGTTGACATGATGTGTCGACTGCTAGGCGTCAAGCGCAATGGATTTTACCGTTATTTGAAGGTACAAAAGCACCCAAGACCTGATGATGATATTCGTCAGGATATTATCGAGTGGATGCATAAGATTGCCAAGGCCAGCGGCTATAGCTATGGCAGCCGCAGGATGAAAAAGGCGTTGAATTGTTTGGGTTATCCTGTGGGTCGACGTTATACCCGGACCTTGATGAAAGAAGCCGGTATTCAGGTGCGCTACAGGAAAAAATACAAAGTAACCACCAATAGCAAACACAAAAAACCTGTGTTTGAAAACGTGCTTGAGCGACAATTTGATATGAGTGCGCCGAACCAAGCCTACGTACAGGATATTACCTATATCTGGACACAAGAAGGCTGGTTATATCTTGCTGTGGTGCTGGATTTATTTTCTCGCCGCGTGGTCGGCTGGAGTATGGGGTCGAGAATGAAAGCCAAGTTGGTCTGCGATGCGCTGACCATGGCGTTATGGCAACGCAGGCCACCCGAAGGACTGATTGTGCATTCTGACAGAGGAAGCCAATATGCCAGTCAGCCTTATCGACGATTACTCAAAGGTCATGGGTTTATTGGTAGTATGAGTCGCAAAGGTGATTGCTGGGATAATGCCGTAGTGGAAAGCTTCTTTGGCAGTTTGAAGCAAGAGCGCGTGCAGTGGCGGCATTACCAGACTCGCCACGAAGCTCAGCAAGATATATTGGATTACATCACGGTCTTTTATAACCCGGTGCGGTTGCATTCGTATCTGGGCTATAAAAGCCCAAACCAATACGAATTAGATGTAAGAAATGAGAGAAAAGTAGCTTAACTGGGTTGGTCGATTTGGCTTGACCACGTCA
>NZ_JAHCTA010000020.1 GCF_018474025.1 Alteromonas oceanisediminis | reverse complement strand
AGAAATGCTAGCCTCCGCATTTTCGTGGGTTAGCTAACAGCAAAACTGCTCACCAGAGCCATAATTAGTTTGTTCAATACTAAATCAATTTGGAGGCTAGCATGAACAAACATAGCATGATTTTTATCGGATTGGATACGCATAAAGAGTTTCACGAAGTTGCTTATTGTGAAGAGCAGCGCGGGGCAAATGCTGTACACTATGGTCGCATTTCTTCTTCAAAAGTCAGCGTTAAAAAGCTCATTCGTCAGTTTGAATCGAAGTATCCCGGGGCAACGATTCACGTGGTGTATGAAGCGGGGCCATGTGGATATTGGATCTATCGACTTATCACAAGTTTAGGACATTGTTGCTATGTCGTTGCGCCCTCCCTTATTCCGAAAAAGCCTGGTGAACATATCAAGACCGATAGACGCGATGCGTTGAAGCTGGTGAAGTTGTTAAAATCGGAAGATCTCACGCCCATTTATGTGCCTGAGCCAGAAGATGAAGCGGTAAGAGATTTATCCCGCGCTCGTGAGCTTGCCATGAAGGATTTAAAAGAAGCCAAATACCAACTCAAAGCGTTACTGCTGAGAAACAATATTCGGTATGAAGGCACTGCTAATTGGTCGAAGAAACATCTGCGGTGGCTGACCGAGCTGATATTACCTCATCCCGCGCAGCACACCGTGCTGCAAGAGTATTTACAAACGATAGAAGAGCGCATACGACGCCTGGAAAGGTTAGATAACGAACTGACACATCATGTGCACCAGTGGCGCTATTATCCAGTTGTTAAAGCGATCCAAGCCATGCGAGGTGTGAGGCTGCTAGTGGCGGTTGGGGTTGTTGCGGAGCTTGGTGATTTACACCGATTCGACCACCCGAGAAAGCTTATGGCTTATTTAGGCTTGGTACCCAGCGAACATTCGTCTGGTGGAAAACGCCATTTAGGCGCTATCACTAAATCTGGTAACGGCAGAGCAAGGCGCTTACTGATTGAAGGGGCGCATAGCTATCGATATCCAGCGAATGTGTCGACCGAGATTCAAATTCGGCAAGAAGGATTGCCCAAAGACATCGTCGATATTGCGTGGAAAGCACAGCTTCGTCTGTGCAAGCGCTACCAGCGAATGAGTAAAAAAGGAAAACATTACAACCTCATTATCACCGCAATAGCCAGAGAGATGGCAGCCTACATATGGGCTATCGCTAAAGAAGTGGTGCTTACGCCAGTTAATCCAAAATTGAGATTGAGTAGAGTACCTGCATGATAAAAGAGTGTGAGCTAATGCATTCGGATCAGGCCGCGGAATGTGGCACAACCTACGAGGGCGTTATGACGGCAATAACTTAACGGTTATTGATCCACGAACATAGACTGATGAGAAGGTGACCACGGCGGAGAGAGTAAGGTAGGCGCTGTTCATTGAGAGATGAATAATCCACGAATACCAGCATGACAACCGACGACATTACTGCCTCATCCGGTGCGTTAGCTCATTTATTTAGAGCGAGAAAACAGCTAATTATGGACCGAAAAAATGTCAGGGAGACACTCGGTTTTTATTGACAAGGG
>NZ_JAHCTA010000002.1:561-500058 GCF_018474025.1 Alteromonas oceanisediminis | reverse complement strand
AAGGCGGGCTAACAGTACTCTTTAGGAGCTGGTGCCTACCTTACTTCGCAAGGCGGTTTATCAAAACTCTTAGTGAGTCGATATCAACCTTGCTGCTTGAAGCGCCTCAGTGACTCTCCTCAAGCGGGACGCGCATTCTACATCTTCGCGCCAGGGTGTCAAGCATTTATTTGAAATTTTATTTTCTCATTTTCGCTTGAAACCCGCTTCGTTAAAGGGCTGCAGCAAATGAAGAAAGGTTAACTTTTTTCGTTTGCTTGGCTTGCTCCCCGAAGCGAGATGCGCATTGTACAGATAGGTTTTTCATCGTCAACCATGTTTTTTGCGTTTTTAGCGAAAACCGTACTAACCGGTTAATTTTCGCTCTCTTTGTTCTTTTTTTCGTCCGATTCAGCCTTTTCGGTTGTATTAGACTCTTCAACAAAGTCTGCATCATGTTCTTCATGGTCACCCACGACGTCATTTAATGTTACCTTATCAACGCTTCTGAATGTGTTGATAGGCCCTGCCAGTGCATACAAACTAAATACAATAAACAATACTAATGCAGGCTCAGTTGCAACAATGACAAATATGAGCATTATTATAAGCAGAGCAACGAATGGAACCTTGCCATGCCAATTCACTTCTTTAAATGAATTGTATTTGAAATTGCTGACCATTAATAAACCCGCAACGCCGGTTACCAAAGCGACAACAAAACCATAATCGTTACCATCTGCATTGTATTCAACACCTACCCAGACCAAACCAGCCACCAATGCGGCTGAGGCTGGACTCGCCAAGCCCTGAAAGAAGCGTTTGTCGGCGACACCTATTTGTGTATTGAAGCGCGCCAATCGCAGCGCAGCGCCAGCCACATAGATGAAAGCGGCGAGCCACCCCAGCTTGCCCATCTCTGACAAGCCCCAGTTATAAGCCACTAACGCCGGCGCCACACCGAATGACACCATATCGGCCATTGAGTCATACTCTGCACCGAAATCGCTTTGCGTATTGGTCATGCGCGCAACCCGACCGTCTAGCCCATCAAATATCATCGCGACAAAAATAGCGACTGCCGCCGCTTCGAAACGTCCATTCATAGAAGACACGACTGCAAAAAATCCAGAAAACAAACCTGCAGTGGTCAGAAGGTTAGGCAAAAGATAAATGCCTTTGCGTTTGTTAGTCGACATACGGTCTCCAATCACGAAATTACTTATACTATACAGAACTCAGTCGGCTTAACATAGCCGGTTCAATAACTTGCAGCCCTAACAATCATCACACCTATTGGTAAAGGTATACAAATGCGTACTTAGTGTAGGTTTCGTATACGTGTTGAATTAAATATAGCTGTTATTATGCTGTCAGTATTTTTTACACACAGTGTGCAATATTTGCAACACAACATTTTAACCCTATGATTTTAGTAGAAAATTAAAATTGGCTCAATTATTGTATATTCTGAGATAGAGCATTAACTAGGTAGTATCCACATGTACAAATATACAGCGGCAGTAGCCTTTGCGCTATTGACAGCACCAGCATTCGCCAGCGTTGACACTGAGTATGATCAGTCTTGGCGTTTCAACAATCGCGTGATTGATAGCGCGAATAGCACTAAAGTTGTCAATGGCGACAATCACGGCAACCACATTGCCTGGACAGGCGATGATGGTGTTTCTATTAACGTAACGGCTTGGTCTGAAACGGCTGGCAGCACGTCTATTTGTACCAGTGACCCTGCGGCACCTGAGTGTAATACATCAGGCACCTCGCCCGCTAATGGTTCCACTGAAAAAGACCCGTACATCAGAAATGCCAAGTTAAAATATTATGGCAACAGCCTAGGTATTGAGAACCAAGACGGTGAAGGTGGCGCGCCACAGCATTCGATTGACAATATTCCTAACTACTCTGGTGCTGGTTATAACGATTACGACGCCGTGTTAGTGCAATTTAGCCGTGCCGTGGCACTCGACAAAATTAAGCTTGGCTGGGCCACTCACGTAGGCACCAATAATAACACTAGAAAAGCTGATGTGAGCGTTATTGCTTACAACGGCGCTGCCAGCAGCGTGAGTTCATTTTTCTCAGCGAGCTCCACTTGGGGCACTTTCCTAAGCAACGGTTGGCAAAAAATTGGTGACTACCAAGACGCCCAAGGCATGTACAGCCTAAAAGGAAATGCGCAAACAGATTCAATGATTGAGTCACGCTTTTGGTTGATTAGTGCTTACAACCCCATTTTTGGTGGTTCGCTATCTAATGCAAATGACGGTTTTAAACTGGCTGGACTTGAAACAAGCTTTATCGTATCAACGCCAACAGCTGAAGTCAGCGAGCCTGGAACGCTGGCAATACTGTCACTGGGTTTTGCCGCTATTGCTTATACGCGTCGTCGCCGTAAGCAGTAAACGGGTTACCAAACACTTTTTGAAAAGCGGACTATGTCCGCTTTTTTTATTTTAGTGGTAATATAGAGCGGTTTTCTTCAACAAGTGATTTTACATCATGGTCGTATTCCCTATGCACAAAGCGAACTTCGCTTCTATCGCACTTGCGTTGCTTATCTCGTTAACACTTTTAATGAGCAAGTCTGCCCACGCAGACTCAACTTTCTATGAAAAAGCGCTGTCATCTTATGAACAAGGAAAGTTAGAAGACGCCTACTTACACCTTAAAAATAGTCTTCGTGATCAACCTGATAATCTGCCTGCAAAAATATTGATTGGCAAAGTGCTGCTTGAGTCTGGCTATGCGATGGATGCTGAGATCGAACTTGTTGAAGCATTGGAGCTGGGTGGCGATCCCAGCTTAATTGCTGAAACCTTAGCAACCACCCTCCTCTTGCAGAAAAAATACAACGAAGTCATCGAACTACAATTCGCACGGCTAACACCGCAAGCAGCAGTCGATCTTAAAGTCGTTAAAGCAACAGCTTATATGCTGTCTGACCAGCTCGATACGGCCGAAAACTTGCTTGAAACACTGATCACTCAGAACCACCAAAGCGTCGGTATTTATAACGTTTTAGCGGATGTAAATCTGAAACAGAAAGACATATCTACTGCCTCAAACTACGTTGACAAAGCACTGGCTCTCGCGCCGAATAACACCTCGTCTCTACGTATCAAGGCTGATGTTTACATCGCACAAGACAATGATGATGCGGCTGAAAACATTTATCTGAAGGGCCTCGAATTAACGCCTGATGATCCTATGCTGATCAGAAATTTAACCACCTTGTATGTACGACAAGATCGTCTTAATGAAGCAGAAAACTTGGTTGACAACATACTTGAAGATACTCCCATGGATCCGATGGGAATGCTGATTAAGAGTTGGATTAATGTAAAATCCAATCGCCCTGATGATGCTGAACAACTATTAAGTTCGCTCAGCAACGCAATCTCTGCAATGCCGCCATTGCTTGCGGCCGAAGCGCCTGAGTTCGTGTTTATTCAAGGTATTGCACAATTTGCGAAAGGTGAGTACGAGTCAGCCCGCGGCTATCTAGCAGAATATGTACAAATGTCTGATTCCCCAGAACAAGCTATCGTGTTTCTGGTCGATGTGCACATGAAGTTAGATGAGACCGGAGACGCGATCAAATTATTGGAGCGTTTTCCAGAAACCGTGGAAGAAAATCTTGAACTCGCGAGCATTGCGGTAGATGCCTATCTCAACAGTAATCGGATGCACCGCGCCATCTCACTTGTCGAGCGACTGTCGGAGCGCTACCCCACACTTGCCCTGATCAAACTGTTAGATGCCAGAGTGAGCAGTTACCGGGGCCGTTTTGACCAAGCAATAACGATACTGAACCAGCCCGATGTTCGCGACACAGAAGCGTTTATCATTGAGCGCAGTCGATTGCTTTTAGAGAACGGGCAGTTTGAACAAGCCATTGCGGAAATGGATACTCTGTTAAAAAATAGCCCTGACGACGCAGATTTCCTGAACTTGAAAGCAGCCGCATTGATAAAGAACGGCCAACATCGTGAGGCAAGGCCTCTGCTAGAGCGCAGTCTGCAGCAAATGCCTGACCATTTTTCTGCCAAATTTAATCTAGCCACAGTGTATGCCTCGATGGACAGTTTCGATAAAGCGGAGTCACTGTTAGTTGATTTGTTAGCGCAACTTCCTAGCCATGAACAAAGTGTAGTGTTAATGGCGCGATTAGAGGCTAATACACAGCGACCTGCAGCCGCACTTCGTCGGCTAAATGACTACTTAGCGAAATATCCGTCCGCAATTATCGCTCGAGAAAACTACATTGAGATTTTGATCAGAGCGGAGCGTTTTGCTCAAGCAGAACGTGAATTGAATACTCTCATCAAACGCACTGAAGTAACGCCAGAGAACACGTTATTGAAAGCCCGTATTTTAATAGGCTTGGAAGAAACCGACAAAGCCAAGGCTGAGTTCAAAAAGCTCGGTTTGTTATGGCAGGATGATCCGACAAGACTTTACAATTTGGCACTACGCCAAGCATCCATTGAAGATTACCGCGGTGCGCTCACCAGCTTAGAAGCTGCAGCCGAGCTCTCTCCCACCAGTCAACTCATTAGCTTTGAACGGATCAGAACTCATCTCGCACTGAACGAGATATCGAAAGCCGAGCAATTATTGAATGCGTTAGAAGAAAGCAGCGGTAAGACAGCCAACACGTATTTGCTGAGGGGCGACATTGCACAAAGTAAAGGTAACAGTGCGTCTGCCTATGAATTCTTCAAACTGGCCGTTGAAAGCGACATCACGTTCAACCGTGCGCTACTCAAAATGTTTCTCCTTGTGCCCACAACTGATCAACGTGATGACTTTTCCTCACTACTGGAGTCAGCGCTTAAAGAAAGTCCTGAGTTGTTGTTTCACCGCAATCTACTGGCAGACCACTACCTGAATTACTCGTCTTTCTCACTCGCCGAGCCTCATCTTGAATACTTGGCGATGCAAAAAGACTATGGCAACCGAGCGCGTGTGCTGAATAACCTGGCTAACGTTAAAATCTTTAACGCGCAACTCGATCAAGCGCTACAACTTGCCGCTGAAGCGTTTGAGTTAAACCCGGACAACCCGTCAATAGTTGATACCTACGGCTGGGCTCAAACCCTTAACGGTCAACATGAACAGGGATTGCAATTACTTCGCCGAGCGTACGCAATGAATTCAACCGACCCTAGCATCCAGTACCACTTAGGCTACACGCTATTGCAATTGGGTAATCAGGATGAAGGTAAGCGAGAAATCGAACGAGCGCTCAATAGCGGTCAAGACTTCATCGAAATAGCAGCAGCGAAAGCGCTCTTTGAATCGCTAAACTAAGGCCTGCGCTGATCATTGCAAAATTACTCGCCATCACTCGATGGCGAGCTCTCCATCTTTAATGCCTATTCTAATAGTACTTTCCGGCAAAACATCGCCGGACAACAACATATTCGCCAACGGGTTTTCTATGTAGGTTTGGATCGCACGTTTGAGTGGTCTTGCACCGTACACAGGATCAAAACCCGCATCCGCAATCTTGTCCAACGCAGCACCTGAAAGTTCCAGCTTGTAGCCTTTATCCACCAACCGCTGCCGCAGCGCAGTCATTTGAATTAATGCGATGGACTTAATTTGTTCTCTACCGAGCGGATGGAAAACCACAATATCGTCCACCCGATTAATAAATTCTGGACGGAAATGTTGCCCGACAACCGACATCACCATCGATTTCATTTCTTCATACTGGCTTTGTTCATGTTTGTCTTGTATCACGTCGGAGCCAAGATTCGACGTCATGATCACAACCGTATTTTTGAAGTCAACCGTTCTTCCCTGCCCATCCGTGAGCCGACCATCATCCAACACCTGCAACAAAATGTTGAATACATCTGGGTGCGCCTTTTCCACTTCATCCAGCAAAATAACTGAGTACGGCTTGCGTCGCACCGCTTCAGTCAAATAGCCGCCTTCCTCATAACCGACGTAGCCGGGAGGCGCCCCGACCAAACGAGATACGCTGTGCTTTTCCATAAACTCAGACATATCGATACGTACCATCGCTTGCTCAGTATCAAACATGAAACTGGCCAAAGATTTACATAACTCTGTTTTACCGACGCCGGTTGGCCCCAGAAAGAGGAATGAACCGATGGGGCGATTGGGATCGGCTAACCCCGCGCGTGTGCGCCGGATCGCATTCGCAACCGCCGCGACAGCTTCATCCTGACCAACAACGCGATGGTGCAACGCTTCCTCCATACGTATCAGTTTGTCGCGTTCACCTTCCAGCATCTTAGAGACCGGAATACCCGTCCAGCGAGACAGCACTTCGGCTATTTCAGCATCAGTCACCTTGTTTTTAAGCAACTGCGTTTCAATATTTTCATTCTCGGTTGCATGCTCGAGCTTTAGCTCAAGCTCAGGAATACGACCATATTGTAATTCGGACATGCGGCTCAGATCAGACGCCCGGCGCGCTATTTCCAAATCCAGTTTAGCCTGCTCAAGTTCAGACTTGATGGATTGAGTCCCCTGCATCGCGTCTTTCTCGCTGCGCCAGACTTTGTCTAGCTCAGCGTACTTCAGCTCAAGTTGCTCCCGCTCTAGCTCAATAATTTCAAGGCGCTTGTGACTGGCATCGTCAGTCTCCTTCGCCAACGCTTGCTCTTCTAACTTAAGTTGTATAATGCGACGTTCTAGGCGATCCATTTCCTCAGGCTTTGAATCAATTTGCAGACGAATACTGGACGCTGCTTCATCAATGAGATCAATGGCTTTATCCGGTAGCTGGCGATCACTGATATACCGTTGTGACAACGTGGCCGCTGCAACAATGGCAGGATCGGTGATATCAACTGAATGATGCAGTTCATAGCGTTCTTTGAGCCCACGCAATATCGCAATGGTATCTTCGACACTGGGCTGCTCAACTAACACTTTCTGAAAACGTCGCTCAAGCGCCGCGTCTTTTTCGATGTACTGACGGTATTCATCCAACGTGGTTGCACCAACGCAATGCAGCTCGCCGCGGGCAAGCGCAGGTTTCAACATGTTACCTGCATCCATTGCACCATCGCCTTTACCAGCGCCTACCATGGTATGCAACTCGTCAATAAACAGAATGACTCGCCCTTCCTCCTTTGATAGCTCATTGAGCACCGCTTTGAGACGTTCTTCAAATTCTCCACGAAACTTCGCACCCGCAACAAGCGCCCCCATGTCCAGAGACAGCACGCGCTTGTCCTTAAGCCCTTCAGGCACCTCGCCATTCACTATTCGCTGTGCAAGACCTTCAACAATCGCTGTTTTACCCACGCCTGGCTCACCAATGAGCACAGGGTTATTCTTTGTGCGGCGCTGCAAGACTTGAACAGTTCGACGAATTTCGTCATCTCTGCCAATGACGGGATCTAATTTCCCTTGCTCAGCACGTTCGGTCAGGTCGGTCGTGTATTTTTCGAGTGCCTGCCTAACATCTTCCGCATTGGGATCAGTCACTTTTTGCCCACCGCGCATCGACTCAATAGCCGCAGAGATGTTCTTCTCAGTCGCGCCGGCAGCGCGCAGCAATTCGCCCAACTTACCTTTATCCTGAAGCGCGGCCAGCACGAAAATTTCTGACGTGATGTAATCATCTTTGCGCTGCTGTGCAATTTTGTCACACAGGTTCAAAAGCACGACAGACTCTTTTGCTAATTGCACATCTCCGCCGATACCGTCAACACGTGGTAACCTTTCTACTGATTCAGCAAGCGCCGAACGTAGTGAATTGACTTTCACTCCAGCATGCTCAAAAAGCCCACGCAATGAACTCCCCTGCTGATTGAGTAAAGCAGTCATTAAATGCACGGGTTCAATGTATTGGTGATCTCGGCCTAATGCGATGGATTGTGCATCAGAAATGGCCACCTGAAATTTGCTGGTGAATCTGTCTAAACGCATAATGATATTCCTGATTACGTTTTACCCTAGTGCCTATGTGGGTATTTAATAAACGACATTCAAGCGTTGATAATCAAATTAACACCATGGCAAACAAACTCATGACACCCTATTTGCTAACCTAATTTACAGATGACACTGACCATGCGGCCGCAGTTGCTATCCCCTTGATGAGTCGCTCGCCGATAGGAAAAAAAACGCTGATCGTCGCAATATGTACACTGCTGACTCACAATAATCCTAGTCAGTCCAAGTTCAGTCAGTTGATGGGATGCGATTAATTTGAGGTCAAGCATACGCTTGGCTGAGCCCAGCGGAGACGCTTTCACTGCATTTGGTAACGGTAAGAAAGGTCCTGCCATGTCAACACTGACTTCATAATGACACACGCCGATGGCTGGCCCTATCCAAACATTGATGTTTGCTCGAGGCACTTGATCAAAGGCTTGGTTGATGGTTTTTGCGATAATGCCATTGCGCAACCCCTCGTATCCCGCATGTACCGCTGCCACGGTTGAGCCTGCACCGTCGGTCATCAGTAGGGGTAAGCAATCTGCCGTCATCACAGCACACGCCACGTTGACGGTAGAGGTGTAGCTCGCATCTGCAGTATGCTGATTGCTGGGTAAAGCAATACAACGACTACTGTGGGTTTGATTTAACCAGTGAATGTGCTGTGAGTACGGAACGCGATCGCGATTTGCTTCTACGCACTGAGGGTTGTCGCCGACGTGCAAACCCACATTGAGTGAAGAACAACTGCCCTCGCTCACGCCGCCTAATCGCGTTGTTGTGAACGCCTTAACATGTTGAGGAACATGCCATTCAGGATACACAACGGACGTTTGCTCAGTCATCAAAACCGTGCAATTGAGTATCGCTGGCGAGATGGCCGAGCAGTTCCTGTATGTCAGTCGGTAACGGCGCTTGCCATGTCATCCATTCTTCGGATACCGGATGAAACAATGAAAGCTGCGCAGCATGCAAGGCCTGACGTTTGAACGTGCGAAGCGATTGCAACAAATCCTCTGTGGCGTTTTTGGGAATACGAGGACGCCCGCCATACGCTGGGTCACCGACAATCGGATGCTTGATGTGGGCCATATGAACTCGGATTTGATGTGTTCGGCCTGACTCAAGTTTTAAACGCAAATGTGTGTGAGAGCGAAACTTTTTCATGACGCGATAATGTGTGACAGCAGGTTTACCTGTCTCTCGCACCGCCATCAAAGTCCGCTTTGTTTGGTGGCGACCGATAGGCTCGTCAACCAATCCGCCAGCAACCAAAGTGCCGGTCACAACGGCTTCGTACTCCCGACTCATGGTGCGCGATTGTAACTGCTCTACCAAGTGCGTCTGCGCACCCAGCGTTTTTGCCACTACCATAAGCCCAGTCGTGTCCTTATCCAAACGATGTACGATGCCAGCGCGCGGCACGGTATTAATCGTTGGAACATGAGCTAACAGGGCATTGAGCATCGTTCCCTGACTGTTACCTGCTCCCGGATGCACCACAAGATCTGTCGGCTTATTGATAACCAGAATATCATCGTCTTCATAAACAATATTCAGTGCAATTGATTGCGCTTGGTGCTCTACTTGAACTTCAGCAATCGCTTCGATGTCAATCTTTTCGAAACCAGATAGCTTATGACGCGGTGTAGTACATACATCGCCATCAATCGACACACACCCCTCAAGGATCCATGTTTTTAGCTTGGATCGCGAATATTCAGGGAACAAATTAGCAATTGCCTGATCTAAGCGTAAACCATGCACCTGAATGTCAGTCTCTGCCGTCAGCGAGATACGCGATTGATGTTGACTCATACTAGCCTTTCAGTAAATTTTTGCGGCAGTATAGCAAAAATATCGGTGTAGAAGATGGGTGCTTGGTATATTTACATGAGGAAAGTACGGTATTCAATTAGGAGAATACACCGGCGTTGCGTTAGAATACCGGGCAAACAATTAAAGACTGTCACCTCAATAATACTCCGACAGGATAGGGTTTAATGAAGTATCAACACATTTTTAGAACGGCATCGCTTGCCGTTGTTATCGCACTCTCAGGTTGCAGCTCTTCAGATGATGAAGAACGGGTTATTGCTGCAAATCAGGGCGCTCAAACGTTATATGACGACGCCAAGCGGCAAATGGATGCTGGCAACTTCGCGGGTGCTGCAGCGACACTGGGTGCATTAGATTCGCGCTATCCTTTTGGGCCGCTGTCGCATCAGGTTCAACTTGATCTCATTTACAGCCATTACAAATCCGGTAAGCCTGATCAAGCGCTGGCCACGATTGATCGTTTTATTCGTTTGAATCCCAATCATTCTGATGTCGACTATGCGTATTACATGCGTGGTTTGACCAACATGGAATCAGACAACAACCTGTTTCAGGATCTGCTGAATATTGACCGTTCCGACCGCGATCCCACCCGCTCCCGTGAGGCTTTTGAAGACTTTCGGCGGTTAATCGAAACCTATCCTGATAGCAAATATGCAGCAGATGCCCAGAAGCGCATGTTGTATATCAAAAATCGTCTGGCAAGTTATGAAATTGCTATTGCCCGTTTTTATATGCGGCGCGAAGCCTACGTTGCTGCGGCCAATAGGGGGAGGTATGTGTTAGAGCATTTTCCCGATACGGAGCATGTGCAGCAAGCACTTGAAATCATGGTGGCCTGCTATGACCAACTTGATTTGACTGAATTAAAGAACAACGCAATAAAGACGCTCAAAATCAATTATCCTGATAGCGATTTTATCAGTTAGTAGCAACATTTAAGCATTTGAGCATTCATACAAGAAAGCCGCTATGGCTAGCGGCTTTAAAATTACGCATTTCAGATTCTCTCGTCTCGCGTTCAGGCTACTTAAAAAACAAATGGCTAAACGGATTTAGCAATCTGGCAAGTCCTGATGTGAAATGTAGGGGTTTATCCACAATACTAAAGACTAGGCAACCTTCATCAGCATCTGACCCGGGCGCGTGAGTGTGGCTTCCATTCATCGCAATGAAATCGCCAGAATCATAGTCTGCAATTCCGTCACTAAACTCACCATTGATCACCAGCGTTAATTCAGATCCTTTATGCGTGTGCTCAGGCACCCGACCGCCTTTCTCCATATAAATGAAGTGAGCCATACCGATATCGCCAAGGTCGACTGGCGCTTGCCACAATTTTCCAACCAGCGACGACCAATTTCCCGTTTTGTGTATGTACCTGCGTAGGGCGCGAGGAACCGCAAATCTTCTACCATCTAACTCAATTGTCGACGGCGACGAATAATTTAATGACGGTCTTTCGGCTTCAGGTTGCTGAATAATATTGGCCAGCATCCTGTCCAGAGCAGGGTTATCCGCCTCATCATGCAGACTCGTTTTTGCCATATTTTCACTGTGATAGCGAAGACGTTCTTGGCACACTGTGCACATGTCACAATGCGCAGACAACATCAATGACTCTGCAGCAGGAAGTGTGCCCTCTGCAAATTGCAAAAGCTGTTGTTCAGATGGGTGGTACTTAATCATGGTCGTCAATCATATCCTTCAAACGCTGTAACGCTAACCGCGTTCGAGATTTAACAGTGCCTAACGGGATGGACAGTTCGTCCGCAACTTCTTGTTGTGACTTACCGTCAATATAAATCGCTTCGATGACTACGCGCTGCTTTACCGGTAACGCATCGAATAAATGACCTAATTGCTCTAAAGTAACCTGCTCTTCCAGTGATGTTTCATTCGCATCAGCGGTTTGCTCACACAACACGGGCCATAAATCGTCTGAACAGATGTCTTCTTTACGGTTCTGCAACTTACGCAACATGTCAAAGCGGATGTTGCGCGCGATGGTGAAAATCCATGTGGAGGGTGAGCCTTTCTCGGAATTAAACAGATGCGCTTTCTGCCACACATTGGACATCGTGTCTTGAACCAACTCCATCGCTAGCGCCTCATTGCCCATTTGCTTCAACGCATAGGAACGCAGACGCGGTGCGAAATAGCCAAAAATTTTTGAAAACGCCACTTTACTGCGATCAGAAGCCACCTCAACCAAATATCCCGACATTTCATCGGCGCACTCAATCGGCTTTACAGGTCTTGATTGGTTTGCTTCCACTGGAATCCCAACGAGCATAGTCACTATCCTTTCCGAACACAATTTAACATTGTTACGAGAGATAGGATGAATTAGATCACTCTATCAATTGTCGCAGAAAAGAAAGCGCTTGGCTGCAATCTTTTTCCTCCAAAAGCTTCTGCTTTTGCTGCGCGTCGACGGGAAGTAACTCTAACCAACGCCTAATTACCCAGATGGGGTTATCGAATTGAGGGGAAGAATATAGCCCGTTCACCTCTGGATATTTCTCAAAAATCTCTTTCAAGCGGCTATCCATCGGTTCAATGTTATCGTCGATGTCTATTTCCCAGTCAGTCAGCTTGTCGCATTGACCCACTCGTAAACCATCATTCTCTGTCGAAATTGCCGTCACTCGAACCGGCTCGACCCCTTCAACAGTGATACCAAGCAGGCCATCCTCCAAAATATCAAAGTCAATCACTTTGCTGCGCGTGCCGATGGAGTGAATGTGAGTATTGTTCTCTTTATTGCCTCTCGCGTTGAGCATGCAAATCACAAACGAGCCATCGCTCGCACACACTTCCTTGACCATTCGTGTATAGCGAGGCTCGAAAATTCGCAGTGCCATCCTCCCTCCAGGGAGAAGGTGTGCGGAGAGCGGAAACAACGGCAAAGTCTGCAATGGTAGACGGCTCAAATTATTCAACAGATGACTAAGTTACGTGGTAGTGCAGTATTTGGATCGTCACTGATTGGATTGTTGCTGATGAACTAGATGTCGATTCGATTAAAAATTTTTAACCACATGATCTAGACCACTCGATGTAAGGTATCCACATTATCAGAAATAATCGATGTGACTCAATGACGCCAATCGAGAAGTTTGAACGATTTTATTTACAGCTTCAGTCAAAAGACATAAGCAATATAGGTGATGTGTACGCTGACGATATTGAGTTAGTTGATCCTATTGCCACTCATCACGGCCTAGATACCGTAACTCAATACTTCGGCAAGTTACTGAAAGGGACTCGTGAGTGCGAATTTAAGATCCTCTCGATCTTGCCCACGTCAGCACAAGACGCTAACCATTCCACCTATGACTATGTTGTTGAATGGAAAATGTCTTTTTCTGCTAAAAAGCTCAAGGCAAATAAAGTGATTCAGGTCGATGGTGTGACATTACTGAAAACCAGTGACACCCATGTGATTTACCATCGGGATTATTACGACATGGGGCAACTTGTTTATGAGCATGTGCCACTATTAGGCCATATCGTTCGACGATTAAAGGAGCAACTACAGTGAGTAAGACCATGTTAATTACCGGCGCAACCTCAGGGATCGGTGAAGCCTTGTGTCAGTTAGCCAGTCAGCGCGGATATCGTGTCATCGCGTGTGGTAGAAATCAGGAAAAGCTGGATTCACTATCGACATTAGACAATGTGGATACCATCCGTTTTGACGTCACAGACGAAGAAGGAACCCGAGCCGCGTTGGCTAACGTGCAATGCGACATTGCGGTGCTCAATGCCGGTACGTGTGAATACGTAGACATTGACGCGATAGAGCCTGACATGTTTCATCGCGTATTCGCACCCAATTTTTTTGGCGTGGTGAATTGTGTTGCCGCTTTGAGAAAGCAACTTATGCCGGGTGATCAACTGGTGATCATTGACTCAATGGCGCGTTTGTTACCCTTTACACGCAGTCAAGCGTATGGCGCAAGCAAAGCGGCACTGCATTATTTTACAAAGTCACTTGACGTCGACTTAGCGAAGGACGACATCATTGTGCAAGCCGTTGCCCCTGGCTTTGTTGAGACGCCGCTGACAGACAAGAATGATTTTGATATGCCCATGAAAATCCCTGTGGACGAAGCTGCCCAAGACTTGCTTAAAGGTATTGAGAAGAAATCGCGAAACGTGTATTTCCCAACACTATTCGGTTTTATTCTCAGAACCTTAAATCTTCTTCCGTCTGCCGCACAGCGACATTTATGTGTCAAAATGAAAAAATCAATGAAGCGAGAGAATTAGTCACCATGTCCAAACGCCTTGCAATCATCGGGACGGGAATTTCCGGACTGACCTGTGCATACCTTCTGAATAAACGTCATGATATCACGGTGTTTGAAGCTAACGATTATATCGGTGGCCACACAGCAACCAAAGATGTCGTTGTCGACGGTTCAACCTATTCCATCGACACTGGCTTTATCGTCTTTAACGATTGGACATACCCTCATTTCAACCAGCTCATGGCGCAATTGAACGTGCCCATGCAGCCAACCGAAATGAGTTTTAGTGTTAAAAACCTTGCTGAAAACATCGAATACAATGGCAACACCATAAACAGTCTTTTTGCGCAGCGACGCAACATCTTGCGACCAAAATTCATTCGACTGGTGCGGGATATTTTAACGTTTAACAAAGCATGCAAAGCGTTAGATATCGACAAAGATGTCGCCGAGGACCAGACACTGATCGGTTTTATTGAATCACTGGGATTAAGTGACACCTTCATTCAAAACTATATATTGCCCATGTGCGCGGCAATTTGGTCCTCCTCAGTAGAAGACACTAAAGGCTTTCCCCTGCGTTTTTTCCTGCAGTTTTTCAACAATCATGGATTGTTGAACATCAGCGACAGACTGCAATGGTATACACTCATTGGTGGTTCTCGTGAGTACATAGCGCCACTGACAGCATCATTTCGAGAGAAGATATTACTTAACGCGCCTGTTACACGCGTGGTCAAAACATCAAAAGGGTATCAGGTTTCAGCCCAAGGGCAGCCCGATGCCCTATTTGATGACGTTATTTTTGCTTGCCATAGCGACCAGGCATTGTCTGTGATTGATACACCGACTTCTGCACAGGCTGCCATATTAGGTAGCATTCCCTACGCGATGAATGAAGTGGTTCTGCATACAGATACCTCAGTACTTCCTAAACGGCCACTCGCGTGGGCTAGTTGGAATTATTTACTCAAAGGCGAATCTGATGAGAGTCAACGCCCCGCCTCCGTTACCTATAATATGAATATACTGCAGCGTATTGAAGCACCGCACACGTTTTGTGTAACGCTCAACAACACGGCGCAAATTAATCCGCAAAAAGTGCTTGGCACTTATCACTATGCCCACCCACAATACAATGTAGACATGGTCGCTGCTCAAAACCGACGCGCCGAGATCTGCGGCATCGACGGCATGCATTTCTGTGGCGCCTATTGGTACAACGGGTTTCATGAAGATGGTGTTCGCAGTGCTTTGGATGTTTGCCAGCGGTTTGGAGAAACGTTGTGAGCCCAACGTCCTCAGATGACGCGCTTTATGTCGGCGACATTTTTCATCAGCGGGTCGTGCCGAAACATCATGAATTCACTTATCGAATTTTTTTGTTCTGGCTTAATCTGGATAATCTTGAAAATGTCGCGCGTGAGGTACGTGGGTTTTCGATAGACAAATTCGCCCCGGCGCGTTTCAAACGCAGTGATTATTTGGGCGACCCGTCTATTCGGTTAAAATCCGCCGTACTACAAAGGGTGAATGAGCTGGTTCCCGATAGCTCAGTCAATCCGGTCAAGGGCGATGTGTTTTTGCTTGGGCAGGTACGTACATTTGGGTTGTATTTTAGCCCAGTCAATTTTTATTTTATTCGCAATGAAAAGCAGCAATATACGCATATGCTTGCAGAAGTCAGCAATACTCCATGGAATAAGCGCCATCATTATCTGGTCGATCTTGACCGGCAAGAACCCTGCGATAAAGCGTTCCATGTATCACCTTTTAACCCCATTGATATGGTTTACCACTGGTCGGTTAAACAACCTGACGAACACCTACGCTTGTCGCTGAGCTGTTTTAAAGAACAACGGCATTTTACGGCTGCGTTAAAAATGACAAGAATGTCATTGAACTCAAAAACCCTTGTGCGCGTAATGTTATCCATTCCCAGTATGACGATTAAGACGGTATTTGGAATCTATTGGCAAGCGCTGAAGCTGTTTATCAAGCGTGTGCCATTTTATTCCTATCCTAAAAACAAGGAACTTTAAGCATGTCGCAAGGCGAACAAGCAGTTGTATTTGAAGAACAAATGAACGGTGTACACAAAGTATGCCGACACTTGTTTTTAAAGGTGCTTTCCTCATTGCCCTACGGACAAATCACCATCAAAGAGCGTGGCAGTGTCGTCGCGATCTACGGCGAGACAGAGACGGACCTTCGCGCCGAAGTGAACATTCTAGAGCCCGTTGCTTACAAGCATTTGCTTTTAGGCGGAAGCGTAGCATCTGGTGAGACGTTTACTGACCGCCTATGGACAAGCCCTAACCTCACCAACGTCATCCGTATTTTCGCCCGTAATATATCGATGCTGGATGCCTGGGAGGCCAAGTTCAAATGGCTGATGTTGCCAGTGTGGAAGGTCCAGCATTTTTTCCGTCGTAATTCGCAGCAACAAGCGAAGAAGAACATTTCTGCTCATTACGATCTGGGCAACACCTTGTATACTCGTTTTCTTGACCCAAACATGCAGTACTCTTCGGCGATTTACCCTCATTCAGGCGCCTCTCTGACCGATGCTCAAGCGCATAAGCTAAAAACAATTTGCGAAAAACTGCAACTAACGCCAGAGGATCACTTACTTGAAATCGGCACTGGCTGGGGTGGTCTGGCCATCTTTGCTGCCAAACATTATGGCTGTACAGTGACAACAACGACGATATCCGATGAGCAATATGATTACGCGCAGTCGTGGGTAGAAAAAGAAGGGTTATCGGATAAAATCACACTACTCAAAAAAGACTATCGGCTTCTTGAAGGCCAGTTCGACAAGCTCGTATCGATTGAGATGATTGAAGCAGTGGGTAAGGAATACCTCGGCAATTTTTTCGATAAATGCTCCTCACTGCTTAAGCGCAGCGGTTTGATGGTGTTACAGGCGATTACGATAGATGACCGGCGCTACGAAACTTACTCTCGAAGTGTCGATTTTATTCAAAAGCATATTTTCCCCGGCGGTTTTTTACCGTCACAACTTGAAATGAATAATGCATTGAAAAAACATACCGATATGATGATCAGAGATCTACACGATATTGGCTTGGATTATGCGCAAACCCTGCATGATTGGCATGAAAGCTTTCAATTGCATCGAGATGAATTGAAACAATTTGGCTATGATGATCGCTTTGCGCGCATGTGGCAATACTACATGAACTACTGTGAAGGCGGATTTCTCGAGAGAAGCATCAGTACAGTTCAACTGGTCATCTCAAAGCCGGGTTACACTGCCGATATTGTTCGGTAAAGCGATGGCACATTGGTTGTTTAAGACCGAACCCGATGTATTTAGCGTCACTGACCTAGCGCAACGCCCGAGCCAGCGCGAATGTTGGGACGGTGTCCGGAACTATCAAGCACGAAACTATCTGCGCGATCGCGTGCAAATAGACGACGATGTGTTTATTTACCACTCTAGCTGCTCGACTATCGGCATCGCTGGGCTTGCCAGAGTGTCGCAAGTTGGCGTTGTTGACCCCACTCAGTTTGATCCCGAAAGCCATTACTTTGACCCGAAATCGATGCCAGACAATCCGCGATGGATTACGGTTGAAGTAGAATGGAAAGAAACATTTCCCGATATCCTGTCGCTGAGTGACATTAAGCAGATGCCGAATCTCGATGAGCTGCCCCTGTTGAAAAAGGGGCACAGGTTGTCAATCATGCCGGTAGGAGCGAATGAGTATAAGACGCTACTCACCGCTGCGCGCCGTTAGCTACTCGTTTGAGTCATTTCCCTCGATAACTGAAATGGGTTTAGACATGAGCGGCTTGCCCTGATTAATGACGATTTCCACCCGCCGATTTCGTGACAACGCGTCAGCATCATCGCCGTCCAATAGAGGCGCAGTGTCGGCCTTGCCCACAACAGACATTCGTGCCTCATCGAAACCCTGCGCACGGCGCAACTCTTCCGCTACCGCCACGGCTCGTTGGGCTGATAGGTCCCAGTTTGAACGGTACAGTTCATTCGATATTTGTTGGCTGTCGCTGTGACCTGATACCTCTATTTCACCGGGCATGTCGGCAAGCAACTCACCGATAGTGCGGATCACTGGGATGAACTGGGGTTGCAAAAAGGCTGAACCCGCGGAAAACGAACCGTTTTCACGAATGCGTATGGTAATTTGCTGGCCTAGGGATTCCATCTCGATAGAGCCATCCACAATCTGTTTTTCCAACTGTTGAGCAACTTTCTTAATCAATTCATTAACCTGCTCCTGATTGGCTGCTTGTGTAGAGGCTGCCGAAGACTGGTCCGTCGCCGTTTGCTGCGCTTGCCCACCGCGTTGCGTGCCTCGTTGCTTCTGACGGCCACCGGCAGAATCCTCGTCACCAGCTTGGAATTCAAGCATCTGTTGCGTCATTTCAATCGTTTGCTGCTGTATATTCTCGATGGGTGTAGGGTCGGGTCGGCCAGGACGGAACTCCATTGCAATCACACTGGTCCCCTTGGGAATATCTTTAACTTCAATTTTGTTCTGAACACCGAATGCAAATTTCATCGAACCCGCTATCTGTTTAAACTTCAGAACATCCATTTCTGAAAAGGCCAATAGCAGTACGAAAAAGCACATTAATAGCGACATCAGGTCGGCAAAGGTCCCCATCCAAGGCGGCAACCCCTCCGGTGGACACTTCGGGCACTCTTCTTCTTGCTTCGCCATAGTTTAATCCTCTTCGGACGGCTCAGCACGTTTGCTGGCTGCGAGGTAGCTTTTTAATATACCTTCTATGACCCGTGGATTCTGGCCATCGGCGATGCCAACAATACCGTCCAGCACCAATGATTGATTCAGTTTCTCTTCTTCGGCTCGGTTTCCAAGCTTAATCGCGATAGGCAGGCATATAACGTTTGCGAAAAATGCGCCGTATAAGGTCGTTAGCAGCGCCACCGCCATGGCTGGGCCGATGGCTTTGGGGTCGTCCATGTTAGACAACATGGCGACCAAACCAATCAGGGTACCGATCATGCCCATCGCCGGAGCAACATCACCCATTCCCTTAAAGATAGTCGCCCCGAATTCGTGGCGTTGCGTGGTCATGCTGATATCTTTTGCCAAGGTCTCGCGCACCACGTCAATATCGTGCCCGTCGACCAACATGTCGACGCCCTTCTGCATAAATTTGTTTTCAATTTCAGCTTCTTCCAACGCGAGAAACCCACCTTTACGCGCCGCATCAGCCATTTCGACAATTTTCTGGATCAAGTCTTCGGGCGCTTCAATCTTAAACGCAAACGCCTTGCCAGCAATTTTACCTGCGCCAAAGAACTGACCAAGAGTGAACTGTGAAAGCACGACGAAAATCGTACCGCCGAACACGATCAAGAGTGAGGGCACATTAATAAACATGCCGAGATCACCGCCGAGCACCATAGCCATGAAGACAAAACCTATCGCACCGATAATGCCGATGATGGTTGCTAAATCCACTGGTAACTCCTCTATGAATCGGTGGGTTTTCGGTATATGGCGCAACGCCATGTAGTCATTGTATCGACCATTGGGACAAAATCTACACTCTCAGGCATCGCAAAACGAATTCGCTGAATTTGTGATTGACCCTATTATGCCCCTTAGGTAATGTGCAGCAAAGATCAACGTGCCCCAAATTAAGCACTGTTTCTAAGGATTTTGCATTGGCAACTGAAAAATCATCAGCCCCTTTAAGCTTTGAACAAACACTCGATGAACTTGAAAAAATCGTCGCCGAAATGGAACAGGGCGATATCCCGCTACAGACAGCTTTAGAAAAGTTTGAGCGCGGCGTCCATTTGACAAAAGAAGGCCAGGCAACCCTCCAAGCCGCTGAACAAAAAGTTCAGATTCTGATGGAAAAAAACGGTCAGCAATCGGTGAATACGTTTGACGCTTCAAGCGATGAGTGAACGCGAACTATCCGTCAGACAGGCGTCGACTAAAAAACAGATTGACGCGTTTCTTGCTAAGCAAATTCAAGCGCTGCCCGATCACGCTCCAAGACTAAAAAATGCCATGCAACACGCACTACTGGTAGGCGGCAAGCGTATGCGACCGCTGCTTGTTTGTCTGTGCGCAGATACGTTAGATGTCTCGCCCGATGACGCACTTGCCGTGGGTGCCGCTATAGAGTGTATTCATGCCTATTCGTTGGTTCACGACGATTTGCCCGCGATGGACGACGATGATACTCGGCGGGGTCAACCAACCTGTCATATTGCATTTGATGAAGCCTCGGCCATATTGGCTGGCGACGCGCTACAAACGTTGGCGTTTGATATTCTGACCACGCAGTTATCCATACACTGCACCTGCGAACAGCGTTTAGCGTTGATCCGTGCCACAGCCATCGCAGCGGGTTATAAAGGAATGTGCGGCGGACAGGCTATGGATTTAGCCGCCACGGGCCACACGATTAGCGAACCCACCTTAAAGCAACTACATCAGTTAAAAACTGGCGCGTTGTTACGTTTGTGCGTAGAGGCTGCTATCATTTTGGCAGAAAGCTTAAGCGTTGAATCGCACACCGCCTTACTCGCGTATGCCGACAACATCGGTATGGCATTTCAAGTTCGTGATGACATTATTGATGTGACAGAATCTTCGGAAACATTGGGCAAACCGAGTGGCTCTGACGAAAAGCTGCATAAAAGCACCTTTGTTTCTTTACTAGGCCTTGATGGCGCTCAGCAGGCCTTGAAAAATTACCATACACAAGCGCTTCAAGCTTTAGACACTTTGCCCTACAATACGGACCTATTGCGGCAGTTTGCCGACCTCATGACGCAACGAAAATATTAAAAGAATGACATTAGACTTAAACCAGTACCCTACATTGGCGCTTGCGAATACGCCGGAACAGTTGCGTAAACTGCCACAAGATAAGCTGAGAAAGCTTGCTGATGAATTGCGGCAGTATTTGCTGGCGAGTGTGAGCCAAAGCAGTGGGCACTTCGCGTCCGGTTTAGGCACCGTAGAACTGACGGTTGCGCTGCATTACGTTTATCGAACGCCGTTTGACCGGTTGGTGTGGGACGTTGGCCATCAAGCCTACCCACACAAAATCCTCACGGGTCGGCGTGATCGGATGTCAACCATCCGGCAAAAAAATGGCTTACATCCCTTCCCCTGGCCGCCCGAAAGTGATTACGACACGTTTGCCGTCGGCCATTCTTCAACGTCTATCAGTGCTGCACTGGGCATGGCGATTGCGGCCGATTATGAACGGAAAGATCGTAAAGTTGTCGCTGTTATTGGTGATGGCGCGATGACGGCGGGTATGGCGTTTGAGGCGTTAAATCATGGCGGTGATATGGACAAGGATCTGGTTGTCGTATTAAACGACAACGAAATGTCCATTTCAGAAAATGTGGGGGCGCTCAATAGTCACCTTGCTCGCTTGCTGACTGGCAATGTGTTTAATTCCATTCGTGATGGCGGCAAGAAGCTCCTCAGTAATGTTCCACCAATCAAGGAGTTTGCCAGCCGCGCTGAAGAACACATCAAGGGTATGGTGGTGCCCGGTACCATTTTTGAAGAACTGGGTTTTAATTATATAGGCCCAATTGACGGTCACGATGTCAATGGCATGGTCGACACGCTACGCAATATGCGCAAAATTAAGGGTCCTCAGATATTGCATGTGGTTACCCGCAAAGGTAAAGGCTACGACGTAGCCGAAAAAGATCCCATAAAATATCATGCGGTTCCTAAGTTCAATCCAGCGGATAACGCATTACCGGCAAGCCAACCTAGCGCGCCCTCCTTTTCAGCTATTTTTGGTGATTGGTTGTGTGACATGGCACAGCAAGATCCGAAGCTCATGGCGATCACGCCTGCCATGCGCGAAGGTTCTGGCATGGTTAAATTTTCACAACAATATCCTCAGCAATACTTCGATGTAGCGATTGCTGAACAGCATGCAGTAACGCTGGGCGCCGGTATGGCGCGCGATGGGTTACATGCTGTTGTTGCTATTTACTCTACGTTTTTACAACGTGCCTATGACCAGTTAATTCATGATGTGGCGATTCAAAACTTGCCGGTGTTATTTGCGATTGATCGCGCTGGCATCGTTGGCGCAGACGGGCCCACTCATCAAGGCGCATTTGATATCAGTTTTATGCGTTGTATACCCAATTTAATCATCATGACGCCCAGTGATGAAAATGAGTGCCGTCAGATGCTTTATACAGGCCATATTGCCCAAGCACCCGCCGCAGTGCGCTACCCCAGAGGCAGCGGCATGGGAACGGCGGTAGAAAAAGCAATGTCGGCATTGCCGCTAGGTCAATCAGTGACAAAGCGCCACGGAGAAAAGATTGCCATACTCAATTTTGGCACACTGTATCCGTTTGCTTATGAGGCGGCTGAGAAGTTGAACGCCACACTGGTCGATATGCGGTTTGTAAAACCTTTGGATACCCACGTTATTGATACCTTGGTCACTGATCACTCATTGCTGGTTAGCGTGGAAGATGGGGCGATTATGGGCGGTGCCGGCAGTGCAGTGGGTGAATACCTGCACGAAAACAAATTATCCACGCAATTGTTGAAAATCGGCCTGCCCGACCACTTCATTTTACAGGGAACGCAGGCACAGATGTATCAGGAACTAGGCTTAGACACTGCCGGTATCATGGCAAAGATCGCGGCGCATCAAAACGCCCCGTAATATAAGCCTAGGTGAAGACAAATGCAGGCCATTGCGCCTGCCACAATGTCATCTAACATGATCCCCAGTCCGCCGTGCATATGCTTATCTAGAAAACTGATAGGCCACGGCTTGAGGATGTCAAACAATCGGAACAATGCAAACCCGGCTATCACACTAGCCACGTTCAACGGTACGAATAAAAACGTCACTAACATACCGGCCACTTCATCCCACACGATGGAGCCATGGTCATGCACTCCCATGTCGACTGCGGTACGCTGGCATACGATAATACCTACTATAAAAGAGAGAAGCGTGATGAACGCGAAGCTCAGCGGTGAACCCATTGCGACGAGGATCACAAGCGGAATGGCGGCAATCGACCCCATTGTACCCGGCATAAAAGGGATCAGACCACTGCCAAACCCTAGTGCGAGAAAATGGTAAGGATTACGCAGCGATACCCTTTTACGTAACTCACTTTGCATTAAAGTGCTCGAAGCCGCCCGCACCTTCATACCGATAGGGCGAATTATTAAGCTTGAGTTCAACCTTGTTTACCGCCCCGGTGACTTGCCCAATGCATGTTGCGTTGACGTTGAAACTGGAGAAGGCGGTTTCAACCTGACTCTTGAAGTCTTCTGCCACCGTAAACAAAAGCTCGTAATCATCACCTGCGGTCAATGCGTACTCAATCGCGCGCTGCGGTGACACACTGCTACGCAGCGCCTCTGACAGAGGCAGTTTGTCCACATGCAGCAACGCGCCGCAATGAGAGCTGTGTAAGATATGTCTAAGATCACCCAGCACACCATCACTGACATCAATGCAGGCACTGGCTGCTCGACGTAACGCTGTTCCTGCCACCACTTGAGGTGAAGGGTATTGATGACGTTTAATCAGAAAATCAGCGGCAGCCTGCTCGGCTTCTAATTCACCTTTAAGAATGTCTAAGCCTGCGCCTGCATCGCCGACCGTTCCGGTGACATAGATCCAATCGCCGGGCTTGGCCCCGCTGCGCCTAAGTGCACTGTCGTGTGGTACAAACCCTTGCGCAGTAATCGTCAATGCCAGTGGGCCAGACACCGTATCGCCACCAATCAATTGCACCGAATAATACTGTGTTAACTCATATAAGCCCTCAGTGAAGGAGGCTAACCAATCTTGATTAATGTCAGGAATAGACAATGATAGGCTGATCCAAGCGGGTTCAGCTCCCATGGCCGCCAAATCGCTGAGGTTGACGGCTACGGCTTTGTACGCGACAGCTCTTGGATCGCTATCAGGCAAGAAATGAACACCGCTGACGAGCGTATCCGTTGTGGTGGCTAGATATTGGTTCGCGGGAATTTGAGTTATCGCCGCGTCGTCGCCAATCCCAATAATAACGTCTTTTCGTTGATGGCCGCCATGCTTGAAAAAGCGGTCAATGAGATCGAATTCTTTCACAACGCTTACTTGCGCTCGTGTTTGCGCAATGTTTTCACGGCTTTATCGAGTACACCATTGATAAATTTGTGACTATCTTGAGCGCCGTAGCTTTTGGCCACTTCAATCGCTTCATTGATGATCACTTTATAAGGCGTTTCCATGCATTGTACCAACTCAAAGGTAGCGATACGTAATATGGCTTTCTCAATCGGGTCCAACTCTTCTGGCAATCGCCCTAAGTATGGCTTGATTTGCGCATCAAGCTCTTCGCTGCGCGTGACTGCACCACGCAACAGCATCTGAAAAAAGCTCATGTCAACCGACTTCATGTCGTTTGTCGTTGCCAGCATCAATTCAATTTGCTCAACGTCATTGTTAGACAGTTGCCAAGAGTATACGCCTTGCAGCGCAAGCTCTCTGGATTTACGGCGGGGAGCTACTTTCACGCGTTGTCACCAAACTGCTCACCCATCGCACCCATTATGTTGACCATTTCAAGCGCACCCATTGCGGCTTCAGCGCCCTTATTCCCGGCCTTGGTTCCTGAGCGTTCGATGGCTTGCTCGATACTGTCGGTGGTGATTACGCCGAAAGATACCGGGACGGTATAGTCCAAAGACACCTGCGCGAGCCCCTTATTACATTCTCCGGCAACGAAATCAAAATGTGGAGTACCGCCACGGATAACGGCACCAAGCGCGATAATCGCATCGAATTGACCGCTTTGAGCCAATTTTTTTGCGGCAATCGGCAATTCATAGGCTCCCGGTACGCGCACTAAAGTAATATCAGTGTCGCTGACTTCACCAAAACGCTCTAATGTATCCAATGCGCCGTCAAGCAAACTCTCTACAACGAAGCTATTAAAGCGAGAAACTACGATGCCAAAACGCTTTCCGGTTGCGCGGATATTACCTTCGATTACTTTCATGCCAGTCACCTTCAAAAATTCGGCGCGCAGTATAGCACACCTTTTGCAAAAAATTGCCGTTTAAATAGCGTCGTATCGTGCCTTTATTCGTGAATATACTCTGTCACTTCCAGGCCGTAACCAGACAGAGCGTGGTATTTGACCGGCTTGCTCAACAGCTTCATCTTACGCACACCCAGCGTTGCCAGTATCTGACTCCCAACACCCACCGTACGTGAGCTACCTTTCCAGTCGGCTGACGTAGGCGATTCACCGCGATCCTCCATCTCAAATTGCTTCACTTGTTGTGCAATATCCTCTTCTTTACCCAGCAACACCAACACGCCGCCTTCATCAGCAATTCGCTGCATCGCCTGTGGCAGGGTCATCGAGCGATTAAGTGAGCGAGTTGAACCTAACAGATCAGAAAACGTGTTGTGCAAATGCACACGCACGAGTGTATCGCTATCGGGGTGAATATCGCCTTTCTTTAAAGCGAAGTGCAGTTGGTTGTCAATGACATCGCGAAAGGTGAACAATTCAAAGTCACCAAACTGCGTGGGTAGATGGCATTGGGCAACCTGTTCAATCGTCGTTTCATTCAGATTGCGATACTCAATCAAGTCGGCAATCGTGCCAATCTTAATACCGTGTTTTTCAGCAAACACTTCAAGCTGTGGTCGACGCGCCATGGTGCCATCATCATTCAGGATCTCTACGATAACGGCAGCGGGCTCTGCGCCTGCAAGACGCGCTAAATCAACACCGGCTTCAGTATGACCGGCTCGGTTCAACACGCCGCCTTCTTTCGCAATGAGTGGGAAAATATGCCCAGGTTGCACAATATCGCTGGCTTTTGCCTGTGGCGATGCCGCAGCCAAAATAGTGCGCGCACGATCGGCCGCCGAAATGCCTGTAGTCACGCCTTCTGCCGCTTCGATGGATACCGTAAAATTGGTTGAAAACTGTGCGCCATTGTTATTGACCATCAACGGCAAATTCAATCGACGACATCGCTCTGCCGTCATCGGCAGACAAACCAATCCACGAGCGTGTGTCACCATAAAGTTAATTGCTTCGGGAGTGACGTGCTCAGCCGCCATAATCAAATCCCCCTCGTTCTCGCGATCCTCGTCATCCATCAGAATGACCATACGACCATTGCGAATGTCGTCAATTAACTCTTGCGGTGTATTTAATGCCATAACTCTCTCTTTGTAGGGTCAAATGTCACGCGAAACGTTCATTCGTTATTTTTTATTCAGAAAACCATGCTCAGCCAAAAACGCTTCATCAATTGACGAACCCGTCGGCTTCGCTGCATGCTCACCTTGCAATAATCGCTCGAGGTAGCGTGCGATTAGATCAACTTCAAGATTGATTTTAGTTCCTACCTTGTAGTCACCAATAACCGTTTCTTCGAGTGTATGAGGTATCACCCACAGCATGAATTCAGCGCCGTTTACCTGATTCACGGTCAGACTCACTCCATCCGTGGTTATCGAACCTTTGTGCGCAATGTATTTCGCCAAACTGTCAGGCGCTTTGACCCAAATCTCTACGTATTTGGTGTGATCAATCACACGCGTTACAGTGCCAACACCATCTACATGACCACTGACAATGTGCCCACCTAATCGACCATTCGCGGCCAGTGCTTTTTCCAGGTTGACCCGACTACCGACGCGGTAATCAGCAAAGCCAGTATAACGCAGCGTTTCAGCTGATACGTCGGCACTGTAATGTGTTGAAGAATAGTCAACTACTGTTAAGCAAACGCCATTGGTGGCGATGCTATCGCCTAAGGCGACATCGTGCATGGGCAACTTGCCAACCGCTACCGTAACACGCATATCATCACCACGTTTTTCCAACGATTGTATATGCCCAACGGCTGAAATGATCCCTGTAAACATTGCGTTCTCTTGGTTTGATTCGATTTGACTAATACGACGCCACACGTAACACGGTTTTCACATCATCACCGACCCTGTGTACGCTGTCGACGGTCATTGACGGTAGACTCTCCATATCAGTATAAGCTTGCCCTTCCCCGGGCATCGTCACTAATTCTCTTGCTGCATGCCCCATCAATTTGGGCGCTTGGTAAATTATCAACTCATCCACCAGCTTTTGCGCAATTAAGGCGCCACTTAAGCTCGCCCCAGCTTCGACCCAAATCTGATTAAAGTCTCTGCCTAATCGGCTCATCAGGACATCGAGCGAAATATGCTTATCATTTGCCGGTAACTGCCACTGCTCAATCGGGGTCAGTTTCGATGATACCGCGTCCAGGCTGTGATTATGCCGTCGATTGACGATGATACAGCGGCCGGGTTCAGAAAAAAGACTGAGTTTTGCGTGCAAGCGATTTTGCCCGTCAATAATCACTCTAACAGGCTGACGCACAGCGTCACTAAAGAAGCCTTCTACAGACAAATCATGCGGACTAAGGCGCACATTCAACCGGGCGTTGTCCGTCAGCACCGTATCTGCACCGCTTAAGATTGCGCAACTCTGTGCGCGATGGTGTTGCACGTCCATCCGCGCGGATGAACCGGTGATCCACTGGCTTTTGCCATTGGCCAATGCTGTTCGCCCATCCAGGCTTGCGGCCAGCTTTACAGTGACCCAAGGGCGTTGCGTGTGCATTCGTTTAATAAAACCGCGATTCAGATTTGCCGCAGCTTCTGGCAGTACATCAACAGTCACATCAATGCCCTGTTGCTGCAGGCGTCGGATGCCTTGTCCAGACACTTGTGGATTCGGGTCTTGCATGCCTACCACAACGCGTGAAACACCCGCTTGAATCAAAGCATCGGCGCAAGGCGGAGTTCGCCCAAAATGACTGCAAGGTTCCAACGTTACATAAACCGTTGCCCCACGTGCCTGGTCGCCGGCGCCAGCGAGTGCGTTCACCTCGGCGTGCGGGCCCCCGGCATATTGATGAAAACCTTCACCGATGATGCGCTGATGCTGACTGACAATGACACAACCCACATTAGGGTTCGGCGACGTGGAAAAGCGCCCATTCGCAGCCAGTTCGATGGCACGGCGCATATAAGTTTCGTCGATAACTCGACTAATCGCCAAGTCTGGCAATTTCCTCTCCAAACTCACGAATGTCTTCAAACGAACGATAAACAGACGCAAATCGCACATACGCGACTTTATCGAGCTCTTTAAGTGCATCCATAATGAGATTACCGACCATCTCACTGGAAACTTCGCGCTCACCCGTGGCGCGCAGTGCCGATTTCAGTTTAACGATGCATTCCTCAATTTGCTCTGTACTGACAGGGCGTTTTTCCAGAGCACGCTGCATACCCGCACGCATTTTGTCTTCATTGAACGGATCGCGAGTACCGTCTCGTTTGACCACGCGCGGCATCACCAGCTCAGCAAACTCAAAGGTGGTAAACCGCTCGTGACAATCTACACACTCGCGACGACGCCGGATTTGGTGACCATCGGTCACCAAACGCGAGTCAATCACTTTAGTGTCTTGCGCACTGCAGAAAGGACAATGCATAAAATCTTAGTTCGGATAAACAGGGAAGCGCTCACACAGCGCAACCACTTCGGATTTCACTCGCTCAATCACACTGTCATCGCCCATGTTGTCCAGTACGTCGCAAATCCAGGTAGCCACCTGCTCCGCTTCATTCTGCTTAAATCCGCGCCGAGTGATGGCGGGCGTTCCAAGACGCAGGCCACTGGTGACAAAAGGAGAGCGTGGGTCTTTCGGCACTGAATTTTTGTTCACCGTAATATTCGCATGACCCAGCGCAGCGTCAGCGTCTTTACCGGTAATATCTTTATCAATCAAATCCAGTAGAAAAAGATGGTTGTCGGTGCCGTTAGAGACAATTTTATAGCCTCGCGACTGCATCACTGAGACCATCGCTTTCGCATTGTCCAGCACTTGCTGCTGGTAGGTCTTGAATTCAGGTTGCAATGCCTCTTTGAACGCCACGGCTTTTGCCGCGATAACATGACAAAGCGGGCCGCCTTGATTGCCAGGGAACACCGAGCTGTTAAATTTTTTATACAAAGCTTCATCACCGCACGATGAAAGGATTAATCCACCACGTGGCCCTGCAAGGGTTTTATGAGTCGTCGTGGTGACAACGTGCGCATGCGGAAGCGGATTAGGATACAAACCAGCGGCGACGAGCCCAGCAACGTGCGCCATGTCCACCAACAAGTAGGCGCCAACCTTATCGGCAATCGCTCTGAATCGTTGCCAATCAACAATACCTGAATACGCTGAAAAACCACCAATAATCATTTTCGGCTTATGTTCTTCTGCTAATGCCTCAACCTGCGCGTAATCAATTTCGCCGGTTTCTTCGTTCAGGCCATACTGAACAGCATTATAGGTTTTGCCTGAAAAGTTCACGTGAGAACCGTGTGTCAAATGACCACCATCAGACAAGCTCATTCCCAGCACCGTATCGCCCGCATTGATCAATGCCATAAACACAGCCGTGTTAGCCTGCGATCCTGAATGAGGCTGCACATTTGCGTAATCAGCGCCAAACAATTGCTTGGCCCGCTCAATAGCGAGTTCCTCAGCCACGTCTACATATTCGCATCCGCCGTAGTATCGCTTGCCGGGGTAGCCTTCTGCATACTTGTTTGTCAGTTGAGAACCCTGCGCCTCCAACACACGTGGGCTGCAATAGTTTTCAGAGGCGATCAGCTCGATGTGATGCTCCTGGCGTGTATTTTCATGGGCGATGGCTTGGGCTAATTCAGGATCAAAATCGGCGATATTCATAGTACGTGACAGCATGGCAGCTCCTTACAGCGGAATTTTGAGAAAACAACGAGCGCATATTTTAGTCATTTTGAGGGCTAAGTATACCTGTTTAGCCAGAAACTCACCCTCTGTCAGGAAAAACGCAAGGATTAGCGCTTATTTTTCGCTAATCACGCGCTTTTCTAACGCTTTTACTCGCCCAAACAAGTCATCCAATTGACGCACTCTTATCGTATTTTTACGCCAATCGCGATTCAGCGTGGCGGGTTGCCCAGAGGAATAGACGCCGGCTTCTTTGATGTCGCTGGTGACCATTGAAAAAGCCGTTATCTGAGTTTTATCTGCAATACTAATGTGGCCATTGATTCCACAACCGCCACCAATGATCACATACTTACCAATTTTACAGCTACCTGCGATCCCTGTTGTACCGCAGATGCAACTGTGGTCGCCAATTTCACTGTTGTGCCCGACATGCACCTGATCGTCAATGATCACATTTTTGCCAATGATGGTATCTTCCAAGGCTCCGCGGTCAATCGTGGTTCCGGCGCCAATATGGGTTTCATCGCCGATCACAACCCGACCAATTTGTGGTATCGGTAGCCATTGGCCTCGGTCGTTTGCATAGCCAAAGCCATCCGCGCCAATAATGCTATTGCTATGAATAACCACACGGCTGCCAATACGTATATTATGATAAATAGTCACATTGGGATGAATTTTACTGTCAGCTTCTACCACTGTATTTTCGCCAATGACGGTGTTTGCACCAATTTGAACGTTGTCGCCAAGGAAAACGCCTGCAGCAATAACCGCATTGTGGCCAATGCTCACGTTATCGCCCAAACGAACTGAAGGATCAATACTTGCCGACCCAGCCACGCCACGTGCAATAGCCGGTGTAACATCAAACCACTGAGCCACGCGCGCAAAAGCCGCATGCGGGTTTTTAACCACTAGCGCTTTCTCGCCCACTAAGTCTTGGTGGTCAGGGGCAATTAATATGGCCCCCGCCTGCGTGTCAACTAAGTCAGATTTATACTTAACGTTAGTAAAAAAAGACAGATGATGCGGTTGCGCGGATGCCAACGTACCAATACCTGAGATGCGTTGCTGCAAGAAAGCCTCGTCGCCGACGGCTTTTGCATCCAGCTTTTCGGCGATGTGTGCAATAGAAAAATCCTGCATGAGTGTCCTTTGTCTGCGTGTTTATCCTGTCAATTCTATTGCATTCGAATAAAAGGTGCTAATGCGGTAGCGCAACCTGTGTCGAATTAATTACAATAGCCATCTTATTTTTTCGACAAGAGTTCGCTTTATGGCGCAATACGTATATAGCATGCACCGGGTTGGCAAAATTGTGCCCCCGAATCGACATATTCTCAAAAACATATCGTTAAGCTTTTTTCCTGGCGCTAAAATTGGCGTGCTCGGTTTAAATGGTGCAGGTAAATCGACCCTGCTTCGTATAATGGCAGGCATTGACACCGATATCGAAGGTGAGGCACGCCCCCAACCCGGCATTAACATAGGCTACCTGCCACAAGAACCTAAGCTTGATGAAAGCAAGACTGTGCGCGGCAACATTGAGGAAGCGGTGCAAGACGTGGTGCACGCCTTGCAACGTATTGAAGAAGTTTATGCGGCGTATGCGGAAGAAGACGCTGATTTCGACGCGCTGGCCAAAGAGCAAGGTGAACTCGAAGCCATTATTCAGGCTAAAGATGGGCATAATTTAGACAACGCGCTAGAGCGCGCCGCTGATGCATTACGTTTACCGCCCTGGGACGCCGATGTAACTAAATTGTCTGGGGGTGAAAGACGCCGCGTGGCACTGTGCCGTTTGTTGTTAGAAAAACCAGACATGCTATTACTTGACGAACCAACCAACCACTTGGATGCTGAATCCGTGGCTTGGCTGGAACGCTTTTTACACGATTATGAAGGTACGGTCGTTGCGATTACCCACGACAGGTATTTCCTCGACAACGTTGCTGGATGGATTTTGGAGCTGGATCGCGGTGAAGGGATCCCTTGGGAAGGAAACTATTCTTCTTGGCTAGCGCAAAAAGAAGCTCGCTTAGCGCAAGAGGAACGCACTGAAAGCGCCCGTCAGAAATCGATTAAACAGGAATTAGAGTGGGTCAGGGCTAATCCTAAAGGACGACAAGCGAAGAGCAAAGCGCGTATGTCGCGTTTTGAAGAACTGAATACGGGCGACTACCAAAAACGCAATGAAACCAATGAATTGTTTATTCCTCCCGGCGAACGCTTGGGCGATAAAGTCATTGAAATTAATCATTTGAAAAAGTCTTACGGCGATCGGGTGTTGATCGACGACATGAACTTTACTGTGCCTAAAGGCGCCATCGTTGGCATCATAGGCCCCAATGGGGCAGGTAAATCGACGCTGTTTCGCATGTTAAACGACGAAGAGCAGCCCGATGCAGGCACCATCGAGCTGGGTGACACCGTTCAGCTTTCCAGCGTAGATCAGTTTCGCGACCACATGAACGAAAAAAATACGGTCTACAAAGAGATTTCCGACGATCAGGACATTATTCGCATTGGTACGTTTGAGATTAACAGTCGTGCGTATTGCAGCCGTTTTAATTTCAAAGGCACCGATCAGCAAAAATTTGTCAAAGACTTATCGGGTGGCGAGCGCAACCGACTCCATTTAGCCAAGTTGCTTAAAGCAGGCGGAAATGTTCTCTTGCTGGATGAGCCGACTAACGACCTTGATGTCGAAACCTTACGAGCCTTGGAAAATGCACTGCTGGAGTTTCCTGGTTGTGCCTTGGTAATTTCGCATGACCGTTGGTTTCTCGACCGTGTAGCAACCCACATTCTGGATTATCGTGATGAAGGTAAAACGAACTTCTTTGAAGGGAACTACAACGAGTACGAAGCATGGCTGAAAGATAACTTCGGTCAGGACGTTGTAGAGCCACACCGCTTGAAATACAAGCGGATGGCTAAATAAAAGAAACGGTTTGGTGACGACTCAGTGACACGTTACTCAGTCGCTTAACGCGGCTGAGTAAAATGCGCACATTGCGCGACGGTTTCTTCAGCAAGCTCGGTTAATTTGGTCGTCTGCCCTTCATCCCTCAAGCGATCAATGTTGCCTGACGCTTGGGCTTTAATCACGTTTAACCGTGTATCCACTGCTGCACCATCTTCACCGCGGTGTAACTTAGCCTGCTTACTTGCATTTTCCGCAATGGTAGCAAAAGTTTCCTGCCACTTTGCTAATGTATCGGTTTGCGTTGCGGCTTCGCCCAACACTGACGCAGTGCCAGTACAAAAAAGCGACTCAGCCAACGCCGACTCGCCCTTTTCATCAGTCAAACCGACGCCTTCCAATCGTTCATCCTGCGTCTTGTCAGAGCAGGCAGTGACTAACACCGATGTCATCACTAACGCTATCCACTGATTATTTTTTTTCATTCAGATCTCCTAGTATCGTATTTGCTTTGTATGAGTCTATTGCGTGCGATGCCGGTAAGCTCAGCGAGCACTAACCAAAGTCGCATTAATTCAGGTTGTAATATAAGCATAGCAATGTGCGGTGAGTTCTCCAGTTCAGCCTAAAACCCCAGCGCTTCTAACGCGTCGGACAAACGCTTAACGCCAACCACATCGATGCCACGGATGGCCGTCTTAGGCTTGTTGGCTAACGGCACAATGGCGCGCTTAAAACCGTGCTTTGCGGCCTCGGAAAGTCGTTCTGTGCCATTCGGTACGGGGCGAATTTCGCCAGCTAGCCCAACCTCTCCAAACACGATCAGGTCTTTAGCGAGTGCTTTGTTGCGGAAACTCGAAACCATGGCGACCAATAGCGCCAAATCGGCTCCTGTTTCCGTGATTTTTACCCCGCCAACCACATTAGCAAACACGTCCTGATCGTTCATTTGAATGTTACCGTGACGATGCAAAACCGCCAACAGCATGGCCATACGATTCTGTTCTAATCCTACTGCCACCCGACGGGGGTTGTTCAATTGTGTGTAATCCACCAGCGCTTGCAGTTCGACCAGCAGGGGTCGTGTTCCTTCCCACACCACCATCACACTGCTGCCGGGTGATTCAAGATCGTTCCGGTTTAAGAAAATTGCCGAAGGATTTTTGACTTCTTTTAATCCTTTCTCGGTCATTGCAAACACACCCAGCTCGTTGACCGCGCCAAACCGATTCTTGTTACTGCGCAAGGTGCGGTAACGACTGTCGCTATCACCGTCGAGCATCATGGAACAGTCGATACAGTGTTCCAGTACTTTAGGGCCGGCTAAATGCCCCTCTTTGGTCACATGACCGACGATAAACATCGCAATATGCTCCTGCTTGGCAAACCGAGTCAGATAAGCAGCACTCTCGCGCACCTGCGATACACTGCCCGGTGCAGATTGCACATCCGCTACGTGCATGACCTGAATAGAGTCAATCACCATCACCTGTGGCTTGTGTTGCAGGGCTAATTGGCAAATGGTTTCAACATTGGTTTCCGCCAACAGGGAAAGTTTGTCGTTCGGCAGACCTAACCGTTGCGCTCGCAGCGCAACCTGCTGGAGTGACTCCTCGCCGGTCACATAAAGTGTCGCGCTATGCTCAGCCAAAGCACACATGACTTGCAACAACAGCGTACTCTTGCCTGCGCCCGGAGAGCCACCAATTAACAGAGCAGACCCCGGAACAACACCACCACCCAAAACGCGATCCAATTCACTAAAGCTTGAGCTAAAGCGAGGCAATGCGCCTAACTCAATTTTGTTTAAGGGAGTGATTTCCGCTTTGGTATGCCCAGCGTAACCGGATAGGTTACGCGCTGTACTGCTATTAGCCGGTGCCAGAACAATTTCAGAGATAGTATTCCAGGCACCACAGTCGTTACACTGCCCTTGCCATCGTGGAAACTCTGCACCGCAGTCTGAACAAACAAAGGCAGTTTTGCGTTTAGCCATGTATTCTCTACTATAAAAAAAGTTTACGTTGCGTTTTCAACCCGTTATGCAGAATAATTGCGACGTGGCGGTGATGGGTAAATATGAACCGACACTACGGTTGAGGACAAATGTGCCGATAAAGGTTACACGATATCGTCAGCGCACTCCAAACTGGAATTACCGAAAAGCAATTCAAACCTCTATGACTCAAGATATACACGAATACCACGACCTGATTGAGCGGCTTAAGCCTATGATCAATGAGCCTGAATTTAATCAGGTGCTCAATCAAGTGGCTAGTCACCTTTCGCGGGATCGACGGTTTTTGTTGAAAATGGAGTTAAAACGGCTTGCGCGGCCCTGTATTCGAGTGATTGATCTACGGGGCAAAGTCGACGGCGAGTGCCGACTGTACGAACATGACGGGCGAAACCACTATCTTGATGATATCGCAATAGAAACCTTCGAAAAGCAACTCAGACTATTCGGTGAATACACTTTAGGTGTATATGAAGCAGTGCATCGCACCGAAAATAATTTACAACTCATGCGTAAAGCATTGGAAACTCAGCCTGATAGTACAACAAACGAAACGACCGAGCAGGACCCTCTCACACGATTTTCAATTCCAACCACCACCTTGTTAGATTACCCCAAGCGTGACAACGAACGCATGAACTACGCGGTGGCATTGGAGCTTTTTACGGAGCATAACAATTCGGTAATGGCGACCAGTATGGATATCTCTCGAACGGGTATGCGTGTGAAGCTGAATTCGAATTATCTGTTTAAGCCGGGTGAAAAGTTATCGGTTTATTTTCGTGGTATGGAGGCTGAATATGCGCTGGATAAAAAGCAAGGCATTGAGTACCAAATTCTTGATATTGAGCGTATCGATAGAGAACAACGCCTTCGTTTAGTTCGTGCTGAGGATGATGTGAATCCGGCATTTGATCATTTTCTTGAGAAATTTATCCACGGCAATAAACGCCGCTACAAAGTCAATATGGACAATACCGTTGACGCCATTAAAAGTAAAACCTGCGAGCAATTCTACACGCCTCGTTTCCCGTCTCTCCCGGTGTTCATCGACCTTGTAGACGAGCAATACATACCGCGGTATGCCATGGTAAATGATGCTAATCGCCAAATACTTCAGTACTGGCAGGATGAAACTGACGCTCAGCGCATTGGCTTTATGCTCAACCATGAGCGTATTGCGCAGATGGCGCGTATGCCACATGAGCAACGAGAAATGTTCGTCTATGTGTTTACCCATGTCAAAGACGCTAAAGTGTACTTTTATTCTGCCACACGACAGGAATTGAATTCTGAGCCTGACGTCAGCTCGGTGTATTTGGGGTTTGGTTCGCGGAAAGTGAGTTGGCGGGTATTTAAATTGCAACTGACTGATATGACACCCGAGCAAGCTTATTCACCACTGTCGATCCCGGACTCTGTCAGCGATACGGTCAAGCGCCAGAATCACCCACCCACACCGCGTTTGATGGCGCGCTTGAAACACCTGAAACATATTCTCTTGGTCACAGACATTACCTCTGAACTAGGCCAACAGCGCTATGAAAAACATGGCGTAAAACGCAGTGAGTTAGTCAAACTGAAACGCTTTGGACATCCACGCAACAAGTTACCGGAATTGGTCAAGGTATTCCGGTTTAAATATTTAGAGCAGCGATTAGAAAATCGCTATCAATTGCGCTCAAAAGTCAGTCTACGTTTCGAAGACATGGAACTGGAAGGCGTGAGTGAAGATGTGTCAGTTCAAGGTTTGCGCTTAGAGCTGGACAGCTTTTTTCATGGTCCCGTGAATAGTCGAGTCACCATCGCTTTTCCGCAGCTGCAGAAAATCACAAAAAAATACAAGCTGGTCAATTTGCAGTATCGCGTGGTAAACATCAGTGCTGATCGCAATGTGTTGCACTTAAAAGTCATCAATGAGTCGGGCAATGTTGCCAAACAGTTTTTTGAAGACCTAATTAAGCATAATCGTAACCGGTTAAAAACCTACCCTGATGAAGAAGAAATTCCCGGCATTGGTCATGCGTTGCGCTGCATTTACGCCAAAAACGTCGCCAACATTGCATTTTTTATTCGTAAAGATAATGGACGATTTGTGCCCGATAATGTGATCAACTACGGTCAAAACACGCGATTAGCACGCCTGGGGCAGCAATTTGCCGAACCAGGCGAGTTTAATCTGGAATTTCTGTACCGCGACCGAACCCGGCAGTACGCATTTATTCAAGAAGCGTTAAAACAACTTAAAGTAGAGCCAAACCCATTGGAAAGGGAACTTTTTATTGCGTTTGACCCCTCACAAGAGGATTTTAATGAAGCCATTAAACCTCGTTTTGCCGAACAGTTTTTGGACCACGAAGAAAGACGTACATTCATCAGCACGGCAATGAAAAACGGCCAGTTTATTGCTGTCTATGTGTATGTGTCGCTCACGGGAAGACCGGATTTAGACACACTGCAATCCGAGATTAACTACGTCAGCGTTTACGCCATTCATCGCGCAAAAGAGCTGGAGGAGCAGCTTTGGAATGTCTATGCCATGGGTAACCTGATTGATATAACCGACGATGTGTTGCACCGTTATAACATCCCTGACGAGCAAATCGCGGCCAACCATCAGGTGCCACATTCTCATGTGGTCGGCACTGACAATATTGAAGCGCTACTGAAGCATTAATCGCCACGTTGAAATAAGCCCTGTCGACAGGCGGTCCGAAATATCGACAGGAATGGCCTTTGCTGGCATTTTTACACTAAATGCCCCCGGGTTCGTGACACCTATAATTAACCATCAGCAATCGCAATGCAGATCGTGCAATCCGTTCTGCCATTGCGTGCATACTAAGACAATACTTCAACACAGGCTTATCGATAATGACCCATCAACTTCATCATGTGTTTGCCGCAGCCGTTGTGGCGCTAACCACTTCGTCAATGATTAACCCAGCGATGGCGCAGGACCCTCTTGCCAAACCACAAGCGACGGATTTCATTGAATTATTTGAAAAACTGAGTGGCAAGCACGCGGGGTTTCGAAAAGCACACGCGCGTGGCGTCTGTGCCACAGGGACATTTTCGCCTGAAGTCAGTGAGGCTTTTCGTGGAGCGCCACTACTGAATTCAGGTGAGCTGCCGGTAACGCTGAGGTTTTCTTTGGGCGGTGGCAATCCTCACAGCGATGAACGTATCGCCGGTGCACGCGGTGTAGGATTGCAAATAAAATTACCCGATGGCCGTATTCACAATTTCACCGGCAATAATTTCCCCGTGTTTGCAGGAAAAGATCCAGCCACCTTCTTCGGTTTTCTGTCGACATTGCTGCCAGACGACAATGGCCAACGCGATCCTGCCAAAACTGGCGCTTTCATTCAACAGCATCCCAGTGTACAAGCGCACGTAGCGTGGCAGGCGAGCGCAAAGCCAGCAGCCTCATACGCGAATACAGAATTCTTTGGTATTCATACATTTTATTATGATAAAACCAATGCACAGCGCACCAAGTTTCGTTGGCAGTTAACACCCACGCTGCCGGTTGAAATATTGGATGAGACACAGTTGGAAGGGAAGCCCGCTGACTTTCTGGCGGACAGACTCACCGCCCAACTTTCCGAGGGTGATGTATCGTTTGTGTTGCAGGCGGTGGTCGGCGAACCTCAGGATCCTGACATCGACCCGTCCATTCAATGGCCCAAAGACCGCCCTCGCGTGGCACTTGGCAAAATCACATTGCAGGATGCCGGCGATGAAGCCTGCGTGCCCATTAACTTCGACCCTAACGTCATGTCTGCAGGCTTTAAAGCCAGTGCCGATCCGGTGCTACAAATGCGCTCACCGGCGTACGCGGTGTCATTTGCGAAACGCTTAAGCAATCAATAATAACAGCCGGTCCAATCCGCCTCGTCGGACAGCAGCATCGGCTCGCTGTTCGACCACGGGTTTAGCATGAAAGGCCACACCCAACCCAGCAGCTTTCATCATCGCTAAGTCATTCGCGCCGTCACCCATGGCGATGGTTTGCGTAAGCTCAATATGCCATTGTTTCGACAGCAAGTTGACGGTATCGGCTTTTCGTTGCGCGTCCACAATCGCGCCATCAACTTCACCGGTCAGTTTCCCTTGTGTCATTGACAGCACATTGGCAACAGCGGCATCCAGTTGAAAGCGATGCATGAGATGATCAGCAAAAAAAGTGAAACCACCCGACGCGATGGCAATTTTCCAGCCGTGCGATTGCAACACGCTGACCAGTCGAGCCAGTCCGGGCATAGGCGGTAGTGCATCGCGAACTTGCACCAGCGCTTTTTCATCGAGGCCTTGCAGGCAAGCCACACGTGATCGCAAACTGTCAGCGAAATCCAGTTCTCCGCGCATGGCTCGTTCAGTGACTGCTGCGACGGCGTCACCGACGCCGGCTAATTTAGCAATCTCATCAATGCACTCAACCGCGATAATGGTACTGTCCATGTCCATCACAAGTAACCCGGATTGATGCAGTCTCGGCGCTCGAGTGATCAGTGCAGTTTCAATGTTGTATTGCTGCGCGAACGTTGCAAAATAGGACTTTATGGCCGCTAAGCTTTCCTCGTCCGCTTGCACGTGCTTGTCAAAAGGTAACACAATGCCGACTTGCCCCTGTACCCAGTCACTTTGCGGATGCACAATAAACCGTTCTATGTGGTATACACGTTCGATCTCAGACAATAAGGTCTGCACGAGCTCGATAGTGGGGCTATCGATGATTAAATGCACGCAAGTCTCATCTAATTCCTGCTGGGCATCCAACGGCTGCCATTGTCCTTCTGAGGTAATACCGATGGAGCGTGCCTGAGCAAGGCTTAGCCGATCGCCCTGCCCTGATTGAGTCAATTGAGTTTGCGCAAAGTGCGCAAAGCCGCGGTAATGTTGAGTGTCTATCGCATCAAAATGCAGTGGAATTGGCGTCACGGTGTTGATGATCGTAAATTGGCATACGTCGAAGTGTAACAAACCTTAGCCGTTAAAAAACAACTCTTGGCAAGTTAAGGTCGATGACTTATTGTGTTTGTCAGATTTTCCCCTCAGGTGTTGAACCATAAAAACACATAGCACTTACACGGTTTACAAGCGTATTGCCAATCTTATCCTTGTGTTGATAGGCGTCGCGGTGGGTATTAACCTGTGGTGGGTTGATCAACAACAATCGCAAGCCTGGTATGCCGTGCAAGCCGAACAATTAGGCCGCAGCCTTAGTCAGCAAAAAGCTCTGCAATTAGCGAGTTGGGTGCGCAACTATGATGAGCAGGAAAGCCAGCAGCGCATTCAATATGCGCTCGACCAGCTACTCACAGACCCACACACCGTCAGCGCGACACTGTATGATTTTCGGGGCCGATTTTTAGCCGGTGCTGGGCGTCACAACAGCGTTATCAATGCTGCGCGGAAGCAGTTTGAAAAACATCACTCGCTGACCGCCGAACGGCTTACGTTCGTCGCCGATGTTGTCGACGATAAGCAGGTTATCGGTTACCTACAAGTGCAACTAGCCACACCGCAACTCATGGCACACCACACCCAATATCAGCAACAATTGAATCAACAGCGATTAGTTTTCATGCTGCTAGCTGCACTGGGCGCTCTTTACATTACCCGCGGATTCTATAAATTACGCTTTAAATTTCAGCGCCAATGGCGTGCAAAGGCACGGCTATTGAGCAAGCGCTGAGCCTCACTATGTTGATGACACTAATTGTTGATAGTTCTGTGTAGTTTGTTGGATGACGCGCGCTACAGACACATCCAGCAACTGTGCTACGGCTTGCGCTACCTGACCCAGCCGTTCAGGGGTATTTCGCTGCCCCTGATAGCCACGCAATGGCATGTCTGGGGCGTCTGTCTCTAAAACAAGATGTTCCAGTCCAACGCATTTGATGGTTTCCTGAGTTTTTCGACCTCTCGGATAGGTGATGGTGCCGCCAATCCCAAGCAGCCAATCTCTATCAAGATATGGCTTTGCCACGTCTACTGGGCCACTAAATGCGTGGATGATTCCCCGGCCATGGTATTGCGTTGATTTAAGGTCTTGCATAATCAAATGGTGGGTCTTGCGCGCATGAACGATTAACGGTTTCTGGTGCTGTTGTGCGAGGGTTATCTGCGCCTGAAAAACACGATGCTGCAACGTCATTGGGATCGATATCATGCCGTCTAACCCGCACTCACCAACGGCAACAACCTGATGAGCGTGTTGTTTCAGAGCCACATCAAGCTGAACCAAATCGCGTTCGGCGCAGGTCGTATCCGTCAAAAAATAGGGGTGCAACCCTAGCGAAATATCAATCATCGGGTGTTGACTGAGTTTGACGAGTTCTGTCCATTTGTCTGCTGTCGTGCCCGGCACATGCAGAGTGCTAACACCGCGGCTTTTTGAACGTTCAAGCACCTGCTCGCAGTCATGAATAAACGCATCAGCGTCCAGATGGCAATGGCTGTCAATCATATCGCCGTGCGACATATTTATGGCATCAGACGTTGAGTGGTCCATTGCCCGTTAGTCTGCTTGTTGTATTCAAACCGATCATGCATGCGATGTTCGCCCCCATGCCAGAACTCGATTTGATGAGGTAACACGCGGTAGCCTCCCCAAAATTCTGGCACCGGGACCTCACCATTGGCAAATTTCTGTTTTAGCTGACTAAACTGTGTCATGAGTAATTCGCGCGTGGAGATGGGTTGGCTCTGCTTTGAGGCCCACGCAGCAAGTTGACTTTCTTTAGGGCGAGATAAGAAGTACGCCGCCACAGCTGAACGCGATAAACGCTCAGCGACGCCGCACACACGAACTTGCCGTTCGAGTAAATACCAAGGAAAGTGCAGTGACACTTTATTATTCAGTGCCAGCTCTTTGGCTTTTCGGCTCCCCAAGTTGGTGAAAAACACAAAGCTGTCCGCCTGTACATCTTTAAGCAGTACGATGCGCTGGCTAGGTTGGCCGTGCGCGTCGACTGTTGCCACGGTCATGGCGGTAGGGTCCGGCATCTGACTGTCAATCACCTCTGACAACCAACGATTGAACAACTCAAAAGGATTGGCGGTCAAGTCGTCTTCAGTCAGGTGACCCCGTGTGTAACTTTCACGAATATCAGCAAGACGTGTCATGCCCTCCTCCTTTGATTAATCTTCAGAGTAGCCCAGCGAACGAAGGGCTCGTTCGTCATCGGCCCAGCCAGATTTTACTTTGACCCACAATTCTAAAAACACTTTATTATCGAACAGGTTTTCCATGTCTTTGCGCGCTTCAGCACCTATCCGTTTGAGATGCGTACCACCTTTGCCAATCACCATGCGTTTCTGCGTTTCTCGCTCAACCAGTATCAATCCACCGATGCGCAGCATGCCTGTCTCTGTTTGCATAAACTGTTCAATTTCGACCGTCACCGAATACGGTAGCTCATCGCCAGTAAAACGCATCAACTTCTCACGAATAATTTCAGCCGCCATAAAACGGCTCGAACGATCGGTTATGTAGTCTTCAGGGAAATAAAACTCACTCACCGGCTGGGCCTGTATCACCAAGTTTCTTAACACGTCGATATTCTTCGCATTTTTTGCACACACGGGAATGGTATGCGCAAAATCGTGTTGTTCATTCAGCCAGCGCAGCTGATCAACCAGATCAGCTTGTTGAGCAATCTTGTCAATTTTATTCACTACCAGCCAGCAGGGTAGACCTGAATGCTTTATTTTGGTCAGTACCATGGCATCATCGTCGGTCCAACGTGTGCCCTCAACGATAAACAACACCAGATTAACTTCACCCAGCGAGCTTGATGCTGCACGATTCATCACTCGATTGATCGCTCGCTTCTCATCACTGTGTAACCCTGGCGTATCAACGTACACCGTCTGGCAGTCTTCACGCGTGTCTATGCCCAATATGCGGTGCCGGGTGGTTTGCGGTTTACGGCTAGTAATACTGACTTTCTGTTCCAACAATTGATTTAAAATAGTCGATTTACCGACGTTGGGCCGACCGACAATGGCAACCATGCCGCAATGTGTTTCTGTGCTCATGCGCTCAGCTCCGATTGAAGATGGGTAAAGGCCAGTTGAGCGGCCTCTTGCTCAGCCTTACGACGACTGACGCCGCGCCCTTCAATCGGCTGTTTCAGCCCAACGACACGGCATTCCACAACAAAGGTTTGATTATGATCCTGCCCATGAATGGCAAGCACTTCATATTCTGGAAGAGGCTGCTTGCGTGCCTGTAGGAACTCTTGCAAGCGAGTTTTATTGTCTTTTGGATGCTCATCGGGGTCGAGTTTTTTCATTCGTGGCGCGAGCACACTGAGGATCACTTCCTGGCACGTTTCAAAGCCCGCTTCCATGTAGATGGCGCCGAAAATCGCTTCAACCGCATCGGCAAGTATCGAAGCGCGTCGATGACCGCCACTCTTCATTTCGCCGGGACCAAGCAAAATAAAATCACCTAAAGAAATTTGCTTGGCGATAGCCGCAAGCGTGTCGCCTTTGACCAGCGAACTGCGCATCCGTGTCAATTTTCCTTCTGGACTTTTAGGAAAGTGCTCGTAAAGCCATTGTGCCGTCACCATGCCGAGTACGGCATCGCCCAGAAACTCTAAGCGCTCGTTGTGCTGCTTTGCAGCGCTACGATGAGTGAGCGCTAACGTGAGCGTATCGGGGTTCTGAAACGTATAACCAAAGTGCGTTTTCACATGCCGCACCGCAGCCTCAGCACCTGACATTAATCAATTCCGCCAAAGCGACTGAAGCGAATACCGGTGGGTACCCATGTTGGCAAAATATCATCTTTGTCGCGTTCGAATTCAAAACTGATCCAAATAGCCACCGCTTTACCCACGAGGTGTTCATCTTTGACGAACCCCCAAAAACGACTATCGCGGCTGTTGTCTCGGTTATCACCGAGCACAAAATAGGAGTCTTCAGGAACAATCCACTGGTTCATACGTGTGCCTGGCTGCGTGAAAAACTGCGAAGGATGCGCCTCTCGCACAGGGTGACGCAGGATATCGTGAGTCGCGTCGCCCATTTCCTCTGTGTATCGCTCCAGTTGTGCCATATTTTGCACAAACTCACCGCGATTCACGAATGTCAACGGTATCGCGTAAGGGTCGACACAGGTTTCGCCCGATACACAGGCAGGTTTTACAAACACCTGTTTGTTGCGGTACTCAATGACATCGCCAGGCAGGCCAACCACACGCTTAATATAATCAATCCGAGTGTCTTCGGGGTATTTGAAAACCACGATATCGCCACGCTCGGGCTGGCCCATTTCAACAAATTTGTGTCGCGCGACGGGGTCTTTCAAACCGTAAGCAAACTTCTCAACCAAAATGAAGTCGCCTACCAGCAAGGTAGGCATCATTGAACCGGATGGGATTTGAAACGGTTCGTACAAAAAAGAACGCAACACCAAAACAAACGCAATCACCGGGAAAATCTGTTTCGCCGTATCAACAATATACGGTTCTTTTGGCTCTACCACGCCAAGCGTTGCTGCGCCGCCTTCACTGGATGGCGCAGACGCCGCTTTCGCTTTGCGTTTTGGTGCCAGTACCAAGGCATCCAACAACCAGATAAGACCACTAACAGCCGTGACAATAACCAGAATCAGAGAAAAGTAATTTGCCATTATTTACCCACTTTCAATACAGCCAGGAACGCATCCTGCGGTAACTCGACGTTGCCGACCTGCTTCATACGCTTTTTACCTTCTTTTTGTTTCTGTAAGAGTTTTTTCTTACGGCTGACATCACCACCATAACACTTAGCGATAACGTTCTTACGCAGTTGCTTGACCGTACTACGGGCAATCACATGATTACCGATGGCGGCTTGAATGGCGATATCGAACATTTGGCGCGGGATCAGTTCGCGCAATTTATCAACCAGTTCACGGCCGCGATGCTGCGCATTATCACGGTGCGTGATCACGGCTAACGCGTCTACGCGCTCCCCGTTTATCATAATATCCAAACGCACCATGTCGGCGGTTTGGAAGCGCTTGAAATTATAGTCCAGTGAAGCAAAGCCACGGCTGGTTGACTTCAAACGATCAAAAAAGTCCATCACGACTTCCGCCATCGGTAAATCATAGGTCAAGCCAACTTGTTTACCGTGATACACCATATTCGTTTGATGCCCGCGCTTTTCGACGCATAGCGTTATGACGTTCCCCAGGTAATCCTGTGGTACCAGAATATTGGCTTGCACAATAGGCTCGCGAATTTCTTCAATGTCATTAACCGGAGGCAGTTTTGATGGGTTATCAACGCGCAGCGTTTCTCCCTTGGTAGTAACAACCTCGTAAACGACCGTGGGAGCGGTGGTAATCAAGTCCAGATCATACTCGCGCTCTAAACGCTCTTGAATGATCTCCATATGCAGCATGCCGAGGAAGCCAATCCGGAAACCGAAGCCCAATGCGGAAGAACTTTCCGGCTCATAAAACAGTGATGCATCGTTGAGGCTCAGTTTAGACAGCGCATCGCGAAAATCTTCATAATCATCCGAACTGACCGGAAACAAACCGGCATAAACCTGAGGCTTAATTTTCTTAAAACCGGGTAGCGGCTCCGTTGATGGCGCTTTTGCCAGCGTAATCGTATCACCGACCGGGGCACCATGAATTTCCTTGATGCCGGCAATGATAAACCCTACCTCGCCGGCTTTTAACATGCCGGTATCCAGGGCTTTGGGCGTGAACACACCAATTTTGTCAACCTGATGCACCTGACCATTCGACATGATCTGAATTTTATCTTTCGCAGTGAGAGAACCTTGGACAATACGCACCAGCGATACGACGCCCTGATAATTGTCAAACCAAGAGTCAACAATCAGCGCTTTCAGCGGTGCATCTATTTCACCGACTGGCGGCGGTATGCGCTTGACGATTTCTTCCAGCACAGCTTCAATGCCTACACCGGTTTTCGCCGAGCACCGCACGGCATCGACAGCGTCGATACCGACAATATCTTCAATCTCTTCCGCCACGCGTTCAGGCTCGGCTTGTGGCAAATCAATTTTGTTCAAAATTGGCACGACTTCCATGTCCATATCGATGGCGGTGTAACAGTTTGCCAATGTCTGCGCCTCAACCCCCTGACCCGCGTCAACCACAAGCAATGCTCCCTCGCAGGCGGCCAGAGAACGAGATACTTCATAAGTAAAGTCCACGTGCCCTGGGGTGTCGATAAAATTCAGTTGGTACGTTTCACCGTCATTGGCGGTGTAATTCAGTGTGACACTCTGCGCTTTGATGGTAATACCGCGTTCCCGCTCAATGTCCATTGAATCCAGCACTTGCGCAGCCATTTCACGTTCACTTAGCCCTCCACAATGCTGAATGAGTCGATCTGAAAGCGTCGATTTTCCGTGGTCAATGTGGGCGATGATGCTGAAGTTGCGAATGTGCTTATGCTGCATTGCGTTTGAAACTACCTGATAAAAATGTGAAAAAAAGGGGGTGCTGGAAATTCACACAGCACACTGTACCATTACGGTTTCGGTGACAATTTCGCTCATTTTGAGCGCGACATCCCATAACCGCAACCATTGAATTCAACCGCCGGATTTTACGCGGAAACACCTTAAAACGCGAATTTTTAAGCAAATGAACGGATCAATTAGGATGCAGGTGTTATACCTTGGGGTGGTTCAAGCAAGATACCGAGAATTTTGGGCTGATAGTGCGCCGTTTCACGTCGCTTCAACCGATTTGAGAGCACCACAAATCCCGCTAAGGTCGCAATCAATGTAAATAAAATCGTCCAGAACTCGTGTGACAGACCTACCCACGGTAACAACGCATTGAAGGTAACACTACTGATAACCAACACCATCAGTGGTACCAGGTAAAGCAACACGGACGCGCTTAACAGCGCCTCTTCGGGGATCCCCAAGCGCACACGCTGCCCTACATGCACAGGCAGGTCCGATATCAAATGGATCGTTTCAGCACGCGGCGTCAGAGCTCTAGCTATCGCCCCTGTGCCGCAATTCGATTGAGCCTGACAACTTCCGCAGGTCGACTTTATGGCCGTTTCAACCGTCACCGAATTGCCATTGACAGCAGTCACAACCCCCACTTCTTCAATCATAATTAACGCACTCGAGAAGCTAGCGACATGGCAATTTTATTTGCCGTCTGCGGTGGGATTTCACCAATAACAGAGACCTGAATATCACCATCGGTGCGCATCAGTAACGTCTTTGTCTCATGTCGAAAGATACTATTCTGATGATTATTGGTGACTGGCATAACATACACCGAGACCTCTACCAGTCCATCGGTCAACATCGCATATTCAACAACCTGACCCGTAATGTGAAGCCTATGGGTGTTACGCTTAACTTCTCGCATGCCGGTAGGCATGTAGGTGATACGCCATTGATGTTGATGCTGAGTACGACTCATCGCCGATACTGGCGGTAACACATCATGATTAATGCGCGCAAAGAATGGATCCGGTTTTTCCGACATCACCATCTGAGTTACCTGCACTTGCTTAATCAATTGTCCATTCCCATCCAGCATATTGAACTTTAACGGCATGCCGTTGTTTTCATCTACCCAAAGCTGGTAAGAAAAACGCGTGTTGTCGCGACTTACAATGCGTATCTGTTGTGCGGCACGCCCCGATACCCGGCCTCGTCCAACCGCAATGAATTCGTAAGCCGTTTGCAATGAAAGCGGGTCGGAAAGCAGTTGATTTGGGATTGGTCCATCAATCAGTTCTCCTGTCACACTATAGGGCGCGACATCTGGCTCGAACACACTGATTGTTTTATTGACGCGAATAAACTCTTTGCCCGGCCCATTCAGACTATTGAGCTGCTCCATAGTGACGCCATCGTCGAAAACACCGTGACGCCAGAGGTAGGGAACCGCATCAAGATTGGGCCTATGGACCACCATAGATATTTGATAATTGCGCTGCTGGATGCTCTGGTTCATCTTGAACAACCATTCGGTTCCGCTGCGCTTTACCGCCACATCCACTTGTGCATCGGCAGGTTGAGCGTCTGTTATTTGAGGTTCTGATGGCTGAGCAGCCCCTACATCAACCACGAAAAACGCCGCACTGCAAACGCAGGCGGCGGCTATTTTTAACTGTCGTAAAACAACACGTATTGAGTGCATTAAAATCCGAAGACTGTTCACTTACGGTTGTTGTGGAGGCTGTTGCACGTCCTTTTGCTCCACACGTTCTTCTTTGTCAAATTGATGTGACTGCTTCATTTGCAATTGACGTTGATGATCAGCAATCAGCGCATTAATCATTTTCCGCTGTTCCAGCAACTCGGCCATGTCATTACGTTGTACCGACCGCGTTTGCTCTAGACTTACCGGAGTCAGATTTCCCTGCGGACCCGAGATCGGTGTCGCAGTCATGAATGGCTCACTGTCACTGGGCTGATTGTAATTCTGCACGCCTAATATCAAGGCTGCGGCAACTGACGCTGCAACCAGATACTGCCCAGACTGCTTAAACAGTGGCACAACCGTCGAGACAACCGGCAAATCTTGCCAGGTGCGCTTAGGAGCAACAATTGCCGGCTCATCCTCGATAGCCGCAGCAATGGAAGCGGCGACGTCAAACCCTGTTGACTGCCCTAGCTCACCGCGCAAACCGTCTCTGATCAGATGATAACGCTGCCACTTTTGTTGCAGTTGCTCATCCTGTTTCAGTGCATTGACTAAATCACCATGGCCTTCATTGAGCTCACCATCGGTAAAAGCGGACAAATTTTCTTGCTGTTGCGTCATAAAACTCTCTTCTTTGACTGGCCCATACATACTAACCATTGATCAAACAATCATCAATTCTGCATTAATGGTTGAATAACCTTGTCGATCGCTTCCCTTGCTCTGAAGATCCGCGACCGTACCGTACCGACTGGGCAATCCATCACATCGGCGATTTCTTCGTAACTTAGCCCTTCAATCTCTCGCAGGGTAATAGCCATGCGCAAATCATCAGGCAACCGTTCTACCACCCTAAACAGAGTGTTTTCAATTTCATTCGACAACAGTGAACGCTCTGGCGTTGCTGTGTCATGTAGCGCTTGGCCGCCTTCGTAGTAGTCGGCCTCCTGCGCATCAATGTCGCTGCTGGGTGGCTTGCGCCCCTGCGACACTAGATAATTCTTCGCTGTGTTCACCGCAATACGGTAAAGCCAGGTATAAAATGCGCTGTCGCCCCGAAAACTCGGTAATGCACGATACGCTTTGATAAAGGCTTCCTGAGTAACATCAGCGACATCCCCAGAACTTTTCACGTAGCGACTCACTAAATGCATCACTTTATGCTGATAACGAGTAACCAGAAGATTAAACGCATTTTTATCGCCGCGCTGTACTTTCTCGACCAACTGCTGGTCGGTAATTTGCTCACTCATTCGAGCCTTTTCTCCATAACCTTTTCACCGCATGGCTCATGCAAGCAATACAATAGACTGGGGTGAATCGTAAAAGTTCGATATTAAAAAATTTTTCTTAATATAACCTGAACAATTTCTTTGATTTTAAAGAAATGATACCTTTCATAGCGTGCTTTTAGTAGCGCTAACCCTCAGTCTTACATTTGGAACTTCAATGTCGCAACCACGAACCGCCTCTCAGTCACTGCCCTCCACTGTGAGTGTAGAACATCAATGTGACGTGCTTGTTATTGGTAGCGGTGCCGCGGGCCTTAGTCTAGCGCTCAAGTTGGCCGATCATTGCCATGTTATCGTGCTCAGTAAGAGTGAAAGAAACGAGGGAGCAACCCGCTACGCACAAGGTGGTATCGCGGCAGTTTTTGATGAAGATGACTCGGTTGAGTCACATGTACAGGATACGCTCAATGCGGGTGCCGGACTGTGTGATGAATCGGTGGTACGGTACACTGCCGAACGTGGCAAGGAGTGTATGAAGTGGCTGATTAATTTTGGTATGCCGTTCGACACAGAAACGACGCCCAGTGGCGAGACAAGGTATCACCTAACGCGCGAAGGTGGCCATAGTCACCGGCGCATCCTGCATGCGGCTGATGCGACGGGTCAAGCCGTACAGTTAACACTCAACGACGCGGCAGCACAACATCCGAACATCCATATCTTTGAGCGTTATAATGCAATAGATCTGATTATGCAGAAGCCACACAGGAAGCGCTGTATCGGTGCCTATGTGTGGTCTCGAAATCAAGAACACGTTGAAGTGATCAGAGCCCGATTCGTGGTGTTGGCGTCTGGTGGCGCGAGTAAAGTCTATCAATACACATCTAATCCAGATGTGTCCAGTGGCGATGGCGTCGCGCTTGCGTGGCGAGCGGGTTGTCGGATTTCCAATATGGAGTTCAATCAGTTTCACCCTACCTGCCTGTATCACCCGGAAGCGCGTAACTTCCTGATCACCGAGGCCCTGCGCGGCGAAGGTGCTTTTCTATGTCATGCCGACGGCACCAAGTTTATGCATAAATTTGATGAGAGAGCCGACCTTGCGCCGCGTGACATCGTTGCACGCGCGATCGACTTTGAGATGAAACGACTGGGTGCCGATTGTATGTACCTCGACATCAGCCATAAGCCAGCGGATTTTATCGTCAAACACTTTCCGACAATCTATCGCAAATGCCGTTCGCTAGGTATCGATATTACTCGCCAGGCGATCCCCGTCGTGCCTGCCGCGCATTATAGTTGTGGTGGAGTAATGACCGATTTTGATGCGCGTACCGATCTTGAAAATGTCTATGCGATTGGTGAAGTCGCCTGCACCGGACTGCACGGTGCTAACCGTATGGCAAGTAACTCGCTACTGGAGTGCATCGTGTTTGCCCACGCGGCCGCCTCACATATTCAGACACACCTTGACCAACCTTTCAGTAGCCAGACAATCGCACCATGGGACGAAAGTCGGGTCACCAACTCAGATGAAGAGGTCATTATTCAACACAACTGGCACGAACTCAGGCTGTTTATGTGGGATTACGTTGGCATCGTACGCACCAACAAACGACTGGAAAGAGCGCTCAGGCGGATCCAACTGCTTGAGCAGGAAATTGATGAATATTACGCTAACTTTAAAATCAGCAACAACCTGCTTGAGCTACGAAACCTGGTTACTGTCGCTGAGCTTATGGTTCGCTGCGCTATTGAGCGCAAGGAAAGTCGGGGTTTGCACTACAACGTAGATTATCCGGACCAGCTCGACAAAGCTGAGCCCACCATATTAACACCGCCTCCACGCAGGCCCGGCCTGACAGGCTCACTGTATACGTAATGTGACATTGCGCTAGCAAGATGCCCGCACAGGTCTTTCATCGGCTCTGCACCACGTGTCGCGCCAATGCTCGCTGTGACGCTTCACTCAGTTTGGGTAAAAATAGCCACAAGTAGCGAACCTGACTCTTCGGTTCTTTGATATTTTGATGCTCAAGATCTCGCAACTGAAGCACTACAAACAGTCGGCTTACCAGTGAACCGTCACCCACTTGAAAGCGTTGCTCTTGGTTATCTTTGAGCAACCCCTCTATCAAGCTTACCTGATGGTTATCGATACAGCGCAAACGCAATACCCCTGAGCCCACCGAGCTGATAAGACACCCATAAACACGCAAAAACACCACACCGAACAGCAACATGAACCCCATTAGCGCGCTCATTGACAACGCCTGTGAGACGGTTACGACGATAATGGGCGGTAGGGAGGCCAATGCGGATAGCAGGGTCGCCCACAAAGGACTGAACCCCAGTGGATAAATTATTTCACACTTTGACACGAGACAATATGTGTTCAACCATACGCCTAAGTTCAGCATCCTCACAGCGTTGGTGACCCATAAACCACGCGAATAAATCTGGATCATCGCTGGTCAACAAGCGTTCAAACTCGACTTTGTCTGATTCATTTAACTCATGAAAACCACTCTCTACGAATGGCATGAGTAGTACATCCAATTCTAACATTCCACGGCGGCACGCCCATTTGAGACGAGCATAACGTTTCTCAGAAAACATACTATTCCTTAGAGCATTGTTCAGCGCGAAATATACCACGCAAATACACCCGTGTTTACTGTACTCATCGCACATTGGATTTTGAATTTTCGCTTGTTATCCTAAACAGCGACCGCATATTAAGTTAATCACCAAGAAAAGCGGGGGCGGCGCGGAGTTTTGCCTCTTAACTGAACCTCATCACACGACGAGATGTTATGCCTCATTCACTGAACATACCTAACAACTTTATCTGCGAACTCACGCAGCTCAGTGCTATTCGCCTCGAAGGGGAACAAGCTGAGAGCTACTTGCAAGGCCAAGTTACTATTAATGTGCAGCGCTTAGATGAAACCAATAGCCTGTTGGCCTGCCACTGTGACTTTAAAGGCAAGTTGTGGAATGTCGGTTTATTGCTGAAGCATCGTGGCGGGATAGAGTATTTAGTGCAGAAGTCTGCACAACCGACCTGTTTAGCCGAGCTGAAAAAATACGGGGTGTTTTCTAAAGTGGAAATAGGCGCAGTTCCACCGGATGAGCGGGTGTTTTTTGGCGCCGCCGGGGATGATGCAAAATCGCAGCTTCAGTCTTATTTTCCGTCGCTGTCTGCCGAGCACCACGGTACAACACACAGCGAATTGGGTTGGGTCATCACGCTTCTGGACCGCTATACTACGAAGCCTCGTTACCTGATCAGTCTCCAGCGCAGCAGTGAAGCTGCTCAAACGCTGTTAACACATAGTGAGCAGCATGATGAATCATTATGGCATGGGTTAAATATTGTTAATGGCTGGGCTTCCATTGAAGAGGCAACCAGTCATGAGTTTGTGCCACAGATGTTGAATATGCATTTGCTCAATGCTATCGACTTCAAAAAAGGGTGTTATATGGGTCAGGAGGTTGTGGCTCGTACTAAGTATCTGGGCAAAAACAAACGTGCGACTTATCTGTTACGTTCTCAGGATACGGAGGCCGCCCATTCGAAATCTGTCGAAGCAGGTGATATGCTTGAAAAAGCCGTCGGCGACAATTGGCGACGTGGTGGCACAGTGCTTCAATCAGCATTGGTGGACAATCAACTCTGGGTGCTTGCCGTGTTAAGTAACGATACACAAATGGGTGAAGAACTCCGTTTCAAGGCGGCCCCTGATTTGCATCTTGTTGTTGAACCGTTGCCCTACTCTTTCGATGAATAAACAGGAAATTGAATGATCCAACAAAATAACGTGGTGACTATGCACTACACAGTAAGCTCCCCTGACGCGGTCGAAATCGACTCGTCACGCAATGGTAAGCCATTGGTCTTTATGCATGGCCGTGGTTTTCTGGTGCAAGGGCTCGAAGAGGCACTATCGGACAAGTCGAAAGGTGATAGTTTCAATGTCACCATTCCACCGGAAAAGGCTTACGGTGAACGCCATGAAAATCTGATGCAAGCGGTTCCAAAGTCAATGTTTGAAGGTATGGACGTTGAAGTCGGCATGTCGTTTCGGGCGACGACAGATGGGGGCGACCAGTCGGTCACCATCATTGATGTGTCTGACGATGAAGTCGTTGTAGATGGTAATCACCCGCTCGCAGGCATTGAACTCACTTTCGACGTAGAAATCGTCGACGTGCGTGAGGCCACCGAAGAGGAAATTGCTCACGGACACGTGCATGGTGAAGGTGGCGTTAACCACTAAAGCGTCCTAATTACAATCAAGGGCAGCGCCGGTATCATCTTCGTGAATACCGTCGTTGTCATCATCACGACTCATTTTCACCCGGCCTTGTAAGCTTATCGTTAAGGCTCTAGCATACTCCGCTTCATCATTTTCATGGCATAATCGCAGGACTGCCGGTGCAGCAACCGCACCACTGGCTAAGAATCGCATTGACCCATTTGGCCCGGTTAATACATTAACAGGATGCGTGACGCCAGTCGCCGCCAAAATGGGTTCGTCGTTACCCCGCGAGCCATCACCATTTTCATCGGCGAAGACCATTTTTGCCTGCCCCCAATTTGTTGTGCACGATGAGAAATCATCTGACGGACAGACTAAGGTATCAATTTGCTGATCAATCGCATGATGCCGCGCGTATTGAATGACGCCGCTCAGTTCATTAATTTCAGCAGTAATGCGGTTTTGGATCAGAATGCTTTGAACATTGGGGGCAACCGTGGTCAACACAATAGCAACAATGGCTAATGTGATTAACATTTCCAGCAATGTGACACCGGTTTGGTTGCGCATTATTTCCTGCATGATGATAAAGTGACTGATAAAAGATACGCTAATTTTGTCTGAATTGGGTATCTTGTTTCACTGATAATTACCATAGACTATACGTCAATCATTTTCATTTTACTCAGGACACGACAGACAAATGGCAAACGCTATGACAAAACACCAGATTATCCAAGAGATGCGGGTTCTTCCTGTCATTGACGCAAACGCAGAGATTGCGCGACGCACCCGGTTTATCCAGTCACAGCTGCAAAAATCTGGAATGTGCGCATTGGTGCTTGGCATCAGTGGTGGTATTGATAGTTGTACGTTAGGCAAATTGGCTCAACGTGCCGTCGACGAACTAAATCAAACGCGCGATGCAAGCCAAGCGCCCTACCAGTTTATTGCCGTGCGTTTACCCTATCAGCAGCAAGCCGATGAACAAGACGCCCAAGATTCAATTCAGTTTATCAGCCCTTCACAATCTATTAATGTTAATGTTCAACCCGGTGCTGATGCTATTCATGCTGCCACTATTGAAGCACTTTCATCAGCCAATCTGTTGCCAGATAACGAACACAAACAAGACTTTGTCAAAGGTAATGTTAAGGCACGAACGCGTATGGTGATCCAGTACGAAATTGCTGGCATGTTAAACGCGCTGGTACTAGGCACTGATCATTCTGCTGAAAATATCACGGGTTTCTATACAAAGTACGGCGATGGCGCTTGTGACTTAGCCCCTCTTTTTGGTCTGAATAAACGCCAAGTACGTCAACTAGCGGCCGCATTGGGGGCACCAGCGCATATCATCGAAAAAGCACCGACGGCGGATTTAGAATCGCTGACACCGCAAAAGGCGGACGAGGAGGCTTTGGGGATCAGTTATGACCAGATTGACGATTTTTTAGAAGGTCGCGATGTTGATGCTGACGTGGAAAAAAAGCTGATGGCCATTTATCATAAAACACAACATAAGCGGGTTCCGATACCCACGATTTACGATGAAGCATAATTAGGAAACGAACAGCATGAGAAAGGTCGAGGCAATCATAAAGCCGTTTAAATTAGACGATGTGCGCGAAGCACTTTCCGAGATTGGTATTTCGGGTATGACAGTCACCGAAGTGAAAGGCTTTGGTCGACAAAAAGGCCACACTGAAATGTACCGGGGCGCAGAGTATCAAGTTGATTTTCTGCCTAAAATGAAGTTGGAGTTGATTATTGCTGATGATCTGGTTGACCAAGCCGTAGAAACCATCGTGTCTTGTGCGAAAACCGGCAAAATCGGTGATGGGAAAGTGTTTGTCTACCCTGTAGAACGTGCTATCCGTATCCGTACCGGCGAAGAAAACGACGACGCTATTTAAGCGTCGTCTAAACTGACCCTAGAGCACGCTCTAGCAGTTCCAGCAATATTCAGCGCTGGATAAGCTACCGCTTCCGTCTTTATCCCATGCTTTTCGGCCATCACTAAATACAAATAGATTGCCATCGCCGACTTGCTCAGTGCCCGATGCCGGGGAAGCTTTTAGGCGATAACTGACGCCGTTTGCGGAGACGACATCAATGGTGAGATCATAACGCTTGTTCACTGCAGGCTCAGACGCGGGTGAGTGAGATTGGAATATAGCCGGCTTACCCGTGTCTCCTCCGCCCTGTGCAGCGCCCTCATAAGTAAAGTTGGCTGCTTTATGGCGCTCCATCGCTGCCGCAAATGCCATGAGATCGGCTTGAGCAGTGCTGCGATGACTACTTTTTATCATGCCCTGATAGGACGGATAAGCGATGGCCGTAATGATGCCGACAATGGCAACTACGATCATAAGTTCAATCAGCGTAAAACCCGAAACTGCGTTTTGTGACGTTTTTGACATATTAATCTCTTTCAACTTCGGTTTCCCAACTACTACGTTGCACGCGTTCAAACCGACCATAAATGTTGCGTGCTAAACATTCAAAGTCAGACCCACAAGCGATTTCATTGCCATTGTTATCAACACTGATAACCGCAGACACGCACTCGGTACCTAAACACACCACCGGCTCGACGATATCCTCAATGAGAATCTTTGTATCCGGTGCAATACCCGTCTGTTTTAACTGCGCAAAGCGGTCATTACTGTCCAGTTCACCTGTCTGGTTAAGATCATCTACCGCATTCGCATTGAGGAGATTCACCAAATAAGCGCGGCTATTGCCTGTAGGCGGCGCACAAGAGCTAGTGCTAGAGCTGGCCGGAACGTAGGTTGTAAAAAAGATTTTGTAGTCCAAGATCAACGGTGACGACAAAACTTTTTCTCCTCCCGTGGTGAGCTGTAACATCCAGCCATCTTTATTCGCTAGCGCGTTAGACGCAATATCGCGCTCATTACTGTCTGAAGAGGTCAGTAAATGGTTAGTCGCGTCGTACAAATCTGACTGTTGATAAGGCGTTGTTGGCAAGGTGAAATCACCATTCGCATCGATACTAAATACGCCTGTGTCTTTAAGCATATAGAAGCGATCTTCAATGGTTGTATCTAGGGGCCCTGCTCTGAAACCGGTTCCCAATGCAACGGCGTAATACAATTCATCACCCAATGCCACTTCCGATACATCAGGGCCATAGTAAAAGCGACGGTTTTCTTCCGCAGTATTACCACCAAACTCCGCCATCAAAGCGCCTTTAATTAAATCACTTCCAGACTCACCATTGTAAATATCCAACCTGAACAGTTGACCGCCCGTGTCGGCGACATACATGTGATCGGCAAATCCATCATTATCACGATCTATCACAGAGATGCGTGCAGGCACGCTGTACTGCATTGCAGGTAAATTTAAATCAGCGCCAGCGTTACTCGCTGTCCATAGCAGTGCACCGGTATCGGCATCGACAATATACACAGCATTCCCTACGGCATCAGGTGAGCGCACCAGCTTGTCATCTTGATCATCATCGTAACCGCCACCGAAAATCATCACATTCCGTACCGAGCCACCCATGTTGATCTTGGTTATCGTGGGGCGTGACCAGGTTTGACCTAAGGATTCAAAGCCAGTGCTTCCGCCTTCAATAGTGAAAACCAGTTTTGGCGACGCTTTGCTGGTCACGTCAAATGCATAATAATTGTTACCACCGCGACGCATACCCACATATAAATAGGTTTTGCTACCCACGGTTCGCAGCACCATGTCACCGTCTAAGCCGTAAATATGGTTAAACGTAGAGGTATCGCGGTATAAATCGTGCAAGTTTGCTAACAATTCTTTGGGGATAATAGCCCAGTTCTCTGTGCCAGTTTGTGCATCGATGGAGTGCAAAAACCCGTGGTTAGTTGCAACCAGTATTGCACTATCGGTTGCTGAATAGTTGACGATCACCGGTTGACTGTGGATAGGGTCCCCCATTTGCAGACGCTCATCGGACGTCGAACCATCGCCATCATCATCACGCACATCGACACCGCGCGCCCACTTGAGTACGGTATCGCGAACCACACTTGAACCGGAAAGCGACTCGACGAGCAAATCCTGTTCAGTGATGGATGAATTGGATTCATGCAAGCGATTGCCACTGGTCGCAATATTACCTGGATTTTCAAACGCGTAGATATTGCGGCTGAGAGTCACTTTACTTGCTGCCCCGCCTTCTCGGACATCGTTTCCGTCCGATAGCGTAGACCAGTAAGAATGGCTGTTTTCCGCGAAGAAACCAGTCACACTGTCTACGGCATCAAGCCCGTTTTTATCCAAGACCTTGTCGCCATTGATCTTGTATTTCTTCAAGTTGCCGGGCCAAATGGTTCCTTCAGACGGCTTAAATAACGCGAAATACAGTTCATCACGGTGAGTTAAGCGATTCAGTTGGTTAACGGCAACCCCTGGAGACACGAAGGTTGCATTGACATCTTTTACGGAACGCAGAATGGTCTGAAATGCTTCGACCAAGTCGGCACTGTTATCTGCCGTGTAGAAGCCGCCACCGCTTTGGATAGCCAGATTATTGAGAAAGTTATTCGCCGTGCTGTTGGCAGCGAAACCAATGGTATGAGTAATAACCCGTGCATCGATTTTAGAATCATTCGAGTTGCTGATATTTTTAACTAAATCAATACCGCATTTTTCACCACCTGAGCCGGTACAACTTTTACCCAGCAGCGCTTCAATCTCGTCGACACTGTGATTGTTGTTCGCCTCACCATCAGACAGCAGCACAATGTGGTTATTTGTTTGGCACTGCAAATCGGTGATCGGTGAAATATACTCTGCGCCTGACGGGATGTATTCATTGATACAGTCTGAATCACTCAGGTTGTCTTCGGTACAGCCGAAAGGACGCACCGAGTCAGCGCCTACGTATGACGCTCGGTGGCTCACTCGGGTATTCTTGCGTACAGTGCTGCTAACGGAATTGGTTCCGCGCGCCAAGCCGTAATAAACATCGTCACCGCCATAATATTGAGACGCCTCGAACAATGTATCAACGATTGGAGTAAAGCCGCTCGCGCTGAGTTCATCCACTTTACTGACCAAATGCTGCCTAACGGTAGCTGTTGTGCCTGGTACTGCATTTCCCTGATACTCAACAATTAAACGCACAGAGCCCGATGGTTTTCCTTTGTAAGTGTAAGCACCTCGTGACCCATCAAAGTCAGAAAATACAAACATCATCTCGTAGTTTGGTCTCCACCCCGAGCGGTTGACAATTTGTTGCACAATCGCAGTTACAGGGGGGCTTGTGTACACATTGTTTTTGTAAAATGCTGGTATATTGGACCAATTGACGCCGACGGTTTTCGGCTTATTGCGCAACATGTAGCGGTAGTACGGCGAGAAGTCATTCGGATCATCTTCATTCACACCTTCTATTCGCATCGAAGCACTTCCCGTGCTGGTTTGATAGGCCGTAAACTCTAAAAAAGCGTTGGTAATGGTCGCACCTTGGGGCAGATTGATATTGTTGAAGCGAACACCCACATAGTCATTTGCGCTATCTCTGAAGGTCAGTTCACTACCGGTTGATTCATAACCATTGGAACGTTCTTCGGCGTTGTTTTGATTGGCATTGACCTGATAGGTAAGACGCCCTTTCACGCACCCTGTCGCACTGCTGTCGTCGTAGGACAATACCAGTTGCGGTGACAAACCAGTCCCCTCATCATTGGACAGTGCTCTGCGATTACTGCTGCCATCAGAGCTGGTCCCTTCGATCAAAATATTAAGACTGTTGCCTCCGCACCACGTGGATTGATCGACCACTTCCTGGATCACGTCCACCAAACTCGGACTCACAATACTCTCCTCACTTAACGGAAAGTCATTATCAGTGTCCCACACAACTTCATTGGTGGTCGTTGTGCGGTCAGAAATATCGCGATTGCTGGTACTAAACGCCGTCGAGTCTCCGGTTTTTTCGGCGCGGATCGTCAGTGTTGAGCTACTGGTGTTTAGCTGACCAGAGGTTAACCGAATAAACGCGTTTGTGATGGTGGCTCCGCGTGGAATGTTGAGATCCTGATAACGGAAACCGCTGTGTACGGTGTCGGTTCCCTGAGTCAGAATCAGTTGGTTGCTCGTCACATTCACAGCGCTGTTTATTTCATAAGCATCATCGTTGCTGGTAGCGGTTGAGGTAATAATTTCTGGCAGTACGGGATCATCAATACCGCGCACAGGATACAGCACTGGCCCACCAAAATCAGAGAAACGCATGAGGCCGGCATTAATATTGGTTGCCGAGTTCAGTGCATCCTTGAGTGCATTTTGCACGCGCAACATGCGTGACTCGCTAGTGCCATCTTTCGCCCCCATACTGCCGGAGGTGTCCATAATGAAAAGTACATTCGGGTTGTACGTAACCGCACTGCTGCCTGTTCCTAAATAAATTTCCAGATCATCAGCAAACGCCGTTAGTGCAATCATGCTCGATAGCACAATGCTGGCGCATCCGGTGAGAACGCTACGCTGAATTGTTGACATCATAGTACTACCTCTCATTGGGCTTTGTATCGCCCACACATTATTGCGACGCTGGCGCAAATACTGACGCAGTCAAGCTATTGGCTACGACATAACCGTTGTTATTAATTTGACCGCAGCCACGCACAACAAAAACATGACAATTGATATTGCTGCCACCGATAACATTACTTGAACCTCGACACGCCTGCTCGCGCACAAACGCCGTTCGCGACCAACTGTTCAGCGGAGGGGTATTATCGTAGCTACCGGCATTGTTATGATTTGAACCCGTTGAAAGACCAGCCTGAGTCACAGTACGGTTAGTCCAATTCGCATTTTCAAAGCAGCTAAGCTGTTGAGCAGTAGGATCAAAAACGTTCCCTTGCCGTGCTTGTGATAATGGGTCGAGTAAAAGCGGATCGGTCAATAGCACCTCGTCTTCAGATTCAAACACCACCCCGGCGATGGCGGCCTCAGCCGCATCAAAGGCTAAGGAGGATTGTTCCATCGACGTGGCCATCTTATTCTGTAATAAGCTGCTCGACACGGATGCGACACCCAGTATGGTCAGTGACAGTAGCACCAGCAGCGCAAACACCATCACCAAGCCCTGTTGCTGCGTAATTTGACTTTTCATCGACTAATACTCCGAACAAAATTCTTTACATTGCGCAACGCAATAGTGACTTCAAACTGTTTATAGATATGTTGATTGCCGGGTGTCACCGGATCGGCATCCAGCAATTTAAAAGTAGGAGCGGGATCTAGACTCACCTGACCATCACCACGCACTAATACAGCCAACCGTAGTGCGACCACTTGACCACCCGCAGCAAGTCGGGCGTTCAGTAAATTGGCATTGATGTATTGCACAGGTCGTGCTGAGTTGTCACCCGCAATGGCGCTGTCTGCGACACCATAAAGCACCTGAAAGCTCTCTACATCGTCCAGCAATGTAAACGCGGCATGACCGTTATGCCCAACGGCAGCGCGTTGCCCGCGTAAAAAACGCCCGTCAAATCCGCGACATTTTAGCTGCCGTCCATCCACAAAGTATTCATTCACAACGTAAAACTCTGCACCAGCCGGATACCCTAAGGTATACCCGCGACAGTCTCTTTGCGCCTGTAGGCTAACCACAAGCGTATCGCTGTCACCATTCGCTCCCTCCTGTGCGCCTAGTCCGGCACGAGAGACAAAGTCGCCTGGCAACGGGATTGGGTGGTTTTGCACAAAAGCGGCTTCACCAACAATATCAACGCTGCGATCTAGCGCGCCTGACATTGGGTTGTATAAGCCAGTTTCAATCACATCGCTGCGTAACCGATTGACGATAAATCGGCCACTTTCCTGCGCAGACGCAATCGCCCGATTGAGACGATCTGTGACGGAATTGCTGACCATAACTTGGATAACAGCGCCAGAAATCAATAACCCAAGCGCCAGCGTGATCATGATCTCGATCAGGGTAAATCCGCGCGCTTTTTTGACACTCTTAAGACGGCTCATAGCGTCACCTCTACAATAACGCAATCGTGATCACCCGTGCGCCCAGCATTGCATTCAGCATTATATTCCCTTGCATTACCTTGCCAGTTCTCAACGGGCCATGCCAGCACGATACGATGACGCGACCCGACACTGCACACGTCGGTATCGGTGCCGTCGTTGTCAGCACAGCTTAGTTCCATCTCGATAGTCGGATTGGTATTAACCGCGGCACAGGACATTTCATAGGCGTCAAATGCAGCAAACTGTGCTGCGGTGCAGGTGTTAGTTTTGCAATCAGGTACCGCCGCTGGGTGAGTTTGACAAAAACAATCGTAGGGCGATGCGCCTGTGACACAGGTCAAATTATTGAAGTTGTATAGGTTGGCATCGAAATATTCGTTGGCCACGACCATACCATCGCCCTCGGTGGAGGATACCGCACTGGCGCGCAAGCGTTCGCTCATTTGCTGTGCCACCAGTACTGATTGCGTGCGGCTGAGCGCATCAGCATTGGCAAAAGAGCCAATAAATTGGAGTGATGCAACCCCAAGTAAACCGACCGATAGGATAAATAGAGTGATGAGCACCTCGATCATACCCACGCCCATCTGGCGCGATAGTCGCGACGACGTTTTCGGGCATTGATGTCGATGTAATTTAAGCAAATTCATAACCTTCATATCGGCAAAGTTGTCATCTCACGATGGGCTAAAAACGCCCGCTGCAGCATGCGCTACAAACAATTTCATGACGATACTGTAGCGCAGTTTAGTGATACGAAGGTTATTATGGTTGAGGATTAGGTATTAAAAAACCTACCCTGTACTGAATAGTATCATCAGTACAGGCTGTAAATTAGGCGATCTGTTTGACACGTAGCTCTTTGGGCACGGCAAATTCTACGTTTTCTTCGCGGCCCTGACGTTCAGTCGCTGAGATTGCGCCCCACGACTGCAAACGTTCAACAACCTGCCGAACCAGAATATCCGGCGCAGAAGCTCCTGCGGTCACACCAACATGCTCAGCGCCGCTTAGCCAGCTCTGTTGAATACAATCGGCACTATCAATCAGGTAGGCAGTTGCTCCAATTTTGTCAGCAAGTTCACGCAAGCGATTTGAATTGGAGCTATTTTGCGCGCCCACAACCAAAACGACATCACAATCTTGGGCAAGATCACGTACCGCATCCTGACGATTTTGCGTTGCGTAGCAAATATCATCTTTACGCGGCCCTTCAATAGCAGGAAAGCGAGCGCGTAGTGCATCAATCACATCGGCGGTGTCATCGACCGACAACGTCGTCTGGCTACAATAATACAGATTTTGCGGGTCTTTAACGGTAAGAGACTCTACATCTTTCTCCGACTCCACAAGATAGATACCGCCCTTACTATTGCTGTACTGCCCCATAGTGCCTTCCACTTCAGGATGCCCAGCATGACCAATCAAAATACATTCTGTACCGCGTTTTGAAGCACGCGTCACTTCCATATGAACTTTGGTAACCAACGGACAGGTCGCGTCAAACACTTTGAGTCCTCGGCTATCAGCCTGATTGCGTACAGCCTGCGACACGCCATGCGCACTGAATATCACAATACTGTCATCAGGCACTTCTGCAATCTCATCCACAAAAACCGCGCCTCGGTCACGCAACCCATTCACTACAAACTTGTTATGAACAACTTCATGACGCACATAAATAGGGGGATTGAACAGCTCCAATGCCCGTTCAACAATAGTGATGGCTCGATCAACGCCAGCACAGAAACCGCGTGGATTGGCTAGGTGAATTTGCATGTAACTACTCTCTAGTAATGAACTGGCAATTAATGGACGGTAATGTTGTTCTTTACCGCTAAAATTTCAACATCAAAAATGACCGTTTGCCCAGCCAGTGGGTGATTAAAATCGACTGTCACCGAGTCGCCTGCAACACTGCGGATAATGCCAGGAAGCTCACTGCCATCAGGTTGAGCGAACCCCATGATCATGCCTTCTTTAAGCTCTTCATCATGGCTAAACTTGCTCCGGTCAACGTAGTATATGTTATCTGGGTTTGGCTGACCAAATGCATCCTCTGCCTTAAGCGTAAAGGCTTTCTTCTCGCCCTCCTTTAAACCCAGTAGGCACGCTTCAAAATTGGGGGTCAGGCTGCCATCACCCATGACTAATTTGGCAGGTTTGTTGTTCACCCGCGTACTATCAGCCGCAGATCCGTCTTCTAATTTCAAATCAAAGTGCATCAGCACTTCGCTGGTTTGATTGATCACATTGTTACTCATACGTATACCTTTAGGATTATCGCTGCACTATGACGCTGAAGCGGACTTTTCATCAGGCGCGAAAATCATATCGATGATAAGCAATGCTGCACCCACAAAAATCGCGCTGTCGGCTACATTGAACGCTGGCCAATGCCACTGCTGATAATAAAAGTCGAGAAAATCTATTACGTAACCATGTGCCAGACGATCATAAACGTTGCCAATCGCCCCGCCCAATATCAGACAAAACGCGACGGGCAAACGCACTTGCTCACGTGAGGTTTGACGTAACCAATACAGTATCAGTGCACTCACCACTGCACCAATCACCGTAAAAAACCACCGCTGCCACCCGCCTGCGTCATGCAGGAAACTAAAAGCGGCACCGTAATTATGCACATAGGTCAGGTTAAAAAAGCCGGTCAATTGTATCGACTCGTACAATTGCATCGCGTCAACAACAGCATACTTGGTCCACTGATCGAGAATAACAACAATCAGCGTCAACCATAAAAAGCGCAGGCCCGAAATCTTGAAAGTATTAAGCATATTGACGCTCTTCACCGTGACCATCGATATTATCAACGCAACGCCCACACAATTCAGGATGTGCCTCATGAGAACCCACGTCAGCAGTATGGTGCCAACAACGCACACACTTATCATTGCTGGTTTTCGATACGCTCACCCACAAGCCTTCTACATCCGTAGGCTCGACTCCGGTTGGAGCATCACTCGCTGGCGTTAACGTCACCGTTGAGCAAATTAGCACAAAGCGCAATTCATTCTCCAGTTGACTTAAAGTCTGCTGGAGTGAAGGCGACACATGCAAGGTCACATCGGCCTCCAGTGAGCCGCCCAGTTCACCCTGTTTACGCGCAGACTCCAACGCTTTGTTGACCGCCGTTTTCACTTTCATCACGCGCTGCCAGAATGCATTGTCCAATGTGTTATCAGTTGAACTATCCAGCGCATCATACCACTCGCCGGTAAACACAAACTCACTACGCTGACCGGGCATCGATTGCCAGACTTCCTGTGCAGTGAAACTCATGATTGGCGCCATCCAGCGAACCAAAGCCTCAACAATATGATACAACGCGGTTTGACACGAACGACGAGCAAGGCCATCCGTCTTGGCGGTGTATTGCCGATCTTTAATAATGTCTAGATAAAAACTGCCCATTTCGATGGAACAGAACTGCATGAGTGTCTGCGTAACATCGAGTAAGTCATACTTATCGTACGCGGCAATTATACTGCATTGAACCTCTGCGGCTCGCTGCACTGCCCACAGATCCAATGCGACCATTTTTTCGGCGGGGACCAGATCAGTAGCAGGATCGAACCCGTTTAGATTGGCCAGTAAAAAACGAGATGTATTGCGAATACGACGATACGCGTCTGCAGAGCGTTTCAAAATTTCGTCAGACACTGTCATTTCACTGCGATAATCAGTCGATGCCACCCATAACCGCAAAATGTCCGCGCCTAACTTGTTCGTGACGTCTTGAGGCGCAACCACATTACCAATCGATTTAGACATTTTCCGTCCGTGCGCATCAACCGTGAAACCATGCGTTAGCACTTGCTTGTAAGGTGCATGGTCATGCATCGCGACTGAGGTCATCAATGACGACATAAACCAGCCACGATGTTGGTCAGAGCCTTCCAGATATAAGTCGGCCGGAGCGGGAATATCATCCCGACAATCCACAACAAAATGATGAGTTACCCCTGAGTCAAACCACACATCCAGCGTATCGGTGACTTTCTCGTAATCTGCTGCGTCGCTACCAAGCAGTTCAGCATCGTCGATATCCCACCACGCTTGAATACCGATTTTTTCGATTTCCTGTGCCACTTTCTCCATCAATGCGCCGCAATCGGGATGAAGCTCACCAGTCACTTTATGAATATAAAGCGGGATCGGTACACCCCACGTGCGCTGACGCGATATACACCAGTCAGGGCGCCCTTCAACCATTTTTTCAATCCGGCTCTCACCCCAGGCAGGTATCCATTCCGTGTTGCGGATTTCAGTGATTGAATCTTGACGCAGCCCTTTTTTGTCCATACTGATAAACCACTGCGGCGTGGCGCGAAAAATTATGGGTGTTTTATGACGCCAGCAATGCGGATAGCTATGCTCGTATTCCACATGTAAGACAAGATTACCTGCATCACGCAGCGCTTCAGTGATACCGGCGTTGGCTTTGAAAACAAACTGGCCTTCAAACATCGGCGTGCCCGGTAAATAAACACCATTGCTGCCGACAGGGTTGTACACTTCAATACCATACTGTTTACCGACATTGAAATCGTCGACACCGTGAGCTGGCGCGGTGTGCACGCAACCGGTACCTGAATCAGTGGTAACGTGTTCCCCCAAAATGACCGGGACTTGCAGATCAAATAACGGATGTTGAAGTTGGCATTTATCCAACGCCTGACCTTCACACACTGCCACCACATCGTATGCCTGTGCATTGTAACGCGACATACAGCTCTCGATTAACTCTTCAGCCATCACCATTAACCGCTCTTCACCTTGCGCGCGCACGTTCACTAGCGCATAAGACAATGTAGGGTGTAGCGATACGGCGCGGTTCGCAGGGATGGTCCACGGCGTCGTCGTCCAAATAACTAATGCCGCTTTACCCTGAGTCAGGGTGGCTTCTTCAACACCGAAAGCAGTAGCAAAAGCATCGACATCGGCTAACGGGAATGCCACATCAATAGCGGGGGAAATTTTGTCTTTGTACTCAACTTCCGCTTCTGCCAATGCCGATCCACAATCTGTACACCAATGAACGGGTTTAAAACCTTTCTCAACATGACCGTTTTGAACAATTTTTGCTAAGGCACGCACGATGTTCGCCTCAGAACTAAAATCCATGGTTTTGTACGGATTAGCCCAATCGCCAAAAACACCTAAACGGATGAAATCCTGCATTTGTCCGTCGATTTGCTTCTGCGCATAATCGCGGCACTGCGCACGGAAAACCGCAGGCGTCACCTTGTGCCCGGGCTTACCGACTTTCTTCTCAACCATTAACTCGATGGGTAGACCGTGGCAGTCCCAACCGGGTACATAGGGAGCATCGAAGCCCGACAGTGTCTTTGACTTTACGATCACATCTTTAAGGATCTTATTGACCGCATGGCCAATGTGAATACTGCCATTCGCATAAGGAGGGCCATCGTGCAAAATAAAGGGTTTAGCGCCCTGCCTAGCTTCACGAATTTGTTGATAAAGCTTTTTTTCTTGCCATGCTTTGAGCATTTCTGGCTCACGCTGAGCTAGATTGCCTCGCATTGGGAATGCCGTATCAGGTAAATTAAGGGTGTCCTTATAATGGCTCATGAATTGCTTGTTCCAATGGTTAAGTTGCCGACTGCAGCAACACTTTAGCCTGCTGCGCGTCATTCACGATCTGCGCTTTAAGCAGATCGAATGACTCGAATTTTTGTTCTTCACGGATTTTCGCCGTAGGAATAACCGCGATGGTTTGCCCGTATAACCGTGCATCGAAATCAAACAGATGCACTTCAAGTTGCGAACGCGTGCCGTGCACCGTTGGCCTGTGACCGATGTTGGCAACACCGGCGTACTGCGAACCACTCACGTCAACACGCACCGCGAACACGCCGTTTATTGGCGTGTGCAACCGCTTCAGAAGCACATTTGCGGTCGGAAAGCCGATCGTTCTGCCGCGTTTTTCGCCATGAACCACTTTCCCTGTAATGGAAAAAGGCCGCCCCAACATTTGCTCAGCGTAGTCAAAATTACCGGCTTGCAGAGCCTGACGAATGGCTGTAGAACTGATGCGACAATCCTCAACACGAAAGCTTTGCGTGTTAACGACTGTGAAGCCAGCGCGCAACCCTGCTTTTGCCAACATGGCAAAATCGCCCTCACGCGCTTTCCCAAACCGAAAGTCATCGCCCACCACCAAAAACTCAACGCCCAATCGGTCAACCAACAGATCATCAATAAAATGCTGGGGAGACTGCTCAGCAAACGCTGCGTTGAATTTAACACACACAAGCCTATCAATTCCCAACGCTTGCAACGCCCGATACTTATCGCGCAGTGTGCTCAGCCGGGCGGGTGCTTTGTTGGGAAAAAAGACTTCTTCTGGCTGGGGCTCAAATACCATCACCGTTGCCGGCAGATTGCGCTCGCGTGCCTGCACGATGAGCTGCGAAAGCACGGCTTGGTGACCTAGGTGAACGCCATCGAATTTCCCAATGGTTAATACACATCCCCGATGCTTATCTCGCAGATTGTGTAAACCCTGAACAAGCTCCACGCTACCGATTCTCCAAACGTTCTGTGTCTATGATCAAATAACAAAGCTCGCGATTATAGACGACCTTAGGCTGAATACCAACGACAATGGCAGGTTTAGTGAGCGCCATTTCGCTGCACTTACGTCACAGGCTTGGCTTTTTGTAAGAGTTGCCACGGGCGCAGCCCCACAATCAGACTTGCGACGATAAATACCACTGCACTCCCGACGATGAGATACGTTAATTCAAGAACACGCTGAGGCTCAGACATCGTCTGCCAGTTTTGTGTGTTTTGGTGCAGTACAAAAGCCGCCATTGTGGCCGAGGCAATGACGACCTTAGCGATAAACACCAACGTTTGCCGCGATAGGTTGAAAACGCCCTGTTTTACCAACGCAACGTACAGTAGCCCAGCATTTAGCGTTGCTGACAGACTTGTCGCGATGGCAAGACCCACGTAACCGTAAGGTATCGCAAAGATGACATTCAACAACATGTTTGCCGCCATAGCCCAAATGCCAAATTTTACCGGTGTTTTGGTGTCCTGCCGCGAGAAAAATCCCGGCGCTAACACCTTGACCAGCATAAAACTCAATAGCCCGGTGCTGTACGCCATTAAGCTGTAAGACGCCATTTCAGCGGTTTGGTAGCTGAATTCACCACGCTGGAAAATAACGATTAAAATAGGCTTAGCTAATACGAATAAGCCCGTGGCAGCCGGGATCCCCAAAAAGCACACCATACGCACCGCCCAATCCATATTGCGTGCAAAACCGTGCGTATTTGCACTGACATGATCACGCGAAAGTGTGGGAAGGATCACAGTCGCAATAGCAATGCCAAACAGACCTAACGGAAACTCCAGCAGCCGATCAGAATAGTACAACCAACTGATCGAGCCGGTGACCAAGAAACTGGCGATAAAGGTGTCCAGCAACAAGTTTATTTGGCTGACACTCACACCAAAGAGTGCCGGTATCATTAGCTGGCGAACTTTAACAACTTGCGGATGGTGCCAGCCCCACTGCGGTTTAACTAGGCAACCGGCTTGCCACAAAAAAGGGATTTGGAATGCGAGTTGTACCACACCACCAAGAAAAACCCCCCAGGCTAGCGCAAACGCGGGTTGTTCAAAAACGGGCGCAAGATAGATTGCGCTACCGATGATACTCACATTGAGCAGTACTGGCGTGAACGCAGCGACAGCAAACCGGTTGAGTGTATTGAGCACGGCACCCGACACGCCCACTAAGGTGACAAAAGCCAGATACGGAAACGTTATCTTCAATAGAGTGGATGCGAGTTCAAACTTTGCCCCATCAGGCTCATCATTAAGATAATCAATAAACCAGCCGGTACCAAACAACGCGGTAATCACTGGTGAAGCGATGACACCGACCACTGTGACAACAAACACAATCGCACCGAGCGTGCCAGATATTTTCGCGATAAATTCACGCTGTTGCTGTTTCGTTTGGGAATGATGGACTTCGGTCAACACTGGCACAAAGGCCTGCGCAAAAGCGCCTTCCGCAAACAAGCGACGCAAAAAATTCGGTATTTTATTGGCAAAGAAGAACACATCCGCAGCGGCGCCTGCCCCCATCAAATTGGCAATTACCACATCTCGCACTAAGCCTAAAACTCTGGATATCAGCGTCATTGCACTGACTATCAACCCTGAACGCAGTAATTTACCCGACACCTGTCCTCCGCACTGCGGCAATGATTGTTGAAAAACGCTGGCCAATTATCCGCGATTTACTCGTTAACGCAACGCATCAATTTTCCTTTGCCCAATCCCAACTCTTCGGTACGAATGTGCTAATCTGGGTATGCTCATTTTATTCAACACCTAAAGCCTAAAAACAGTTGACTTTCGGATACCAAATAGGCACACTCCGCACCCTTAATTTTTACCTGTTTTTTGGGAGTTACACCTTGGCTAACATTAAGTCTGCTAAGAAACGTGCCATTCAGGCCGAGAAGCGTCGTCAGCACAACGCCAGCCGTCGCTCCATGACCCGTACTAGCTTGAAAAAAGTTGTTGCGGCTATTGAATCAGGCGACAAAGCTGCTGCGCAAACTGCTTTTACTGCAGCTCAGCCAGTGCTTGATCGTATGGCAACTCGCGGTTTGATCCACAAGAATAAAGCGGCACGTCACAAGAGCCGTCTTGCGGCACAGATTAAAGCGCTAGCGTAACCATTCAGGGAAACCTAACGGTTACGATAACGTGATTAATAGTGTAAAAAGCGCCTTTTCGGCGCTTTTTTTATGCCTCATCAGCGCTTTCACCCCAGTCTCTCTTCCGATACACTGATATTTAGGATCATAAATCAGCTCGGATAACGCAGTGAAATCAACCACTTCCCTTACCATTATTTTGGCGACGCTTGTTAGCATCGGCATTTCAGCGTGTAGCAGCACTTTACCTGCTGAAAACATGCCAGTCTCAGAGGCTCCTCAGGCCGATGAATTTAGTCAGCTATTAAGCGCTGCCAATGAGTCGGACTTGGCGTATGACATTGTAAAATCGCTGACCGTCGAGGTTGGCCCACGCATTCCCGGTAGCGAAGGCGATAAGCGTGCCGTTGCATGGGCAGAGAGCAAATTTAACCAACTGGGATTTGATCGTGTGTACAAAGAGCCAGTTCGGGTGCGCAATTGGTCTCGTGGTCTCGCTGACGCTTCGGTGGTCAGCCCATTTCCCCAATCTCTGGTGATCACAGCGCTAGGCGGCTCAATCGCCACACCCGAAGGTGGTCTACAAACTGACGTGGTGATGGTAAGTTCGCTGGAGCACCTCACTCAACTGTCACCCGAGCAGGTCAATGGCAAAATTGTGTTTATTAATCATCGTATGACGCGTGATAAAGCTGGCCGGGGCTATGGTCCTGTGGTTAGCGGCAGGGTACAAGGCGCGGTTGAGGCAGCAAAACTGGGGGCGCAAGCCGTGTTAATCCGCTCTGTTGGCACCGATAACTCGCGCTTTGCGCATACCGGTATTATGCGTTACGCAGACGATGTTGAAAAAATTCCTGCCGGTGCCCTATCTAATGCGGATGCCGACATTATCGAAGCAATGATTGCGCAAGGTCATACCGTCACATTAGACGTTGATATGCGGGCCAAAGAGCTTGGCTGGCAAACCACATACAATGTGATTGGTGAGTTTATCGGAACAGAGCAGCCCGACGACGTAGTGCTGATATCCGCACATCTTGATTCTTGGGATGAGGGCACAGGCGCCCTGGATGATGGTGCCGGTGTGGGTATCGTGATGGCCGCGGCTAAATTAATCAAAGATACAATCGGCCAACCAAAACGGACGATACGCGTCATTTTGTACGCGGCCGAAGAGATTGGTTTGGTGGGTGCTTTCGAATACGTTCGCGCGAATAAAGACCAACTTGATAACATCGTCGTTGCCGCAGAAAGTGATTTCGGCGCTGGCAAAATTTACCAGCTGGACACGCTGTTCAGTGAGCAGGGACTCTCGCAAGCAGGTAGATTATTCAGCATGCTCGCCCCGCTAGGCGTCGAACAGGGAAATAATCAGGCGACGGGTGGGCCCGATGTTTCGATGCTCCCCAAATATGATGTACCGGTAGTTAACCTTCGTCAGGATGGCACATACTACTTTGATTACCACCACACTCCCAATGACACATTGGATAAAATTGACCTCGACGATATCCGTCAGAATCAGGCAGTATGGGCCTTGTTTACGGCCTATATGGCAAACACCGACATCCAGACCCGGTAGCCTGATAACCCTGTGTTGATGATACGGTGGTTACCCTGACGCCGTTTCATCGACTTGCTGATATTGTCACAGCAACGTCATGATATGTTCACCTAACTGTCAATTCAGCACGCTAGCCTAAGTTTCCAAGTAACGTAAGGACTTGGACTTCACATGCACACTCAAACATTCGATGCGCGGACGATTTGGTTGTCGGACGTACACCTTGGCAATAAAGACTGTAAAGCAGAGCTTTTGCTCGACTTCCTAAACCGCCTCAATTGCGACACGCTATATCTGGTGGGGGATATCGTCGATATGTGGCAAATGTCCAAACAGTTCCGCTGGCCAAAAACGCACAATGATGTGATGCACAAACTGATTAGTCTGAGCCATTCAGGCACACGGGTGGTTTTTTTACCCGGCAATCATGATGAACCTCTGCAGAAATACAGCGGCATGCAATTTGGCGACATCGAAATAAAACGTGAAGTTTCGCATGTAACGGCCAATGGAAAACGCTATTTAGTTCTGCATGGCGACCAGTTCGATTCAGATGTCACACTCGGCTGGTTTCATCACTGGATGGGCGATAAAGGCTATGAATTGCTACTGCGTATTAACCGCTGGTACAACAGGCTGCGTCAATTACGCAATCGTCAGTATTGGTCGCTCGCAGGCTACATTAAACAGCACATCAAAGGCGCTAACAAAGCAATTAGTCGGTATCGGAATGCGGCCTGTCGACGTGCTCAGCAGCGCGGTTTCGATGGTGTTATCTGTGGCCACATACATCATCCTGAAAATTGCTACGTTGACGACATTCATTACGTCAACGACGGCGATTGGGTTGAAAACTGTTCCGCCGTCATTGAAGACGCTAGCGGCTCGCTGAGTTTAATCAATTGGACCCAGCTTGCCGTTGACGTACGCCGCTCTCAGCGAATACCGACTTCAGCACAAACCTCTCACAACAAGGCCGCATAACCGGCTAGGGAAATTACCAGACTATGTTCAGCGTAAATGAAGTACTGACTCAACATTACCCCAAGTTGGCAGAGCATCCAATACTGTTCAAATCAACCCATTTTTTGCTGCGCCATCTGCTGCATGAGCGAGAAATTCAGGCGTTTGGTGAAGCCTATCCACACCTGCATGGTCTTGATTTTATTGAGCAGGTTCTTGAATATTTCAATGTCAGTTTTTCGGTCCGCAGCAGCGAACGCGAGAACATTCCCACGCACGGTAAACTTGTCATCGTGGCTAATCATCCCATTGGTTCAATTGATGCGCTGGCATTGATCCAGTTTGTCAGCGAAATTCGCCGTGACGTGAAGGTAGTTGCTAACCAGTTATTGATGAGCATAAAGCCGCTCAACGATATGCTTCTACCAGTGAATAACATGCAGGGAGGGACGCCCAAGCAGCATTTAAAGCGCATCCAATCACATTTGCAATCCGACGGTGCTGTTCTGATTTTTCCGGCAGGTGAAGTGTCTCGGCTTCGGCCTGAAGGGGTGCGTGACACGCATTGGCACAGCGGCTTTTTACGTATGGCAAAAAGTGCCCAAGCGCCTATTTTACCGGTTTACATTGATGCTAAGAACTCGCCTGTCTTTTACGGGGTGTCGATGGTGTACAAGCCCCTTGCGACCGCCTTGTTGGTGAAAGAAATGTTCAAGCAGAAGCGCAAACACTTACCCATGCGCATTGGTGAAATCATTCCGCACAGCAGCTATGCGACCATGAATTTAGGTTTGCCTGAACTTTCAAAATTGTTCAAGCAGCACTTGTATCGCGTGGGGAGCGATCGAAAGCCCTTGTTTGCAACACAGGCACCGATTGCACTGCCTGAGGATCGCAAAACCTTAAGCATGGCGATCCACACACAGTGCGAAAAACTGGGCGCAACGCAGGATGGCAAGCATATCTACTTGTACAAGCATGTGGGCAGCTCTGCAATTATGCGTGAAATAGGTCGACTTAGAGAAGTTGCTTTTCGTGCCGTAGGCGAAGGCACACACCGCCGCCGTGACATCGACGCTTACGACAGCTATTACTATCACTTAATTCTATGGGATGAAAATGATCTTGAAATTGTCGGGGCTTACCGTTTTGGCGATGCGCAAAAGCTGTCCGCTCCGGATCACCCGACAGGGCTCTATTCAGCTAGCCTGTTTGATTACCGGGAACGGTGTGATGTGCTTTACAATCAAGGCTTAGAGTTAGGCAGAAGCTTTGTGCAACCGCGCTACTGGGGAAAACGTAGTCTCGATTACTTGTGGTTCGGTATTGGCGCATTTCTGCGTCGTTACCCGCGTTTTAAGTATCTATTCGGGCCCGTCAGTATCAGCAACAGTTTGCCAGTGCCAGCAGTTCAACTCATGGTTGAATTTTATCGTGCCCAGTTCCCTGCCCTTAAACAACTCAAGGATCCCGTGGTTGAAGCTCGACTTCCCTACACTAGCGCCTCACCGGAAGCGTCTGTTTTTTATGAAAAAGAATACAAGGTAGCGTTTAAGCAGTTTAAACATCAAATGGCCAACATGGGCGTTAATGTTCCCACCTTATATAAGCAATATACAGAATTCTGTCAGACAGGTGGTGTCGGTTTTCTGGGCTTTAACATCGATCCTGAATTTAATGACTGTGTCGACGGGTTGGTCGTAGCTGATATGCATAAAATTGTACCGAAAAAGAAAGCGCGCTATTTCGACGCCCATAAGGATGCGCGTGATTAGCAAGTTTAAGTGAATAACGTAAGAATCACCCACATTGAAGCCAAGATCTATTGCATTGCGAATAATAACCGTTATCATTAACGTAATTATTCGTATAAGGTTCCCCATGCAATTTAATCAGTGTCAATATGTGAAAATCAGCTTACTCACAGCCGCCATGTGTTTTGCAAACATGGGTTTCGCTCAAAATAATACAACGGACGAAAACGGTATTGAGCGTATCGTTATTCAGGCAACACGCAGCGAGCATCCTATCAGTACCGTTCCCAATACCATCGCGGTGATCGATCAGGAAGCGATCAGTCGGCAGCTTGCCATTGCGCCTGATTTATCCAGCCTTTTAGCCAGTTTGGTTCCAGGCTTCTCGCCCACTCGGCAAAAACTCAGTGGCGCGGGCGAAACGCTACGAGGGCGTGAGCCTCTGTATTTAATCGATGGTGTACCGCAGTCGAATCCATTGCGAAACGGATCACGAGATGGACACACCATTGACCCATTTTTGATTGAGCGCATTGAAATCATCAAAGGAGCGAATGCTATTCAGGGCTTGGGTGCATCTGGCGGTATCATCAATATTGTGACGAAACGTGCGCAAGATGCTCGTCACACCGTGCAAATGGGTGTGAATACCAGCGACGAATTCGATGGCGATACCAGTGGTTTTAATCTTGGTTATCTGTTTACTGCGGCAAGTGATACTACCGAGATAGTACTAGGTGCTACCGTGCGTGATAACGGCATGTTTATCGACGGCAACGGTGATTTTGTGGGTGTCGACAGCACTCAGGGTGACATCATGGATGCCCAAAGTGTTGATCTATTTGCTAAGCTCACAACTCAAATCGCGACAGAACAGCGAATTAGCTTCATGGTCAATCGTTTCGATTTTGAAGGGAATGGTGATTTCAGTGGTGTCCGAGGGGATGCGGATCAGGGCATCGTCGCTACGTCGATAAAACAGCCAATTCAAGGCCAACCGGCAAAAAATGAGGTGACAACCGCGTCAGTAGATTATCAACATGGCAATATCGCGGGCGGGCAACTAACGCTGCAGTTATTTTATCAGGATTTTTCCAGCCTGTTTGGCGGCGGTGTTTTTGGGGTTTTTCAAGACCCAGCTTTCGGTCCAGATCTGTTTGATCAGTCTGAGAATCAGTCAGAAAAGTTTGGATTTCGTTCAACCTTTTCTCAACAAAACATAGCACAAACTCAGGTTGATCTTGTCGTTGGCCTTGATTACCTCAGCGACTCAACATTTCAGTCTCTTGCCGCTACGGGCCGTAAATGGGTGCCTGAAACAGACTTCACTAATGTGGCACCGTTCGCTCAACTGCGCTATTCAGGTATCGAAAATCTGACCTTGGCAGCAGGTGTACGCTATGAAGACGCGGAGTTGGATGTAGACACATTTACCACGCTTGCGGGGTACGACAGTATCACAGTCAGTGGTGGAAGCCCGTCGTTTGACGAAACCTTGTTTAACGTCGGTGCAGTTTATCAATTCTCGCCAACGTTTCGCGCGTTCGTCAGCTTCAACGAAGGCTATAGTATGCCTGATGTGGGTCGTGTACTGCGCGGTATCAATCAACCCACCTCTGGCGTCGAGACATTTTTGGATTTGCAACCGATTGTCAGTGATAATCAGGAATTGGGCATAGAGTACAGTGCTAACGATCTCACGATGAATGCTAGCTATTTTACTTCGGATTCCGATTTCGGTTCACGCCTACAGGCAGATGCAGATGGTATCTTTTCAGTACAGCGCGAACGCACTGAAATTGATGGTGTTGAGGTTACGGCACGGTATTACTGGAACGCCAGCCAATTCGGGGTGCAGTATACTAAAACAAACGGTGAGTTCGATAGTGATGACGATGGCCGCGTCGATACCGACCTAGATGGCGCAAATATCCCACCGGAACGCTTCAATGTCTCATGGTCGCAACAGTGGAATAGTGCTCTGTCATCATGGCTGCAAGCGAATATTTTTCGGGATACTAACTTCTCCGATAGCGCAGATTTTTCGGGCTACACCACATTTGATGCAACATTGTCTTATACGCTTAATGAGGCTGTTGTCGCACTGGGGATTGAAAACCTCACGGATAAACAGTTCGTGACTTACTATTCACAAACCAATCCCCGTGATAATCGTTATTTTGCAGGGCGTGGGCGTACTTTCTCGCTGACTTACACGCAGACTTTTTAGATGAAATGGACGGCTAAGCCCGCGTAGATACGCGGGCGTCGGTTCAGATTCCCAAATATCAAAATAAGTTAAAACTCGCTCAGCGAAAAAGCAAGCTACTGAGCAGTTGCTGATATATCTTGGTTAACGATACGATATCGATGACGTCCACACACTCATTGACTTGATGAATCGTTCGATTTGGCACACCAACTTCAACAACTTGAGTTTCTGAGCCTGCGAAAAAGCGACCATCTGAAGTGCCTCCAGCAGTGCTCAGGAGAGGGTATCGCCCAGTCACATTGTGCACCGCCTGTTCCACATGCCTTACCAGACAATCGTGACCGGGCCGGGTATGGCTAAAATACGGCTCGCAGGGTCGCTCCCACGCGATGTCGTACTGACCCGCGTGCTGATCAACTATTTCGGTTAATTTTGCTTTTAGCGACGCCGCGCAATACTCATCAGCATACCTAACATTAAAACGTAAATGGCAACAACCAGGTACGATATTATCAGTGTGTTCTCCGCTATCCACGTGCGTTACTTGCAGCGTGGTGCCAGGAAAATCAGCACTCCCTGCCTCAAAGCTAATATCGCTTAAAGCGGTCGCAATTTTAGCCGCAATGTGCAGTGCATTGACGGTATTATGTGGGTAAGCCACATGGCCCTGTTTACCTCGCACCGTGATGGTTGCTGACAACGAGCCCCGTCGACCTACTTTTATGGCATCTCCCGCCTGAGCAATCGCTGTTGGCTCGCCTACAATCACTGCATTAAGTTGAATATCGCGTTCTGCAAGCCATTTTGCGATCCAGGCGCTACCAAATTCGGCTTCTCCCTCCTCATCACTGGTGATCAAAAACCAGAAACTGCAATCAGGGTTGAGCGCACGCCACTGAGTTGAATGGCAAGCAGCGAGCATGGCAGCAACGCCTGTTTTCATATCCGCAGCGCCCCGTCCATAAAGAACACCGCTATCAATGGTTGGCTGAAATGGCGGAAAATACCACTCATGATCCAATCCAGGAGAAACGACATCCGTGTGGCCGCTAAATGCCACATGCTGATCGCCCTCGCCTATACGTGCAATAAGATTACTGACGCCATTAACTTGCGTCTGCATACAATCGAAACCCAGCGACGACAGAACCCGTGCAAGAAAGTCCTGACAGCCCGAGTCCGTTGGCGTGACCGACTCGCGCGCCATAAGCTCGCAGGCATAATCAATACACAGTTCAGGAGTTTGTGATTGCGGTAACCGGTGAATAGGCATGGAAACACGCCCTACAGTTCGTTGTTTACAGCATTTAATCGATTGAAAATGACATAGCGATTACGCCAAAAAGACAATTTGATGACAGCGACTGACGCGCTTTTGTTCTTTCGTTCCCCGGTTTGCGTATATAATGGCTTGATTGATTGCTGTTGAGGATGAACAGGTGCTGAGATTCTTATTTATATTGCCACTGGCTTTAAGCCTGATCTGGTTTTTATACCTCCGCTCACGCGGTTACAGCGTGGCCCAAGGGAAACAGGGCTTTGCGTACATTTTAGCTTTTTCTGCCATCGTCGCCATTTTTTACACCCTGTTGATGTACTTAACCCAAATGCAATAAAGCTCTGACACCATCGGTATCAGAGCTTTATCATGTTTAGTACTAAGTTACCTGCTAGCGCGCAGAAATCACCACATCCGCTTCGCTACGCAATGCACTTACAAATGACTGATAATTTGACTGGCTAATGGATTGCGCTAAACGCTCTTTTAACGCATCAGACTGAGCGCTTTCAAGCGTCTGTGGAGCATGCACATCAACCAACTGAATCAAGGCGACATTACCATCCGCTTTCGCGACCGTTGTGGCGCTTTCGCCGCTGCCTAAGCCCAGCATAAAGGCTTGCTCAACGACATTGCTACCAATACTACTATCGAAGCGGTTGAGCTTTTCAACTTGCTCCCATGAGAGCGACTTCTCGGCGAGTTCATCGTCAATCTCAGACCCCTCTTTCACTTTCGCCAAGAGATTGTCGGCAAATTCTAGCGCTTGTTGCTGCGCTTTTTCGGCGGCCAACTGAGACTCAATTTGCTCTGAAACTTCATCCAACGACTTAGTACGCTCTGCCTCATGCTTGATCACACGAACAACCATGACCCGCTCATCGTTGATTTCTATCACATCAGAATTAACACGGTCTTCGATTAACTCTTCAGAAAACGCTATTGCAGTGACTTGAGGGAAGTTAACAATCGCAGGCGCGCTATCACGGGTAAATAAGGCTGTTTCTTGCACGGTGCCGCCCACTGCACCGGCAACATCAGTGAGTGTATCGGGAATTTCAAACGCCAGCTCGGCCATGCTTTGCTGACGAGCAAAATAAAGCTCCATCGCCTTATCACGTTTCAGCTCAGCAACAATCTCTGCTCTGACATCTTCCAATGGCGTAACAACTTCCGGTTTGATATCGGTAAGTTTAATGATGTGAAATCCGAACTCGCTTTCAACCACGTCGGAAACATCACCCACAGCGTTTAACTCGAAAGCTGCTGCTTCGAATGATTCATCCATGATCCCGCGGCTGATGAAATCAAGATCGCCGCCATTTTCTGCACTAAAAGTGTCAGCAGATTCAGCTTCAGCAATAGCGGCAAAATCTTCACCACCCTGCACTCTCTCCAGAAGCGCCTCGGCCTGTGCTTTGGCGGCAGACTCATCTTCACCAAACTCGACCAAAATATGTGATACTCGACGCTGTTCTTCCGACAGGTAGTTGCGTTCGTTTAACGCATAGTACTCGGTAACTTCTTCATCAGATACGCTGACTTCATCAACTAAATCATCAACGCGTAAATCGACGAAGGCCAACGCAACACGCTCTTGTGTATCATATTGGTTTAAATTCGCCTGATAGTAAGCATTAATTTCGTCAGCTGTTACCTCAACACCTTGGGCGAAATCATCAGCACTGATATTCACAAGCTGAATATCGCGTGTTTGCCCCTGAAGCTGATTAGTTCGGCTGACTTCTTCAGGCAAGGCAAATTCGCTGGCAGTCAACGCGCGGGCGAGTTGTTCGCGCGTCATCTCTGCGCGAAGGTAATCACGGAATGAATTTGGTTGGAAGCCCGCTTGTTGGACAATCGCCAGATAGCGGTCGTTGTTGAACTGACCACCCACCTGAAACTCGGGCATCATGCGAATGGCATCACGAATTTGCTGGTCGCTAACGCGCAAGCCAAGTTCACGCGCCTTCTGTTCCACCAGTTTGTCGCCAATCAGCTTGTCTAACACGCCGGCTCTGAACTCCTGCAGGTATTCAGGGTTGGCAAACAAGCCAGCAACGCCCTCACCGAATTGATTTTCGATACGGGCTCGCTCATTCTGATACGCTCTTTCTAACGTACTCACACTGATTGGATCGCCATTCACTACGGCGGCCGAATCATCCGTAGAACCGGTTAAGTAGCTACCGACCCCGGCAAACACGAAGCTCAGTACGATTAACGCAATCACGACCATGGCCCACGGCCCCTGAGCACTTTCTCTTATTTTTTCTAACATGGTCTACTATCACTCCATCAAACCATTGAAACTCGCCGCACCATTAGTTTTTTACTGCGGTCTACTTTTAAGGTGGCGAATTATAGCGCATTCACCTGTCGATGGGGTAGGTAAATTGCGTGCTCACTGACATCACTTGAGTCGACGGGTTTGCAGTGACAGTTGATCGCTGGCGTAGGGCCCGATCCGAAGGGCCTGCTCCTTATTTTTTACATCGCTTTTTTGTTAGGCTAATCTTAAGGTTCATTCGCACCCTAAAGGGACGTTACTATGGTTGTAAAATGTAAACAGGCGCTAGTGTTCACGGTCTTCGCGGCTATGTGCTCAAGCACCATGGCAATGCTGCAAAATGTGGAACATATCGACGTTCGATCCGAGAAGCTTGAAAGCCTCAGCAAAGACGTAATGTCTTATTCCTTGAATCGTGAAATAGGCATGAGCGCGCTCCATGCAAAAGACTATGAAGCCGCCTTCCGTCGACTGAGCGAAAGTGCAAAGCAAGGTGATAAAATGAGTCAGTTTTATTTGGCGTCCATGTACTTTAAAGGATTAGGCACTGACATCGACAACAAGCAAGGTTGGGTATGGCTTAATCTTGCGCTAGAACAACGTAATGCCGAATGGCGCTACGCCTATGAGAAGATTGCTGAGGTTATACCCACCGACGTCAAGACTGCTTGGCAAGGCGATGTGGAAGATTACAGGGATAAATACGGTGCGAAAGCGACCCAGCACAGTTGTCGAAAGGAAAAACCTTTAGGCTCAAATATCATTGAAGTTCGGTGTCATCGAGTCAACGATGGCAGCTACGATTTCAGGCAATGGCGAGATATTCAAAACTTATTTTTGCATGCCGGTGGCTAAGGCCTGTTGCTCGTACATTTGATGCATTCGCTGACCGGCACAGACTGGCGTTTGATTCTTTCATCAGCGAGGATTGTGGGTTGATTGATCCGAATTAAAGAAAAAAAAGGCGATGAATATTCATCGCCTTTTTTGTTTGGAAAACGTTGCTTAGTTACAAGCGTCTTTCAGTGCTTTACCTGCTTTGAAAGATGGTACTTTTGCAGCAGAAATTTGAATTGTTTGGCCAGTTTGTGGATTACGACCACTACGAGCAGCACGTTCTCTTACAGAGAATGTACCGAAACCAACAAGTGCTACTTGATCACCATCTTTCAAAGCTGCAGTAACAGCGTCCGTGAAAGCGTCTAGAGCACGTCCTGCTGCTGCTTTTGAGATATCTGCGCTAGCAGCAATGGTATCGATGAGTTGAGACTTGTTCACAATAAGATCCCCTTCGGTTGTTATTATTTGTATTGGCAAAACCGTTTTTGCCAAATGGTTATAACAAGCTTAATGAAATACATCAAGCAACTGTTTACATTTTATTAACTTCTGGTGAAACGCTGCCACCCCTTTGGTGGCAAAGGCTTGAAGCGAATACCTATTAAAGGTATCACAACTATTTGCAGTTTGAAGCCATAATCGTTAAAAAACTGAAAAAAATAGCCTATATTTGGTCGTTTTTTGCCCAATCAGTCGCAAACGCCCTAGTTTCCTCGCTTCAACGACAAAAAAATCGGCCCGAAAGCCGATTTTTTCCTGTTACTTTGTGTCCACTTTAAACGACTCGACTGGCTCCTGCAGAGCAATATCGAGTACATCGTCAATCCATTTTACCGGATGGATTTTTATGTCCTGCTTCACATTATCCGGAATTTCTTCCAGATCGCGTTCGTTTTCGTGTGGAATGATCACGGTTTTTATTCCTCCGCGATGGGCGGCTAGCAGCTTCTCTTTCAGCCCTCCAATCGCAAGCACTTCGCCCCGTAACGTGATTTCGCCCGTCATGGCTACGTCGCACTTCACCGGATTACCGGTTAACGACGAGACAAGGGCGGTGCACATGGCAATACCCGCACTCGGACCGTCTTTCGGTGTAGCCCCTTCAGGAACATGCACATGGATATCGCGCTTTTCATGAAAGTCATTGCTGATGCGTAACTTCTCGCTACGACTGCGCACTACAGTCATCGCCGTTTTGATCGACTCCTGCATCACATCACCCAAAGATCCGGTAAACGTAGTTTTACCCTTACCCGGTACAGACGTTGTTTCGATGGTGAGTAGATCGCCACCGACTTGAGTCCACGCGAGCCCCGTGACCTGACCAATTTGATTGTCTTTGTCCGCTTTACCATAATCAAATCGTTGAACACCCAAATAATCCTTGAGGTTTTCCTGAGTGACGATGACCTTATTTTTGTCCTTATTCAGCAAAATATGTTTAACCGCTTTGCGGCATACTTTTGAAATTTCGCGCTCAAGGCTTCGTACTCCGGCTTCGCGGGTGTAGTAGCGGATCATTCCAAGCACCGCAGAATCAGTGATCTCTAACTCACTGTCTTTAAGACCATTACGCTCAATCTGTTTTGAGACCAAGTGGCGCTGAGCAATATTGAGTTTTTCGTCTTCGGTATAGCCGGACAAACGGATCACTTCCATACGATCCAACAATGGACCCGGAATGTTCATTGAGTTTGACGTTGCCACAAACATCACGTCAGACAAGTCATAGTCCACCTCTAAATAGTGATCACTAAAGGTACTATTTTGCTCTGGATCTAACACTTCCAATAAGGCAGACGATGGATCGCCGCGCATGTCTGATGACATCTTATCGATCTCATCAAGCAGAAACAGTGGATTCTTAACGCCAACCTTTGTCATCTTTTGGATCAATTTGCCCGGCATCGAGCCAATATAGGTGCGCCGATGGCCTCTGATCTCCGCTTCGTCTCTCACACCGCCCAACGCCATTCGCACATACTTTCGACCAGTGGCTTTGGCAATTGATTGGCCAAGGGATGTTTTCCCCACGCCTGGCGGACCGACCAAGCACAAAATTGGCCCTTTAAGTTTCTTCACGCGCTGTTGCACCGCAAGATACTCAATGATCCGCTCTTTGACTTTGTCCAACCCATAATGGTCTTCATCTAGGATAGTTTCTGCTTTGGCAAGATCTTTCTTCACGCCTGAGCGTTTGAACCAAGGCACACCCGACAGCCAGTCGATGTAACTTCTTACCACGGTTGCTTCGGCAGACATCGGCGACATCATTTTGAGCTTTTTCAGCTCAGCTTGTGCCTTATCCTTCGCCTCTTCAGGCATTTTCGCTTCGTCAATTTTTTTCGCTAGCGCTTCGAACTCATCCGGTGCTTCGTCCAGCTCACCCAATTCTTTCTGGATCGCCTTCATCTGTTCATTGAGATAATACTCGCGCTGACTTTTTTCCATCTGCTTCTTAACACGCGTACGGATCTTTTTCTCAACCTGCAGAACGTCTATCTCACCTTCCATCAGTGCCATAAGATATTCAAGACGATCATTCACGCTCGCCATCTCTAACACTTTTTGTTTCTCACCCAGCTTCAACGGCATGTGTGCCGCCATGGTGTCGGCTAGGCGCGCAGCGTCTTCAATACCATTCAGTGAGGTGAGTACCTCGGGTGGAATTTTCTTATTCAGCTTCACATAGCCTTCAAATTGTGAAACGGCTGATCGAATCAATACTTCTTGTTCGGTCTCTTCAACACCTTCATCAAGCACATGCCGCACATCAGCAGCAAAATACGGATCGGTTTTACTCAATCCTTCAACCTGACCGCGTACATTCCCTTCAACTAACACCTTAACAGTGCCATCAGGTAGTTTAAGCAGCTGCAAAATGGTCGCTATAGTGCCTACGTGATAGATATCATCCTGCTCTGGTTCATCGACCCCAGCATCCTTCTGAGCGACCAGAAAAATTTGTTTATCATTTGCCATTGCAGCATCAAGGCAACGAATTGACTTCTCTCGCCCAACAAAAAGGGGGATAACCATGTGCGGATAAACAACAACATCACGCAAAGCGAGTACGGGCATCTCGACCCGCTGAGATGTCTGTTCATTTTTATCTGACGAACGCTCTTTAGACATACTATCTCTCTTAAAACTGTATTCGCGTTTATATGGGGTTAAGGATGAAAAGTTCAATCACTGCGGCGGCATTAGTTACCCGTGAAGCACAAAAAAGGCCCGCATGGGCCTTTTTCAAAATATGTGTGGCTGATTACTCAGAAGCCGCTTTCTTCTCCTGAGAATCGTAGATGAGTATGGGTTTTGATTCCCCATTAATAACCGACTCATCAATCACAACTTTGCTGACATCGTCCATCGACGGTAAGTCATACATGGTATCGAGCAACGTTGCCTCAACAATCGATCGCAATCCACGTGCACCGGTTTTACGATTCATTGCTTTCGTGGCGATCGCGTGTAACGCGTCATCACGGAACTCCAGCTCGGTGTCTTCCATAGCAAACAATGCAGCATACTGCTTGGTAATCGCATTTTTTGGCTCACGCAAAATTTGAATTAATGCATCTTCACTTAATTCTTCTAAACTGGTTACCACCGGCAATCGACCAATAAACTCTGGTATCAAACCATACTTCACCAAATCTTCTGGCTCGACCTGACGGAACAACTCGGTAAGTTTGCGCTTTTCTTCCGTGTTTTTCATTTTAGCGCCAAAGCCAATACCGGTACCGGTTTGTGCGCGCTGCTCAATGACTTTATCCAAGCCAGCGAATGCACCACCACAGATAAATAAGATTTTAGAAGTATCTACCTGCAAAAACTCTTGCTGTGGATGTTTACGACCGCCTTGCGGTGGAACCGATGCAACGGTACCTTCAATCAGTTTCAGCAACGCTTGCTGGACACCTTCTCCTGACACATCTCGTGTAATCGACGGGTTGTCTGACTTGCGCGAAATCTTGTCAATTTCATCAATATAAACAATACCACGCTGCGCTTTGTCGACGTCGTAATCACACTTCTGCAACAGCTTTTGTATGATGTTTTCAACGTCCTCGCCCACATAACCCGCTTCAGTGAGGGTGGTGGCGTCCGCCATGGTAAAAGGCACATCCAATAAACGAGCGAGCGTTTCTGCCAGCAAAGTCTTACCGCTTCCGGTTGGACCAATGAGCAAAATGTTACTCTTGCCTAGCTCAACGCCTTCATGAACATCACCATTGCGCAACCGCTTATAGTGATTATACACAGCAACAGATAAAACGCGTTTAGCGTGCTCTTGACCGATGACATAGTCATCGAGGTGCTTGTGGATTTCATGTGGTTTGGGTAAAGAATCTTGCTTCTGTTTCGGCGCAATTTCTTTGATTTCTTCACGAATAATGTCATTGCACAGCTCGACACATTCGTCACAAATAAACACAGAAGGACCAGCGATAAGCTTACGTACTTCGTGTTGGCTTTTTCCACAGAAAGAGCAGTACAGTAATTTGTTGTCGCTATCACCGTTTTGCTTATCAGTCATGTATAGATTGCCTCTACGGTATCAGGAGCAAGCCGTAAGGCTTGCGTATCAATTAACTAACGTTTAGTTGTTCAATGCATCAGCACGGTTAGTCAGGACTTTGTCAATTAAACCATATTCCAGAGCATCCGTCGCACTCAAAAAGTTATCACGGTCGGTATCTTTGGCTACTTTCTCATACGGCTGCCCTGTTTGCTCAGCATACAAGCGATTTAATTTTTCTTTAATCCCTAAAATTTCACGCGCATGGATTTCAAAATCAGAGGCCTGCCCCTGGAAACCCCCTAACGGTTGATGGATCATCACCCGAGCATTGGGTAGGCAGTAGCGCTTGCCTTTGGCCCCGGCTGAGAGTAAAAACGAGCCCATGCTTGCCGCCTGACCAACGCAAACCGTGCTGACATCTGGCTTAATAAAGTTCATGGTGTCATAGATGGCCATCCCCGCCGTGACCGAACCACCCGGCGAATTGATGTATAGGAAAATATCTTTTTCCGGATTTTCAGCTTCCAGAAACAACATCTGAGCGACAATAAGATTAGCCATATGATCTTCAACCTGACCCACTAAGAAAATGACATTTTCTTTAAGAAGGCGAGAATAAATATCGTAAGAACGTTCACCTTTAGAGGTTTGTTCAACCACCATAGGTACCAGTGCGTTCGTGGGTTCAAAAGCGTTCATCATGCAAGAATGGCCTTAGTAAAATTCAGGTGTATAAACAGAAATGCTCGGTATGTACCGAGCATTTAATCAAGAGGAGCGTGTAAAAGTCAATGCAAGACAGGTGTTTTAAGCCTGTTTGTTCATCACTTCGTCAAACTTCTTCTTCACTTCTTTTGTTTTAGCGTTGCTAACAATCCAATCAATCGCCTGCTCTTCTAATGCAACATTGTTCATTTGCTGCATTAATTCTTCATTTGATTTGTAGTAATTGATGACCTCGTTAGGGTCTTCGTAAGCAGAAGCCATTGACTCAATCAACGCATCAACACGGGCAGCGTCAGGCTTAAGCTCTTCTTTCTTAATGATTTCCCCTAACAACAAACCAACGGACACTCGACGCTTCGCGTTATCCATGAATAGATCCGCTGGAAGCTCAGGCAAGTTTTGGCCTTGACCTTGTTGTTCAAAACGCTGCTTCGCTTGTTCGCGCAATGCATTCACTTCTTGATCAACCAGTGCTTGTGGCAAATCAAGTTTATTCTTTTCAAGCAGTGCAGCGATGACATTTTCTTTAAGCTGCGATTTCAAGGTTTGGTCTAGCTCGCGCTGCATGTTCTTCTTCACTTCCGCTTGAAGCGCTTCAACACCACCTTCTTCCACACCGAACAATTTAGCAAATTCATCATCGACTTTCGGCAGAGACTGACCTTCAACTTTCTTCACGGTCATCGCGAAACTTGCCGCTTTACCTTTCAAGGCTTCAGCGTGGTAATCTTCAGGGAAAGTCACGTCGGCAACAACTTCTTCACCCTTTTTAGCGCCGACCAGATTATCTTCAAAACCTGGGATCATGCGGCCCTTGCCAAGTTCAAGTGTAAAGTCTTCTGCTTTTCCGCCTTCGAACTCTTCACCATCAATGGTGCCAACGAAATCGATAACCACACGGTCATCTTTCTTGGCTTTACGTTTAACTTCTTTCCATTCGGCGTGTTGCTTCTGCAGCGTCACCATCATCTCTTCCAAGTCTTTGTCTTGGATCTCAACCACAGGTTTCTCGATGGCAAGCTTATCAACGTCTTTCACTTCAACTTCAGGATAAACTTCGAACGCTGCAACAAATTCAAGATCTTCACCGTCTTTGTCGCTTTTCAGCTCAAACGTTGGCATACCTGCAGGCGTAATTTTTTCCTGCATGATGGCTTCATAGAAATTGCGTTGCATAACTTCACCAGCAACTTCTTGACGAACCGCCGTACCGTAACGCTTCTTAATGACTGAAACAGGCACTTTACCTGGACGGAAGCCGTTGATACGCTGGGTTTTTGCCAGCTGTTGTAGGCGCGATTTAACAGCACTGTCTACTGATTCAGCAGGAACAGTGATAGTAAGACGGCGTTGTAACCCTTCAGTCGTCTCGACAGAAACTTGCATTCTAATACCTCAACTATGCGCCGGATGACGCGCTAAAATGGCGCTATGATTGGCGTCGGTTAAAAAAAGACGCCGTAGTATACAGGGTGGGGTTTTCAGAGTCGAGATGTAATCGTCAAATTCGCGGAATCGCCTACATTTCTCGTAAAACTGGACATAAATTACATCCCAATGCTTAACCAAACCCGACGAATTTTCATCGAAACGTCCTTTTTTGAATCGCAAACTGGTGTATGTTTAATCAACTTTTTGTTTCCCAATCAACCTAGAGTGCGAAATGACTGAATTGATAAGCTGGCAAGATTTTAGCAAAGTAGCGCTGCACGCTGGCACTATTCTATCTGCTGAGAATTTTCCAGAAGCCCGTAACCCTGCCTATAAACTAACCATTGATTTTGGCGATACCATTGGTATCAAAAAATCAAGCGCACAGATCACCAAACACTATACCCCAGAGTCGCTGGTTGGTCGCCAAATACTCGCTGTCGTTAATTTTCCCAAGAAGCAAATCGGGCCAATGATGTCGGAGTGCCTTGTCACCGGATTTTATGATGATGACAATGAGGTCGTGTTACTAAGCCCAGATATGAAGGTACCTAATGGCGCAAAACTCGGATGAGTTTTGTTGCAAAGATCAGTGTGGCGACTACAAAAAATAGCACTTCGGACCGCCACCAATACATCAGATTATTTCTCACTCTCTGAAGTTAACATTCAAACAAAACTCAACCACAGCAACAATACTCCGCATAATCCCATTAACATGAACTTTCTATTGGTGACAGTGTACATGTCTCTAAATCTGCCTACCAGAATTTCAGCGTTAAATGTGAAAGCCATCGCGACAAATGCTAAACCTATCGTCGAAAAGAAGTTGCTTGCATCAAATTGATTAACTAAGCCCAATATAAAAAATGAAATTACTACAATTAGGCAAATTAAAACCCTTGCCCAAATCAGACTAGGTAGATTGTTATGCATTTTAATTTCCTTCGCAGTTTGAAACTTAATGCCACGTGGCTTTAATGGCGATTGCTTTTCTTGTCCCGTGGATACTTACATATCTAATTGGTCTTCCAAAATTTGGAGAATGCGTAACATGGCAGTTAAAAAAAGATCGCCATTCGAATCGTGATAATTTTTCATCTTGTTCAGAAACTGTAAATAAAAATAACGGTAATTCGTATCGTACTGAAAAGGTACTGACCTAAAGGCGTGTTTGAGAACATTGAATTGACTTCCCAGCCAACGCCGCTGATGGGACAACGCTTTTCAGCGCAAAAAGTAGCGCTTCGTAAGTTAGCAACGCCTGTTGACGCCGCGAGCCTATCTCTGCCCTCGACACGCTGTCACGTCCTGTGCGCTTGGACTCCGCCATCCATGGCTCCGACAGTCGATGTCATAGATACCCTCCCAACGTCGCGGCTACGTGACATGGCGAACCCTGTAAGTTTTTTCATCTTGGTAAATGATTCCTCCATTTTTCATGACCATTTACAGCATTTCGTTGCAAGAAAAAGGAGGCTTTCAATAAGCCTAGAGATTAATGAAAAAGTACCCGCATGTTAGTCAGCAATGTACTTGCTAGGTCCAGCGTTAAAGGCGACGAGAAGCCGATTCAGTGCTCGCAAACCGTCGCCCGCAAGGATGCGGGCGTCGAGCCTACATGGACGTATTCACGGCGTGTTTGAGAGTGCTGAATTGGCTTCCCAGCCAAAGCGGCTGAGGGGGCAACGCTTTTGTTGAGCAAGAAACAGCGCTTCGTAAGTTAGCAACGCCTGATAAAACGACGTATCGAGTTCTGGAAAAAAATGTATTAATAGCGCATCATCAATACTGTTACAGTTTGATGCAAATTATGATGAGGCTAAGCTTATGAGAACAACGGTCACTATTGATGATGACTTGTACAATGAAGCCGCTATGTTAGCGGATCCTCAAATCGAAAAATCGGAGTTATTTAAAGAGGCAATCAAGACCTACATTCGAGTGAAGTCTGCTAAGCGCCTCTCTAAGTTAGGGGGAGCTTCTCCTTGTATCCAGGATATCCCTCGACGGTCAATTGATCACGATGCATCATCAGTATGATCGTATTGGTGGATACATCCGTTTGGATAGAGTTTTTTCGCGGAAATTGTGCAAATTTGAAAAGTCTTCTCGTTACCGATTCTGTTGCGACACATCCCTTTATTATTGGTGAACTCGCCTGCGGAACACCACCGAATCGGATGCAAACACTAAGGGACATATCCAACTTAACCCTGTCTATTCAGCCAACCCAGAATGAAGTATTAGAGTTCATTAATCGTAATAAGCTTTTTGGTTTGGGCTGCGGCCTTATTGATTTAACATTGCTGGCTTCTGTCTTATTGACAGATGAATGCAAACTCTGGACGCTGGATAAACATCTTGCTCTGCAAGCGAATAAATTGAATGTTCTTTACGACACCTAACCACTTTCTTTCGCTTGGACACTACTAGCTCATTAGTCCCGTTAACGATCCCGATTAAGCCACGCGTTAAAGGCGACAAGAAGCCGATTCAGGGATCGCAAACCGTCGCCCGCAGGGATGCGGGCGTCGAGCCTACATGGACGTATTCACGGCGTGTTTGAGAGCACTGAATTGGCTTCCCAGCCAACGCCGCTGATGAGATAACGCTATGCAGAGCGAAAAGCAGCGCTTCGTAAGTTAGCAACGCCTGTTGACGCCGCAAGCCTATCCCTGCCTTCGACACACTGTCACCCAATTAACCTAATAGACGGTCCTGGCTAAGCCAAGCGTTAAAGGCGACAAGAAGCCGATTCAGGGATCGCAAACCGTCGCCCGCAGGGATGCGGGCGTCGAGCCTACATGGACGTATTCACGGCGTGTTTGAGAGCACTGAATTGGCTTCCCAGCCAACGCCGCTGATGAGATAACGCTATGCAGAGCGAAAAGCAGCGCTTCGTAAGTTAGCAACGCCTGTTGACGCCGCGAGCATATCGCTGCCTTCGACGCGCTGTCACCCAATTAACCTAATAGACGGTCCTGGCTAAGCCAAGCGTTAAAGGCGACAAGAAGCCGATACAGTGATCGCAAACCGTCGCCCGCAAGGAAGCGGGCATCGAGCCTACATGGACGTATTCACGGCATGTTTGAGAGCACTGAATTGGTTTCCCAGCCAACGCCGCTGATGGGACAACGCTTTGTTGAGCAAAAAACAGCGCTTCGTAAGTTAGCAACGCCTGTTGACGCCGGGAGCCTATCTCTGCCCTCGACACGCTGTCACGTCCTGTGCGCTTGGACTCCGCCATCCATGGCTCCGACAGTCGATGTCACAGATAGGCTCCCGACGTCGCGGCTACGTGGCATGGCGAACCCAGTAAGTTTTTTCATCTTGTAAAAAGCGGAAACGACAGAAAAATATCGAGATGAAACGTGGATTTAAAATTTTGAAAAAGTGGTCGGTGAGATAGGATTCGAACCTACGACCCCTTGGACCCAAACCAAGTGCGCTACCAAGCTGCGCCACTCACCGAACATTTGGTACTTAAGATGGTGCGGAAGGAGAGACTTGAACTCTCACGCCGTGAAGCACTGGAACCTAAATCCAGCGTGTCTACCAATTCCACCACTTCCGCTTGTAACTGTTGTTTTACGGGAGGAGCCGTAAAACTGAAAGAAAAGTGGGGTGGGCGATGGGGTTTGAACCCACGACCGCTGGAATCACAATCCAGAGCTCTACCAACTGAGCTACGCCCACCACTGATACTTTCAACTCATATTTTTACACATTAATCTCGGTTCTGCCATTCGCTTGGCGCGTCCGGCAGGATTCGAACCTGCGACCACCCGCTTAGAAGGCGGGTGCTCTATCCAGCTGAGCTACGGACGCTCGTCGAAACTGGTCGAGATTAAATTGGTCGGTGAGATAGGATTCGAACCTACGACCCCTTGGACCCAAACCAAGTGCGCTACCAAGCTGCGCCACTCACCGAACCGTGTAGACGTACAATTCAGTACCTCTACGGGGGGCGCATATTACCGACTTGCCCTACCCTCGTCAAACACTTTTAAATTTAATTTTTGCACGTGATAAAAGCTGATTAAATAGCGCGCAAACTGCGCAAATTTCGAAAGGTTTTGAGATTAAACAGGCATTTAGGTCAGCTGTGATTGAAAGGCGGAGTTGCTATGTTTGATGGGTGTCTATATCGGCACGGTTTTCAAAAGGAATGAAAATGCAAACGTTAACAGAAAATGAAGCAAATCAAGTGAGTGGTGGCGGAGAGCCTTGGGCGCAGAATGATGATTTCTGGCCGATGGTTTTCCAAGGTGCGGGCTTTGGGGCAATGACCGGGGCGATAGGCGGTCCAGGTGCAGCGGCCGCTGGTGCTGTATTGGGAGGACTAGCAGGCGCCAGCGCTCACCATGCAAGTAATAGTGGCTCAAGTAATGGGAGTAGTTCAGGTTTATCTCCTACAAGTTCTAGTTCCGGAAGTGGCGAAGATGAAATCATGTGCCCTGCTCCAACAACTGATGAGTGATACAGTCCAACCTGTCGAATCAATCGTAAATGACATCAGTTCGGGAAGTCTAAAGTGAAGATGAAGACCATTGTGAAGCAAGTTTTATGGCGTGGTAGTATCTCCTTTTGCCTTCTGGTTTCGGCGACTCATATCCCTGATTTGTATTTTGATATGAGTTGGCCTTACCTTCTAACAATGAGCTACGGTGCAATGCTAATCGGTAGTTTGTGGCAACACTTTTACACGTTGCGGCGCAAATCAAACGTTGATTAAACCTTAGCAACTATGGGATCATAACCGGACTTAAGAGTTAGTGAGAATCCCATGACCGCCCACCGAATTGATGGCAAAGTCATCGCTCAGCAAGTCAGAAATGATGTTGCAATCTACGTAAAATCACTTACGGAAGCCAACAAGCGCCCTCCCGGCTTGGCCGTTGTGCTGGTCGGCTCAGATCCTGCCTCTCAGGTATATGTATCGAACAAAACGAAAGCCTGTGATGAAGTCGGTCTGGTCTCGAAGTCTTACGATCTACCGGCTGACACGGAGCAGGATGAACTACTTGCGTTGGTAGATAGCCTGAATGCAGACGACGCGATTGACGGGATATTGGTGCAGTTGCCTTTACCTGCTGGACTTGATGCCGAGGAAGTGTTGGAGCGTATTCATCCTCATAAAGATGTCGACGGCTTTCATCCATACAACATTGGCCGTTTGGCGCAACGCATCCCTGCGTTACGACCTTGCACGCCTAAAGGTATCATGACCATGATCGAGGCAACTAAGCGTCCGATTAAAGGATTAGACGCAGTCATTGTGGGGGCTTCCAATATTGTCGGTCGACCAATGTCACTCGAATTGCTATTGGCGGGTTGCACCGTCACAACCTGCCACAAGTTCACCAAAAACTTGCGCGAACATGTTAAACGAGCTGACTTGCTGGTGGTTGCAGTGGGTAAGCCCAACTTTATTCCCGGCGACTGGATAAAACCGGGCGCGATCGTTATCGATGTTGGCATTAACCGCTTGGATGATGGTCGTCTGGTGGGCGACGTCGAATATGATAAAGCGGTTGACGTGGCTGGTTGGATTACGCCAGTTCCTGGCGGCGTGGGCCCAATGACTGTTGCGAGTTTGGTGGAAAACACGCTTGAGGCCTATGTCAAATTCCACTCATAAACACGATCCGCATTTGGCGATTCAATCGACTCAAATCTGGTTAAAAAACACGGTTATCGGTGAAAATTTCTGCCCGTTTGCCAAGCGTGAAGTTGAGCGAGATACCATCCGCTACGCGGTTGAACACAGTGTCGATGTGGCTGATCAAGCTGCGCGCGTGCTATCGGAGTGTCGCTGGCTTGACGACAACCCAGCGATACAAACGACATTGGTGATTTTTACTCCGCCCTTTGCCAGTGGGCACAAACCCTATGACATTCACCAATTTGATCACTTTCTGGCGTTGTATGATGAGTGTGTTTGGCATATGAAGCGACAGGATTACGAGGGCGTGTACCAACTTGCGACTTTTCACCCAAATTATGTATTCGCTCATGAGCCGCCCGAGAGCGCATCGCACTATACCAACCGCTCTCCCTTTCCGACATTGCATATTCTGCGCGAGGACAGCCTAGAACGAGCAATATCAAGCTACAAGCAACCTGAACGCATTCCTGAAAATAATATAATTCGTGCAGAGGCGCTAGGTGTGCAGTATTTCCAAGATTTACTGGCGAAAACCATGTTGGATTGCAAAGCCGATAAGCGGTAGCGACTCTCTATGGAGAGTCGCTTTCGTTGATGTCTTCTGACTCGTTATCGTCCTCGCCGTCAGGCGACAGATCGGGCATTTCAACAAAATCCGCGCGCACTTTGTCGAATTGCCCATAAGTAAAAGAGCTAATCTCAAACACCCAATCGCTTAACCACGCTTGTGAAGGCGATGTATAACGCACGTAACGTGTTTCAGGCATATCAAAAACTTCAATCTGAAGCGCTTCGCCAGACGGATCGGCCAGTACGACTTGCAATAAAATGGACGCTGCCTTTGGCAAGTCCACTGCCATATGAGGCACCGCCGTATCAAACTGGGCTTCCAACATATTGCCCACCAGATTACTTACGATGCTTGGGTATTTAAGTGGGTGTTGGCGATTTTCCAGTTGCCACTGCTGATCTGGGGTTTTCGATACAGCCCATTGCTCATCAACCTCATCAGATACCCGCTGCACACGCAGCACATTATCTAGAGAAACGCTTAATGCAGGGTTCTTAAGCCATGACCCACTGTCTTGGGGTAACGCAATAACCTGATCAATTAACCATGTTTGTGTTTCATTGTCGAAACGGACAAAGGAACCAAGACCACTGCTGGCATCATCACCGACTAACAACGTTCTCTGTCCTGAGGTACCGGATAATGAAACAGCATGGGCACGCGAATCTCCGTTCGTCACATTATCAAGGCCCAGTCGCTGGTGATTTTCAGGGCGATTGGTTTTTGCCTCTAACTTCACCGCCTGATTCAATGCTGACACTAACGACACCAGTGCTTCACGCTCCACAGGAAAACGTAAATCGCTGTCAAGGTGTGTAGCAAGCCACTGGGGTTCAGCGCCGTTAGTAAGCACGGCTGAAAACACAACCCCCTCACTGTTTTCAATCGACACTGCATCTAGCGATGCTAACAGCTCGGTGGCATTCTCCAGTAGAGGTTCACTGGCTGAGTATGATGTTGAGTCCTGCTTTAACAACCACAAACTGAGTCCAACGCTGCACACCAGCGCAATGACCAGCGCCAAAAACATTTTTGCTTTCATTCGTCAGACTCCCTTCTGTTGAGTCGCACTGCTGTGCTGATAACGGCCTTTAGCGGTGACACGGAACAACCTGAAAAGCCCCCATAACAAAAAGGCAAGTAGCATTGGCGCAACCGCAATGTTGATAAATTTAAGCCAATTGCCCAGCGTATCGATATCTCGATCCAGCTGGTATCGCACATCACGCAATGCCTTGCGAATATCAATTCGTTGCTGCACAAAATTGTCTATCGCTGCCTGCTGCTCTGGCGACACCACTAGTGCACCCGTGTCACCTTGCTGCGACTGCAATTCAGCTAATTGCGCTTCCGTTTCGGCTAATTGCTGCTGGAGCAACTCCTCCTGCTCACGGAATTTAGCTTCGGCAGCCACCTCCAGCGCTTGTACGCGTTCAAAAGGTCGTGCAAATGTGCCCCGGCTACGCACACTAATCAATGCATCACTACCGGCAAGGTTTTCAGTTGCATTCGTCAGCAAGTCCCCATTGTTGGCGAACGGTGTGAACACACTTTGACCAAAGAAGTTGCTTTGTTGAACCCAAAACCTGTCGGCTAGAAGGTCAGCGTCAGCAATCACAATCATATTCAATGACGCTTGCTCACCCACATTCCCTGAGATGCGGGCAGCGACAACATGCTGCTTGTCGTCAGATTCAAAATCACGCGCCAACGCTTGAGGGTCTTGCGTCATGGCGTAGACAGCAGAAGGTACCAGTTGGCTGTTTTGTGTGGTTCGGATTAATGGTTGCAGCGCGAGCTCACTGTTTTGTGCAAGCGTGATCGCGCCGACTGAAGCGGCATTGACACTGTCGAGATTGGCCGTGACAACGTCATCGCCGTCCATCATCGTCGCGTTAAACCCTAGAATACCGACATGCCGTGCGACACCACCTTGCGGTGTGCGAACTTCAAGACCCGCACTTGCATCAAGCAGAACGCTATCGGTCGTCACGGAAATGCCCCAGGATTCCAGTAAAGGAAAGGCCGACGCATTCGCTCCCATGCCGCCCATCATTGCCATAGCGTCTGATTCATAATGTGGATCAGCGAACACAATCATTCTTCCATCACCGGTCGCGAAGCGCTCTATACTGCTCAACAGCGTATCGTTAATTCCTTTTGGATGAGCGACCAACAGCACATCAGTGTCGACAGGAACCTCCGTAGCATCGGTATCGATTTTGGTCACATCGAACAACTGCTGCAACTGCGTATAGAACACCATAGGTTGTTCAAATTGCCCAGTCATCGGGTTTTGACCACCGTCTACGCCGATACTGGTCAACACGGCCACATTAACAGGTTCTGGGTCGCTGAGTTGGTATACCAGTTGACTGATATCATACTCTAAGAAGGTTTCTTTCTGTGGATCGAAAAAGCCAATAACCTGCTGGTCGTCAACTGCATTGGTGCCCGCTAGCCCAAAGTAAATAGACTCGCCTATCTGACCAATCGCGGCCCCTGTCAGACCATACTGTGCCGCTTGATCTTCTGCTTCAGAAAAGGGTACGGGGTCGATCACATGCAAGCGGATCTTGTCTTGAGAATACTTCGCATACTCGCGCAATAGACTTTCCACGCGGTTAGCGTAATTACGTAACCCAGTCATGCCCTTGCTGGTGCTATCAGAAAAGAAGAAATATAAGTTAATGGGTTCGTCCAGTTCATCAATGACCTGTTTGCTGCCATCAGATAACGAATACACCTGATTTTCAGTCAAATCGACGCGTACACTATCAAGCGCTTGGTTATTGATTACCACAAGGGCGAAAAATAATGCTGCCAGAACAACGCTGGCAAGTGTCAGGGAGAATGATTTATTCATAATTAATCCGCCTTCTTCTGACTGATGACCATATGATTTGCAACCAGCCATATCACCATAACAATCAAAAAATACGCCACATCGTTAAGGGCCAGTACGCCTTTCGCCATCGCCTCAAAATGCGTTAAAAAGCTAAACGACGCTACCGTATCCAAAACAATAGAGGGTGCCCACCCTTGAAAGGCGTCTAAAACCACACCACTGCCACTGAGTACAAAAATGAAACACACAACGATGGCTAAAATGAAGGCAACAACTTGATTTTTCGTCAATGCCGACATGCACAAACTGATTGCCAGGAAGCCACCAGCCATTAACCAGCTACCTAAGTAGGCAGCAACGATAATGCCGTTATCGGGGTTACCCAGGTAATTGACCGTGAGCCATAATGGAAAGGTTAGCAACAAAGAAAGCCCAAGCACCGCCCACGCCGCGAAAAATTTACCGAGGACCGCTTGAGTGGTTGTTACCGGCAACGTCATGAGTAACTCTATCGTGCCGGATTTTCGTTCTTCCGACCAACTTCTCATGGCAATTGCTGGCACCAAAAATAGATAAAGCCAGGGGTGAAAATTAAAAAACGGCAGCAGATCGGCTTGGCCGCGCTCATAAAGCTGACCAATAAAGAAACTGAACACACCGCTTAATACCAAAAAAATCGTGATAAATACGTAGGCTACTGGTGTTGCAAAGAAACTCGCAAATTCGCGCCTAAAAATAGTGCCAACCTGGCTCATGCGACCTCCTGCTGTGTGATTTGACGGAACACTTCATCCAAACGCCCCTGCTCTATATATAAAGTGTCGACGGGGAGTTTACGCAACTGAATGTACTCAGTGACAAGATGCAAAATATCCATGCCGGGTTCCGGAAAAAGCGTGACCTTTCCGGTAGGCCGGTCAACTTCCATATCGGCAACGCCAGCTAACTCAGCTAACCCAGAAATGTCAGATTGATAGCTCAAATGCAATGTAATGGCTTTATGATAGCGAGACTGCTTCAGCAATCCCTCCGGCGTATCATCAAAGCGTAACTTACCGTCAGCAATGACCATAACCCGATTGCAGACGGCTGTGACTTCTTCGAGAATATGGGTAGAAACAATCACCAGCTTATCTTTCGACAACTGCTGGATCAGCTCTCTGACCTGATGTTTTTGATTAGGGTCGAGTCCGTCGGTGGGTTCATCTAGGATCAGAATTTGTGGATCATGAATAATCGCCTGAGCAAGACCAACACGTCGCTTAAATCCTTTTGAAAGATTTTCGATAGGTCTGTCCAATACATCCGCCAAAGTGACCTTTTCTATTACGCTCTGAATGCTACGCGTCTTTGTATCGCCTTTCAGGCCTCGCACATCTGCAATAAAGTTGAGAAACTGAATCACGGTCATATCGCCGTAGGCAGGCGCGCCCTCCGGTAGATAACCAATTTTGGCTTGAATGGCTTTTGCATGTTCACTGATGCTAAGTCCGTCCACCGTGATGTCGCCGGACGTGGGGCGCAAAAACCCCGTTAGCATTTTCATGGTCGTCGATTTTCCCGCACCATTTGGCCCTAGAAACCCGACTATGTCGCCGGGCTTAACGCTAAACGACAAGTCGTCTACCGCCTTAAATGAATCGAAGTGTTTAGAAAGGTGAGAAACTGAGATCATAATTTTCCTATCGTGACTCAATAAATTATCCACTTAATTGAACGCTACGCTTGCTGAGCGCTATTCGCTGATGTTGGGCTATTTGCGATAGATTTCAACAGTTCTTTTTACATCGCAAAAAAATGGCCCGTCGAAACGGGCCTAAATGGATGGGATCTTTACAATACATGTCATAATATGACTCAGTAACGATAACCTACAGATGTGATTAAATTATGACAGACAACACCGAATGTGTTGCAGAATATGTCACCATCTTTTTGCGAAGGTTAGACAAGACGTAGCATGCATGTTGAACCCATTGGTTTTATCACCACGCCCTACTCACAGAAATTTGGCATCCCTCGTCAGCCCGCGCTCGCCCGATCCGTTGAAGGCACCATACACTTTACTGCGACCTTCAACGATACTGATTATCTGCGCGGCATCGACCAATTTAGCCACTTATGGCTCTTATTTGCGTTTCATGAACACCTCGACCGCCCCCCAACAGCATTAGTTCGTCCTCCTCGTCTAGGCGGGAACAGTAAAATTGGCGTATTCGCCAGCCGCAGTTCTTTTCGGCCCAATCCGATAGGACAATCACTGGTTGAATACAAACATCACCGAGTTAATAACGGTGCGCTGCAACTGACCGTTGCCGGTATCGATTTACTTGATGGAACACCCATTTTGGATATCAAGCCTTATATACCCTATGCCGATAGTGTAGCGAACGCACAAGCAGGGTATGCAGACACCCCACCTGGCGAGTCGCTATCGGTGGCTTTCAGTGACGCAGCGCAGCAGGATTTGCTCACACATCAAGCCCGTTACCCATCGCTAAAGTCCGTGATCGAATTATCAATTGCACAGGATCCAAGACCTGCCTACAAAGCCCGCGTGCATGACGATAAAATCTATACCTTGCGCCTGTACCACATTGATATCCGTTGGCACGTTGATGGCACTACCGCGACGGTCATTTCTTTAAAACACGTGAGCTAGTCTGGATCCGGGAATAAGGTTTTGCCATCTGTAAGGCGACTGCTAGAATACGCGTGTTTTTGATTTTACCACGGAATTGCACAATCAATGCGCACCAGCCAGTACTTACTCTCGACCCAAAAAGAAACGCCAGCCGACGCTGAAGTCGTCAGTCATCAACTCATGCTGCGGGCGGGTATGATCCGCAAACTGGCATCGGGTCTTTATACTTGGCTACCCACGGGCTTACGCGTATTAAATAAGGTAGCCGATATTGTGCGCTCAGAGATGAACAAAGCGCGCGCGATCGAAGTGATGATGCCGGTGGTGCAGCCTGGCGATTTATGGGAAGAGTCTGGACGATGGGAAGAATACGGCCCGGAGTTGTTGCGCATCAAGGATCGTCACGACAGAGATTTCGTACTCGGCCCAACGCACGAAGAAGTGATTACGGCATTGGTCCGCAACGAGGTTAGCAGCTACAAACAACTTCCACTCAACCTGTTTCAGATTCAAACCAAATTTCGCGACGAAGTCCGTCCACGCTTTGGGATAATGCGCAGCCGCGAATTTATCATGAAAGACGCTTACTCTTTTCACCTCGACCAAACCTCACTGCAAAACACCTATGATGAAATGCACCGTGCATACTGTAATGTATTTGAGCGCTGCGGTTTAGAGTATCGCCCTGTTATCGCCGACTCTGGCGCAATCGGTGGCAGTGTAAGCCACGAGTTTCACGTATTGGCAGACTCAGGCGAAGACGATATTGTTTTCAGCGATGGTTCTGATTATGCCGCCAACATTGAAACGGCAGAGGCGCTTCCCAAAGAGGAACAACAAACCGCCAGTGCCAATCGAGAACGGCTCGGCCTGCCTGAGCTTGAAACACTTGAACAACTGTGCGAACAGCAAGAAACGCCTGTCGAGCAAGCAGTCAAAGTGGTAGTGGCAATCGCACACACCGATGAGCCTGGCGCCGTTGATGCTCCGCTAGTCGCTTTGGCATTGCGAGCTGATCATACCCTGAACGAAATCAAAGCTGAAAAACTGAACGGTGTCTTTTCACCGTTTACACTCGCTAACGAGAAGCAATTACAGCATACATTATCGTGCCCCGCTGGCAGTGTCGGTCCTATTGACCTGAACATTTCTCTGGTTGTTGACCGCAGCGCTGCGCGTTTAGCGAACTTTACCTGTGCAGGAAACGAAAAAGGCGTGTTTTTCACGGGCGCAAACTGGCCAGAGGCGATCCACATTGAAGATATTCGTAACGTCGTAAAAGGTGATCCATCGCCTTGTGGTAATGGCCGCTTGGATATTCGCCGTGGGATTGAAGTAGGACATATTTTCCAGCTCGGTGATAAATACTCTAAAGCGATGAATTGTGGCGTGTTGAGTGAATCAGGCAAGCACGAAACCTTGTTGATGGGATGCTACGGGATCGGCGTCTCGCGGATTGTAGCTGCCGCCATTGAACAAAATCACGACAAATACGGCATTATCTGGCCCGACGCATTAGCGCCCTTCAAGGTTGTGCTTATTCCCATGAATATGCATAAAAGCCACCGCATTAAAGAAGCCGCCGAGACGCTGTACCAGGCATTGACAGAGCGAGGCATCGACGTTCTTTTCGATGACCGCAAAGAGCGACCCGGCGTCATGTTTGCCGATATGGAGCTCATTGGCATTCCGCACAGTATTGTGATTGGAGAGCGAAACCTTGACAATCAGCAGGTCGAGTACAAGAATCGACGTAGCGGTGAAAAGCAATTGTTGAACTTAGATAGTGTGGTGGAGTTTACCACCACGTTATAAAGGTTGTTGCTTAGCTTTGGGGAAAGCATGCAAATTACGTTTTACGGGGTAAGAGGTTCGATACCGACGCCGGGCAAAGAGTTCGTGCGCTATGGTGGAAATACCGCGTGCGTGCACGTGGCGCTAAATGACGGCACAGATATCATTCTTGATGCGGGAACCGGTATACGCTTACTTGGTAAAAAGTTGCTGTCGAAAACCACGCCCGTTCACGTGTTGTTGTCTCACAATCATTGGGATCACATTCAGGGCTTTCCGTTTTTTGCACCAATTTTTCAGCCTGACCGGGAGATATTTATCACACCCGGCATCGTTCACGACGGCAACACGCACGCCGTTCTGGAACAAATGAATGGTTCGTTGTTTCCTGTTCCGGCCAGTGCGTTAGCGTCAATAATCCAAATTACGGCCAAGCCTGTCCAGACCTGCCAATGGGCTTGTGGGGATGCCGTGATCAAACGAATGCCTATCAATCATCCCGGTGGAGGTGTGGCTTACGCTATTCAAACGTCGAATGCCAAGGTTGTTTACCTCACCGACAATGAGCTGTATCCCCCCTACAAGAAAAGCAGCGATTTTCTCACCTTTGTGGAATTTTGCCGCGATGCTGATCTGTTGATCCATGATGCGCAGTATATGTTAAGTGACATGCCCGCAAAATCTGGCTGGGGTCACTCTGTAGCAGAAGAAGCGGTAAAACTTGCCATGGCGAGTAACAGTAAACAGTTAGCGTTGTATAGCCATGATCCTGAACGCACCGACAACGACGTTGATGCGATCATTGAACACTGTAAAATATTTATCGAAGCAGCCGGTTCACCGCTCTCAATATTTGCATCAGCGGAAGAGCAATCGCTGTCGCTTCCCAACCATTAACACTGGAATTAACTGATACGATGAAATGGATACTGCCGAGTGCCATGGCGGCACTATTTGCCATGCCGGTGTTGGCGCAAAACATGATTCAGAAAAATGCTGAATCTCCGACGCCCTCGTTGTTGGATACGCGCGGTAAAGCCGACAAAGAGGCCAATACTAATCCATTTTCGATTAGCCAACATCGCCGTAACTACCTATTACCGGTAACGCATATCACTAACCCCAACACGCTTGGCGACACCACCTTGACGAGCGAAAATGTCGACAACGCCGAGGCCAAATTTCAAGTGAGTGTCAAAGTGCCACTGTATATTCAAAGCGATGAATCCAGTGGTGTCTACTTTGGTTTCACTGCCGTTTCGTACTGGCAGGTCTATAACGATGCAGCCTCAAAACCGTTTCGTGAGACCAATTATGAGCCCGAAGTTTTTTATCAATGGGACGCCGATTTGAATGTGCTTGGTTATCGCTTTAATGCGGTCCAGCTTGGCTTGAATCATCAAAGTAACGGGCAAAGTGGGCTTCGTTCACGCAGTTGGAACCGGATAATTGCGTCAGCGCTGTTTAGTGATGAAGATTCGCTTTATTACGTAAAAACCTGGTTGAGGCTACCGGAAGACGATAAGACAGATCCGATGGATCCGACAGGCGATGATAACCCTGATATCAATGATTTCTATGGTCGCATGGAAATTGGCTATGGGGTCAACTGGGGGCCAGTAGATTTATTGGTGATCCTTCGCAACAACCTTCGATTTGACAACAATCGCGGCGGCATTGAATTTAATGTCAATTACCCGTTAAACGAACGTTACGATTTGCTCTTTCAGTATTTCAACGGCTACGGGGATTCGTTGATCGATTATAATCGAGCCCAAGAACGCATTGGTCTGGGGATACAGTTACGCTTTTTATAGCACTACCCCAGCGGCGATGAAAAGCTGTAAATGCACACTGACTAAAGCCTCAATATCGCGCTGATATCCACCGCCAATGACCGCAGCAATGGGTAATGAATGCTGTCTGCACGTATCAAACACAAGGCGGTCTCGAGCAAGAATGCCAGCCGTTGATATAGCAAGATGGCCTAAATCATCATTCTGATGAATATCTACACCGGCATCATAAATAACTGCGTCAGGCGCTGCTGTTCGTAACGCTAAACTCAGCGCATCATCAACAACACTAAGATACTCGTCATCCTGCATGCCTTTACCCAAGGCAAAATCAAGGTCGGAGCATTGCTTTCGGTACGGAAAGTTTTTCTCGCCATGCAATGAAACCGTAAACACTTGTGCATTGTTTGACGCTAATTTGGCCGTTCCATCACCTTGGTGCACATCGCAATCAAAGATTAAAACACGATCGATGCCGGGCTGTTTTAACATCTGCAACGCCGCAAGATAAAGGTCATTTATCATGCAAAAACCCGAACCGTAATTGGCAAACGCATGGTGATATCCGCCGGTGAGATTCAGGGCCTTACCGTGCGTCAAAGCAAGCTGAGCGGTGAGTACCGTACCTGCGGCAGCGGTCAACGTCCGATCAATTAATTGGCTAGACCATGGAAAGCCAATACGCCGCATGGCTTTTGGATCCAGCGTACCGCCGCTGAGCTGAGTCAAATAGTTGGGCTCAAATACGCGGCTAAGCTCACTGAGTGTTAACGGTGTAGGCTCATGAAACCAATCATCAGGCACACCAAGCTGCGCCAACCGGTCGCGGATCCCCTGATATTTTTCAATCGGAAAACGATGCCGCGTGGGCAGCTCTAATTGACTGTAAATCGGGTGAAATACCAATGGGATCATAAGGTATAGAGCAAGCACATCATGATTGTATTACTCGCTCTGAATTCAAATCGATCAGTGCGTTAACGATCTCACTACGGCATCCACACGCCCGGAAGCGAGTGTCATGTGCTCCTCAATATCTTTACGCTCTGAGAGTGCACGATACTGTTCAGCCAGTGCCACGATACGGTCAGTAATACCCGTTACCTGCTCGACTACCGCTGTCTGGCCTGACGTGACGTTATTAAGCTTTACTACCGCTTTGTGGGTCACTTCAATATCGCCTACCACAGCATGTAACGTTTGTAACGCGTCGTTTGCTTCCTTAGCGTTTGCATCTGACAATTGCTTTCCTTGTTGCATTGCACTGACCGCGCTTTGCGCCTCCTTTTCAAACGCCGTGAGAATCGCATTGATCTCCCGTGTGGATTGCTGCGTTTTGGCGGCAAGCGCACGCACTTCGTCAGCAACCACGGCAAAGCCCCGCCCATGTTCGCCAGCCCGGGCAGCTTCAATCGCCGCGTTTAAGGCGAGTAAATTGGTTTGATCCGCAATTTCATTGATCACATTAACCACATTTAAAATGTTCGCGCTTCGACTCTGTAACGCTTCAACAATACCACTGGATTCATTGACTGTGTCCGCCAACGCGCCGAATCCCTTATTGGCATTTTCAAATGTCGTGTAACATTCGCTCACGTTGTTTTTTGCAGAGTCAGACGCTTTACTCACTTGCGCCGCAATCGCAACTAACTGTTCAACGCTATTAGATAAAGACTCTGTTGATTCTCCCAGTGTCACAGAGGCGTTGGCCTGCTCTTCTGAGCCACTACGAATATCATGTGTCACACCCACTAACGTGCCGCTCGCAGCTTTAACATGCGCTTCTGCATCAACCAGAGAAGCAACAGACTGAGAAAGCTTTTGCTGGAGCGTTCGCGCAGCATCTGCTAACACACCAAGCTCGTTCTGACTCTGGTAATTCAGCTCCTGTGCGTAGTCTGAACGCGCAAGTCCATCAATTCGTTGCGCGATATGCTTGATGGGCTTAATCAATTGAGTGCGTAAACGTCGCGTCACGTAGAACACCGTTAAGATAAACATGGCTACGATAGCAACAGAGATGAATAGCATAGTTTGTCGTGTCGTGGACTTTAGCTCTTCTACCGCTGTTGATGCACGCAATGCCATTTTCTCAGCCAACCCAGACAACAGTTTGGCGGGTTCCCGATCAATCCCTCGCACCGCGGCGTCACCCACCTTTGGGTCAAAACCAGATTGCACGAATTGTTCATAGCCTTCGCGATATTGCTGCGCCATCAATTGATGAGAGGCTAAGAACGCTTCTATGGTAGAGGCGGTATCCGGCCCTAGGCTGCGATCTGTCAACAAGCTACTCAGCGTCGATTGAATATGCTGTTCTTTGTCTTTAAATCGCTGCCAGTATTTGTCTCGATCAGATGGTTCATACCCTCGTAGCAACACGTTCTTCCATTCCTGAACCTGTGTCTTAAAATCATTCAATACCTGAGATACGTCGCGCTCGGCATCAACGACCGTCTCTTCAAGTCGGTCAAATTGATTGAGCAGCCAAAAGGTTTTATAAAGGCTGAACCCGCTAAGTGAAATCAGCAACAGCAGGCTGACAATGACAGGTGCCATCACCACGGTATTAATACTTTTATATCGCACGAAGATATGCCTCTTTTTCAAAGGGTTGCATATTACATACTGAAGTCATTGCAGATTTATGACTGTCTGAACACGGCGGCGTATGGAATACAATACGCAAGTATTGGGCCTGATAACTTTTCATTTTATACAACGTCGAGCGTCCAATATTTCACAATTGAGGCGTGAATGCCGAAGTTTAGTCACTCTAAATAAGGAATTCGCAACAAAAAGTGTGGAATATTGGGACTCGACCCGAGGGCTGGGCCTGATTCTTTCACCAACTTCGTCATTTGTCGCTAATTTGGATTAACCAAACGACGCTCCTCATTCCTCGCTGGTGAAAGAATCAGACTCCAGCCTGTGCCGGTCACCGGTTGTATAAAATGAAAAATTAACAGGCCCTAGTTTAAATACGCTTTTGTCTGCGCTGCCGCTAAATATGGTAATTGTATATTTTTACGGTTATGCGCTTATTTTCTAAAGGCTACAGTATCGCAAGTCAATGGTATTTGATGGCCTGTATTTTTTACGAAAATGTGTAGTATGTAGCTTAAAAAGAGGTGATTTTATGCAAGCACACGATGCGACCCCGCTACAAGACTATATTGAGTATTCCCCTGAGGAAATGGCATCTCGGGCCGAAGCGTTTTACACCCTCATGAAACGTCGACACAGTATCCGACAATTCAGCGACCGTACGGTGGATAAGTCGGTTATTGAGCATTGCCTTCGTGCCGCAGGCACGGCCCCCAGTGGGGCCAATCATCAACCCTGGCACTTCGTTGCCATTCACTCTGATGAGATCAAGCAACAGGTTCGTGAACAAGCCGAAGCGCACGAGAGAGGCTTTTATGAGGGTCGCGCTGGCGAAGAGTGGTTAAACGCCCTAAAGCCGCTGGGCACCGACGCGCAAAAACCTTACTTAGCGCACGCGCCTTGGCTGATTGCCATCTTTAGTCAAAAGAAAGGGGGTGTCAGCAGTGACGACAAACAAACTAACTATTACGTGCATGAGTCGGTGGGTATCGCCACCGGTATGTTGATTACCGCGCTGCACACTGCAGGGTTGGTTACGTTAACGCATACGCCGAAGCCAATGTCATTTTTATCCAAAATCTGCAACCGGCCAGATGACGAACGCCCTTACATGCTGCTCATCGCCGGATACCCTGCAGACGATGCCAGTGTTCCGCTGCACGCACAACAAAAAAAGTCGCTATCTGAAATAGCGACTTTTCTGTGACCCCGGGTTAGCCTCTGGCAACAGGTAAAACGGATTGCCAGATAATCATTCCCACTCAATGGTCGCCGGTGGCTTACCCGAAATGTCGTAAACGACGCGGGAAATCCCGTCAATTTCATTGATAATACGGTTGGATACATGGCCTAGGAAATCATACGGCAAATGTGCCCAGTGCGCTGTCATAAAGTCAATGGTTTCGACGGCGCGTAACGACACAACCCAATCATATTTGCGTGCATCGCCCATGACCCCTACAGAGCGTACGGGTAAGAACACAGTGAAGGCTTGGCTGACTTTATGATAGAGCTCGGCTCGATGCAGTTCTTCAATGAAAATGGCATCGGCGCGGCGCAATAGGTCACAGTATTCCTTTTTGATTTCACCCAGCACACGCACACCCAGCCCGGGCCCCGGAAATGGGTGACGGTAGAGCATATCGTAGGGCAAACCCAGCTCAAGACCAATCTTACGTACTTCGTCTTTGAACAGCTCACGCAATGGTTCAACCAGGCCCATTTTCATGTCTTTAGGCAATCCACCGACGTTATGGTGAGACTTAATCACATGAGCTTTGCCGGTAGCCGAACCGGCAGACTCGATGACATCAGGGTAGATAGTGCCCTGCGCCAGCCATTTCGCGTCTTCGAGCAAACTGGCTTGTTCATCAAACACCTTAACAAACTCACCGCCAATGATTTTGCGTTTAGCTTCCGGCTCATCTTCACCGGCCAGCGCAGCCAGAAAACGCGCTTCGGCGTCTACTTTGATAATGTTCAGACCGAAATGGTTGCCAAACATATCCATCACCTGCTGCCCTTCATTGAGGCGCAGTAAGCCGTTGTCTACAAAGACACAGGTAAGATTCTTGCCGATGGCCCGGTGCAGTAGCATCGCGGTGACTGATGAGTCAACACCGCCTGACAATCCGAGGATAACACGGTCATTACCAATCTGTGCTTTCATGCGCTCAATCGCATCATCAATAATCGCCGCGGGTGTCCACAGCTTTTCACAGCCGCATATGTCCATAACAAAATGTTGAAGTATGCGTTGCCCTTGGCGAGTGTGTGTCACTTCCGGGTGGAACTGCACGCCGTAAAAACGTTTTTCCACATTCACCATCGCCGCGTGCGGGCAGCTCGGCGTTTTCGCAACCGTGGTAAAACCTTGCGGAATATCCATGACTTTGTCGCCATGGCTCATCCAGACATCGATCAGTGCATTGCCGTTTGCCCCGATGAGATCTTCAATGTTTTCGAACAAACTCGTGGGCGTCGTCAACTCAACTTGTGCGTAGCCGAACTCACGTAAGTTTGAACATTGCACACGCCCACCCAGTTGTTCCGCCATGGTTTGCATGCCGTAACAAATGCCAAATACAGGCACACCCGCAGTAAACACATACTCTGGTGCACGCGGTGAATCAGGCTCAGATACTGACTCCGGGCCACCAGAAAGAATAATACCATCGGGATTAAACTCGCGAATTTGTGCTTCGCTCACGTCCCAGGCCCATAGTTCACAGTAGACGCCGATTTCGCGCACACGGCGCGCAATAAGTTGCGTGTACTGAGAACCAAAATCAAGGATGAGTATGCGTTGGTCGTGAATATTTGCGGTCATTATAATTTCCTAAACTAGCCTAAGCGATAATTGGGAGCTTCTTTGGTGATGCTCACATCGTGTACATGAGACTCACCCATACCCGCCGCTGTCACTTTGACAAATTCAGGTTTTGTACGTAATTCATCAATCGTTGCGCAACCGGTTAGCCCCATAGCAGAACGTAATCCGCCCATTTGTTGATGAATAATATTGGCGATTGGCCCTTTATAGGCAACCCGCCCTTCGATGCCTTCTGGCACCAGTTTTTCAGCATTGTTACTTTCCTGGAAATAACGATCAGATGAGCCGTGGCTTTGGTTCATCGCCCCTAAAGACCCCATACCGCGATAAGATTTGTAATAACGTCCTTGATACAGTTCTACCTCGCCAGGCGCTTCCTCGGTGCCAGCTAGCATACTACCTACCATGACACAGCTGGCACCCGCGGCGATCGCCTTGGCCACGTCACCGCTAAAGCGAATACCACCATCGGCGATCACTGGAATACCACGGCCTTGCAATGCTTCAACCGCGTCGCTAACGGCTGTAATTTGAGGCACGCCACAGCCCGTAACGATCCGCGTTGTACAAATGGAGCCCGGACCTATACCCACCTTAACGGCATCAACACCGGCGTCGGCCAGCGCGAGCGCGCCTTCACCGGTTGCCACGTTTCCTGCGATCAATTGCACCTGGGGGTAGTCTTCTCGTATTTTCTTAACGCGATCAATGACGCCTTGAGAATGGCCATGAGAGGTATCAATCAGTAATACATCAACGTCTGCTTCAACCAACGCTTTAATGCGCTCGTCTGTACCTGGCCCTACGCTTACTGCTGCGCCCACGCGCAAACGACCCAACTCGTCTTTGCACGCATTAGGTTTGCTCTCAGCTTTTTGGAAATCTTTAACCGTGATCAAGCCAGACAGTTTGAAATCGTCATCAACCACCAGAATTTTCTCAATCCGGTGTTCATGCATTAATTCCAGTACGGTCTCTGAACTCGCGCCGGCTTTTACCGTCACCAAACGTTCTTTGGGCGTCATCACTTGGCTAATTGCCTGATCATGGCGATTTTCAAAGCGCAGGTCACGCCCCGTCACAAGCCCGACAAGCTTATTGTCTTTGTCGATGACGGGAAAGCCGGAATAGCCCAGCTTTTTGCTCAATGCGTTAACTTCCCCGATTGTCGCGGTGGGCATCACCGTGACTGGATCAGATACTACACCGCTTTCGTATTTTTTAACCTGACGAACGTGCTCGGCTTGCTGCTCTGCCGTCATGTTCTTATGAATAAAACCTATACCGCCTTCTTGCGCTAGCGCAATGGCTAGCCGAGCTTCAGACACCGTGTCCATAGCCGCAGATACCATCGGGATATTGAGCGAAACTTTTCGGGTCAGCTGGGTTTTGAGATTCGCCATGTGAGGCAGTACTTGGGAGTGACCGGGAACGAGTAAAACGTCGTCAAAAGTCAGGGCTTCTTTAGCGATTCGCAACATGCAATAGCACCTACATAAACAGGTTTTAGTTGCGGCGCAATTGTAGTGTTTTTTAGAATTGAGGTAAACTGACTTTCGCACTAATCAGCAGAAAAACTTATCGCATGCCTCACAACCCATTTCGTCCTGCCGCCTCCGGTTCTTTCGGCCAGCGCCAAATCTATTCAGTATCCAAGCTAAATCGTTGGGTAAGAAACCTTTTGGAGGGAGAAGTCGGCAGTGTGTGGATATCAGCTGAAATATCAAATTTTACAGCGGCATCCAGTGGGCACTGGTACTTCACTCTGAAAGACGCTAAAGCGCAGATTAAAGCAGCCATGTTTCGTGGCGCCAATACGCGCGTTAAGATACGTCCGAAAGAAGGCGACAAAGTGCTCGTACGCGGTAACCTTTCACTGTACGAAGCGCGCGGCGATTACCAGTTGATTTGTGAACATCTGGAGTTGGATGGTAGCGGCGCATTGCAAGCGGCTTTCGAACAGTTAAAGATGAAATTGAACGGGCTGGGCCTGTTCAGCAATGAACTTAAGCGCCCGTTGCCAACGCACATTGCGCGCGTGGGCGTAATCACATCACCCACTGGCGCAGCGTTACACGATATATTAACCGTGCTGAAACGCCGTAGCCCCGCAACGCAAGTGATGGTATATCCCGCGCAGGTGCAGGGAGACGCAGCCGCTGAGCAATTGATGCATGCGATCAGAGTCGCCAATCAGCGTAACGAAGTCGATGTGTTGATCGTGGGCCGAGGGGGCGGCTCGATTGAGGACCTGTGGTGTTTTAATGATGAGGCATTAGCCTACGCGATACGTGAGTCGGCGATCCCTATCGTGAGCGCTGTGGGCCACGAAGTGGATATCACCATTGCAGATTATGTCGCCGATGTTCGGGCCCCTACTCCCAGCGCTGCGGCCGAGCTGATCAGCCAAGATGTTCAACACCAAGGGGTCCAGCTGGGCACTCATCAGCGGGCTTTGCGCCAGCACATGCTACGTATTCTGCAACAAGCGAAGCATGCTATTGGGGTTGTTGACCAGCGCTTAAACAGAAACCACCCTAGCACGCGTTTACAAGCGCAAGCACAACGGTTAGACGAATTAAATGTGCGTTTAGTCTCGACGATCCTTCGCCGTTGCGATGTTGCGAAACATCACTGGCAACGCACGTCAGACCGCCTCAACGCTCTTGCACCGCGCCGAGATTTAGTGAGGCATCAGCAAAGTCTCGACAAACAAAAACACCGGTTAAGTGCTGCGATGCAAAATCATATTAAACATAGTCAACGTGCTTTACAAAACCAAGTGCAATTATTGAATTCGGTCAGTCCATTAGGAACGCTTGCCAGAGGCTACAGCATTACACTGAAAGATGACGTTGTTATCCACTCAAATGACGCGGTGTCAGTTGGCGATACGGTTGTGACTAAATTGCACCAAGGCGAAATACACAGTCGCGTTACAAAGCTCAGTTAATTGTCGCGTATTGATTGAAGTGAAGCTCGTTGTGCGCGATCATTAGCGGGTGATTATTTTCGGTGTAGAGATACCTGTTTGCTGACTCAGTTTTCCTCCGTCTGGACCACGCTTTCGCAAGCAGGCTGGTTTCGCTTTGCGTGCACTAGCTTGCTCCTGTCGCTACCCTACCGCGTGGATGCCGCGTTGGACTATACCGAAAGCAAATTGCCTCCGGCGAGTATATTCTCCTCCTATTCCAGTGAAAAAGTGCTGCAACCCTGTGCACAGCAAGCGAATGGGACTAGGGTTTCTGACTGCGTTGAGGACTTTATCGAACCCTCGCTGTTTCTCGAACAAATAAGAGCAGACGCGATTTTTTCAGAGGCGGCAGCAAGCGCAGACGGCTACGACTATGAAGTACTGATTGCCAATGTGTTGGTTAAACCCAATGCAACGTTGGTCACGGAAATCGATGTCACGTGGCGCAATATTCCACTTGGCCATTATATCTACCAACATGACGATGTTAGCGAGCAAGCCGATGCGAATATCAAACGTTCACTCGCAGGTGATGCAATTGCTCAGTTTATGCTTGATGTGCAGCGCGATGCTATTTTCACCGCTCGACATCTTTTCACGGTGTTAAATGCGAGTGATTACCCAAAGGATTTAAAACTTCCGCAGGCGATTGGGCAATTTTCGCTTTACGATATGCAGCTCTATCATGACCCGCTAAAAGGTGCTGTCGCACGCTACACCAACCCACAATTCGAGCGCGAAGTGCTGGATATCTTCGTTTACCCTATTTTTTCGCAGCACGCTTCCACTTCCCTCGACGCAGCGCAAAGGCTGGACAATGAATTGGCGCGTGATATCAGTGATATTCAGGTCGTTGCCAATGCACGCAACATTGACGACATTGACATTGGCAGAGTGCGCACGATTGACTGGCACATTGGCAACACAGTGTATCAGGGGGCTTTCTTTGACGTTGAAGCTCAAGATGAGCAAGGTGAACCGTTATACACCAGCACCTATCTATTTGAATCGAAAGACAAATTCATTAAGTTCAGCGCCAATTTTCCAGCGCGTATTGCTGATGACATGGTTAAAAACGCACTCCCCCAGATTACCGTACCAGACGCATCACAGATGATGCAGACACTGCGGCATATCGATGGATAAGCGCGCTACGATTTTTTATGGAAAGTCATCACGCGCTTTTTACGGCGTTGCTGAGCCAACGTTAGCTGATTCTTTTTACCTTCAAAAGGATTAGCGCCTTCACGGAACTCGATTCTGATCGGCGTTCCCATCGTTTTTAATGACTTACGAAAATAGTTCATCAGGTAGCGCTTATACGATGAGGGCAAGTCCTGAACTTGATTACCATGGATAACGATAACCGGCGGGTTATACCCTCCTGCGTGGGCATACTTCATTTTAACGCGGCGACCGCGCACCAAGGGAGGAAGGTGATCTTCTTGTGCCATCTCCATGATGCGCGTCAGCATTGATGTGTTGATACGTTGCGTAGCTGACGCGTAAGCTTCCTGTACTGACTCGAAAAGATGCCCTACACCGGTACCATGCAAAGCAGAAATAAAGTGTAAGCGAGCAAAATCGATAAAACCTAGACGGCGATCCAGTTCACGCTTGAGTTCGTCTTTTACGTCGCTGTCGAGCCCATCCCATTTGTTCACAGCTAATACTAGCGAACGTCCGGAATTGAGTACGAAGCCGAGCAAGCTTAAGTCTTGATCACTGATCCCTTCGCGAGCGTCGATCACCATGAGTACCACATTGGCAGCCTCAATGGCCTGAAGGGTTTTGACGATAGAGAATTTTTCCACCGCCTCAGTCACTTTCTTACGTTTGCGAACCCCGGCCGTATCAATCAACACGTACTCACGACCATCGCGCTCCATATCAATAAAGATACTGTCACGAGTCGTACCCGGCTGGTCGTAGACAACAACGCGCTCCTCGCCAAGGATCCGATTAGTGAGGGTCGACTTCCCTACATTCGGTTTACCTACAATTGCCAACTTAATAGGCAGCGCTTGCAATCGTTCCAATTGAGCATCAGCATCTTCTTCTGACGCTGGCGCAGCTTCTTCTACCACCATCATCGCTGGGAAATCTTGCTCTAGTGGGCGAATAGAACTATCCAGCAACTGGCTCACTCCGCGGCCATGCGCAGCCGCTATCTGATAAACCTGACCTAAGCCCAACGCGTAAAAGTCCGCGCTTTCACTGTCACCGTCGATGCCATCCACTTTATTAGCAACCACGTAGGTCTTCTTTTCAGATTTGCGCAGATGTTCTGCAATGGCTTGATCCGCCGGCGTGAGTCCTGCGCGCGCATCGACCAGAAAAAACACCACGTCAGCTTCAACAATCGCTAACAGTGATTGTTCCGCCATGGCGGCATCAATCCCGTCCTCATCCCCTGAAATGCCCCCGGTATCGACCACGATGAAGGCCAGGTCGTCTACTTTGGCCTGACCGTACTTACGATCTCGTGTCAGGCCAGGAAAGTCAGCAACCAACGCATCGCGAGTTTTGGTCATACGATTAAAGAGCGTTGATTTTCCAACATTCGGTCGGCCCACAAGGGCAATAACAGGTAACATTCAAATATTCCAATAAACTAAGGAGCGACGCGAAGAGCAGCAATAACACCATCTCGAGTGGTCGCGTAGACGGTGTTTCCATCCGCAACGGGCGTCACGTAGACCGCTTCATCTTCGTCGTCATCGCCAAGCTCAAAGCGGGCAACAATGGTACCGGTGGCTTGTTCCAGCCAGTGCAAGTAACCATAATTGTCTCCGATCACGATATACTCGCCCATCGGCTCAGCGCCGGTCAGATTACGACCTTTTAATCGCCCTTGCGACCAGAGCTCAACGCCGTTACGACGGTCAATGGCATACACATTACTGCCATTGTCTACTACGAAAAGTGCGTTTCCAACTAATGCAACTGATTGATAAGACGCATATTCCCGCTTCCACACAACCCGACCGCTGCGCAGCTCAACCGCTGCAAGCGTTCCGTCGTAACTGATGGTATACACTGTTCCGCCAAATACGATTGGCTGAGAGTCAATATCTACGATGCGTTCTAGCTCGGTCGCACCACTGGGTGTTGCAATAACCTGTTCCCATGCCACTAAACCGGATTCTAAAATGTTCACTTGGAGCTTACCGGTAGGCGTACCAACAATAGCACCGCCATTGGTTGCCACCGGGTTTGAAATACCGCGCAATGACAATGGGGGTACTTCGGTATCATAGCGCCAAAGTTCTTGTCCATCAGCGGCACTGAGTCCAAGCAGAGAACCCGCACCCGTGTTAATCACAACGATACCACTATCAACCGCTGGCGCTGACAGGACTTCACCGCGCACATCAGTCTGCCATTTGGTCTCTCCAGTCTCCGCGTTGAGCGCATAGACTAAACCATCTTCAGTACCAAGATAAGCGGTGTCTGCTACGACTGTCATGCCGCCAGAAATCTTGGCCGAGATACCGCTTGTCCAGAAAAGAAAAATACTGCCGAGAAAGCCGCGATCACGCTCAATTGAAAAGTCACGTGCCCACACGCGCTTTCCGGTTTCTTTGTCCAGAGCGCGCACATCACCGTGGCGATTAGCCACATAGACTTTATCGTAAGCCACAGCCGGGCGAAGCCTTGAGAAGTAATGGTCAACGCCATGGCCGATATCACGATCCCAAATTAGCTCCGGCTGAAATTGCGCATCGATCGGCTCCAAACGACGAATCTCAAGCTCTTCTTCATCCGCAAACCAATCAGAAATGGTAGAGCAACCCGCTAAAGTAACTATCGCACTGACTAAAGCCAGCTGTTTAAGCATATTCACTGTGTGCACCTTAGCTACCCGAGGCAACCGCTAGATTGTCTAACTTCATTTTTACAACGCGATTGTTCGCATCGGCTGCAACGGCCTCACTATAAGCTAACCGCGCCTTATCAAAATCAGCAAGCACCACATAGGCATCACCTTTAATCGCTTCTACTTGAGCGTCGAACGCTTCGTCAGACACAGTTAGCAGAGTATCCAACGCTTGTTGTGCTTCATTTTGTGCGAGAAGCACCCGAGCCAGGCGTAGTTTAGCCACGTCTGAAACAGCACCATCGGTGCTATCAGCGGCGTTGCGCAAATGTTCACTGGCTTGCGCAAAGTCGCCGGCATCAACGGCTTGCTGTGCGAGCACTAACGCGGCGAGTGGCGCATAACCCGTGCCAGCGTTTTCGCGAATAAAGGCCGCAGCTTCATCCATGTTGCCGTTCGCTTGCAAATTTTCAACGACGTTTTGGTATTGTAAAGACGTTGCTTCTTTGGCGCTGATTTGACTCTCTGAGTAGTAACGCCACCCCCATAAACCACCCAGACCGATAACTGCGCCCACGATGATGGCGATGCCATTGTCCTTCCAAAATCGCTTAATCGCTTCAACTTGTTGTTCTTCTGTTGCGAATTGTTCCACTTCTCTACCTCTTTACGTCGTTAAGCTTGCGCTGCTGCGAAGCCCGAATCGTCCAAATCAAAAAATTGTGCTACGTGAGCGTTTAATAGCGCGTGCTCAAGGGTGTGCTGTGCACCTTCACCACGCAATGGTTTAACGCTGACCTGCTGCTCCTGCCTTTCTTGCTCACCAACAATGATTGCAAGCTGTGCTCCTATCTTGTCCGCGCGCTTCATCTGTTTCTTCATATTGCCGCCGCCGCAGTGCATCTGCACTCGCAGCGCCGTAAAGCTTTCACGCAATTGCTCAGCAACCTGCGTCGCGTAAACGGCGCAATCCTCGCTCATCGCAATGACATACACGTCGGCCGCTGCATCAGAAACCGTGACGGTCTGGCGTGTTTCAATAAGCAAAACCAAACGCTCAAGCCCCATTGCGAAACCGACAGCAGGTGTTGCTTTACCCCCTAACTGCTCGACAAGGCCATCATAACGCCCACCGGCTAACACGGTGCCTTGCGCGCCTAAACTCTCTGTCACCCATTCAAACACAGTGCGATTGTAATAATCTAAACCACGAACCAAACGAGGGTTAACCTCGAATTCGATTCCTAATTGTGTCAATCGTTCACACAGAGTGTCAAAATGTTGCTTCGACTCTACGTCTAAATGATCAAGCAGCTGCGGCGCGTTCGCCACGACAGCTTGCACCTGAGGGTTCTTGCTATCCAAAACGCGCAGTGGGTTGGTCTGCATACGGCGCAAACTGTCTTCATCTAACGAGTCACGGTGGTTGTCGAGATAGCGAACTAACTTTTCACGATAAGCTGAACGCGCTTGTGCGGAGCCCAGCGAGTTAATTTCCAACCTGACACAGTCGCTCAAACCAAACTCGCGCCATAACCGTGCGCTCATCAGAATCAACTCGAGGTCGATATCGGGGCCATCCAATCCGTAGGTTTCTACGCCGAATTGATGGAACTGACGATATCGGCCTTTTTGCGGGCGTTCATGCCTAAACATCGGCCCCATATACCACAATCGCTGTTGTTGATTGTACAGCAAACCATGTTGATTGCCTGCGCGAACACAACTTGCGGTCCCTTCTGGTCGCAGAGTCAGGCTGTCGCCATTGCGATCATCAAAGGTGTACATTTCCTTTTCAACAATATCTGTGACTTCACCGATGGAACGTTTGAACAAGTCAGTACTTTCAACGATAGGGGTACGGATTTCTTGGTAACCGTAATTGGCGACCACAGTTCGGATTTTATTCTCAACCCACTGCCAAAGTTTGGTTTGGTCTGGTAGCCCATCGTTCATACCGCGGACTGCCTGAAGTTGTTTTGACACGGCCAATCTCTACATGTTTGGTGATAAAAAAGCCCCGTATTATAGGGGCTAAGTGCGCAAACAACAAACCACTTCTGCGCGAAATCTCGGCGTCGGGTTACGCGTCTTCGCTGCGCACAGCAATTCGATTCCTTTCATCCAGCATCGCTGCCTTAGCACGGATCCTTTTCTCAAGTTGATCCACTAAATCATCGTTACGTAGTCGTTCTTTCTGACGCTTGCCGTCCAGATAAAAACCGCTCATATTGCGCGCACCCGTCAGCCCCAGGTCGGAAACCTCAGCTTCACCTGGCCCATTCACGACACAGCCAATAATGGATACATCCATGGGTGTGAGAATATCTTCGACACGCTGTTCTAACGCATTCACTGTGCCAATCACATCGAACTCCTGCCGAGAACAACTCGGGCAGGCAATGAAATTAATTCCACGGGAGCGGATGCGGAGTGACTTGAGGATATCGAAACCCACCTTTATCTCTTCAACCGGATCAGCCGCCAATGAGATCCGGATGGTATCGCCGATACCCTCTGCCAGAAGCATGCCCAAACCAACGGCACTTTTTACCGCACCAGCGCGGAAGCCACCGGCTTCAGTAATGCCTAAATGCAATGGGTTATCAATTTGCTTGGCAAGCAGGCGATATGCGCCAACAGCCAAAAATACATCTGAGGCCTTCACGCTGACTTTGTATTGATTGAAATTCAGTTTCTCAAGAATATCAACATGCCGCATCGCCGATTCAACCAGCGCTTCTGGGGTTGGCTCGCCGTATTTTTCCTGCAAATCTTTTTCCAGAGATCCACCGTTAACGCCAATACGGATGGGAATATTTTTATCTTTAGCGCAATCAACCACCGCACGAACACGATCCATGTTACCGATATTACCGGGGTTAATACGCAAGCAATCAACACCGTACTCAGCAACTTTCAGTGCAATGCGATAATCAAAGTGAATATCAGCCACCAATGGCACGGTCACCTGCTGCTTGATGTGCTTAAACGCCTCAGCTGCATCCATGGTCGGCACTGAGACGCGTACAATTTCTCCACCAACAGCCTGAATACGCTTAATCTGCGCCACCGTCGCTTGCACATCGGTTGTTTCGGTATTGGTCATCGATTGCACAGCAATGGGCGCACCGTCGCCAATGGGGACATTGCCTACATGGATCCGGCGACTGGGCCGGCGCGTAATTGGAGATTCAGAAAACATGATCAACCCTGCATCGGTAATGTGAAACGCGCCGTTTGTCCAGCCGGGATACCCGACATATCCACGGCTTCTCCGGCGTAAAGAATAGAAACGTGTTGAGGAGCACCTAGCGTGACCTCAAATGGTGCGACACCGCTGACAGACATCACTCGGCCTTTCACTTTCACACCATAGGCAATTGCTTCACCGGTGCTGTCAACAATGTTAACCCAACAATCATCACTGAACGTAAAGACCAACGGGGTCAACGCAGCGTTTTCATCACCTTCTGATAACGGCTCCTCATTCAAAGTGGGCTCTTCATTCAGAGCGGGCTGGTCATTCAGAATAGATTGTTCAGCGGGCAACGCATTTACCGGTGTGGTGTCTGTCTCAGAGTTACTTGCATTAGTCGCCTCAAACTCATCGGGCGTTGCGGTTGTTTCCGGTAACACAGCATCAGGTTGATTGCTCATCGGCACTGATTCGGTTTCGCTTTCATCGGCCTTAGACTCCGTGCCCATCGTCGCTTCAAGGGTTGGGTTGACGCGGTCATTTCGGGAAAGGTCCGTATTATCGGACTGCTGATACCACCACCAAACTACCAGCGCGACAACCACGGCAAGTATCGCATAAGTCACCATCATCCAGCGGTCATCATTTGCTTGTTTGGAGACTCTTCGCGAAAAGCTATGTAACTTTTGTGGCGGTTCACCCGCTTTGTGAAAAGCGTCAAAGCTTGCCATTACTGGCGCAGGATCAATGCCCACATGTTTGGCGTACAACCTTACGTAACCTTTTGTGAATGTTAACGAGGTTTTAGGCGTTATTTCATCCGCCTCTAATTGCTGAATAATCGACACTTTAAGAAACAGTTTATCGGCCAATGCCTGTTGCGTCAGCCCAGCAGCTTCCCTTGCTGTACGTAGCGTCTGGCCCGGAGAATCACTCCAGCTTTGTTCAACTGATGGTTCGTTTTGCTCTTCGGTCATGTAACTTCAATGCCCTTGCACGCTAGTGCGCCATTAATCATTAACGGTGGTCGGATCAACAACCCACAAAGTCATGCCTTGTTTGATTGCGCCGGAAGGATCTAACTGGTTCCATTCGATTAAACGCTGCAGTTTCACATTGTGCTGCAACGAAATTCGGTATAGGTTTTCGCCCGCTTTGACAACATGTTGTGTCTCGCGCTCAGTGGGCGACTTTTCTGTTTTAGAAACTGGCGCAACGTCCGGACGCGTTGTTGACGTTGCTGGCTGTGTGGATGATTTTTCCACCACGACTACAGGCTTTTCAATAACAACGCTATCAACAGGCTGCTGTTGTTCCACCGGCTGTGTTTTCGCTTTCTGAGTAACTTGTTTGGCTGGGCTCTTCACCGGTTCAAGCGCTAAATAGCGAGCAGTCAACGGGTGACCCGGATACAGTTGCAATAGCATGTCACCATACCCCTTTGCACTCATCTCATCGCCTAATCCATTTTCAATTTGAACGGCTAACCATAATGATTCAGCGCTCACTCTGGCAACGCGTAAATACCGTTTCAGTGTATCTTTGGCATTCTGATACTCGCCCGTTTCGATATACACTTCACTCAACAGAAACAAACTTTTCGCGCGCGTTGGCTGGTGGTTCAACGCGGTATTGAGATACTTCACAGCGTCTTCCATTGCGCCCTGACTTAGGCTACACAATGCCATATTCTCGTAGGTCTCCGCGGAATTTGCGTAGGTTTGACTGTTAACGGCCTTATCAAAAAAAGATTTTGCTTTAGGGTAGTCGCCTTGTTGGCACAAAAAAGCGCCATAACTATTGGCGATATCGGGATTGCGCGGATCCAGACTCAATGCATTTTCATAATATTCTTGCGCCCGCTTAACTTCCCCGACGAGCTGATAGTAATACGCCATACTATAATGCGCGTCGGCATGACGAGGCGCAAACTCCAGCGCTCGGTCGAGATTAACCTTCGCTTGAGAATAGTTGCCGTTCTTTAGGTAGGTAAGTCCTAGCGAAATACGTGTTTTGGCTGCTTCAACCTGATCGAAATCATCACTGCGTTCAAAACCCTCAGGCATTGGTTCGCTGACACAGCCGGTCAACACCAGCAGGCACACCAAAATTAACCGTCTTGCCATCGTAAACTGCCCTTTCAAAAATTCATACATGAGAGACTTCATTCGCTAAAGGGTTTGATTAGTTAGCTATTTTTACCGAAATCGGCTCTCCCTTCACCTGTTTTTTCAATAATCTTTTGGTTCTGTCCACCACATCACCCACCAATTGTCCGCAAGCCGCATCAATATCGTCACCGCGCGTTTTACGGACCACCACGGTAAAACCATATTCCATCAACACCTTGGCAAATCGGTCAATGCGCGAGTTGCTTGAGCAGGTGTAAGGCGAACCCGGATAGGGGTTAAAAGGTATCAAGTTAATTTTACTGGGTGTTTCCTTCAACACCTGAGCCAATTGGTGCGCTTGATCCGTACTATCGTTGATATGATTTAACATCACATACTCAACCGTGACGCGCCCCTGATTCGCTTTTGACTTTGCCAGATAGCGACGCACTCCGGCTAAAAACGTTTCAATATTGTATTTTTTGTTTACCGGCACAATTTCATCGCGCAGATCGTCAGTCGGTGCATGTAACGATATTGCCAATGCCACGTCAATTTGATCGCCCAACATATCCAGTGCTGGCACAACGCCCGACGTACTTAACGTGACACGGCGTTTAGATAAACCAAAGCCAAAGTCATCCAGCATAATTTCCATCGCTGGAACAACATTCTTCAAATTAAGCAGCGGCTCACCCATTCCCATCATGACCACATTAGTGATCGGACGTTTGCTCGTATCGTTGGATAATCCTAGCGCAGTGGCGACACGCCACACCTGACCGATAATCTCACTAACCGACAAATTACGGTTGAAGCCCTGCTGCGCCGTGGAACAAAAAGTACATTCCAGCGCGCAACCTACCTGCGACGATACACATAAGGTTGCGCGATCTGACTCAGGGATCCAGACGGTTTCGACTTCCTGACCACCTTCGAGTTTTAATGCAAATTTTATCGTGCCGTCACTGGCCTGTTGATGATAAGCAATCTCTGGTGCTTTAACCTCACATTGCGCAATCAATTTAGCACGCAGGTCTTTGTTCAGATTGGTCATTTTGGCAAAGTCACTCTCACCCTGCTGATAAATCCACTTCATCAATTGGTCGGCGCGAAACGTCTTTTCGCCAATCGAAGCAAAATACTCACGCAGCGCCTTGCGATTAAAATTTAGCAGGTTCACTTTTTTAGCGATAGGTGCCTGCACTGTCTGAACGTCTGTCATACTAAATCCGTCGGATTTCCCGTGTCGTAGAATACGCAAAAAGGGAGCATGATGCTCCCTTTATCAATTCGTTAAGTCAGCCTTAGCGTGTGCGAGGGCAGATTTCTTCTTCAGAGAAGAAATACGCGATTTCGCGCGCTGCTGATTCTGGCGCATCCGAACCGTGTACCGCATTTTCGTCAATCGACGCTGCGTAGTCTGCACGTAAAGTACCGGCTGTCGCATCCGCAGGGTTCGTTGCACCCATGATTTCCCGATTGCGAACAACCGCATTTTCACCTTCAAGAACCTGTACCATTACCGGCCCAGACGTCATAAAGTTGACCAACGCGCCAAAGAAAGGACGTTCTTTATGCTCTGCATAAAAACCTTCCGCCTGCTCTTTACTGAGGTGAACCATTTTAGACGCAACGATGCGCAAACCTGCAGTTTCAAAGCGGTTGTAAATTGCACCGATAACGTTTTTTGCTACCGCGTCAGGCTTAATGATTGAAAAAGTACGCTCGAGAGCCATGCCCTATCTCCGTAAATTTGGATGAATTAAATTTTGGTCGCGGATTATATGCAATAACGCACGAAAAACCTAGCCCAGTATTCCAGATAAGCGCAGAATTAATTTAACTGCTTATCTTTCCAGAACTTAGTGCCTTTAACGGTGGCTTGCAGCGCTAAACCACTTTGCGTCAAAGTGTATACACTTACATCGCCGTAGTAGGCTTCCGCTTGCGCTGAGCCGCCTTTTGCACCCGCTTTCGCTGCGGCATCTGCATTGCCACCGAACGTCCAACCTGACTCAATAAACTGATTGAGTGAATCCTGCGTGTGAAACACCATAACAAGACGATAATCTTTAACGCCTAACCCAAGCCCGATGCCGCCTTCAGCCATGTTCATAAAGGTCGTTTTACCTGTGGCATTGTTCTTAACCACGCCATAACCGGTGCCGGCCGCCACGAAAAAGACGTTCACATTAGCATTGCTGAACACTGCGTAGCCTTCCGCACTGCTGATCTGAGCCTCGGTATCAGGCTTTTCAGCGTAGAGCATTTCAAGCGTGTCAGCGCGCATCTCGAAGATAGCATTCCGTTTCTCGGCATTGCTGCCGTCGCCCATGGATGCACAGCCAGACAACACTAGCATAACAACAGCAGAGGTAACCCAGAGTAAACGCGGCATATCCGCTCCTTATTTAATGGCCTTCGCTAGCATGATTAATCGTGTAGCGTGGTATTTCAACAACTAAATCTTCATCTTTAATGATGGCTTGGCACCCCAAACGAGATTCAGGCTCCAGTCCCCACGCTTTATCCAACAAGTCATCTTCCAATTCGTCACTTTCATCAAGTGAATCAAAACCCTCACGAATAACCAGATGGCACGTCGTGCATGCGCAGGATTTCTCACAAGCATGTTCAATACCAATACCGTTTGCCAAGGCAACATCCAATACAGATGTTCCTGTATCCCCTTCTAATACAGCACCATCAGGGCATAACTCAGCGTGCGGTAGAAATATAACTTGTGGCATAGCGTGTGGCCCTCTTTTTTACAATTGCTCAACCGATTGGCCGGCTAAGGCAAGATTAATTGATTTATCCATGCGGCGTTCCGCAAACACTTGACTTGCTTTGTCTACCGCATCAATGGCTGCTTTGATATCGTCGGTGCTGTCAGCTTTCGCTGCCGCGTCCAAGTCAGCCATCGTGTTCTCAAGTACCGCCAGCTCGCGGTCATCTAGCAAGGCTTTATCTACCGCAAGTGCTGATTGCAAGGCCTCAAGCACTCTGGCGGCTTCCACCTGCTGCTCTTTCAGCATACGCGCTTGCATATCACCTTTTGCGTGCGACATGGATGCCTTCAACATATCGGCAATTTCGTTTTCTTCAAGGCCGTAACTCGGTTTAACCTGAATATCGGCTTGTACACCGGACGATTTTTCCATCGCGCTAACGCTGAGTAATCCATCCGCATCAACCTGAAAGGTTACCCGAATATGCGCGGCACCTGCGGCCATCGGAGGTATTCCGGTCAATTCAAATCGAGCTAACGAGCGACAGTCTTCAACAAGTTCTCGTTCACCTTGCACCACGTGGATCATCATCGCGGTTTGACCGTCTTTGAAAGTAGTAAACTCTTGCGCCTTCGCTACCGGTATGGTTGTGTTGCGCGCAACAATTTTTTCAGCAAGCCCACCCATGGTTTCAATACCAAGTGATAAAGGCAGAACATCCAACAACAGCATCTCATTGTCTGGTTTGTTACCAACCAAAACATCGGCTTGAATGGCCGCCCCCACGGCAACCACCTTATCGGGATCGATTGAGGACAACGGCGCTCGACCAAAGAAGCTTTCCACTTGATCCCGTACGAAAGGTACGCGTGTCGAACCACCCACCAAGACCACCTCGACCACATCGTCTTTGCCAATTTCGGCATCTTTCAACGCGCGTCGGCAGGCTCGCAGCGTTTGTTTGATAAACGGCTCGATTAACAGATTGAGTTGTTCGCGGGCAATCTCAATTTCACCCATGTTGCCAAACGCCAGATCAAGTCTCGCGGTTGGGGAGTCACTCAACTGTTCTTTTACCGTTTTTGCTGCTGAGACCAAATGCCGGTAATACTGCTTTCTCTGCGTCGCATCAAAGCCAACATTGTCGGCAATCGCATTGGCCAGTGCGTGATCAAAATCATCACCCCCTAACGCAGAATCCCCACCGGTACTCAACACCTCAAACACACCTTTGTTAAGGCGAAGGATAGAAATATCAAAGGTTCCTCCACCGAGATCGTAAACGGCAATCACGCCTTCCTGACCAGAGTCCAAGCCATACGCCAGCGCTGCTGCGGTTGGTTCATTCAACAAACGCATCACGTTCAGGCCCGCTAGCGCTGCGGCATCTTTGGTTCCCTGACGTTGCGCATCGTCGAAATAAGCCGGTACGGTGATAACGGCGTTGGTCACTTCATCGCCAAGACTTGCCTCGGCACGCCCTCGCAACTCAGTGAGGATATCGGCAGAGACTTGAACGGGGTTTTTAATCCCTTGGGCGGTATTAAATGAAACTGATTTAGCGTCTTCGTTAACGAATTCATACGGCAGACTTGGCCAGTTGTGGCGAATATCAGCGACGCTTCGGCCTAAAAACCGTTTAACAGATACAATGGTATTTGCAGCATCTTTGGATGCGTCTTGATAGGCCTCATACCCCACGCGATGCCCTTGTGTCGTATAGTGCACAACTGAAGGTAATAAATGCTGCCCGTTTTCATCTACCAGTGTTTCAGCAACCCCACTGCGCACAGACGCAACCAGTGAATGTGTGGTTCCTAAATCGATCCCAATCGCCAATTTTCGCTCATGAGGTGCTGCGCTGAGGCCGGGTTCGGAAATTTGTAATAAAGCCATAGTCGATACAAAACTTTTGGTTAAGGTTTACGCTTCGAGACGCTCTTCTGTTTCGGCTATCTCTCGTTGTAACTTATTGATAAATTTTAATTTTCGCACGGACTCAGCGGCCTCTTGAAGATTTCCTTGTGAGGGCTGGCCCAACAAGCTGCTTAAGCGCTGCTTCAGCGCCGCTTGTTGTTCATCTACAGTGTCGTTCAATTCGTCCAGCACATCCATGGGTTGCTCTGCACTGTCTACTTCAGCTAGCGCTTCGCGCCACTCCATCTGCTGCATCAAGAAATCCGTGTCCCGCATGGTTTGCGTTTCATGCGCCAGTTCGACGCCACGCAGGGCGAGCAAATGTTCCGCCCGACTCACCGGCGCTTTGAGTACCTGATAACCATCGTTCACTTGAGAGTTTCGTTGCAGAGCAACGCGCTTTTGTTGCTCGCTGCCGCCGGCAAATTTATCGGGGTGAGTGAGCTTTTGAAGCTCTTGGTAGGTGCGTGATAACGACGCTAGATCGATATCAAAGGATTCAGTTAACGAAAACAGAGAGAAATAATTCACCATGTGCGACGCTAAACGTTAAAACTTTCGCCACAACCACACTCGCCGTTGGCGTTAGGGTTGTTGAACTGGAAGCCTTCGTTTAGCCCTTCTTTGGCAAAATCAAGTTCAGTGCCATCGAGGTAGACAAGGCTTTTGCCATCAATAATGATTTTAACGCCATTATCTTCAAACACCTCGTCATCTTCATTTAGGTCATCAACGAATTCGAGCACGTACGCTAAACCTGAGCAGCCCGTGGTTTTGACACCCAAGCGAATACCAAGGCCTGAACCTCGATTTTGTAAAAATGTTTTCGCGCGCGTTGCCGCCGCATCAGACACTTTAATACCCACAAACTGCTCCTAAATTTAGTTCGTTACTGCTTTTTGACGCGATTTGTAATCTTCCACTGCTGCTTTAATGGCATCTTCAGCCAAAATAGAGCAGTGAATTTTGACAGGAGGCAAAGCCAGCTCAGCAGCAATATCAGTGTTTTTGATACTGGTTGCTTCATCAATTGACTTGCCCTTAACCCACTCGGTCACGAGCGAGCTTGATGCAATCGCTGAACCACAGCCATAGGTCTTGAATTTGGCATCTTCGATGATCCCATTTTCACCCACTTTGAGCTGAAGTTTCATCACGTCGCCACACGCTGGTGCACCCACCATTCCGGTTGCAATGCTAGGGTCGTTCTTGTCGAACGCACCGACGTTGCGCGGATTTTCATAATGATCAATTACTTTTTCACTGTAAGCCATAACGCTTGCCTCTTAATAATGTTTAAATCAACGACTAGTGGTGAACCCACTCAACTTTGGTTAAGTCAACACCGTCTTTGAACATATCCCATAGCGGCGACATCTCGCGCAGCTTGTCGATCGCATTGCGAACAACGCTGATGACATAGTCTATTTCTTCTTCCGTTGTGAAGCGCCCCATGCTGAAGCGAATCGAGCTGTGTGCTAACTCGTCTGAAAGCCCAAGTGCTCGCAATACATACGACGGCTCAAGACTTGCCGATGTGCACGCAGAACCTGACGATACCGCCATATCTTTCAGCGCCATAATCAACGACTCACCTTCAACATAATTGAAGCTGACGTTCAAATTAGCCGCCACACGCTGCTCCATATCGCCATTCACGGTCACTTCTTCAATATCTTTAATACCGTTCCACAACTTGTTGCGTAGCATCAGCAGTCGCTCATTTTCCGTAGCCATTTCTTCTTTTGCTAAACGGAATGCCTCACCCATACCAACAATTTGATGCGTTGCCAGCGTACCTGAGCGCATTCCTCTCTCATGCCCACCACCGTGTATTTGAGCTTCAATGCGAACGCGCGGTTTACGACGCACGTACAGCGCACCAATACCTTTCGGACCATAGGTTTTATGTGCAGAAAATGACATCAAGTCAACTTTCATCGACTGCAAATCGATAGGCACTTTGCCCGTACTCTGAGCCGCATCAACATGGAATAAAATTTTTCGAGAACGACACAATTCACCAATCGCGGTTATGTCTTGGATCACACCAATCTCGTTATTCACGTGCATGATCGACACCAACACCGTGTCATCGCGCATTTCAGCTTCAAGCTTTTTCAAATCAACTAAGCCGTTCGGCTCAGGTTGCATGTAAGTGACTTCGAAGCCTTCACGCTCTAGTTGGCGCGTCGTGTCAAGGACGGCTTTGTGCTCAGTTTTGAGCGTTATAATATGCTTGCCTCTTTTCGAGTAAAAATGCGCAGCACCTTTAATAGCGAGGTTATTAGACTCGGTTGCACCGCTGGTAAAGACAATCTCACGAGGGTCGGCATTCACTAAATCAGCGATATGATTACGCGCTTCGTCGACCGCTTCTTCAGCGACCCAACCAAAGCGATGTGAGCGCGAAGCCGGGTTTCCAAAATTGCCTTCATGGGTCAGGCATTCTGACATTTTTGCCGCAACACGCGGGTCAACAGGTGTTGTTGACGAATAATCAAGATAAATAGGAAGTTGAACCTTACTCATTACAATGCTCCGATTACAGCTGTAAGCTGACTTCAATTTCATTCATTAATGTGGATGCTTTCGATTTACAATGGTCTTGTCGTGTTGCAACGCGTTTAACGTCGCGTTTATCCATCAAATCGCCGAGGCTAATACCATTTAAAAACAAGCTAATCCGCTCGCTCAGATCCTGCCATAAACTGTGTGTAAGACATTGCTCACCACCTTGGCAATCGGACTGCCCCTGACAGCGCGTAGCATCGACTGACTCATCAACCGCACGGATCACTTCACCAATTGGAATATCGCCAGCACTACGGCCCAGTAAGTACCCACCACCGGGACCTCGCACACTATCGACAAGCTTTTCTTTACGCAAACGGGCGAAGAGCTGCTCTAAATACGACAGTGAAATTTCTTGCCGTTCAGAGATATCAGCAAGAGGCACAGGGCCCTTCGCTGAGTGAAGCGCGACATCCAGCATCGCAGTCACCGCATAACGCCCTTTTGATGTCAATTTCATGCGCTTTCCAAACCTTTCCAGCTACGTTTTCAATGCGTTGAATACTGACATAACCTACTAATTTAGTCAAGTATTTACCCGACTAAATTACTCAGGTATTATTCGCTAAATTTTGGGGTCGAATGCCTCATTGCTTTCTTCAGCACTCATACTCACCGTAGGTTTGAGCCCCGTATCAGCAAAGTCTTCTATACTTAACGAGTGCAGTGACTTGGTACAGACGTTGCCTCCCATGGCTTGGATAGCCGTGCACATTTCTTCCACTTTGGCATCCATCACGTGAACATGATCGAGTAACACCCCCATCGCATTGGCCACCGGATCAGGATTATCTATCGAGACAGCGTAAGCATCAAAACCATATTTCTCAGCGATTTTATGCCGACGTTTACTGTCTAATGCAGATGTCTGCGCTTTGTTGTTGGCAGGCGCTTGCACAATACGCCCCGGTATACCCACTGCGGTTGCGTGCGCAGGCACATCTTTAACCACCACGGAGTTTGAGCCGACCTTTGCGCCCTCATGGATCGTAATGGGGCCCAGCACCTTTGCGCCCGCCCCGATAACCACATTATTCGCCAATGTTGGATGACGCTTACCTGCTTTCCACGTGGTTCCCCCCAAAGTAACACCGTGGTACAGAGTCACATCATCACCGATGATGGCAGTTTCGCCGATCACCACACCCATGCCATGATCAATAAAAAAACGCCGCCCTAATTGAGCGCCCGGATGAATTTCAATGCCGGTTAACCATCGTGAAAATGTAGATACTGAACGCCCCAACCACTTCCAGTTCTTGCGCCATAGTTTGTGAGCCAGCCGGTGCAACCAAATCGCATGCAACCCCGGATAATTCGTTAATACCTCAAAAGTAGTGCGTGCTGCGGGGTCTCGATGAAATACGCTACGAATATCTTCTTTGATGCGTTTTAGCATTCACTCTACTCCTTTACTGGGTGTTCTTCACTGCTGGCAGGTTTCGCCGTATGAGTAGACCGGTCGATAGATGACAGAATTCCACGCAAAATATTCAATTCTTGAGACTCTGGTCGGGCGCGGTTGAACAGGCGTCGCAACTTCATCATGACGTGACCGGGATGGTTTTTGACGATAAACCCTGTGTTCAATAAGGTCGTTTCCAAATGTGCATAGAATCGTTCTAAGTCGGCCGACAAAGGGTACTCGGCGGCCGTGTTCGCACTAGCCTGCACATTGTTGGTCTGCTCGCGTTGCAAATGAGCCATGCGAACTTCGTAACACAGAGTTTGAACAGCGGCAGCAAGGTTCAGCGAGCTATATTCAGGGTTGGCGGGAATGCACACATGAAAGTGACATTGCTGCAATTCTTCGTTGGACAACCCATTGTTTTCTCGACCGAACACCAGTGCTACCGGGTAGTGAGTGACTTCTTCGACCAACTTAACGCCACATTCACGCGGGTCTAGCATTGGCCAAGAATGCGTTCTGGAGCGTGCTGAAGTACCAACGACTAAACCGCAATCTTGTACTGCTTCTTCCAATGTCGCCACAGTTTTTGCGTTTGCTAACACATCGCCAGCGCCGGCTGCCAATGCGCTGGATTTGCCGTCTGGTGGTGAAACCGGATCGACCAAAACGAGTTGACTGAGCCCCATGGTTTTCATGGCGCGCGCCGCCGAGCCGATATTGCCGGTGTGGGAGGTATTAACCAATACAATTCGAATATTGTCTAACATGATAAATGGCGCGCTCTGAAGAATGAAAAAACGCCGCGCAGTTTATCACAAACCGCACACGCTGACAGGGGCTTTTGACGCGTGTAATCGGATTATCGATTGCAAAAAGACACCAGTCTGATAGCATGCGCCGCTGATAATCGTAGCGTCTGTTTTTTGAACAGCCGCACGATCGTTCTGACGACCTTGTTCTTTGACAACTGATGGTGGAAATACATGCATCCAATGCTTAACATTGCGGTGCGCGCAGCGCGCGTGGCCGGTAATATCATTGCCCGTGGTTTTGAAAACCGCGACGATTTGGAAACTCAAGCCAAAGGCGCTAATGATTTTGTGACAAAAATCGACAAAGAAGCGGAACAGGCCATCATCAGTAAAATCAAACAATCCTACCCGGATCATGCTTTCCACGGTGAAGAAAGTGGCAAGCAGGGCGCTGATGAAACCTTTACCTGGATCATAGATCCGCTTGACGGCACCACTAACTTTATTAAAGGCATACCGCATTTTTGCGTGTCGATTGCTTTAATGCATAAAGGTAGGCTCGATCAAGCGGTGGTGTTTGACCCCATTCGTGGTGAGTTATTCACCGCCAGTCGTGGCGCAGGTGCCCAGCTTAATGGCTATCGCATCCGCACATCGAAAAGCAAAGACTTAAACCAAACCATTTTGGCGACGGCTTTTCCGTTTAAGCAAAAAGACACATTAGCAACGTACACAGAGCAATTTTCACAGATATTTTTAGCCTGTGGTGATGTTCGCCGCACAGGCTCTGCTGCGTTAGATATGGCGTATGTTGCATCTGGCCGCTTTGACGGTTATTGGGAGCGTGGCATCAAACCGTGGGATATTGCGGCGGGCGAACTTCTTGTGCGTGAATCTGGCGGTCTTGTGACCGATTTTAAAGGCAACAATGACCCGCTATTTTCAGGCGAAATTGTGGCGGGAAGTCCACGCGTCGTGCAAAATCTGGTCAAATACCTGAAGTAATAACTTCTTTATTCGTGCGGCGTGTTGTCAGCAACATAGGCGCCGCGCTTTCCAATCGGCCTGTCTGGGCCGATGGTACTATCTCCTTCGGTGTGAAACTCCAGTGACGCGTTCATGGCGGCACCGAGTAAAATGATAAACGCACTCAGATAAAACCACATCAACAAGATGACGATACTGCCCATCGAACCGTAAGTCTGGTTATAACTGGCATACTCGCTAACGTATTCAGAAAATCCGTACGAGGCAATCAACCATAGCAGCGTCGCCACCACTGAGCCTAACGACACCCAGCGCCATTTAGGTGCCCGCCGGTGCGGCCCATAGCGGTACAACGTCGCTAGGCCCAGATTAAAGATAACCATCAACAATAACCAGCTCAGCCAATCGGTCACAAACGACGGCATAATGTCGCCAAAAACAAGAGTGATCAATTCTGGCAAAAAGGTGATCAGCAATAATGCAAAAATGATCACGGCAATGGTTGAAAGCGTCAATACGATGCGGGCAACCAGTGCACTTAAGAAACTTCGATTCTCAGATTCTCGATAGCTGATGTTGCAGGCGATTAGCAGCGCCTGCGCGCCTTTGCTGCCGCCCCAGACCGTCAATGCAACACTCACGACCAAACTGAAACTGAGCGCCTGATCCGACTTTTCTATTAACTTGAGCAGTTGCTGCTCCAACATAAACCGACTGTCTTGTGGCAGTACGCTAATCAAAAAATTCATGTGTTGCGTCAATTCAGCCGGCGAAATCAGTAATCCATACAAAGAAATGACACCAGCGAAAAGAGGAAAAACAGCCAAGAGGAAATAAAATGCCACACCGGCAGCGACCAGCGATAAGTTATTACTCTGCACGGTATGCGCAATATTCTTTGCCACAGACCACCATTGCTTTAGTGAAAACCGGTGTGGCCCCCTTATCCCCTCTCGCTGACTTACTGACACATTATCCACTCTGATCGAAAAGCCTAAGTCAACATGGTAAGCAATATCTGCGCCTTTGAGCAATAGCGCCCCATGTTATGCCTAGACAGGCCTACGGCCACATAGTGTTGATTGCCCACAGTGACAGGATGAGCCGAAATTCACTGATGTGTTGCGGGAGTGTGAAAGTTTTACTCATTTGCGGCCTTCAATTTGGCCTAAAAAAACCCGCCGAAGCGGGTTGACTATGACTTAAAAAACGCACTGACTCATCAGGGCATCGGTTCTAAATCTTCGCCTTCCTTTTCAACCTGAGGAGGCATCAAGTCTTCCTTGCTGATCCCCAAGAACAACGCCACTGAGCTGGCAACGTAAATCGATGAATAAGTTCCGATCACCACACCAAATAACAACGCCGTGGCAAAACCATGGATCAGGGCACCACCTTTATAGAACAGTGCCAAGAGCACAAGTACCGTGGTGAGTGACGTGATGATGGTTCTATTTAGAGTCTGCGTCAGCGAAATATTGATAATTTCTTCTGGCGTGCCTTTACGCACCTTGCGGAAGTTTTCTCGAATACGGTCCGAAACAACAATGGTGTCATTGAGCGAGTAACCTATCACCGCCAGCACAGCAGCCAAAATGGTGAGATCGAATTCCAGTTGCAGCACAGCAAACAAGCCAAGGGTGATGATAACGTCATGCGCCAACGCGCCCACTGACCCCAGCGCAAAGCGCCACTCGAAGCGCATCGCCACGTAAATCAAAATACAAATCAGCGCTACCAGCATCGCTAGGCCGCCTTGCTCTGTGAGTTCTTCACCCACATTAGGTCCGACAAACTCAATTCGGCGCATCTCCACGTTCGGATTGCCCGCTTTAAGTGCTGCAAGCACCTGGTCGCCAATCACCGCCGCCTCAATACCCTCTCGCGGTGCGATGCGAATAAGTACATCCTGACTACTGCCGAAGTTCTGTACGATTGCATCACCAAAATCAGCGGCATCCAGTTCCTGTCGGATACTGCTTAAATCCGCTGCCTGCGTATAGCCCACTTCAATTAGCGTACCGCCGGTGAAGTCTAACCCCCAATTGAGTTTATTGAACGTCAGCGCCGCAATGGAACCGATGATCAATAAGGTCGATAGGATCATCGCCGGAAACCTCAACTTCATGAAGTTGACGGTGTCGTTAAGTTTTAAAAGTTGAAACTGCATATGATTCTCCTTAAATCGCCAGTTTCTCAACACGTCGTCCGCCCCAAATGAGGTTGACCAGTGTGCGAGTCACAATAATTGCAGTGAACATTGACGTGGCGATACCAATCATCAACGTAATGGAGAACCCTTTGATTGGACCTGTGCCGACGGCAAACAAGATCAACCCCGCAATAAAGGTTGTAATATTTGCGTCCAAAATGGTTGAAAATGCGCTATCAAAGCCATGATGAATTGCTTGCTGCGGACTGCGGCCATCACGAATTTCTTCGCGTATCCGCTCAAAAATAAGCACGTTTGCGTCAACCGCCATACCCACGGTTAGGACGATACCCGCCATACCGGGAAGGGTCAGCGTTGCACCCGGGATCATCGACATGATTCCCACAATCATAATGACGTTTGATACCAACGCAATATTGGCGACGATGCCAAACGCTTTATAGTAAATCAGCATGAAAAACAGCACCAACGCCATGCCCCACATGATGGCTTGCATGCCCAGTTCGATATTCTCTTTACCCAGGCTTGGCCCCACCGTGCGTTCTTCCACTATTTGGATAGGCGCGATAAGTGCTCCGGCACGCAAAAGCAATGAGAGGTCTCGCGCTTCTTGCGGAGAATCAATACCGGTTATCTGGAAATTACTGCCCAGTTGTGCACGAATAGTCGCGACGTTAATCACTTCCTCGTGCTTTTCAAAGACCAATTTGCCGTCTGCATCACGTTCATCAGTGGCTTTGTATTCAATAAACACGGTAGCCATTGGCTTACCGATGTTGCCCCGCGTATTGCGCGACATCTTATTCCCGCCATCTGAATCCAAGGATATACTGACTTGTGGCAAGCCGTATTCATCCACGCCACTATTCGCGTCAATAATGTGGTTACCCGTCAGCATGATGCGTTTTTCAAGTAACTGCGGCACACCATTACGATCGTCAATCAGCTGAGAGCCTGGCGGCACACGCCCATTCATCGCATCACGAATATCGTTCTTTTGATCAACCATGCGAAACTCAAGTGTCGCCGTCGCATTCAATATCTCTTTCGCTTTGGCGGTATCCTGAATACCCGGCAGTTGAACAACGATGCGGTCAGCACCTTGTTTCTGAACTAATGGCTCTGCAACACCGAGTTGATTCACCCGATTACGGATAATCGTAATGTTTTGCTTAACGGCATAGTCACGAATTTCGAGTAGGCGTGCTTCACTGAATGTGGCTTCTAACACCAAATCGTCTTTCTCATCAAACACCAGATCGCGATTACGATTGCGCAAGAAGAACTCGGCTTTATCCAGTGCTTCCTGATCGCGGAACTGGATATCCACGGCGTTTTCTTTAGCACGTACGGTGCGATAACGAATACCTTCTTCGCGTAGCGCCGTTCTGAAATCGCCTTGCGCATCTTCCAGCGCTTTCTCCAGCGCAGAGTTCATATCAACTTCCATCAGGAAGTGAACACCACCACGCAGGTCTAGACCGAGTTTCATAGGCGAACCACCGAGATTAGCAAGCCACTCCGGTGTGTCCGGCGCTAAGTTCATTGCAACGAAATATTCATCGCCTAATGCGGTTTCCAAATGTTCACGTGCAAGTAATTGAGTATCTGAATCGGGCACGCGCACCAGTATTTGATCGTTAGCGTATTCGATACGCTTTATCGCAATATTTGCCTTGGTTAATTCATCGTTAACCTGATCAAGCAACTGTTCGGTCACTTGAGCATTGCGGCCAGCAGAAATCTGCACGGCATGGTCTTCACCATAAATATTCGGCAGAGCATACAACCCGCACCCGAACACTACGATAAGTACCAGCAGGGTTTTCCAAAGAGGATTTTGATTTAACACAACAACATTCCTTTGCAGTAAAGCCGCTAATTTAGCGGCTTTACCGACAGATTATATGGCTTTCATGGTGCCTTTGGGCAATACGGCAGTGACAGCGGCTTTTTGAACCACAATGTTATTGGTTTCATTCAGCGCAATTTCGATAAAGTCTTTGTCATCAGACACTTTGGTGATTTTTCCAACTAATCCACCCTGAGTCAGCACTTCATCGCCTTTGCCCAATGATGACACCAGATTTTTATGCTCTTTGACACGCTTTGCTTGTGGGCGATACAGCAAAAAGTAAAAAATCAGGCCGAAAACCGCCAACATAATAATCATTTCAAAGCCGCCACCCTGTGGGCTGCCAGCTGCCTGCGCATGTGCGTCAGAAATAAAAAAACTCATAATTTTCCCCTGTTACTTATTGTTATAGTGCCGGTACCGGCATGTTTTTCTTGGCATAAAAATCAGCGACAAAGGCATCTAACTGATTATTCTCTATCGCGTCGCGTAACCCTTGCATTACACGTTGATAATAGCGCAGGTTATGTATTGTATTCAGCCGTGCGCCGAGTATTTCATTGCACTTATCTAAGTGGTGTAAGTATGCACGCGAATAATTTTTACAAGTGTAGCAATCACAATTTTCATCTAACGGTGCTGTATCCGTCTTGTGCACGGCGTTGCGGATTTTAACCACCCCCTCCGTCACAAATAAGTGGCCATTTCTGGCGTTACGCGTCGGCATCACACAGTCGAACATATCTACACCGCGTCGTACCGCTTCCACGATATCTTCTGGTTTACCCACGCCCATCAGGTAACGTGGCTTATCAGCGGGTATTTTGTGTGCGGTATGATCCAAAATTCGGATCATGTCTTCTTTGGGCTCTCCCACCGACAATCCACCGATGGCATAGCCGTCAAAATCTATTTCCAGCAAACCCGCTAATGACACATCGCGAAGGCTTTCATACATGCCACCCTGTACAATACCGAAAAGCGCCGAACGACTGCTGCCATGCTCATCTTTACTGCGTTTGGCCCAACGCAAAGATAATTCCATCGATAGACGCGCTTCCTGCTCCGTCGCGGGATAAGGCGTGCACTCATCAAAAATCATCACGATGTCTGAACCAAGATCGCGCTGTACCTGAATCGACTTTTCGGGTGTTAATAGGATTTTTTCACCGTTAATCGGCGAGCGGAAGGTGACACCCTCTTCGGTGATTTTGCGTAAATCCCCCAGAGAGAACACCTGAAAACCACCCGAGTCCGTAAGGATGGGTTTTTGCCAGTGCATAAAGTCATGCAGATCACCGTGCTGCTTGATAATGCCCGTGCCAGGACGAAGCATTAAATGAAATGTGTTACCGAGACAGATATGTGCACCGGATTCATCCAGTTCCTCTGGGGTCATGCCTTTCACTGTGCCGTAGGTGCCCACGGGCATAAACGCGGGGGTCTCCACCACTCCGCGCTCAAACACGAGCTGGCCACGGCGCGCGCCGTTGTCGGTGTTTAACAGATTAAACTGCATGTTAATTCAGCCGCCTTAGGTCGTTAATTGTTGCGATTTTTGCGGCGCGATTATACCAGCTAAATTGAGAAGGTCATGTGATATCGCGTTTTTCAATGAACATGGCGTCACCATAGCTGAAAAAGCGGTACTTTTCGTCAATCGCTTGCGCGTATGCCTGCATGACGTTATCACGACCCGCAAACGCACTGATCAGCATCATTAGCGTGGATTCGGGTAAGTGAAAGTTAGTGACCATCGCATCCACCACTTTAAAGCGGTAGCCGGGGTAGATGAATATGCTGGTATCATCGAACAACGGTGCAATGTTTCCTTGCGGATTTGCACAGGCTGATTCCAACGAGCGCACCGACGTAGTGCCAACAGCAATGACACGCCCGCCCGCGGCTTTCGTTTTCACAACCGCATCAACGACGCTTTGCGGCACCTCGGCATATTCAGCGTGCATTTGATGCTCTTCAATATTTTCAACACGCACCGGTTGAAACGTTCCGGCTCCCACATGCAAGGTCACAAAAGCCAGTTGCACTCCACTCTCTTTAAGCTTTGCCATTATCGCATCATCAAAATGCAAACCCGCGGTCGGTGCGGCCACCGCACCGGGCTTTTCGTTATAAACGGTTTGATACCGGCTACGATCAGCGTCTTCATCAGGGCGGTCTATATAGGGTGGCAATGGCATATGGCCGTACTGCTCTAGTTGGCTCAGCACCGGCACATCGCCTAAGAAAGTGATTTCAAATAACGCACCGTGCCGTCCCGTCACTTCAACCTCAACCGCGTTTTCCAGTAACAGCCGACTGCCAGGCTTTGGCGATTTACTGGCCCGCACATGCGCCAGCACCTGAGACTCACTGATGATGCGCTCCACCAATATCTCAACTTGACCACCGGTGGACTTTTGACCCAGCAAGCGCGCTGGAATGACGCGCGTATTGTTAAAAATCAGCAGGTCATTTGGCTTTACAATAGACAGAATGTCTGTGAACTTTCTGTGTGCGACTGCGCCGGTGTTTCCGTCCAGGCACAATAAACGGCTAGCGGTCCGCTCCGGCGTAGGGTATTTCGCAATCAGCGATTCAGGTAATTCAAAGTGAAAATCAGATAGTTTCATTCCGGTATGCTACAGCAATAAAATAATCGGCGTAGTTTACGTATATAAACGCATACCAGCAATGCGATTGTTATACCCCAATGTGTTAGGTAATTCCGAATAATGCGGTTAAATTATAACCACTGGCGCTGAGCACGTGCAAACACCTCAGCCCACCATGTTGTTTTCCTTAAGTCTGTTGTTGTTCAAACAACCTTTAACCCGACCGTGTCATCACGCGTCGGGTTTTTTTATCCTTCGACATCAGCCAACATTTCGTGAATGTCGTCAAAACTCAACTGCTTCACATTCAGTACCGACAACATTTGTAACAATAAATCTGCCCCCAAAATCCCTTTATTCACTTTGTTACGCAGATTGTCGGCACTTTGCATAACACCAATGGCGGCAAGGCGTTCGCTCAATTCCTGGTAGCGAATATCGCGGCGAGACATCTCTGTTTTCACTACTCTTTGAACCACGTTACGCCAGTTTTTAGTCGCATTTCCGGACATAATTAAAACCTACTTTTGTGAATTATAATTTACAAAAGTGATTAATAAGACACTTTTGTTGCAATAATAGTTTGACAAACAATCTTCCTTATAGCTACACTTTTCCGGCATCAAGCGATAAATCGTCGTGGTGTCATAGTTTTATCAAGCAAACAAGGTTAGAGTGATAACGTCAAGTGATTCGCATTTAGGAGAATGTACATGAGCTGGAATTTGCAACAACTTTCAAGCCTGCTATCGGCGCAGGACCAATACGTAGTGACCGTTGAAGATCACTGCTTGTTGATTGCCAATGAAGATGGTTTGGATGCCTGGTTGGCCCTGAGTGGCGAGCAAATTTTAGTCGAGAGCTTGCTCTTTTCAGTGACTGACGTGAAAGACACTGCTGCATTGAATGATGAAATTTTACGCACTCACATGGTGTTCCCACTCACCACGGTCGGCATTTCCAGCGTGGGTGGCGAAGACTATTACACGGCATTTGGCGCATTGAGCGCGCAATCGAAGGAAGAAAGCGTGTTGATTGAAATAGACACCTTATTCCAGAACGTTGCCGCCTTTATTGATGCTTATCAAACGCATTTAAACGCCTCGTTGTAATTCGGGTAGGAGAATAGTTATGTCAGTATGGCAAAAGTTGGTCACCGCGGTAAAAGGTGGTGCAAATGAAGCGGCTCAATCAGTGGTCGACAGTCAGGCAATTCGTATACTCGAGCAAGAGATCCGCGAAGCGAAAGAAGAATTGCGCAAATCGGATCATGCACGTACGCAAATATTAGCAAAGTGCAAACTCGCACAGCAAAAAATTGACAGCTTAAATAGCAGCATTGCGCAATACGAAGAGCATGCGCGCAAAGCGGTAGAAACTGATCGTCAGTTGGCACTGGATTGCGCACAGAAAGTGTCTGATCTCAGCGAAGAGCGAGATGCCGAACAGAGCTATTTGGACCAGTTCAAAAAATCTGAGGTTCAGCTAGCCGGAAATATCAGTCAGGCGAAAGCCAACTTACGTCGCTTAGAGCAACAAGTTGATATGGTAAAAGCCACTGAATCTGTACAGAAAGCGCAAGTGGCAGTGTCCTCACGCCACATGGGTGCAAACAGTAAAATGAAAACTGCCACTGAGTCGTTATCGCGCATTCAGGAGAAACAAAAGTTACGCAATGCCGAACTTGAAGCCGCTGAAGAGTTAGCCAGTTCTGAGTCGAACGATGACTTAGAATCTCGCTTAGCACAAGCTGGCATTAAAGGCGGAAAGTCATCGGCTGATGACGAACTGAGCCGCATTTTGGGCAAGTAAGCCTTGCCTCCGGCTCGTCAACATCAGGTTGAACGCATGAACGTGTGGGTCAAAGTCCGCAAAGTCATGCTGCAACATTTTTCCGAAGCGCGCTGGTACACTATTGTACTGGCGCTTTTGTTTTACGCCATTACCAGTTGGTTATTACTGCTCGTTGCGAACGAAACAGCCCTGCTCTCCCTGAGCGAATTTGTTTATTGGCTGGCTGTTACCGGTTCGACAGTGGGCTACGGCGATTTGTCGCCCACCACACCGGCAGGGAAAATGATCGTTGCGTTTTACATCATTCCCTTGGGGCTGAGCATTTTTGCACTGGTGGTCGGACGGATTGCTGGCTGGGTAACGCGCCAATGGCAACGAGGAGTTCTCGGTTTGAAAACACTAACGGTAAATGATCACATTTTAGTCATCGGCTGGAACGAAGCCCGCACATTACAGTTGCTCAAACTGCTATTGCAGGAGCGCGCCGACTCATCGGATAAACCCGATATCGTTCTGTGCGTGCGCGCCGAAATCACAAACCCCCTTCCCGGCGATATTGAATTTGTTAAAGTGACCTCGTTTAACGATGACGACCACATGGAGCGAGCTGGAGTGAAAGACGCTCGAACCATTATTATCGACAATCCTCTTGACGACGTAACAATGACAACCGCGTTATACTGTTCACATCAAAACACCACAGCACACATTGTTGCCTATTTTCAGGATGAGAGCTTATCCAAGCTATTGGTAAAACATTGCCCCAACGTTGAGTGTACACCCAGTGTAGCCGTTGAAATGTTGGCAAAATCTGCCTTTGACCCGGGTTCCAGTGTGTTACACCACGATTTATTGGATGTTCAGGAAGGACAAGCACAGTACTCCGTGTTGATCCCAAACGATATCAACAGCCTGCCTATCAGCGCGTTATTTAGTAATTTTAAAACACACTATGATGCGATATTGATTGGCTACGCCCCCAAAGGCGATTACCGGCTTATGCGCGTTAATCCACCGCTGTCGGATACAGTGCAAGGCGGTGACAAGTTATTTTACATTGCGGAACATCGCGTGAATAACATCGATTGGTCGCGTTTAGCTCACAAGGAGGCTCGTGATGTTTAAAAAATGGTTTGGCGAAAAGCCTGCACAGCCCCCCAAAGCACCGGAAATCATGGGTCTGTATCTGGGAGGATCATTTGAGTTGGATGAACTCAAGTTGCGTCTAATTGTGCCACAACTCACCATCGAGAATCCGGCCAGTAAGCACATCATTCAGGCCGTGGGAGAAGCGGAGCTAGACAGTGGTGGAAAGATGTTACGCTTCTACACAGACGATGACGCATTTCTGCAGGTGATCCTTGACGGCGGGGAGACCGAATCGCACATTACTGACGTCAAACTCTGGTACTTTTACGACACCAAAACGGTGGGCGATGAAGCGCAGTGGCAGGCACAACTCAACGGTGGTATCTCGCAGCCGGTTTTTGATCTTGATGGCACTTCATTTCATCGCGTGTGGGAAGCCGTCGGAGAAACATCACCTCCCGTGGCCGTGACGGAAAAAACCTATGAAGAAGATGGTGACACTAGCAGCACAGATCAGTTTATGATGCTCTACGAGCGTGAAATCAACGCCGATATGACAGAATCGTTGTTGGTTTCCGGAGAGGAAAAAGTGGTTGGCTATAACGCTGACCGCTGTGTTGTGTATAGCACTGGGTTTGATATTCAGCCCAGCGACATTAAGATAAATGGCTAAACGCCGATTATAAGGAACTCAAATGGACGCACTATTGACTTCAATTTCGGGACTGGACAACTTTGCCGTGTACTTTGCGCTGAGCATTGTGTTCTTATTCGTGTTCAAAATTGTTTATGCTTTTGTCACGCCGCACGATGAGTGGAAACTGGTCAAAGAGCAAAAAAGCGTTGCAGCAGCGGCCGGATTTGGCGGCGCGATGGTGGGTTTTGCGATTGCCCTCAGTGGCGCTGTTGCCAACTCGCAATCGTTGATTGATTTTGCCGTATGGGGAGTGGTTGCCATCGTCGCGCAAGCATTGGCTTTTGCTATTTTACGCTTCACCTTTATGCCTAAAATTGCTGAGCGCATCAATAATAATGAAGTGTCTGCCGGCGTGATGTTAGCTGCAGTTTCAATTGCGGTGGGCTTGCTTAACGCGGCCTGCATGACCTATTAGGAGGCGCTGCTATGACAGTTCGTAAACGCACAGCGTCAATTAATCTCGCGCGTATGCGCAAAAGTTTTGCGCTAAAACCGCTGGCCATTGGCATTGCCGGTGTTTTTCTGACCGGCTGTGGAGAAGAGCGCAAAGAAGGCATTATTTACACCTCATTGCAGGAGTGCCTGAACGATAACCCGGCTTCCGCCGCTGAGACCTGTCGCAGTGCCTTTCAGGAAGCACAGGATGAAGCACTGAGAACCGGCCCCAAATTCAGCTCTGAGTACGATTGCGAGTACGAATTTGGCCCGAACCAATGTCGCACGGTCAATACCTCAAGCGGTTCGTTTTTTATGCCATTTATGGCGGGCTACATGGTCAGTAGTTTATTATCGCCTTCACGCTATTACTCACAACCCATGTTTACCTCCTACTCACGCCACTCACCTTTCCGCTCCCGCTGGGTTATGGCTGACGGCTATGTGTTTGACGGCGACATCCGCAATCGTAAGTATCGCGTTAGAGACTCAACCTTAGCCAAAAAACCGGAAGTCAATCGCACCATTAAGCGCGGTGGGTTTGGCAGTAGTGTCCGCGCTAAATCGAGCTGGGGCACTTCGTCGCGCAAATCTGGCTGGGGCGGCTAATTTGCTGCGACTGCCCATTGCGGAAAGAAAGCATTGGCGCCAACGCGCCAGTGAATTCGGTTTTCACTTCCATACAATGCATGGTGAGCCTTATTGGGACGAAACCGCCTACTACCAGTTTACGTTAACGCAAATAGAGCAACATCTGGAAGATCCAACTGCAGAGCTTCATGCGATGTGTTTAGATGCTGTCGAACAGGTAGTCAACAGCGAAGAGCTGCTGGCAAAATTCAAAATACCGCCGGCATTTTGGGACAGTGTGCATCGCAGTTGGCAACAACGTGAACCGTCGTTATATTCCCGTCTGGATTTGATTTACGATGGTGCCTCTCCGGCAAAATTATTAGAAAACAATGCTGATACGCCAACATCCTTGTATGAAAGCGGATTCTGGCAGTGGCTGTGGCTGGAAGACAATGTGAACAATGGCCGCCTTTCTCGTGCTGCCGATCAATTCAACTCTCTGCAAGAAAAGCTCATCAACCGATTCGCTGAGATCCGCCAGTATTATCAGATGCCTTCAGATGCACAAATGCATTTTAGCTGCTGTAAAGACACGGATGAAGATCGCGGCACGGTGCAATATCTTCAAGATTGCGCCAGCGAAGCACACATCAATAATGGGTTTGTGTACATTGAAGATATTGGTATTGCCGATACAGGCGTTTTTACTGACCTCAATGATGAGCCTTTGCAGTGGTGTTTCAAACTGTATCCCTGGGAGTTTATGCTGCGCGAATCCTTTTCCGATGCATTATTAACTTCACCCACGCAATGGGTTGAACCGCTATGGAAAAGCGTATTGTCGAACAAGGCATTGTTGCCGTTATTGTGGAAGATGTTTCCCAGTCATCCCAACTTGTTACCGGCGTTTTTTGCCGATGAAACGCACAAAATCAGCCAAGCTGACGTGAAGAAATGGGTTTACAAGCCCTTGTTCTCACGCGAAGGCGCAAACATTCGCGTCGTTGAAAACGGGCAAACTTTACTCGATACCGGTGGCCCGTATGGCGAAGAAGGCAGTATTGTACAGGCCTTTCATCAGTTACCTAAATTTGAACAAAACTACACGCTCATCGGATCCTGGTTGGTTGACGACCAACCGGCTGGCATCTCAATTCGTGAAGATCACTCTGCGGTTACGGAAGACCTCTCACGTTATCTCCCCCACGTGATTTTGTAGGGCAACCGTATGAACTGGCAACCGATCAAGGCGCAGTGGCGTTGGTTAGTAGGGATAACGCTCGTTTTAGTTATTTTGGAAATGATTAACCTGCTGACAGGGCGCGCACTCAATAGCTTTGGGCTGATTCCACGTCAAATGCATTCTTTGCCGATGATGTTTTCCAGCCCATTCTTACATGGTAGTCCACAGCATTTATTCGCCAATTTAACCGTGTTGTGGTTGTTCGTTGCGTTAATGGGTTTTCAAGGACAGCGCCGCTTTGTGTGGATCACATTGTGGCTCATTTTGTTTACTGGAACGATGGTGTGGCTGTTTGGACGCTTTGCTGTTCATGTCGGGGCGAGTGGTCTTATCTATGGTTACTTTGGTTTTCTCGTGTTGGCAGGTTGGCGCAGCAAGCGTAAACGCATGCTGCTGATTTCTCTCGCCATCGCATTAGTTTATGGCACCATGATTTTTGGGGCGCTTCCTCAAGCGGGGTTTGTTTCCTGGGAGTCTCACTTTTTCGGTTTCATTGGTGGCCTTATCGCGGCATGGTATTGGGCAAAATGATACTGCGCGATGCGATTAGCTTAGGTATACTGGCGCTCTCTTTTTCGGGCAGTATTGAAGAGGCCCTTTATTCATGACAGACAACAACGCATCACCCTCATCGACGCCACCCGCGCAACAGAATGGCGGTTTTTTTGGTAACTTAATTTTTAATATTATTATTCCTGTTGTGATCATGAGCTATGGCGCATCTGAGGAATATCTTGGACCTGCATGGAGCATTGTTGCTGCGCTGAGCTTTCCAATCGGTTACGGTCTTTGGGACTTGAAACAGTCAGGTAAGGTCAACGCATTTTCTGTTTTAGGGATTGTTAGCGTCATGCTGACAGGTGGGTTTAGCCTCCTAAAACTACCCGCCGAATACATTGCCATCAAAGAAGCGGCCATTCCTGCGATTATTGGCCTTGCCGTTATCATTACCCAGTATACGCACAAGCCGCTGGTCAAAATTCTGGTATTGAATGAACAGATTATAAACTGGCCGCATTTAAATGCGGTGTTAGCGGAAAAAGGCCGTACAAAGTTGTTTGATCGGAAGGTGGCTGTCAGCTCGTATATTGTGGCGAGTTCATTTTTTCTGTCGGCGGCGCTAAATTACATCTTGGCTAAAGTGATACTGGTTAGCCCACCGGGAACAACCGAATACACCGAAGAGCTAGGCCGAATGACGGCGCTCAGCTACCCAGTTATTGTGATCCCTAGCATGATTTTGTTGATTACTGCACTGTGGTATTTGTTCAGTCAAATCAAAAAGATTACCGGTGAAGATATTGAGGACTTTCTAAACCAATAAACTGCGCTCAGGAGCGACCATCATGATCAGGGCAAGTGGTATCGTCAAGCACTACACATTGCCCGATGGGCGTTCTCGGCCCGTCATTGAAGGGGCAGACTTTTCGCTACACCAAGGTCAAAGCGCGTCAATTCAGGGCCCCTCCGGATGTGGGAAATCCACTTTCTTATACCTACTCGCGGGTCTGGCTCCGTGTGACGGCGGAACCATTCAGGTTGCTGACCTGAATGTCAGTACGCTGTCTGAATCTCAAAGCGACCAGTTTCGACGTCAGCACATCGGCATTGTTTTCCAGCAGTTTCATCTCATTGACTGTTTAAGCGCCCACGACAATATTCTCTTCACAGCCAGATTGGCTGGTGCTGTCGATCCCGTTCACATCAAGCATCTCGTCAACACACTGGGTCTCAGCGAACTTGTCGATAAACCGATACAACAACTCTCTGGCGGAGAACAACAGCGTGTTGCTCTAGCACGGGCGCTAGCGCACAAACCCAACGTAGTGCTGGCTGATGAACCCACAGGCAACCTGGATGAAGATACCAGCCAGATCGTTAGTCATATGCTCTACAGCACGTGCAGAGCGTTAAATACTACCCTAATCGTGGTGACCCACAGTGCGCACGTAGCCCAACTCGCCGACGTTCAGTGGACAATGCAACAAGGTCGCTTGTACCGTGTAAACCGCGACAGTCAAGACGAGTAGCCAAGCATGGTTGCGGTCATCCTTTCCCTACTACGCAAACAGGCCAAACACGACGCGCTGCAAGTCATCTGGGTGATTTTGGCAATCATGTTAGGCTGTGCTGGGTTATCATCAGTATTGATCTTGAATGATGCTGCGCGTAGCGATTATCAGAATGTGGCTTCACACCCCCTCGCCAAACTGGTTCAGCAGCAGCCGTCACTGTCCATCCTAGGCGAAATCAGCAAAACGGCACTCCCTCTCACACGGGACGACTATCACCTACTGCGAATGCGTGGCCTGACTCACGCCATCGCGTTGTCGAAAACAACGCTTCCGGTGTCGAGCGACAGCAACGCCAGTGCGGTGACTTTGTATGGTATTGACGCACCGGCTTTAGCCAGCCTTGTTCAGCCACAGCGTCTTGGCGCGTTAGATCCGCTCGGCCTTCTAACCAGCGGCGTCGCCACTCACCGAGACGTAATCCTCGCCATTGAGCACTACGCTTATGCCAATACCAACGCCGAGGTTACACCGCTGCAAATCATCGAAAACAGTCATCCGCAGACTCGCGACGCTCAGCCGATGGGTCTGCTCGATATGCACGCGTATTTTGCCTTGTTTCAGGCCAACAGCGTAGAAGTGCCACTGCGTGTTGTACTGGTGTCGTTTGACATGCAATCTGCGGCACAAGACACGTTAATCCGGCAGGTAAAAGCGCAACTGCCGCCTGACTATCAGTTAACCGAGTGGAGTGCTCCGATTGACGCCGTTGCCGTGACACAGAGTTTTCATCTCAACCTACTGGCGATGGCCATGGTCATGTTTGTGGTGTGTCTGTTTATTGTCATCAATGCACTCAATCTACTGATAGCGGGCCGACTCACCCTCTATCGAACCTTGCGCCAATTGGGCGTAGGACGCTTAGTTTTAGTTAAATGTACGTTAATTGAGTTACTCGTTTATTGCTTGATCGCCACCACTATCGGGGTCATTGCTGGTCACTTCATTGCGGTGCTGTTAGCGCCGACACTGTCTCTTACGTTGGCGGGATTATTCAATATCGATATCGGTCTAACCCAAATCGACGGTTTACCCCTGTTTCTGCCGGTGCTGCTTGTCACTCTGCTCGCCACAGCAGCGAGCGCGATAATGCCGCTGCGCCAACTGACTCAACATTTGTCTCGCCGGCAATATTTCAGCGAGTCAACGTTTAACGGCACATCAACTCGCGCCAATCGACCACACTTACTGCTTTTTACAGCGCTGGTGCTCGCTGCCGTCACATTCACTCTGGTGATGATGGGCCAGTCTTTGCCCGTTGTTTTTGTGGCAATTGCCAGCTTGTTGTTAACTGGCATCGTCAGTTTGTTTTGGCTATATCCTCGCGTACTAACCAGACTGCAGAAATGTACTCGCTCGTGTCATCCTCTGATGCAGTGGAGTGTGGCGCATGCACGACAAATAGGCTTTAAAACCAAGTTGGCGAGCGCTGCATTCTTCATCGCTTTAGCCACACACATCGGCATGAACTTAATGGTCGACAGTTTTCGCACAGCAACCCTGCATTGGCTCGACTCACGCCTGGTGGCCAGCGACTACGTGTACGGCGACAAAGACAGCTTGGTCGAACTGCATCGCTACTTAAGCCAACAAAACCGTGACAGTATATTGCGTTATCGCGTGGAGGCCGAGATCACGCCCTCCCCTTTGCCACAGAGTTCACAACAATCTGGCCCGATCCGGGTTTACTCTTATCCCACCAACGCTGAATACCGTCGCGCGTTAGCTGATAGCGCATTAACCGATGAAAACTGGGCATTATTTGAATCTGGCCAAGGACTATTGGTTAATCAACAGTATGCTATTCGCAGCCAGTTGAATGCTGGTGACGACGTTGTCGTGACCATTAATGAGGTATCAACGACGTTTCGAATCGCCGGTATCTACATGGATTATGGCAATCCTTTTGCTCAAGCCATGTTGCCATTAAGCGCATTCGTCTCTTCGCAGTCAGCAGCCAGTGGGCTGATACGGCTGGCTGAAGCAGATATCAGTGTCATGGCCACTGCGCTCAGCGGAACCGATATTCAACTGCCTGACACCGTGACTCACTACAGCCGCGATGAAATCCTTGCACTCAGTTTACAGGCTTTTGATCGCACCTTTGTGATCACTCACGCACTCAACATTGTTACCTTATTGGTCGCGGTATTCTCGTTAACCACATCTATCTTGCTGCTTGAGCGCGATAATCGCCATGTCAGCGGTCTTTTGCGTAGCCTGGGTGTGCGGCAATGGCAGTTAACGGCGAGTTTATTTAGCCAGTATGGATTGCTGTGTGTGGTGACAGCCCTCTGGGCAACACCCTTTGGTGTCATACTGGCGTGGCTTTTAACCCATAAAGTTAACCTGTTTGCGTTCCAATGGCAGTTTCCCCTCGTGCTCTCTGCCAGCCAAATCGCACAAGCCATTGTCATCAGCTTAGCCATTGTTTGTCTGCTATCGTTAGTGCCTATTTTGCGTGGTCAGCGCTATTCCATCAGAGAGAGGCTCCAGTGCAACGATTGATTAGAATTTTTTCCGTCTGTTTACTCGCTGTGCTCGCGGGGTGCTCGCCCGCGCCCGAAACACACACGGAGGACACGGAGGACGTTGCTTTGTTCGGTGGTTTAACCGCGTCGGACAAACTCTCGTCACCCCTTGCACAAGTTACGAAAGGCGTACGCCTGCACTTTCCCGCAGACCATCAAGCCCATCCCGACTTTGCTATTGAATGGTGGTATTTCACAGCGAATCTTGTTGATGCTGACAATCCCAAACGTCATTACAGCCTCCAATACACCTTGTTCCGTTTCAACACCGGTGATGCAGTATCCAACGCATGGTCAGATGGCCAGATATTTATGGCGCATGCTGCGTTACACAATGCCGAGCAACATTGGTTTGAAGAGCGTTTTGCGCGCGCCGGTGCTGCAGGCGTTTTCCAACAACCGTTCAGTATTCGGCTAGATGATTGGTTATGGCGTGCAGAAGGAGATTCGCTGCTCCCCGCTGAGCTGAATTTGGCTTGGGCAGATGTTTCGGTAAACCTCACACTAAGCTCACATGGGCCCTTGGTGTTACATGGTGAGAAAGGTTACAGTGAAAAGTCTGCCAACGGCAGCCATGCTTCCTACTACTATAGTCAGCCCTTTATTCAGGTGAGCGGAACAGCGCAAATTGCTGGAGAACCAGTCTCTTTGTCCGGACAGGGATGGTACGACCATGAGTGGACGTCACAATTATTGGATGAAAATACGCTAGGCTGGGACTGGTTTTCAATACACTTAGAGGACGGGAGAAAACTGATGGCGTTTCGCATGCAGTTACGCAATCAGTTAGACCATGTAACGGGCACTTTAGTCAGTGCCGAGGGTGAGACACGCACCTTAGCGCCCTCGTCGATAACGTTGACTCCGACTACGTACAGCGAAGGACCGTCTTCAAACCGTTATCCCAGCGAATGGCGCATTCACATTCCAGAACACGGCATCGATATCAGCACGCAACCGATGAAAGATGATCAATGGAATCGTGGACGCTTTAGTTACTACGAGGGTGCCATTCGTGTTTCTGGCACCCATAACGGCGTCGGGTTTATGGAGCTTACCGGTTACTGATGGCAGGCGTGTTGGAAGTGTCGTTGGGTACGCTTGTGCCCAACAATTCGAATAGCTTGTGCGCAATGTCGGTATTGTCCTGAGCCCCACGAAACTGCTCATAACCTTGCCCAATGGCAAACACGTCGACATCCACTCCAGTATGACCAGAGGTTGTCCAGCCGGTGTTCGTGCGCGCATCCACCAGCGCTTTTATAGGCTTTTCCTGTTCGCGTACATCGATAGACAAATCAATCGCGTTGATCGTCGCCCGCTCTGTCTCATTCAAGCTAAACCCTAGACCGGCTTCTACAACGGCAACGCGGTCCTCGGAGTCAGCCATGTCCTTAACAATCGTTGATATTGACGACTGCATGTTGTGCAGCCATTCAGGACTCCAGCGATATTCGCCGTGCGCACCAATCGTCAAACCCCCAGTGCTGTGGTCAGCCGTTAGAACGACCAGAGTGTCAGGGTGAGCAACAACGTACTCTTTCAGATAGGTCATCGTTTGTGCCAAATCATGCATCTCTGCCATGGCCGAACCAATATCGTTGCCATGACCGGCCCAGTCTACCTGACTCGCTTCAACGAGCAGAAAAAACCCCTCGGGGTTTTCAAGATGTTTGATCGCATGGCGAGTGAGGTGTTCCAAACGATTATCACGAGAATCATCCAGCACCCATGGCAACCCAACCGGCGCAAACAACCCTAACACGCGAGCAGACTGTTGCAGTGACGCTAAACCGTCATAGGTATCAACATACTGGTAACCTGCATCAATAAATTCACCGGTAATATTGCGGTCATCACGCTCAAAATAGGATTGCCCCCCACCCAGCATTACATCGACTAGAAAGTCGCCGTTAAGTTTGTCATCAAAGAAGCTGTCGGCTATCTGATTATAATTGCGACGGCTTTCATTGGCGACAACGTAGGCTGCCGGTGTGGCATGCACGATTTGTGAAGTAACGGCCAAACCCGTTTTCTTGCCATTTAACTTCGCTTGATGCAGCACCGTTTTCACCGGCTGTTTATTCACATCAACGCCGATAGCGCCGTTGTAGCTTTTGACACCGGCCGCAAGCGCTGTGGCACTGGCGGCGGAGTCTGTCACGTAGCCTGAAACCTGATCCGGATACGTGCTGGCCGTACCCACCAGCATGTCATCAAAAATCACAGTTTCCACTCGTTTGGTTTGAGGATCGTCTCGGAAGTTGCGATAGGCAGTGACGTAAGCGGGGCCCATGCCATCGGCCACCACCATGATGATATTCTTGGGGTTATTGGGTGCAACACGAATGGGCGTTGGCTTATCCGGAGAGGCTGCAGTATGACTGCAACCCGCCATGATTAAACTAAGGGTTGCCGCTACGCCAATGCGCGTGAACAGTCGAAGGCGATCCATGTGGTTTTCCTGTATCCAAAATCGCCTTGATTGTAAATCAGCAGCGTGGTGAGGGGAACGCTAATTATCGAGAATTTCGCGCATTCGCTCTTGAACCACATCAACCAGAAGGTCAGGTTGAAACTTGGAGATGAAGCGATTACAGCCGACTTTTTTCACCATGGCTTCATTGAAGCTGCCACTCAGTGATGTGTTCAGCGCTATAAAAAGGTCGCTCATTCGCGGATCTTCACGCACTTCCGCCGTGAGCCGGTAGCCATCCATCTCTGGCATTTCCGCATCAGTGAACATCATGAGAATTTCATCCGTGACCTTTTTACCGTCGTCAGCCCACTGCCTAAGTCGTTTTAAGGCTTTTAAACCATCATTTTCTTCGAGCACGTTAATGCCCAGTTGAGCCAACGTATCTCTGATTTGCTTACGTGCGGTACCACTGTCATCAACAATCAGTACAGTTTGCCCTTTAAGGTGTTCAACCACATTGTGATCAAGCGCCTCTTCGGAGATTTGAATGTCGTAGTCAATAATCTCGGCCAGCACTTTTTCTACATCAATGATTTCAACCAACTCAGACTTTCCGTTCACGTCAATTTGCGTGATGGCGGTGAGATAGTTGGCTTTGCCGATTGTACTGGGCGGTGGCTGAATATTACTCCATGACGTGTTCACAATGTTCAACACATCGCCAATCAGGAAGCCTTGCACACTGCGATTATATTCGGTAATGATGACGTTAACATGTTGTTTTTTCGCCGCATCCCCTTTTAGGGCAGGCATCTTTATCGATTGGCGCAAGTCAATGATGGGGATCGAGGAGCCGCGATAGTTGGTGACCCCTTTCAAATTTTTATGCGAGCCCGGCATCTGACTGACTCTGGGCACCGTAATCACTTCTTTAACTTTAAACACATTGATGGCGAAGACATGTCGTGTGCCTAACTTAAACATCAACAGCTCTAGCCGATTCTCGCCGACTAACTGCGTGCGCTGATCAACTGACGCCAAAATGCTGGACATGCTTTCTCACTGAATGCTTGTAATCTCCTTTGAATAATAGACATAGACGTCGGCATTGACAACGGATGTTAATAATCCACACCTCGAACATTCACAAAATTTATATCGAAGATGATAAATATACTGTTTAGTTATTGGAGAGTATTGCATAGGATGTTCCCACACCTAGCAAAAACCCTACACCAAAACGTAAGGAGAGCATCATGGCTCAATATCAACAAGACATCGATAATATCGCCAAACTTAAAGACAGCTACAAAGGTACATGGAACAATATCAGCCCTGATTTTGCGGCACGAATGAAAGTACAGAACCGTTTCAAAACCGGTCTGGACATCGCTAAGTACACCGCAGCTATTATGCGCAAAGACATGGCTGAGTATGATGCAGACTCCAGCCAGTACACGCAATCCTTAGGTTGCTGGCACGGTTTTATCGGCCAACAAAAGATGTTGGCGGTCAAGAAGCATCAAGGCACCACAAATAAAAGCTACTTGTACCTGTCGGGTTGGATGGTCGCTGCGTTGCGTTCAGAGTTTGGCCCACTACCCGATCAGTCGATGCATGAAAAAACGTCAGTATCTTCTCTGATTGCTGAACTCTACACGTTTCTACGTCAAGCCGATGCGCGTGAGCTTGGCGATTTGTTTCATCAGCTTGATGATGCAAAAGCGAATGGCGGTGACGTTGCCGCCATTCAGGAAAAAATTGATAATTATGAAACGCATGTGGTTCCGATTATCGCTGACATCGATGCAGGCTTCGGGAATGAAGAAGCAACGTATTTATTAGCGAAACAAATGATTGAAGCGGGCGCTTGCTGTATACAAATTGAAAATCAGGTGTCTGATGCGAAGCAGTGTGGTCACCAAGACGGCAAAGTCACGGTTCCTCATGAAGACTTTCTCGCCAAGATCAACGCGGTACGCTACGCGTTTCTTGAACTAGGCGTTGATGAAGGGGTTATTGTCGCGCGTACCGATAGTTTAGGCGCAGGCCTGACTCAGAAAATTCCAGTATCGACCAGCGCAGGTGATTTAGCGGCACAGTACAACGCGTTCTTAGACACATCTCCCGTTGCATCGGCGGATGATTTAAATGACGGTGAACTGGTGATAAAGCAGAATGGGCAGCTTGTGAAGCCTGTGCGTCTTCCGAATGGTCTGTTCAAGTTTAAGGCGAACACAGGTTTTGACCGTGTTGTGCTTGATTGTGTGACCTCTTTGCAACACGGTGCTGACTTATTGTGGATTGAGACCGAAAAACCACACGTACGCCAAATTGCAGATATGGTTGACGCGATCCGTCAGGAAGTACCGAATGCCAAACTGGTTTACAACAACTCGCCGTCGTTTAACTGGACGCTCAATTTCCGTCAGCAGGTGTTTGATGCATGGCAGGAAGCGGGTAAAGATGTCAGTGCGTATCAACGTGATAAACTCATGAGCGTTGATTATGATGAGACTGAGTTGGCGCGAGAAGCGGACGCGAAGATCCAATCGTTCCAGGCAGATGCTGCACGTGAGGCGGGTATCTTCCATCACCTGATTACACTACCAACGTATCATACAGCGGCCTTGTCCACGGATAACCTGGCAAAAGGCTACTTTGGCGAAGAAGGTATGCTGGCTTATGTACGTGGTGTTCAGCGTAAAGAGCTACGTGAAGGGTTAGCCTGTGTTAAACACCAGGCCATGGCGGGTTCTGATTTAGGCGATACTCACAAGGAGTATTTCTCTGGCGAACAAGCACTGAAAGCCAGTGGTGAAGATAACACCATGAATCAGTTCGACGTGTAAATCGCACCAAATTACACACCTGTTCCAACCGGCCCCTGAGCGCTGATTTAGGCTCAGGGGTTTTTTTAACCTCCCTTTCAATGCCCTCGATTATGGTTATAATCATGTAACCGAATGGTATTACTCACGGTCATTACAAATATGAATATAGCGAAAGTCGATTTGAACCTGCTTGTGTATTTAGATGTGCTGCTGCGCGAGGGAAGTGTCACTAAAGCAGCCAATCAACTCAGTATCACACAACCGGCGATGAGCAATGGTTTGAAGCGCTTACGCGATTTGTTCAAAGATCCACTGCTGGTGCGAACCAGTGATGGAATGACACCCACAAAGCGCGCGATGGAATTGCAGCCTGTTATCCGAGACGTGTTAGGGCGGTTGGAAAGTTCTATTCAACCCGAAACCGATTTTGACCCTAAAACCAGCGACCGTACCTTTCGGATCATGACCTCTGATTACGCTGAATCGACACTTTTACTGGAGTTAGTCGGTCGCCTGTCAGAGCAAGCTCCGAATATTACGCTCGACTTGATCACCCCCAGTGATGTCACGTTTTATGATGTTGAGCAAGGCAAAGTGGACATGGCGATCAACCGCTTTGAGGAACTTCCCTTGTCGTTTCATCAAAAGGTGATTTGGTATGACACATTTTCCTGTGCAATCAGCAGCAAGAATCCACATAAACACAAATTTGACCTGAATGCTTATTTAAGTGGTCAGCACATCTGGGTGAGTAAAACCGGGTTTGGTGTCGGTGTTGGTATCGACCCAAATGAAGTACAAAAACTCGGGTGGGTCGACGCTGAATTAACTAAACTGGGCAAACAGCGTGATATTCGTGTATTTACACGCCATTACCATGCCGCCTTACAGATGGCAAAAACGCAAAATCTGATCGCGACATTACCCAGTCGCGCCGCCAAGATTTTTGTTGATGACCCCGGCATTTCTATCGTTGAACCGCCGTTTGACATTCCCCCTATCGCGTTAAAAATGGCGTGGAGCGCGCTATTGCATCACGACGCCGGCCATATTTGGTTACGCCGGTTGATAGGCGATGTGGGTAACGATATTGCCAACTAACCACCATTCACCAAATTTATGTCAGCAATCGTAAGCATAAATCCGCATCGTAGGGCTTAATTCGCTACACTGATTGCAGAGATGATTTAAAAACATTGAGGTTTCTATGCAGCATGCCAGCCATAATCACACATCCGCACAACGTGTTACCCGCGGTAAGTTAGCCATCGCACAATCACTTTATGATTTCATTGAGCAAAGCGCTCTCCCCGGCAGTGCTATTTCATCGGATGATTTCTGGACGGGTTTCGAGTCTGTGCTGTCAGAATTCACGCCGCAAAACAAAGCGCTGTTAGCCAAACGTGATGATCTTCAGCAGCGTATCGATGACTATCACCAACAACGCGATACCATTGAGCCCAATGCATACAAACAGTTTCTTATCGATATCGGCTACTTGGTTCCCAGCCCCGACGACGTTGAGATCACAACGGCGAACGTGGATGACGAAATTGCCACGATTGCCGGCCCACAACTCGTTGTGCCTATCAACAATGCACGTTACGCGCTCAACGCGGTGAATGCCCGCTGGGGTAGCCTATACGACGCACTGTACGGCAGTGATATCATCGACGAGAACGATGGCAAAACTAAAGGTGGTCAATACAACCCTAAGCGCGGCGCCGCAGTGGTACAAAAAGCGCGCGAGTGGCTGGACACTATTGCACCACTGGCCGACGGCACACATCAGGATGCCACGGCTTATGAGATAATCGATGGCAAGCTTGTGGTGGTACTTGAACATGGTGGTACCACCGAACTCAAGCCAGTATCAGCCTTAGTCGGCTATGAAGGTGACATCGCACAACCCATTGCGATACTCATTGAGCATCATGGCCTGCATGCCGAATTGCAATTCGATCCAGACCACCCAGTAGCGAAAGATGACCCAACTGGGCTTAAAGATATTCTACTGGAATCTGCGCTCACTACCATTATGGATTGCGAAGATTCCGTTGCCGCTGTCGATGCTGAAGATAAGACCGTGGTGTACGCTAATTGGCTTGGACTGATGCAAGGAACGCTATCTGTCGACGTCGCCAAAGGCGATAAAACATTCACCCGCGACATGAATCCAGATCGTGCCTATACAACAAGCAATGGTGAACGCAAATCGCTTTCAGGTCGAAGCCTGATGTTTGTGCGTAATGTGGGTCACTTGATGCAAAATGATGCTATTCTTTTCGATGGTGAACCCGTGTTTGAAGGTTTAATGGATGGTGTGATCACGAGTTTAATCGGTACGCATGATGTTAATCACACCCACGACAATGCCGTGCGCAATTCCAGACACGGTAGCATTTACATTGTTAAACCGAAAATGCATGGCCCCGAAGAAGTCGCAATGACTAACGCACTGTTCGAACGTATCGAATCACTGCTCAAGCTACCTGCCAATACCATCAAAATGGGCATTATGGACGAAGAGCGTCGCACCAGCGTTAATTTGAAAGCGTGCATCGCGGCAGCGGCTACGCGCGTGGTGTTCATCAACACGGGTTTTCTGGATCGCACGGGTGACGAAATCCACACCTCCATGCACGCCGGGGCGTTTGCGGATAAAGCCAGCCTCAAGAAGATGCCATGGATCACCGCCTATGAAAAAGCCAATGTAGTGACAGGACTGACGTGTGGATTATCTGGTAAAGCCCAAATTGGTAAAGGCATGTGGCCTATTCCTGATCAAATGGCAAGTATGATGAGCGCAAAAATAGGCCACCCGCAATCTGGTGCGAATACCGCTTGGGTCCCCTCTCCGACAGCGGCAACATTGCATGCGTATCACTATCATCAGTGTGACGTATTCAAAGTGCAACAACAATTGATGAACGATGCCTTTGACGGACTGGATGACCTCTTACGTATTCCATTGGCGACTAACCTGAGTGAAATGACTGAAGACGCCATTCAGCGCGAAGTAGATAATAATGTTCAGGGTATTCTCGGCTATGTGGTGCGCTGGGTTCATCAGGGTATTGGTTGCTCCAAAGTGCCTGACATCAACGACGTTGGGTTGATGGAAGATCGCGCCACATTGCGAATTTCCAGTCAGCACCTTGCCAACTGGTTGCTACAGGGTGTCATCAGCAAGTCACAGGTGCAAGCCTCGCTGGATCGCATGGCTTTGTTGGTGGATGAACAAAATCAAAACGATCCTAATTACATTCCCATGGGGCCTGATCTGTCCGAATCGATTGGTTTTAATGCAGCCTGCGAGCTCATCTTTAACGGCTGTGAACAACCCAGCGGTTACACCGAGCCGTTGCTACACGCAAAACGCCTTGAGATGAAAGCAAAACTGGCGAACTAAGCCACGTTCTGGTGCGGCCGCCGATTATCTGATGCTGATAGTTGGCGGTTAGTCAGACCTCACGCTATGCTAATCCATAGCGTAGTGCCAACCGATAACTACCTGTAATTAACTTTTGACTCAGGTGTCTATCTATTCATGTCAGACGAAATGCACACAGGCTCAACCCCAGACATACCGCAACAGATTGTACCCATTCTCTCCGGTGGAGGAACCCGCCTGCCAGCTCATATTGGGATCTTAAAAGCACTGCAGGAGTTAGATATTCAGTTCGACACCATCGTGGGCGTTTCTGGCGGATCTATCGTTGCGGCTTTGTATGCTGCGGGTTGCTCACTAGATGACATCTACGCGTTGTCGGTAAAAACCAACTTTAAACAATTCCGCGAGTTCAGCTTGTGGCGTTTGTTTTACAAGGGAGGTCTGGCATCGGGTGACCGGTTCGAATCATGGATGGATGCTCAGCTTAAAGGCGCGCGGTTCGGCGACTTACCGATGGATCTGAGTGTATTGGCTACGGATATCAACGGCGGAGGGCCGGTCGTGTTCAACCGCACCCTGACACCTGAAATCAAAGTGTCAAAAGCGATACGCTATTCCATGTCGATTCCGTTGATTTTCAGCTTTCAAATATACAAAGAACATATCATGGTGGATGGTGCCATTTTGGCAGAAGACGCCTTGTTTGAAGACTGGCGAGGTGATGGCACGCCGAGTATTTGTTTTCGCCTCAAAAGCGAATTACTTGAAAAACCACTCAACCTGAAACACCGGCTGATGCTACCGCAATACATTGGGCTGCTGATCAAAACCTTTATGGCGGCTATTTCACGAGAATATGTACACGCTGACTACTGGCACAACACGCTTGTGATAAATACAGGTGATGCTTCTGCCGTTGACTTTGATATCTCAGAAGAGAAAAAACAAGCACTATTTGACGCCGGGTATAGCACGGTAAAACAATTTCTGCCAATCAAGTTGCTGCGCGCGTTTGCGGCGCGCTAGTGATCAGTTACGCGGCGCACCTTGGACTTTGAGCACCTTAAGCATATTGGATAAGTTATGCTGCCATGCTGAGCCGGGCCAAATTTCATAGGCAGTATTACAATTCATCACGCTATAAGCAGGCCGTGGTGCGGGTGCATTGTAAGCTTGCGTCGTGGTTTTCTTAACCAATGGAGGTTCGCGCAATAAATCGAGCGCAATGGCTTGCCGAGCGATTTCCTCTGCAAAACCAAACCAGCTGGTATGCCCTTGATCTGACCAATGATAAGTTGCATCGAGTGGCTGCCTGATAGCATGCCTCGCAACGATTGCCCAAATAAATTGCGCGAGTCCTTTGGCGTAAGTGGGTGAGCCAATCTGATCGTCAACAACGGCAAGCTCTGGACGCTGTTGCATCACTTTTAGCATCGTCTTCACAAAGTTTGCACCATGAGTGGAGTAGAGCCAAGACGTTCTGATCAGTACACTGGAATCTGGGCAGTGCGCGCGCAAAGCCACTTCTCCAGCGAGCTTAGACTTACCGTACACGCTCTGCGGCTGAAGAAATTCTTCACTACCTTCTGGCAAGAACGGCGAATTTGCTGTGCTATTAAACACAAAATCGGTCGAAACATGAATCAATAAAGCCCCGGCTGCGCCACACGCTACCGCCAAATGCCTCACTGCCGTCTCATTCAATGCGTAGGCAGCGTCGGGCTCGCTTTCAGCTTTATCAACGGCAGTATAAGCGGCTGTATTAATAACTACGTCATATCGATTGTTTTTCACAAGCTCAGACACGCCGGCTTGGTCCAGCACATCGACATCATCACGACCGGCATAGGTCACATCGAATGGCACTGACTCTTTCACAGACAGCGATGAAGGCTGTGTGTCTTTCAGTTCGTTAGCAAGTTGACCTGAACGGCCGACAACTAGAATATTCATGTTAACTCCCTGCACCAAGGCGCTCTCGCTGATACGAGCCGTCAAGTACGCGGTTGCACCACGCTCGGTTACTCAGAAACCATTCAACGGTTTTAGCAATCCCTGACTCAAAGGTTTCTTCAGGACGCCAGCCCAACTCGCGCTCGATTTTGCTTGCATCGATAGCATAGCGTAAGTCGTGGCCTGGACGGTCTTTAACGAACGTGATCAGGGAACTGAAATCAGTAATGCCTTGGGGTTTTTCATCAACTTTTTCATTTAATATAGTACAAATCGTTCGTACGACGTCAATGTTTTGCTTTTCATTGAACCCGCCAATATTGTAAGTCTCACCAATCTCGCCTCTGGTAGCCACCAAATACAGTGCTCTTGCGTGATCGTCGACAAACAACCAGTCGCGTATCTGCTTTCCATCACCATAAACCGGTAGCGGCTTACCTTCCAACGCATTCAAAATCACCAGCGGAATTAACTTTTCAGGGAAGTGGTATGGCCCGTAGTTATTCGAACAATTCGTGATCACGCACGGCAATCCATAGGTTCGTTGCCACGCCCGAACAAGGTGGTCGGAACTGGCTTTGCTGGCTGAATACGGTGAGCTTGGTGCATAGGATGTGGTTTCAGTAAACAAGCCGCCGTCGTCTAAATCGCCATAAACCTCATCGGTGCTCACATGGTGAAAGCGAAAATTATCTCGCGATAGCGCGGGGTCTTCGGCAATTCGCCCATCCAAATACGCTCTGAAAGCCTCCAGCAGAACGTAGGTGCCGACAATATTGGTTTGAATAAAATCAGCAGGACCATCAATAGAACGGTCGACGTGAGACTCTGCCGCGAGATGCATAACCATGTCAGGCTGAAATGCCGCAAAGCAAGCCGCCATCGTTTCGGCATCGCCAATATCTGCCTGAGCAAATTGGTAGCGGTCACTGCCTGAAATACTTTCCAGTGACTCTAAATTACCCGCATAGGTTAACTTATCAATATTCAATACAGTATTGTCAGTTTCATTGATTAAGAAACGAACCAGCGCGGAACCAATGAAGCCAGCACCGCCGGTGACTAAAATACGCTTACTCATAACTGGCCGCCTGTTTGAATGGTTTTGCCTGCGCATCTTTGTCAGAAAGGCGTGGCTGAATATCCCCTAACTGCCAGTTGATATTTAAATCAGCATCATCCCACTGCATCGAATGCTCATCCTGTGGAGCGTAGTAATCTGTGCAGCGGTAAACAAATTCAGCACTGTCACTTAACACCGCAAAGCCGTGAGCAAAGCCGGCAGGAACCCAGAGTTGTCGTTTGTTTTCAGCACTCAACTCAACGGCCACATGCTGACCAAAGGAAGCGCTTGAGCGCCGCATATCGACAGCAACATCGATAACGCGGCCTGATACACAACGCACTAGTTTGCCTTGTGGCTGTGACAACTGATAATGCAAACCTCTTAAAATGCCTTTTCCAGACATGCTGTGATTATCCTGAACGAAGTCCACATCACAGACATTGGCCTTAAACCAGTCTTCACGAAACGTTTCCATAAAAAAACCGCGCTCATCACCAAAGACACGCGGCTCGATGATTTTGACCGCTGCGATGGCGGTATCCACTACTTGCATTAAAATACTCGTTTATTGGTTAGGCTGATCAAATACTCGCCATAGCCGCTTTTCAACAATGGCTCCGCCAATGAAAGCAACTGCTGTTTAGTAATATAATTAAGTCGAAACGCAATCTCCTCTGGGCAGTTAACCTTCAACCCCTGACGCTTCTCAATGGTCTCAATAAATTGTGCGGCTTGCAGCAGGCTATCGTGCGTGCCCGTATCCAGCCATGCAGTGCCTCTCCCCATGATCTCAACTTTTAGAGACTTTTGTTCAAGAAAATGCTGAATAACGTCAGTGATCTCAAGTTCTCCGCGCGGCGAAGGCTGAACAGATTTCGCCACATCAACAACCGTATTGTCAAAAAAGTAGATGCCGGGCACCGCATAATGACTCTTTGGCTGCTTGGGTTTTTCTTCAATAGAAATCGCATGCCCCTGCTCATCAAAATCAACCACACCATAGGCGCTAGGGTTACTGACATGATATCCAAACACCGTTGCCCCTTGTGTTTGTGCGGCTGCACTTTTAAGTGACTTAACGAGATCATGGCCGTAAAAGAGATTGTCACCCAGCACAAGCGCAGCAGCCGCCCCGGCTAAAAATGTTTCGGCTAAAATAAAAGCCTGAGCCAATCCGTCAGGTGACGGCTGAACCACGTAGTCAAAAGTAATGCCCCACTGTGAACCATCACCAAGCAGTTCGATAAACCGCGATTGTTCTTCAGATGTGGTAATAATCAAAATTTCACGAATATCGGCTTGCATGAGGGTTGCAATGGGGTAATAGATCATGGGTTTATCGTAAACTGGCATCAACTGCTTGCTTACGACTTTAGTCAGGGGATGCAGGCGGCTACCGGTGCCACCTGCGAGTACAATGCCTTTTCTGCTCACAAAAGCCTTCCATCTATCTAACGATGGCGGGATTATACCTGATAGAAATCTTTATACCATTTCACAAAGTTGCCAATACCTTCTTTGATAGTCGTTTTCGGGCGATAGCCAACATCATCAACTAAGGCTTCAACATCGGCATAGGTATCCGGAACATCGCCCAGTTGCAATGGTAGAAGGTTCTTTTCAGCTTTTTTGCCCAACGCATTTTCCAAGGTTTCGATGTAATCCAGCAATTGCACCGGCGTTTGCGCGCCAATGTTGTACACGCGCCAAGGCGCTTTGCTCGTGCCAGAGTCAGGGGTTTTACCACTCCACTCGGGATTAGATTCTGCGGTGTGATCGAGTGTTCGAATAATGCCTTCAACGATATCGTCAATGTAGGTAAAATCACGGCGGTGATTACCGTAGTTAAATACATCGATCGGCTTACCGGCTAATATCGCTTTAGTAAACAGAAACAACGCCATGTCTGGGCGACCCCATGGGCCGTAAACGGTAAAGAAGCGCAAGCCGGTTGTCGGTAATCCGTATAGGTGGCTATAGGTATGCGCCATCAATTCATTGGCCTTTTTACTGGCAGCATAGAGTGATACCGGATGGTCTACGTTATCATGCACTGAAAAAGGCATGCTTTCATTCGCGCCGTATACCGAGCTACTTGAAGCGTACACAAGATGCTTGACTTGATTGTGACGGCAACCTTCCAATATATTCATAAAGCCAACAATGTTGGCGTCAATATAAGCGTGTGGATTTTCCAGAGAATAACGTACGCCGGCTTGAGCGGCTAGGTGAACAACCTTGTCAAACTTGTGCTCAGCAAACAAATCCGCCATGCCATCACGCTCTTCAACAGCCAGTTTCACAAACGTAAAGTTAGAGGCGTTTTCATGACTTTGTACCCGATCTAGTCGCGCTTCTTTAAGCGTAACATCGTAATAATCATTGAGGTTGTCTATACCCACCACCTCATCACCACGCGACAAAAGATACAGTGAGACATGAGAACCGATAAAGCCGGCAGCGCCGGTGACTAAAACTTTCATGGTAATTCCTTGCTTAGAGTCGAATGTCGACGGCGTTCTTATCGAACATGTATTTCAAGTCAAAAATCACTGACTGTTCTTTGCCCAGTGCTTTGAGCTCGTCCACCGTCCACGCTCTGAATTGATCGTGCGCCACGGCGCCGATGATGGCATCGTATTTACCCAGTTCAGGCTTATCAATCAACGACAGACCGTATTCGTGCTGAACCTCTGCGTTTTCAGCCCATGGATCATAGATATCCAAGTTCACGTGGTAGCTCTCTAGCTCGTGGGCAATATCGACCACTTTGGTGTTCCGAATATCCGGGCAATTTTCTTTAAACGTGATCCCCAATAACAGGATATTGGCACCATTCACCATGATCTGACTGTTTAGCATGGCCTTCACCAGCCGAGACACAACATATTCGCCCATACGGTCATTAATGCGACGACCGGCAAGAATAACATCAGGATGATGACCTAATTCTTCGGCTTTGTGGGTTAAATAGTAGGGATCGACGCCAATGCAATGCCCGCCAACTAAACCCGGGCGAAATGGCAAGAAGTTCCACTTACTCCCGGCTGCTTCTAACACTTCTTCGGTATCAATACCAACACGTTCAAAAATCATCGCCAGCTCATTGATCAGCGCAATGTTTAAATCACGCTGCGTATTTTCAATCACTTTGGCGGCCTCGGCGACTTTAATCGATGATGCCTTGTGAGTTCCCGCGGTGATGATGGAGCGGTAAAGTTCATCAACCTTTTCCGCAACTTCCGGTGTGCTTCCCGACGTGACTTTAACGATAGTCTCCAAGCGGTGTTTCTTATCACCCGGATTAATGCGTTCAGGACTGTAACCGGCGAAGAAATCTTGATTAAACACCAAACCAGAATGCTGCTCGATAATCGGAATACACACTTCTTCTGTGGCACCTGGATACACCGTGGACTCATAAATAACCGTAGTGTCTTTGGTGATCACTTTACCAATCATTTCACTGGCTTTGCGCAGTGGTGTCATATCAGGCTGTTTGTTTTTGTCGATAGGCGTTGGCACCGTTACAATAATGTAATCGCTACCGGCTAAATCAGAAGGGTTGTCACTGAACGTCAACTTATCCGCGGCTTGCAGTTCTTCGCTACTCACTTCCAGCGTGTGATCTTTACCGGAACGCAATTCTTTAACGCGCGCAGGATTGATGTCGAAGCCTAGGGTTTTAAACTTCTTACTCAGACTGACAGCTAATGGTAAACCGACGTAACCTAAGCCAATAATGGCAACTCTTGCGGATTCTAACGTGACAGACACCGATATTCCCTTCTAATGATTTTAAACCCTGTAACTTTACCCTAAAATCATCACGGTTTAACCTATTTCTTGTCTTTGAGTAGCCTTCGCAGATACCAAATCATAAAACGTTGGCGTGGGTTCTTATTTCCGCCGGGGCGCCATGTTTTGATCAGCTTGTTTCGATACGCATCGAAATGCATACCGCGTGGCGCGCAAATCACCTCTCCCCGGCCTAAAATAAGCTTGAGTACGTTAGTGCACAGCACACCCGCCGCCATGGAAATACCCATTCGGGTTGACGGGACTTTGCTTTCTTCTTTGGTAAAATTAACACTGGTTTTTTCTACCAGATAATGGCGCTGCTGCAAGGAAGGGGAAACCCCGACGACAAATCGAATAATTTGTTCTTCCTGCTCAAAACCCTCTAAACAGAAGTAATCTTCAAAACTCATTTGACCAGGCATAAAGCATAGCATCGAGGTGCCCATCCCCATCGGCGCAGCGGTTATCGCCGGGATACCTTTTTCATAGCAGGTCTGAAACACCTTACGACGGATATCAACCGCAAAAATATCCAAACTATCGACATACACGGTCGCGCCGTCTAAAAACTCTTCAACGTTGTCAAGTGTAATGCCGTTTTTGTAGTTTGTTACAGTCGCTTCGGGATTGATCCCCCTAATCATCTCTTCCATGACTTCCGACTTAGGTCGACCGATAGTCTGCATACTGGCACCGGCTTGCCGATTAAAATTCGCCAGATCATAGTCATCCATATCAGAGATACGAAAATGGCCCACGCCCAAGCGTGCCAGATCGATCATATGGTCACCACCCACTCCGCCTAACCCCGCGCAAGCGATAACGGCATCACGCAATTGGTGCTGTTCTTGTTGAGTTACCCACCCAATATTGCGAGAAAATGCCTCATCGTAGTTAAATTCACGCATAAACAACTTGGCCTCCGTGTTGATCTGCCAAACTCTCTTCAATCGCAAACAGCATGTTCTTAAAGTGAGGTGGTAGGTTTTTCATCAGCAATGCGACATTGATGTAATAAGGTGCGCGTTTACCGTGATAATCGACAACAGGGCCGATTTGCTCGAATTTAATGCCCACAAAGCCCATGCTTCTCGCCAACCTAGGCTCCATCATCACATACGTATGCTCTACTTGCTCGAGGATCACGGTCGATGCTGCGCAGAAATAAAGGCCGATGGCAATGAACGGAAAGCAGCGTAACTCTTTTTCAGAATACACCACTTCATTAATACCACCGGTTGCCGCGCCAGCGAATTTATCCATTTCACGTCGACGAAACTTTGAGGGTACAGCAAGCCGAGAGATCTCACACACCTGATGGGGTTCAAAATTGTCAGGGTCGAGTGCCGTGTTAGTGATTGCGCCTTTACAATATTTCTGGATCGGTAAAATTTCGCCCGGCACTTTAGGTCTTACAATGCGGACCGTGCCAGCAAAAGACTCAGACGACTTATGTTTGATCAAGCAATGTAATGAGAAGGGGTCAAACTCGTCACGCTCCAACTTTTCATTATTCTCAGGCTCAAACTTAAGCTCTTCGCAATACACATTGTGACGTACGTTATATACCGCATGTTTGAGTTCTGTAGAATCAGCCAACACCGGTTGAAGAAATTGTGAAAAATGCGACGAGATAGAGTTGATCTGGCGATTCACAAAAAAATCGACGCCCTTCTTCACTACCGGACCAATAATTGGCTTACTCATCAGCCATTTAGTTTTCTTCACTCTGTTGTTCCCCACCGCAGTTATATCTTCCTGGCCATCATCTAAACATTAGCATCATATTCAATTTGACGTTAGCTTCACAGGCAATTAAATGTGTTCAATGCCTAACTAACCTGAATTCGGAACAAGCAACTCCGTCCAGCAGCGACTTAAACCTTGATATTACATTACGTAAGAGCCTCTATCTCAAGCGTTTGGTCAACATTGGAAAGCTAAATTGGGAATCGGTAATAGATTCATAACTTTGCACATCGTCTTATCCCGAGTTCAGATTAGCGAGCATATTAATTTATATCAATAAGTCTTGCACAAACGAAACATCATGTCTTTTTTACCCGCTTTACAGGTATGCTAACGCATAAGCTTAACGCTCATTCATAAGGAAACTGCTTTGAAACAACATGCTAAACGATGGATAGGTGCGATTTTACTCTCGCATACACTAGTCTACCCCGCCGCATCGTCAGAAAAAACGTTTGTTGATACGGTGGCAACCATTAAGCAATCGGTGGTCGGTGTGGGATTATTCTCCCCACTTTCCAGTCCTAGAAATCAATTACTCGGTACGGGCTTTGTGTTTGGCGATGGGTTTCATGTCGCAACCAACTATCACGTCGTCAGTGAACCCCTTGATCCCGAAATCGTGCAACACCATGTGGTGTTTGAAGGTAGCGGCGCGGTATCTGAAATCGTGAAAGGTACTATTGTGGCAATAGCGCCCGCCAAAGACATAGCTATTCTTAAGATTGATAAAAAACTCACGCCCGTTGTGCTAGCGAGCGACGAACTCTTACCCGACGGCACATCACTGGCGTTTACCGGCTTTCCGATTGGTGCTGTGTTAGGCCTCTATCCGGCAACCCATCGTGGATACGTTGCAGCAGTTACGCCTGATTTTGTACCACAAGCTACCTCACAATCGTTAAGCGCGCGTGTGTTAAGACGGGTTGATAACAGCTTTTTAGTGTATCAGTTGGACGCTACGGCATACCCCGGCAATAGTGGTAGTCCGGTGTATGAAATCGGCAGTGGCGACGTGTTTGGTATCATCAACAAAGTCTTTGTTAAAGAAACTAAAGAAAACGTTTTGTCTAAACCCAGTGGGATAACGTATGCCATTCCCGTACGGCATCTAAAAATGCTTGCCAAAGAAAATAACATCGCCGTGAATTAGTAGTGTTAAGAATTTTGACACAAAAAAAAGCCGAGACTGAAGTCTCGGCTTTTTTGTAGAACGTAATTAGCGATTAAGCTTTACGACGTCTGCCCGCTGCAGCAAAACCTAGAAGGCTTAAACCGAAGATAGCAAGCGTTGAAGGCTCTGGTACGCTCAATGCGAAACGACCAGTGTGATTAGCTGCTACAAGCGCAGTGCCACCAGCAGTATCAAACGTCAAGTCAGCTGAAGGAGGAGCAACGCCACCGATACCAGCGTCAACTGTTTGGTTACTTCTGAAGTAAACTTTACCTTCTGCTAACCAATCAGCTAGCGATTGAGTGTCTAGACCTTCAGTGATTGAGAAGTTTGCACCAGCGCCGTTTGCTGTAGCAGTTACATCGCCACGGAAGATTTGCTTCTGCTGACCACCAACGTTTTCTGGGCCACCTTTAGCTACGTCAACAGTAAACAAGCTGTTGAATGTATTCGCAGCGAAACCGCCGAATGCGCCAAACGTGTAAACACCGAAATCAATTGTGCCGCTAGTATATGCGAAGTCACCATTGTTCCACTCACCCATCAAGTTATTGAAAGAGAAAGTGAAAATGTAGTTGCTTGCATAACCGCTGGGGAACGGAATGTTCGGGTTGAAGCTACCAATGTTGTTTTGGTTGAAAGAATCGAAACCTTGACCTGTCAAAGGCGTCGCGATTGAATCAAAACCAGCAGTACCGAAACCACCAACAGACATGATTTGGTCACCGTTAGAGATAACGCCGTTACCGTCTGAGTCAGTTACGATAGACTGTGAGTTGTAAGCAAAAATAAATTCTTGCACTGGCTGAGCTGAATCACCGAAAGGGAAGCTCCACTCAACTTCTGAAGCACTAGCAGAACTTGCTGCGGTTAGGATTGCACCTGCAATAAGTAGTTTTTTCATGGTTAATCTCCGTTTAAAAAAATTGGGTTACGTAAAAGATAATACATTTAGCGTGCCAACTTTTATATCATTGAAATTTAAAGGTTTTTTAAAACACTTAAAACGCAGTGTAAAAAAAATCGACACCCTTAAACCTTTTCTCGCAACTGCAACGCTCGCGACGTCAGATTCGCATCGTCAGAGTTAAACCCTTTTAACAAACTCGCTGCGGTTTCTTTTTCACCGGCTAGTATGGCGGCCTCCGCATAATTTAATAGGTGCTCTTCGCCAAACGAGGGCAAATTGCTCGCCACGCGGTATAAGCGCATTGATTCAGCAAATCGCCCTTGCTTAGCTAGACTATAGGCTAAGGTATCAGCCACTTCAGCATTGTCCGGCACTAAATCATAGGCTAACTGCGCATAATTGGCAGCTTGTTGATACGCCTCTTCTTTAACCAGTATTTGCGCCAGATTATTCAACGCAAAAACATTTTTCTGGTTCATATCAATTAGGCGCTCGTACAACGCCTTAGCTTGTTCAGGATCGGATTGCCCCGACAATGACGCAAGGATGGTCAGGATTTTTTGATCATTCGGGAAGCGCTCCAAGTGATTTTCAAGCACATTCAGCGATTTCTCTGGCTGCCCCAACTGGCGATAAGTAAACGCCAATACTTCGGTACTCAATGGATTGTCATATTCCTCATGAAATGCCTTTAATAGCGGTAATGCTTGTTCGAATTGACCAGAGCTTGCCAGACTAATGCCTGAAATTCCTTTGCCCAGAGGCGCTTCACGGAACGACACTGGCAACGCAGATAGTGTCGACATCGCTTTTGCTACCTGATTCTGTCTCAATTGGAAGTAAGCTGACAATAACTTAAACGAAGGCTCCTCTGGATGTCGCTGAACTGCCTTGTTAGCCAACTCTTCAGCACGCTTGAAATTTTCATTCACATCAAGTGCGTTGATCAGTCTGAAAGTAGCGGTAAGGCTACCTTTATCCTTTTCGTACCAGCGATTAAATACCGGTATCGCTGCTTCACGTTTCCCCTGATAAATGAGACTATCGCCGTAGAGCATATAATACGTACCAGGTAATGACTGCGTGCTATCGATTGGCGCCAATACCGCTTCGACTTTAGCGAATTCTCCCTCTACCGCGTGCGTATACGCAGCCAATATATGTAGCGGAATATTATTATCATTGTCATCAAGTGCGGATAAGACACGATCTTGAACCTGCTGTCTCGCCTTTTCGCTTTTCTCTAACGCCAAGCGATAACGCTGCATCAGCGCTGTGGTATTCGCAGGCGCAATAGCGATCACGCGGTCAAGCAACTCAGTCATCAACTTTTCATCATTCTGCCGCTGAGCGACTTTGGATAAAAGTAAAAGGCTTTGCACGTTATTCTCGTCAAGCGTGAGTGCTTGCTCATAAAGTGCTTTAGCTCTATCCAAATCCCCGACCTGCGAAAACACCCCACCCGCAAAATTAAGCATTTGCGCATCAGGCGAATCCGCTGCAAGCATTTCTTCTGTTAATGCAACAGCCTTGTCGTTTTCACCCGCGGCCAACTCGCCAGTGATCAACGCTTGCTCAGCAATAGCCATATCAGGCGCAAGCGTGAGTGCTTCTCTCAGGTCAGGCAAACCGCCTTCCTCATTCAAGCGTAATTTCAGAATCCCCTGTTGAGTCAACTGAACGGCTGACTTATCCGATACTTCGGTGAGTTTATCAAGTGAACGCTTGGCAAGCGCGGTGTTACCCTGATTGATCAACTGATAGGTGTTAGATGCCAAAAATGTCGCATCTTCGGCAGAGAGATCACTTAACGCGAGGTAACTTTCAGTGGCTTCTGCACTGCGCCCCAGCATGGATTGCGTCACGGCTAACAAACGCAGAATAGTGGCGTCATCCGGCCTTTTGTTCTGCGCATTCACAAAGTGCTTGTGCGCCTGTTCAATTTGTTGAAGCTGTAAGCTGCTCAATCCAACGAGCACGCGGTTGTAAGCATTGTCATAACCACCTTGTATCGCTTTATCAAATGATTGCTTCGCTTGCTGATACTCTTCGTTTTCAAAAAACCACACGCCTTTCACCTGATTCAGCATGGGGTTGTTCGGAAAATCTTTCATTAAGTCCGTCGCTAGGGTATTGGCGATTTCAAAATCCCCATTGCGCGAATGCGCCGTAATCAAACTTAGCTTGGCTTGCGGATTGTGTGGATAGATATCCAAGAACGCTTCAAAGCTACTAATTGCTTGGGGTAAATCATTGCTAGACAGCGCGATTTGCCCACGTAGTAAATGTGCATCGGCGAAATCCGGTGCGATGGCAATCAGTTCATCCACCAATTCAGCGGCCACCGACTCTCCGGTTTCTTTCAACACCACATATGCCGTACCCAGCTGCCGATAAATCGATTCATTAGCAATGTCGGCTGCTGCGTTCACTGCTGTTTTGGCGCTTTCCATATCATTCTGCGTTAACTGCGCAAAAGCCACATAGGCCTGATATTGCGTGGCCAGTTCGGCAGACAGTGGCTCGAATTTCTCAGTCGGATAATCTAGCAGTTGCTGTATTTCGTACTGCTGTTTCAGCGCTTGTAAATGCAACGACATCAATTCGGGTGTAGTCACACCGCGCTCAATTGCTTTTTCGAACTCCTTAATCGCTAAATCCATTGCGCCGACACCAAAATAGGCCTGACCCAACATAAAGCGCGCTTCGCCGATACTCGGGTCGTTCACCACAACATTTTTTAGGGTAATGGTCGCTTCGTCATACTTCTCATTGGCTAATTGAGTCTTGGCCGTCGCAATCTGCTCTTCCACACTCTGTTTGGCACACCCGCCTAACACAACCATCGATAGTAAAACGGTCGCTGCTAAAATTCTCATATCCTTGTCCTTTGGCACACTATTGGCTTATGCGCGAGCATAGCAAATTTATTGGTTTTAAAGAAATATCAAAAAAGGGCGCCACTAAAGCGCCCTTTCGGTTTTCACACGTAGTCAGTGACTACATGTTAAATAATGCCGCGTGTATCGATGACCACTTTATTCTTAATGACTTCAAGGGGCATAGATTTAAACTCGGTATGATCAACCAACACCACAATCACGTTACAACGCTCCATGGCTTCCGACAGTGACACTAAGCTCACGTCTTCCGTTACGCTGGCAGGCAACTGCTTAATATTCGGTTCAACGGCCAAAATTTCACCCACCCCCTGCGCCGCAAGGTCACGCGTAATGGCCAGTGCCGGGCTCTCACGCAAATCATCAATATTGGCCTTAAATGCTAAACCTAAGCAGCCAATAACCGGGCGCTTAAATTCATCTGCTGCGGCTTTCACCTGACGTTTGACATACTCGGGTTTGCCGTCATTGATTTCGCGTGCAGTGCGAATTATCCGTGCTTCGTCAGGCGCGCTGTCGACAATAAACCACGGGTCAACGGCAATACAGTGGCCGCCCACACCCGGGCCCGGGCTAAGAATATTCACCCGTGGATGACGGTTCGCCAGCGAAATCAGTTCCCACACATTGATTTTAAGCGAGTCACAGATAATCGATAACTCATTGGCAAATGCGATATTCACATCACGAAACGCGTTTTCTGTAAGCTTAGCCATTTCCGCCGTGCGCGCGTTGGTTAGCAAGCACTCACCGCGAACAAAGGTTTTGTACAGGGCCAATGCCTTTTCAGAACACGCCGTGCTGATACCACCTATGATCCGGTCATTTGACACTAGCTCTTCAAGCACGCGCCCCGGCAATACCCTCTCAGGGCAATGGGCAATATACAGGTCGCTACCGTTCACGTTAGTAATCGGGTTGGTCAAATCGGGGCGCATCTCGCTTAACCAGTTAGCCACTTTTTCCGTCGCCCCCACCGGCGAGGTCGACTCCAAGATCACCAGGTTACCCTTGGCAAGCACTGGCGCGATCGTTTTACACGCGGCCTCGATATAGGATAAATCTGGCGTGTGGCCTTCTTTAAACGGCGTTGGTACCGCGATGATAAATACATCGGCTGGCTCGGCTTCAAGCGTCGCCTTCAACTTACCGGTCGTTACCGCTGCCTGAACAACCATGTCGAGGTCTGGCTCAACAATATGAATTTTGCCCTGATTGATAGTATTGACCGCATGCTCAGATACGTCGATACCCACAACCTCAATACCACGAGAGGCAATGATTGCAGCAGTCGGTAGACCGATATAACCCAGTCCGATCACCGCGACCCGTTGAAATCCATTACTCATTTATACTTCCTCTAAAAATTGTCGAATTCGTTCGCACGCTTTTCCATCACCATAAGGGTTATGAGAATAACTCATTTCCTGATAAGCGTCTTCATCATCAAGTAGTGTTGTGGCCAGCGAAACGATACGATCGGTATCTGTGCCAACCAACTTAACCGTACCCGCATCCACCGCTTCCGGGCGCTCGGTAGTATCGCGCATACATAATACCGGTTTACCCAAAGACGGAGCCTCCTCTTGAATACCGCCAGAGTCGGTTAAAATAAGGTGCGCACGCGACATCAGGTAAACAAAGGGTAAATAATCTTGTGGGGCGATCAGGTGCACGTTGTTGGACTCGCCCAAAATTCTCTTCACAGGCTCTTGCACATTCGGATTTAAGTGTACCGGGTAAACCACCTGTACGTCATCTCGGTCGGCCAACACTTTAAGCGACTCACAGATGCGTTCAAATCCACCGCCAAAGCTTTCCCGCCGATGCCCCGTTACCAAAATCAGCTTTTTGTTCGGATCTAACATCGCAAACTGCTTTTCAAATTGCTGCGATAACGATGCATCGCTATCAATCTTGGCGGTTACCCACAATAATGCATCGATCACAGTATTCCCGGTAACAACAATATCCTTCTCTGAGACATTCTCACGCAGCAATGCTTTTTCCGACGTTGCGGTGGGTGCAAAATGATAATTGGTGAGCGCCCCAGTGAGCTTTCTGTTCGCTTCTTCCGGCCACGGGCTGTAAAGATCGCCTGTGCGTAGCCCAGCTTCAACATGCCCGACCTTAATCTTTTGGTAAAACGCAGCCACCGATGTCGCAAAGGTAGTGGTTGTATCACCGTGTACCAGCACGACATCCGGCGCAAAATCGGCCAACACCGGTTTGATATTCAGCATCACGTTGGCCGTAATATCGTACAAATCCTGACCCGGTTTCATAATATCTAAGTCATAATCTGGCGTGATCTCGAACAAATTCAGTACTTGATCAAGCATTTCGCGATGCTGCGCCGTGACACAAACTCGCACATCCAAGAGCGATGATTTTTTCAGTTCCAACACCAAAGGTGCCATTTTTATTGCTTCCGGTCGCGTGCCGAAAACGAGAAGTATTTTTTTCACTTTTTCTTCCTAATTAATCTAAATGGCAGTTATGGTTGCGCTTTCATAAGCAAACTTAAATTTATCTACGCACTATTTACCCGAAAATATAATCTGAAATAATGCTTGCAAGCTTCTACAAATGCAATAATAGATATTCTCCTATCAAGTTAATGAGATAGCAAATCTTGAGTCTACGAGTATCAATTGACGTATCAACTTAGTGCCAATAACGTTTTCGTTAGTTAAATACGATTTACGTGTCGAAAGTTAAGTGAAAACTAGCGAGCAGCCAAAAATTTTAATCGACTATATCAACTGAAATTTACTAACTTCGCGTCTTCACACTGCCACTCACTCTGACTATGGAGCTTCACTATTAAATAGATTTTCTGTTTACTCGAACTTACTTTTTAATATTTTGTAAATTTTGACCAATTTTAATTTAATGCTAGGTTTGTATTTTAAAATTTCATACTCAAAAAGCTCTAAAGAGGATTTTGCGTAATCTTGAAAAATTTTTATATCATAGTCTTTCAACTTTGATTTCCATTCATTGATTTTTTCCACCTGGGGTTTGGACACTGAATTTTTGTGCCATTTTAAACTTTCTTGGGGAACTTCTTTACTGGCCGACTCGTGATAATTTAGCATACCGCTCTGGTAATCAAGGCTTAAGAATCTGGATATTGAAAGCAACGTTTTTTCAGGATCTTTAACTAAGGTCTCATAGCGAACTTCTAAGTAGTTATTTGGAATCATCGCTCCCATTCTGTGAGCCATCTCAATATCGTGCGACCAATTCTTGGCGATTCGAATAATATCTTTATCTCCCCACGAGATATTTTGCTGGGATGCAGCAACTGCCCGGCCATCGCGAACAATATGAACTATTTTACAGTCAGGGAAGAGTCGCCACAATTGATCCATTTTGGTATGGTAGCCTGGTGTTTTTATTGCCCAATATTGCTTTCCCTTGATTTTGGCTGCGGCATCCATCGATGAACAAAAAAGTTCTGAAAAGCTTAGAGAAACATCACGGCTCTCCCAATTGACTTCATCCAGAACCCCACCTTTTTTAGCATAATATTCGTTTTTCAAAGCATTGAATGCTTCCACTTGCTCACTCGAGTTCAACATTTTGTCGGAGTAGGTTTTTGCAACCGACAAAAAGTCAAATTCGAATGGCACAAGTAAATCCGAATGTGAATTTAACATGAGTCTTAGCATCGTCGTACCAGACCGTTGCGACCCGACGATAAATACTGGCGCAATTTTTTTCACCATGCTGAGATTCCTTTACATACAGTTAAAGTGGGTCTAGTGCACCCAATAATCCAATGTGTATCAATTCATTAAGTTTTCAATGAGGTTGAGTATTTTTTTCGAAAGCACTACACGTTTGTGTTGTTCCAACCAATCTTGAGCAGAGTTATTGTAGTTTTGGCCTTTAGTGAGAAGAATATCTTCATAGCATTGAGGGTAAAGTGGATCAATATTAATCCCAGCATCAAGCTCCTTTAATATATTTGCTGCAGCTCCTTTACATCCGAAATTTATGATTCGTGTGCCCGATTTTAGATAGTCAAACAGCTTTCCTGGCAAGTATCTTTCCATATTTTTATTTGTAAAAAGCAATAAGAAGTCAGCATATTTTAAAGACTCAATGGCAACGTTCTTTTGTACTTGAGGCTGCACAATGATTTCGATTTTCGTCGAGTAATTTTCAAGCAGAGGGAGATAAGATTTTTCTACATGACCTACAAAAACTATTGCTGTTTGTTGCAGCGTCTCAACCTTTGCATTTTCAATGAGATAATCGAGAAATTCAAAAGGAGGAGTGGCAACACCTAAACCACCGACATACAAAAGTACATTCTTTGATTTACCGAGTTCTTTGAGCAGGGAAATTGTTGGATGTTTTGTGATTTCAGATGAGTTTGATTCATCGAGTGACTCATCCCAACCATTTCTAACCAATGAATACTTTTCTTTAGGCTGATTAAAACTTGAAATGTGCTTGGCTATCATTCCCTCAGTTGTCATGATTATCTTGGTTGCGTAGTTCACAATCGCTTTTTCTAATCTACGCGAGAAAGGACTTTTTGTGACAAAAGCAAATGGGCAATCAGTCCACTCATCTCGATAGTCTATTATCAGGGGAGCGTTGACTTTGACCGCGTACAGATATGCCGCTACGACGTAATTAAAACTCGGTCCGGAAGCAAACACCACATCTGTTTCAGGTTGATGAGAAAGCGCTTCATAGTAAGCCGCTACTGCTGATTGTATACCGCCATCTACTTTAGGAATAACTGCATTAATGGTTTTAAAATGACTGGTTCCAGTTCTAATAATCTCAGCGTTTGCAGGCAGCGTAGACTGCATAAACTTTTCAGATTCTGTCAGGCGGTCACTGCGAGGATGCTTACGAGTATAATAAATACACTGATTATCACTTTCCTCTATCGCCTTAATTAAAGGAACTAGTCGATGCACGCCGCCAGACTCAAACGGTGGAAGGAAAGCGCTGAAAAATGCGATCCTTCTATGCTTTCCCAACGGTCTACATTCTGATTTTTTAGAGTTGAATGTAGCAACACCAAGCAAATATAAAAGCTTCAATGTATTAGTAACGGTTCTTATTTTGCTCATTCTCAAGCCGTCAGTTTTGCGCTAGTTTTTTAAGTGTATCGTGGCTATACCTAATTTACCACGCAACAAAGTAAACCAAGGCACTAGCCTGTCTCGAGTAATTTCAATTTAATGAATGAAAATTAGCTTTTATCTATAACCATTCTGATTTTACTCGCCAGATAGCGTCTTGATTTGCTATCAAAGATGAAGAAAAAAGCTGAGATAGCGTAAATAAGGAACAATGAAATGAAGACGGTGATAATTTCGATATTTAAAGTTCTAGTTTTATTAAAACCAGTAAGCTCCCACACGTAAAAGCAAACCGCAGTTAATGAAACTGCGATTAAAATTTTTGAATAGTAATACTTTGCATCTGTCTTGAGCAGATTTGTGGTGTATGGGATAAGGAAAAAAAGTTTGAACAAGACCGCTGGAATAACCGTCCCCATGGCAACGCCAGCGATCCCAAATTTACTTCCGAGGAAAATGCTTAGTCCCACATTTATTGCCGCTTCGATAACTGTTACCTGTGCATTTTTCTTATGCATTGCTGCTGCATTTAAATAAGTCTGCAGAGGCATAGTCGACATCCCAACAAAACTCCCCAAAGAAAAGAGTACCAAGCAGAAATAAGCGAGCTGAAATTGGTCACCCACCCACCAAAAAATCAGTGAATCACCAGCGAGCAAAAAAACAAAGCTGCTCAACGAAATCAAGAATAAAGCGGCTTGGAATGTTTGCCTTATCTTTTCACCTAAGTATGTTTCGCTACCTTGAACTTGTAGTTTTGTGAAAGTAGGTTGAAACATGCCAATCACAGCATTAAACGCATTGTTCCTATACCGGTTTAACGCCACAGCAACCGCATAAATGGAAACCGCATCCAGCCCGATGATTTTGCCGATGACTAAATTGTCGACTTGAAACCGAAACGTGTTGGCGATGTTGAGTATGAAGCTGTATTTACCGTAATTAAAGAACGATTTCAGCTCAGACAGTGATGAATCAGATGGCTTGATCGTGAGGTTATGATCAAGTCTTTTTGCCACAAACATCATGGCTAGACTGCCTATTAGCTCGGTCAACAGCATCGATAGCGCCACACCAATAACGCCGTAACCGTTTTCAATCGCGACGACAAACAGGGTTGTGCGACCAACGAGTTTGGCTAATTCGACTTTGGCGGCTAAATCATGGCGGATAAAGGCGGTGACCACGCCGTTATAGGCTGCCAACGGCATGGTTAGCACAAATTTGACGGACATAATCAAGATAAGAATATCGAACAGCCGATTGAGTTCTTTATCGTCAAAAAACCATCCGCTGGCGGCATAAACGCCCGCGGCTATGGTCAATAAAAAGAGCGCCAGCAAACAATTCGCCATTATACTGGTATTCAGTGCGCGATTAATTTCATGTCGATGTTTGTTCGCGTAAGCTGCGCTTAGAAAGCGCTGTGCAGCCGCCAGCAAACCAAAATCCATGATACCGAAATAGCCAATCACCGAACCAACAATAAGCCACAACCCGTACACTTCTAAACCCAAATTATGGATCAGGTACGGCAGCATAAAGAAACCAACAACCACGTTACCAATCAATAAGATGGTTCTAACGCTTGCCCCTCTCAGTAAGTGATTAAACTCCATGTTATATTCTAGCTCCGGCTCGGGAAGTCTTTACAACCCTGGCAACAAAACGCGCCGACTCCTTGAACCCGAAAACAAACGAGCCAGACATCGTGGGTTGATGCAACAATAGCGAGAGTTCTGAATAGAAGGTCGAAAACGCACGCTGCTGTGCACACACAAGGGCAAACTTACTAAAGTCACGCTGGTATTTTTTACTGATTGCAGGTCGATAGTCGGCAAATTGCGCGTCATTCAGCAGCAATCGCCTGAAATACAACATGCCGCGAAATTTCTTCAGCGGCGCTGAGCTGGCGCTGACCGCCCGCATGCGGTAGCCGGTGGTCACGGCTTTGTAAAAGTGCAGCGTACGCCCGAAACAGGCTCGATACCAAAAATCGTCATCTTCAGAATTGGCTAGCGCTGTATTAAATTGGAGTTGCTCCTGTTCGATTAACGCGCGGCGGATAAACACGCAACCGGTCCAAATTAAACAGCCCGTGTCTAAAAACACGGCAATGGGATCCTTAATAGTTTCGCAAGGTCCTTCTGATGAAAAGTAGCGCTGATAGTCAGGGTTATTGGCGAAGTTTGCATGGGCTGCAGTCAGTGTTTCACCGTCTTCAAAGCGCACGAAGTCACTGGTGATAACCTCTACTGCGTGCGTGACAGCGTAATCAAGTTTGCGTTGAGACTCAGGCCCGAAGAGCACATCGTCAGCATCGAGAAACCCAATATACTGACCAGAGGCGCGCTGCATGCCAAAATTACGCGCAGCTGAGACCCCTTTGCCTGCGCCATTTTTGACCAACTGTATGCAAGGGTTCTGTTGAAGCATCTTTTCAACACGAGCTGGGCCATCGTCTGTCGACCCGTCATCAACCACAATGACTTCAATTTGCTCAGTCTGAAAACAGGCCAGCACAGAGTGCAACGTTTCCTCAATGTAGTCTGCGCAGTTATACAAAGGCACAATGATAGATAAATTCGGCGACTCTTCCGTGTTCAGCGCTTCTGTCATTACGTTACCTCTACTTGCGGGTTAACACTGGACTGACGCAGACTTTCGCCAGTTCAACACACTGTTTGGAAGACCACTGCGTAGCAAGCCCAGCCAATGAATAATGAAATGCAGCCTTGAGCTCGCCAATTTGACGCAGTTGGTATGAAAGCTCATAGCATGCGGCGGCTTTATGTCGTCGCAAGGTTTGCTGGATACCCGTATTTCCTGTCTGCTTCATTTCGTTCAGATGCTTATCGTAAAAGGCAATAAGTGCCTTCTCCGTTTTCACCAGAGAATCGTGCGTTTTCGACGTTAAACTGCTTTCATGCAGAAAATAGGTGCCCGTCACGGTATTGCATAAATAGAGATTGTAGGCCCTAACTTGAAACAAACGGATGAAGAAATCCCGATCTTCCGCACGTGTTAACGTTTCATCAAACAATACCGGATCGGACGGCGTTTTTAGCACCACCGCCTGTAAGTGCAAAAACGAATTTGTAAACAGTGTTTCTGCAGCATTTAAAGCTGCGGGGCGCGTTGATGAGGCGTCATCCCATGCCCCGAACAGAGTTTGCTTCTTTTCAAACCACGTGCCAACGAACTGTGCCTGCACCACGTCATAAATATCGAAGTTTAATAGCAGCACGTCCGCATCAGGCGAATTCGCAAATACGCCTAACGCAGTACTTAAGTGATTGTCATACCAGGTATCATCGGCATCTAAAAACGCGAGGTACTCGCCTCGTGCTGAGAGTAAACCAGAATTTCGCGCCCCAGATGGCCCTTTGGAACGCTGGTTATGCAGTAATGTAATACGGTTATCTTTTTCAGCCAGTGCTTGAACAACGGATACGGTATTGTCAGTACTGGCGTCATCCACGACAAAAAGTTCCAGTTGTGCATTTTGCGCCATTACGCTACCAATGGCTTTTTCAATGGTGTTTTCTGCATTAAAAGCAGGCATGATGACTGAAATTAACGGGGATGACATAGTATTTTAATCGTTTTAAACTTGGCGCTATGATGACACATCAAGTGTCAATGTCTATTGGCAAAAGCCGTGTACATGCTAATTCGCTCAGATTTAAACGCTGACACAATCGATAACGTTCATCTCTCGGTGTGTTTGTAAAAGGAAATTTATGCAGTATCGCCCAGAGATAGATGGCCTTCGCACCGTTGCTGTTGTGCCAGTAATCCTTTTTCATGCGGGGTTTTCCAATTTGCTTGGTGGCGTGAAGAAATAAGCATACAGCAATACGGCGCTTGTAAAAATCGCAAGCATGTTGCAACATCAAGTGGCTAACAAGGAGTCCACGTGCAGTCATCTTTACATAAAATCATGGTTCAAGTGGTACTCGTTCTCTGTGTGTTTGCCGCCGTATTTCTAGCCAATCCGAATACGCTTGCCGACCTCGCCAGTTATAGTTTTGACGATGGAACTTACTCACACGCCTATTTAATCCCATTCGTGATTGTATATTTGCTGTATCACGCGACGCGTTACGGCGATATTCAGTATCGCTGGCAGCCATTATTCCTTGTGCCGCTACTGTTAAGCTTGGTGGTATTTATGCTTGCACAGTTGGTTCAGTACCCGCTGGCGTTTCGTTTTATGATACCGGTGGTTATAGGGTTTGCGCTTCTGTCGCTGTTTAGATTGTCGATAGGGCTGGTGGTTCCTATTGCGCTGATTTGGTTTATCACACCAGTGTGGGGGCCACTACAGGCGATCTTGCAGCAAATTTCCGTTGTCGCTGTCACAGAAATCATGTCGTGGACCAGTATCCCAGCGTTTGTTGAAGGCAATACCGTACATATCGCCGTGGGTTCATTTGAAATTGCCGGTGGTTGTAGCGGGCTGCGTTACTTTATTACGTCGATGGCGTTGTCGTTGATTTACTCTTATCTTAATTTTACTCGCGCTAAGAGCATCATTATTTTCTTTTTGCTGGCCATTATCGGCTCGCTGATCACGAATTGGATACGCATATTCGCAATTATTCTTATCGGTCACTATACCGATATGCAGTCGAGTATTGTGGAAGATCACAATACGTTGGGCTGGTACATTTTCATTCCGTTTATTTTTGCCCTATTCTACTTCGGCGGGCGGTTAGAGAGGCCTAAGCCTTTAACTGAAAAGCCATTTAGCACACCTCAAGGCAAAGACTGGGTTCAACCGCTCGTGGTGATTGCATTGGTGATTAGTGTGTCGATGCTATCAGTTAATATTCTGAAACAGCGCACTCCTCTCTGGGCCGTTAATGTGGTCGATGTTGATGCTGAACCCATGACAGACTCCCTCGCCGATCCACACCCGACTATCCCTCGATATTCGTCTGTTTCTGAAAATGACCAATTTAACGTTATCGAAAATGCCGTGGGTTATCAGTTTACCTTTAACGGCGACAGTGGCGCTCACCGGGCTGACTACTTTTTTAATCAACTGGTGCCCGAAGATTACATTGAGTTAGCACATGACCGCTTTGACAGATTCGGGGTCATTGAAGTGAAGTCACCGCGAAACCAACGTGCATTGATATTTTATTCCTATGCCGCGCATGGTGTGCAAACGCCACGCCAAAACGCGTTATTGCTCACCCGAGTCAAGCACGCCCACACACTGGATATGCAAACTCAAATCACCTGGCACTATTTACCCTGTGCCAATACATGCGAGCAAGTCAGCCAGCAAGTATTGCGCCTCAACCCTTAAGGCGCGCATTCCCGTGGCAGCGAGAAATCGGCGGCCAACGGCCTGTGCGTAGTACCGGTATCGTCTAATACGCGGGCATCCAGTGCTGTGAGTTTCGGGTTAAACAGCACATGGTCAATCCGCGTCGCGAAGCCTTTCTCTCGATACGTTGTGCCAAAACCCGTGCCGACTTGGTCAAACGCATTGTCATAAGTATTCCAATAGCGGCTGAGCATGGGCCCCACAGCGGTGCTGTTAAAGTCACCAGCAATAACATCGATGGCTTCACCGTTAAGCCATGCTTGCAATCGCATATGATCCAACTCCCGTTTCGCATATAGGGCCTGAGCCTCCGCATAGCCTCCTAACGGGTTTTTCAAAAGCGCCAGTAATGTAAAACGGGGCGTATCAGGGTGTACATTAACGATATTTACGACGCACTGAGCAAGGTTGATTGAATAGCGTGCACCGAAGGTTCCCCAACTACCCGTATCTCGGCGAGTTATGGCATTCTGAAAGGTAAATTTATGGCGCGTTAATAAACAGAGCGCCTTATGGCAATGCAGTTGCACATCGTCTGGCATAACGGAACGCAGCGCATTCTCTTCGCTTTCTTGCACTAGCATCACATCTGGCGCTTGGCTTAAAAATACCAGAGCAACCTGCTTGGCCTGAGCGATATCGGTGCCCATATTAAATGTTATCAGTGAAAAATCGGCTTCAATCTCATCCGGTCGCCACGGATTAAGTTCCAAATCGGCCACCCACCCCACGTTGAGTAAAGTGATGGTAATAATGACCAGAAAACGTTTAACCGTGAATCGTGTCCATCGAATCAATAGCAGGGGTAAAAACACCACCCAACGTGGCATAAATTCCAATACCAATAATACAGGTTGTGCAAACTCCGGCGGCGGTACCCGCAGAAGCACCAGATAAGCCAGTGAGAATATCGCGTAAATGAAAACGCCCAAGCCGTTTCTCCTGTATCAAATTCAACATAACGTTTTACTTTCTAGCTGCGCCATCAGTATACTTTGTGCAGCTTATTAATGACTAACGTGAGTTTTGACGCAATGGACAGTAAAAATAAAGTAATCTTACTGGAGTTCAACGAACTATGCCCTCCTTTATTAGAGAAGTTCATGGCCCAGGGAGAACTCCCTAATTTTTCAAAACTATACGCCAACGCGGCGGTGCACACCACCGACGCAAACTGTGATGTAGAGTATCTGGAGCCTTGGATCCAGTGGGTTACGCTCCATACTGGCCTGCCTTTTGAGCAACATAAAGTGTTTCGTTTGGGTCAGGCGCAAAATCTTAATCACGAGTCAATCTGGGATGTCCTTTCCGCGCACGGTAAAGCCAGTTGGTTGTGCGGTAGTATGAACACTAAATGGCAACCCGGTGATAACAACATCACTGCCCTGCCCGACCCATGGAGTATCGATGTAGAGGCATCACCCGGCGAACTGCAGGAATTCTACCGCTTTGTACGTGCTAATGTTCAGGAGCACACGAACGACAATTTTACGTTGTCGATAGGTGACTATATGAGCTTTTTGGTTTTCATGCTGCGCCATGGGCTAAGTTTTAGTTCTATCAAACGCATTACCAGCGCAGTTTGGAAGCAAGCGATTAAAAGTGACGACCGCTGGAAGAAGGCCACGCTGCTCGACTGGCTCCAGTTTGATGTATTCAGGCACGTGTACAAGCGCAAGCAACCCGCTTTTGCGACCTATTTTTCTAATAGCACTGCCCATTTCCAACACAAATTCTGGCGTTACATGGAGCCGGAGCGTTTTCCAATGAAATCTTCTGAAGAAGATATTCAGCGCTATGGCGATGCCATTTTATATGCGTACAAAAACCACGATGCGCTGATTGGTAAAGTGTTCGATATGGCCGATGACGACACCACCATTATTCTGTCCTCTGCGCTCAGTCAGCAACCTTACACGGCAAAAGATGAGGATGGCGGGCGACGTTTCTACCGTCCGCACGACATGAACAAGTTGCCAGAATGGTTTGGTCTTACTGGCGTAGAGAAAGTTGGTCCGGTCATGTCTCATCAATTCCATCTTTTATGTGATTCGCCTGAGGCTGCGCAGAGCAACTTTGAGCGACTTAAGCAGTTTACGTTTCAGGATAGCCCACTGTTTTCATTGCGGTTGGAAGGCAAAGATGTCTTCGGCGGTTGCACGGTTTCACATGAGGTTGACATGAATACGCCGCTTACCATCGACGGCAAACAGGTCACCTTTGGTGAACTATTTTATCTGGCGGACAACATTAAAAGTGGCATGCATCATCCACATGGCGTTTTCTGGGCATATCGTCCGAAACGCGCCAATACGATTGCCTCCACCCCGATACCGCTGGAAAGCACCATGGGTATGATCTTAAACGAGTTTGGTATCAGCCGTTAGTACATGCTTGTTGGTAAACGCGCGCATACTGTTGCGCGCACGTTTGCATCGAAAACGCATCAATATAGCGGGCATAACTGGCTTTTCCCATTGACTCAAGCAAGGCAGGGTCATTGATCAACCTCTTAATTTGCTCTGCCAGTTTTTCGGCGTCTGCATACGGGTATAAGTAGCCGTTATTGCCCGAACTCACTAACTCAGGATTGCCTCCGACTTCCGATGCAATGACAGGCATTTTCGCAGCCATGGCTTCGAGTATTGCCAGCGAGAGCCCTTCGGTTTCAGACGTTACTATCAGCACATCGAATTGGCTATATATGTTGACGCGATCCGATTCATGTCCGTGAAAAATGGTGCTGAATCGCGCGGCCGGATCGTTAGCGAGTGCGCGAACCTTATCTTGTTCAGGGCCTGTACCGAAAAAATGCAGTGTCACTTTCGGTTGAATATCTATGGGTAGGAGCGCCGCCGCGTTAACTAAAACATGCTGTGATTTCAGCGGAACAAATCGTCCGACATGACCGAGGTGTAACCCCGCTTTTTCGCGAGCCTCGCGTTGCACCGGAAGAACACCGTTTAACACGGTTTCGCAACGTGATGCCATGTTGCTGTATTGCTGCAAAAAATTAGCGCGCGCCTTTTCAGCAACAAACACAAACTTTGCCACCCAGCGTCGCGATAACCAATACACTAAACGCCACTTTATGCTGTTGTGTACTCGCTCATTGTGCCGGGTGTAAACAACCTTCGGCGCGTTTTGTAAAAAGCGGGTTGCAAGCAATATTCGCGGTAATGCAAAGCTGCTGTGTACATGCACAATATCCACTGTTTTGCAGTGCGCTCTAAGCTGCCGTAGTTGAGATAGTGCGCCTTGGTTAGGCACGCAGTGAACGGGAATATGATAAGCGCGAGCCTCTTGCTCAAGCGGCTCACCGGATCCACTCATCGATAATATTGATACGCTATGATCACTGGCCTGCTCACTGGCTAAATCGATCACGAAGCGTTCAGCCCCACCCACATTTAAGCTACTGACTATGTGCAGAATACGCATATTACAAGGCGACCTTAAGAGTGATGTACACCATGATCACCATCACCCACGAATACATGCTGCACATCGCCACATTTTTCATGGAAAAGATGGATTTAAGCTCTGGCACCAGGGCCACCATTCGATAGAGAGAGGCGACCATCATGCCAAGAAAAATATACATCAATAAGGTGTACGAGCGGCTTAAGAAAAATGCGGTGACCACAAAACCGACCATGGCAAAAAACAGAGCAGTATTCACTTTCATCTCAGCAATAATGGCCTCGCGTTTAGGGTGATCATCAAACTGTTCCGTTTTCATTTTGAAGATCTTGAAACCGGCCAGCATAGTTACCGTCAGCGCGCCCCCCCACAAGGTGTAACCGATAATTCCCAACTCCGATGCAACCAAAATGTAGGAGTTGTGCGCAGCCCTACCGTGCCAGTCGGTGAAGTTTCCTTTGCCTATACCCCAAATCGGGTTGCCAATTAAATAATGAATGCCGTCATACCAAGCTTCGAGGCGACTGTTGGCCGATGAGTCGTCAGAGCCTAATCCGCCAAATTTAGACATTAAAGTCGCCAGCATAGGGCCCGCAACAACAGCTGCGATTATTAACCGCGTACCGCCGTATTTAAACAATAAATACAGGCCAATAACCGCCGCAGCCCCCAAAATGGTACCGCGAGATCCGGTAAGATAGATGCCATAACCAAACCACGCTAATATACCGAGACAAATGAGCTTGCCAAGAAACTTCGCTTTCCCGTAAAAGTAAAATACAAACGCGATGTTCATGACTATCAGCATACCTAAATCATTCGGATCGTTAAAAAATCCGAGGTATCGAATCCGTACTTCATTGGCGTATCGCAAAAATATCGCTGGAGTGCCTGACCAGCCGAACACGTTAACGGTCTGCATGTAGCCGTTGTGGATCATCAACACAGACGCGAGAATACTGAGTGCCATGAGCTTTGTTTGCCGCGACACCGTGCTCACTACCGTCACGTAAAGGAACAGTGGAATATTGGTCGCAATCAACATCGACTGCGCTTCCATGATCCCGCCCGTACCCCAACCATTGAGGATCCCGGATATCGCCACCACGGGCAACATGGCCAGCAGCATACCTTGCTGAGGCCCCCAACGCAGCGGACGTTGACCGGCTAACACTCCTAGTAAACATAAAATCGCACTGAATTGGATCACGGGTATGTTGTTCAGTGCGACAAAAATTTCCTGCGGCCGGATAAAAACTAACGCGGTGTAGAGAAATAGGAAAAAGAACGCGATGGGCGAGTTGCGCTGTTCCGAACCAGCCACTGGCGGCGCGGCGTGATTCGTCTGAATACCGACGGAAGACGGGTGAGTTCGCTGATTCATCTAACACTTTCCCCGGCGCGACTGCCACGCGCTTCATCTAAGGTTTTAGCCACTAACGCGGCATATTCTTGTAGGGTTGCATGTCGCGTGTACTGTGTTCTATCGACGGGCTGTACTGCATGCTGCATCACTTTTTGCAACCCCTCGCGGATACTAGCTTCATCATCATACTCGGCAAAAATAACGTTTGCTTCACCGTGCGCAATCTCGTAGGTCGCGCTGCCTTTATTAGTGATCACCAAAACAGGTTTCTGCAACGCCAAATACTCAAATATTTTCCCGGGCACCTGGTTTTCGAACAGTTGCCCTTGGATAACCAGCAGTGCGCTACTGCGTGCGGACTCTTTCAGCACCGCATCAGACGGCATAAAGTCATCAAAGGTGACGCGTGCGTGCGTATCCAGTGATTTGACGAATTCTAATGTATCGGCGCCGGGCGGATCACCAATAAAGCGCAAGTGAATCGGCTTTTCCAGCCGTGAAGCCGCTTTTATAAGGGGCCTGATATCTCGCCCCTCAGGATAAAACGAACCGGTATGCAGTATTTCAAATGGGTCACATGCATCTGCTGGAATAGTCAGTTGTGCAGCAAGGTCATCACAACCGTTGCGCAGCACCGTTATCTCATTGTGATCTAATTGCAGTTCTCGTGCGATCAAGCGCTGGGTCCGAGAGGTTGTCACCACATGATGTTTGGCTCGCTGTGCAAACGCAAAAAAAGCCTTTTGACGTTTATGCCCATCAATGTACATCCACCGTGGCGGGTCGCGATAGTCAGCAATCCAGGGAATGTCGAATTGCTTCGACAAGCGAAAGGCGACAGCATGGTTTGAGTAACAGGGGTAAGTGCTCAACACCAGATCAAAAGGCTTACGCTGATGCAACCGTTTAGCGGCCTTGTGAGCTAAAAAACGCCACGGTAAATACCGATCGGCGGGTGCAAACTGAGGCAAAAAACGTGATAACCTGATAAACATTTTTTCAAAATTAGGCGCATCCACACGATGAACGTTAACATCAATACTGCTGGGATCGAGCGCTTTATTCTGGATCCGATAAAGGTTCTCTGCGGCGGTCAGTACGGTCACCTGATAGCCATGTTGCGATAGCGTGGCCGCAAGGTGATAAGGGCGACCAACTCCGCCGCCGCCGCATGGCGGAAATTCAGCGGCAATCAATAAAATACGTTTCGACATGACTGTATTTATCATTCCAATTTACGTTAAGCCTGTGATCTTAGCTACCTAAAGACACCGGGAGTAGCGCTTTGCACTTTGAGGCCAGCAACGCGCGCAGCGACGTATCCAGTAAAACAAACCAACTGATACTAGCCACCAGTAAAGTACAAAGCCCTGCCACACCTATAAACATAAGCCAGGAAAGCTGAGTAGCTATCAGCGAAGCCATCTCATTCAGCCAATAAAAAGCGGCGTACAGCCCGCAGATTCTGGCCAATTTCAACAATAACACGCTTCGCTGAATGCCGGGTACGGCTTGCGCTAGAAAGCAATACACTATGCCCTCAAATAGCATTTGAGCGATAAGAAATGACAGCGCAACGCCAATCAATCCAAGCTCAGGTGCGAACCACAGTGCCAGAAGCACATTGGCTATTGCGCCAACCACGGTACTCAACGACGCCAGTTTGTGCTCAGCACTGGCAATCAAACCGTCCATGATCGGTATGGAAACTGTTTTTGCCATCAGCGCGAGACATAATACATGAATAATATCAGCAGACTGAGCAAATTCAGGACCGACCCAGAGATTAAGAAAAGGGGTACTGAGTAACATCAGTGGAATAAACAGAACCGCTGAAAAAAAACAATACAGATCGATAATGCGATAGAGCTTACTGGCAAGCGCGTTATGGCTGGCGGCTGCGCGTACGAGGTAGGGCTGGAAAATTCCCAACAGTGACGCGAGCGCCGTCTCTATCTGGCGCGCCAGGCGCTCTGCGACATTAAAAATGGCGACAGCTGATAAATTGAAAAAATAACTGATCAGCAGTGGGGCTGATTTGGTGTTTAAAATAGCCGCAGCATCGTAGGCGATGATAAATTTTGAAAAATGGAAAAAGTGTTGTAAGTCGGCCAACCGAACCAGTGAGAACGAAAAACGAAGCGGTTTGTGCAATCGAAATGCGTAAGCTGCTTTGATAACTTGCATGGCCCCGTCGCACACCATGGTGCTAACAACCACACCTAGTAGGCCAACATATTGGGCGCTGACAATCATAGCAACCGACTTGATCAACGTGAAAACCACATTGAGTTTGGCGTCCAGGTCAAAGCGTAAGTGCCCACTGTAAATGCCATGCGTCGCATTAGCGAAGATATCCAGCAACACTTTTAACATCAGTCCGGCAAGCGCCATGCTGGCAAGCGTCTGGTGATCGCTGGATACGCCCAAAATGCCAGGAAAGCTTGCTAGCAACAAAACCCCGGCACACGCCAAAATACTTAACCCCAAGAACAGGCAGGTGGCGGTGGAAAAAATCTGGTTTACGCGCAGGTCATCACCTTTTTCAATAGCGATAGCCATGTCACGCTGAACCGCCGTAGGGCAACCCAGTTCGAATAGATTAAACCATCCCAATGACGCTAACAGCAAGATCCACAGCCCGTAGTGTTCACTGCCAAGATAGGTGATCAGGATTGGTGTGAGCACCAGTGCCGTTGCGATTAGAATCAGCTTTTCAACGACGCGAAAAAAAGAACTCGCTATTAACCGGTTGATCACGTTTTCAGCTCCTCCGCGCTATGGCTAGAACAAAAACGCTGGACGCGATGTTAAAAACTTCACACCTAGCAGTTCAGAAGCTTGATGATTTAAATGATCATTGTCTCGATACAATGGCACACCGTCCAGCGAGGTTTCACACACATCATCCGCGCAATATAGAGGTTTAACATCAATCACTTCTAATCGGCCAAAGGAGGCTTTCAGGCGAGCATAAATAGCCTGCATCATGTCATTTTGACTGCGCGGTAACTGGCAGGCCATGTCGCTGCCAAACATGGCGTTTTTCAGCGAACATTTTGGGTCGTGCTGACCGGCATAGACGATATCCTGAATAATCACCGGAGTCGCACCGGCTGCTATTATTGCTTCGAGAGTATTGTAAAGCTTTGCGTAAACTAATTGCTCGATGCTATCGGCATTGCGAACGCTCTCGCCATTTTGGTAAAGCAGTTTCGTACTGATGTTGGGCCAGCTTGCGGCTAAGAACACGATATCAGGCTGCTGTTCTTGGATAAACTCTCTCGCCGCTTGATTTCGCGCGACACAACCGTTAGCGCGCAGGGCAGATGCGCCCCACTCAAGATCAAAAATGGGTGGGCATTGATCCATGGTGAAATCGGTGATGGCTAGGTCTCGTTGTTGGCCCACCACATCCAAAAATCCAGTAAAATGATTTGCGTGAGAATCTCCAAAAAGGAAACCTGAACGCTGGCCACTCTTCTCACCAAGCATACAGTCAACTGACGGTCGTGACGTTCGTTGACTGAAAGACGCATGGCAGTCCCCTCTTATTTCATTGGAATGGCTGAGCAGCGCTGCCTCAATCTGTTTCACATCGCTGGTAAATCGCTGTGGAAACCCATCGTTGACGTTGATAAGGATGAGGGTGCTCCCAGCAACGCACAGCGGCGCAAAAAACCACACTGATGCCAGTTTTCTAAGAGACCATTGGTTATGCCGAAATGGTTGTTCAACAAAACGCCATGAAAACCAGGCGGCGAATAACATCAGAACAAAAACAATCATTAAGCCGATTTCAGATAACGCGATACCGCGGTAATTTAGCCAAACCAGCATTGGCCAGTGCCACAAATACAGTGAATAGGATATTAAACCTACAAAGACCATGGGGCGCAGTGACAGCAGCTTCGTCACCGGACTGTTGGCTTGTTGTCCGCAATACAGCAAGCAGGCAGTTGCCAGACAGACATACAGCGCGTTCAGCCCCGGGAAGCGACTTGCCGAGGTAAGCGATGTTGCTAAGTAGAAGAGAACGATTAAGGCGATAACGGACAGTAACGCGGCAACCCAGCGATTAGGCTTCGGCACGTAGCGCCATGACAGTGCCAGCACCGCCCCCACCAGCAATTCGAAAAAGCGCGTGGGTAGCAAATAATACGAAGCGCCTGCTGAATAATTCAATGCCCACTCAGAAAACGCCGCTAATGCCAGCAACGCCACGCCCGATAAGCTCAGCAACACGCGCGGCGGAAGCCACCTGACCATCAAAACCAGTATTATCGGCCAGACAAAGTAGAACTGCTCCTCAATTGCCAGTGACCAGGTGTGCAATAGAGGCGCTTCTTTGGCATTCTCGCTGAAGTAACCGCCATGATGTATCCAAAAAAAGAAATTTCCCGCAAACAACGTCACCCAAATGAGACTGGCTGCAAATTTTTGCAAGTCGGCAGGCGATAGCGTGGTCGAGAAAGCGATCACACAGCAAAATAACAGGAACGCAAGCGCTGGCAGTAAGCGGCGTATACGGCGCACATAAAAATGCGCGAAAGAAAATGTGCCAGTACTGATTTCTCGATGAATAATGCTGGTGATCAGGAAACCTGAAAGCACAAAAAATATGTCAACACCGATAAAGCCGCCGGAGAATAGCGCGATCTCCATGTGGCAAAGGATCACCAGCAAAACGGCGATGGCGCGCAAGCCATCAATATCAGCTCTGTATTTCGATTTCCCAACGCCCGGTGCTTTATTCTTGGCTTTGAAATTCATGATTTTCTCTGTTTATTTTTATCGGCACGAACGTTCTCTGCGTGGGTATTTTCTGCTAAGTGCTTAAGTGATTCAACTTAATCTCTCATGCATTTTCCAGATTGAACGTTATATGAGTATATTGCTGCATACAGGTTGATAAAAAAACTTGTCACACACTAGCAACTATTCAGGTAATTTACTGCCCAATGTTAAATAAGCTGTACTGTTACCGCGTTAATCTTACTCGATGTCCATTTATGGTGATTTCCTAATGAAAAATTCTCTTTTCGTCACGTGGTTAGCGGCTTCTACGCTGATTGCCTCTTTTACTGCGCAGGCCACTCCTCTGTTACTGTCTGATGAACGTTTGGCACTGATTGAAGCAAAGCAAAATGCCAATACAGAAGGTTGGCGTTACTTTATCAGTAGCGTGAATGACAGTATCGGCAAAAAACCGTATAACAGCGGCAAGTTTGCAGCATCCTCCGCGCTGGCCTTTGCCGTGACCGGCGAACAGCGCTACTACGATAACGCACTGCGACTGTATCAAAATGTATTTTTAACCACACCCAATATAGGATGGAAAGCCTACAATGACCGCAACGGCTTTCGCACGGGTGGCCGCTGGGCGTTGCTTACTTTCGACTGGCTAAAGCCGGCAATGCCCACTGATGTTCGCCATGAGATTGAAGACACGTATGCCGTATGGGCAAATTTTTGGTTGAAGCATACCGACCATATGAACGACTTTAAGAAATTGCGCTTGGGTGATACCGATGATGTGACTTCTCTCGCAGATAACCTGACGCTGCTAGGTTATACCCTGGCACAGAGTGAAAAGCATCAGGCGCTAGGCACACAGACGCTGGCGGTGGCTGACCGTTTGTTTCACGAAGTGATCCTCGACCGCTATATGAGTAATCTCATGGCTGGCGGTGTTTGGGCTGAAGGCAATGATTACAGCCCACAAACTCAGCTGCACTGGGTGACCAATTTCCTGGTCAATCGTGAAAACCGCGACATGACATTTGAGACCGACTATCCGTTGCAAAGCGCCAAAGCTCTGCGCTATATGACACTCAGTGGCTATTCTGATGTTTACCGTTATGGCTCAGGCGAGCGGGTTAATAATTACTCCCCCATCGCTGCCGACGGGCGTTATAACTTCGTAATGGGCCTGTATACGCTATTATCCGAAGAGGAAAATGCACAGTGGCTACTGCCCTGGTGGCAAGCACTGATGGAAAAAGAAGGCCATGTAGAAGGCTCTATCTACACGGGTATCTGGCGATTACTTTTCGAGCCTCTCGCCTCGGATTTGAACCAGCTAAATGTGGCTGACGAGTTTCTTTCACCGGATGAAACGCTTTACCATGCGCCAGGCGTCGGCTTGGTTGTCGCACGCTCAGGCTGGGAAGAGGATGACAGTGTGTTGTTTATGATGAATCGGCGCACGCGGGTTGATCATGAGCAGCGCGATGCGCTTAGCCTTGATTTTGCGTACGAGGGCACGTGGGTTACAAAAGAAATGACCGGCTACTCGGGTGTTTCGGCCCAATCTATCGCACACAATACGCTGTTGATAGAAAACGCTGAAGGCGGTTCGTCAAGCCCTACCGGTAGAGCTGCTGGCGATCCGTTCTATTACGCAATATCAGATCATCCTGAAGTGTCAGTGATCAATGCGGAAGCTGCACCGGCTTATAACATGTCGGGTTATTTCAGTACCGACTACGCCGAACAGGTTTCCAGACAGGTCGCGTTTTTCAAACCGGGGATTGTGGCTGTGTACGATCGCGTCACCACCAATCCAAAGAGAAATCGCGACTTACAACGCTATAAGAAAAATTTCTCAACCGATGCCGACGGCAACTATTTTCGACGGGTTACCTTGAATCAACATCTAATGGGCACGCCACAACGTGATTATGACGCCGCAAATGCTCTGTCATATTCCTCCAAAGACATTGATGTACACTACGCGGTTGCGTGGCCAGAAAACGCGGAAGTGCAATTGGTTGATGGAAAAGAAAAATGGGCAGATTACCCGGAGTATCATTCCCCCAAGTCACAGCGCAACTGGATGGCGCAAACTCGGGTCAAAGAACAAACCGCAGACACGGAGTTTGTCAGTTTCTTTGCGGCAAGCAGTGCGCCTGAAATTAAGCAGTCTGAAAAATGCACCAAACTCGGTATCGGCTGCATTATTCAGTGGAATATGCTTCCTGCCAAGGCGCCTGAATATGAAATGCTGACAGAGGAAAAAGGCAATATTGTTGCTGGAAATGCGATTGGTATCGCGTTTGATGCGCGTGATGGCGATTACGTGACGATTTGGAACCGTAATCCAAACGAGCCGTTGGAAGTGGTTGCTTTTGAAGTTGCTAAACAGGGTGAGCGATTATATACATTGAGTGGTCTATTGCCAGATCAGCAATACGACGTTCATTTCAGTTCGTCTAAAAACTTAACCACAGTGCAGCTTAACGCGGCGGGCGATGTTGATGAGTCATCCACCGAAAACGAACAGACCCTGCACACTAATGCACAGGGTGTTCTTGTTTTCAGACGTTAATAATTTACGGCAGCGTTAGCGCAAGGTTCGCTGGCGCTGCCAGTATTGATTGAATACACAGCACCTAATGTAACGCCATTCTGCCCCGCCATTTGCAAACAAAAATCCTTAGCTGATGACGCGCTGATTTGAATTACCGGTATCGTCGACGGTAATTCGAATGCATCAGACAAGCTTTGATCCAATAGTATAGAGGCATCATCCTCAGGTAATTGCTCTGCATGAATATGCTGCAACCATTGCTGGAGTTGGCCGGTATATTTGGTTGTCGCAGGCCGATTGTCTGAAAACCGGGCTTGCTGCTCAGAGGCAAACGCATTGTTTAGCATGAAGGGCATGCCATTGAGGCTCGACAAGCCTGCTTTGTTGTCATACCGAATGTTAACAAAGCGGCCGCGTGGCGTAGCCACGATATTATTTTCAATGACGATATTTTCACTGGCCGGACGCTGTGCGTTGTTAGCATTATCCTGATAGGAAATGCCAAACAGAATAGCGGATTGCGCGCGGTTCGCGACATTTAATAGCGTATTCGCGTTGACACGCACCTGCTGAGCGGCGTACACCCCAATCCCCGCGAATGCAACGTCATCGAGTATATTGAACTCGGCGACACTGTCACGGATTTCAAACATTTGCGGGTTCTGCTCAAGATTGAAAAACTGCGGACTTGTATCAAAGCCCATCAAGATACCTGAACCACGAATATTGGCCAAATAGTTTCGCGCAATCACAACACTAGACGCACCGCCTTTAGCATATACACCTGTGGTTGCGGTGTTGGTGATGCGGTTTTGCATTATTGAGATATGGTGGCCGTTGACAATATCTATCCCTTCAGCGTTGCTGCCATCGCGCCGTCCGGAGGTGTGAATGTGATTGCTTTCAATAAGTACATTAGCAACGTATGGCTTGATCTTGATTGTATCTCGACCGCTGTAGGAAATTTCGTTGTTACGGATAATAATGTTCCGTGAGGATCGCGAAGGATCGGTCGAAGGCCAGCCACTTTCAGCGGATACTGTGTAGAAATAGCCGCCGGAGAGTTGAAGGTTTTCCAGTGTTGTGCAACGGACACCTGCGGCAATTTTAACCGTAAAGGGTATGGATTTATTATCGTAAGGCACCGCGATACGAGCAGGTTGACCCGATGATGGCCCCTTGAGCGTTAACCCTGAGCGAGAAATAGAGACGGGTTGGTGATAATTCCCGCCAGCTAATAAAATATAGTCGCCCGGTTTGGCATTGGATAGCGCTTCAGACAATGTCACTTGACTAGTGCCACCGCCCGACTGCGCCTCAGCGTTGGGAACCACTTGCCATTGTGTATGGTTCGCAGCATTGGTGGTATCGTTAAACTCTGCACACGCGTTTTCAATCCTTGATTGAACATCGGCCTGCACTGCGGTTGCCAGACTTAACAACACCACGGATGTCATGATGGGTTGAATTTTGTTAATCGCCTTCATCTAAACCTCCTCCTGTACCAGAGCCGACAGCGGGCCAACCATTTGGCAAACCCGCGATACGCATTTAGCTGCACCATCGTTTGGCCTGATGACGCAAAATCACCTTTGTAACTGGTTTCATCACCTATCATTAGATCATAGTCGAAAATGCTGGATTTGCGAGCGATGTTCAGTGCAGCGAGGTGCATCGCAATCCCGGCAGCAGGCCCACTATCAAGACGCTTGACACCACTTTGGTAGTAATAGAGGGTTTGCTTGAACGTCCATCCATAGAAAACAGCAATCAATTCATGGTGATGGTGCAGCGTAAACAACACTAAGCGTTGTTGTTGAATTAGGCGCTTGGCTAAGTTGAGGTGGAAATCGACAAAGTCTGCTTGACTCATCGCCGTGGTTTGGCCACGTTTGGCCCATTCGCTCTGATGTAATTGCTTCAGGCTATCAAAAAAGAGCGGTAACGCGTGTTCATCGTGACACTGCCTGACTTGCAGTGATGAGTCGTTGTTTAACCATTTACGCGCTTGCCGACGTACGCGACTGCCGGGAAAAGCACTGACTTGAGCCGCTTTACTGGGTGCTACCTGAATACGATACCGACTACCCAATACGCGGCTTGATGCGCGCCAAGTCACTGGCAAGTATCGCGTTAACCATTGTTCAACGTGAGCGCCAGAAAGCACATTTTTGAATACGAGTGAGTTAAGCGAACTAAGATGAGTGACTGAGTCGGCCAATATCGACAAGCATGCAGCTGCGAATGGCGGCAAGATCACAATATCCTGATACTCACTGGAAACCTCTACTGCTTCCGGCTCACCTTCGCCAATAAAATGTAACTCTTCGCCAAGCAGGCGTGATTTGGACTTACGATAAAACGGTGCAAAGCCAATCAGCTGGTCGCCACACGTGAAGGCATGGCACCAAATCAAATCGCCGGGTTTTAAATAAGTTTCACACCATTGAATTAACCACACACTGGTGTTGAAAAACTCACTTTGCTCACAGGATTGCAAAAGTTCATCAAGACGAGGCTGCCACTCACGCAGCGCGTCAAGCGAAGTTAACGTAACGGCGCGAACGGGTGAGCTTGACATCAGGAGGCCGCGTTAACTTGAACCCATCGTGTTTAAGACCACTTTCGCGAGATCGTCATCGTTAACGGAAAATCGATTGATGTCGTACGGGTCAATAGGGCTCGCGTTATAATGCGGCTCATTATTGAACCCTAGCTGGTAGCCACTTTCTTTAACGATAGATTTGGTTAAGTCGTCAAAACAATGATGCCGTCCAACGGGATAAGCAATCACGGTTACAGGCACCTGTAATTCTTCTTCGATGATTGCTTTGGAATCGGCTATTTCATGGCGTTGTTCTTCCTCTGACAGTCGCGCCAGAATGTGGTGATTGATCGTGTGTGAACCAATTTCCATTCCACCATCGGCCATGTCTTTGACCTGCTGCCAGCTCATAAACAGTTGATCCTGCGCGGCTTGTGATTTGGGGTCAACATCAGGAAATTGTTGTCGTACGTGCTCCAAAACGTCCTGAGCACTGTAATCTTCGAGCCGTTTTGCGCGGTAGATAAATTGCCGAATATCTTTATCGATAGAGTTTTCATGCAACATCACTGAGTCAGGCTCACCCGGCAAGGTTACCGAATTGCCTACGTTACTACGCAGTATAAATGCCATTTCATCCCACCAGGGTATGTCCATGCCGCTGATAAGGCTGGTAGGCAGAAAAAATACGCCGGCAACGTTTTGCTCACGCATCGCCGGGTAAGCCAGCGTATAGTTGTCTAAATACCCGTCATCAAATGTGACCATTGCGTATTTTCGCGTGAGTTTAGGTAGCTTCGCAATGCGCGCCAGTTCACGTGTATCCACCAGCGTAAAATGCTGACTGATGGTTTCTAGGTGTTGCTTAAACACATCCTGCCGACAGGAAAATATATCGCGGTCAAAATCAGTAAGCGCACTGTCGCCAATGCGGTGATAATTAAATACATACACACCCTTGGGTAAGAAAAACCACATGTACCTGCGTAGGAAGGTTGATGCGAGCAGTCTTCGTGCCAGCCGCTTTAATTTTTTGAACATCTTACCTTGCCGCCTCACGCATCAACTTAAATGGCGGTCTCGCCAATTCAAAATCCCTGTACGCATTCGGGTTGCCAGACTTTCCAGCCTCCGCTGCCTTGGCAATATTGTACATTTCGCGTGCAGACACATAATGCAGCGCGTACTTTTCTCCATCATTAAAGTGCGTTTCAAGGTACGTGTGCATATCATGACGGGGCTGACCTAACAGCGTCTCCATGTCTTCTTCTTGCGCGCCATGCGTGTGCACTTTGATAAAGGTCCACTCGGGGCGCCCTTGCACGTGAATATTGGTGTTGACCCATTGATCGATTCGGATCGGCAAAGGTGGTGCGGTGCGTCTTACATCGGCGTTCTCAATATGTGGCATCCCTGAGGCCGTTTTCCACTTAAAGTTCAACCCGATAGGGCCCTGTATTAACATCAAGTCGCCTGATGCTTTCCCGCCGACTTTTACATCAACACCGGTATTGTGTGACTTCGATTTACCATCACGCCCCTGAGCGTAGTAAATCGCATTAATTTTACTGGTTTGCGCTGCGCTTGGAGCGCAGGGCAATGTCATATCAACATAACAGCCCGTTTCGCGGAGCAGTTTAAGTTCGTTGTTAATGCCGCAATGGATACCACCCGGCAAGGAATTGTCCAATGCCCAGTTACCGTGAATAAATGCGTATTGTACCTGCCCCGTGGTGGGATGAACGGGCAACGCGCCATGATCCTGATGCAAGGTTGCAGCAAAGTCAGAGATGACCTTGGTAAAGTTTTCTGGCGTGTCATCTTCGTGGTGTAAATGAATTTCAATTTCACCAAACCCTTTCGCACAAATATCTGACAACTTTTCCAGATGTTCATAACGATATTCTTCTTCGGGATAGAAAAAGCAATGCTTGGGATGACAACCATCTGCATCGACGTGCTGCTGTGCCATGAGCGGATAGTCTTTAACCCATCGGTCGACCCGGGCGCGCTCGATATCTAAATCATCATTGCGCCATTGCGGTTCAAAATGGTCAACGAAACAAAACAGAATGTGCTGTGTGCCCTGCACTTTCGCTTTGGGTGTTAACAACTGTTTGACGTACGGCCACAACCAGCTGTCCATATTTTTTTTCTTTACTGCTGTGACAAACAAGACCAGCACAAATAGAAATGCTGCCAAGCCCGTAATCAATAACCAGGTCATTTATTTTACTCTCCTTATCGAGCAGTTCGTTTCCAACTGCCCTGCTGACCACCTTTTAAAAACCTCAAGAACCCGTGCCCCAAAGCGACATTCATCGACACAAAGAAACTCACTATTGCCACCAGTGCATTGACCTTCTTGTGTTGCTTTTCTGCCGACAATCCATATAGGGCAACAGCATAAAAAACTAACTGCAACACGGCAAACAGGAAATACATTGGCTGCTGTGCAAGCATCCAACTTGATACGAACACAATAAGCATTAGGTGCGGCGCAAACCAGCGTAGCACCTTGTGCGACCAGTAGCACCATGCAAGGATGCCATGGTGAGGTGACAACGCCCACATATTGGCTAGAAAAGCGCGGTAATTACCCAATCCAATTCGCACCCTACGACCGTACTCGTCCGAAAGGGTAGGAGCAACTTCCTCATGCGCGACCGCAGCATCAGTGTAAACCACATCAAATCCCTGCTTTTTAATATTCATCACAATACAGAAATCGTCGACCACTGTTGAAGTCGGGAGCGGGCGATACAATGAGCGTCGAATTGCATAAACAGCACCATTAGCACCGAGTAACGCTCCCAGCGAGGATTCATGTTTTTTGAGAAATTGCTCATAACGCCAATACAAGCTATCACGGTTCTCGTTGTTTTGCGGGTTATAAAGTTTCAGTTCGCCGCACACTGCACCGGTGCTGGCTGTGAAGGATGAGATTAAGTGTTGCACCGTGTCAGCTTCAAATTCGGTATTCGCGTCGGTAAACACCACAAAATCTGCACTACAATGTGCCACCAATTCATTCAGCACGGTCACTTTGCCGCGATTCTCAGAATGTATCATCGCTGTGACCGCAGGATTATCCGAGAACGTCTGGAGCAAACTGGCGGTTTGATCGGTGCTGCCGTCAGAGGCAACGTAGATATGCAACGTGCCGGGATAATTGAGCGAGAGCAAATTATCGATACGTGCGGTGATACAGGATTCTTCATTATAAGCCGACAGCACCACATCTACCGATGGCCATGTTGTGAGCGCTTGCTGTGTAGGCGCTCGAGGTGAGGTGACCAACATGAGTAAAAATGGATAGAGGGCATAGGTATACACGACCAGAAACGCCCCGCCCCAAAACAGCCATTCCATCAGTGCTTGCTCCCTATTTCACGGGCAGGAATACCTACTACGGTGGCACCATCGCGCACATCTTTGACCACGACTGCGTTTGCACCGATTTTCACATTGCTGCCAATGGTAATACCACCAATGACTTTAGCCCCTGAACCAATAAACACGTTGTCACCCATCACCGGCGCTGCGCCCTTTTCATCGCCAATCACCACGCCACTTTCAATAACGAGATTGCACCCACCGCGCACTTTTGAATTAATCACCACACCCACGGGATGCATCAGGATCAGGCCCTCGCCAAATCGCGCTCCTGCACCAATCACACAACCATTTAGCCACTTATTCAGGGTGAGCGTGATGAACGCCAGTGGCGACAACCGTTTATCCACTAACCACGAGGTTATACGATAAATTATGTTCGCGCTTGTACCATCACTCATGAAAACGCGTATTGAACTTGTTTCAAAACCCTGCTGCGCTAGGAATTCTCGTTTATATTGTAAATCGCGTTTAATTTTCACAGTGACCTTCTACTGACTCTATGCATTTCATCACCGTTTGAGCATTGCGGTACCAATCAAACTGTGTCGCATGGGTAATAATGTAGGCGCGATCCCATCTCTGCGCTATCGCATGGGCCAAGCCGTCAGCAAGAGACTGAGCTGACTCAGGTTCAACCAGTACACCGCAACGTTCATTAATAACTTCTGGAATGCCACCCACCCGAGTAGCAACCACAGGAGTGCCACTTGCCAAAGCTTCCAGCACGACATTGGGCAATCCTTCCCGGTAGCTTGGTAACACCAACACATCGCTTTCGCGCATTAATCGCGCCACTTCCACCAGCGGTTGGCTGCCGAGCAGGGTCACCTTTGACGAAACACCAGTTTGTTCAATACACTTGCGCAAGGCGTGTTCATCATCACCAGCACCGACAATCGACAAATGACAGGGAGCTGCTAACTGACTAAAAGCCTCGATGAGCTCGAATATTCCTTTCGCTTTTATCAGACTCCCGACGAACAATAATTTAGTGGGAGTATCTTCTGAAACAGCGATTTCGCTGCGCACATCGCTGGGGTAAAAAATTTGCTTGTCAACACCATTGTAATTAACGCTGATTTTATCGGCGTTCACCCCGCGATCAATTAACACTTGCCTTAGCGCGTGGCTGGGGCAAAACGCATGCTTTACTGAGGTAAGCATACGTTGCATTTGAGTTAATTTACGCTTGTCCTGCGTATGAAAGTTCACGTCGGTACCGTGAGCTTTTACAATACAGGGGATGCGCCATTTTTCAGCCAGACGAGCCACTCCTACCGCATCGGGATATAGCCAACACGCATAAAATACGGCAGGATTGTCGGCCAGCAGCCACTGCTTGATGCGACCCAACGCTAATCGTTGAAAAAAGGGCGTAAAGTAACGACCAACACTGGGTAAATTTAAAAACGGAACATAGTGAATGTTATTTGTGTTGGAGGCGCTATCACGATTTTTTATCCACACGCGCCAGGGCACCAACACCGCCACCTTAACCCGCCGAAACTGCCCAAGAGCCTCAAATTGCTGGCGATTGAAAGCAGCACGAGTGGGTTCCCACGGTAGCGGATACAGATTGGTCACTGCCACAATTGGCTGGGTGTGGTCAGTTGCCATTCAATAGTTCTCGGTAGGCCATGTCGTATTGTTTAGCGGTATTGTCCCACGTTCGAACCGTTTGCACGAACGTCAGGCCTTGCGACACAATACGTTCAAGCAATTCATCATTATCTATGTGTTTCAGCACTGATTCAGCCAAGGCATTAGGGTCATCTGGCGCGAACAACAAGCCCGTTTCGCCATCTTCAATTAATTCGCGATGCCCGCCGATATCCGATGCAAACACCGGCTTGCCTTGCGCCATTGATTCCAGCGGCTTTAACGGTGTGACTAATTCAGTTAATCGAATGCTCTCGCGTGGAAACAACAACGCGTCAGCAACACTGTAGTAGCGAGGCACTTCGTCAAACGGAACTCGTGCAATAAAGGTGACACATTGCTGCAGTTTCAATTCGGTCACCATCGCTTTTAATCGGGCTTCTTCGTTACCGCCACCGACGAGCAATAAATGAATGTCCTGGCGCTGCTGGTGAATCGCCTGCATGGCCTGCACTGCAATGGCTAATCCCTCGTATTTGAAGAATGTACCAATAAAGGCAATCACTTTTTTGCCTTGCAATTGATACTTTTGTACCAACTCCGGGTCACGCGTTTCACTCACGGTAAACTTTTCTATATCAACCGCATTGGGGGTGACGAACATCTTTTGTTCGGGGATACCGCGCTGACGGATATCGTGTTTTAAGCCATCACAAATACAACTGACTTTATCCACGCTATTGAACGCATGCTGCTCAATTGCTTTGATTAATCGGTAGCGAATGCTGCCTTCTTTGGTTTTGCCCGTATCGACTGCCGCATCTTCCCATAGCGCACGGACCTCGTAGGTCACGGGTACATTGTATTTTCGGGCGACTTTATGGGCGGCCAACGCATTGAACATCGGTGAATGGGCCTGAATGATATCTGGCTTTTCTTTCAGAAATACCGTTTCTATACGCTCAGCTAAATGATTAATATAAGCAAAGTAGCCAAGTAACGGCACTTTACCCAGTAACGATGTGCTCGGTTGCGTGCGGTAAAATAGAAATTCACCGACCTGCTCTTCGTCTTTTTCAAAATCCTGAAAACGCTGGCTGGTCATCTGCGCAGTGTCAATACCCAGTTTACGCTGATGAGTCAAAATAGCTTGGGAGCGCAGCGAATAACCGCTGATGTTGGGCGGTGAATATTCCAGCACATGCAATACTTTAATTGACATTCTCTATCGCCCCTTGCCAAATAATACAACTTCCGTTGTACGGATGAGAATCAGCACATCCAGAAGAAGACTCTGATGTTTTACGTAATACAGATCAAACTTAAGTTTTTCCAAGCTGTCTTCGACGCTGGCGCCATAGGGGTAATTAAGCTGCGCCCACCCAGCAAGCCCAGGCTTTACGTTGTGGCGCTGATTATAGTAAGGCACTTCCTGTATTAACTTTTCTACGAATTCGGGTCGCTCAGGTCTTGGTCCGATAAACGCCATTTCACCGCGGAAAATATTGAATAATTGAGGTAACTCATCAATGCGGTATTTTCGAATAAAATTACCAAAGCGGGTAACGCGATTATCATTCTTGCTCGCCCATTGCGCGCCATCTTTCTCTGCGTCAGGGCGCATACTACGAAACTTCACAATTTCGAATAACTCGCCATTCAGGCCCACCCGCTCCTGTTTATAGAAAACCGACGTTTTGGTTTTTCGCCCATCATCAAAATAGATGATCAAAGCGGTAATCAACATAAATGGCCACACGAACAGCAAGACCATAAACGCTAACGTCGCATTAAGAATGTAGTCCAGGCCATCTCGCAAATAGTTTTGCGACGAAAAACCATTGGAATAAATTACCCAGCTTGGGTACATCAAATTAACCACGATTTACCCGGTTTCTCGCTCCATAAAGTCGAGCAGGTCCGTGACTTCAACCCCTCTAAAGCGGCATTCGAACAGAACATCAATTGGCAGCGTTCCACGACGTTGATCACAGGCAATCACAATCTCGTCAATTTCATTTTCCTGTACAAAGCGGCGAAAATTCTGATCGACCCGCACATGAATAATTTTTTCTTTCACGATGCCTGATTCACGATTATCACCGGGGATGGGTACAAACCCCACGAGTTCAAAACCGGTTCTGTCGACGTCTCTGCGCATACGCCGTTCAATAATTGAGGCTCTTTCACCAGCACCTAGAATGATGATTCTGGACTTACCCAGACCAAGTAGCCCTAGCCGATTAGTAAAGTAACGAAACAGGACTAATGAAACGATAATCAGTGTTGTTGCCGTCGGCAGATAATAGGGATGCAGCTGAAGAGACTGAAATGCCGTACTGGTGAGCGTTTCAATCACAAAATAGGCTAAACCGACACTGACGAAGATGCGCCGTATAATGCCGCGAAACGTTTCACGCAATTTAGTTTCATAAAGACCGACGGAAAGCGCGCAGGTTTGCACAAATAAAATCAACAGCCCGATATTGATGGCGAGGACATTGATCGATGGATTGGCTAAATCAAACGCTTCAACCGAGATGAAACTGGCCAAGTAACTGACATACCCAATAATTATGGTTTCAGTAAGCACTAAGGCGTTTGAACGACTATTCTGTTTATTCCTCGACTGAGCCACTTCGTTTCCTTGACGTTAATTGCACATAAATAGCATAGGATTATGCAATTTTTTCGGGTAGACTTCGAAAATAATGTAGCATTATATGCAATCAGAGTATTGGGTAAACAACAACTTTTGCTTGCTTTCTTTGTCTTTGGGGTAATTTAGGATGATTAGAAGACTTCAGATTATTGCAGTAGCGATAATTTCAATCTCGTTATTTGGTGGCTGCAGCTCAAACACACTCCCACCAGCAACATCGGTTGCATCGTTAACCACCTCTGTAGACAATTATGATTATTTAATTGGTCCGGGTGATTCGCTGAGCATTTTTGTATGGCGGAATCCCGAGGTGTCCGGGTCATTTTTGGTTCGTCCAGATGGTAAAATAACCACGTCTTTGGTTGAAGATCTCGAAGTATCTGGCAAAACACCGACTCAACTCGCTAGATTAGTCGAAGAAGAGCTCGCTAAATATATTCGTGACCCCATTGTGACTGTGAGCGTTACCGGCTTTGTCGGACCGTTTAGTGAGCAAGTGAGAGTGATTGGCGAAGCCGTCAATCCTCGCTCCATCAATTATCGTGAACGCATGACACTGCTTGACCTCATTATCGAGGTGGGTGGTTTAACTGAGTTTGCTGATGGCAATGGCGCAAAATTAATCCGTGTTGTAGACAATCAACAGAAAGAATTCGATATCAACATCGACGATCTGGTTCGACGCGGTGACATTTCCGCCAACGTCGACGTACTTCCTGGCGACATTATCATTATTCCTGAGGCATGGTTCTAGACATTAGACACCGCGACTGTCCCACGAAGTAGGATTGAGTAATATATGGATGATTTACAAAAAACTCTTGAAGCCATAAAAGAGTACATCGAAGGCGTTTGGATCAAGAAACGCTACATCATAATCTGTACTTGGTTATTTTGCCCTGCGCTGATGGGCTACGTGTTCTTTATGCCTGACGAGTACGAGTCGGAAACCAGCGTGTATGTTGATACACGTTCGGCGTTGCGTCCTTTACTGCAAGGTGTAGCGGTTCAATCTAATCCGGGTGCTGAGGTCGCGGTCATCGTGCGCACGCTGTTGAGTCGAGTCAATCTGGAAAAGCTGGCGCGCGAAACCGACCTTGATGTGACAGTGACCTCGGATAAAGAATACGAAGACCTGCTTGATTCACTAGAGTCTGGGATTAATGTTTCATCCAAAGGCGGGCGCAGTAGCGATCGCATTTATACCATCACTTACTCAAATGAAAACCCTGTGATTGCACAGCGTGTTGTCCAGGAAACATTGGATCTGTTTATTGAGGGAACTCTCGGCGAAACCCGTGAAGGTACCGACACAGCCAACCGTTTTTTGGATGATCAAATCGCTGAATACGAGCAGCGCCTCACCGAAGGCGAGCAACGTTTGGCCAATTTCAAACGGCGTTATTCTAACCTGTTACCGGTACAGGGCACGTTTTATTCGAATCTGTCCGAGCGACGAGCGATGCGTAAGCAAATTGAGTTGCAAATTGCCGAAGTTCAACAACAAATCAATGCTTTGAAAGAACGTTTAGAGGCGATAAATTCTGCGACTAACCTAACCGATGGTTTGAATCAGGACAACAGCCGGATTGTACAGACCCAATTTGATTCGCGTATTGATTCACTGCGTGCCAAGCTGGATGAACTACAGATCCGCTACACTGATTTGCATCCCGATGTGATCAAAACACGCAATCTGCTTGAAACACTTGAGAAGCAGCGTGATGCTGAAGTAAAAAGCTACATTGATAAAATCTCTAATGATCCTGCTGCCATCAGTTCAGATAACCCGTTCGCTCAACAACTGGCCCTAGAGCTTAGTCGACTTGAAGGTGAACTTGTGTCTTTGCAGGTGCGGAAAACCGACATAGACGCCATTATCAGTGACCTGACTGACAAAATCGATCAGGTGCCCTTGGTTGAAGCAGAGTTGACAGCCTTAAATCGCGACTACGGTATTACCAAAGATAAGTACGAACAATTGCTGAGCCGACGCGAGTCTGCTGCCATCTCGCGCAGTGCCGATGTTTCAAACGATGACATCAAATTCCGGGTTATTGTGCCACCACGCCTGCCCACCTCGCCATCTGGACCTAAGCGCTTGTTGTTTTATACCGCTGCGCTATTATTTGGCTTTGGCTCTGGCTTTGGACTGGCGCTACTCATTAGTCAGCTTTCCCCAGTGGTATTGAGTGCCAACACCCTAAATCGCGTTACCGATATACCGATTCTGGGGCATGTGACCCATACCGAAATCGACGCGATAAAGAAAGACGACCGGCTCAGGATCTTTATTTTTGCACTATCGTGTTTAACAATCTTTTCGCTGTACATTGCGCTGATGGCTATCGAGCTGCTTAACATTGATGTCGTTGCGTACATTGAGAGGTTATTGTAATGAATACCATCGAAAAAGCCCTAGCGCGCGAAAGACAAAAGAAACGTCAACAGGCCGATAAAGACTCTGCAAGCTTTCCCGTAGCCGAAGACGCTATTGCCAATGCGGATACCGCAGCCGATGCACCTGCTGTTCAGGTCCAGCCCGAAGAGCAGCATCAGCATGAAACCCATGGGAATACGTCGTCTAATTTTTTCAATATTGACGTTGATCACTTAGATAGAAACGGCTTCCTGTCGCTTATCAATACACGTTCGCGCAAAAATGATGAGTATCGCGCCATCAAGCGTAAATTACTAAAGACCGCGTTTGGTCCGTTATCGAGCACGCTAACCAACAGCAATGTTATCATGGTGTCCAGCGCACGACCGAATGAAGGAAAAACCTATACAGCGATTAACCTCGCCCTCAGCATTGCCCTAGAGCAAGATAAAACGGTGCTGTTAGTCGATGCCGACGTGCTACGACCGTCTATCGCCCGTGAACTGGGCTTGGATAGTGGTAACGGTTTGATGGAATATTTGCTTGGCGAGTGCCCGTCGCTCACTGATGTCATTTATCATACTAATATTGATAAATTGCGTATCATACCGGCCGGAAAGTCGCATCACCTGTCCACAGAGCTACTGTCGAGCGAGAAAATGCTCAAAACAGTGGGTGAGTTTTCCAGTCGCTACAGTGACCGTGTGGTGATTATTGATACGCCACCGCTGTTGGGGATAAACGAAACCGCCGTGTTGGCGAACTTAGCTGGTCAAGCTGTGATTGTAGTTGAAGAAAACCAGTCAAAACTTCAAGTTGTTAAAGATGCGGTCAATTTATTGTCTCCTGACATGGCGAAAGGCTTTGTTATCAATAAGTCGGTTCGAAACAGCGGAGCAAGTAGCGACTATTATTATGGATACTACTACGGTAATCCGTCGGAATAATGGCTATGTATTTAAGCAAACGCAGCGCTAAATATTCTCTTGCCAGCGTCGGATTAACGTTGATAGCGACTACGATGTGGCACACAGGTGTGAGTGCCAATATCGAGAGCGAAGTTGGACTCAGAACCTCTATTGTCGCGACCGATGGGCGTTCTGATGGCACAAGACGGATTAACGGTGAAACGACCGCCTTGAATATCAACCCATCGATTTTGTTGAGTTATCAAGGCCCCATCGCCAGCGCAGTGTGGAATATTGACCATTCTTATATTTATCAGGATATTGATGCCACTGACCGCTCCACAGAGCGTTCGTTTACAGAATACAACTTTGATAGCAACGTCAATATTATCGACAACTATTTACAGTTTTCCTATAACTCACAATTGCGTTTTAGAAACACCGATCCCTCTCAGGTTTTTGCCAATGATTTCATCTCGGGATCAGACAGTTTAAGTCGAATACGCACCAACTCAGCCTCGCTACAATTTGTGACACCCAATCCTCGCTGGGTTGCCATTAACTGGCAACTATCGGGCGCAAAGGTCGAAAGTGACCGCAATATTAATAGCGAAAGAAATCTGGATAACAACAATTTGGCGACATTCTTCACTTTGCGTCAAGGTGAGGAATTTAGACGGGTTCGTTGGGCAGTGAATAATCAATGGCAGAAAACGGAAGGCAACCGTACACGCGGCGATATAACCTCTCGCTCTGTAGCCGGCGAACTCAGTGTCGGCCTGTTTAGCAAGGTCTCACTGATCACCAATGTTCAAGATGAGCGCAATCAATATTCTAATACAATTACTAATGACAGTGCCGGTAGTAGAGAATTTACTTCGTATGGTGCGGGATTGGAGTGGTACGCGTCTGACAACCGGCGCATTTCAGTACAGTACAACGAAACTGAAAGCGACGATGCCGAGCAAGATAACGAAAGCTTTATTTCATTCGATGTAATCTGGGCATTTAGCCAACGCACGCGTTTAGAGGCTAGCTACGGTCGACGTTTCTTTGGTGAAGCTGGTGACTTTCTCTTCGTTTATAATACCCGACATTTGCGCCTGTCAGCGTCCTACAATGAAGAGCTTACTACGTTCACGCGTCTGGTCAGCAATTTTGAAAACCTGGGTGTGTTTGTATGCCCGGTAGGTAGTAACCAAGCGTCCGACTGTTTCTTGCCGAACACCCTTGCGTACGAATTGCAACCAGATGAACAGTTTAATGCATTTTTCCAGAATATCCCTGAAATCAGCGAAGAACTGATTTTACGTAGAACCGGCTCCCTTAACTTTGGCTTCGAAACCCGCAAAGTAACCGTCTCCACGTCAATTGGTGGTGGTGTGACGGAGTTTTTGGAGACCGACCGGGAGCAGAACAACCTGACTGCCAGTGTAAACATCGACTATCGAGTTGGGGTTAAGACCTCTATTTTTTCAAACAACAATTTTAACCGTACCGACTTTGTAGACCGCGATGATCGTAACGATGTTATTCGCGCTGATTTAGGCATAAGACATTCGTGGTCGCGTCATTTGTCGACATCAACTGAAATCAGTTATATCGACAGAGACTCAGACAATGAATCAAACCAATATCAGGAAAGACGCTTAACGTTGGCTTTAGATTATCAATTCTAATCATCCTTCAACCGCACATACGCCTTGTATTTCTTTTTCAGCAGCTTATCAATATATTGGGTCAATTTGACCTTATGACTGATAGCGCTGTCCAAGGCGTCCACTAACTCGTTAAGCATGGTTTTGTAGTACTCAACATCGCGTACCTCACCATCGTGCTCAGGCAATTCTCCACTGACTTGTTGCTTAATCGAGCGACTTTGTTCCGGTGCGGTTACCACCGGTTCGAACATTTCTTCTTTGACTTCACTAACAACGGCGTTCACCGCATCGCCATCCAGTTGCTCAAGCTCTTCGAGAAACCCATAGAGCAGGATACGATCCATCAACGTATTGATTTTACGCGGAATGCCCGTGGTAAAGTCATGAATACGTTTGAACGCGTCATCTGAAAACAACGAGGTGCCGTTCCAACCCGCATTGTGCATGCGGTACTCGATATACTCGCGACATTCTTCCACCGACAGCGGGGCCAGATGGCAAGATGCCACAATACGTTGACGAAATTGTTCCATATTAGGCGCACGCAGTATTGGCTGCAATTCTTCCTGACCTAACAAAAAGCTTTGCAGCAGTGGCTTACCTGCCTGTTGAAAGTTGCTTAACATACGCAGCTCTTCAATGGTTTCCAACGGCAAGTTTTGCGCTTCATCCACCAACAGTAAAGCGCGCTTTCCCTGCTTACTGAGTCCATACAGAAAGGCTTCCAACGCTTCCAATAAATCTGTTTTGGTTTTATTCGCAACGTCAATATTAAATTTAGACGCTACCATTTTAACCAATTCATCTGGGTTCAGTTTTGGCGTCACAATTTGGGCTGCGACAATATCATCTTCGATATCCGCCAAGAGGCTGTTGGCGATGGTTGTTTTACCCGTACCGATGCCGCCGGTGATGACAATAAACCCTTCAGCTTGCGACAGTCCATATTGCAGGTAAGACATGGCCCGTTTGTGCCATTTACTGGCGAAGAAAAAGGCCGGATCAGGCGTTAACTGAAAAGGCTTGGAATTGAGGCCGTAATGACTTTCGTACATGCGTAACACACCCTGTTAGAACGCAAACAATTTCGGACAGCCACTTTAGCCGCTTAGCCCTTCGCTGACAATGCTTAAGGCTCAATCATATTGAAATCAATCCGCACTTTATCGCGCATAAACCACATTGGCTGGCGATACACATTTGTTACGCGTGCTGAGCCCCCTTAAGCGTCGAAGGCCAACGGCTTAGTTCGTCTCAACGATTTGCCTGATAATGGCTGTCGTTGATACGCCCTCTTCGAATAGCAGTACTTTAACCTCACCGCCATTCGCCATGACTTCCTTGCCGCCCGCAATATCTTCGATTTTGTAATCGCCGCCCTTCACTAAAACATCAGGTAACACTGCGGCGATTAAGTCTCTGGGCGTCTCCTCGGCGAAGGGCACTACCCAGTCGACAGAAGCCAGCCCAGCTAGTACCGCCATGCGTCGGTCAATTGAATTGATGGGTCGCCCAGCGCCTTTCAGTGCCCGCACAGATTCATCGGTATTCACAGCAACAATCAGACGCTGGCCAAGTTTGGCGGCCTCATTCAGATAGGCGACGTGGCCTGCATGTAAAATGTCAAAACACCCGTTTGTCATAACCACTTTTTCACCGCGTACTTGCGCATTTCGCACTGCTGAGATTAATTGCGAGCGTGACATAACACCACCATCCGGGTGATGATCATCACGTAACGCTAGCGCAAGTTCAGTGGTCGTGACCGTGGATGTACCCAGTTTACCGACGACAATGCTGGCGGCGATATTCGCTAGCACACAGGCGGTGGGCAGTGTTTCTCCTGCAGCGAGACACGCCGCTAGGGTAGAAACGACCGTATCGCCAGCGCCGGTCACATCGTACACTTCGCGGGCCTTGGCAGGTAGATGCAATGTATGGCTAGCGTTTTGTGTAAATAACGACATACCTTTTTCAGAGCGTGTGATGAGGAGCGCATCCAGCGACAACTGTTGGCTCACCTGCGCGGCGCTTGCTGTCAGTGTTGGCTCATCCACAAAGGTACGGGTCACGGCCTCAAACTCACTCATATTGGGCGTCAGTAACGTGGCACCACGGTAGCGGTCAAAATCAGTGCCTTTCGGGTCTACTACCACGGGAATGTTGCGTTCACGCGCCAATTGAATGAAGGCCTGAGGGTCGCTCAGGCAGCCCTTGGCGTAGTCCGACAGAACCACAACATCCGTTTGTGCGAGCGCGGCAGAGAACTGCGCATACAATGTTTGCTTGTCTACGCTGCTGAAATCTTTTTCGAAATCCAGACGCAATAATTGTTGATTGCGACTCACAATTCGCAGTTTGGTAATTGTGTCGAAACCAGCAACTGCGCTGAAGCAGCAATCAACGCTCATGGCTTCTAATCGCTGTTGTAATGTTGCCGCAGCCTCATCTTCACCCACTAATCCCATCAAAGTGACTTGAGCGCCCAACGTGGCAGCATTGATGGCCACATTGGCTGCACCGCCGGGGCGATCTTCTGTTTCGCCAACTTTCACCACGGGTACAGGCGCTTCAGGTGAGATCCGCGCAGTGCTGCCCTTCCAGTAGCGGTCAAGCATCAGATCGCCTACGATTAATAAGCGGGTTTGGCTAAAGTCAGGTAAGTTCATAAGCGCGTAGAATGTCCTTTGCAGCATCTGGTTTTTATCAGCGCGGCGCGTCATAATCGATACACTTGCATGTATTGATCGGCTCGCTATCGCACAATGGCAGCGCCCAGCACAAATAAGATATCGAGAGTTATGCCACGAAGTATATCAGCCACGCCAGAAAAAGCAGCCACTGACAACAGTCAACCGTCGGTTTGGTCGGTGTACATTATTGAGAATCGCTTCGGCCAGCTGTATACCGGCATTACTACCGACGTTAACCGTCGCGTCACCGAGCACGCGCACCACCCCACCAAAGGCGCTAAAGCATTGCGTGGGAAAGGCCCATTGCGACTTAAATTTGAGCAGTGCGTTGGTGATCACTCTCAGGCATTACGCTGTGAGCGGTGGATTAAAGCACTGCGACGCGAAAAGAAGCTGGCCGTTATTGCAGGTACACAGCCGTTACCCGATTTACCACTGTAACATCAACCGTTTACGACGCGTGGGTTAATACACCCAGTACAATCATTGCAATCCCGACACTGAGTACCCACTGAATAGATGCCACACCCACGTTCACTTGTTGATCAACTTCCTGCTTCCAATCACAGCCTGCTAAGACCAGTCTTTTGGCGATAGCCACTAACAGCAATAGCACGCCAGCCAGCGCAATGCTTGAAAACAACCAACCGGTGATGTTGCTGACATAGGTTTCCGGGTTGTAACGCAATAATGATGCGGCAGCCGACACCATCAGTGCGGTTCCAATCAGGTTACCTGAATGCGCAATGGCCAAGGCGACTTGCCCCTTACACAAGGTCTTCTGGAATGAATCGTTCTGGTTGTGTGAAGCAAAACGGGCTTCGTAAATTCGGGTCATGATCAGGAGTACCAAGAGTACAACACTGAAGCCACTGGTGATGGCGACTAACGCATTCATGTCGGTACCTTCGACCCACAGCAGCATACTACGCAGCATAATGGCGGCAGCGATGGCGCTGGCTGCATCCACTATCGCCACACTGATGTTTTTATCGTCGATCATTTGCTCTTTGTCGAGCCGGTTAAGGACCAACTTGTCGTGCGCGACGCGACCGAGCTTGACCAATATAATACTGACCAGACCAAACAACAGCATACCCAATGCCGCGGTTTGATAGCCTTCGCCCACATGCCGCCCCACCACCGAGCCCATCACAATACACAGTGACAGCATTCGGCCTGCTACGCTGATCCCAAAGGCAAAATTGTCGCGTACGCTCAACTCTTTCGACACACTAATATTTGAGTAACGCCCCGCTAGCCAACGCACACCAAAAAGCAGGCACAGCGCAATACCAATATCTATCGACAGATAAATCCATAATTGGGGGTGCAGCGCATTGAGCTGAACAAGAGTGTCCATGCGGGAAGTTCCTTTTAAATCATCTCAAAGTGCGCTTCTGTGGGTGGTAGCCTACAGCTAGTTATGCACCAACAGGTATGCGACACTTAAATACGACATGGTTTTATTGTTAAGTTATCTATTATGCCAAGCACATCGACAATTACCAACGAATTAAGCGCGGCCGCAGAGGAAGTTTGGTCTGAGCTTGATAACCCTCCTGAACACCTTCAGGAAGACATGCTGACCCTCTTCAGCATGAGTGAATTTGCACAGCGGGTGTGCCAGCGCCACGGCAATACCCTGACTGATTTATCGGAGCGAGGATTGCTCAGTAACCTGCCCTGCGAATCAACGACGATAAATTCGTTGTTTACGGAAATGATAGTACCCGACATTGATGACTGTGACAGCGAAGAGGCCTTGAACTCCACGTTACGGCGCTGGCGAAATCAGCTTCTGTTTGCTATCGCGTATCATGACATCGTGAAACAACAGCCTATCGAGTCGTCGCTTCGCCAAGTGTCTGCATTGGCAGATACACTCATTGTCGCGGCGTATGAGTGGCAATACAACAAACTCAGTGCGCGTCATGGTGCACCCGTGCATGACAGCAAGCCGCAACCACTGTGTATTATCGCCATGGGTAAACTAGGCGGCCGAGAACTTAACTTTTCGTCAGATATCGATCTTATTTTTGCTTATCCGGAAAAGGGCGACACTCAAACCGACCCGGAGAAACGCCAGAAATCGATTGAGAATCAGCAGTTTTTTACGCGCCTGGCACAACGACTCATTCATTGCCTGGATACGGTCACCGCCGATGGATTTGTTTTTCGCGTGGATATGCGTTTGCGCCCGTTTGGCGACAGTGGTCCGCTGGTAACGCATTTTGACGCACTGGAGATATATTATCAGGAGCAAGGCCGCGAGTGGGAAAGGTATGCCATGCTCAAAGGACGCATCATCAACCCACCCTCACCTCACACTGACGCTTTGTATAAAATGCTCCAACCCTTTGTGTACAAGCGTTATATCGACTTCACCGCACTTGAAGCGCTGCGCAGCATGAAAATGCTCATTGAAAAAGAAGTGCGCCGGAAAGGATTGGTCGACAATATCAAACTGGGCAAGGGCGGTATTCGCGAAGTGGAGTTTTTCGTGCAGAGTATGCAGCTTATCCATGCGGGCAAGCATCGTACGTTACAGACTCCCTCATTGCACGATGCGCTGGCAGCCTTAGTGGACGCAGAACTGATTGACTCCGAGGATGCGCAGACGCTGATTGAGGATTATCATTTACTGCGCAAAGCTGAGCATTGTCTGCAACAGTTTAATGATGAGCAAACTCAGCAACTACCCGACACACCACGCGATCAATACCGTCTCACTACGCTGCTGAATCAGCCTGATTGGGATGACACGCGGAAGCTGATTGATCAGGCAATGGCGCGCATCCATGCCCAATTCAACCAATTGATTGAAACGCCAGAACAAGAGTCCGACGCGGACAATCCTTTACTACAGAGTTGTGATGACTTATGGAATTTGTCACTCAGTGAAGCTGATTGGCAGGGAGTCCTGTCTGACACGCTCACACCTGAGGCAGCCAGCGATTTGTTTGAACTGGCCAGCGAACTGCGTCAGAAAATGCTTAAATCTCATATGGGCCAACGCGGGCAATCCATTGTCAATCGCTTGCTGCCGCAGTTGCTGTTTGATCTGCTATCGCGCGATGATGACTTACGTGTCGACCTGTTTGCCCGCGTATCGCCTTTGTTGGCGAAAATCGCCGGCAGAACACCTTATTTAGATTTACTCTTGGAAAACTACCCTGCACGCGTACAGCTACTCACGTTGTGCGCGCAAAGCCCGTGGATTGCCAATCAACTCGCTGAGTTTCCGCTTTTGCTGGATGAGTTGCTTAGCTTGCGCTACCTAGAAAAGCAGCACCTGAATATCGACGATATGCGTGCTTCGCTACAGGCTGATCTGCAACAAGCATTGCTGCGCATCGACCCTGACGATTTGGAATCGATGATGAATGCATGGCGTCAGTTCAAGCTATGTCAGCAGCTCACCATTGCGGCGGCCGATGTAATGGGAACGCTACCCACCAATCAGGTCAGTGATTATTTGACTGCGCTAGCAGAAGTGTTGCTTGATAGTGTCGTTCGTTATGCATGGAAAGACATGCAGCGCCGGTTTGGCGAGCCCAGTGGAAATAATGTCGATCAACCCGACTTGGTGATTATTGCCTATGGAAAATTTGGTGGTTATGAGCTGGGTTATGGATCTGATCTTGATTTGGTTTTTCTACACGGTGCTCACCGTGATCAATATACCGATGGTGCAAAAGAAGTCAGTGCACAACAGTTCTACGTGAAACTGGTGCAGCGCTTTATGCATTTAATGACAACCAACACCCAATTAGGCGATATCTACGACATTGACCTGAGACTGCGCCCGGATGGAAGCGCTGGTATGCTGTGTAGCCATATTGATGGCTTTGATGACTATCAACAGCAGCAAGCCTGGACATGGGAGCATCAAGCCTTGGTTAGAGCTCGCCCGGTGTGGGGTAGTTCAGCGTTGACGGACAAGTTTGCACGGATCCGGCATGATATCTTGGCGTACCCACGCGACCCGTCGGAATTGAGTAAACGCGTCACAGAAATGCGTGAAAAGATGCGCCAGCATCTGCTTAAGACACAAACGGGGTACGTTGACCTAAAACAATCTGAGGGGGGTATAACGGATATTGAGTTTATGGTGCAATTTTGGGTACTGGCGTTCGCCGCAGACTGCCCCGAGTTACTCAAATACCCTGATAATTTACGTATTCTGGATGCTGTGTCAGCGGCTCAAATCACACCGGATAAAAACGTTAAAGCGCTGCAGGCGAGTTATCTGAGTTTACGTCAATCGATACATCGCGCTAATTTACAGAATCAGGAGGTCAACGCTGTGTCTGATGAAATATCTGCCCATCTGGATGTGGTCAAAACATTGTATTGCGATCTGTTCGACGCACTTTAACCAACCTGATAGTTCCATGGGACTATCAACCCATCGTCAAAGCCTGACGGCACGCTGGACGCTAGCGTGCCACTACGCAATTGTCTTTGAGATACCGCGTGTTGTTGGTAGTGAGCACTAGCGAACGTTGCTGTGGGCAAACGTAGCCTCTGACATCACCCTGAAAATTGCTATTGATCGCACTGGCAATTTGCTTCACTGATTCAGCGATAGTCGTATCCAACTGAAATTGGTGCTTCACGACAAAATCCTGATCCAAATCCCAAATCACCTGCATACCTTCCTGCTGCGCATAGGTCGACAAAGACTCGCGTAACGTACCACCCGCTTTAAACGTACGATATTTTTTCTCACCCACCCAGCGACCACTGACCGGGCGAACATCGCTAGCCATGGATTGAAGGCGTTCTTCCAGCGGCTTTTCACTGACGCTTAACTCCATCACAAAATCACCGATTTCGTCACGAATGGGATCGACTGAACTCAGCCGAAATTCTTCGTAGAATGCACTGAGCCCGCTAGCGACAGAGCGTTTCTCGGGCGCACCAGCCGGACTCGGTGTTTCGACGTTCTCTTGTCGAACTTGCACCACAATCACGGCGATGACGATTAACGCCAACGCCAAGCCTAAATGGCGCGCCCAAAATAATGATGAAGACACTTTTTTGTTTCTCATATAACCACGATATTCCTGCGCCGCTAATCGTACAGGCTGGGATCACTTTCCTGCGGTCGCGTTTTAAAGCGTTTATGCATCCAAAGGTAACTCTCTGGCTGCTCCTTGACGATAGACTCAATGTCTTTATTCAAGTCGGTTAATGCCTGTGTATCTTCTTTATCGGCAAAGGTTAACAAAGGTGGATAAAATTTCACTTTATAGCCTGAACGGGTGTATTGCGAGGTGACAATCAGCGGTATGCAGTTTGCTCGGCGCGCAAACATCAGCGTGGCTCCTGTGGTCGCCGTTTCAGCAACGCCACCAAAAGGCACAAAGACACTTTGCGCTCGCCCATAGTCCTGATCTGGCAAATAAAGGCATAATTCACCTTGGTCCAGCGCGTTGATCAACGCTCTCGCATTGCGTTTGTGGATCATGTATTTATTTGAGCGATTTCGACCATGGTACTGCATATAGTCGATTAACGGGTTGTTGTGCTTTCGGTAGAACGCAATACTGGGGTGATGATAGCCGAGTATTCGACAGGCCAGCTCTAAGTTCATATTGTGCAGTGCCAGCGCGAATACGCCTTTTCCCTGAGCGATAATCCGCTCAACATGCTCAAAACCCTCAACTTCGCCCAATCGACGAATACGCCATGCCGGCGCCCACCAACCAATGGCCAGCTCAAAAACGGCCATGCCGGCACACTCCAAGTGGCGTTGCAACAGCACTTCCCGCTCACTGTGGGGCATGTCTGGAAAGGTTAAAGCCAGATTTCGTCGCGCCACATTAACGCGCTTTTTCACCAACTTTCTCAGTAGCCATGCGATACCTTTAGCAAACACACGTAAAACCCGGATGGGTAGCCAACTGAATATGTACAGCAAGGCAATGCCCAGCCACGTTGGCCAGAAAGTTGGCGCCAAAAATCGTTTTTCAAATGAGGGTGGTTGAATTGCTGGTGAAGTCACTCGAATTGCTTGCAGTGTGCTGAATCATGACAGAGTAACATGCTTACTTTGCCGAATGCTATGTTGTGTACAATTGGCGACAGTGCAAAGCTGTGTCATAGTAGCGCTATGACGATGATGTGATGTTGATCACTGCTTAGGTGTGGTTCCAATTTGCTCACAAACGCTTTACTCCATGAACTGCTAGACAAATCCGCCAATGGCATTTTATTGGTGGACGAAAATAGCATCATTCATTACGCCAACGAAAAGATAACATCACTTTTTGGCTACTCGCTCGACGCCCTTATTGGCGCGTCGATTGAAACACTTATTCCGGTAGAGTACAGGGCTCACCATGCTCAGCATGTGACGCGAACCTTTGCCGACAAAGCCGCACGAACCATGGGCAAAGGCGAAAGCTTTTTAGGATTACGCCAGAACGGCGAAACCATTTCAGTGCGGATTGATTTTTCGCCCACCGACGATAATCAATATCGCGTGGTATCGGTCAGTGAAACTACCCGCTACGCAGAGCGCGAGCAACAGATCCTCAACGAAAAACAGGCAGTGTCCAACGCTTACCGACAGGTAATGGCGTTTACCACACAAACGACTAATGCGCTGGCAATGACAGATTCCTCGTTTAATTTGGTCTGGGCAAATGATGCGTTTACCACACACACTGGTTATCATTTCAGTGAGGTCAAACACAAAACGCTTTACACCCTGAAAGGGCCAGAGACGCAAGAGGCTGAGATTGCACGTATCGAAAACGCCTTGATTGAACAGACTCACTACGAAGGCGAGCTTCGCTTCCATGCGCGAAACGGCAGTTCTTTTTGGGTTCGCCTCAGTCTGCAACCTTACGTTGAAGCACAGAAATTTATTGGCTACATGATATTGATGACCGATATCAATGAGCAAAAGCGGCTTGAATCGCGTTTGACGCAAAGCAGCCAATTCCAACAAGCGATGCTCGACAGTGCGCCGCTACTGCTAATGGGGATGACAACTGAAGGGCGCATTACTCTATTCAATCAATTCGCTTCCGAGCTGTTAGGATACTCAGCGGATGATGTGGTAGGCAAATTATCTCCCTTTGCTTTCCTGCCTGATGATGCGATGCTCATGTTGTGTGAAAAGTTAAGCCTGCCGGCATCAAGCGAAAGCCAAGAGATGATGGCTGCTGTACTGAAAGCCGCTCAAGAAAAACCGTTTCGCGTGGAACTTCGCCATATCACATCGACCGGCGAGGCACTTTTTATTGCTATTGTTGTCACGCCGATCACCTCCGACTACTCAGACGATTTAGGTTATCTATGGTTAGGCCAAGATATCACTCAGCAACGTATTGCCGAACGAGATAACTTACGTACGCAACAAATTCTTTTAGCCACTGGAGAAATTTCTCAAGTCGGTGGTTGGGTGCTTGATTTAGTCACACAAGAGGTGGTGTGGAGCGATGAGGTCTACCGAATCCATGAACTGCCCATTGGAACGCCGGTTGTATTAGAAGATGCGTTGAATTACTACGCGCCAGAAGCTCGTGCCGTGATCACGGCCGCAGTTGAAACAGCGGTGGCAAATGGCACAAGCTGGGATGAACAGTTACCGTTTGTCACCGCAAAAGGCAACCACATCTGGGTACGTGCTATCGGTTATGCTGAATATGAAAATGATAAACCGGTTAGGCTATTTGGCGCGTTTCAAAATATATCCTCACTCAAGGCTGCTGAGCAGGAAGCGTTAGCCGCCAGTGCCGCAAAGAGCGAGTTTTTGGCCAACATGAGCCACGAAATGCGTACGCCACTGAATGGTGTATTGGGCCTTAATCAGTTATTACAGAAAACGCCATTGACTGAGCAGCAACAAAAATACACGCAATTGATTAACGCCAGCGGCAACAAACTTTTGCGTATTATTAACGATGTGCTGGATATTGCAAAAATTGAAGCCGGAAAGCTTTCAATCGCACTTGATAGCTGTCCGATCCGCTCGCTCATCGACAAAACAATAGAATCTCTCTCGGCACAGGTTGAACAATTAAACCGCCCCATTCTTATTGAGGCGAATGTTGATGACGATGTCGGCGACTTATTACTCACCGACGCAGGAAGGTTGCAGCAAATATTGGATAATCTGTGCGGTAATGCGATTAAATTCACGCTCGATGGAACCATCACGCTGCGCGTTACTCGCCAAGATGAATGTCTGCTTTTCGCCATCAGTGATACCGGTGCTGGTATTGAAGCTCATCAGCAGGCAAAACTGTTTGAAAAATTCACACAAGTGGATGCCAGCCATTCGCGGGCACAAGAAGGCACTGGCCTGGGGCTTGCTATCTGCAAGCAACTGGTCACGCTGCTCGGCGGGGAAATCGGTGTAAAAAGTACGCTACATCAAGGCTCCACGTTTTGGTTCACTCACCCATTACACGATCAGATAGCCAGTGAAGTGACTAATCATGGTACTGCGCAGGTCGATCGTCAGGTCGATGGCTCAGAATCGCCAAACCTGATCTTGGCGACTATTAACAATACCTTTATTCAGCAATGGAAAGACGCCTGCACTCGGGTAGGTATGCCGTTAGTCAGTGTTAGCTCAGCGCGACAAGCCATGGCACAAATGCGTGTCCAGGCACCACTTGCTATCATTATATACGATCGCCTAAATGGCATGACCGGGCCAGACTTTGCGCAGCACCTTCGCCATCACCCACAGTGTCGTGGTGTTAAAATTATACGCATGACTGATTCGACTCCTGAAAACGATGTACGCGATCAGACTGATTATTTATTCTCGACGCAGGACATAACGGCAGCGTTGAATACTGCAGTGAGCCGAGCCGATACCTCATTATCAGTGTTGCTAGTGGAAGATAACAGCATCAATCAGATCGTCGCGAACGACATGCTGACACAATGCGGCTGTCGTGTAGAAGTTGCAGTTAATGGTGCGGAAGCAGTCGCCATTGCCACTGAACGGCTTGAAGAGTTTGACCTTATTTTAATGGATTGTCAGATGCCAGTCATGGACGGCTATGAGGCAACCCGATGCATTAGAGCATTACCATCACCGCGTGCTCAGACTATTCCCATCATTGCATTGACTGCCAATGCGCTTGAAGAAGATAAACAACGTGGTGTGGCAGCGGGTATGAACGCACATTTAATCAAGCCTATTTTGCTAAGCGATTTGGAGCGTGCACTTTTCACATTCAACGCTGAACATCAATAATCCGCGTCGATTTGCTTAAGCTTCTTTTCGAATGCTTCTAAGTGATCTTTTGAGTCATACTCAAAATGATATTGATTGTGAAAGCCAAAGCGCAACTTCACCAACGCATCTTCGATAAACACCGTATAACCATCAAAATCAGTATAGGCTTTTACGCCGCCGAGGTGATATTCAGATTCCTTCGCTTCGCCATGTTGCCGAATTTTTTCAAAAATTTTCAGAATGTAGCGACTGTCAAACTCGTTTTTCATAATCCCTCCTGGATGCGTATTGCCATGGGCGGTCATTTGGGTGCTCACTGTCATGATATGGATAGCCGACTGCCATCATTCAAGATCACCTTGCAGGTGAAAAACTAGGGCGGACTTTTCTTAATTAAAGTTGTAACGGAACCCGATTGTGGCCGCGTTAACCTTAAGGTCGTCTTCACCAAAAATATGCTCAAATTCGAACCGTATCATACTGTTGAGCCCTACGTACCAATCAAAGCCTAACCCGACCGTGCCAGCCACAACGCTATCATTGTAATACACTAAACCATCAACACCGTCCTGAGTCACGGTTTGGTAACCCTCAAGGTCGCCGCGCAATATACCCAGACGGTAAAACAGTTCTCCCTCACGAGATCCTGCTTTACCCAATACGCTAAGCGAAAGGGCATCACCCGCGAGGGCATCTGATTCATTGCTCTGTGGCGGAACATCCACTGAGCCGTCGGCAATTCGCTGATACCCTGCTTCGAGATACCACTGCGCATCTAGCTGATAACCGATCGCCGCCTTATAGCTTAAACCGTCCTGCTCGCCCTGGCGAAACTCAGACTGCGAATACCCCGCGCCAATCACACCGTACAGGCGTTCTGTTGCCGCGGCTTGATGTGTAGCAAAGAGCCCCGACACCATAAGTGCGACGGCGATTGATTTATTCTGCATGAACAACATCCTGTTAAAAGTAATATTCAAGGGTGAACTCTATATGATCTTCTCTGCGCATAAAATACAGCGGATCAGCAGCAACATCACTGCTAAAGAAATACGCGTCTAAGCTCCAGCGCCACTGATCGGTTATCCGGCTGGAACTCTCAAAAAAGCCGCTGTAGCTATCCGAGCGCTCCAAGTCCTGCACCATACCGAACAACACAGTGGTACCATCAATATCGTTAAAGGCAACGCGTAAACCCATCATCAAATCGTTTTGACCAAAGACGAAGGCGGTATCGTCACGTTCGTCAAATTGATACTCCATCAATACCCCGAGATCGTACTGGCTGTCGAATACCCCCACCTGAGTATATTCAAAGCCCGCGACCGCCGCAAAAAAGTCTTCTTCAATCACTGAATTGAGTGAAACAGGCACATTCTCAAGGTCATCCTGACGGTAGATCCCTTCAAACTTTAGCAACCACGACCCAGTGACGGCCAATACATCCAAGCCAACCTGCGTGATCTGTGAATAATAGGGTTGTAGGCGAAGGTTCGCTGTTTCGGGGTCAAAACGTTGTGCGAAATACGGTTCGCGGTTTGTCCCATCAAAATAGCTTAGGCCAAGATCCCAACTGCCTAGAGTATGCTGCCAGCGCAGGGCATAGTCGAGATGAGTTTGCTCTTGGCTCGACGCATACAGCGGGTTATCGGTATCGATAAGAAACGGCGGTACGACTCGGCCGTCTAATCCGGGGAAGGTTCGCTCTCGGAAGTAAGGTAAGGCAAAGGCTGATAAACGCCCAAAGTCCGTAAAATAAGAAAAGCTGACCATGGGTTGACCGAGCTTGTCTTCCCCATCGACAGACTCAACAGCATCCGTTTGATTGATAACATCGACCAGATGCAGCGATTCTGTCTGCCCCCAGAACACTTTGCTGATGCCCGCGAGTAATTCCCAGTCAGAAGCAAGGTGCAGCCAATGCATCTCTCGTATATCAAGGTGCGTGCGTTCGCTATCAATTTGATCCAAACGGGCGAAAGGCTTGATCACTAGCCTATCGTCTCCCCCGTTCCAACTGTAAAAAAACTCAGGCTGCAGGTAAACAGAGGCCTGTGTTCGCTCTTGTTGTGGCAGTAGTGCATCTTCAAAAAAATAACGCATTTGAATACCTGCTTCACCACTGATTTCCAAATCATTTGCAGCCGCAGATGCGCTTCCCAGAACACAGGCCAGCCCTGCACACACCGGTGCAAAGCGTCGAATGAACTTGTTTGCTATCAATCTACTATCCTTACTGTTGCGCGGTGCTTAGCGCACGTTACGCAATTTGTTTTCATCAAAATCATCGTCACTAAGACCGGTATCGAATACCAACTCATCGACAATTAACACGGTACTTTTACCGGTTTGCTCATTAAACATTTCAGAGCGGTGAGCGCGCCAGTATTGATCTTTATATTGCCGGTAATCATCCAGCTCAAGCGTCTTCAAGAGAGAGTCCTTTCGATCATAAAATTCAATCTTACGCACATAATAGTGCTCTTTATCAACCCAAACGACCTGACGCGTGTAGCCAGAATATTCATCTATTGGCACCTGCTCGACCACGTACGTTTCGGCACCATCCAGCGTTTCATCGCGTAGATAATTGAACCTGTACTTCTCAAGCTCAAATGATGTCATGTCTTCAAACGCAAACTCACTGCCCATGAAAGGGCCAGACTTATTTCGTGAGTTGATACGCTTTACACGCTTCAACGCTGGTAGATAAATCCACTGATCGTCTGCGCCAACCGCTTTCGAGAAACTCAAAAATGCAGTTCCACTCACATCTCTTGGCTGGTCAAAAATCGTCAGGGCCTTATCGCCATCATCGATAACCTCAAGCGACTTAACGCGCATTTTTCGTTCTGATTCCTGCCCTTGTGCATTACGCAAGATCATGCGCATTTCGGCTTCAGTATCGCCCCACCCTGTATCGGCGGTTTTGCGTGCTTGTGCGATTTCGTCACCTCGCTGCTCATCGGCCAGAGTGGTAAAAGACAGACACGCGATAATCAGCCCAGCGATGCACCACCGGCTGGTGTTAAGAAAATGACCTATTCGCTTCATGATTGGCGCTCCATAGTGAAATTGAACATTGTCGGCTAATAAACCTGCGTTCATTCCCGTAATAATAACGGCTAAAGCTAAATTCTGCTTAGCAATTATATCGTAATCACCAAATTAGTTTGTACCGGATAGGGATTTTTAGAGCAAAAACGGGGCCGTTGCTAGCCGGTTACGATGACACCTGTATCGGATAAAATACGTTACGTTTTTTGCTCGCCGCGGTTTTCAGCACGTGAAACACGCAGAAAAGTCATTTAATAGGTATGAAAATCAACACGTGCGTATCTTAATCAATACAGCCTAAATCCATTATAAACAAAGGCTTAGCCTATTTTTTAACCAGAACGGTACTCACATTTCCTCAACATTTCGTTAGCTTATTTTGATCTTTAGCCAATTTGCAGTAGTATATATTCACAACTGGTCAGATGAGCGGATGAGTACAATGAGTATCAGAACAAGTCTTAAAAAAGTTTTACCCCCAATTTCGATTACCGAGCAAGAAGCGCTCGACGCGGGTGACGTGTGGATTGAATCGTCTATTTACCGCGGTAAACCTGACATGCAGGTGCTGCGCAATATTCCTAAGGCGACGTTAACCGCTGATGAACAGGCATTTTTAGATGGCCCTGTTAAGCAGTTGCTGTCTATGGTTGACGATTTTGAATTGCAAAACAGCGATCATATTCCGCAAAACGTATTAAATTTTCTAGGCGAGAATAAATTTTTCTCGATGATCATTCCCAAGAAATTTGGTGGCCTAGAGTTCAGCGCGTACGCTAACTCGACCATCGTTGCAACGATTGCAGCAAAAAGCGGTGCGATTGCAGTAACCGTCATGGTGCCTAACTCATTAGGCCCGGGTGAGCTATTGATGCACTACGGCACTGAAGAGCAGCAAAATTACTGGTTGCCACGTCTCGCGGTCGGTCAGGATATCCCTTGTTTTGCATTAACTAGCCCAGAAGCTGGGTCAGACGCAGGTTCAATTCCTGACGCCGCGATTGTCACCAAAGGTGAGTGGAATGGTGAAGAAGTTGTTGGGCTGTCTGTCACATGGGACAAGCGCTACATTACGCTTGCGCCGATTGCTACCGTATTGGGTCTAGCCTTTAAAGTATTTGATCCCGACGGTTTGCTGGGTGATAAAGTAGAACGTGGCATTACCTGTGCGTTGTTGCCAAAGTCGCATCCAGGGGTTGAGTTAGGTAACCGCCACGATCCGATGGGCGTGCGTTTCTATAACGGAACAACACGCGGTAATAACGTTTTCATTCCAATGGATTTCATCATTGGTGGTGAAAAGAACATTGGTCGTGGTTGGCAGATGCTCGTGAGCTGCCTTGGCGCAGGTCGCGGTATTTCATTGCCAGCAATGGGTGTTGCTTCTGCACAATCAGCCTTTAAATCGACTGCGGAATATTCTTTCGTGCGTGAACAGTTCGGTGTTCCAATTGGCCGTTTTGAAGGGATCCAAGACAAACTGGCAGACATCGCTGGTAAAACCTTTTTGCTTGAATCGATGCGTGTTTTGACGACTGAAGCATTGAGCTTGGGCTTAAAGCCGTCTGTGATTACAGCGATTGCTAAGTATCACATGACTGAGCTAGGTCGCGACGTATTGAACTCAGCCATGGATGTTCAGGCAGGTAAAGCGATTCAGCGTGGTCCACAAAACACGCTGGCTAACGGTTACTCGGCTCTGCCGATTGCGATCACCGTTGAGGGCGCTAATATCTTAACGCGGTCATTGATGATTTTTGGTCAGGGCGCCATGCGCTGTCATCCGCACCTGAAAGAAATGGTTGATTTGATCCACAGCGATGACAAATCAGCGGATGCTGCCTTTAACAAGGTATTGGCAAAAACGGTTAAGTTCAGTGTCAAGAATGCGCTACGCAGTAAGGTCAATGCGTACCTACCGTTCTTACGCAGCACCGAATCGGCGCTTCCGGAAGTACGTCCGTATGAAAAACGTTTGAATGCGCTGTCTGCCAAATTAGCACCTTTAGCGGATTTATCGCTTCTGGTTCTGGGCGGCGATTTGAAAAAAGCTGAATTACTGTCTGCGCGTTTAGGCGACATGATGAGCTACTTGTACGGTGCCATGGCAGCTATTCGTTTTTACGAGCAGCGTGTTGAAGACCGTAAATTGGCGCAGCCGTACTTTGAATATGCAATCCAGTGGTCGCTCCAGCAGGCTGAACAAGCTTTGGTGAACTTCGTGAGTAACTTCCCGAATACGCCAACGCGTTGGCTGATGCGCGCACTCACCAACACGTATACGTCGTCAGTATCGCAAATTTCTGACGATCTCGTGCGTGAACTGGCAACCGCGTCATTGCAGGATAACTCGATTAAAGCGCAGCTAACGCACCTCGTTGTGACTGAGCCGGGTGACGGCAATGATATCAATGAGCAGGCATTTAAAGCCAAGCATGCAGTGATGCCATTGTTAAGCAAAGTTCAAAAAGCATTGCGTAAAGCGCCAGTTGTTCCTTTCGTTTCATTTGAAAATGCAGTGAACAAGCTACTTGAGCAAGGCAAAATTACACCAGATGAGCACAGTAAGTTACTCAGCTACGATGCTAAGCGTAAACTGTCGGTGCGAGTTGATGAGTTTGATTTTGATTTGAACTTACTTTCAGTGGAAGAAACTGAGCCAACACAGACTGCTAGTGCTGCCTAGTTAAAAAACTTGCGTGCCTGACATCAGGCACGATGCAAAGTATCAAACATCCGACATCAGCCATGGTGTCGGATGTTTTTTTATTTAGGCTCTGAGTTATCCCGGCGAGTTATTCTAAGCGAATCTCTCAACGCCGGATTTCGACAAAGGGTCATTTGCAGTATACTGCGCTGAGTCAGTTTTCACTCGGGTTCGCCATTGATGGCTCAACTTTACTTTTACTACTCTGCCATGAACGCGGGTAAGTCCACATCTTTGCTGCAGTCTGCATACAACTATAAAGAGCGAGGTATGCACACGCTGATTTACACCGCAGCGTTTGATGATCGCTATGGAATAGGAAAGGTCAGCAGTCGTATCGGCTTGCATGCCGAAGCTCAGCTGTTTTCTGACGCGATCAACTTGTTCGAGGATATTCAACAACATCATGCTCAACAACCCATCGATTGCATTTTTATCGATGAATCTCAATTTCTGACTAAAGCACAAGTTCGTCAGTTGATTGACGTGGTGGATGATCTCGATATTCCCGTTCTAGCCTATGGCTTGCGTACCGATTTCGCCGGTGAAACCTTTGATGGCAGTCATTACTTACTGGCGTGGGCAGACAAGCTGTTTGAATTGAAAACCGTCTGTCATTGTGGCCGCAAAGCCACCTTTGTCGTGCGATGGGATGAACATGGCAACGCCGTGCGTGCCGGCGCCCAAGTTGAGATTGGCGGTAATGATCGATATGAATCAATGTGCCGCAAACACTTTAAAGAACTCATCTGGGATTGATTCGCTGCCGTGGTCGTTCAGCGAGACAATACGGATTGAAAAAACGCGTTAAGGTCATTTGCCACCGGTAATCCCGCCGGATTTGCCCAACTCAGTGCAGCTACAGTACCGGCATGGCCTCCGCCCTCATAGATAATGGTTTTGACGGTGCCATCATGCTGCTTAATGGCCGATTCCAGCTTGCGCAGGTTAGTAATATGCACGGTTTCATCATTATTAGAGTACATCAATAGCATCGGCGGTTCGTCGCCCGAAATAAAGGTGGTCACCGCCATTTCAGGGTAGCGTTCAGGTGGACCAAACATGTCTTTCAAATCATCTTCCTTGGGCTCAAAGTCGTACGGCCCGGCCATACCGGCAAAGCCGGAAATTCGATGACTACTGATATCATGAGCTTCTAGGTAAGCGGGATTGGCAGTGACCAGTGCCGCAATGTGAGCGCCGGAGGAATGTCCTGTGAGGAACACTTCGCCGTTACCACCGTACTGGCCGGTTTGTTCAAAGGCCCACGCCACTGCCTTTGCCGCATCTTCGACAAAGGTTGGAAATTTGACCTCAGGGTAAAGCCGAGTATTTGGAATGACTACCACATAACCCATTTCAGCCAGACGAGTACCCACAAACTGGTACTGAGACTTATCGCCAAAAGTCCAGCGACCGCCGTGGAAAAAGACCACTACCGGAAATTCGCGGTTGTCGAGATCCTGCTTCGCTGGCACAAACATGTCTAATGTTTGACGGGGCATATCACCATAGGCGATATCTTCAACAATTTCACCATCAAACCCAAGCGTTGCTGTGTTGGCTGTGGTGAACAACACCTTGGCACATCCGCTCATCAAAACTATACACGCAACAAGTCCAATTAATTTCACGCTGGCAATATCCTATTTGCTGATTCAGTTAATGTTTACCGTTGAAAGGCTCGAAGAGTTCAATCGCCGTTGAATTTGTTAGCGGTGTGGATTTGCCTTACGCCTACCTGCTCGCACGATTGATTTAGTGCGCTGCGCATCATGACGAGCAACTGTAATGGCTGACGCCCCCTCTTTCTGCAAATTTATCAGGCTGACGCTGATAATATTTATCATCAATCGCCTGACCTTGTTGCGCATAGGGTTGCGTGAGCATTTTTTGCAAGTCATGAATGAGTCCATAATCGCCTGCCTGCGCCTGCTCGTAAGCCGGTACAATAAACCATTCTCGCCAAGTGTACCTTGGATTGACAGCAGTCATACTGCGCGAGACGGCGTCGATATCTGTGTGTTTCTGCAGCTTTTGTCTCCAGTCGGAAAACCACGCCTGCCATTGCCTGTATAGGCTTTCTTCTGGCTGGCGATAAAAACTGCGACGAATGCCGTCCACACTCTCGGGCAACTGTGAAAGCTCGCTGAAAAACAACGTGAAATCTACCGGCGTTTCGGTCATTAGTTTCAAAAGCTGCATAAATAAAGGACTGTCATACTCAGCAAGACCCAGTTTAGATGCCCACATGGCCTGCAATTTCTTCTCCATCACAGTGGCAAACGTTTGGTGGGTTTCCTTAAGTTGTGCAACGCACTGCTCATCATGCGCAAGCAGTGGCATCAGGGCACTCAGAAAACTGGCAAAATTACGTTCCGCGGCCTGCGGCTGATTTAAAAATGAAAAATGCTGTCCGCCACCGATCCACGGCTGATAGAACGGGTCAAACCGTTCACAAAAACCAAATGGGCCATAGTCAAGCGTAAACCCGCCTGCTGCACAATTGTCACTGTTAAAATTGCCCTGACAATAACCGACCCGCAACCAACCAGTTACCAGGCTGGTAAGACGATCACAAAACACTTCGGCGAGCTGCAACACCTGTGATGTGAAAGGTTGTTGTCTGTCAATGTCGTTAGCGTACTCGCGCTCAATGAGATGCGAAACAATCATTCGCAGTTCGGGTAACGCTTCGGCGTGCGCGTTGCGCCTTACCCGGCGAGCGAAAAGTTCAAGCTGCCCCACCCGCAAAAAAGAGGGCGCGACACGGGTGGTGATGGCAACAGGGTTAGACACCATGACTTCCGGCTCAGCGCTGGTGGAATTGTCGATATACCATGGACGGTCCACTCGCTCAGATCCAGACACAAAGAGGCTCAACGAACGGGAGGTTGGCACGCCCAGGGCATGCATATGCTCCTGAGCCAGAAACTCCCTGACGCTCGAGCGGAGCACGGCGCGGCCATCGGCTCCCCGACAGTAAGGAGTGGGGCCGGCGCCTTTGAGCTGCATTTCCCAGCGTTTTCCCTGCCGCAGTACTTCAAGCACAGAGATTGCCCGACCGTCGCCATACCCGTTGCCGGTCCGAAACGGGCATTGCTGATCATACTCAGTGCCATAAATTGACAGTGCGTAGCCGGTGGCCCAGCCAGTCGGGCGTATTGGATCGGGAAGATTGTTCAAATCCCCTGAAAAAAGTTGCATAAACTGTGGCGACCGAGCGAGATCATCATCCAGCCCCAGTTCTGCAAACAATTTCTGGCTGTGCGTCACATATTGTGGATCCGCGATCGGTGTCGGCGTAACTGGCACATAGTGGCCTGACGTTACCTGACGGGGACGGTGGTCATTGCCTGCGCTATCGGCCTCAGGATCCGGACGAAGCGTTTTTATCAACGAATAATCCGCGCTGGCGGCAAGATCGTCAAATGAAGCCTGAGAAGCAGCCATTGGGTGTCCCTCTTTAATGTGAAATAGTAAACGTGGGGGTAAAACTGTCCGGTTAAAGTGACCAACGCGATTATTTTTAATACGTTTGACTGCATTGCGGGTCGTGTCCTTTTTACATTGCCACTGTGTCACAGGGGTGCTCTTCAAAAAACAGGTTTTGAATACCAATCTATTGATAAAGGTTATTTAACTCGATATTTTCTATAGGTTACTCTTATACCGTACAACATCATGAGTGAGGCGGGTATGGATTTCAGTTACAGTGCGCGTTGCCAGGATTATCTGGCACAGGTGAAACATTTCTTGGCCGAATACATCGAGCCTATAGAGAATGATGTTTACACCTTTATGCATGAAAATAACAACCATGGCGATTGGCGAACGTGGCAATTGCACCCTGAGGTTGAAGCACTGAAAAACAAAGCCAAGTCGGCGGGTTTATGGAATCTATTTTTGCCAGACGATAAACTCGCCCCCGGTTTAACCTGCCTTGAGTACGCGCCACTGGCGGAACAAATGGGCCGCTGTTTGTTTGCCCCCGAAATTTTCAATTGCAATGCGCCAGACACCGGCAACATGGAAGTGTTGTATCACTTCGGCAGCGAAGAACAGCAGCGACGTTGGCTAACGCCGTTATTGAATGGTGAGATCCGTTCGGTATTCGGGATGACTGAGCCAGATGTGGCATCTTCTGACGCCACCAATATGCAGGCACGTATTGAGATTAGCGATGACGACATTGTGATTAATGGCCGCAAATGGTGGTCAACTGGCCTGGGGCATCCAAACGCCAAATTTACCATCTTCATGGGCTTATCCAATCCCGAAAATGATCGGCATAGTCAACACAGTATGGTGATTGTGCCGCTTGATACCGCTGGTATAACAATCAATCGTATGCTTACTGCCTACGGCGATTTTGATGCACCCTATGGTCATGGAGAGATGACCTTCGATAATGTCAGGGTGCCTCGCGATCACTTATTGGTTGGCCCGGGTAAGGGCTTTGCCATTGCTCAGGGAAGATTGGGCCCCGGCCGCATTCACCACTGCATGCGTGCCATTGGAATGGCGGAAAAGTCGCTTGAATTAGCGGTTAAACGTGGGCTCGAACGGGTTGCGTTTGGAAAGCCACTGGTCAAGCTCGGCGGTAACGCTGAGCGTATCGCCGATGCGCGTATGTTGATTGAGCAAGCCCGTTTGCTCACCCTGAATGCCGCATGGAAAATTGATAACCTAGGGGTAAAAAACGCCATGGTGGACATTTCAGCCATTAAAGTGGTTGTGCCGAATATGCTACAACAGGTGGTAGACATGGCGGTACAAATGCATGGGGGTGCAGGCATGTGCAACGACTTCCCATTAGCTCGGTTTGCCGCCGGTGCACGAGCACTGCGATTGGCAGATGGGCCAGACGAAGTACACAGAGCCATGGTGACCCGATTGGAACTGAAACGCTATGAATCCTAAGCGCCTGCGACAGAATATTGTGATCACGGGTGCCAGTTCTGGTCTGGGTAAAGGCATGGCGATTGAGTTCGCTAAAATGGGACGCAACTTGGGCTTGTGCGCGCGCCGAGTTGACCGCCTTGAATACCTCAAGGACGAATTGTTACGTATTAACCCGAACATTAGTGTGGTGATTAAAGCCTTGGATGTTGATGACCATGATGCAGTGTTTAACTGCGTTAGCGAGTTCGCCGAGGAAATGGGCGGTATCGACCGCTTTATCGTTAATGCTGGTATGGGTAAAGGAGCCTCGGTGGGTACGGGGTACTTTCATGCCAATAAGCAAACCGCCGTGACTAATTTTGTTTCTGCACTGGCGCAGTGTGAAGCCGCTGTGGCCATTTTTCGCGCTCAAAATAGTGGGCATCTGGTCACTGTCTCCTCAATTTCTGCCGTTCGCGGCTTTCGTCGCGCACTGACTGTCTATGCGGCAACCAAATCTGCACTAACCACCCTGACCGAAGGTATCCGCATCGACTTGCGCAAAACACCGATTACCGTTTCGACCGTGCATCCTGGATTTATTCGCAGTGAAATTAACGAGAAAGTTGAAAAAGTGCCTTTTATGGTGGATACCGAAACCGGTTGCAAGGCCATCGTCGCGGCGATAGAAAAGGAGGGTGCGAATAGCTATGTGCCACGCTGGCCTTGGGCATTGCTGGTACGAATGATGAAAATAGCGCCGTTGTCTCTGCTAGCGAAAATGAGCTGATGCAAGGGTCTGCGCTGTCTGAGATCATACTGCCACTGGTGCTGGCACTGATCATGTTTGGCATGGGCCTGAGCCTGACCCGCACCGACTTTGTACGTCTGTTTAAATTACCGATGCCAGTATTCGCTGGCTTGTTTGGCCAGCTGATTGCCCTACCATTGCTCGCATTTTGCTTAGTGCTTGTGCTGTCTTTACCCGCACATCTGGCGATTGGTATTATGGTGCTGTCAGCCTGCCCCGGCGGCACCACGTCAAATCTGATCAGTCACATTGCCAGAGCCAATCTCGCGCTTTCTATCTCACTCACTGCCATTACTACGGTTATTTGTGTCTTTACCACCCCCTTGATCATTCGATTTGCTCTGGGCTATTTTGAGGTCGAGAGTTCACATTTTTCATTATTGAATACGACCTTGGGATTAATCGCTATTTCATTGTTTCCAGTCATGCTGGGATTATGGATTCGACACAAAGCTGACTATCTGGCACAGCGCCTTGAGCCAGTGTTCAGGCATCTCGCGGTAATATTTATGCTGTTGTTAATTGTGGGTATTGCATGGCAGGAGCGCGACATGATGATAGCGTCATTCCCAGATGTCTTCGTGCTGACCTTTGCACTGAATGTGCTTGCTACCGTCTTAGGCGTTGCAATCGCGAAGCTGGTTGTGCTCTCACGACGAGACGCCGTGACGCTCGGTATTGAAATCGGCACGCAGAATGCGTCAATGGCAATACTGATCACACTCGCTTTTCTAAACGAACCAAGCTACGCCATCGCCTGTGGGGTTTATGGCGTAACGATGTACATCGGTGCATTTGCGCTCGTGTGGTGGAACAAGCTTCGCGACAACGCCATGGCGTCGCAATAACGCATTGCCTACCCCGCTGCGATCTCACGTTTATCATCAGCAAACAGTTGGCGAAGTTCTTCGCGGCCCTGCTCACTGTTTTTAATTAACTCCGGCAGCGACATATCATCTTCAATCGCCTTGCGTAACAGTTTAGCGTCATGTTCGGCGAAAACGCGCGCCATGTAATCAGTTTGCCCTTCGGTATAGCCTATCGCCCCCAAGACCTGTTTTGAGGCAACGATGGCACTTTCAAAGACTTCACGCACGCACACTTCAATGCCCGCACGCGCAAGTTGCATTGCGTGGGTTCGGTTCCTGGCGCGGGCAATAATTCTAACCTCTGGATAGGCATCGCTGACCAGCGTTGCTAACCGAGTGGTAGCATCGGCGTCATCAATGGCAATTAACAAGGTGCGAGCGTGCTGAATACCCGCCGTGCGCAGCAAGTCCAAACGTGTCGCATCCCCGTAGAACACTTTATTGCCGAACTGGCTTACAAATTCTATATGTTCAGCATCTTTATCCATGGCGGTGAAGGCAATGCTATTGGCTGCCAGAATACGGCCGGTGATCTGACCGAAGCGACCGAATCCAGCGATTAATACCTGTGGTTCAGGTGAATCGCTGTGCGAGTCGTACACGGCAGGACAATTTCGGCTGTTATACGACAGGCTATACAAAATCACCAAGGGCGATGTGAGCGCCATCGACAGACCCACTACCAGATTAACCATCGCGGCAATCTCGGCGTCGAGTACCTGTGAACTGACCGCCAGAGTCATCACCACGAAAGCAAATTCCCCCCCTTGCGATAACATCAGGGATACCCGCATGCTGTCGGTTTTGCTTTGCTTATTGGCTTTGAGAACCGCAAAAATCACTGCCGTTTTAATCGCGACCAGTGCCACAGTTGCGGCGAAAATATGCACGGGTTTCTCTACCAACAGTTGCAGGTTGAGGTTCATGCCAATAGCGATAAAAAATAAGCCTAGCAATAAGCCTTTGAACGGTTCGATTTCCGTTTCTAGTTGATGCTTGAACGATGAGTCTGCCAACAGGATTCCCGCAATAAAAGCGCCCATGCCCATCGATAAACCAGCATGCTGCATGGCGACGGCGGTCAATAGAACGATCAATAAGGCCGCTGCGGTCATCACCTCGGTACTGCCATAGCGCGATACGATCCGCAGAAAAGGGTTGATTAAAAACCGGCCAGCAATAAGCACACCCAAGACCGCCAATACGGCAACCCACCAAGGTGCCTGATCCAACGCCTCAATCGGTGACAAGCTTGCCACCAGCAACAATATCGGAATAACCGCCACATCCTGCATCAACAGAATAGAGAACCCTTGCTGACCGGGAGGCGTGTGCAGAATACGCTGTTCGTTCATTAGCTGGATGGCAAACGCCGTGGAAGATAAAGCGACCGCCAGGCCTATCACCATCGACACCTGCCAGCTAAAGCCTAGCCAATAAATGATACCGCCCAATAAAAGTGTGCTGCCAATCAATTGCGAGCCACCGCTAAAAACAATGTGGTTGCGCATCCGCCACAACGTTTTCGGCTCAAGCTCTAACCCGATCACGAAGAGTAGCAACACCACGCCCATCTCGGCGAAATGCAAAATCGTTTCCGGATCACTAATGGCATTCAATGCGAAGGGGCCAATTACAATACCCGCCACTAAGTAGCCTAAAATAGCGCCGAGCTTAAGCCGTTTGAACAGAGGCACTGCCACCACCGTCGCGGCGAGAAAAACTAATGTTGAACCAATTAGGGTCATTTGCAATATCCATTAGACGCGTGGCAATGTATTTGCGCAGCTGAAAATGTAGTATAACTGCTTCACGAGGTGCTGTCAGAAATGCTAGCTCGTGAAATATACGGAATGTTTTTGATTAATGGAGCAATGCCCTTGAATAACCGTCAATTCCCTGCACACGGCGACGTGCGCTTACATATTGAAGGCCGACTGTTAGTGATTGAAGGTTATGGCCCAGCCAATCTAGAAGCGGTGTTGTATTATCAGCGCAGCGTACAAGGCTTCCGAAATCAGTTGAACAGTGGGCCGTGGGCGAGCCTTGTGCTCTTGCGGGAGGAGCCGTTGTTAGTACCTGAGGCCAAAAACCTGCTGATATCTTCCATTCAACGCGCCACGCAACAAAACTTGGTTGCCACCGCAGTAGTAATACAAGACACCCAATATGAAAGCACGGTCAGAATGTTCTGGGAGTCAATCTATGCGCAGGTTGATTTAACGCAGGCATTCTTTGAGCAAGAGGCAGACGCTCGCGCGTGGCTTCAGCGCCATATCGATATTGCAAGCAATGGCGTGAGCATTAGCAAATAAATACCCTATTCTCGCGACGGTGCGCCGGCTGAACTCATATCGAGTTATAGACTGATATTCGCCAAAGGGCACCGAAAGGTGACAGCGCGCCATCACGACACTCAGCTACCCGTTGAAATCAGTACAAAAGGAAGACCAATGTAGCTGCAATGACGACGGTCGTATGCGCTGCTGACAAAGAACTGAGTCGCCTCACTGGCTTGAGTGATCACTTCATATCCTGTCTGCTGCCAAGTCAACTGTTTTGAACTGCCGCACCATGTGCGAGTTTGGTTGCGCCACTCCCCGTCGTCAAGTAAACGTAGCTTTTTCCGAGAATCGGCTTTCTCTCCTGCTAGAGAGAATCGCCACTCGCCGCTGGCGAGATCACGTTGAGCCGTTGAACCGCTGGCGAGGTAATGAGACAGACCCGAAAGCTGCCGTTGAGATAATCTGAAATCTGCTGTATGAGCTTCGCCATATTGACCACTTGCTCGGTCAAGCATAAACACCCCGTTTTCACCGACAACGCGTAAACGCGTTTTATCAGCATCAAACCCAACCATGAGCGCAGTCGTTTCGTCCACACCGAAACCAAACTGCAATCCCGTTTCGGCAATCAGTACAGCTAGCCGTGCTTCTCTGTCTCGTTCTGAAAAATGGGTATCTACCACGCCGAGCGAGAAAAGGCCGCTGCCGCCCTGAGCACGATAGGTCAGATCGCCTGGCAGTAACCTATCATTACAATCAGTGCACTCACTGCGAATACTGGGCGCTTGCTGCGCAAACGCGCCGCGCTGCATTGCCCCCTGACTGTCACCACTACTGATCATTGGGACGGGACGATTCGCATGAAACCCACCACTCTGTACAGCAGTACCTGCGCTGGTGCCGCCTACAATGAGTTCCTGCGCTAGCATCCGACGATGGATAATCTGTAAAGATTCACTCGCTTGACCGGAAGGCGTCAACAAAGCGGCCAGCGTGCGGCTTTGGTCGCCGCCATTGAAAAACACACCCTCAACATTCGACAAAATATCGTGCAATAACGCTGGCTGACGACAGTATTGCTGTTGTAGCGCGGTGCGTAGCGGGTAGATACGCTCTCGGTCAAAACTATCACTGCGTTGGCGTAACGCAGCCAGACGCGAGCAACCTTTCGCGCCTGCTTGCTCCAAAAATCGAGCTTGTTGAAAGGTCGCATCAAGCGGCAGCCATACCACGTCAGCTCCCAGCGAAGAAAAAGCTGACAGATAAAAATCGGCTGATTCAAAAGGGTCGCGTGACGAGGCTGTCACAATGGCTATGCGGGGTAACGCACCATTTTTCGTACGCAGTTTGGCCTGATCGACAAACTGTCGATAGACTGATTGTGCTGCCAAACTTGTGTTCCAGTTGACGTTTGCTCGTTCTTGCTTGCGAAGTCCTCCTTCACCGTGCTGCTTAACTTCATGCGTATCTAATAAGGCGAAATATAATGTGTCGGGCAGCGCTCGTACTTGGTCACTATCCAATCCGGCATCACTGAGTTCGGCGAAAAACTGCTGCTGACTGAGTGTCGCAATTTCGCGTGTTGAACCGTTATCCTGCGCTGCATAAGCGGTCGCTAAAACTGCATTAAGTTGCGCAACCTGTGCACTGTGTTGCGACTCAGATGACAAGGCCTGAGTCAATCGCGCGGCCGCATCCGGCGAAATTTCGTACAACAAACCGTTCAAATCGTTATCATTGAAATCATTTTGTTGACAATTTTTTAACGACAAACTGGAGCATGTTTTCAAAGAGCCGCCCGCCAGCATCATATCATAACGTTCAATGTGACCGGGGATCGGTTGAGCGGAAACCTTTAAAACACAAAAGGTTACACTTAAAAACCATACCAGAGTAAAGAAGATTGAGCGCGAAATTCGCGCCGATGAGCGATTGAGATACATCATTTTAGACACTATTGACCGAATTGACTTTTTTTTACCCTAGTGGTACCAAAGAAGAGTTGTCAATCGCTTTGTTTTTATTAAACTGTCATAGCAACGCGTATTGAAATGAATAAAACCGCATTTGGCGTTTTAGGAAGAATATGTTGAAAAAAGCCGCCAATCTTGGCGCCTATCGTTATCAAAATTATTATTTGTCGGAGTGGTTCGACGAATAAAATCTACCTGTCTATTTTACTGTCCGACTCGCAGCTTTCTGGCTGCTCACGCGGCAGCATTCTATTGCTTTCATTTGTACCAATAAAAATATAATAACAGCAAGTTAATCCGCCAGCGTTTGCGGATCAGTGTGAGGAAAAAACCATGAAAATTAATCCACTCGCGTATGCAGTGTGCGCCGCTTTGACGGCGTTTGCCCCATCGGTATTCGCTCAATCAGCACAGAATACACAAACGGAAGAAGAGAGCATTGAGGTGATTAACGTTACCGGCTCGCTCATCAAAGGCGTCGATGTCGCTGGTGCGCAACCGCTCACGGTGATCACCGCAGAAGATATTGCCAAAACCGGTGCGAATACTATCGCCGACCTAATGCGTACGATCAGCCAGACTCGCGGCGGCGTTGGCAGCTTTACCACTGCGCAAAGCGGCGCCACCTCTACCTCTACCCCTCCAGGTCAGGCAGCAGCATCACTGCGTGGTGTCGGGCCATCATCCACATTGACGCTGGTCAATGGCCGCCGAATTGCTGCTAGTTCCTTTGCATCCGGTACAGAAAACTTTGTCGATATCAACAGTATTCCAGCCTCGGCGATTGAACGGATCGACATTCTCGCCAATGGCGCGAGTGCAACCTACGGTGCCGATGCGGTGGCAGGTGTAATCAATTACGTGCTTCGCGACGATTACGAGGGCCTTGAGCTTAGCGCGAACTATGAAAATACGTTTGATTCTCCTGATGATGGTAAAGTGGGCTTTCAAGTACTCTGGGGTACTGAGGTGGGTGACGGGAATCTAACGGTATTTGCTGATTATTATGATCGCCAACCTAGCCGCGCCATCGATAGAGCGCTTACCCGTGACCCTATTTTGCAAAGCAACTACTCTTACCTACCGAAGAACACGCCCAATATTTATTTTTTCTCCGCACGTGACGGAAATGAGATTGGTAACCCTGAATGTGCGACGCCATTAGTGACGACTGAATTCGGCGAGCAAATTTGTGCGTATTACGCTAATCAGGATGATTATTTAGAAACGCCGCTGGAAACCCTGTCGGCAGGCTTTAGTTTTGTGCAGGAGTATGAAGACCTTACCTGGAAAACCGACGTGTTTTACAGCCATGCGGATTCAACCTCTTATTCGACGCCTGCACCGATAAACCAGATTAATGATGATGAAGGCCCGTTCGTTGATGAGTCTGCGTTATTTATTTTCGATGAGGCGACTCAAGATGAACTGTTTGACAACCTGTTTATCGACCCATTCTTCACGCAAGCAGGGCAACGACTATTTGGCTTTGGCTATGACGCTCGCTTCTCCGATCCACGCACCGTCGAAGTTGAGACAGATTCCTTCCGTTTGGTCTCGGCACTGAGTGGCGTGATTGGCGACTGGGACTGGGAATCAGCCGTGCTTCTCTCGCGTTCTGAAAGTTCCCAAACGGCCGTGGCTGGCATCTATAATCGCTACCAATACACTGCCGCCGCTGACGGTGAACTGTGTAGTGACGGTTCCATTGCGAATTACAACCCCGATACAGACACCTTAAGCTGCGCAGGTGGAAGCTTGCTGCCTATGTACAATCCGTTTTTGGTGGGTGATGACGCCAATGATGCCGTTTTAGCACAAGCGCAAGCCCGGCCAACGCGCGAAGGTGAAAGTACCGTGTACGGATGGGATATTCGTGCCAGCGGCGACCTCATGGAATTTAATGACCGCATGATCCGCGCCGCCGTGGGCGCAGAAGTGCGCCGTGAAGAGATTACGGATATTCCGTCTGAAGATTCGCGAGCTCGGGTCGAAAACGGCTACTTGGTTGACGTATTTGGCTTTGGTTCCAGTTTGTCGGAAGCGGATCGTACACAATACGGGGCGTTTGCTGAATTTAACGTGCCATTGACCGAAGCGGTTGAAATGAGCCTCGCAGGCCGTTTTGATGATTACAATGACTTCGGTAGCAGCTTTAACCCCAAAGTGGGTCTGACGTATCGCCCCGTCGAGGAACTGGTCTTACGCGCATCCTGGTCTACCGCATTCAGAGCGCCGTCATTGACGCAGGCCGGTGTAAAACTGCGTACTACTCGCGCCTCGTTTGATTGTTCTGCTAATCAAGCCGTGGCTGATTTGTACTGTGAAGGAGATGGTTCAGTACGTGGGAACAATGTGCTTGAGCTGGGCAACCCAGCGCTACGCGCAGAGGAGTCAGAGAGCATTTCGGCAGGATTTGTGTGGAGCCCGACGAAAAACACCGATATTAAAGTAGATTATTGGCAGTTTGAACATGACGATTTGGTTGATACCAACATGACCGGCGTACTGGCAGCGGCGATTAACGATGCAAGTTTACGCCATTGTGGTCTGGTACCCGATGGCGAGATTGGTATTTCTTATGATCCGGCAGTCTGTACCGTGACCGATAACAATGGTCTGTTCATTGATGAAGAAGGCGCTAATTTAACTGAAATCCTAGAAGCCTTTAACGAGACTGGTATTTCACGTTTTGAAGAAATCCCCTTGTTCCGCGACCACGTGCTCTTACTCGACAACACGGGTACTCAAGATGTTAGCGGTATCGATTTCGACTTTTTCCACCAAATCGAGTTTGACAGCGGAAACTTGGAACTGGCGTTAAATGGTACGCATTACCTGAAGTATGAGCGCAACAAACCGGGTTCTGATGAAATTGAAGAACTGATCGGCCAGTTTAGCTACCCGGAAACGATTGCAACGGCAGAAATTTTCTGGGATACCGAAGATTGGTATGTTGGCGCTTATGTATTTTACACCGACGGCTATCAGGATGATATTGAACGCCTACGCGGACGTAACATTGATGAACTTAATGATTTAGGCGTACTCGATGCAAACGAAGAGCGTGACGTTTCCTCATGGACCACCGTACGATTAAGCGCAGGCTATTATTTCGAGAACGCGACCTTACGCTTCGCCGTAGATAATGTATTTGATCGCGATCCACCGGTTGCCTATGGTTCGGGCCGCGGGTATGACTCGTTCAATAGTAATCCTTACGGGGCTATTTACTCCGTGTCAGTAGACTACTTCTTCTAACGAAGCCGTCTGTCTGCGCCGGTGCGCCAATGAGCGCATCGGTGCAGCCGTTTTTTTTGCTACCCACCGTTTCTGTACTTCGCCGATACCGGTACACTACTTCGCCGATACCGGTACACTGTGCTATGGCGATAATTTGTACTCTGCTTCCTCTTTAGTGATTAGGTAACCTTTATGCAGCCCAATAATCTCAGCAGTAAAATGCCCGACGCTTTTGTCATTCTGTTTTTCGTCATTGTGTTGGCGGCAGCACTTTCGTATGCCGTGCCACCCGGTCAGTTCGAATTGGAATCGGTTACCAAAGTAGTTGATGGGCAAACGCAAACACGCGAGCTGATCAAAGAAGACAGTTTTCGGTACGCCAGCGACAATGCTCAAGGCGTGAGTCTATTTGCAGCAGGCGGCGACATTGGCATGCTCAACTATGCATTTGAGGGTTTGGTGTCCGGCGATAAATGGGGCTCGGCCGTTGGCGTTGTGGCATTTATTCTGATTGTTGGCGGCGCGTTTGGGATTATCATGGCGTCAGGCGCTATCAACAACGGGGTGCTCGCACTGATTGCACGCTTTCAGAGAGCAGACAACGTCATTCTACCGCTGCTGTTTCTCTTATTCGCACTCGGTGGTGCTATTTTTGGCATGGGTGAAGAGGCGATCGCTTTCTGCATTGTGCTGGTACCGCTTTTTATTGCACTGGGCTATGACAGCATTACTGCCGTGCTAGTCACCTATGTGGCGACTCAAATTGGCTTTGCCACCAGTTGGATGAACCCGTTCTCCGTTGCCATCGCCCAAGGTATAGCGGATGTTCCATTAATGTCAGGGCAAGGCTTTCGAATGGCTGCCTGGTGCTTGTTTACCGCACTCGGGCTTGGTTTTACCCTCTGGTATGCCAAAAAGATTAAGCGCACCCCCAGCGCGTCGTTGAGTCACACGACCGATGCCTATTTTCGCGATAAACAAACGGCGATTGATGCAACCTTCAGTCGAGTCGACAGCGCGATTTTGCTCACGTTCTTTGCGGGGATCGCGTGGGTTATTTGGGGCGTTACAGCACATCAATACTATATTCCTGAAATCGCCAGCCAATTTTTCGCGCTCGGCATTGCCGTTGCGGCCATTGGTAAACTCACTGGGCGCATGAGCTTAAATCAGGCGTCGGCTGCGTTCCAACAGGGAGCGAAAGACTTGTTACCGGCAGCGCTTATTGTCGGCATGGCGAAAGGCATTGTGTTGATCCTGGGAGGCGATAACGTGGCTACGCCGTCTGTACTGAATACGCTGCTATTCCATGCCAGCGAAGCCATTGGTGGCTTTAATGCTACGGTGAGCGCCCTATTTATGCTTGGATTTCAAAGTGTATTTAACTTCTTTGTCGCGTCAGGTTCGGGGCAGGCTGCCATCACGATGCCGTTAATGGCGCCATTAGGCGATTTAGTTGGCGTGACACGGCAAACCGCTGTACTGGCCTTTCAACTCGGTGATGGGCTAACCAATATTATCATTCCTACCTCGGCATCGCTGATCGGTTGCTTAGGCGTCGCACGGGTGGACTGGTCGGTTTGGATCCGCTTCGTATGGCCGTTGGCGCTGCTGCTCGGCAGCGCCGCAGCGGCAACCGTTGTGGTTGCCGTGCTAATCAATTTTAGCTAGAACTGATAGGACACACCAAATGAGAAAAGGTCAACATCATCATTCTCAAACATGAATCGCTCCCATTCCAACACCAGTTGAATGTCGTCATCGAGGACGATGTTTGCCCCTAATCCGACGTACAGGTCTGTGCCGCTGTCATCAGAAAAATTGTTCACCGACGTATCCGCGAATACGTCGAGTGAATCAAAATCGCCATTCCAGAAGTACGCGCCAGCACGCGCATGCAGATACCAGTCTTCCTGACGTAAGAATTGATACAGCACGCTCGCTGTGAAGCCCTGAGCTGAGGTTGGATGTAATGCAGAGGTGAGATCAAAAAAACCATCTGGATTATTAGTTTCAGCACTAAACGCCGCAGACACTTCGCCTAAATCGGTGTAACCAACCTCAACCATCCAGTTTTCTGAAAGCGCCGTGCCCACGGCAAACTTTCCGCCAACGCGCCCATCGTCAACATCAATATCAAATACGTTAAAGCCGAGATCCTGCGCCCCTTGTGCAATATCGCCTTCGCTTAGGCCACCTGTCACATAACCAACAGATAGGACTACGTACCAATGCTCAAAGAAACATGCACTGCTATCACTGCGAGTTTGCTGTGCAGCCACACAAGCGGTTTTTCCTGCCAGCCCGTAACCACTCTCAGACTGCTGCGCATGTGCTGGCAATGCAAATGCAGCGCCCAATAAACCTGCACTCAGTGCCAGTTGATTAAATGAAAATTTCATTAAAGTTCCTCTATAAACGATTGAAAGCGTTCGAATCGCGATTACGCATTGTTCTGCGCCACAACACCAACAGACTCAAGCAGAGCAACAGAGGTAATTGCACACTACCGCCGCCGCTATTTTGAATTCTCACCGTGACAGGCTCTACCGTGACACGCAGTTGCGCTTCGGCCTGACCACCACGACCATCGACTATCACGTAAGTCACAACGATGTCACCCACAAACTCCGTCGGCGGCGTTACCGTCAAAGACTGTATGTTTGCATCGCTGGTAATGGCCACCTGCCCTCCGGACGTTTGCGCATCAATAATGCGCAACACGTCGCCATCTGGGTCGCTGTCATTCTCGAGTACTGTCACGCTGACTGAGTTATTCACTTTTACACTGGCAAAGTCATCAATGGCCACCGGCGGGCTGTTCCCTTCAATAGAAATAACAACTGATGCCACTGCACTGCCACCGTTTCCATCTGAGATGCCATAGTTCGCCTCTACCGCGCCGATGAAATCAAGCGGCGGTGTATACACCAACATGTCATCTATGATCTCGACCGTACCGAAGCCGACATTGGCCGAGGTGATGGTGAGTCTATCGCCATCAGCGTCACTGTCGTTGGCTAATACATCAACGCTTACAGCAAGATTAACTTGCGTGCTGGCAACGTCATCCTCTGCCACAGGCAAGCGATTGTTGCTTAGCATGACGCCCACGCCGCCTGGGTCGACAATCGAGCCATTGGCGATACCGTCATCGTCATTAGGCCCCCCATCGACAATCTCTACCTGCACACACCAGTCACCCGGCGTTAGCCCCGGCGTCCATATATCACCGCCCGGTGGTGGGCAATAGCCAGGCTCCCCTGCCGTTGACCATAAGCGGTTCAAACCTTCTTCAACGAAGGTGACCCACTCACCGTTTGGCGTGAATTTGCGGTATACTGCATTTTCTGGAACGGGCCGCAGTTGTGGCATCGCAATCCGATAGTTTTGGCCCGGAACGGGCAATCCGTAGGCGATGAAATCAAAGATCCCGCCGACATTCTGCACCTCCGGATCGGTGAACAATACCGGGTTATTGGCAATATCATTTGCGGTTATTTTGGCGCCTCCCAACTCACTTTGAATCGCATAGTCACCTAAACGCAAGCACACGCCGGGGTCGCCCTCAACCAGATACCCGTCGACGAATAAGACTTCTTCGGGAAGCACATTACACTCCGGAATAGGATCCAGATAATCTGGTATACCGTCCCGGTCACGATCGCCTAAGCCTTCCACCGAGTCAGGGATACCATCTTTGTCGGTATCTGCACTTCCCAAGGTAGGCAGTGAATCAACCACTTGCAAATACAATACCTCGGTATCGAAGAAGTCCGTGTCATCACTGTCTACCACTCTCGCCCGTAAACGATATACGCCAGCGACTAGCGAGCTTGGGTCGAAGGTGAATTGATCATCCAACGTGTCGATATCAACAATTTGACCATCAAAGCTGGTCCACTCGTAATCGTATTCATTCAGAATATCGGGGTGCTCGATACGCGAGGTAACCACAACGGTTCCCATTGACGGCGCAATAATCAAACGCTGTTCCGCGTTCTGCTGCGCAAATATGGACAACTGCGGATTGACGTTGTCTTCACGGACCGTCACCACATGCTCAAATTTGTTGCCACGATTTTGCCCCGCAGATAGCGTTTTTATAACGGTTTCAATCCCTTCCTCATCAGCATCTGGGAAGATTTCATAGTCAAGAAAGATATCGCTCCCGGACTCAATCAAAGCCACACGTTCGTTGAAGCTGTAGTCCATATCATCCGCGCTTCCGCTGACTTCAAAAGGAATTTCCAGCGGATAAATCGGTGATGTTCCGTTCAGGAAAATACCAAAACGCACCGGAAAGCCTTCCAAAACCGTTTGATCTTTCTGAATTGAAATCAAAGGTCGAACTCGCACTGCCTGGCTGGCGATAGTTCGATTACCCTCTGCATCTTCAGCGACCCAAAATGCGGTATTATTTCCAGGCTCATAGAAAGTGATCCCGTCGACCAGTGAGACAGGCAACGGATTCCCAAAGCGATCAACCGCGGATGCGACACCAAGGTCAACTTTGGTAAACAACGCCGTGGCATCAATAAACACGTCATCGGGTACGCTGATCACCGGCCGAAGCGCTGCATCATCGGGGATTACGTTCACCACCACAACCGCGCTCGCGACTTCGCCATTGCCGTCGTCAATGGTGTACTCAATCACGATACTGCCAATAAACCCGTCTGCCGGCGTGTATGTCAAACCGTCACCTGTCCAGCTGACATCACCGAGTCTTACTCGCGCACCGATGATTGTCAGTGTATCCAAATCAGGGTCGCTGTCGTTGACCAACACATCGATTTGTACAGGGTCATAATTGGTTAGCGTGACTTCATCATCCCTCGCAATAGGAGGGTCATTCAAAGGATTGATAACAATAGTCACTGTTCCTACCGTTGAATCAACTTCACCGTCGTTCGCTACGTAGGTGAACACAATAGTGCCATTGGCGTTGGCCTCAGGTACGTATAAGACATCCGGCAGTTCCCCCACAAACTCTCCATCAGGCGAGGTCACCAGACGATAAGTCAGTTCATCGTCATCCTCGTCTGTACCGGTGAGGTTAATCGGGAGCGTTTCATCTTCATCCATGACAAAACTCAGATCGCGCACTTGCGGTGGTGTGTTTACGTCAATCACGCTGACCACAAAGGTCTGGCACGTTTCACCGTCATTGTCGTCACTGACGCACACGGTAACCGAAGCTTCACCGATAAAGCCTTCGTCAGGTGTAAAGGTAATGGTGCCATCACTATTGATTGTGACACTGCCTTGCGTTGATTCCGCCCGACTGATGGAGATTGGGTCAAAATCCACGTCAGACGATACACTGAGTACATCAATGAAAACAGGTACTTCAAGCTGGGTGCTTGCGCTTATCGGTTGTATTACGGGCAAGTCATTCACCGGAGCAACAGACACCAGAACACTAGCGGTCGCGGTTGCTCCATTGCTGTCTATAATAGAATAAACAATGGTAGCAAGTCCGTTAAAATCTGTATTAGGTGTGAAGGTTAATCCATCATTTGCATTTATTACTACAGTACCATCGGCACTGTCAGCCTGTGTCACTGTTAGAACATCATCGTCATCATCACTGTCATTTAAAAGTACATTAATAATAACACTTTGGTCTTCATCTACCTCAGCTACATCATCGAGCGCAACCGGGGCGTCATTAACAAATAAAACATTAGCCGTTACAAAGCTTGAAGAAACACCTCCGTTCCCATCAGAAATGGTATAGTTAATCGTCGCTGTCCCGTTAAAGTTTCGACTTGGTTCATAACGTAGTTGAAAATTTGGCTCAATCGTAACAGCTCCCTGATCGACTGTTGCAGAGGTCACTGTCAGAGTCTCATTATCACCATCGGTATCATTCGCCAACACTGAAATAAGCCCGATCGTATTTTCATTTATAATAATGCTGTCTGGGTTCGCAACGGGTGCATCAGGTACGCTGGTTACGGTGAAGGTGACGCTCGCAGTGTCTACCCCCCCAGCACCATCCGAAATCTGATAGTTTAGCGTTTCAGTACCGAAAAAATTTGCCGCTGGCGTATATGTAATGGTTGTCGCGCCGTTGTCAATCGACGCTGTTCCCCCTGAATTTAGCGAGCTCACATTACTGATAAACAGCACTTGCCCATTATCCAAGTCGGTATCATCACTCAACAGCGCTAATCCAGCACTTGTTGAATCTTCGGCAACGGTAAATTCATCGTCTCCAGCAATTGGCGCACGGTTGAGTAGCTTTATAGTCAGTGGAGCCGCATCAACCTGTTTTGGCTGTGCAGAGGCATCCTTATAAGCAACGCTTGCTGTGATAAATAAATCATTTTCGTTCGATACCGGAACCGCCATATTGGTGTTCGCATCAAGTACCAGAATATAACTTTCGATGTTTGCATCATTGTCTGAATTGATGACATCACCCAAGTGCAAGGTAATTTGGCTGCCGACGCGTTCGATAGTTGAGTCTACGTTGACGGACACCGAGCTGTTGGCATTATTCACGTCATTCGGGTTGAACGCACTCTGCAAGCCATTCTCAAAAATACGAGCTAACGTTGCACTGCCTGTCACGTAGCCAAATCCAGAGGGCAACGTAATCACAACAGAAACATTTTCGGTCACACCAGCAGGTATGGGGATGGTCAATGAAGTGGTGACGACTTCACTCTGCACGATGTTATTTGCGGTGGTACTAGGATCACTGGTATCGACCAACAAAAGCGAGGGTGCATTAAGTAAGTTGTTACTGGTGGCCACGGTTATCAAAGTCGCTTGAATGCCGTCCGATGAATTACCGTTATCATCACTTGCCGTGGTGGCGAAGTTGCTCCCGGCGACCGAAGATTGTGAAGAAATAATGGTGTTGTCAGCTGTCATAGCGTCAACAGTGACATTAATTGCACTGGTAATTGTCACACCAGGAGCAATGGTGCCGATATTGACAGTAAATGGAACTTGATTAGACACGGCGCCTTGACTCGTGACACCAGAATTTGCAACGACGGTAGTGTCAGTGGGGATAGGTTGAGAAAGCGTTACATCTTCAGCCGCCGCAGCTCCTTGATTCAAAATGCGGGTTAACAATTGGATTTGGTCGCCCGGATCCACAACGCCGTCACCATCTGCATCATTGACAAGTACCCACGAATGAGTCACGAGCAAGTCTGGTGCGCCTCCCGACTCAGAGACGGCAAATGTGAGCGCCTGATTACCATCGCTGGGGTTACCGTTACTATCACCCTGTGAAGAGGCGGTTTGGTCACTGGCAATATCAGCCTGTAACGTAAAGGTTTCATTGTCAGCATCAGCATTGTTATCAATCAGTGGGCTGTCTATGGTGACATTGAACTGTAGCGTTACCGCCTGACCAATAGCCAGGTTTGCAATTTGTGCATCAACATCGCTACCAACTACGCTGGCGGTATTTCCCCCATCAATACTGACCGAGTTGGTTTGGTACGTTAAACCGCTGGGCACTGTGTCACTGATGACAATGCCAGACAGCGCGGTACCACCGGTGTTCTCAATTGTATAAGTTAATGTCAACGTATCACCAGCGCTCATGACGCCATCTGCATCGCTGTCAGAACTTAAGGTTACCTGCTGACTCACATACAACTCTGCATCTGCCGAAGGCTCTCCTGTACGCAGCGTGTTAGCCTGATCGCCATTGGTATCATCGGCATCAGCATCGGTTGGCTCACTGACAGTGTCATCAGAATCCACAATGCCTTGGGCGCTAATAAGCGTGCCGTCTGCAATGCCACTGGCAACAACAACTTCAAACGAGATTGTCGCGCTCGCGTTTGGCGCAAACGTGCCAATGGTGGCAACAATATCACTGGCGTCAGAAACCGTGCCTACATCTGTTGATGCAGATGAAGCAACGTAGGCAGTATTATTCGGAATGGCCTCAGAGAACACCACGCCATTCGCTGTGGCACTGTTGCTCAGGTTCGTCAACGTGGCGCTGATAGCAAGCGTGTCACCCGGATCAGCAAAACCATTACTGTTCACGTCATTCAACAGCGTTAACGTTTGCACTGCATCAATAAAGCTAGCATCATCACTGGTGACAATAACGCTGTCGGTAAAGGTGTAAGCGCGTTCATCACTGTTTGTCCCATTGGTTGAGCTGTATTGACCATTTTGTAACTGGATACTAAGCGCATTATCGATGGCCGCGTCATTGTCTACGCGCAATTTGAGCATAAATGCTTTGCCGCTCTCGGCCAATGTCACTGTGCCCATGTCCAACGCCAATGCTGATGGATCGCTGTCATCCAATGTGCCTTGCCCGGTGAAGCTACTGGCAACGTAGGTTAACCCATCGGGAATGACTAATGTAAATGTGGTGTCAAAAGCGTCTGCAAAGCTGGATAAGTGATCGATATCAACGCTCAGTGTCACCTCATCACCCAGCGTGACCCGAGCTTTGTCTAACGTGAGTGTCGAACTCAGATTAGGTTCGACAATATCGATATCCAGCGTGTTTGGCCCGGCTGAAACGCCGCCCCCACTGGCGGTTACGCTATTTTGTAATGTTGCCCCATTAGCATTGGCGGCTTCGTCTTCAACGATGGCGTTGATGGTCACCACCACGAAGTCGTTGGTCGAATCGGTATCCGCCGTATTGGTGACTGTACCCAGCGCAACCGAGACCACATTGCTACTATTGACCGATCCGGTGCCTGTACCAGTGATACTCATATTGCTCGACAAACTTGTGCTGGCGCTAACAAAGCGAAAATTAGCGGGTAAGCTGTTGCTAACATTGACGTTACTAACTTCACCTTCAATCACGTCTAATCGAATATCGATAGACACTGTATCGCCTATGGCGAAATCATTGTCTGCATGCACCGCATTTAAACTGCTCTGCAAGGCTAAGGAGTTATCTACACTCAGAGTTGAAGTGGCAGTATCGCGGTAGTTATTCAAACTGCTGTCGTCGTCATCATCCCCGCCATCGCTTGCATCTCGGCCGGTTTGGCTGAGGAGGCTGTTATAAGTGCCGGTGACACTGTTGGTGAGATCATCGCCAGCCCCCGCGCCATTAGCAATCACCACATCATACACAAACACGATTTGAGTGGATGGCGGAATATCAAAAGCCGTAAATGACAGGGTATCACCTGCATTGGTGGTTGTGCTTTGTATCGCATCGCTGGCACTAATAGCCGTGGCGGTGCCAGATTGGACGACCGTACCACTGGTATTGGTTACCGAGATGTTCGAAAACACCGCGCCGCTGCCAGATCCATCAGGCGCACCGAGCAGATCACTGGGCATGACGTCGGTCAAACTCACTGCAAACGCCGTCGCATTGTTCGCCGTGTTACTCACGGTGGTTTGGTATCGTACGGTGTCGCCACTATCGCTGCCGGTAGCGCCTGAAATGATGGTTTGCGCAATGGATAGATTCGGCTCAACAACCGTGATACTCGTGCTATCCGAAGGCACGGGTGAAGTGACGCCACTGTAAGATAGCGACGCGGTGCTGGCGCGTGAAACGCTGGCTTGGTTCGCCAACACATTGCTCACCACCACAGGAATGGTGACCGTGATAGTTTGGGCACCTGAGGCACTATTGGTAATAGTGCCGAAATCTAATGCTATCGGATCAGATCCGCTACCCGGTTGCGTGCTAGGCGACAGGCTACTGGTAAAATCAGTACTCGGTGTATCAATACCGATAACCGCATTCTCGTAAGACAACCCGGTCGGCAAATCAAGCGTATAAATAAAATTATCTGTTGAGCCTGTGGGGACGGCAAAGGTTGCGACAAGATCAACTTCGCCTCGTACAGGCACTTCATCCGTTGACGCAGTGAGCGATAAAGACGGTGCATCACTGGTCACCGATGCCATTGCGGAGGTCACATTATCGTTAACGGCTTGTCCGGAAGTATTGGTAACACCACTGCCGGTTCTCTCGCCTGTATCACTGTCTGGCGCGCCGCTGGTCGCGCCAGCGGTACCATTATCACCCGGCAGAGAGGTTGCAGACGCCTGTACCGTGTTAGTGATGGTTTGCTCAAATCCGATCGAGGTATCAACCTCAGCCGTATAAATGATGGTAATGCTTTCGCCGCTGGCAATGTAGTCTTCGCCTGAACCGGGGCAGCTCGCATCGTCGGGCGACACTGTCAACGTGTTGCCTGAAATATCAACGCACCCACTGATGTCTAAACTGCCTCTGGACAACACAGCGCTGGTTAATGCCACGGAATTGAATTCGCTCGGCACGTCATCTGTGATCATCCAGTCATACCCCCGAGTGGCGCGCGCAGCGGTGCTGTTTGAGAGAACGACGGTGAAAGTTGCCGTTGAGCCACCTGAAACCGTGGTTGGTGAGGCGGCTTTGGTTACGCTCAAGTCAGGCTCAGCAATGCGAATATTTTGACTGGTTGAAGACGACTGAGCGGTATTCGCCTGATTGTTGTAGTTTACCTTACCCAGCACCGTTTTTAGGTCATTGCGATTGTTGTCGGTTGTGTTTAACGTCAGCACGTCAACGGTGACGGTGATTGTTTCATCATTAGCATCATCGTCGCTGTTAGTGATATCACCCAGATCAAATACGATTGTCTGCTGATTTAGCGTCGGCGTGATACTCGTGTCTGTTCCTGACAGTGTGACACTGTTTGAGGTGGATATTGCCGAATCAAAGCTGGCTTTAATCAACGCTGTACCCGTAACGAATTGCATGCCATCTGGCAGTTCAATGGTAATGATATTGCCATCCGTGGTTTCGCGACTGATCCCTTCGGGTACTGCCACTTCAAACGCATAGGTAAGTACTTCACCGATTGCACTGGTGCGCGTGCCGGTGCTTGACGTAAAGGATTCAGACGAATCAATCAAGTCAATTGATGAGGCGGCAATTGCACCTGTCGACGCACTGTCACTGCCCGTGGCAGAGTCACTGCGTTGTTCAGCTGCTGCGCCTGATTGACTATCGCCAGTGGCGGTTGCATCAATGTCGAAACTTGCACCGCTGTCGACTTCGGTTTTAACGGTAGCAGTATAAGTGAATGTCACGCTAGCGCCTGCCGCAAGCGTGGCGCCGCTGTACTCAACCCGCGGTGTGTTTGCTCCCCCTGATGACATCGGGGTATTTAGCGTCGAAAATGAAAATCCGCTGGGCGTTGTACCCTCAGCAATGCTATTGAAATCAAACAAGTCAGTATTGACCACACTGACAACCGCCATATCAAAAGCGTCGGCAGTACCCGTATTTTCGACCAAAATCGTCACGGTGACTGAATCCCCAACTTCCAAATCCGTATCCGGTGCAACCGTTGTTGTGACCGCCAGTTGGTGTTCAGCGAAATTGTTGCTGGTAACCGATGTTTGTGCGCCGCCAGATTGCCCGGAATACGTTGCTGATGTCGCGAGCTGTTTCTGCTGGACGTTGGTTGAACCACTATTTGAGGCATCATCCTTGACTAAACCGGTAAAGCTTAGCGTGAAGGTATTGTTGGCAGGATTGTTATCGTCAGTGGTTGTTGTGGTGCCGCTGAACACGACTTCAATATCCTGACCGGTAGCCACGCTGCCGCTGGCAGTCACCGTTGGTGAACTGCTTACGCTCCCTGAAAAACTTGATGCGTCGACACTCACTGAATTCGCAGTATATTCAATCCCGTTGGGCAATCCTAAATCGAGCGTTAGCGTTTGCACGTCACCCTCTGGCAATGTCACGTCAACGGCATAAGTCACTGTGTCGCCCACGACGACATTTCCGGTTGGTGACACAATGCGCGCAGCAATACTGATATCATCCGCTGTAATACTGCTATCGCTGGTTTGCGCCGGAAACGCGGTTTGATTGTCATTTGACGCCCATGTCACGCTCGCTTGAGAGGTCAGTTCAGTCGCTGGGTTCACATCATCGGCCACGGTCTGGGTGAAGGTGACAATGTAAGTTTCGCCCGCCGCTAGCGGCCCGGCCAACTCATAAGTTCCAGCCGAAAGCGAACCCGATGGGCTAACTGAACTACCCTCCACTTCGGCACTGGTGACCGTGAGATTGGTTAAGCCGGTGATACTAGGAAGGTCAGCGATAATATCGAACGCACTGGCACCACCCTCGTTATCGACTGTCAACGTGTAAGTGACGACATCACCGGCATCGACATTGCCAACAACATCGTTTTCCAACAGCACCGAAAGTACCGGCGCTCGCACCAAAATGGGCGCATTTTTTAAGCCTGTATTAGTGGTTAGCAGCGTGTTGTTGGTCTGTACTTGCAATAGGTTAACCTGACGCAAATTATCGGCAAACGGTTCGTTTGACACCGTCACGGTTAAATCGACGGCGATGGTAGACGCGGTTGACGTGCTCACATCGGGCCAATTAATCGTGACGCGATTGGTGGCCGCATCGGTCGTGATGGACGTGGGAACCAACCCCAGCGTGTCGCTGCTACTGAGTGAGATATTCGGGTTGCTTGCTAACGTGGTATTGGTTGAAACCTGTGTGGCATCAAACACCGGTAACGGTAAGTAGTCTTCAAACACAATAGATTGGGTGTCACCTGAGGGGATCTCAAGCGTCAGCTGGTAGGTCACCGTTTCGCCCGGCATGTATTCACTGCTGCCGGTGAGAACAGTTTTGCTGGAGGTGACCTGGCGGATTGTCACCGAACTACCCGATCCTTCATTACATGCTGACGCGCCACTGTCGATACTGTATAGCGTGGATTGATCAATGGGTAAGCCATCATTTGCGCGCAATGGTTCATTGTCGCTGTTGTAGGTTTGGTTGACAGTTACCGAGTATGAAATGGTTAATGTTGTACCGCGGGTTAGCGTACCGGTAACCGCTGTCACGTCGTACACTACCTCGGTTGTACTGTCACCCTGCACCGTAACCGCTGGCGTAATCGCTACTGCACCATTCACGTTCATCGCACCATGCGCGTTAAATGTCAGGCCGTCAGGCAGAGTATCGGTCAGCACTAATGCGCTCACATCGGCAAATGCGCTTATTTGAACAGTGTCGGTGATGGTAATCGTGTCGTTTGGTACTCCCGAACCATTGGACACACCTTGCTGGACCGCGACATGTTTTGCGGTGACTGTGTTGGTATCGAATGCGGATGGTAACGCCGCCCCTGAAAAGCTGGCGTCAAAGTCAACTCGGTTTGTCACCGTAGAGGTTGAACATGTCAGAGGATCCAACACGTCAACAAAATGGAACGGGTAACTGACCACAACGTCGGAATCACTTCCCGTGCCGGTAGCGTTGGCACAGTCAACATCCAGATTTCCCCCGGATACGCTGGTGGAGGGTTCGGTTGTTGCGGAGCAATTAGTCCCACCAGTAATCGTTGCCGAATTGGCGTATTGAATGGCGCTGTCTAGGGCATCGGCAAAAGCCAGAGAATTTAACGTCGGCCCGGTAGCAATATCCACCGTATGTGACATCGTAGCCTGGAATGCGCTACCCGGGACGAGTTCAGCTTCGGCGCTAGAATTACTCGAAGTGACGCGAAACAATGTTGCCGTTACGCTATCGCTGATTGGCGTGCCGACTTCAGGGCCATTTGCGCCCGTCGCAGAATCACCAAATTCATACACCGGCTCTAATGAAATGGCTGAAGCATCACCAATTGTGGTGGCACTGTCGAGACTGAAACACAGTTGGGTTACCAGTGCGGGCCCATTGGTAACCACGGAGCCAATTGGCAAGGGGACCGTATACAATTGGTCACCGGCGGTACCTGAGACGTCTTCGTCAATAACAGGGTCGGTTAACACGTTAGTCGGCGAACTAAACGTACCCACATCAGTAATCGTGAGCGCACTGCCCAAAAATGCAGCACTCTCGAGTGTTAAGGTTGGATTTGTTCTGACTCGTAAATACGGGCCATACCCGGTTGCACCGGAATTAGTGAGTGATGCGTTATAACAAAACTGCTCGCCAACAAAAGCATCGGAAGGAACAGGGTTGGTAATCACCGGCGTTGCCGCCAAGGCATTCGCAGTTATCAGAGTGCCCAGTAAAGCAGCGCGTGTCGAAAAGCGCGAGAAGATCGAATTTTTCATGCAGGAGTCCAAAACGGTTAATCAACCCAAATCCGTTTTAGGTGCAAGTTTTTATAATTATATTTGGCGCTTAACGCGTAATGCGGAAACGCGTGCAACGATGTTTTGCAGCAGAATATTGCACTTGGCATGAAGGTTAAATTATTTTTAACGCATTATGCAATCCAAATAGTCAAAAAATGTCACTTTTTTCAGAAAAATGCCGAGTCATGCGCTGCGTTGAACGAACTTTGTACAGCGACGAATGACGGATTCAAATCCAGAGTGCACTTGGCGTCAATTTACGTCACTATACCAATGGCAACACCATGTCTTTTCCGCACACCAGTCAAGTAGGAGTTCACCGATGAAAAGGTCCACAGGGACAAAACCATTTCAAACTCATTTAGCCATCGCCCTGTTAGCTTTGCAGGGCTTAGCAACGGGCGCCAGTTTCGCGGAAACCTTCAACACAGAACACGTTGAATCAGTCGTCCATCGCGCACTACAAACTTTCCATACACCCGGCATGGCGGTGGCGGTGGTACACGGTGACAACGTGGTAATGAGTGAAGGGTTTGGCGTACGCAACCTGGCGACAAACGCACCGGTGACCAATCAAACGTATTTTCGCTTAGCCTCGACCAGTAAAGCATTTACGGCCGCCAGTGTTGCGATGTTGGTCGAGCGCGACGACCTTGACTGGGACGATCGTGTGATTGATTATCTTCCCCAATTTCGTCTTTACGATGCTTATGCCACCCGAGAAATGACGCTACGCGACTTACTCACGCACCGCAGTGGACTGGGCAGTGGTGCCGGTGACGCTATGTTGTGGCCTGAGCCTGCCGGATTTAGCCGCGAGGAGATTGTCAGTAATCTGCGCTATTTAACACCCCAATCAAGTTTTCGTAGCCGCTATGCTTACAGTAACGTGATGTACATTACCGCTGCCGAAGTGGTCTCTGCTGTAGTCGGAAAACCGTGGGATGAATACATTGATGATGCGTTGTTCGGACCGCTTGGCATGTCGTGTTTCGCCGGTGATATGCCCAAAACAGCCATGAAGAATATCGCTGATGCGTACGGGCACAATGATGAGCGCGGCATCTACGCCATTCCACGCAACGGTATCCACGGTAAGGCGCTGGCCTCAGCGGCTGCTGGCGGTATAGTCTGCAACGCTGAGGGCATGGCAAAGTGGCTACAACACTTGCTGGCTCTCTACTCACAGCGTAACGATGACACAGCGCAGGCTGAAGACACTCATTTTCCTTTGTTTAGCCCAGCACAGTTGACACATATGTGGTCTGCTAACACCGTTCTGGGTGTCAGTGATACCGACGAGGAATGGGATGGGACGGTGCTAAAATCCTATGGATTGGGATGGCGTTTAAGCAACTTTCTCGGTCATAAAATGGTATCGCACACAGGAACCCTGTCGGGTTACCAAGCGTATGCGGCGCTTTTACCGGATTTGAACGTAGGTTTTGTGCTACTGAACAATGGCTCAAACTACGGTGCGCGCGGCGCTGTGATGCAAACCTTGTTGCGTCAGTTTGTTGATGAGGCACCCAGAAAAGATTGGATTGAAGCCTACGTTGACTATCAGGCCGAGCGCGAACAGCGCTATCTTGCCCGCCATACTGAACCGCAAGGCACTAACAGCGTTAGTTTACCAGCGAGTGCGTACACCGGGGAATTTACCGATAAATGGTTTGGCAGCATGACGGTGTCTCAGCATCAGGATAGCTTGCGTATTCATGCGCAAAAAATGCCGATGTTAACCGGTGAGCTGAAACCCTTTCGCGACCATACCTGGGTGATAGAATGGGATAATCAGAATGCCGCTTCCAACGCGTTCATTCACTTTTCAGTGAATGCAAATGGCAATGTTACCGGCTTTCGACTCCATCCCTATGATGTGGATGAAATCGAAAACCATGAGTGGCGGGATATGGTGTTTGCGATCACTGAACTTAACTAGCTAAGGTGTAACAATTGTGCAGTATTTAAACGGATTTCCTAGCTTAATCTACAAAAATATTGTCGAAATCATCGAAGGCGAGTTTCACGAATACGATAAATTAGATAGTCACCTACGAAAGGTCAACTTATCTAAACTCAACGACGAAATTACCTTCGTGAAATATGAGTATGTGCAAGACCTGTTCGAGCGGGTATGTGCGATAAAGGACAGCCGAGCGACTATTGCGTGGATAATAAGCAGGTTATCTGCTCAGTCGTTCGGTGTGCTTGGTTATTTGTTAGTCAGCGCTCAAAACGCATCAGAATGGCGCGCTATTTATGCTAAATACGCTAAGTCATTTGGTTGGCATACAGGACTCATTAAAGCCCAGAACAATCAATTAGTTTTCTCACATGAGCTGCCCGCCGAAAACAATCATTTAGAATGCTCATTGCCGATCTGCCTCTGCCTACGACTCTGGCACATTTCCAATCCATATAACGCGACATCGCTTACGCTTAGTACAAGCCCAACTGTTCGAGATGAGGTCGAATCTGGATTTCAAATTCGTCGTGGGAGTCAATTGGATCCAGCTTACACAATCATCGAGTTTTCACCCCATTCAGAGAAAAAGTTTCTTTTGGGATCAAATGACCGATTCCGGCGCTTGTTTCAAGAAGAAGTGGACTTGCAACTAAAGGTCAGCGGAAAGAACGTTGGTGTAGTAGCCAAAGTGCGCGAGATTTTACGCCAGCAAGAAAGTCTTCAAGCAATCTCTCTGCGATCTACGGCCGAAGCCTTGCATATGAGTGAACGAACGCTAAACCGCCAATTGACCGAGCAAAATACGACTTACAAAGAGGTTGTCAGCGCGTTTAGAAATAAACTGTCGCTGGAGTTATTGTTTTCAGGAAAGCCGATTGCAACAGTGGCCGAACGTGTCGGGTTCTCTGAGCGTTCGACGTTTGAACGTGCATTTAAAAAATGGCAGGGGTTTACTCCAGCACAAATGCAAGCAAGTTACTCACTACTCGCCTGTGAACGCAAAGTAACGGATATCATTCACCCTGATAACATACCTAATTTACCAGTAACTGCCACACGACTTTTGAAGGTATTAAACCAAGATGAAAGTCATCTAGACGAACTGGTGAACATTGTTTCACAGGACTCTGGTTTAGTCGCTAAAGTGATGCAAATCGCGGGTAGCGCCATGTATGCGAATAGCCATGTGAGTACGTTAAAGCAAGCCATTTTAGGGGTCTTTGGTACAGAAAAGCTCAAGGCACTTGCATTAATGTTGCTGTCGTCCCGACTCTTTAGCCTTGATAAAGAAATATTCGATACACAGGAATTTTGGCTTAGTAGCCTCGCCACTGCAGAATTGTGCGAAGACTTGGGAAAAACAGGAGCATTTGGCAAGCAGTCTGGTGGCGAGCTTTACTTTACTGGATTGTTTTACGATATTGGCTCTTTATTTATTGCTCATTGCTTACCCTCAAAGTTTGCGTCTCTACGCGCCGACACTCCCGTTGAATTCACACTGGTCCAAGCGCATGAGCTTCAATTGAACCGGCTTGGGATCAGCAGTCCTCAGGCAAGTGCTTTTTTGTCTTCATACTGGAATCTACCAAATCACCTTACGCAATCTCTTAAGGCATTGGCGGAATTCTCTAAAGTTCGCGAACAGAGCCCCGTCGCCGTCAGAGGAATTATCAGTGTCGCGTCATCGATACGCCTACACTTAAAAAATCGGGCTAATTTACCAGAAAGTCGAGTTCCTTTTTGTGCTATTCTTCAGCAACACATGAAGGGTTTGAACATCAAATGGAGTCTTGCTGCAGAAGATGTGGCGCGTAAATGTGCTGATAGAATTGAAGTATTAAGCAACGATCCAGAGGGGCTGCGCTAAACGATAAGGCTCGTTGTCACAAAATTTTCTAAATTTTGACGCGTTTTGCCATATCCCAGCATCTTTTTTGCATAGAGAATACAGAAATTAAATACAACGCCTTGGAGTGTCAAAATGTTGTTACGAGTATTGTTGTTAGCGGTTAGCGCATTCGCGATGAATGCCAACGCAAATTTGATCTTAACTAACTCTCCGACCAGTGCGGGTGCTCTACCCGGTGACATACCTAAGTTCGGTGGCGCAGTTATTGACATCATCACTGCAGATAATCAACGTTTGGTAAACTATATTTCCAGAGACGACTTATTTCACGGTCATGTTAATAGTGAGCGATTAGACTTTGCTTCGCAGCAACTCGGGGCCTTATCGTTTTCGTCATCAATGCTTGATGCGATAGGTTCAGGCATTGCTGAACTTGCTATCCGTTTATCACTGTACGATGGTGACAATGCTGTCGGTGCCGATGTTGTCGCAAAAGAAGAGTATCAAGCTGGCAAAAACTTTCTTGAAGTCAATGGCGTCGAGTTTGGTAACTTTTCGGACGTGGAGACGCTAACCAGTTCGCGCAAAGGCGAAGAATATTTTGAAGATTTCAAAGCAACAGGTTTTGCCAATAAGAAATCAGCAACCGGTTGGTTTTATTCTAACAACAGTTCAGTGCTGGGGCTAATCCAGAGCTCGGTCATATCATCCTCAGTACTTGGACTAGATTTTGTGATCAGAAACGCTCGGTCGGAAAACTGGATTAGTTTCCATGAACGAGACGCTTCGCCTCAGCCTCAGGTTCAGCCTCCAGGTGTGGTAAATGTGTCAGAGCCGTCAACCATTGGAATAATGTTGGCTGCTGTTGCCCTACTCCTGTTCAGAAAACGAGTTGGCTTAATAAAATAATGTAAATAACGCTAAGGCGCTTTTCGAAGCGCCTTTTTTCTATATTGTTTCTCCCCTAAATTGCTGTCACACTAAACAAAAAATAATCATAAAAAGATAAAGTGACATGGCTGACATTAGTATTATTGGATTGGGGTACGTTGGATTAGTTTGTGCGGCCTGCCAATCCAATGATGGCCATACGGTAATTGGTATTGACGTCGATCCTCAAAAGCGAGCGCTGGTATCCTCGGGAGTTTCTCCCATTGTTGAGAAAGACCTTGACCGATATTTAGCCAAAAGTATCAGTAATAAGCGCCTGACAGTAAGTGCCGACATTGCTTCAAGTATTGCTAAAACAAATATTACGTTTGTATGCGTGGGCACGCCCAGTGACAGTCAGGGCGGTCTGGAGCTCAAATACATTGAGCAAGCTTGTTTGGAAATTGCGCAAGGGTTAAAAGCGATCTCCCATTTCCATGTAGTGGTTATCCGCAGCACCGTGTTACCCGGCACTGTGTTGAATGTTGTCAAGCCACTGTTAGAGAAGTGCTCAGGCAAACGCGTTGGCATTGACTTTGGATTAGCAACTAATCCTGAGTTTTTGCGGGAAGGCACTGCGATACACGACTACAATCATCCTCCCATGACCGTGATAGGAACATCAGACAGCCAGTCTGAGGCTATTTTATCCGACTTATACTCATCACTTCCGTGTGAACTCGTATCGCTGGATATCGAAACCGCAGAGCTGGTTAAATACTCATGCAACGCGTGGCATGCTACTAAAGTCGCGTTTGCCAATGAAATAGGTAGTCTGGCGAAATCCATAGGTGTCGATGGCCGAAAGGTGATGAAGACTGTCTGCATGGACAAAGTACTCAATATTTCGGAATACTACATGCGCCCTGGCTTTGCATTCGGTGGTTCTTGTCTTCCCAAGGATCTTCGCGCTTTAAATCATGAGGCGAGGAAGCGGCATATGCAACTACCTCTGCTCAGTGCTGTTCTTGAGAGCAATCGAAAACATATTTATAAGGTATTCACTCAAATTAAAGCATTGGGGCAGACACGTATCGGCTTGCTGGGATTAAGTTTTAAAGCGGGCACAGATGATCTTCGTGAAAGCCCGTTAGTCGAGTTAGCAAGTCTGTTAACATCTAAAGGTTTTGATGTTCAGATATATGATCCGAACCTGAATGAAATGTTGTCCAATGATAACGGCGTCGACCCTCGTATTCCTTATCCCTATTTATTACGCTTACTCTCCGAAGACATGGACGAAGTCATCGATTTCGCCGAAGTTGTCATTATTGGTAACAATGAGGCCGAATTTTCAGAAGTCGAATCAACCCTTCCTCATCATAAACATCTTCTCGACTTAGTCGGGTTTATGCCTGGCACGTCTGGCGACAACAAACATGGTGTGTGCTGGTGATGAGCCTGCATAACCAGTCTTCGGGCCTGCACGCATTCGCGGGCTGGCTGCTTTGGTTTGCTTTCATTGGTGGGCTTCTCTTGATTGTGCCAGCAGGCACATTGAACGCCGATCACCCTAACTTTATCTTCATTATCGGCGCACTAGGCATTTGGCGTTATGGTGTGGGTGTGATGCACTTTATTCGAGGGATGATATTTTTACACATCGTTTTCCCCCACCAGCGGCGGCTTGCACATCAGGCACTTGAGCGTTTAAAGCCCTCTCATATTTATTTAATGGTCACCAGCTTTCGCATTGATTCTATGACTACAGCAAAAGTGTATAGCTCCATTATTAAAGAAGCTGCATCCTGTGGTTATCCTGCCACGGTAGTTGCCTCTGTTGTTGAAATGTCCGATGAAATCTTAATCAAAAACCTCTGGGAAAATTTTGCGCCGCCAGCACATGTGTCGTTGAAAATAGTACGCATTCCGGGTACGGGAAAGCGCGATGGTCTAGCCAATGGATTTCGCTGTATTGCCAAAGATTTACCTGACGATACGGCACTAGTGGCGGTGATAGACGGCGATACCGAACTAAAACCAGGCGTAGTGGGTAAAAGTGCTCCGTATTTTTCTCTCTATCCTAACGTGGGCGCTTTAACCACTAACGAGACGTGTCAGGTGCTTGGATCGCATGTTATGAGCCAATGGCATAAATTGCGCTTTGCACAACGTCACGTCAACATGTGTTCAATGGGGCTGGCTAAGCGAGTCCTGACATTAACCGGCCGTATGTCATTTTTTAGAGCATCAGTCGTCACCCAGTCATCCTTTATCAATGATGTGGAGAATGACCACTTAAAACATTGGCGTTTAGGTACGTTTCGATTTCTCACCGGGGATGACAAGAGCAGTTGGTTTTCGTTAATGCAACGAGGCTGGGATACTTACTATGTGCCAGATGCCGTGATCGATACGTGGGAACATCCACCTGATAAAAACTTTTTTCGCGCGGCTAGGCAGCTCATGTTCCGATGGACCGGGAATTCGCTAAGACAAAATCATCGCGCTACAAAATTGGGTATTAGACGGCTTGGCGTTTTGACCTATTATGTGTTGTGGGATCAGCGAATTTCAATGTGGACAAGTTTAGTCGGCCTTGCGGCAGCCATTGTAGCGGCATTTAAATTTGGTTTCGCCATCCTAGTCATGTACTTACTGTGGATTGCGCTGACGCGGTCTATTATCACAGCGTTACTGATTTTCACGGGCCATCAGATAGGTCCGATGTATCCCATCTTATTGTATTTCAATCAAATATTTGGCGCATTAATGAAGATCTATGTCACATTTAGATTAGATCGCCAGTCATGGACACGTCAGAAAACGGCAGCGAAACAGAGTGATGACCTGTTCCAACGACACTTTAATATTTATTCTGCGCGCTTAATGACGTTTGGTGCGTTTTGTTTATTTTTTGCATTTATCATGCGACTTGTTTAATGGGTAGGATTAAGAATGACCAATGATTCGAATAACACCAACATTGTTCATGAGTCGGAGACGCAACGTCGTCATTCTCGTGTCAAGTTGCCAAGCTCTCTTATCGTTACATCAGACAACGGGCAGAAGGCGCGCCTTCCAATATTAGATCTTTCTGCGACCGGTTTTGCCTTTTCGTCCGACAAAGTGAAATTTAACGTCGGCGAATTTAGTCAAGGCACATTAGTTTTCAAGTTCGACTCACTTGAAATTGGTTTGGACGTTAAGTTTCAGATTGTTGGCGTTCATGAAGACAAAACCACGCGCTATGGCTGCGAGTTTCATGAGTTAGGACGAGAAGAAATTGCAACATTACGTACCATTATCACCAAGTTTCTCAGCGGTGAAGTAACTAATGTCAACGATATTCTGTCTACGCTAAGCCGAGATAACTTTGCCAAGCAAAGACAGGACGCAGTAAGCAAGGCATTGACCGGATCGGAAAAATTTCGCGCATTATTGTTTACGGCGGCTTTTGTTTTCCTCAGCTTGCTAGCGTTTTCCTATGTGCTTTATTCAATTCACCAGAACTTTTTTGTGGTTAAAGCAACCACCGCGGTTGTCAGCTCGGAGTCGAACGCACTGGTAGCATCGCGCAATGGACAATTTGAGCTGTTGGTTGATGTGGGCGACACTGTGTCGGTAGGACAACCAATAGGAACCATAGAGTCGCCGCTATTATCAGATCTCTCCACAGTGGCAAGTGCTGCGAATATGAGTGAGAATGAATTAAACCAGTTAGTTGAACGGACCATTTCAAGCGCAGTCTTGAGTCCCTGTGATTGCGTTGTTGCCTCTTTGGAAGTTACATCAGGTCAATTTGTCACACAAGCACAATCGCTTGTTACCCTTCGCGGTGCTCAAAGTCCGTCTAGCGTATTGGCGCGATTCAATTTTGAAGATGTCACTGAAGTTGGGATTGGAACGCGTGTATTGATTGACTTGATCGATGGCAGCAAACCCGTGGAAGGTAAAATTACGATGCTCACTGTGCCGGAAAACATAACGGAAGAGGAACATCGTGTGCAAACGGTGCTTGCTACAATACAACCAGATACGCCTTTGCCTGCCACGTTGTCGAATCACCCAGCAGTGGTAAAAGTAGGCGATTTTGTATTGGAGTAAGTACTCATGCTTACGATAGCTTTGCGACTATTCATCGCTCTAAGCGCAACCGCTATCACGAGCGGCTGTGCAGGGCCTTCCGATATGCAAAGGGCCGAATCAGACATCGAAAACGGCTATCAGCAAAGTGGCATCAGCCAGTTAATGTTTCTGGCTGATAAAGGCTATAGCGAGGCAAGCCTTGCCTTGGGCAACTTCTATTTAATGGAGAAAAACGAGGGAGAATTACTTAATGCACAGCGTTGGTATTCACCGCTTCTCCCATACTCTGATGAGGCAAGGCTCGGCTATAGTCGCTGGTTGGCAAAAGTAAGCCATATCGATCCATCCATTCGCCCGATAACTAAGCACGTGCTGATGTATCGTCAACGCACTAGCGGTGATGTTTCCGTTGAGTTAAGCCGATTTATTGTCGATTATTCGCCCGCAGATACTCACCTTATCAACGCTATGTTGATTGATATGCAGGAAAATCCGGACGTCGACAGAAAGGATGTTCTTCGCGTGATTGATGCCCTGCCAGATCCAGTGGGTTACCAAAAATTGCTTTCCGAATTGTGTGCCTCACCTTCCGTAGATTTCCATTTTTACTGCATCAGGGCACATCTTCGGCTGGTCAAGTTATACAATATCAGTGACTACGACACCTGGATAGCTACCAGTCACGCTGCTTTTGAAAATGAACAAATTACTGTCCGACAGCTGGTTTCGATTGCTGAGCTTTTAGCTTCAGATGATGTTGGGCTGGCACAGCCAGCTCTTGCAAAGCAAGTGACTGAACCTTGGTTAGAAACCAATGAAGCTGTGTTGCTCGGCGTGGCAAAACTCGCTTTACAATACCCGGCCATGTCAGATCCAGAGGTTATTTTACCAAAACTAGAGACGCTCCACGATAGAGCAAACCCGACCGCAAGCCTGTTACTCGGTAAGTTTTATCTTGATGGGGTGTGGGTTGCAGAGCGTCCGAACATTGCTGCACAATATTTTGAAGCCGCGCTTTCTGAGGCAGAAGCAAAGTACCGACTTGGTATTTTGATTCTTTCGGGTAAGCTTGTCGGGGATCAGGCCCAGAAATCAGCACAGTATGGGGTTGATTTGCTCGTCAGTGCCGGGAGAGATTACTATCTAAACGCCTACGAATATCTGGCTAGGCTATTTTCAGACGCCGACAGCTATTTATTCAATCCCGTCTACGCGCATATTTTCGCGGCGGTTCACGAACGATTGGGTGGTACCTTGTCGGAAGAAGACCAACAGCAAGTGTTCTCTCACACCTTAGGTATCAATGAAAGTGATACTGTTGCTGCTATGACGGATTCAGAGCTTGCTGATGGTGTTAAAGGTTGGCGTAAAATAACGGTGCGCTCGGAAGATATTGCCTTTCTGCTAGGTGAGAAGTCGTGATAAATCGTTACCTGATAACTCTGTTTTTACTCTCTTTGTCTTCACCTATTATTGCTCAACAGTGGGATCCGTGGCTGCAGCCTGGTGTTACCTTGCGAGAGCTCAACCATCGCCCCGGCGGTGATCTGCTAGAGTCAGAGAATATATTTTTAGAAGCGCGAATGGGTGTTTCCGATGAGTATTCAAATCAGTGGTCTTGGTTTATTGATGGCCGAGCTCGCGTGTTTAGCGAAGGTGGCTCTCTGACGGACGAAAATGAACTTGAACGAACTATCGACAATGATGAGTTCTACTATTTACAACTCCGTGAAGCATGGATCCGATATTCTGGTCTAACACGTTATCCTAATGAGTACATTACCTTTGGCTTGCAGAGGTTAAGGGAAAGAACGGGTTTATGGTGGGATGTCGATATCGAATCGGTTTCATGGTACGGCGATACAACGCAACTCGATTGGTTAGTTGCAATAGGACAAGAGTTTGACACCTACCGAACGTCATCTGAACTTTTGCGACAAAATGAAGACGTGTTCCGCGTAATGGCCGAAGTCAACTATGATTGGATTGCCTATCATTCCGTCGATTTCAGGTTTTCGCATGCCGACCAACATACTCAAGATGAGCAAAATGCCCTTGCGGAAACGGCTATTGGGGCGAACGCAAATGTGCGATGGCTGTCAATCGGATTATCGTTCGACTGGACTGAGGCTCGCTCTTATAGCCCGTGGGCGTATCACCTCGAATGGGCAATTCAACGCGGTAAAACGAATTTACGGGCCGATGGTGGCGCTGTTGAGTTCCGAGATATTGATGCTCACGCTTTAGATGCCGGTGTTCGCTATGATTTCAGACGGTTGCCTCTATCAGTTGGCGCAACATTCGTTCGCGGCTCTGGCGGCGCTGATAGAAGTAGCACAAAAAACTTCAGTCAGACAGGCTTACACACGAACAGAGCGAGGCATTATGGTAATAGGCAGTATTTACATCGATTTAATGAGGCTTTACGTGCTGACATTACCAATTTACAACAGATTAGCCTATTCGCTGCATGGAACCCCTCTGAATCCTTTGAATCGGTAGTTCTCGTGTCTAAATATACTAAATCGGATGACCAACAACCGATTTATGTTGCAGGACGTCCCGTCGACGTCATTAACGGCGAAAGCGCGGTCGGTACGAGCATTGATATTAACGCAACCTATTATCCGCAAAGCACCACGCTGTGGAATTTAAATGTGCTACGTTTACGCGCTGGTTTTTTCCAGCCCGATAACGGGCTCAGCGATGATGCGACAGACTACCGGGTAACACTTGAGGCGCAATTTAGGTATTAAATGATGAATAAACTGTGTCTCGCAACGTTGTGCTTACTCTACTTGTTCTCTCACCCGCTGAGTTTAGCGACCGAAGTGACGTTAATGTCTGGAGTAAATACTGCACAGCCGGATTTACCTGATTTATCTAGATACACTGAAACAGCGCTACGTCAGCGCGCTAATAAAATTACAATCCAAGGCTCTGTCAGGGTCGCGGAGCTTTCAGAATTCAGAGAACAAACTCGGATTTTTTACTCTGACAAATTTGCTCAGCTCACACGCTTACAAGGATCTCTTCCTCGCGTCATCGTTATTGAAAATGGGCGAACCAGTATGGCTTTGGTCAGCGAAGTGGCACAAGAATATGTTCAGATATCTAATCAAGACACTTACACCGTATCCGTTCCTATCATTATTAGTCATGGTGCATCACTACACGTATCTTCCGGTGAAACGCTGAGACTGTCAGCAGCTTCAGGGAGCTTTGTTTTCAACAGCGGTATTCTGTCTGTCGACAATGCCGAGGTCATCGGCTGGCAACCAAGCACACAATCAATTGCAAGTTTTTCAGGCAACGCGGCGAGTTTTCGTCCATTCATCATGACATATAGTGGTGGCGAACTGTATTTTAACAAAAGTCGGTTCGCGTCATTAGGTTACGACGCGCCCTCTGCTTTTGGTATCAGCTTTAAGTCTGTCAGTGAAACTGGCCTGATTCGGGCTGAAGAGAAGCAGCGAGCCGCGCTGAAAAATCCGCCTACAGGATGGATTATTGATTCGCATTTCGACGACCTGTATTTTGGCTTTTACAGTTATGAAGCCGAAAATATTGTGCTGCTGCGAAACTCATATACGAATAATGTTGTTTACGGCATTGATCCGCACGATTATTCGAAAAACTTAATTATTGCGCACAACCGAGTGAGCGGTACGCAAAAGCTACATGGAATAATTGGTTCACGATACGTCTCTGACAGCTACATTATCTATAACAACGTTTCGGGAAGCGGACGCTCAGGTATCATGCTTGACAGACAGAGCAACAATAACATTGTTGCATATAATACCTCGTCGCATAACGGCGGTGACGGGATAACGATATACGAGTCGCAAAATAATACAGTTATCGGTAATCAGGTTTATCGAAATCAGGACCATGGCATACGGCTGAGAAACAGCACTGAAACAGTAATACAGAGCAATATCATTCTTGGAAATCGCGGTAGTGGTGTGTATTTTCACACTCAGGATCTCGCAGAGCAGACTTACCGAGATCTCACGCGCGACCCCTATGAGCAAAAAACCGGTGGCAGTATAATCGGCGGGCTTATTGCGGGGAATCAGACCGGGGGTATTTTTGCGGAAAACTTTGACTCGATTATTCTAAGTGAGCTGCGAATTGAACAAAATGGCAATGCTAAACAACAGTTTAGGGGAGATTTAGCTGCTGTTGAAGCGGAAGTAACCATCAAGCTGTGGCAACACGGCGATGCGGTAAAGGTGACTCGTGATGCAAAGTAACCTTGGGAATGTTTTAGCAATATTTGCTGTACTTAGCCTGTTTCTGCCGGCCACTGAAGCTGCTGCAGGTACACCGCCTACCTACCCTATCAATCAATTTTTTCCATTGTGCGACGCATTAACGTCGCCACAACACCCCGAGAGTGATCGATTTGGAAACATCGTTAAAACCCGATCCGGTTGGCTTGCCAGCGACAAACTCGATACGAATATTCAGTATGAGCCACTCTCTCCATTGGACGTGTCTGCGCATCGTCGCTTCAGACATATCCTAGATGAACGCGGTATCGAACTTTTCCTGTTGCCTATCGCGCCTAGAGCTTATTTTTATCCCACACAATTTTCCGAGATGTTTCCGCATTTTGATAAAGCTTTACTTGAGCGTAACGTAGCTCAGCTAACTCATGCTCTTGCCTCGCTAGGCTCTGTGATCACCCCCCAAACAGAAGGGCTAAAAAGGCCTGAGCCGCTGTTTTATGAGTCGAGCACTGATTGGACACCAACCGGCGCAAAGTGGTTTGCTGAAAACGTCAGTCAACACCTCATTGGTACGGTCGAACCCCCCCGCATTCCTTTTGTCTTTGACGGTGTCGCAGCGGGTGGCGGAGGGCTACGAAGTTATGTTGAAACACTCTGTGGCAGAGCGTTAGCTCCGGAGTATGCCCGCAGCTATGCGATTGAGTTGGGTACCGAACATTTGCAGGGTGACCCAGTGATTTTGCTCGGTGATCGGTTTGCCGCAGAATCTCGCTTTCAATTTGCAAGCTTGCTCGCTGCCACAACAAACTTGCCCATTAGAAATTATGCGAGTTCGAGCAGTGATGAGCAGTGGGGCTGGTATTCATTCATTGAGGATCTCGATAAAAAGCGGGTTACCCCTCGCCAGGTCGTATGGCAAATTGAAGCGCGTGATGGGAGATTTCCAAGTCAAATGTGGCATCAATTAATCCCTGCGTTGCAAGGTGGGTGTGATGGCTTACCCTCATCTGACTATGACATTAAACCTGCATTGATGGATAAACCGACCGAAATTCTTATGCACCCAAACATTAGAAATACAGACGCCAATAAACTCACTGCTCAGCTGACCTTTCGCAATATGGATGTAAGCTCTGTCGAGCTCAGTCTCTGGTTTGACGAAGGGAGTCAAAAGCGTATGACCCTAACCCGTCCTCAGAAAACAGATAATGAAGCGCGTCTTCACATTGATCTTGCATCTGTTTCAAAAAAACGTGATGCCAAATTACTCGCAGTCGAAATTCATGAAGTTATCTCTATGGAGCTACCATCCATCGCGACCGCATCGGCGACTCTGGGTTTATGCACAATCGATTAAGCGTTTATCGTACAAAATATAGAAGCTTAATTCTTCTTTGCTTGGCGTTGATAATGACCTCTTGCGCCACGCGAGCACCGCGTAATCAGATAAACCTGCCTTTTGAACCCATTTCCGTTTCTCGCAGTAACTCGACTGACTTTGGCAACTGTCAATATTTCAGCCCCTTTACTGATGACTTAAACGTTCCCAGTAAATACAGTCAATCCGAGCGGTCTAAGGATACCATAAATAATGAAAGCCACGCCCGTTACCGTGAAGCAACTGAATCAATCTATGCTTACACAACCTACATGGTTTCTTTGGTAGATGACATAAGTTCTGATTTAACTTCCACCCAGAGTATACGCTGTTACTCTGAGAACTTGCTTCAGTGGGCTGATCGCGGCGCCCTCTCAACGACATTGACCTCAAAGACGGGTAAGGCAGTAAGAAAGTGGGCATTGGCCAGCTTAGCTGCCAGTTATGTGCGACTGAATTTATCAAACCAACTCACACAAAAACAACAATTAGCTATTCAAAATTGGTTGGTGCAATTGGCAGAGCTTGTCATATCTGACTACTCTGACCGTGCGGAGCGTTTAAGAAATAATCATGATTATTGGGCTGCGTGGGCAGTCATGAATGTTGCTGCAATATCGCACAATACAAGTATGTATAACTGGGCTAAAAAAGTGTGGCTACTTGCAATGAGCGACGTTCAATCAACCGGATTATTGCACAACGAAATGAAACGAGGTAAGAGAGCCCGAGAGTATCAGAATTTTGCCACCATGCCCTTGGTAGGGCTGGCCGCTTTTATTGCCGCCAATGAAGACTCAAGTGATATGAGCGTTGAGTGGCAGAGCTACTACCGGCTTGTCAGTACTACCGTGAAGACCATAACCGACTCTTCTGGTATTGAAGAACTGGCTGGTAAGCAGAATAGCTATAAACCGCTTCAAGGTGGGCGAATAGCATGGGTACCTATCCATTTATCATTTGCTAATGGATCATCGCCAGCGGTGCTTTGTTCAATGAGCGAATTAGTCGCCTCACGTTACACTCAGGGTTATTCACGTTTAGGTGGCAAAACAGGTACATATTATGCGTGGCGTAAGGCTTGTAAGTCAGACGTGGTCTACTAACCAACTGTAGGCAAGCCTCTCGTTTTAAGGTACCGTTATTAAAAGAACTATTTAGCGGGATCTCTATGCGTTTACTGTCACTTCCACGCCGCCTCTGCGCTTTGATTAATGCATCCTTGTTAGCAGCGTTGTCGACATTTACTGCGTCAGCGCAGTTGCCTGACACATTCGACTATGCTGACGTGTTTCAGCTCGAATATGCCACATCAATGCAAGCTGTGCCTGACAGCGATGATGTTATCTATGTTCGCCAGTCAATGGACATCATGACGGATAGTGTGCGCTCCAACCTGTGGACTATCAATGTCAGAACGGGCGCCCATCGCCCCGTGTTGTCGGGCAAAGACAACTATCTGTCACCTCGCATCAGCCGCGATGGTAGCCGGCTCGCCTACGTATCCAACAAAGAAGGTAACCACCAGTTGTATGTACGCTACCTCAGCGACGGTGCAACGGTAAAAGTAACCAACTTGTCAGAGTTTCCCAGTAATATCAGTTGGTCTCCCGATGGCAAATGGCTAGCGTTTAGCGCATTTGTGCCGTCGCAACCTGACACACTGTTTACTGACATGCCAGCGAAACCCGACAACGCCACGTGGGCGGAACCCGCCAAGACCATTACGACCACCGCATACCGTAGTGATTCCGGCGGTTACAATGATATGGGCTACACGCATATTTTTGTGGTTCCCAGCGAAGGCGGTACACCGCGCCAATTAACCCAGGGTGATTACGATCACGATGCTCAGATCAGTTGGAGCGCAGACAGTCAATCACTGTATTTCAGTGCCAACCGACAGAGTGACGCGATTTTTAACCCACTCGCAGCAGACCTCTATCGCTTAACCATGGCGACCGGCGCTATTGAAGAGATTACCAATGAGAATGGCAGTGAAAGCGCACCGGTGCTTAGCCCTGACGGCGAGCGTTTAGCCTACTTGTGGGTAGACGACAACAAAATGGCCTATCAAATCCCTAAACTGATGGTCATGAACCTCAACGACAGCACCACGCAGGTACTGACGCCGCAGCTAGATCGCGCCATTACTGATCTGCAATGGGCGAATGACCGGTCACTTTATATCAGTTATTTGGACAGTGGTGATCACCGCGTTGCACAGTACGACTTGAATGAAACGCATGTTGTTACGGATATCAAGCTTGGCGGTCAATCATTGGGTCGGCCTTACACCTCCGGTGAGTTTGCGCTCTTGTCTGGTCAGCGCATCGTGTTCACCGCTAACAATCCTCAGCGCCCTGCAGACTTATTTTTACGCGATAACAAACAAACTCGCCAATTAACGCACCTCAATGACGATTTATTGGCTCATAAAGCATTGGCGAGCGTTGAAGCCATCACGGTTAAGTCCAGTGTCGACGAGCGCGAAGTTGAAGGCTGGATTGCTCTGCCTCCCAACTTTAACCCTCAACAACGATACCCGATGATCCTTGAAATTCATGGCGGCCCTCATGCCGCTTACGGCCCTGCCTTCTCAACTGAAGTTCAGCTGATGGCGGCGAAGGGATATGTGGTGGTATGGTCAAACCCACGTGGCAGCTCTTCTTATGGTACTGAGTTCGCGAATCTCATCCACCACAATTACCCGTCAGAAGACTACAATGATTTGATTGATATCGTTGATGCGGTGGTGGCTAAAGGCTATGTCGACAGTGAGCAGTTGTTTATTACAGGTGGCTCTGGCGGTGGTGTGTTGACCGCGTGGAGCATTGGCAAAACGGATCGTTTCGCTGCCGCCGTGGTTGCCAAACCAGTGATCAACTGGATGAGCTTTGCGCTCACAGCAGACGCCTATCCGTTCTTCACCCAATATTGGATGGAAGACATGCCATGGAACATTGCTGACAAGTTATGGGCGCGTTCTCCGCTGTCACTGGTGGGCAATGTTAACACCCCGACTATGCTACTGACCGGTGAAGCAGATTATCGCACGCCAATCAGTGAAACTGAGCAGTACTATCAGGCACTGCAATTACGCCAAATTGATTCAGCAATGGTTCGAATTCCCGGTGCGTCACACGGCATCGCAAGCCGCCCAAGCCGATTGATCCAAAAAGTCGGGCATATTGTGGCGTGGTTTGAAAAATACCGCACGCAAGAAGCCGAATAAATCATAAAAACTGCTGGATTTTAGGTCGCAGTCGACGTAAAACCGGCTTGAAGATTGTCCTTTAGGGCACAATAGCTAAGACGGTAATAATTAGAATGATAAATTTTGAAGCGCTTAAGCAATCAGCAACTGACGCAATGAATGCGTCGATTGACGTGATCAGCAGCCCACATACCTTATTTCAGTTCGTGGAAATTGGCGCCATCTATTTAGTCGCTTTTTTACTGGCTAAGCGCCTACGCAAGGCCATTGGCTTAACGCATAACGACCCCGGCGACGGCGCGCATACGTTGCGACAATTAGCGTATCGTTTAGGCGATATTCTCTTCCCGTTGCTAGCAATTGTTTTTCTCAAACTCACCACGGAGCTGAGTGAGCAGTTTCAGTTTCCTGGGTGGATCTTAAACGCAGCACTTGTGATTGCTTTGATGCTGTTTTTTAACAGTTGTATCAAAGCCTTTGTCACCAACCCGGTTGCCGCATCACTATTTCGCTGGTTAGGCTTACCCATTCTCTTTTTGCACTTGACCGGTGTATTGCCACTGGTGGTGTCTTCGCTGAGCGAGATTTCTTTAAGTGTTGGCAACGTTGAAGTCTCGGCCTACGGAGTGGCACGCGTGCTCATCTTCGGCATCTTTTTATTCTGGTTGGGACGTGCTTCAAACACCGTAGGTAAAGATATTATTCGCAACCAGAAGTCACTGGATGTCAGCACCAAAGAAGTGTTTTCAAAGATTTTTGAAGTTGCACTGTTCTGTATCATCTTTATTCTGTTGCTTAATATTATGGGTATCAACCTCACCGCACTCGCCGTATTTGGCGGCGCATTGGGTGTGGGTTTGGGCCTGGGTTTACAAACCATCGCATCCAACTTTATCTCTGGCATGATCATTCTACTCGACCGCTCATTGACCATCGGTGATTTTGTTGAATTGAGCGATGGGCAAAAAGGCTTTGTACGCGAATTTAGAATGCGTTACACCATTCTAGAGACTTACGATGGCAAAGATATTCTAGTGCCTAACGAGAAGTTTATTTCAGACCTCATGGTCAACTGGACGCACAAGGATCCCAAGCAACGTTACCGCGTAGACTTCTCAGTACCGTATGAAACCGACATTCGAAGCATGGTCGAATTTATCAAAGAAGCCGTGTGCGAGCACCCGCAAGTTATCAGCGGCGAAGAAGTACCATTTGAAGAACGCCCCGACTGTGAGATCGATAGTTTTGGGGATTCCGGCGTGAATATGTTTGTGGAATTTTGGATGGAAGGCGTTGATGATGGCAAAAACCGCGTGGGCGGCGATTTGATGCTGATCATCTTTGAGACCTTACGTAAAAATGGTATCGAAATTCCGTTCCCGCAGCGCGAAGTTCGAGTACTCAACGACCGGATCAACATCGACAACCCTTCGAAGTAATAGAGATAAGCGGGTACGCAAGCCTTGGTGGAGTGATTTAGCACCAAGGCTTGTTGAACGAGAATGCGCTGTTAGCTGACGGCATTTCGCAGTTTTTAACGGCCGCTTACCGGGTTTCTGCCAATAAAAGACGGTGGCAAAACACGTCAAATACACGGCAGCGCCAGCAACGCTAGCCTGTTTTTTTCTGCCTTTTCATTTTGGCATCTTTACTCTATATTGACTTTACCAATCTACGCACCTTAAGTCCTTATGCGCCAAACAATCCCCGTGCTCGCACTACTTATCACAGCAATCGTTATCATGAGCGATGCAAACGCCGAAACGGTGGCGTTAACATCGCCGAACAAAGCGCTTTCGCTGACTTTCAGCGATGATGAACAGTTAGCTCGCTATACCCTGACGCGCAAAGGAAAACCGATTGTGGCACCGAGCAAACTGGGGTTTACTTTTGAGAAAGCACGGCCCATGTACCGCGACTTTCTGCTTAGCGAAGTCAGTAGAGATCAGCATGATAGCGAGTGGGAGCAACCCTGGGGTGAGCAGCGCATTATCCGTAATCATTACAACGAAGTGGTCGTCAAATTTAGCCATGTTTCTGATAAAACGCGCTTTTTCACTATCCGTGCTCGCGCATTCAACGAAGGCGTGGCATTTCGCTATGAATTAGCAGGGCAAGGGGATTTAACGATTACCCGAGAACTGACAGAGTTTACTTTGCCCGACTCTCATCTCGCCACGGCTTATTGGATACCCGGCCAAGGCCGTGAACGTTATGAATATTTGTATCGAAAAACGCCGCTACAGCAGGTTGCCAAAGCTCATACGCCCTTCACGGTCAGTTATAAAGATGGCTCGTATATCGCGATCCATGAAGCCGCTTTGGTCGATTATGCGGGAATGAGTCTGGATAAGCAGGAGGTCGGGCGTTTCGTCGCCTCGCTTGCACCGCGCGCTGATGGCACGCTGGTGCGTAAACAGGGCGACTTTGTTACGCCGTGGCGTACCATCACGGTGGGCGATGAGGCTGTCGATTTGGTTAACTCATTGATGGCGTTGAATCTCAACGAGCCGAATGCTCTGGGCAACGTTGATTGGGTTGTGCCCGGCAAATATATCGGTATTTGGTGGGGCATGCATATTGGTAAATTCACGTGGGGAGCGGGTGAAAAGCACGGTGCAACCACTGAGCGCACCCTCGATTACATTAATTTTGCTGCCAAGTACGGTTTCGATGGTGTGTTGGTTGAGGGCTGGAACACCGGCTGGGATGGTAACTGGATCGCAAATTCTGAGCTATTCTCTTTTACTGAGAGCTACGCTGACTTTGATATCAATAAAGTCGCTGAACACGCTAAATCCAAAGGGGTAAAACTCGTTGGTCATCATGAGACGTCGGGCGGCATAACCAATTATGAAGCACAAATGGAAGACGGTTTCGCGTTGTATCAACAACTGGGCGTTAGCCAAATTAAAACGGGTTACGTTGCACACGGGCAAAACCTTAAACGTCGAGATGAAAATGGCATCATGCGGTATGAGTTTACCGACAGCCAAGACGTGGTAAATCATTTTATCCACAATGTCAAAACAGCGGCGAAATATGAATTATCAATTAACACTCATGAATCGGTGAAAGACACTGGCCTACGCCGCACTTATCCGAACTGGATTTCTCGAGAAAGCGCGCGCGGTCAGGAATACAATTCTGGCTGGGCAAAACCAAATCCACCTGAACATATTCCCATGCTTGCGTTTACGCGGATGTTAGCGGGGCCGATGGACTTTACGCCGGGTATTTTCGATTTCGATTACCCCGACCTCAATACGGGTGGCGGCCCAGAATGGGGCGAGCACAGCTACATGCGCCCTCACAGCACACTCGCACGTCAACTCGCGCAATATGTGGTGATTTACAGCCCTATTCAGATGGCTGCTGATTTACCCGAAAATTACTTGGATAAACCTGACGCGTTTACATTTATTCAAGACGTACCCACCGATTGGGAGCAATCGATTGCGCTTCAGGGAGAGGTGGGTGATTTCATTGTTTTTGCTCGTCAGGAAAAGCAGCACAAACATTATTCCGGTGAAGACTGGTATTTAGGTGCGATCACCGATGAACACGCGCGCGAGATAAGTGTGCCACTGACATTTCTCAGCGAAGGTGCAGCGTACGAAGCGCAGATTTATCGTGACGCTGATGAGACGAATTGGCAAACCAACCCTTATGCGATGGTGATTGAGCAGCGCCGCGTTACCCGAGACGACACTATCAACGTTAAACTGTCTGCGGCAGGGGGCTTGGCCGTACGTTTTAAAAAGTTATAGGCTTGTCGCCGACCCGCTCGGCTCGGTATACTGTTTGCCTATTGTAACGGCCCGCCCATCAGGCGGGTCTTTTATTCGTACTACGCTCGGCTCTCACTACCCATGCAAACAATCCACGCTTTACTGCTGCAACTGACCCACTGGGTTTCGCCCTACTACACCGAAATTGCCCTAACCATACTCGCGACACTGTTGGTGATATACGGTGATGTCGTGAACAAAAATATCAAACGGCAATTACAATCCTTGCACTTTATTTTACGCACACTGGTGTTTGTACTCATCTGCGCGTTTGGCTATGGCTTATTGGTCATTTTTTTGACGCCTGTGGTGAAACAGGGCCTGCTAATGATCCCATCGCTGTATCGCGGTACTTCCATCGTGGCGATTTTTTTACTCTTAGGATACCTTGCCGAACACCGTCGTTATATTTAGACAGCGTCGATTCTTAAGATACGTCATTGTGGCAGGTTGGTGACAATTCAAACAAAACTGAGCGCGTATCATCTAGCATTTCCCTGTAAGTGTGCAAGAACGCTGCGTAAATTGTCATCAGATGCTGCCTACAGGGTTTAATGCTGCGCGCGAGGTCTATACAGCCATACCTCCAAAAAAACTGAGGGTAGTCCTGAAAATATCGAGTTTCACTAACAATCATTACGTCGTACTCTTTCAAATATAGGCCATCACACTCATACCACAGGGAATAGATGAATTATGTTGCTGAACAATCTCGAAATGTTAGAGGCTGAAGCGATTCACATACTGCGTGAGGTTGCTGCGAGTTTCGAGAACCCGTGTATGTTCTATTCTATTGGCAAAGATTCTACTGTGATGTTGCATCTCGCCCGCAAAGCATTTTGGCCAGATAAAATTCCCTTTCCACTTTTGCATATTGATACCACGTGGGAATTCAATGAGATGGCAACGTTTCGCGACAACCTGCAGCGCAAACTGGGGTTTGAGCTGATTGTTCATACGAATCAGGAAGCCTTAGATGCTGGCGTTCACCCCATTACATCGGGCTCGGTAAAGTACAACGATTTTATGAAGACCATTGCGCTCAAACAGGCACTGGATACCCATCGCTTTGACGCCGCGTTGGGTGGCGCACGTCGCGATGAAGAAAAATCACGAGCGAAAGAACGTGTGTTTTCAGTGCGCAGTGCCAACCATCAATGGGATCCAAAAATGCAGCGCCCTGAATTATGGTCTTTGTATAACACGCAAATTAATAAGGGTGATTCAGTACGCGTTTTCCCGTTATCCAACTGGACAGAGCTCGACATCTGGATGTATATCCTTAAAGAACGAATCGATATTGTGCCTTTGTACTTTGCCAAGCCGCGTATGAGTTGGATTGACCAAGACAGCGGACAGATTTTAGGCTTGGACGATGAAAGGATGCTGCCATTTTTAACTCAATCAGAAAAAGCCAGCTTGAAAGAGCGGTGGATACGCTTTCGAACCCTAGGCTGCTATCCACAAACAGGTGCCGTACTCAGTAAAGCAGATTCGTTGGAAAAAATCGTCACGGAAATGATTGTGAGCAAAACCAGCGAGCGCGAAGGCCGCTTGTTGGACAAAGACCAAACCGGGTCGATGGAAAAGAAAAAACGTGAGGGATACTTTTAGAACGCACACACTACACGATCTCAATTTCAGCGGATTAATGCAGCATACTCTGAGGTTTCTAACTCAGGGTTGCTAAACTCATTCTCGTCGCCCATAACAGCATGGTAAGCTGTCACTCTTTGTCATTGAATTAAAACGCGAGCTTTGTATGTTTAGCATCATCTCACCCTTTTTGAAGCGGATCAGTCTGCGAACAATCACATCATTGAGTATCGTATTGACGTTGGTCGGATGCAGCGATAGTGAAGTAGGCGATGTGTCTTTGGGCTTGTTTACCACCAAGGATATAAAAATCGATGCCTTGCAAGACCCCATTGTCACGGGAGTAACATGCCATATTTCCAGTATCGAAGCGAACCTCGATTTGGCTGATCCGTCAGACTCGTCGATTGCGTGCCGCCAGACGGGTAATATCACTGCGCAAATGATTGCCAACATCGATAAGTCTGCGTCAGGCGAAATTGTATTTCGCAAATCAAAAAGCATTTTTTTCAAAAATATGAAAGTGCGCCGTATTTACGACGCACAATCTCAAACATTGATGTACGTGTCTTATTCCACAAAGGAAACATCGGGTAGTTTCAAACATGCGCTTTCTACTGTGCCGCTTTATAACACTCAGGCCTACAGCTTAGCTCCGCCGTCAACAGGGAGCTAAGTAACCTGAATTCGCGCCAAGGAAATCTGCAAAGTTTTGAATCTACTGCCTATTTTAATTACAACCATTCAATAGTGGCCTAAAGCTAGAGGCTAAGTTAACAAAGCGCGCTGCTAGGAACTTGCTTGTTGCAGGCGGTTAAGCGTATCTGATAGTTTGGTCAATAGTTGCTGATTATTGGAAATAACCTTATCGATTTCCTTGGCAGACTCACCGGCTTTCGACGCAAGATTGCGCACTTCATCGGCGACAACGGAAAATCCGCGCCCTGCCTCACCTGCTCGTGCAGCCTCAATCGCAGCATTTAGCGCAAGCAAGTTCGTTTGATCGGCAATGGCATTGATACTCGACACCATACGATTAATATCTTGCCCCGATGTGACCAGTTCTTTCATCACAGTCTCACTGGTGTCGGTGACAGATCTGCGCTGTGAAATGTCAATTCCGTAACTGACGATGTGTTTTATTGACTTATCGGCATTGAAAATCGGGAACACCGAGCCAGAGAAATACACTGACTTGTCGTTTGCGTTTCGGATGATGAATTCACCGTTAATTTGATGACCCGACATGATCCTCTGAAAAGCTTCCTCTCCTATAATGGTCAAGAGATCGCGCGATCGCTCGCACGCTTCCTGCTCACTCTTGAAGCCTAAGTGACTCACAATGTAATCATTGGCTTTGACTAATTGACCTGCTTTAGACCACTCACCAACCGCGTTATTCAAACCAATCGCTGCAAAGCGCTTTTCATGTTCCAAAGACTCTTCCTTCATTTCGGTGATATTGGCTTGTATCGAAATAAAGTTAACGAGCTTTCCCTCGTCATCGAATACAGGATTGATGGCAAGGGATATCCAGTAGGGTGTACCGTCTTTATGATAATTCAATATTTCGTTGTAGAACGCTTCCTGCTTAGCAAGCTTACGACGAATTTCCTGCACTGTTCTAGGGCTGGTTTCCTCACCTTGCAGAAAGTCGCCGGGTTTTCTGCCCATTACCTCGTCTGCCTCATAACCCGTTAATGACGTGAAACCGGCGTTGACGAAAGTGATTTTACCCTGCGGGTCAGAAATAATAATAGCATTGTCCGTTTCATCAGCAACCAGAGATAGCATCCTAAAACGCTCACGTTGCTGCTTTTCAGCAGTAATATCCGTGGCGAATTTTACAATTTTGATCAGTTCGCCCTCTGGGTTTTTGATTGGGTTGTATGTGGCTTGTATCCACACCGAGTCACCTGATTTGGTGAAGCGTTCATATTCGGCAGTCTGATACTCGCCTTCTCTCAGGCGCTCCCAAAATGCCTTATATCCCTCACTATTGGCCTGATCTGCAGCAACGAATATGCGGTGATGCTGACCACGGATTTCATCCAGTGTGTAACCCATGAGATCCAGAAAATTTTTATTGGCGGTTAAAATCGTTCCGTCCGTTGCAAACTCAATGACCGCTTGAGAGCGATGTAATGCCTGCATCTGAGAAAGCAGGTTTGCCCGTTCCAATACTTGTTGAGTCACGTCAGTCGCGAATTTGATGACCTTAGTCACTTTACCACCGCGCACTATCGGGGTGTACGACGCTTGAATGTATACAGGATCTCCCGATTTGGTTATTCTTTTAAATTCAGCAGTTTGTGATTCACCTCTCGCCAATGCCGCCCAAAAAGCCCCGTATTCTTTTGATTTTGCCTCGCCTGGCGCTAGAAACACGCGGTGATGTTGACCAACAACTTCACTGAGTGAATACTCCATCAATGACAGAAACTGATCGTTTGCGTCCAGAATGTTGCCATCCAAAGAAAAATGAATGACGGCCTGACTCTCATTTAACGCTTTAACAACATCTTTAGAATCATTTACGAAGAATCGCTTCATACCAACAACCACCTTTTCAATCGTTACTCTTCAAAATAGCCGAAAATGACAATCTCGTTAATAAATTTATGTTTCAAGTTCACTGGCGCCCTCTTATTGCTGACGTCACACAGGCCACCATGACAAACACCAGCGACATGGTAAAAGCCAGTGAAATGGTGGTCATCAGCTCTGCATTTTTCGCGCTGGTCAATGAGGCATCGCCGAGATAGTGGTGCATCATCAGATTAACCAGGCTCATACCGAACAAGTTCCCAATCGTGCGAGACAGATTCATTGAGGCCGATGCAACCCCCACTTCATCGCGTGAGGCCGCTCCCATAATGGCATTATTATTGGGCGTGGAAAATAGCCCAAAGCCAATGCCAATCAGTAGTAAAGACCCGCTTATGTATGCCGTAGAGGTGCTCGGACTGATACCGTTAAGCAGTGCAAAACCCGCCCCCACGATCACGCAGCCTGTCGTTGCTATGACGCGGGGCTCAAAACGGTCGGCGAGTTTACCAGCGAACGGAGCAACAATCGCCATCGATAACGCTTGCAAGAGTAAAATCTGACCGGTGTGCGCTGGGCTAGAGCCTTGAATAAACTGGAGGTACAGACTCATTAGAAAGATGATCGCAAAATTGCTGGCGTACATAAAAAACGACGTTGTCAGCGACAGACTGAACACGCGACTTTCTTTAAACATCTGCATGCGGATCAGCGGTGAACGGTGGTGACGTTGGTGTTGAACGAATCCGACAAGACTCGCACCTGACAGTGCCAATATGGCAACACCCTCTCCATCTGGCAAACGACTGAGGCCATACACTAAGGTCACTGAAAATACTGCAAAAATAGCTGACCCCCACCAATCAAAAGCGGAAAACCGGTCATTCTTCCACTCACCACGAAGGAAAAAGTGCATAAACCCCAACAGCGCGATGATCAACGGTACCTGAAAGTAAAAGACCGAGCGCCAGCCCCAGTTCTCGGTTAACCATCCGCCAATGGCCGGCGCAACTGTCAACCCAACATACACGCAGGCGGCGGTGATGCCGAGCGCGGCACCGCGTTTATGGTCTGGTGTAACTGAGGTAATAATTGCGACTCCTGTGCCGAAAATCATCGCGCCCGCGGCACCTTGAATGAATCGCCACACGAGCACCCATTCAATACTGGTGCCGATGGCACACATCAGCGCAGCAAACGCGTTCAATCCTAACCCATACGCGTACACACGCTTACGGCCAAAATTATCAGCCCATTTGCCGCACGGCAGCATGAAAGCAACGTTGCTGAGCAAATAAATGGTGGGTATCCAACCGACTTGACTGGCACTGGCATCGAGGTCACTCGCCATCGTTGGAATCGCAACATTGACGGCCGCCATGCCCATCGGTCCGATGACATAACCAAAACAAACGGCAATCAGCGCTATTGTGGTCACGGGCAATGCAGAAAGTGAAAATGATTTACGCACTTATTGACTCATCAGAATAGTAACGGTTATGGGGCTTCTCCTAAAAACGGATGACTAGGGCACGCCCGAGGGCGCAAGAATAAAGATATGCGATGATATCGCAACGTCATTTTACACAAACACAGCAGGATGCTGTAGGAATGCACCACATTAAACGCTACAAACAATTCCAATACGCTTAAGCAGCACTGATCCTTGCTGAACAAATTTTGTTTTGGCAAATTTTCCGATTTCTAGCTATGGTTTATTCGGCATTTGTTATCCACTTCACTCACATTACAAGGACTGAGTATGCAATCCATAGGTAAGCTATTTTTAACCATCGGTGTGTTGAGCAGTTTCATCAACCTCACCGGTTGCGGTACTACAGAGTCGACACGAACAGAGGAGCCATCCCGATCCGTACCGACTTACACGGCAGAAACATTTTTTGAGACCACTACGGTGTTTGGTAGCGATCTGAATGATGATGGTGACGCAGTGTTAGTATCAAGTGACGCTTCCGGCGTGTTCAACGCGTACAAATACCCGGTAGATGGCAGTGAACCTATTCAGTTAACGCAATCGACTGAGGATGCAATTTGGGTACAAAGTTGGCTTCCTGGTGAAGATCGCATCCTGTATTCATCAGATCAAGGTGGAAATGAGCTAAATCACCTGTACGTAAGAGAGTCTGATGGCAGTATTACCGACATTACTCCAGGCGAGAATCTCAAAGCCCAATTTCTGGGCTGGCACGACAACAAAGAGTATTTTTATGTCGCTACCAATGAACGTGACCCCCAGTTTTTCGACTTGTACCAATATCAAGTTGATGATTTCTCACGCGAGTTGTTGTTCACCAACAAAGACGGCCTTAACACCGCCAGTATCAGCGGTGACGGGCGCTATGTCGCTCTGACGAAAACCGTGAACAACAAGAAAACGGATTTGTATCTGCTCGATCTTCACAGCGACGACAACACCCCTACCTTGATCACGCCGGCACAAGGTAATGTCGCACATCAGGCCTTTTCGTTTACACCCGATAACAGCGCTTTGATCTATGGCAGTAATGCTGATGGCGAGTTTGTCGTTGCGAAAGCGTATCAGCTTAGCGATGGCACCGTATCCAATGTGTATGAAGCGCCTTGGGATGTTAGCTTTTTGTACTATTCCGATTCAGGTCGGTATCGCGTTGTTGGGGTTAATCAAGACGCGCAAACGCGCTTAACCATTGTTGACCAAAAAACCAACAGCGAACTGAACCTTCCAACCTTGCCAGCAGGTGATTTACGCGGTGTCAATTTTACCGATGATGATAGTGCAATGGTGTTCTACATTAATTCCGATACATCACCAAATAATCTCTATTATCACAAAATTGGCTCAACTCAGGTCACGGCACTAACCGACACGCTCAACCCTAAAATTGACAGTGAAAATCTCGTCACCAGTACGGTCGAACGATTCAAAAGTTTCGATGAATTGGTCATTCCGGGACTGCTATACAAGCCTCACCAAGCCAGTGCATCCAATAAAGTACCTGCCATCGTACTTGTGCATGGCGGGCCGGGTGGTCAGGCACGTAAAGGCTACTCGCCTCTTATCCAACATTTAGTCAATAACGGCTATGCGATATTTGATGTGAATAACCGGGGTTCATCGGGCTATGGGAAAACATTCTTTCATTTGGACGACAAACGCCATGGAGAAGATGACTTACAAGACATCGTATATGGCAAGAAGTACCTGCAAAGCCTCGACTGGGTTGATGGCGAGCGGATTGCTGTGATGGGCGGCAGCTACGGAGGCTACATGACCATGGCGGCAATGGCGTTCACTGATGAATTTGAACTTGGCATTAACATTTTTGGCGTCACCAACTGGGTGAGAACGCTGGAGAGTATTCCGCCATGGTGGGAAAGTTTTCGCCAAGCTTTGTATGATGAGTTAGGCGACCCAGCGACCGACAAAGACCGCTTGTATCGTATTTCTCCCCTGTTTCATGCCGACAAAATCACTAAACCGGTTCTGGTTGTTCAAGGCGCGAATGACCCTCGCGTACTCCAAGTCGAAAGTGACGAGATGGTAGAGAACATTCGTGCCAATGGCACTCCCGTTGAGTACGTGCTGTTCGATGATGAAGGTCATGGCTTTAGCAAGAAGGAAAACCGGATCACGGCGCAAAAAGCCTACGTGGATTTTCTGAATAAATACTTGTAACTAGGTGCCACTTAAAAGTGCGGTGATTCCCATTGGGTTGCCGCGCTTTAAAGAATTTGAAGATATTAGTGAACTAATATAACATTATTGCAACATTAGGGACGTGTTGTCTGTTGTTTATTATTATCAAGGATGTTTTTATTTCTTCTCTATCGAAACATATACCATCAAAACGTGCGCTGACCTTTCTTGTCACAGTCTACATGGGAACTCTACTTTTTCTGACGACCGTTTATTTCTTCAGTGTCTCAAGAAAAATCCCTTTTGAACTGTTGGTGAGAGATACCAATGCGATTTCGCAACTGCCGTTCTATTTTGGCTCGTTAAGTACCATAGGCATTATTTTGTGGGCAATGACTGCCTCCGTGTGCTTCATCACAGCAACGGTACTACTTACCGGCTCTCGTAGCGGAAATCAATCTTGTTTCTTTTTTATCTGCGCAGGTTTGTTGTCATCGCTATTACTGGTCGATGATGCATTTATGTTGCATGAATCGGTTTTCCCGCGGTTCCTGCTCATTTCGAACAGTATTGTATTAGGGATTTATGCACTGTCAGCATTGCTATTTTTCACCCTGTTTTTTCGCTTTATGTGGCAACGCAGCATTGTGCCATTGATGGTTTCAGGGACCTGTCTTGCGCTGTCCATTATATTTGACAAGGTCCACGATAACCATTTATTCGACGCAGTGGGCATCAGTGGTCACCAAATCCCATTCTTACTGGAGGATGGCTTTAAACTGCTAGGCATTGTGGGTTGGTTCGGCTATTTCTTTATGATGAGTGCCATAGAACTTCGCAAAGTAAGGGCAGTGGCTAATCCTGCACAACCTGAGAATGCCCCACCCAGAATGTGATCAACGCCTGCATCGCCTCAACCAGTTCTGAATATTGAAACGGTTTCGTCATATAAGCGCTGGCGCCAAGTTGGAAGCAGTCATGTACGTCGGAACTTAATGATGAGGTTGAGAACATAATCACGGGAACGTGCTTGAGCTTTTCGCTTACACGAATATTCGACAGCACCTCTTTACCGCCTTTTCTCGGCATATTGAGATCAAGCAGGATCAGATTAGGTAGCACGCGGGCACAATTGAGTGCGCTGAGTAGCTCTTCGCCATCGCCAACGAATCGGATCTGAGTCTCTAACAAGCCCGTCTGCATCAATGCTTCTTTGACCAATTCTTGATCATCGGTATCATCGTCCGCCACTAGAATATAATCTAGGGCGCGAACACGTTTTTGCAGCCTATCCGCTGAGCTCATGGTAGTTTTTCCTTGTTTTAACGGACTTCTGCTGTTCTTACTCAGCCAAAATCGCCTATACTGCGCTGACCGTTCGAAACCCGATGGCGCTTGCACTTTTTGCTTCGCCGACTATCTGCATGACATTAGCCTACTTATATCATGCGTTCAACATTAGTTTAGTGATATTTATGTCAGAAGATGATTTAACTGCTCAACGTGTGAAACATATTCGAGAAAAGCTGTGTTTGTCTCAAAGTGATTTTGCAAAGCGAATAGGCATTACGCAAGGTGCGCTGTCTCAACTTGAATCAGGAAAGTCGCAATTGTCTTTGCCGACCATGGTAAAAATTCATGAGGAATATCAAACTGATCTTAATTGGCTATTGTTAGGTGAGCCAATGCCGTCCTCCGCGCCAGAAAAAGGGCGTCCTCATTCGAAAATTTCGGTTGAAATGCTGATCCCGTTAATCGACCAAGAGGCCCATGCTGGGTACATTAAACAGTGCCATGAGCCCGACCATGTGTCGTCACTGAATGTCTATCGGATACCGGGATTTGAAACAGGCAATTACCGTATGTTCGAGATTGAAGGCGATAGCATGCTGCCCACCATCCATCCCAGAGAGATTGTTGTCACGGAAGTGGTTCAAGATTGGGAAACCCTCGAAAATGGCACCCTCTGTGTGGTGATATCCGAAGATGGCGTGGTAGCAAAAAGACTGTACCAGTATAAAGAAGACCCGGACCTGATCATTTGCAAAAGCGATAATACAGAATACAAAACGTACTCACTGGCGCTGGGGGATATCAAGGAAGTTTGGGCAGTAAAAGCTAAAATAACCAGCGTTTTGGATGGGCATCACAACGACAACTCGAAACGCTTAGAATCAATTGAGTCGGAAATAGCACAGCTTAAAAAACATATTATCGGATTAAATACGGCTGCGGCCGGAGACACTACTCCACAGCCACAACCGCCTTCCGATAAAACTTAGGGGCACACTCCCACATTCCAGGTTTCACCGTCGGTCGAGTAAAGTTGGCTTACTCCCCAGGTGGAACCGCTTAGCGGTGTATTGCTGCCTTGTGCGAAGTAATCTGGCGCGAAGTAATTACCCGTGCTGTAGGCACGACCTGCGACCTTGTGATAGTAATTTGCTGTACTGAATTCAGCACAATCATTGTGTGTATCACCGCCATTGTCGCCGCCGTTATCTCCACCACCATTATTACCGCCATTGTTAGTACTGCATGCCTGCTGAGGGCCCACGCACGAAGCATCGTTATCCTGCCACTGGCATTGCGACGCAGACACGACAACTTCATCTAATTTAAACGGTGCACTGCTGTATTCCAGGTAACAGTTTGAATAATTGGTGTAGTCTAGCCGCCCGGCTGAAATGTGCTCGTCGAGCGTGGCCGTCTGCCCTGCATCAATAACAAAAGCTACCGGATCAGAAGACGCTAGATTGGTCGTATCTGTCGCGGTAACCGTGGCGGTTTGCGAGCCCCCCGGCAAATTACACCCTTCAGCGGAAAATAAGTTACCCGATATCGATGCCGTTACCGTCGCGTTGCTAAAGGCCACAGTCACCGAGGCTAAGTTCTGATTAATATCAAACACTTCACCTGTTACCGTGGCGCACTGTGCGGCAGTCGTCACCTGCAGATTATCCAATTCCGGTGCGGTATCTGGCGGAGCCGGTCCGACTCTGACTGACGTGGTGACCGTTTCTGAAATTGCACCATCAACATCGCTTGCATTGACGCTAACAAAGTACAGCGCATCAGGCAGCGGCTGAGACGTCACGCTGAACGTGCCGCTAGCCACAGCAGTGGTGTTTAAATGCACTTGGTTGTCGTCGGTATCGCGAATGTGCACATCAAGTCGCTGTACCGCGTTATCAGCATCAGACACATTCCCAGTCACTGTCAGTACACCGTTACTCTCCTGCACAGATACGTTACTTAACTCTGGCGGCGTGTTTCGATCAATTCGTGGGTTGTTGTCCCGAAAATATTGCCCTAAATAATTTGCGTAGTTAATATTCGACCCATTGATGTACGAGCCAGAAGCGCCTACACCACCCGACCAAGCGTGGTCAACACCGTTAAACCATAACATGGATACTCGGTTATCTTCCCACAGGTACTCATCTGCTGTGCGACCGTTTTCCGTCACGACATTGCTGCCCGGCAGCTCATCGACACCGTAAACATCGGCCATGCCCTCTGCATTCTGGCGGTTATAGCACTGATCGACAGTCGTGTCGGCGTCACCAAATGCGATTGAAGCAACCTGCGTATCTAAAAATCCACTGTAACTGCCAGCGTATTGTTCACAGCGCAACGCTACATTGGCGGATTCACACGAACCAATCGCCCCACTGGAGCTCGTACCGATACTGGGGCCTGCGCTGATCCCCATACCAGCAAAGACATCTGGCGCGATGCAAGCGGCGGTGTTAGCAAACGCCGCCCCCGATGATAAACCTGCGATATAGACCTGATCGGCATCGATATTATAAGCAGAGTTACCAGAAAGTGACGTCGCCAGTGATATTAAGTTTTTGTAATCGCCCGCAGTGCGCGAACGTGTTCCCTGCCAATATGACCAACAGCTAAAGCCGGCTTTATTCATTGCATCAGGAACAGCGATTACCATACCGTATTCTTCGGCGGCATCTTCTAAATTTGCCGTTAAGTACGCATCAATAGACTGGGTGCATCCATGCAGCACCACCAACAGCGCACGGCCATTGCCAACACTCGACTGAGTATCAGGCGTGTAAATATGAACTTTGTTGAAACCACCCACACTGACGTTGTTTTGCCAGCTACCTGCCATCGCGGCGCCAGATAGCAGCATAAGTGCCACCAACACCACGGTATTGATTCGATTGAACTGATTCATGTCTTCACCCACTTGTTAATGAAACGTTAAACAAGTGTGAGTGTTTTTTAAACGATTGGCTGTAGGACTTTAGTGCTATAAATTGGTGTAGCCGCGAAATTTCTATTCTTATTGAGGTCAGGTATACTCAAAAAGTATTCGAATCCTAACTGACCGACACTACATGCGTTCAATCTTGCTATCAATCATGGCGCTGTTTATCGGCCTGTTTCTGTTGTTGCTAGGCAATAGTTTGCTGACCACCCTGCTCGTGTTACGCGGTGTGGCTGAAGATTTTTCGGGAAAATTTCTTGGTCTGCTAACGTCTGTCTATTTTCTCGGTGCCTTCGTCGCCACACTGGTTGCGTCAAAACTCATCAAACGCATGGGTCATATTCGCTGCTTTACTTTTTGTACCGCACTGCTGGGCTTTGCGGCACTGGCGTATGTGATGTTGCTGTCGCCACTCGCGTGGCTTGTGATCCGATTTCTAACCGGGTTTGGCATTTTTGTCGTTTATACCGTAGTGGAAAGCTGGCTGAATGGGCAAACACAAGATGCGTATCGCAGCCGCGTGTTTTCGATTTACACACTGATAAACCTGATTGCCGTCGCCGCTTCTCAGCAACTGCTATTGATTGATAACGCAACGGGTTACACCCTCTTCATTCTCGCTGGCATGTTAGTCACTGCCGCCATCATGCCGATTTCATGGACACGACTGCAACAACCTCATGTGGCTGTGGATATGCCGTCCATGAGCATCCGTAAAGTTTATGATGCAGCGCCCGTTGCTGTTCTTGGTTGCCTAGTATCTGGACTAATTATGGGCCCCTTTTGGGGCCTGACGCCACTGTTTGTCAGCGATCTCGGATACAGTGAAAACCAGTTAGCGGCGTTTATCTCATTATCTATCCTGGGCGGTGCAGCGATACAGTATCCTGTCGGCAGGTGGTCAGACACCATGGACCGCCGGCGGGTCATCCTCTTTGCTTTTACCGGCGCGGCTCTCATTGCCTTGGCGATGGCTATCGGCGCTATGTACTTTGCGGCAGAACGGTACGTGATCACCGCGCTTTCTGCGATCTTCTGCGGTTTGGTGTTAGCGGTGTACCCAATCTCGGTAGTGCACTTAGTCGATAGAATTCACAAGGATCATTTGGTTGGCGGCTCTAGTGCACTCTTAATGGTTTATGGGCTCGGCTCGTTCATCGGACCTGCGTTGGCGGGACTCTCACTTGAGTATGTGGGCGTCGCTGCGTTGCCGACCTACTATGTGATGGTGCTTATTGTGTTTAGTGGGTTGCTGACTGCGCAACTGGTCCGTTCACGGATCGTGGAGAAACCAGAAGAACACGAAAGTCATTATGTTGCCATGGTTCGCACATCGCAAAACGTGTTGCCACTGCACCCTGATTCAGAAGAAGTGATTCCGAAGAACTGATTACACAGAAGAGAACATTCGTTATTTAACTCAAGTGTAATATTGACGGCAGGTTCACTATTTTTTACACACTGACCGGATCACGCAGCGCTACCCCGCTGTTCCCTCAGCAAGTCTTAGAAATGTGCCATGGACTGGTAATTTGAAAAAGGTCGACCATACTGTAACGAGTCTTTCGGATACAAATCACATTATGCAGATGTTTTCAGGAAAGAAAGGAAGCTTTCAACTTAATCGCAATGGTAATGTTGTTGAGCTCATCGCACTAGGACAATGGGATGAGGCGCTCGCCAGAGCCTTCCTAAGCGGTGTCGAACAGCTTGTAAAACCGTTAAACGGCCGTAGCTGGGCAACTATTGTTGATGTGCGTGAATGGGAATTAGGCACACCTGAATTCCAGGAAATCATCACCGACGGCACCCAATTACAGGTGGCCATGGGATTGCGCAGAGAAGCATACATTATTGATGCGAGCCAAGTAAAAATCTTCCAGATTGATGCGATGATGCCGCCCGATCCACTCTACTCTGCCCGCTATTTTCAACAGTACGGTGATGGCTTAGCGTGGCTTGCTGACGAGGGTTTTGGCGGCTAAATCATTGTTTAAACCCAGACTTTGAAATAATGGTGCGAAATGTGCTACCCACCCGTTACGGAACTCTTACATTAAACCGTAATGGAGGTATTATGATCCGCCGCAAATTTACAGGTCTATTATTGTGCTCCGCATTTGCAATGTCATGCGCGCACGCTGAATCGTCACAGACAAAAACCATTACTCTGCAAGATTTGTCAACTGAGCAATCGGTTGGCCATGTGACTGTGTCAGAGTCCGATCACGGGCTCGTCTTCACCCCCAATTTATCAGGGTTAACGCCCGGCATTCATGGTTTTCATGTACATGAAAATCCAGACTGCGGAACTGCTGTGAAAGAGGGAGAAACCATTATTGGCGGTGCCGCTGGAAGTCACTACGATCCTGAAAACACCAATAACCATGGTTATCCATGGTCAGAAGACGCTCACCTTGGCGATTTACCAGCCTTGTATGTCGCACAGGATGGCACCGCAGCCACACCCGTATTGGCGCCACGACTTTCTCTCGACGACATCGATGCGCGAGCGCTGATAATACACGCTCACGGTGACAACTATTCCGATACACCAAAGCCACTCGGTGGTGGCGGAAAGCGTGTCGCCTGTGGCGTCATTGACTTCGATAAACAATCTCATTCGTAATAAGGGAAATACTATGAACACATTAAAAATTGGCTTTATATCACTGGGTTTTGCGCTGCTCACAGCATGCGCGAGTAGCAGCAGTTGGAACGCTGTTACCGATCTTGAACAGGCGCGTTGGGAGTCACTCAATATCAACGAACGTACTGCCATGGAATACATCGACAATGGACTGGATGCAAACGATGTCGAGCGCTGGATGAACAAAGGTTTTGTTGAACAAGAAGATATTATTCGCTGGTCCAAATCCCAGTTTACCGTTTTTGAGGCGAGCAATTGGCGCATGAACGGTTTTGAAGCGGACGAAGCCAGAGCATGGGCACAAGAAAACTTTACGCCTGAAGATGCCGGCGCGTGGAAACAGAAAAACTTTGATTTGGAAGACGCCATTGAAGAGCGCGCAAAAGGGTTAGCACCTACAAAGTAATGGCTGCGTATGGAGCAGGTCGTCTTAGGTTGGTAAAACTAAAGAACTGCGACGGCCTGCAACAATCCATGTTGCCTAGGTGACTTAGGCGATAGCCATTAATCGCACCAGAAGCTCACGCCATTTTTATTTGCGTTTCACGTAGTTAGCAACCTTATCCGTGATCTGCCAACGGCTACCGTCGTATATCAAGTTTAGGTAATCAACGTAACCATGCTGTTCGTCAGCTCCCCATGTGAATTCTACCGTCGCGCTCGCGGCATTGCCTGTTTTTCTGAGTTCGACGATGTTAATTTTTGCGTCCCATGTATTGCCTGTATCGACTAACGTAGAAAACGCGTGCCGTGTATAACGTTTGAACGTATTTTCATCATCATAATATTGAATCGACGCAGATTCAGAAAAAGCCTTAACGATATGCTCACCAGATCCGGTTGATACCGCGGTGATGTACACGTTGATGGCGTCTTCGGGTGTGCTGTGGTCATGCGCAGATACCTGATGACTTAGCGTAAATAGAACAACAAAGGATAGTGCGACTTTGGTGAGTAAGTTCGACATGGTTCGTTCGATATAAAAATTGGGTTTCTTAGCCTATCCCTTCCCCGACCTATGTGCAATTGGTTGAATACTATCTTATAGTGATTTGACCAACGTTTGGGTGATGCAGAATAAGTACAGCGAAGATATAGATGGCAACTCCAGAAGAAATGGCGCAAAGCATGATTGCAAATCTGCCGGAGAAAACGGGGTGCAGTTTAGAACAGTGGATAAGCGCGCGCTGTCAATCAGCTTTTACCCACTTCCCATCAGATTTCTTATATTTTTCCTTGACCGCTGACCAAGCGACCCGATGTGCAACCTCTTCGCGATCCGCATCACCTCTTCTGTCGTCAGGGTCTTTGTAAGTCTCCCACGCGCTATTGAAGGCGGCGAGATAGATTTCCTGCGCATGCTTGGGCAGGTTATCCGAAACGCCATCGGGAAGGTCGCTTAATGAATCATAGGGCATGGTCGGCGTCCTATTCGATTGTGCCAGACTTTACGCTGCTAAAACGCTTTGCAACCTGCTCTCTTTGCGATGCGTCAAGCTCGCAGAAAATTAAGGTTTTATCATCATCTAAAGCTTGTTCAAACTGTTCAACCAGCTCGCTATTCTCACTGACGCCAATCATACTGGCAGACCATGCGCCTGCTGCCGCGCCGCCTGCTGTCATACCAAGAATAGCCGCTCCGCCCACGGTAAATCCCACGACAGGAAATGTGGCCATTAGTACACCAGCAAACAGCCCTGAACCAGAGCCTAACATCGCACCGCGTTTGAGTGCTTCTGGTAACTGAGATTTCTCAGTTAGATCGGCTTCGGGCAAATCAGCCTTTGCAATATCCTTATCCTTACTCACAACACCGATGTCGTTTTCAGGTATTCCTAACGACTTGAGCTGATCAATGACGTCTGTCGCTGTTTCTACCGTATCGGTTATAAAGTACGAATTAAAATGTGTATCGCTCATGAGATATTCCCTCGATGTCCGTTTAAGCAGTAGCGCTGCATATTCAATGCCGAAAATTTAACCAACAGATTATACAACCTTTTACTTAATTATCAGTTAGTTAGACTTAAACAGTATCGCCAACTTGCCATTAAATCGCGCGTACGACTGACATAACTTCACACCCCTGTAAATTGTACGCGCCGCCTTCATTCGAAAGATTAACGTTGCTGTTGTATGGTTAACGGCTCCTTGAACGTCATGGTTCGGTATGGGAATGGGATTTCGATACCCGCGTCGTCCAAAGCGCGTTTTACAGCACCGACGATCTCGCCTCTTGACTTACGATGAGCGAGTGGCGTCGGCTCTGTCCACCACGTCACCTCAATATCTATGCTGCTAGCGCCAAATCCGGCTAAAAAGACTTCCACCGGTTTGGAATTATCCACCGTGTCGCACTGCGCGAGTGCATTTTCAATCACCGTGACCGCCGCGTCAGCATCTTCATCATAAGCAACCCCGGTCATAATGGTGATCCGCCTTAGGTCAAGATCAGTTAGCACACGCACCGGGTTTTTAAACAAAAAGGAATTTGGCGTTGCTACCAACTCGCCATCGGTTTTACGAATGGTGGTCATGCGCACCGAAATGTTCTCGACCTTTCCCATAATCGATTCACATTCGATAAAATCGCCTTTTTCAAATGGGTACTTCCACAACAACAAAATGCCCGCGAAGAAGTTTTCAAAAATTTCTTTAAACGCAAAACCAATTGCCACTGAGAGTAGCCCAAGCCCGCCCAGCGCTTTTGCAGGCGTTAAGCCGGGAAACATCACCAAAGCCGCGAGTAAAAGACCCAGCGTCCATACGGCGATGTTGGTCAATCGTACAAGTAACTCACGCACTGAATCCCGTGAATTTCGACGGTCGGCTAACTTCTTTACCGTATTGCCAATCACTGACGAAAGCAGCCACGTCAGTAAAACGACAGCAAAACCCACAGCCATGTACGGCAGGTGCTCGAAGAACCCTTGCGCGATACCAACCAATGTGGACTCCAGCGTTTCTAACGGCGACAGTTTTTCCAGCGATTCGCCACCGCTTTGTGCATCATTCGCTTGAGAAAATGTGTTGAGGGGGATTCGGGAATGGGTCATTCAAAGGCTCCAGATAGTCATTATCCACCCCATCCACGTAAAAATTACACGCATTGGGTGTGCTAAGCGGCTGTTTCAGTGCACCTTCCAGCGCGTAACAGCCAATTATCTAAGAGCTAAGCAAATATAGCACCAGCGTGAAACCGTTGAATGGCGATAGCGCTGGTGATTAAGCTACCTTTTCCGGTTTTTCTACATCGCTTTTCACCACCAGCACAATGAAAAAGATCAGTGCAACGGGTGGAACAAACGCACTAAAAAAAGCCAACACGGCCGTCAGGATCGGTGTCTGCGTTTTGCGCTTGCCTAGGTAATAGCCAAGCAGTGTTATGGGGATTACCAGCAGAAAGATGATTTGGCCAATGAGCGTTGCATTCATGTTCATACTAAAATTCCTTTTTTAATTGATGTTTGGCTTCACGCGGTGGTGAAACTACGACGATGCCTATGTTTTCACTCGCGAGCGCCACATGCAAGTTGCGTTGCACGAGCGGCGGCGCTATTTTCAAGAAACCACAGCAGTCTGATGTGTTAAAAACTGCTGATGACCGTTTCAACACATGGGTTTGAATACTTTCCAAATGGGAAAGCTTTTTTGCTAGCGACTTAGACGTAACGTTGCTAGCATCGAATGACTGAAATCACACACTGATAAACTTTAAAGGCGAGCAGCATGATGAACTGTTTTCGATTTACGCACTTCTTTTCTGGATCATAACGCTGCCCGACTCAGCTCAGGAGCGTTAACGCTGCTGGGCCATTTTCAAGAAGAGCCCAGATACATTCTGGGCTTTTTTATGCCCAACCGCTGGGAGAAGAAAATGCAAACACTGAAACAATTACGCCAACGCAGTGCCGTTAAACAAGAAATTATCGCACTGTCACTGAATGTCAGCAGTTCAGCAGTCAGTAAGCTGGAAGCAAAAGAAATGGCAGATATCTCCGTTCACAAGCTATCGAAATACATAAAATCGCTTGGTGGAGAACTCGCTGTGGTGATCACACTGCCCGATGGGGAGATAATTGATCTGTAGTGCACGTCACGTCAACGTCTCGTTGTTCGCCTTTATGCCAAGGCAGCTCCAAAGGTAGAGCGGAAGAATGAAAATCTTTGCGTTGATGGTTCGAATCCATCTCTTGGCACCATTTTTCAAGGTGTTTACCTAATACGTAGGTGACACTCCATTCCCAGTGGATAGGTAACTTATTCGGCAGTCCAGCCGCCATCTACTTTCAGGCTGGTTCCAGTCACTAAACCGCTCAGTTCAGACGCTAAATAAACAACTGCATTTGCCACATCCACTGGCTGTCCTATGCGCCCCATGGGTATCTTCGACAACACGAATTCTTTAAACGTTGAATCTTCGAGCATCGGTGCTGTAAGTGGCGTTTCAATAAACGTAGGAGCAACTGAATTCACTCTGATGTTTCGCTTAGCACACTCGACTGCGAGCGCTTTTGTCAAACCTTCTATGGCGTGTTTAGTCATGCAGTAAACGGTACGATTGGGAGAACCAATATGGCCCATCTGCGATGTGATGTTAATAATATTTCCCGGCTGCTTGCATTCATCGAACTTTTTCACAGCTGCTTGGCTGCTTAAAAAGACCGACCGGACATTCAGGTTCAGGAGCCTATCGAGCGTAGCGGTTTCGACATCATTGATGGGCTCAGGTTGGTTGCCGCCCACATTATTGACTAGCACATCCAACTGCTTTAGCGCATTTATTCTGTGTATAAACGCTTCGCTGGTGGCATCCATTGCCCAAGCATCCACGGCGCCACTACTTTCCTCCACCAGACGCTTTAAATCCTTTTCTGTTCGAGCTACGGCAATCACGTGCGCTCCCGCTTGGACACATGCTTGGACGCATGCGCGGCCGATGCCTTTTCCTGCACCGGTAACTAAAACGACCTTGTTTTTTAGAAGTGAGCTGGAATATAAAGTACTCATTCGCTAAACCTATTCCTTCGACATCCTCATCAGTGTAAATGCATTCGAATGCATTTAGCAATAAGTTTGTGGTAGTAGGTTCCCCTCAAATGCTAGGGCGTGCTTACGGATGTAGCGGAGATTAGAGAATATCACCTAGTTCTATTTTATGGTTTTAGGCTTTTATCAGCAGTTCTTTGGCGTTGATATACATGCTATGATTTATGATCAACGATAGTAGTGCAAATAGCATGTTTACTGCGCGTTTTGCATTTGAAGGCAACGATAATATTGGTTTATATGAAAGATTTTGAGAAGCAAGTTAGCGCTGTAAAACAAGAGCTTGAAGACAATAAGCAACGAGCAACCTCCTATGATGTTGCCAGAGCGGCGGGCGTTTCTCAATCAGCTGTCTCACGCTGCTTTAAACAGGGCGGAAGCATTTCAAAGAAGATGCGTGAAAGAGTTCAGAAAGTGGCTGTGGAGTTGGGTTATCAACCCAACGCTATTGCACGATCACTGATAACTCGGCGATCGAATATCGTTGCTGTGGTAATCAACAACAACACAAATCTTTATTATCCCGAATTACTTGTTGAATTATCACGAGATTTTAATAAACGCGGCGTTCATATGCTCTTGTTTACACTCGAAAATGAAAGTGATGTCACTAACATGCTTGACCAGGTTTGGCAGTATCAAGTGGACGGCGTTATTTTGGCTGCACAGCTAAAAGACACTCAACTGAACTTTTTCAGTGAGCGCAGCATTCCTTTCGTGTACTACAACAGAACGACGGAATCGGGGCCTTGCAACAGCGTAACCTGTGATGTTGCCGAGGGTGAAAGGATGCTGGTCGATCATCTATTCAAATCCAAGCACAAGCGTTTCTGCCTGTTGACTGGGCCTGCAGATTCAGCGGTCTCAAAGAAACGTATGCAAGGTGCGCTTGAGCGTTTGCACGAGCTCGACGTTGACGATATTCAAATTGTAGCGGGCAATTATAGTTATTCGAGCGGATATCAACAAATAAAGACCCTTATCCTCGAGCACCAATGGCAGCCCGATGCCATTATCTGCGCGAACGATATAATGGCTTTAGGTGCTTACGACGCGGCGATCAAAGAGTGCAATCTTTCCGTGCCCAAAGATATCAGTATCGTCGGGTTTGATGGTGCAGAACCTGCTAGCTGGCAATCCTATCAATTGACTACCGTATCGCAACCACTGGAACGGATGGCCGACGCTGCGGTTGACATCTTAATGCAACGCATTGAAAACTCTGCACTTCCCCCAGAAAAACGTGTATTTAGTGGCGTTTTTATCAAAGGTAAAACGTGTAAATAATACAGTCCCCCTGTCTGTCAGCTCACTTATTTTGTAACAAAAATCTAAATTACTTATTGCAAACCCCAAGAATAAAACCTACCATTTTTGAATTCGAAGTCAAAATTATGGTTTTTTCTGATGCAAACTCTGACATTAGCGCAGCGAGTTGTTAAAAAAGATGATTACGTTCCGTGCGCAGAAGCTTTCGTTGACACGCGTTTGCCCAATCGTGATGGGAAATTGAATTATTGCATTATCGGCCCAGGCGTTGCCGAAAATAGTAAACAGCATATCAACATTGTCGAGCCACACGGCTTCAATGTCGGCGGGGTCTCGCTACCAACGGGCAAATACAACTCGCTGCATGCGCATGAAACTGCCGAAGTGTTTTTAATTTGTCGGGGAGACTGGCGATTCTTCTGGGGGCATGATGGTTCCGATGGGGAAGTTGTCTTGAGCCCTGGCGATGTCATTACCGTCCCGGTCGGATGTTTTCGAGCCTTTGAAAGCGTTGGTTCCGACGACAACTTCATGATTTCGTTTCTAGGTGAAGATGATTCCGGCAACGTTATTTGGGAAAACGCTGTTATTGAAGGTGCCGCAGAGTTTCGTTTCTACTTGACGAAAGACTCCAAGCTTATTGATACCAATGCCGGTCAGGAGCTCCCTCCTAAAGATGAATTAATGCAAACTTTATCTGAAGACCAATTACTCCAGTTTCATCGTGTGAGCCCCCTAGAGATGGCAGCTCGGGTCTATAATGTCAGTAAAATGACAGGCCACAATAACGTTTTCGGTGATGAATCAATAGACGGCGGAGAAAAGACGTTTCATGCCATCATCGGTGAAAATTTTACGGACACGAAACAAGTTAAATCACATGTTTTGAACCCGCATTCCTTTGCGCTGGGCGCCATAGTGGCTCCACCCAATAACGGATTCAACGCGCATCAAGTCGATGCAGTACAAGTCTATGTTGTGGAGTCGGGAAACTGGTTAATCACACTTGAACACAATGATGACCGACTGGTGCGAGAGCTAGGCCCAGAAGATACGGTATCGATTCCCGCCAATGCGATACGCCAGATTAAAAACACAGGCGACAGCGATGGCATATTGCACATAGTGACGGCTGGGAACACAGCAGCTCAGCTTACTTGGATCTAAACTTTATTATTCGTTGGAGTAGACTAATCATGGCGCGTTATTTAAAAAATGGGATTGATGTAGAAGTGGCTGTTCAGAACAGTCAACAAGTTCGCGAAACGGTTGAGGGTATCTTGGCAGATATTGGCGAGCGAGGTGATTCCGCCGTTCGCAACTTATCCGAAAAGTTTGACAATTGGTCTCCTGAATCATTCAGGCTGTCTGATAGTGAAATTGAAGCTTGTATTAGCCGCCTCGATGAACAGACGTTAAACGACATCAAGTTCGCGCAAGAGCAGGTAAAGAACTTTGCCCGTATTCAACGTGATTCAATGCAGGATGTGGAGGTTGAAACGCGTCCGGGTGTTATTTTGGGGCATAAGAATATCCCGATGAACTCCGTAGGGTGCTATATCCCTGGCGGGAAATACCCTTTAGTTGCATCAGCGCATATGTCAGTTGCAACCGCCAAAGTTGCCGGCGTCAAACGTGTTATTGCTTGTGCTCCTCCATTCAATGGCAAGCCAAATGACGCCATTGTCGCCACGATGTCACTGGCAGGTGCTGACGAAATTTATTGCTTTGGTGGCGTACAAGCCGTTGGCGCAATGGCGCTTGGGACTGAAACCATTGACGCAGTTGACTTTATTGTTGGCCCGGGGAACGCTTTTGTCGCCGAAGCTAAACGACAATTATTTGGACGTGTAGGAATTGATTTACTCGCCGGCCCGACGGAAACCCTGATTATTGCAGATGACATAGGCTGCGATCCAGAATTGGCAGCGGCAGATTTGCTTGGCCAAGCTGAACATGGCATTAATTCTCCTGCGGTATTGCTGACGAATTCGGAGTCGTTCGCGAAGGCAACAATGAGAGAAGTGGAGCGCCAGCTTACCGTATTACCAACCGCAAAAATTGCTGGAAAAGCATGGGAGGACTATGGCCAGGTTATTGTTGCAGATTCATACGAGGAAATGGTCGAGGTCGCCGACTACATCGCCTCAGAACACGTTCAAGTTATGACGAAAGATCCCGACTACTTTTTGAAAAATATGACGAATTATGGCGCCTTGTTTTTAGGCAGAGAAACCAACGTATCCTATGGTGACAAAGTTGTCGGCACCAATCACACCCTTCCGACCAACAAGGCGGCTCGCTACACAGGGGGTTTATGGGTAGGTAAATTTATTAAAACCTGCACCTATCAGAAGCTGACCGAACAGGCTTCTCTGGAGATCGGAGAGTACTGCTCGCGTTTGTGTGCGCTAGAAGGCTTTGCAGGCCACAAAGAGCAGGCAGACATCAGAGTCCGTCGATACAAAGAGAAGCTTGGGAAGTAAACAGGCTGACAACCTGTGAGTACCGGATTAAACCTTTTCTATTGACAGAGGGCTAGCATGCAAACTGTACTTTTTGTGCCAGGCACTTTCTGCGACCAACGATTGTTTAGCCCGCAACAGGCCTTTCTGAGAGAAAGAGGAATTAACTCTCAGGTGGCTGAACTTGAAGGCGGGAACACCTTCGCTGATATGTCGCGCACAATATTAGCGAAAGCCCCCTCACGCTTTGCATTGTGCGGTTTGTCGATGGGTGGAATATTGGCCTTTGAGTTGTGGCGACAAGCACCCGACAGAATCAGTCGCTTAGCGCTGCTCGACACAAACCCGTTTGCAGAAACGCAGGAGAAGCGCAATGCGCGTAACGGCGTTGTGCGCACCCTCGATGCAAAATCAGGTAACGCAGACGAAAACTTAGCAGACTTTGTTAAATCCACCTTATTCCCTCAGTACATTTTTAAGCCGTCTGACAATGAGAAAACGCTTGAGACCATTGTCGAGAACATGGCTAGGTCTACCGGCTGGACGCGCGGAAGATCTCAACTGCAAGCTCTTAACTCCCGGGTAGATAGCTTTGCCACCCTAAATACTATTTCCGTGCCATCCATAATCATTTGTGGGGAACAAGACACACTATGCCCCGTGGAGCGTCATACCGTAATGGCAGAACACATTCCCGAGTCTGAACTGCATATTTTGCCGCAATGCGGCCACTTAAGCACTTTAGAACAGCCCAAGCAGGTTAATGAATTACTACTACATTGGTTAAACATATAATATGAAAACGGCAGCTGGCGAGTTCAAATCGGCGCTTTCGCGAAAGACTCTTCAAATTGGCACCTTTATGAAAACACCATCAATGATGATCGCAGAAGTACTGGCGTTGACTCAACTCGATGTGTGCTGCATCGATGCGGAGCATTCTCCCTTCGACCGAAAGGACATCGATGCGGCCGTATTGGCTTTCAGGGCGCATGATAAACCCGTACTGGTTCGACTCAGAGACAGCTCTGACAGTGAGATACTTAATGCATTGGATTGTGGTGCTTCTGGTATTGTTGTTCCGCATGTTGACAGCCCTGACATAGCGCGGCAGATTGTAAAGAAAAGCTATTATGGTGCTGCTGGACGAGGCTACGCTGGGTCATCTCGATTCGCAAAGTACACACACTCTCCCTTAATGGAAAACATCCAAAACAGTCATTTCCAAACCACCATAATTGCGCAAATAGAAGATTTAGCCGCATTAGCCTGCATCGACGCAATCATGGAGGTTGGCGGGATTGACTGTTTCTTCATTGGAGTAATGGACCTCACTGTCGCGCTAGGTGCTACCGATGTTAACGAGCCAGAAGTCCAATCAGCTGTTGAAAAAATTGTAAACAGTGCAAAAGCATTCAATCGCACGCTAGGCATGTTCGTACCCTCAATAGAGGCTGTGCCGTTCTGGCAGGACAAAGGCGTATCACTATTTTTGTTAAATTCGGATCACGGTTTTATCAAACAAGGCGTAGCACAACTCTTAAGCACGCTTAAAAAGTAAGGCCCAACACAAGATTAAATACTTCGAATGCATTTAACGCATTCGCACGGATTTCAAGCCACGCAATTCAAAGCCTATTCGCCATGAACGGGCTACCCTCTCTCGAAACCCAAAGACTAAACCAAACAATTTGCTATGCAAAAAAATGATATTTTTCAGCAAATTAGGTCTACACCCCCTATTTTCACCGCCGGCCTTGCGAAGCTAATTGAACGACAGCCAACCCAATTGAAGTGATAAAAACCCGCAGATTGAGTATTTACGCGAGAAAAATTGTAATAAATATGTGAAAAAACTTGCGCAATGACTTCGAATGCAATATTTTAAACTTAAGACAGCCTAGAGATAACATCATGAATAACATATTTAAGTTGAAAAAAGTGGCTTTAGCCGCCAGTTTTGCTCCAATGGTTTTCGCTCTTCCAGGTGCCGCACAAGATGCAAGTGGCAGTTCTAATGAACCGCCTGAAGCGTCAAGCACGGTTGAAAGGATCATCGTTACTGCGCAGCGTAGAGAAGAAAATTTGCAGGAGGTCCCTGTTTCTGTAGCGGTACTCACAGCAAAGGAAATTAGAGAGCAGGACATCAGCGATGTCAGTCGTTTAGAACAAGTCATTCCAGGTCTTCGTCTCAACCGCACAGGGGCAGCACAAAGACCTGCTATCCGCGGTGTTTACACAGAGGCCATCGGCCTGAATTCTGATCCGAGAATCGGATTTTATATTGATGAAATTTATCAGGCTCGCCCACAGCAAGCGACAGCAGCGTTGGTCGATTTAGCGCGAGTAGAAGTACAGAAAGGGCCACAGGGAACACTGTTTGGCCGCAATAGTTATGGCGGCAATATCTCGTTGACCACGGCGCCGCCAACCGAATATTTTGAAGCGGGGTTCGACGTTACGTTAGGTAACTACAATCGAACACGCGCTGAAGGTTTTGTTAATCTACCGGTTAATTCTGACTTGGCGTTGCGCTTCGCAGGTGCGACAGAGAGACGTGATGGTTTTCTTGAAAGCATTGTCACTGATGATGCCGACTTACAAGATAAAGAAGAAGACTATATTCGAGGCGCAGTCAGATGGGTTCCGTCATCTTTCAACGATGACCTTGAAGTTTTGGTACGGGGTAGCTATTTCAAACGGGGTGGCGCAGGATTTAATGTCGCAAACGGTAAGGTGATCGGCGTTGCTATCGATCCAAACCTGATTACACCTCCCGGCGGGTCAGTCGTTTTTAACGGGGTCACTGCCAACTTTTTTGGCACGGCGCCAGGCCTTGGCGGCTTCAATGGATTGAACGTAGGTACCGGAACGCTCTACCCGTTTTCAAATGCACTACGCGACGGTATACCTGACGTGAATGGTGCCGATGTCGGTATACCCGTTCCCGGTCCTTATGAGTCCATCTATGATGCGGTTCCTTATGAAGATCTTGAGCAAACACAGTATAGTGCGGTCGTCAATTATGACATCAGTCAAAGTTTACGCTTCCGCTCAATTACGTCGTATACCGACTTTGACACAACGGCAGGTGGTGATGGAGATGGTACTCCCCTACCCCTACGATATTTTGCTGGGGGTACGCAATCGGAAGTCTTCACACAAGAATTTCAATTGCAATCGACCAACTCAGACAGCCCGTTACAATATACGGTGGGTGCTTTTTATCTTGAGGAAGAAGGTCGAGATGGCACTTCCTTTTATTACCTTAACCGTAACTACTCGACGGAAACGGCTGAATCACTTGGGCTACCGGTGTATTTTGGCGCAGGCGGCGGTTTAGGTGGTTCGGCAAACGGATGCCAATTTAGCTTCACGACGCCCGCAGATTGTAATGTTGATTTCACCACGGGAAATCTGTTTGACTTCCTCTCCCTAGCAGAAGCAAAAACAAAGTCGTTTGCGGTATATGCACAGGGAACCTACGATCTCTCTGATACGCTTGCGTTAACCCTAGGTGTTCGCTATACCAAAGATGACAAGGAATATAAAACAATAACGCAATCGCCTTCTAACGGTACGTTGTTCGCCGGTCAGTATGCTGAGCAACAAGGTTTTACCGACCCGCAAAACTACTACGCGGTCAATCCATTTTTTACCTACGACTTCAATCCAACATGTGGTGGCTTTACCTCGCAAGGTATATCGACCGATCAAAGCGATCAGCCGGTTGCTGAAGTCCCCAATTATTTTTATACGCTATGTGGCGAACGCACCTTTGACTTTTTCACCTATCGGATTGCTCTCGACTATCAAGTCACGAAAGATAATATGGTGTATGCGAGTTTTAATACGGGTCGCCACTCAGGCGGTTTTGGTGCAGGTCTTACCGCTGCCAATTCGCCCGGGTTAATCACAACGTTTGATTCGGAAGGTGTAAAAGCATTTGAGGTGGGATCTAAAAACGAGTTTCTTGATGGAAAATTACGTGTAAATGCGGCAGCATTTTTTAATAAATACACTGATCTACAAGAGCAAGGCACTCAAATCGTCACGGTTGACGGGCAAGCTCGAAATGTCTCCACTATTTTCAATGTGGGTGAGCAGGACACACCAGGAGCGGAAGTTTCGTTCACAGCGGTTCCTGCAGAAGGATTGAAGGTCAGTGGTTCACTCACCTACTTAAGAGCGAGATATGATGAGTTTCCTCGTTATAACCCTGCCAACTTCAGTTGCTTTTACTACAGCATGGAGCCCGGCTGTGGATCGGGCGCGTTTCCTCCAACAGCACCTCAGAACTATGGTGTAGGCGGTGGCTATTTCCCTAATGCGGTGACTAACCCTGAAGACTTTATTGAAACGGGCATTGATGGGTTTAACTTTGCCTATATACCCACTGATTTACGCGTACAGAATACGCCGGATTGGCAAGGCAATATTTCGGTAGCATACGAGATGGATTTTGGTCAATACGGCACGGTCACGCCGCAGTTTAATACACATTGGACAGGTTCATACCTACTCTCCCCTTCTGCTCCTAACATAGAGCAAGACAGCTACTTCAAAACGGATTTGAGAGTGATTTGGGAATCTGAAGATAGAGCTTGGAGTGCTCAAGCCTTTGTGCAAAACCTAGAAAATGAAGCAACGCTAGGCCGAATCACCGTAAGAAGTAACGGTGAGATACAAGGAACCTACAGTGATCCGCGCACTTACGGTATTAGAGTGAGCTATCGTTACTACTAGATAGTGGTGAGTTGGTAACACGGGTTTGCGGCAAGTGTTCGCAAATCCGTTTTCATTCTTAACAATAATGTCAACTCACACTCAGCAGCTTATCGCAGCTGTTCAGAAAAGATGAGGAGAAATAAACATCGAAAACAGTACCGCTTCGGCGCCCCCCATTACGCGTACTTTAAAAGTTGCCTATGCCTCTGGTAGTACAGCCGAAGCTGTCATTTTATCAACGGTCAATATGTTTCTTCTCCTCTACTACAATCAAGTGCGAGGCGCACCGGCTGATTTAGTTGGAATGGCTATTGCGGCAGGTCTAGTCATCAATGCTTTCTGGGATCCTATTGTCGGTTCGTGGTCAGACAGAACACGATCTCGGTTTGGGCGAAGACACCCTTTTATGTTCGGCTCAATGTTACCAATTGTGTTTTCATTTTATGCGGTGTTCAATCCACCTGATGGTTTAAGTCAAACAGTCGAACTCTTGTGGTTGGCCGGGTTCAACATTTTGTTACAGCAAGCAATGAGTGTGTATCACACGCCGCATATGGCCTTTGGCGGTGAGTTATCCAGCAGCTACACCGAACGCTCCAAGGTAATGGCTTACAATACATTCTTTCTCTGGATGGGTGACACCGCTATCTGGGTACTATCGTTCGGCTGGATGTTTAAATCCAGCCCCGGATACCCCAATGGCGCGCTGGACCCCGAGCGATGGCCAACATTCTCAATGACTATTGCTATCGCCGTGCTTGTCATTCTATTTATGTCGAGTTGGTTTACCAAGTCACGCATCCCCTACTTAACCACACCGAAAGAAGAAACGCCTAAATTCGGTTTTCTTGAGTTCTTCAGAGACATCAAGCGAGCCTTAACAAATAGGAGCTATGTCATGCTTCTTATCGGGTATTTCTTTATGTCGATGATGGTGGGCATTCGTTCAGGTCTGTGGCTCTACACCGCCACATTCTTCTGGCAATTGACCAATGACCAGATTGCCTTTTTTGTCATTGGAAGCTTAGTGAGTTACGTGTTTGGATCTTCCATGGTGACTCGATTCCATAAACGATTTGATAAGCGGAAAACAGCCGCGGTGGCGTGTGTGGTGTATTGCGTAGGCCCAGCGATCCCACTGCTATTGGGGTATTACGGTATTCTGTCGCACAACACGCCTTATTTGCTCGCTATTCTTATTCTATTTTCAATGCTACAGCATGCCCCCTACAGCATACTTACCACCACAGTTTACTCAGTATTGGCTGATATTGCGGATGAAAGTGAGTTAAAGCACGGTATTCGGCAAGAAGGTATTTTGTATTCGACACGAACCTTTTTCGCCCGACTTGACCAAGCCATCGGCGCTGCGCTAGCAGGCTGGGTATTGGCCTTTATCGCTTTTCCTGAAAAAGCGGTCCCAGGCGAAGTTTCAGAACCGATTCTCATGGGGTTAGCCCTGGCATTTGTCCTCTCAACCATTCCAGGTTTAATAACGACATTTTTCTATGGGCGCATCACAGTGACAAAACAAAGTTATGAAGCAACACAATCTGCGTTAGCAGAACAGAAAGCTGCAGCAAGTGCGTAATTGATTCAACAGAGATTTTTGGAGATAAGTAGTGGCTGATAAAAAAATTGCTGATAAGAGTCGTTCGGGGCTCCCTTTCCCCGTTGAGGAGCGTGAGCAAGTGACTAAGGTGCGCAAGCGCGATGCGCACTCCTTACGGCACCCTAACGGTAAACGAACTCAGGCGATGAAAGGGTTTGAAGAGCAATATCTGGACATTGTTGATTACATCGTTCGGATAACGGACGAGATTTGGGTCGATCGCGCTATGGGGCGCATTTACGACACCTATGATCACAGTTGTACTATCTATTCGTCGTACGGGGTCGTTCGGTCTGTAGAAGAGGTGATGGCCTCTACGGCAGCAACATTGAACGGGTTTCCAGATGGTGAGGCACATTTTTTAAATGTCGCGTGGGCTGGAAATGAAACAGAAGGGTTTTACACGTCACATTTAGGTTTTAGCCGCTCAACCAATCTAGGTGCGTCTATGTTTGGACCCGCTACAGGTAAACGGGTCAATATCCGTTTTTGCGCAGACTGCATTAGCCTTGAAAATCGAATTCATACGGAGTGGCTGGTGCGTGACAACGGCGCCTTAGTGCGTCAATTAGGCTTCAATATTCATGACGTTGCCCAAAAGATTGCGCAACACCCATTACAGGAAAGCCAAGTTGTTTCAGTTCCCACACGCATGATAGGACAAGTTCCCCGCCGAGCGCTGGAGACCCCAGAAAATTCGCTACAGGGCTATTTCCTCAATCTTTACCATAACATCTGGAATTTACGTCGATTTGACTTGATCGATAAATACTATTCGTCTGACATGGTATGCCATTCGAGTGGCGGTAGAGTGGCGATTGGGAAACGAAACTACTCTGCGCTGTTACTGCTTATGCTAACCGCGTTGCCCGATGCCACTATTTCTGTTGAGAAAATTACCTATTCAGAAGAAACCGATGGACTCATTGTCGCCGTCCGCTGGGTGCTGTCAGGCAGTACACGAAAAGGCGGTATGCTGGGCGATGTACCTGAATTAAGGCCCATTAACATGATGGGCATGAGTCACCATCGGTTTGTGGGCGACAAAATTGTCGAGGAATGGATGCTTTTTGATGAAGTGGGTGTTTTAGCTTCGGCCTATCGCCAAGATGGAGATCACTAAATGAAGTGGAATGACAACCCTGAAGTTTTGTCACCCGTTGGACAGACCATCAAAGAATTGCTTAAACCGAAACCGCGTCGTCAAACACTGAACAACTTTGACCCAATCTATTGCGATATCGTCGATTACATTATTCGTTGCACTCACCGGATATGGGAAGAAAAAAATATTGGGCTTTGCTATACGCATTACTCTGAAGACTGCCAATTACATACCTTGAGTGGACCTACTGTCGGCAGCAAAGCGGTAGTACGGGGCACGATTGGTGCGCTCGCCGCCTTTTCTGATCGCGCGGTGGTTGGTGAGGATGTCATTTGGAGCGAAGATGAGCCAGGCTTATTTTACAGCTCTCATCGGATCAGAAGTGATGGAACTCATATGGGTGATGACGCAATGGGAATGGCATCGATGAACCCTAGCGGTGTAATGACGATTGCTGACTGCGTGGTTAAAGAAAACCTTATTATTGAAGAATGGCTGGTGAGAGACAATCTTCTCGCTGCGGCTCAACTCGGTCATAACCCTTGGGATATCGCTAGATCGCAAGCCAGTTCAGATCAGCAAGGCGATCTATCTCGGCACAGCTGGCGAGAAGAATGGATCGAAAGTGTTAAGCGCAACGCTGCGACATTACCCCCCAACGACCATCCCGCTAGAATCTATGCTGATGCGCTGATACTGGCCTTCCGTGAGAGTTTATTTGGCGATGCCGTACAGCATTTGTCGCCTGCTGTAGAAGTTCAATGGCCCACGCAACGTCACGGTTTTGGCGAGGGTTATTGGATAGGGTGTGTACTGCAAATATGCGCAGCACTCAGCGATTTGAGTCTCAGCATCGATCATTGGGCGGCACGACCGCTCCCGAATGGTGACATCGCCGTGGCTATTCGTTGGACGTTAACAGGCAAGCACACAGGCTCTGGCGTGTGGGGCCAGCCGTCAGGCAGAGAAATTCTCCTGCTAAACGTCAGTCATCTAAGAATGCGCGGAGACAAAGTTGTTGAAGATATAACGCTGTTTGACGAATTGGCCGTGCTCAGACAAATAGCAGGAGGATTAGGCGCATGAACGAAGTAGTCTCCCAATTACAATCATTAGTGACTGGAACATTGTCGAATCAAAACAATGTGTTGAATACCTGCAGGCTTGAAGTTTTTGGACAATCAATCTGGGGACATAGAGCAATTGTTGAGTACTTTCGACGTCATCCTCTTACCGATGCATTTGCTTCGCCTCACATTGTTTCATCAGGCGATATGGTAGCCATGTTAGGCGTCAGCCAACAGGGCGAAACGATGGGAGTTTTCTGTGAAACGGTAAACAATAATATTCTGCGGCTTTGGGTGACTGGCCCAAAGCGCGGTGCGCCCAAAAAGAAGAACCAATATGTGTCGGTTGCTTTTGATCCTATGCTATCTCAAGTGCCATCCGCTGTTGCAATGAACCCATCGGAACACGCCTCACTAGACGCTTCTGCGGCGCAGCATATACGCACCCTGGCCGAATCATTCAGCACAATGAAAACCCAAACCGCCGAGTGCCATGACTCTCGACGAAAGGTATTCGTACTGCGAGCGTTCTCTAATGAAGACCAAGCTGCCGCCCTGCTCGCCATTCATGATCTACAGCTGGGTAAGTCAAGGCAATCAAGCTTTCATTATCTAATCACAACGTTTCGATTTGATGATGAGCAAATACTGCATCGCTCTTATTCTGAGGATTTAAGCACAGCAAATGAGTGGATCCCTCGGATTGCTGAGCCTGAGCCAGCAGAAGAAGTTGACGAGTCAAGCATCGAAGCTAAATTTGCTTAGTGGTGACTGAGCAGACTTAAGCGCTACTGTTAGATAAAAAATTGAGCATAACGTTTTTGTGGAGTAAGTAAGGTGACCAAGTTTATTGATGTTTCGGATTTAGTGACGTTGGTGAGTAAAGTGGGTGTGGAAACTTTTTTGCAGGAAATGCATGACTACATTCGCGCTGATTTTCTAAAATGGCCTGATTTTGACAAATGTGCAAGGACGGCGGCACACTCAGATGTAGGTGTTATCGAGCTTATGCCCGTCGCAAACAATGAACGATACTCGTTCAAATACGTCAACGGCCATCCGGCAAACACGAAGTTTGGTTTATCCACCGTGATGGCATTTGGCGCGCTTGCCGACACCGAAACCGGTTATCCCTTGCTACTTTCGGAACTCACGTTGACCACAGCTTTTCGAACTGCCGCGACCTCAGCAATGGCCGCAAAGGCGCTTGCTCGGCCCAACGCTAACATCATGGGAATGATTGGATGCGGGGCGCAAAGCGAATTTCAGGCCATCGCGTTTAAAGAGATCGTTGGTATTCAAGAGCTACGCATTTTTGATATCGACAAAGAAGCAGTACAGAAATTGAAAAGGCAGTTGAGAATGGTAGCGCCCACGTTAAACGTAGCGACATCTGACTCACCCGAAGACTGCGTTCGTGGTGCAGACATTGTTACTACCGTCACTGCCGACAAAGCCTGGGCAACGATAATGCATCCAGATATGGTTGAGCCAGGTATGCACATCAATGCAATAGGCGGTGACTGCCCGGGGAAAACAGAGTTACATGAAGATGTGCTAAAAGCCGGCAGTATCTTTGTGGAATACGAACCACAAACCCGTGTGGAAGGAGACATTCAGCAGTTGCCTGCAGATCACCCCGTTGAAGCGTTGTGGAAGGTACTCGCCGGAACTGCTCAGGGGCGCGAACGAGAAGACGAAGTGACTATATTCGACTCGGTTGGGTTTGCGCTAGAAGATTATTCAGCGCTGCGCTATTTATTGGACAAGGCAACTGAGCATAATATAGGTAGCGACATCGAGCTTGTACCCAAACTGGATGATCCCAAAAATTTGTATGCGCTTCTCACAGCACGCCAATTAACAAATGCAATAGCAGTATGACGATGGCTATGTTCGATAGAGACTTTAGTGCTGAAAAATCGCTGGTCCGGGAATTCCATCAGGCGTTGTTTGCTGAGCCATTAGCCTCGACTAAAGAAGTACTTTCTCGCTACACCTCGCCTCAATGGAAGTGGCGAGGCATGCATCCGTTTAACGAAAAAACGGGATGCGACGCTGTGGCTGAGGAATTTTGGGTTCCGTTAAAACAGGCGTTCTCTCGCATACAAAGGCGCCCTGATATTTTTATGGCTGGCTGCAATGAGATCGACGGATTTGAGTCAGTATGGGTGGTTTCGATGGGCCATTTGATGGGGCTGTTTGACAATCCATGGCTGGGTATTCGACCGACTGGGCGAATAGTCATGATGCGATATGTCGAATTTAACCGTGTTGAAAACGGTAAAATCACTGAATCAGCCATGTTCTTCGATATACCTCAAGTGATGATACAAGCAGGCCAGAATCCATTTCCTCCGCAAACAGGGGCGCATCTCATTCAACCGGGGCCATTGACTCACGAAGGGTTGATGTGGTCTCGACAAAATCCAGAAATCAGTCAAAACACCTTGAATACCATCAATGCCATGTTAACGGGGATGGGCAAAAATAAAAGAACGAGTAAAGAGCGCTTAACCTATGCCGATGAACTGGCCGAAAGTTGGCATGATGATATGCTTTGGTGGGGGCCTCACGGGATTGGTGCGACCTATTCGATTGAACGCTACATTAAGCAACATGCCCGCCCCTTTGGTCAGTCGTTAAACGATGGATATCGATTTAACGGCCACATTTGCCGCCTTGCAGAAGGTCGTTTTGGCGGCTTTTTCGGTTGGGCAAACCTGACTGTGCGAAACTCCGGCGGCTATATGGGAATGCCCGCGGGTTTAACTGGCGCAGATATGCGCGTTGTCGATATTTACAGAGAGCATGAGGGGAAACTCGCTGAAAACTGGGTGTTTATCGACCTACTGCATTTCTTAAACATGCAGGGGCTTGATGTGTTGCAAAGAAACATTGAGGTCAACGCGATTTAATCCTTTGTGCTTAAATCGGTCAATCGTATTGCTATTATCTTTTTCAAACTATAGCAACTTGATGCGACTTCTTTCGCAGAAGATTTCTGTGTTTATTTGGATATCATTATCTCGGTAAATGACCATGCACGTATATTCGTATAACGACAACAGACCATCCACGCAATTAGCGGCTTATGGCTTTGCAATGATTGTGGGGATTGTGTACATCCCCATTTTTACGATGAGCACTCCGCTCATCTTGTTGTCAGCGCAGGGATATCGACGCTATTTTGTGCATTAATGCTTGTGATACTGCTGAAGAAATCTAAAAAGCGTAGAAATAGTCAATTAGTTATCACGGATGCTGGTATTCAATCGGGTAGTCACCACTCTGGGATACTTCCATGGTCTAAAATAACTAAAATCGATTTGTTCGATCACAATATTTCTGCATTAAGTGAAGTCAAAGTCATTAGGATTACAGCCCGTGGTGCATTTCCAGTAGAGATTATTTTGTCAGACTGAAAGATACAAACCCCATAATGTCCCACTTTATACACCTTAACTATGAAAAATCGCAGTATCATCCCATTTTAGACACATTAAAATTACACATTGACACACCCCCTATTAAGGTTCTAAGTTAGTAACATAAACCCATTCAGATTGCATAAAGTGCCTAAATAAGAACTTTAATCATGAAAGAGAAGACAGCGGCAGCGTTGGCTGAGGAACTCGGTGAAAGATTAAAACAAGCTCGATTGAATCGAGATTTGACGCAATCTGAGGTTGCCGCGTTGGCTGGCGTCGCTCGCAAAACGGTGCTCAACGCCGAGAAAGGCAAAGTGCAACTGGATATCCTGATCGCAATTTTGATGGCGCTGGATTTAACCGAACAACTCGACCTTTTCCTTCCCAAACAACCAGTCTCTCCCCTTCAGTTGGCCAAGCTGCAAGGCAAAAAACGGCAGAGAGCTTCTGGGAAACGTCGCAAGGATAGTGAGGACACCCCAGAATGGTGATGGAGGTTATCAACGTCACCTACCACAACAAAGCCGTGGGTGCCGTCAGTTTCGACACAGAGAAAGGTCTGGGTGCCTTTGAATACGAGCCTGACTTTGTAAAAAACGGTGTTGAGCTGTCGCCCATCAAAATGCCTTTATCAGAGCAGATCTATAGCTTCCCAGAGCTGAATTTCGCCACCTTCAAAGGGCTACCGGGACTAATTGCAGATTCGTTGCCGGATGATTTTGGTAACGCGGTTCTTAATGCCTGGGTGGCAGGGCAAGGTCGTTCACCCAGCGATATCACACCACTGCAACGCCTGCAATACACTGGGAAGCGCGGCATGGGCGCCTTGGAGTATGCGCCAGCGACCCAGCTAAAAAGCCTGAATGCTTCGCAGCAAGTGGAAATCGAATCGCTGGTGTCCATCGCACAAGATATCTTAGATTCACGAAACAGTTTCAAAGTCGAGCTAAAGCAACAGGGGCAAGCAGACCGCGAAGCGATGATGTCATTACTGTCTGTTGGTATGAGTGCAGGAGGCGCGAGGCCCAAGGCGGTATTGGCATTCAATCAAGATTTTACGCAAGTGCGTTCCGGTCAGGCTCATGTACCATCCGATTTTACCCACTATCTGTTGAAGTTTGACGGGGTGAGTGAACATAACCGCAATAAGGAGACTTTTGGCGATCCCTTAGGCTATTGCGCTATGGAATATGTTTACTACTTAATGGCTCAACAATGCGGTATCGACATGATGCCATGCCATTTATTGACGGAAGGCAATCGACGACATTTTATTACGCAGCGATTTGACCGAATTCAAAATAAGAAATTGCATGTTCAGACCCTCAATGGTCTTGCTCACGTTGATTATAAAAAACCGGGTTCGTTTTCTTACGCGGAACTCTTTGGTATCGCCAGACAGTTGAAACTGTCTGCACTCGACGCCGAGCAGCTTTTTAAACGTCTTACCTTCAATATTATTGCGCGAAATCACGACGACCACGCAAAGAACTTTGCGTTTATCCTGAAAAACGATAAGTGGTCTCTCGCCCCCGCTTACGACCTAGCCTACAGCTACAAACCCGGCAGTCAGTGGGTTAATCGTCATTGGATGAGTTTACAGGGTAAACGAGATCAATTTACGCGAAGTGATTTCTACAGCTTAGAAAAGCTCAGCCCTCTTTTTAGCAAAAGAAAAGTCGACGACATCATCGATACGACGATAGAGCATGTGTCCCACTGGCCAACGCTTGCCAAGCAATGGGAAGTACCCGGATCACTGGTCGATGAAATACAGGATAACCTTCGTCTGAATATTTAACTCGGTTTTGCATGGGCGATGCTGTGTGGGTAATTGCACCTTTGTTGGAATTGAGGACTATTACTGGGTTATAGTACAGTGCCTGCATATAAATTAGTACAAACTAAAACTCATAAGAAGGCTCCAGTGTTTCGTTGCAAACTAGTCTTAGTTGAGGACAGAAAGCTAGAGAGATAAAGCCCGCAAAGCGGGCTGAGACTGATTGATTAGAATAGAAAGTAGTTTTAACCTTACATTATTATCTATTGCGAATAATCGCGCCTATATGATTTAAGTAACTTCACCCAAGCAGTTAGACTACTTGCTCGTCTATTGATACTGGAACCCTTTAAACCTTTCACACACTTCAAAACGAACTCTCTTGAAGAATACGGATCGAGATCAGCTAGAGACTTCACGCCAGCCCATTGCATCCAAGCCCATCCAAAATCGCTGGATTCAACTCTGTCTGCAAGGAACTCATACTGTGCTTCTTTATTGTTCTTTTGGGCTAGTACTCTTCCAGCAGTAGTTACAGTATTATCGTTATTCAACAAGCCAAGACAACGTGCTGCATGAGCGTGATACTGCACTTGCCTTTGAGAACTAATACCATCTATAAATTGATGCTTTAATTCTCCACCTTCTATTCTGTGTTTTACGATAATAACAACTCGATCCAAGCGATTTGCCTGAGGAACCTTTAGTGAATCAATTATAGTTAGGGATACTTCTTCAAGCTTTTCGATAATTGGTTTTAGCCGAACAGCGTTGATTGAGATTGGTCTACTAAGTATGTTGGACGTTTTAGATTTCAAAGTTAAATCGAGCTTATTGATACTTACAATATCGAGTAAATTTTTCAATCTGTAAGGGTCTACATTGTATTCTTCTAACTTAGCTTCAAGTTCATTTACATCTTCCAACAAGGTCTCAAGCAACTCAATTGCCACAGCAGCACGTTCCTGGTTACTAGAACCTAGTTTCACATCAAATGAACCATAATCCGCCGTTAGTGGATGCAACGATGGATGTTGGTTTTTAGGATCCCTCATCATGCCTCTAACAACTTCACTAAAAGTATCTAGCGTATCAATAACTGCGTTATCAGAAGGTGAATCATTCCCTGACTTTTTTGCAATTCGAAGGTTGAAGTCCCACTTTGCTTCTGGTGCAAATGATTGAATATCTTCAGGGTCTATTGAGAAGTCCTTTGGGGGGAGGTTAACTGAACCAATATTTACCTCAGATATCGGCTCAATTGTAGTATATCTATTTCGGTCAGAATACGTTGATACTAGCATCAAACGCTTTGACTTAGTAAAGGACTCATAAAATGTGTACTCCTCACGAACCAACTCGTCCAATATTTTGGTAGATACTGGCATGTATACCCATTTTTTACATTCTCCGTTGTCATAATCTCCGCTCCAATACACAAGATAAAGGTGCTGAAGTTCATCTCTCACTGAAAAGCACTTTGGGCCATAGAATTCGTCGTATATTTCGAAAACTTTCAGTTTTCCTAAGATAGTGTCTTTGGGAAGAATATTCATGCTTCTATTGCCTCTTCATTTATATATTGATGAGGCAGCGCTCCCTCTTGAGCCCAAAGAGTGACATGACCAGACTTTTCTTTTATGACACCAAGCTCTGGTACGAGTTCGCCACAAACCGTTTGCCAGAGTTTGTACTGTTCAGGCGCTGGATAATTTCTAGTTTTGCGCTTCAATTTTGCCAACGAAGTAAAGAAAGACATACCAAACGATAATGGTTTATCTTTAGTGACATACACATAATCAGGATGTTCATCTCTATGTTTTTGGAAATCTATTTCGGTTGGAGGAATCGTTCTAACTAAACGATAAACGACGCCTTCCGCTGGAGAAGGTTCACAATTTTCAGGGATTCCTTCGGGAAAGTCACTAGGCCAAGTATATTGGATTTCGGTTTTATTTTGACTCATAGTTTATTCTTTTCGCATCCATTGCTCATGCAGTCGACAGATTTAGTATTGTTTTAACTTTAATAAAGTAACCTACTGCACATTTACTAATGATATTATGTGCAGTAGATAAGGAAATAGCAACAATATGAGATGGTTATGGGCGATAAAAACGGAACTACACCTGAATCAGGACAACTCATGAAAACCTTGCAAGAAGGCCAAGACAAAACTTTCGGAACCACTAAAAAAGCAGCAGATGCTGAAGACTTAACAGATACTCAAGTGGTCGTGGAGTCAGATTTAGGACTAGCTATATGGCTCGTACCTATCTATGTCCTCGTATATTCATTACTAGCTTTGTGGCTATTGGTAGATGGCTGGTTGTCGGGTTTTTCTTCTTTATTGAAATTTTGGGAAGTGGGTCACGATGTTGAGATTCCTGCTCAAATACCTTTTTTGTTTTTTACTATAGTGGGTTCTTTACTTGGAAGCGCTATTTTAGGAATTACATCTTTCCATCGTCACTATGCGATAAGTCATTCATTCAATAGAAAACATATTTGGGGTTTCTATTTTGCGCCATTGCTAGCGACAACTGTCGGTTGTTTGATTTTTGCTATCGTTCAAAGTGGTCTTCTAGTTTTGACTGGGGATATTGCAAATGAGAAAGATCCTGTGCGGGCCACTTTAGGCTACGTAGCAATAGGCGGAATAGCTGGTTATAATTGGGATGTTTTTGTGAAAAAGTTAGAAAGTTTGTCACAAGATCTACTTAACTCGAGTGATAAATCAAACTAACTGAATCACCACTAGTTTCCTAGACACCTGGTCTTTCACATAGGTTTAAAAACTTTGAGATTCTTTTCCCTGGAGTGAGCGAAATCCAAATCGCTGTGGTAGATGGTGAGCAACGGAAGCTGTAATTAGCTTTTTAACAATCAAATCTGAAAGCGCCCTTCAAGAATGAAAGGCGCTGTAGGTAAACTTAATTCCCACGGGGTAGCCCGTTATTTCCATGGGGGAACTTAGTTGTTCCACACAACTACTCCCCCATCTCCCGATAACTATCCAGGTCGGGGCAGCTGCATATCAGGTTGCGGTCGCCGTATACATCATCGATCCGGTTAACACTTGGCCAGAACTTATTGCGTGCGACCGCTGGTACTGGGTACGCGGCTAGCTTGCGGTCGTAGCTACGGTTCCAGTCGTTGTCGCAAATGTCCAGCAGGGTGTGTGGTGCATTGTGCAGCGGGTTGTCGGTAGCGTCCCACTCGCCGCTTTCCACTTTGGCGATTTCCTCACGGATGTGGATCATGGCTTCAATAAAGCGGTCTAGCTCCACTTGCGCTTCTGATTCGGTCGGCTCGATCATAAGCGTACCCGCCACGGGGAAACTCATTGTGGGGGCGTGGAAGCCATAATCATTCAGGCGTTTGGCAATATCCATTTCACTCACACCGCTGGCTTCTTTTAACGGACGCAAGTCGATAATGCACTCGTGCGCAACGCGGCCGTTGCGGCCTTTGTACAATATCGGGTAATGCCCTTCCAATTTGCGCGCAATGTAGTTGGCGTTCAAAATCGCCACTTCAGTGGCTTTTTTCAAGCCTTCGCCGCCCATCATTTTAATATACATGTAGCTGATAGGAAGGATCGATGCACTGCCCCACGGTGCCGCAGAAACAGCGCCGTTATCGTCACCAGTATTGTCTATCTTGATCACGGTGTGATTAGGCAAAAACGGTTCGAGGTGCTTTTTGACTCCGATAGGGCCCATGCCTGGGCCACCGCCGCCATGCGGAATACAGAAGGTTTTGTGCAAGTTCAGGTGGGATACGTCTGCACCAATAAAACCGGGCGATGTGATCCCAACCTGCGCGTTCATGTTGGCACCGTCTAAATAAACCTGGCCACCAAATTCATGCATAATATCGCAAATTTCACGTATCGTTTCTTCATAAACACCGTGTGTTGAAGGGTAGGTGATCATGGCGCAAGAGAGGTTTTCAGCAACATCAGCGGCCTTTTTACGCAAATCTGCTAAATCGACGTTGCCGTCTTTGTCACAGTTTACCACTACCACTTTAAGGCTAACCATTTGCGCCGATGCTGGGTTAGTACCGTGCGCAGAACTGGGGATCAAGCAAACATTGCGGTGCGCTTCTCCACGGCTAGCGTGGTAACGCTGGATAGCCAACAGACCTGCATATTCACCTTGCGCACCAGAGTTAGGTTGCATGGAAAGCGCATCGTAGCCAGTGATGTTGATGAGCCATTCACTCAGCTCAGCAATCATCTCAGCATAACCTTGCGCTTGATCCAGTGGTGCGAACGGGTGCAGTTTGCCAAATTCTGGCCATGTCACGGGTATCATTTCAGCCGTTGCATTTAGCTTCATGGTGCATGAGCCCAATGAAATCATCGAGTGATTGAGCGCTAAATCTTTATCTTCTAATGACTTAATGTAACGCAACATCTCGGTTTCAGAATGATATTTGTTGAAGACTTCGTGGGTTAAAATCGGCGTCGTGCGGTTTAGATCTGCCGGGATCGATTGTGAACCCTGTGTAGTCACAATCGCATCAATATCATCTACCGCGATACCATGGTCATCACCGAGGAAAACTTTTAGCAACGCATCGATATCGTTACGCGTGGTGGTTTCATCCATCGTTACGCCAACAGCACCGTTAAGATCGGCGCGCAAATTCAAGCCCATATCGATGGCGCGTTTTAGTACGGCTTCTTTATCGTCAACCACAACTCCAACGGTATCAAACCACGTGTTATGTAGTAGGCCAATTTCTTTTTGCTGCAATGCTTTTGCAAAAATATCGGCCATGCGATGAATGCGCTGAGCAATAACCTTCAAACCCACAGGGCCATGGTAAACCGCGTAAAACGACGCCATGTTCGCCAATAGCACCTGCGCCGTACAAATGTTGGAGTTCGCCTTTTCGCGGCGAATATGTTGTTCACGCGTTTGCAATGCCATGCGCAGTGCTGGATTGCCGCGCGTGTCTTTACTCACGCCAATAATGCGCCCCGGTAGTGAACGCTTATACTCGTCGCGCGTGGCGAAGAACGCCGCGTGTGGACCACCGTAGCCCATGGGCACACCAAAGCGCTGCGCACTACCCAGCACAACGTCGGCACCGAGTTCACCGGGTGACTTGAGTAACACTAAACTCATGATGTCGGCGGCAACAGCCACAATCCCTTTGTTCGACTGCACAGCAGCGATGATGTCACTGATATCAGTGATTTCACCGGTGGTGCCCGGATACTGGAGTAACGCACCAAAAATGTCGTGATCCGGCGCTTCCGCAGCCGGTCCGGTAATGATCTCGAAACCAAACATTTCTGCGCGTGTTTCTACAACGTCGCGTGTTTGCGGGTGCACATTATCCGCAATGAAAAAGGCATTGGCCTTTTTATTTTTACTCACGCGTTTGGCCAAACCCATCGCCTCAGCGGCAGCGGTCGCTTCATCAAGCAATGATGCCGATGCCAACGGTAAACCGGTTAAATCGATCGTGACCTGTTGAAAATTCAAAATAGCTTGTAATCGGCCTTGCGCGATTTCAGGCTGATACGGCGTGTACGCTGTGTACCAACCGGGATTCTCCAGCACATTGCGTAAAATCACATTGGGCGTATGCGTGTCGGTATAGCCCATGCCGATGAACGAACGCATGACTTTGTTTTTGCTGGCTACCGCCTTTAACTGCGTGAGTGCATCAACTTCCGTTTCTGCCTTGCCGACATTGAGCGGCTCCGGTAATCGGATTTTGGCCGGTACGGTTTGTTCCATCAAATCGTCAAGTGAGGTTGCGCCGATGGTATCGAGCATCGCGGCGATTTCAGGTTGACCTGGGCCGATATGGCGGCGCACAAAATCAAAGGGTTGCTCTAGTTGGGCAAGGGTCGGTGTTTGATTCGACATAATGATAAGTCACTCGTGTTCGCAATGATAAAGAAAAAAGCACCGCGTGAATAACGACGCGATGCTTTAAGCGGTCCAGCTAAATCAGTTGGAAGATCAATCTTCTTCGATGGTGCTTTCGTAACCTTCGGCGTCAAGAAGCCCTTCCACTTCAGCAGGATCTTCGGCTTTGATTTTAAACATCCAGCCATCACCATACGGGTCAGAATTGACCAATTCTGGTGAGTCTTCCAAATCGCCGTTAATCGCTAGAATTTCACCGCTGATAGGGGCGTAAACATCAGAAGCCGCCTTGACTGATTCAGCCACGACGATGTCATCGCCAGTACTCACTTCGTCGCCCACGTCAGGCAATTCAACAAACACCATATCGCCAAGTAGATCTTGCGCATGCTCGGTAATACCAACAGTAAAGGTGCCATCACCTTCGGGGCGAACCCATTCGTGGGTGGCGGTGTAACGTAATTCTTTAGGGATATTGCTCATAACGGTTCCTGATGTAGTCTTTGGGTTAATTTATAAAACGCTTTTGCCATTGCGAACAAAGCTGGGTTTTACCACGTTAACTGTAACCCACTTTTTACGCATTTCCACTTCAACCGTATCACCCACATTGGCAGGGACACGCGCCATGGCGATAGAGTGACCAAGCGTAGGCGAGAACGTGCCAGAGGTAATCACGCCATCGCCGGCTTCACAGCGGACAGCCTGGCCTGCGCGCAATACGCCTTTGTCTTTCATCACCAGGCCCACTAACTTCGCGGTGCCCTGCGCTTTGTGCTGCTCCAGTGCTTTACGCCCAACAAAATCACGGTCAGCCGGTTCCCATGTAATGGTCCAGCCCATGTTGGCTGCCAATGGCGAGGTGTTTTCATCCATGTCTTGGCCGTACAAATTCATTCCGGCTTCTAACCGGAGGGTATCGCGAGCGCCCAGACCGCAGGGCTTCACGCCCGCATCGAGCAACTGCTGCCACAGGCTCCCAGCATCAGATTTGTTCACGATAATTTCGTAACCGGCTTCGCCTGTATACCCCGTTGTGGCGATAAACAGGTCTTCTGCCTGTACGCCGAAAAACGGCTTCATGCCAGCAACCGCTTCTTGCTGCGCAGCACTGAATACGCTACCGGCTTTTTCCTTGGCGTTGGGGCCCTGCACGGCAATCATGGCAAATTCGTCACGCGGATTAATTGATACATCAAAGCCATCGGCTTGCTTATTCAGCCAATCGAGATCTTTCTGACGAGTGGCGGAGTTAACCACCACACGGTAGTTGGTGTCGTCAAAGTGATAAACAATCAAGTCATCAATCACGCCACCCTCTTCATTCAACATACCAGAATAGAGCGCTTTGCCTTTCACGGTGAGCTTGGCCACATCGTTGGCGAGCAGATGTTGAAGGTACGCTTTCGCCTGCGCGCCCTGCACATCAACAATGGTCATGTGAGACACGTCGAACATGCCCGCATCTTGGCGTACCGCATGATGTTCTTCAATTTGAGAGCCATAATTGATTGGCATATCCCAGCCGAAAAAATCGACGAGTTTGGCGCCTAATTTTACATGCTCTGGATGCAGTGCAGTTTGCTTGTTCATAATCGCTGATCACTCACTGTGAGAAAATATTACTAAGCAGTATAGAAAGGCGACCTCTGAGTCTCAAATTTGTATTTCAAATCATTACATTTACTTTTATTATGTATTAACCGCCCAAGGATAATATTTACAAATCATGAAGCAGCTTTCGATGGACACCTTACGCACCTTCGTGGCGATTATAAATGAAGGAGGCTTTGCTAAGGCGGGCAACCGGCTTGGGCGCTCTCAACCCGCCATCAGCTTACAGATTAAGAAAATCGAGGAACAACTGGGGCAACGCTTGTTTCGCAAGGTGGGCCAGCGTTACGAAGCGACTGCGGTTGGCCGCTGGGTATTTGATAAAGCTGTACAAATACTGCAATTGAATGATGAGGTATTTCGTTACGTCGAGCAGGATCCACTGCGTGGTCGAATGCGATTGGGTATTCCCAGTGAGTTTGCGTCGATTTTGCTGCCCTCCATCATCGGAGAGTTTTCAGCGCTCTACCCAGATGTTTCGTTGGAGGTAACCTCCGCGTTGAGTTACGAGTTGCTCAGCGATGAAAAGCGAGATGCCTTTGACGTGGTTTTAGCTCTGGCAAACAGTCAGGTCGCCAAATTGGCTGATTATGCGGTGAAAGACGATGTTGTTTGGATTGGAGACACGGCGGTCAAGCCCAGTAAGCAAGCAATATCGCTGGTACTGGCACCGGAGGGCTGCGTGTATCGAACCCGCGTGATCGAGCGCTTAAAATCGCAAACAGTGCCGTGGCGTATTGCCTACACCAATGCGGATCTCAGTGGATTAAATGCTGCGATCACACAGGGTATTGGCATCACCGCGCTTGCCAGACGCAGTGTGCCCGCCAATTTAAGTGTGATTTCTGGCCGGCATCTACCCCATCTCGGCAATATTCACGTTTGCCTGTTTGACCGCGCAAAACATCGCGAACAACGCAATCAGTCAACCATCAGCGCTACGTTGGTTAAGTTTATTGCAGGTCGGTTACCCACGGCCTAAATTAGCGTCAACGGATAAACTTGCAGAATCGGAATTCTGGCATAAGCTGATTATGCGGGACGCTGAGGTGCAGTGCAGAAAAGACACCTTCACTATTCGACAGGAAGTTTCACACAGCTTGGAAAGAACTATGAAAATTCGTTTACCTATAAAGCGCAGCGTGTTGATATTAGCGCCACTCACGGCAATGTTCAGTGCTACGCTGCAAGCGCACGACCATGATAAAGACAATGATGTTTACTCCACAGAAGCCTACTGCTTGCTGCAAAAGGAAAATGTGGATCATCGCTACCTTGAAGCCTATGCCAAGAAACTGGGGATGGTGCCCTCTCGTAAAACATGTCGCTCGTTCCTTGAGTTTGCTGAGTCGGTGACACCCAAAGAATGGGATTACCCGCAAGGTAAACCTTATCCCGGCAGTGTTATCCGGCTCACTCCTGCGCAAATCGAAAAAATCAAAGGCGCTAAGAATCAAAACGACTGAAGTGACAGCGTAAAGGGCGCTCGATAAATGAGCGCCACGCGTCTCACCGCTAGGTACCATTTCTGTTCGTCAAACTGCAAGCGTCTCTTAACTTCTTGCTTCGTTGCACCAAGCCTTACAAGCGCTTTTACGTGAAAGCCGATTCCCCCATCGCACTGTGTCGATACATCCATCGCCAACGCAATCAGTTCTTTTGTTTTTTTGTCCTCAAAGAACACCGTCGTTAGTGGCTGCTTTGGCCTTAGCAGAAAAACCTGGCAGGGTTTCGCCGATGTTTGCGCGAAGATCGTGCAATATAAATATTAACAAGGCGTAATACCAACCCAGTGTTGACATTACTGCTCTAGGTCAATAACATTAGAAATATCTAATGTATTGAGTAAATAAATAGATGCTGAGTGTAGACCAAAAGCACGCCATGGCCGACAATGCCGTCAAAGCAGAAGCGATGATGAAACTACTGGCTAACCAGTATCGCTTGCGGGTTTTGTGTGCGCTTGTGGATGGTGAAAAGTCGGTATCTGAATTAGAAGCTATCGTCGGCTTGAGCCAATCTGCGCTTTCACAGCACTTAGCGAAATTACGTAGTGCTGATGTGGTGATCACGGAAAAGCGAGGTCAAATGGTGCTTTACAAACTGGCCAGCGTAGAAGTGAACGCTATTTTGTCTACGTTGTATCTGATTTATTGCCGTTAAGCGCTTCCAATATCAACGACGTTGACTGACTCCAGAGGCTAACCCTATGCTTATTCAACCTGTAACCCCAGCCACTGCCGCTCAGTGGCACCGAGAAGGTTCTGCCGTTTTTATTGACGTGCGCGAACCGGCTGAGTTTTCCTCGCGCCATATCAAAGGCGCACTGCTTAAACCTGTGGGCAATATCAGTGTCGAGGACCTGCCTCGCACTAACAAGAAAATCGTACTGTACTGCCAAAAAGGAGTGCGGGGCCAAACAGCCTGCACCAAGGTCACCAGTGGTGAAGATGACATTACAGTGTTTAATTTGACCGGTGGTATTGCCGCGTGGCAAGCAGATGACTTACTTGAGACAGGCGAAGCATCGATACTGCCGCTGGATAGACAAGTACAAATCACGATTGGAGCAGGCGTTTTACTCAGTAGCTTAGCGGCCTACTTTTTCCATCCAGCCTACGTGGGTATCGCCGGCTTCTTTGGCGCTGGCTTGTTGTTTGCTGGGGTATCTGGCACCTGTGGGCTCGCCGTTTTACTCGCCAAAATGCCATGGAATCAAAAGATTGGACAAGGGGCGAAGCACTGATCAGAGTGTACAAGTGTGTGCGATACCGCTAACGTATACTAAAAAGTCACGCTACTAGAGAGCTTTTCATGAAACGCACACTCTTTGCCACGCTCATTTGCCTATGTTTACACTCAGTTGCCGCCGCGAAACCCGGCGAGAAAGCGCCAGATAAGCAATCCTTTGAAGGCGATGGTCCGCATAGCCAACTCATTCTGCGCGGCGTTACCGTGATCACCGGCGAAGGTGCGCCCGCACGAGGTCCAGTGGACATCGTGATTGAAAACGATCGCATCGTGAATATTGTTAATGTGGGTCACCCTGATGTGCCAATTGTGGCGGAACGCCCTGAGCTAAAACGCGGTGGCAAGGAAATGGATTTAGCCGGTCGCTATGTGTTGCCAGGATTTGTTGATATGCATGGTCATATTGGTGGTTCAGCGGACAACATTCCGGCTGAGTATGTGTTTAAGTTGTGGATGGGACACGGGATCACCACCGTGCGCGAACCGGGCAGTTTTAATGGCATCGACTGGGTCATGGATCACGTTGAGCGCAGCCAGAAGAACCAGATTGTTGCACCGCGTATCATTCCCTACCTTGGCTTTGGAATGGGTTCAACATCGCCGATAGCGACTCCCAAACAGGCGAGAGAGTGGATGCGTTCAGCAAAACAGCAAGGCGCGCAGGGAGTGAAGTTTTTTGGCGCATCACCCGCCATTATGAAGGCAGCCCTTGATGAAGCTGAAAAACAAGGCTTGGGTACCATGATGCATCATGCCCAGTTGAATGTCATGAGTATGAACGCGTTGGATTCTGCGCGCTTGGGCCTAACGACCATGGAACATTGGTACGGGTTACCTGAAGCCTTGTTTGATGATGAGGTGATACAAGATTATCCCGCCGATTATAACTATAACAACGAGCAACACCGTTTTGCTGAGGCTGGAAAGCTATGGTTGCAAGCCGCTGAGCCGGGCTCCGAACGCTGGCAGCGTGTGCGCGACGAGCTGATTGAGCTTGATTTCACCATTAACCCCACCATGACCATTTACGAAGCAAGCCGCGATCTCATGCGGGAGCGCTTTGCCGAATGGCACGACGATTACACCCTGCCAACGCTATGGGACTTCTTTACACCCAGTCGCTATGCACACGGCTCATACTGGTTCGATTGGACCACCCAGCAAGAAATTGACTGGAAACACAACTTCGCACGCTGGATGACCTTTCTCAACGATTTCAAAAATCACGGTGGGCGTGTCACAACCGGATCGGATTCTGGTTACATTTATAAAATCTACGGCTTTGGCTACATTCGTGAATTCGAACTACTGCAAGAAGCGGGCTTTCATCCGCTGGAAGTGGTTCAATCTGCCACGCTCAACGGCGCCGAGGCGCTGGGGCTGAGTGAAGAGATTGGTTCTATCACCATTGGTAAGAAAGCCGATTTAGTTGTGGTCGGTGAAAACCCACTGCACAATTTCAAGGTATTGTACGGCACAGGGCATTATCGGCTGAATGACGACAACGAACCGGTACAAACCACGGGTATCGAATATACGATTAAAGACGGTATCGTATACGACGCCCAGCGCCTATTGAGCGACGTGCGAAGCATCGTGGAGCGTGCAAAGCAGGCAGAAAAAGGCGAATAGCGCATGACCTCTCAGAAGATTTCGACCCAACAACGTCGTAAAACAGCCAAGCGGCTTTTGCTTAACGCCGCGCTTTTAGTGTTGATGTTTATCGTGATGTTGAATCTCGACGACGGCAGCGAGCAAATCGCCACCATCCTGAGCATTGGCTACGTCGCTGTGCCAGCGGTCGTAGCTCTGCTCGTTTTGATGGCCTTTGCACTGTGGCGCCGCAAAGATTGACAGGCATCAATCACACAGTTGGATGACTTCCTTCACCAGCTTAGCAATGCCCGCGTCAGCGTCTAGTATGGACTGCGCCAGCATATAAGCCGGGGTTGATACCAACTTATGCTCAGCATCAACGACAATATCTTCCACTGCGCAGTTCATATGCTCTGCGCCCATCTTTTCAATTGCGCTGGCCGTGTCTTCATCGTTGCCGATAGTGCATTTCGCTGTATTACCGTACACCCGTGGCACAAGCGCCGGTGCGATACACACATACCCAGCAGGCTTACCCAATTGTGCGAAGGCTTTCAGTGCCTTCAAGGTTGTTGGCTCGACTTCACAGTCTGCGCCGGCTTGCGCAAAATTCGATAAATTCTTCGCAGCGCCAAACCCGCCGGGCAAAATCACCGCGTCAAAATCTGCCGCATTCAGCTCACTAACGGGCTTTATCTCGCCACGCGCGATACGAGCGGCCTCGGTTAACACATGGCGAGTCTCATCAGTGGCGTCGCCCGTGACATGATTAACCGTGTGCATTTGTTCAACGTCCGGCGCAAAACACTGATAACTTGCGCCGGCTTTAGCGACGTATAAGAGGGTCAATACCGCTTCCTGAATTTCGCTGCCATCAAAAACACCGCAGCCGGAAAGAATAATAGCGATTTTTTTCATGTGTACTCCTACGTTAGTGAAACTGAGGCACACGGCTAACGCGTATGATTAACGAAGCAATGTGACTTACATTTTATGAATGTCATTTAGCGCCTAGATAGCTATTTTTTCTATCTCGAGTTCAGATTAAGTAATGAAGATGAAGGGGAATAAATCAAGTCTGGGGCTTGCTGATTGTTGAAATACCGTCACAATATGATAGATATATCATATTAATAACAGGCTATGCAGCTTGCTGTCGTAGCTCTGCGAGTGAATCCTCAATTTCTCGAGTAATTACAATCTCAAAGTCAGTAAAAATCGCCACTGGCTTTAGGTTTCGTCCTTGCCCTTTTTCAAGGCGTACAAACCCTTTGTCGCTCAATGCTTTTAAAGTATTGGAGAGATTAGACTTTTTTCGACCAGATAGCTCTGCAAGTGCAGAGACGCTATCGGGACGTTCAGTGTCAATTAACCTTAGTAGCGCTATGTTGTCTGGATTCAAAATTTGAGAAATAGCGTTAAGAGAGGTATACCAAACCTTCGGTTCATCTTCACTTGGTGTATATTTTCCCTGAGCTATAGCTAGGACTCGTATACGTATAAGCTGCTCAGACATGATGCCGATTCTGGCTTTCATCACTTTTTACCTTCTATTGCTTCAATAGTACTATCTATGCCTGTGAAAAAATCATTAAGTAGCGTAGCAGAGTCTTTAAACTCATAAGGTGTGCCTTTATCACTAGCTGACTTATGTACATGGTCATAATCATAGCGCTTCGCTGAGAAGCCCTTCTTCTTCAAGGGCTTTACTGCGTGAGCATTGTCCATGCCAAGAACGCGTTTATTGTACTTGTTGTGTAATGTTAGGTTGTAGCGGATGCCGTGAGGTCTTTCTTTAGTTGGTCGCACTTCCCAAGCTTCAATCTTCCACCAGTAACCATCATCTCTATGTGCCTCAGTATCATGCAGCGCAAGAAGGTTGGCTAATCCACTATCCAAATCATAATTCACACAATTAAGTTATGACCTGAGTATAACTAACAAGCGCTTGTTCGTCTACTACGTTACTCTTTTCATATTGAAAAAGTCGGTGGCTTTCTTTAATTGCAAAGCATTGGTCATACTGGCAGAGATTTTTTCACAACGGAGCAAAATCTTTCCTTGATTGACGCACTGATGACTGTCTCAACAGAATCTGGCGTACCGATTTACAACGAAACGCACCGTCAACGATTTAACTTTGCCGCTCACGTGTGTGCTGACTATGTGAAAAAGCGACCTGAACTGAAGCAAACTGCGGATTACAGTCATTTTTGCTGTGTAGCCTTTACTTTGCTTGATGATCAACAAGCAGCTTTGGACATCATCTTGCCAACGATTGAGCATATTCACGCACGCGTTGGCCATACTGAGAGCCCACAAGTGTCAGCGCCCGACGCCCCCGAATATGCCGATGCACTGAATGCTCATACACATTGGTGGCTAGAGATCTTGCGACGAGCCGCCGCTGAGCGACGAGAGCATTTCACCATTACCTGTGAGTTTGGCCCCTCACCTTATATGCCGACGGTTCCGTTTACACAGCAAGCAATCAATAACCAATGGAAACTAAACGTGTGGATGAAAGATTACATCAAACGGCAATGTGCGTCGTTTAGCGCCTGACTAACCTTGCATGGCCTGCGCGATGAGGCTGCGTTTGATACCGCCAGCGTGGTTGAACAGCTGCATACCGGTGCCCCGCACCCATTTTTTTAATGGGTTTGCGCCACTGAAAAGCTGTTTAAAACCTTCCATGGTTGCAATCATTTTGACGGTTTGCGCCTTACGTTCGCGCTCGAATGCGCGCAAAGCACTGCGCTGCCCTAATGCATCGGCGGATACGCTTCGCAACGCTTGTGCCAACGCAATAGCGTCCTGAAAACCGAGGTTAACACCCTGCCCGGCTAACGGGTGAATGGTGTGCGCCGCATCGCCTATCAGTACCACGCGTTCGCCAACCCATTGCCGCGCATAACGCATGCTTAGTGGCACCGATACGCGCTCTGATAACAGCTCGCACGGGCCCAACTGCATGTCTATCGCAACCGCCAACTCACGCTCGAAGTCGGCGGCAGGGAGTTGCATCAGCCGGTTTGCCTCATCAGTATCTTGTGACCACACAATGGAACAGTGATTTTGGTCATTCAGCGGTAAAAACGCCAGAGGTCCTGTTGGTGTGAAGGCTTGGCGGGCAGCGTGCTCGTGGGGTTTAGACGTTTGCACCGTGGAAACGATCGCAGTGTGATCGTAATGCCAGAACGAAATAGGTAATTGGGCAGCCTTGCGCACAATAGAATTGGCACCGTCTGCGCCAATCAGCAGTTTACCTGCCAGCAGCTGTTTACTGGTGTGCACTAGCGCAAGTTGGTCGCTAATGTCGATGCGCTCAATAGATGTATGCTCAAGCACCGTCAGATTGTTTGTCGACACAGCGGCTAGGGCATTCACTATGTTTTGGTTTTCGATAATGTGCCCCAGTTGTGCATGCTCTGTCTCTGATGCCGCAAAATCAATCCGACCGAAGCTGTCTTTTTCCCACACCTGCATGTGGGTGTAGGCGCATAGGCGATCGGCTTGAATATGCTGCCAAGCCCCCACACTATTCAACATCTGTTGCGATTGTGCATTGATGGCAGACACCCGTGGCTCAGTAATGTCAGTCAGCGCTTTGCTGATGGGCCCCTGGTCGATTAAACACACCGTACACGCGTGCTCGCTCAACAGCTTAGCCATCGCCAAACCGACCATACCGCCGCCCACGATGATGATGTCAAAATGCTTCATAAATCTCCTTGCAGCGGCTGTGCCCGTTCGCGATACCCCATCGCACGCCGCGCCATTTGGCGCTTAATCATCGGAATATGGTCGAGTAACACCAGCGCGGCGTTCCGCCCCATGACCAATGGCCAGTGATGGTTAGAGAACGTGTGTACCAAGGTATCGGTCGCGGAGATGACCGCGCTGCGATCGTCGGCTCTACGTGCCTGGTAAGCCTGCAAATGCCGCCACTCACCTATGTCGATTGAGTCATCGGTGTGAGCCAACGAAGCCTGCTCGGTCGCTTGACACTGCATGACCCAGTCGTAAACATCGCGTAAGCCCAGATTAAAACCCTGGCCGGCAATAGGGTGCAGTGTTTGCGCGGCATTACCGAAAAGCACACTGCGATGCGCAATGACTCGCTCAGCACAATTGAGCTGCAATGGGTACACGTGTCTTTCACTAACCGTCGTAAAACGACCATGATGGGCGCCGACTAACTCGTGTAGCGAGGCCAGAAAAAATGCATCATCCTCTTGCAGGCGCTGGACAAATTCAGTGGCATGTTGATCAAGGGTCCAAACCAGTGAATACAAACCGCCTGAATGCGCAGGGGATAAATCCGCTGCCAACGGTAACAACGCTAATGGGCCATGTTGAGTAAAACGCTCAAACGCTTGGTTCGCATGAGGTTGTTCGCAGGATACGTTGGCAATAATTGCTGTCTGCGCATAATCGGTTGAGGAAAAGCTGAAGCCTAGCGCCTGCGAGAGCGGTGAACGCCCGCCATCCGCTACAGCCACACATCGACAGGATAATTGTTTACCCGACGAGAGCGTTAAACAGACCTGTGACTGATGTTGCCTAGCCGCCTCCACGGAATCCGGCGCAAACACAATCAGTCTGTCAGGCTGTTCGTCGCGCCACTGACTAAATCGCGACGCCAATGCCTGATTTAAATGCGATATCGGCGTAACAATCCCTAGCCTAGCCATGTTTAGCTGACCTGCACGTAGATAGGTTTTGCCAATAAACCCGGCATCAGACACTTGAATATCGTGAATATCACACGCCGATAACTGCTTTACACTCACATCCAGTGCTGCTAGAAAATCTACGCTGTGACCCGCCAAGGCAAGGCAGCGTGCGTCGAACTGAGGTGTATTGTGCTCAAGATCACTTTCAGCGCCTGAGCGCAGTAACTGCGGATCGATAACGGCCACCTTAAGCGACGTAAACGTCATCATTCCCAGCGCTAAGGTGAGGCCCACCGTACCGCCCCCCACAATGGCGATGTCACACTCCGCCACCTCACCCATTTAGGAACCCTGCTGCATTAAGCGTTCAATAGCGTCAATGGTTTTCGGCACACCGTTAGTGAGAATGTCATGGCCATCTGGTGTGATAACGATGTCATCTTCAATCCGAATACCAATACCACGATACATTTCAGGCACGGGAGCATCTTCCGGTATATACAAGCCCGGCTCCACGGTGAGCACCATATTGGGTTCAAGCAGCCGGTCGTTACCATTGCGTTTATAATCACCCACATCGTGAACGTCCAGACCAATCCAATGCCCTAATCCATGCATAAAAAAGCGCTGATAAGCTTTTTTGGCAATGAGATGCTCTACGTCACCTTCAAGCATATTAAGTTTGATCAAGCCGTCCACCAGCACACGCAAACATGCCAGCATTGCCTGACCTATAGTGGCGCCAGGTTTGAGGATATTCAGCGCAGCATACTGGCTATCCAGAACCAACTGATACAAGGTTGCCTGAGGCTGCGTGAAGCGCCCACCAATCGGAAACGTTCGCGTAATATCAGCAGCATAGCCCAAATATTCTGCGCCAGCGTCGATCAGCACGAGTTCATCGTCGTGCAGCGGATCACGGTTTTCGGTGTAATGCAATATACACGCATTTTTGCCGCTACCCACAATACTGCTGTAAGCAGCGCTTCGAGCGCCACGATAGGCGAACTCGTGCAGGATGTCGGCCTCAAGCTGATATTCATAACGTGCAGTTGCGGCAGCGCGCATGGCGCGGCAATGAGCATCTGCTGAAATAGACGCGGCGGTACGCATAACGTCTAACTCTTCCGGTGTTTTGAAAAGCCGCATTTCATGTAATATCGTGCGGATATCCTGCACCGTGTGTGGCGCTTTTTTGGATTGCTTTGGCGCCTTGCGTAACTGATCAAGCACCTCAAACACCAATGTCTCAGCTTCGCCGTGTTCGCCCAGCGCAAAATACAAGTGATCATGCTGATTGAGTAAGTCGGCTAGCACCCATTCTATTTCAACTTGGCTGCACGCCTCATCGACACCAAACGCCTGAATCGCGGCATCAGGCCCTACGCGGCGACCCTGCCAAACTTCTTTCTCAGGATCTTTCGGCAAACACGCCAATACACTGAAGCTGCCACCGTATTGCTCACTATTCGATAAGATTAGCCAGGCGTCAGGCTCGGCAAAACCGGTCAGATAATAAAAATCGCTGTTCTGTCGAAACGTAAACTCAGTATCACGGCTGCGGCTTTGCAGTCGATTTCCCGGAACCACACAAACACTGTTAGGCAACAGTTGCTCAATCAGCCTGTCGCGACGCTGTTGGTGAAACTCAATGGATAACATAGACAACCGGCCCTTACATCAGCGTTAGTGAACTGTTGGTGGTGCTTCGGCGTCATCCAGTGGTGACTGACCGAGCTCGTTAAAGCACAACATTGACGAAATACGTACGTATTCTTCCACTTCGAAAAGTGCCTGTTCGGATTCTTCATCATCGTTCATCGCATCTTCCATTTTAGCGATTTCAGCAAAGTCTTCGAGCGCTTCTTTGACATCAACCGAGCACTGGCTCAAGTCATTCTGATACAATCCAAACCCCGTCATGAAGCCTTGCACATAATTGATCAACGCGGCGCCTCGGTCATTGATGGGCGCATTGTCATCAGGTAAACACAACGCCAGTGCAAAATCACTATCGAGTAACTGCTGGCTCAGTTGCGCATAAAGTGCTTCAGCCTGCTCTTTAACTTCAGTTGGTAGTGGCTCTCCAGCATTGAGCATATCGGCTATCGCATTTGGCCATTCGCGGTCGCTCAATGACATGCCCCCTGCCAACATGCCCGTCAGTAAACCTTGCAACTCGGCGGCATCACTACTCACCTGATGTCGAGACAGGGTGGATGAAAGGATTTCATAGGTCAATTCAGACAACGGATAGGTTCCTTATGATAGTCTGTCGGTTTCCCGATTTATAAGCTCCTATGCTAGCAAATTTGCAAAAAACTGCCTAGCGTGGGTTACGCATTTACGTTACCCTTTAAGCAGAAAACATCAACGCTTTATGCCTCCTGTGATATTTGCCAGTTTATTTTTGTCCCTGGCCGATGCTATTAAACTAGGAAGTTGATTCGACTGCTATTGTGCAAGCTCAGCTCGTACTGAGAAGCCTACGGCAGTGATGATATTTCCGCCCTGAACTTTCGGTTCACGGGCGTACTAATAAACAGCGGTATTGTGGGAGGCACCCCTCATTATGATAGGAAAACGATGGCGGTCATAAATTTCGGTTCGATCAATATCGACCACGTGTATCAGGTTGAGCACTTTGTGCAACCCGGTGAAACCATTGCTTCTACTGATTATCAGTTGCTGCTGGGTGGCAAGGGTGCCAATCAGTCGATAGCCTTGGCGAAAGCCGGTGCGGATGTTCGCCACGTTGGCCGAATCAATAACAATGACGCTCACATCAAGCAAACCCTGATCAAGCACGGTATTGATTGTAAGCATGTGCAATGCACCGACACTGCCTCGGGCCACGCCATGATCCAAGTGGCTCCCAACGGAGAAAATGCCATTGTATTATTCGGAGGCGCCAATCACGAATTAGACGCAAAAACCGTGATGGCTGCGTTGGATGCTGCAAAATCAACAGACTGGGTGCTTATTCAAAACGAAACCTCTGCGATTGAAGATGTGCTCACTCAGTCAAAAGAAGCCGGCTTGAAGCTCGCGTTTAATCCAGCGCCCATGACTGCCTCAGTAAAGGATTTACCTGCCGATTGTATTGATTTGCTTATCGTTAACGAAGTTGAAGCGTCTGAATTTGCCGCTACATCTAAACTTGATGACATAGAAGCCTTTTTTCATCAACACTGGTCTCACGCCGAAGTGATCATTACCCTTGGCAAGCAAGGAGTCGTTATGCTGCGCAAAGGTAGCCGTATTGAAGTGCCAGCATTCAGTGTTGAAGCTGTCGATACAACGGCCGCCGGCGACACCTTTATTGGCTATTTTCTCGCAGCCTACGCCGCGCACACAGAAGCAAAGCAAGCCCTGATACGTGCATGCGCTGCATCTGCAATAGCAGTAACAGTAGAGGGTGCTGCGCAATCTATTCCTGATCAGGATTCGGTCAATCGATTCCTGGCAAAATTCAGCTAGGCTGACTCAGCCTCACTTTTTCGGACACATTCGTATATGGCTCATAAAATAATTTTAGATACCGATCCGGGTATCGATGATGCAATGGCAATTTTCTTCGCTTTCCAATCTCCCGATATCGACGTACTCGGGCTGACGACGGTTTATGGCAACGTACCGGTCACGATGGCCGCGCGCAATGCAATGACATTGTGCGAGCTTGCTGGCCAAGACATCCCTGTTACGCAGGGCGTTGGAATGCCGTGGGTGGGTCCTGAGTCTGGCTATGCACACTTTGTTCATGGTGATGATGGTTTTGGTGACATCAATTTCCCTGCGTCAGACAAGCCACTCGACCCGCGCAGTTCCGCTCAATACATCGTTGATACGGTACGAGAACATCCTGGCGAAGTCACGTTGGTTGCTATCGGTCCATTGGGAAATCTCGCCTTAGCGCTCAGGCTGGACCCTGAGTTACCGAAGTTAGTGAAAGGAGTCAAAATTATGGGCGGCGCGGCATTCGTGAAAGGCAACGTTACCCCCGTGGCTGAAGCGAATATCTGGAATGATGCGTTCGCCGCTGAAATTGTTTTTGCTGCCGATTGGGATATTACGATGTTCGGTCTGGACGTGACCAACAATGTACCGTTCGATCCTAACTTTGTGGATATTCTTGCCGAAAAGAACGCTAAGTTGGGCGGCTTTGTGCAGCAATCAGCGCAGTTTTACATTGATTTCTACTCGCAAGGTCGTGATGATCGCGTATGCTTCTTTCACGACGCATTTCCGCTTGCCTACCTCATCGATGAGAGCTTGTTCGAGCTCACAGAAGGGCATATTCGCATTTCGACCGATCCATTGAATCGCGGCCAAACCTCTGTCGCACCAGTGGGTACAACCGCCAGCCCACTGTGGCTTGATGCGAAGAAAATCAAAGTCGCCACCAAGGTAGATCACGCGCGCCTGACTTCACTATTTATCGATACCTACGCTCAGTAGTACACTGATGGTGGAATCAGTCGCACAACAAAAGGCGTCGCTTAGGCGCCTTTTTCGTCAGCGCCGAAACGCGCTGTCTCAGCAGGCTCAGAGGGATGCGGCCCAAGGGGTTTGTGCGCAGTTTTTTGACCATGTTGCACCACCAGAAAACGCCAAAATCGCCGTGTTCATCAGCCATGATGGGGAAATTGATTTATCGGCGCTTTGCCATGCGTGCTGGGACAACGCGATAACCACTTATTTGCCCATCGTTGACCCGCAACGTGCGGGCCACTTGCGCTTTTTTCCTTACCGTGTAAATACCATTTTTACGCCCAACCGATATGGCATTCCGGAACCCACCTTGAACGATGCGGCAGAACCCAGTCTTCAGCCTATCGCCATCACAGAGCTGGACTACCTATTGATGCCGCTTGTGGCTTTTGATAAGCAAGGCAATCGGCTTGGCATGGGGGGTGGGTACTACGATCGGACTCTTGTTGATGTGACCACACTGCAATTAATCGGGGTCGCGCACGATTGCCAGCAGGCGGACACATTACCCACAGAGCCGTGGGACATCCCACTGAACAGTATCCTCACGCCAACGCGCTACTGGCAGTTTGAGAAAGCATAATCCCTATACCATTTCTTGCGCACAAACCCGTGCGCCAAAGGCCGTCATCGGATTGACTTTTAGCAGCGATAGCGCAATTTGTACGCTACACTATCGCTTCCTTGCAGAACAATGGATGAATGCTTATGAATCAAGATGACAAGAAGAAAGCTGCCGCTCAGGCTGCATTAGACTATGTGACTGATGACTGTATTGTCGGCGTCGGCACGGGCTCAACAGTAAATTACTTTATTGATGCATTAGCATCAGTCAGCGATAGGATCCAGGGCGCAGTGTCCAGCTCAGATGCGTCCACGGCCAAGTTGAAAAATTTGGGCATTGAAGTACTCGATTTAAACAGTGTCAGTGATTTCGACATCTACGTCGATGGCGCTGACGAAATTACCGAACATAAGCACATGATCAAGGGCGGCGGCGCGGCACTCACGCGCGAAAAAATTGTGGCCGCTGTCGCAAAAACCTTTATTTGCATCATTGATGATTCAAAACAAGTTCCGGTACTCGGAAAGTTTCCTTTGCCGGTGGAAGTGATCCCCATGGCACGTTCCTATGTCGCACGGCAAATCGTCAAATTGGGCGGCGACCCTGTTTATCGGCAAGGTGTGGTAACAGATAACGGCAATGTGATTTTAGATGTTCACAATATGAGCATCGTCGATCCTGTTGACTTAGAAGCAAAGCTCAATGGCATCGTTGGGGTTGTTACCAATGGCCTATTTGCCCATCGTGGGGCTGATATTGTGCTTGTTGGTGGCGATCAGGGTGTAAAAACGTACAAGTAAGCAATTTTCGCTTCCTTGTCGCGGAAACATCTGCTATTTTTCAACTTTATTTAGACGTCCAGATGTCTACTTTTATAACCAAGTGCGTGGAGAGAAGTCAGTATTATGAGTAAAGTGTCGCTGCCAAAAGATAAAATTAAAATATTGCTTTTAGAAGGGCTTCACCCCAGTGCAGTAGAAACGCTTCAAAGTAACGGCTACCACAATATTGAAAGTGTAAAAACGTCTTTGCCAGAAGATGAACTGATTGAGAAAATTCAGGATGTCCATTTTATCGGTATTCGTTCACGCACACAGTTAACTGAAAACGTGATTGCCGCAGCGTCTAAATTAGTCGCGGTAGGATGTTTTTGTATCGGCACCAATCAAGTTGATTTAGAAGCGACTGGGAAGCGCGGAATTCCGGTGTTTAACGCCCCATTTTCAAATACGCGCTCGGTGGCTGAGCTGGTGCTTGGCCAGATCATTTTGCTACTTCGTGGCATTCCTGCGAAAAATGCCAAAGCACACCGTGGCGAATGGGACAAAAGTGCTGTTGGCTCTTACGAGGCACGCGGTAAAACGTTGGGTATTATCGGTTATGGCCACATTGGTACACAGCTGAGTATTCTGGCTGAGCACTTGGGTATGCGCGTACAGTTTTACGATATCGAAGACAAACTGGTGCTGGGTAACTCTACTCAGGTAAAAAGCTTGAAAAAGCTGCTCAACACATCTGACATTGTAACTCTACATGTGCCAGAAACGAAACAAACCAAAAACATGATCGGTGAAAAAGAACTCGCGCAAATGAAAGACGGTGCGATTCTTATCAACGCCGCACGCGGCACGATCATCCAGATCGACGCTTTGGTGCAAGCACTGAAAAACAATAAACTCAATGGTGCAGCAATCGATGTGTTTCCGGTCGAGCCTAAATCAAATAGCGAAACCTTTGAATCGCCATTGCGTGCATTCGACAATGTGATTCTTACACCCCACGTGGGCGGGAGTACGCAAGAGGCGCAGGAAAATATTGGTATTGAGGTGGCAGGAAAATTAGCGAAGTACAGCGATAATGGCTCGACGCTGTCGGCGGTTAATTTTCCTGAGGTGTCGTTACCGGCGCATACGGATTCGTCACGCCTGTTGCACATTCACGAAAACCGCCCTGGGGTGCTCACTCAAATCAACAGAGCGTTTGCCGATAAACAAATTAATATTCTTGCGCAATACCTGCAAACCAAAGAGTCTGTTGGTTATGTGGTGATTGATGTTGAAGCAAACCGCGCGTTGGATGCGTTTGCTGAGCTTTCTCAAATTGAGGGCACGATTAAATCACGCGTTCTGCATTAGGGTTTGTTGATCTTAGGTTTACAAATCAATAAGGAGAGCTCTCGCTCTCCTTATTGGCTAACAATACACATACCGAGGCTTAAAAGAAGCTGTAAACCAAAGTCACTGAGGTTTCAGTATCAAGGTTATCGCGGTCTTCTGCCACTTCACTGTTGTGGTCAAGTTTCACTGACAGCTTCATCGACAAGCCACCTGTTAACTTCGCCGTCAGCGCGCTCTCTGCACGCGATTTAGTATTTTCCGAACCAACTTCGGTACTGAACGTTTGGGTAAACTTCGCATTGTCCGACAGCGTGTAACGGTAATTTAATGCGCCACGCAAAATAGCACCATCAAACGATTCACCATCCTGAGTCTCAGCGAATGAATAACCCGGACCCACACTGTAGTCAAAGCTGCTGGTCTTATTATCCCAAACCTTTTGGTTCCAACCTGCTGCAATGGTGCCTTGATATTTAAAGTTGCTGAAGCGATCATCTTCGTATGACGCAAATCCAAAGACACGGTGGTTCGGGTTGTCTAACTTGTAATTTGCCTGCCCGGATGCGAAGAATTTTTGTGCTGAGGTTTGATCCACTTCTTCAGTCTGACCCTGCTCATTAGTGATTTCAACTTGATCTTGTTTATAAAGCCCCTCAATCAAGTATTCATTGCTCCAGTCTCTTAGCTCGTGTTTAGCATTCAAGCCGGCTGTTACTGAAGTGGTTTCTGTGTTACCGGTTGTAAAAATCATGCCGAACTCACCGTCTAAGGTAAATCCAAGTTCAGGTTGGTCCTGAGCCGTTGCGGAAAATGTAGTCAGCAACGCAGTCGCTAATACGAGTTTCTTCATGTGTTGTCCTTATAGAGTTTTTTCGCATCGAGTGAACGATGCCTGATTCTGAGCGGGCGCGTAAAAAATCAGCGACCCGCTAAATGCAATTAATTTCGGTTAAAAAAATTGGTAAACGAGTGCAATGGACGTTTCAGTATCCAGCGCCTCAGTAGCACCTTTCGCGCCACTATTGTAATTCATAATAAATGACAGTTTCATCGCAAGCGAGCCCATTATTTTCGCCGAAATCGAGGTCTCTGAGCGAGATTGCGTAACCGATTCACCTGCTTCAGTACTGATGTACTGTCTTAATTTAGCACCCGCTGACAGTTGCTGTTTGTATTCAAGCGAGGCGCGCACGATAAAACCGTGTCTGTCTCGATCTTCCTGGCCGTCATGAGTCACCGCAAAACCGTATCCAGGACCGACACTGTAGCGCAGCTCATAATTCTCTTCATCCAACGCTTTTTGCGCCCAGCCTGCAGCGATAGCGGCTTCATAATCATAATCGCTGAAACGATTGTTATCGTATTGACCAAACAGGAAAAGCCGGTGATTGGGGTTGTCTAATTTGTAATCGAACTGCGCGTTAGTGTACAAGCGCTGCGCAGTGACATCAGACTGCTCTCGCCCCTCGACCATCACATCACTTTGCTGGTATAGCATCTCTAAATGAAACCGATTGCTCCAGTCAAACGTTTCGTGATCGGCATCAAGACCCGCCTTGATACTTGTTGCCTCGGTATTTCCGGTTGCTAATAAAACGCCCAGCTGCGCTTCCATCGTAAAAATTTCGTCTTCAATTTCTTGATAAGGCTCAAAATCCGGATAATACACTGACTTAATGATACTCATTCGTGCCCAACAATTTGGTGCCACAACCAGCAGGAGTAAAAGTGTACTTAGCAAGAGACGGTTCATAGACTTTTCCGATCTTTTTTTAATGTAAAAGAATACTGGCAACGCGGGCCGTGTCCGATTCAGCGTGTTCAGACACACTGACTATCGTTTCATCGGTTAAGCCGAGCGCGGGTTGCGTGCTATTCTGCCACAATGCAATCGACTGATACTTTGCCTTGTCTGATTGCACCAAAGCGATTTGATCAGCCAGCGTCATGATTGCAATATCGGTATCACGCTCCACAAAGTGACTCTGATGCATATGCTGTACGGGGAAATACAGCGACACTGGCATGCGCCACTGCTCCATAATCAAACCACTACACTGTGCAAACGTGAAACCAAAACAGGATTGCTGCCGCTCCCACGGTAACCCACTCAGGGCTTGCGCCTTGTATGCACTAAACTGTTCAGGCTGCTGCTGTGCAATCACTAACGTCGACAGGCCTTGCAAAATACCCATGACAAAAAACCGCTCAGGTGCCCGCTTTTTCAATTGTTTAGCAAACCCTTTGGCCGCCATACCGCAGTACACTGAGTAATGCCAGTGACGCTGAACATCAATGAGGTCATTGTCAAAATGCTGAAACGCTGATGATGCCGTCTCTGCCATAACAATGTTATACAATGCCTCACCACCGACTACGCTGATTGCTTTGGTCAAAGAATCAATTTGATTCGGAAAACGAAATAACGCGCTGTTGGCAAGGCGTAAAACCTTTGCGCTTAGATTGGCATCGACTGCAATCAAGCCCCCCACGTCATCCAAGTGATGTTTACCACTATCAAGCATCGTTCTCAATCGCAGACACACGTCTGGCATTGTGAATGACGAAGTTGCGTATTGTGCAATGGACTCAATCGGCATGCCGCACTCTCTGACTTGAATTCGGAAAATTATAACCTTAAATAGCGCGTGTATTAACCCTCTAGCGCGAATTAGACCGAAATCTCTTGCTAGTTTGTCGTTAATTTACGACAGCCTATCGTATGAGTGACGCTGTTTGACAACAGCGTTAGAACAAATCCTGCTGTCGATCGTCATTTTGGGTTGAGCCAGGCGTTTTATTTGACGACCGTTTAGCGCGACGCTGACATGCCTGAATGATAATTCGTTTAGTGGCGTCATCTACCTTGGCCCAATATAAACGTTCCTCGCGGCTTCGGTAACATCCTTGGCAGAAACCCTTTGTATTCACCTGGCAAACGCCGATACATGGGCTCGGGATTGCAAAAAACTCCAGTTGCTGGAGTTCCGGGAAATCGGACTTTGTGCTCATCGCGTCGTTCCCATCGTCTAACCCGTCGACCGGCGTTGCCGGAACCACCTATGACGAAGCCAATGTAACACCAGTGCAAGGCCAGAGGCGGTGAAAAACAGCGTGACGATAGCAAAAATGATCAGCAGTGGGTTATTGAAGTCGCTTCTTTCATCATAGTCCATAATATGTAACATCCAGAAAATATCAAAGAGACGCCATATATCGCTTCGCACCTTCAGCACTTCACCCGTCATCGGGTGGAGATAGAATGTCGCGTGACTCCAGTCGTCGAAAACAACCTGATAAACTGGCTCCGTCAGTCCTGAAGCCTCCGCAGGCGGCACCGGCAAGTACGCAATCGAGTCGATATCAGCAGTGCCTGAAAAGCGTGCTCGGGCGGCAAAGGCAATATTTTGCTCAGACAGCGGCGACGCGGGTTTCAAGTTACCCTGCTCTACAACAAAGTAGTGTATAGAATTTGCTCCGCCAGCCTTGTCGGTCGTTTTGACCAGTGTACGCACAGCGCTGTGCGTCCACGCTACGGAGTCGAAGCGGGTGATATCAAGCATCAACGGCAATTGGCTGCGATGTACGTTAGTGCTCTGAGACCACTCGGGGGCATGATCGGTTTGTGTAACGGCTTGATGAATCAAATGTTTTCCATGCACAAGGTCAAGCGGCATTGCGCTCATATAAACGCCACCTGCAACCCACATCAGCACTTGCAAACCAACTATTAACCCTAACCAACGATGAACTTGTCGAAAAATACGCATTAGTCAACCAGATAGTAATTGAGCGTAGTCACCACTCTGACTTTCTTAATGTGTGGGGTGTTTTGGTCGCGCGACCCTACGCTGAACTGCCCTTGTGACGCATACCGTATTTGGCCCAGTTTGCTATCAGAATCCTGAGCAAATTTCTGGGCCACCTCGCGCGCATTTTTGGTTGCCTCTTCAATCATGTCAGGTTTGACATCATTCAAGCGCGTAAACAAATATTCAGTTTGATCGTAGTAAGCGTCACCTCCCAGCGCGATGCCTTGCTTGATCAAGCTACTGATTTTTCCCATAACAGCACGAATGTGCTGCACTTCTTCTGAATACACAGTAACGGTTTGTGCTGCCGTGTAGCGCAGTTCAGGCATTGGCCCGCCACCGTATTGATTTGCCCATTTATCCGTAATTTGGGGCCGTGATAGGGAAATGGCGTCGCCAGCCACGCCTTGTTCTTCCAAAAACGCCGTGATCGCGTTCGCGGTTGCGTCCATTTGCGCATACAAGGTCGACAACTCGTTACTGGCTTCGACAAATTGAATTGGCCAGATGACCTTATCGGCCGGATATTCGCGCTCAGAAAGGCCTTTGACCACCACATTGCGGTCGATGGTTTTGAAGCGAACAATGGCGTTGGAAAGTTGATAACCCAAGCCGAGTATGGCAATCAATATAACGATACTGAACAACAGTGACGGTGTTTGTTTCATTCTGCGCCTATCCGCATGAGATATGTTGACTTCGTTTTACCATGACCGTGCACAGAGTAAAAGCAACACGTGTGTAACCCCTATCGTTCGATCCGATACGCAATGTATGGCCAACGGCATTCAGTCGAGGCTTAAAGCGCTGCTGGACGATCGCGCCGAATAATCTGATGATGAAGCGAAGGTATAAAAAAACGGCTACTGACAGAGTCAGTAACCGTTTTGATCGTATTCACTAAGAGAACTATTTTTTCTTTTTAGCCTTGGGGTTAGGCATGTCGGTAATACTGCCTTCATAAATTTCAGCCGCTAAGCCAATAGACTCATTCAACGTTGGATGCGCATGAATAGTCAACGCGATATCTTCCGCGTCAGCACCCATTTCAATCGCCAACCCAATTTCGCCTAACATCTCACCCGCGTTCGTACCCACCATAGCACCACCAATAACGCGGCCTGAATCTTTGTCAAAAATCAGTTTAGTCAAACCGTCAGTTGCTGCTGATGCAATCGCACGCCCGGATGCTGCCCACGGAAAAGATGCCGTTTCGAAGCTAACGCCCTGCTCTTTAGCTTCTTTTTCAGTTAAACCAACCCAAGCCACTTCTGGCTCAGTGTACGCAACCGAAGGAATACACTTAGGATCGAAGTAATGCTTCTTGCCGGAAATCACTTCTGCAGCAACATGGCCTTCATGTACCGCCTTGTGCGCTAGCATGGGTTGCCCAATTACATCACCAATCGCGTGAATATGCTTTACATTGGTACGTAATTGTTTATCGACATTGATAAAGCCTTTGTCGTCAACGTTCACACCGGCCTTATCTGCATCAAACATCTTACCATTGGGCTTGCGCCCTACAGCCACTAACACCTTGTCATAACGAACCGGATCAGACGGGGCGTTTTTACCTTCAAAGGTCACGTAAAGTCCGTCGTCTTTCGCTTCGACGTCAGTTACTTTAGTTTCCACCATCACGTTCATTTTGCCTTTTAACGTTTTGGTGTAAACCTTAACAATATCTTTGTCTGCGGCAGGAATGAGCTGATCCAAAAACTCAACGACGTCAATCTCACTGCCCAGCGCGTTGTAAACCGTGCCCATCTCCAGACCGATAATACCGCCACCCAGCACAAGCATTTTTTTGGGAATATCCGCCATTTCAAGCGCGCCGGTTGAGTCGATCACACGCTCATCATCTTTTGGAATGAAAGGAAGGCTTACTGGCTCAGAGCCAGCCGCAATAATGGCGTGTTCAAAAGTGATAGTGGTTTTACCGTCATTACCTTCGACTTCCAGCGTATTGGCACCGGTAAATTTACCGTAGCCTTGTACATGCTTGACTTTGCGCATTTTTGACATGCCTGACAAGCCTTTGGTCAGCTGGTTTACCACACTGTCTTTCCAGTCACGAATTTTGTCGAGATCAAATTCAGGCTCGCCGAAGGTTACGCCGTGCGCCGACAAGTGCTTGGCTTCCTGAATCACTTTAGCCACGTGTAGCAACGCTTTCGAAGGAATACAGCCCACGTTCAGACACACGCCACCTAATGTTTCACGCGCATCTACCAAAACGGCTTCTAAACCTAAATCAGCCGCCCGAAATGCCGCCGAATACCCACCAGGGCCTGCACCTAACACGACTACCTGAGTTTTAATTTCGCTCATTATGACCTCAAATCAATTTCGAAAAACACCAATTGCACAGAGTCTAAATGGCTGTGCAAGGGAGTGCAAAAATTATCAGCCTGATCTTAGCAGAATCACGATAAAATACAGGCTGAATTGTGCATTTACAGCAGTATTTGACGCAAATCGCCCAATACATTACTTAAATGCACTGCGAAGCGCGCCGCGACCGCGCCATCAATAACCCGATGGTCATACGATAGTGACAATGGCAGCATTAAGCGTGGCTCAAAGTCTTTGCCATTCCACTTAGGTTTCATCTCGCTCTTGGAAACCCCCAAAATAGCCACATCCGGGGCATTGACGATGGGGGTAAAGGCCGTTCCGCCGATACCACCAAGGCTGGAAATAGTGAAACAGCTACCCTGCATATCGGCAGATTTAAGCTTGCCGTCGCGGGCTTTGATACTGATTTCAGTCAGCTCTTTGGACAGCTCCATGATGCCTTTTTTGTCGACATCACGAACCACCGGCACAACCAGACCTCCCGGAGTGTCGACCGCAATACCAATATGGTAGTACTTCTTCTGTATCAGCGACTCACCCGACTCAGATAACGAAGTATTAAAGATCGGATAAGCCTTTAGAGCGTCCGCACAAGCTTTCATCATAAACACAAGTGGCGTGATCTTAACGCCCAACTTACGCTTTTCAGCAATCGCGTTTTGTTCTTTCCTGAACGCTTCTAAATCGGTGATATCCGCTTCTTCAAATTGCGTCACATGAGGAATGGTGACCCAGTTGCGGTGCAGATTCGGCCCCGAAATTTTTTGAATACGTGTTAACGGTTTCTCTTCCACCTCACCGAATTTACTAAAGTCGACTTTCGGTGGAGCAAGTACTTGTAACCCGCCACCGCCGCTAGACACGTTTGACCCTGCGGTCATTTTGGGACGCGATAATTCATACTTAACGAACGACTGCACATCCTCTTTGAGAATGCGAGTCTTAGGCCCCGTCGCCGTGACCTGTGTTAGGTCAACACCAAATTCACGTGCCAACCTACGCACTGAGGGTGATGCATGCACAGAGCCGCTAGGCTTGCGCTCACCGGCCGACGGGTGATGTGGTACCGGGGGCGGCTTTTGCGCAGAACCGGCACTGTCGCCAGACTGGCTCGATGACTCAGGCTGGGCCTTTTTGTCTGACTGTTTATCCTCTGATGACGTTTTTGAAGACGACTCAGACTCTTCAGCGGCCGTTTCTAGTAACAGGACCAAACTGCCCTTAGACACTTTATCGCCCACTTTCACTTTCAACGATTTCACCGTACCCGCTTCTGGGGCCGGCACATCCATCGTGGCCTTATCGGTTTCCAGCGTAATGAGACCGTCTTCCGCATTGATAGAGTCACCTTCCGCCACTAACACTTCGATCACCTCAACATCTGAGGCATCGCCAATGTCAGGGACGTTGACTTCAACCGTTTGGCTGCTGCCTTTCGAGCTTTGGCTGTCGCTGCGGTCTTTGCTGCCGCTGTCGTCAGCGCTTTCGGCTTTATCAGCCGAAGATTGCTCGTTTGAGCTATTCCCTTCACCTTCCAGTTCAAGCACAACAGAGCCTTTGGAAACCTTGTCGCCCACTTTGACTTCAATGGATTTGACGGTACCGGCCTGCGATGCAGGTACATCCATGGTCGCTTTATCGGTTTCCAAGGTGATTAGGCCATCTTCTTCGGCGACGGTGTCGCCCACCTTAACCAACACTTCAATCACCTCGACATCACTGGCGTCACCGATATCGGGAACCGTGACAGTGACACTATCTCCTGTTTTCGACGTGTTGTCGCCCGATGACTCAGTAGCCTCTTTGTCAGCGGTTTCAGTCGAACTACTATCACTCTCAGCCGTGTCACTACGACTTTCATCGTCGGCACCGCCATCGCTGGAGTCGCCTCCTGAATCAGCCTCTTTATCTGAGTCGTCGCTATCGTCTGAATCGATATCCATTAGCGCCAGCAAATCGCCTTGCTTAATTTTATCGCCGACGGCAATTTTAAATTCACTTAATTTGCCCGCAAACGGCGCAGGAATATCCATGCTGGCTTTATCACTTTCTACCGTGACTAACGAGTCATCTTCCGCTACCGAGTCGCCCGGCGATACGCACAACTCGATAACTTCAGCTTCTTCGTCACCAATATCGGGTACTAGAACGTCTTTAGTCGTCATTCAATTACTCTCCGTCGCTGCTTATGCGTATAAAGGGTTGGGTTTGTCGGCATCGATATCTAAGTCTTTTGCCGCCTGGCTTAAGACTTTGGCATCAATACTGCCCGCTTTGTAGAGCTCATACAGCGAGGCATAAACTATATGCGCGGCATCAACTTCAAAATGGCGGCGCAAATTAGCGCGACTGTCCGAGCGCCCAAACCCATCGGTACCTAACACGCGATACGCGCCGGGCACAAAGGTGCGCACCTGATCAGCGTAGTTTTTAATGTAATCAGTGGCGGCAATCGTCGGTCCTTCAAAGCCTTCTTCTAACACCTGAGTAATATACGGCACACCTTGCTTACCGTCAGGCTTACGCATATTCGCACGTTCGACACTATGGCCCTCGCGCGCCAACTCGTTGAAAGAGGTCACACTGTACACTTGCGCGGCAACGCCGTAGTCGTCGTGCAGCATTTTAGCCGCTTGTTGAACTTGCAGTAGGATGGTGCCTGACCCTAACAGTTTGACTTTCTTCTTGCTGCGCGCCGTGCCCTCTGCACCAAGTTCGTAAATACCTTTGATAATCCCTTCTTCACAGCCTTTGGGCATTTCCGGCTGCACGTAGTTTTCATTCATCACCGTGAGGTAGTAAAACACGTTTTCCTGCTCTTCCAGCATTCGGCGAATGCCGTCCTGCACAATCACCGCCACTTCGTAGCCAAAGGTGGGATCATAGCTGATGCAATTAGGGATTAAGCCAGCCTGAACGTGGCTGTGGCCGTCCTGGTGTTGCAAACCTTCGCCATTCAGGGTGGTTCGCCCTGCCGTACCACCGACTAAGAATCCGCGAGTTTGCGAGTCACCTGCGGCCCATGCCATATCGCCAACGCGCTGGAATCCAAACATGGAATAATAGATATACACCGGTAACATGGGCAGGTCGTTCAATGAATAAGAAGTACCCGCCGCTACAAAAGACGACATCGCGCCCAGCTCATTAATCCCCTCTTGCAGAACCTGACCTTTCTTATCCTCACGATAGTAAGCAACCTGGTCTTTATCCTGTGGGATATATTTCTGCCCAGAGTTGCTGTAAATACCAACCTGTCGGAACAAGCCTTCCATACCGAAGGTGCGCGCCTCATCGGGAATAATCGGCACCACACGTGAACCAATTTGTTTATCTTTAAGCATGACCGTCAGCACGCGTACAAATGCCATGGTTGTAGAGATTTCGCGGTCGCCTGAGCCTTTGGTCACAGACTCAAAAGCTTTCAATGGCGGCGCTGGCAGTTCTTCCGAACTGTTTGCCCGACGCACTGGCATGTAACCTTTTAGCGCCTCGCGCTTCTCGCGCAGATATTTCATTTCAGGGCTGTCTTCGTCGAACTTGTAATAACTGAGGTCCGCGCAATCACTGTCTGATAGGGGAATGTTGAAACGATCACGGTATTTTTTTACCGACTCAGTGTCCATTTTCTTCACGTTATGAGCGATGTTTTTCCCTTCACCGGCTTCGCCTAACCCATACCCTTTCACGGTTTTAGCCAAAATGACCTGCGGACGACCTTCTGTTTCCGTGGCTCGTTTATACGCAGCATATACCTTGACAGGATCGTGACCACCGCGGTTCAAACGCCAAATGTCTTCGTCAGACATGTTCGCAACCATGTCTTTCAATTCAGGGTATTTACCAAAGAAATTCTCGCGCGTGTACTGACCGCCTTTGGCCTTATAATTTTGGTACTCACCGTCTACCGTTTCGTTCATCACATCCAACAGTTTGCCCGATGAATCTCGCGCCAATAATGGATCCCAATAGCGCCCCCATATGACTTTCAACACTTCCCAGCCGGCGCCACGGAAAGTACCTTCAAGTTCTTGAATGATCTTACCATTGCCACGCACCGGGCCATCGAGTCGTTGCAAGTTGCAGTTGATCACAAAGGTTAAGTTATCCAGGTTTTCGCGTGACGCTAAACCAATCGCGCCCAAGCTCTCTGGCTCATCCACCTCGCCATCGCCCATAAAACACCACACGCGCTGATTCGAACAGTCTTTGAGGCCGCGATTAGTGAGATATTTCAGGAAGCGAGCGAGATAGATCGCTTGCATTGGACCCAGGCCCATCGATACCGTAGGAAACTGCCAGAAATCCGGCATTAACTTAGGGTGTGGGTACGACGATACGCCTTTGCCATCGACTTCTTGGCGAAACATATCTAACTGATCAGCACTTAAACGCCCTTCAATGAAGGCGCGAGAATAAATACCGGGCGACACGTGCCCTTGCACAAATAGAAAATCACCACCGTCCTGATCGTTAGGGGCGCGGAAGAAGTGGTTGAAGCCCACATCATAGAGCATCGCTGACGAAGCAAAACTGGATATATGCCCGCCCAATTCAAGATCTTTTTTCGAACCGCGCAATACCATCATCAACGCGTTCCAGCGGATCGCATTGCGAATTTTGGCTTCAATGGACTGGTCGCCAGGCATCGTAGGCTCTTGGCCCGCAGGGATACTGTTGATGTAAGCAGTTGTCGCATCGTAAGGTAAATGCGCACCGTTACGCCGTGCTTTTTCAATCAACGACTCGAGTAAAAAGTGTGCGCGCTCAACGCCCTCATTTTCAAGGACTGACTCCAGCGAGTCGAGCCATTCCTGCGTTTCCTGAGGGTCGTTGTCGTTTTGCATCATTTCTGCCATGGTGCCTTCCTATGTTTAGTAAGCCTTACCCGAATAAGCCTAGCGCAAACTGTCGCGTAATCTAGGCTAATTCGACGTTATTCGGTTTCGATTCTTCTCAGCGCTCGCTGCATTCTCAGGTCGCGCTGATTAATTTTTAACAAGGTTGATTCTATAAACGCTAAATGTGTATTACTTGCCGTTCTGGCCAATCCTGGATCACCTTTTTCGATGGCAGCGACAATTTTTTCGCGTTGTTGGTGTATTTCGTTATTCACGTCGGCATGCAGTGAAAGCATTTCTAAGTTACGTCTTATATTGTCAATCAGCATGGATTGCATGGTACGCATGACGTGCATCAACACCATGTTGTGTGAAGCCTTCGCCATGGTCAAATAAAACGCCCCAAGCGCGTGTGCTTGTGCTTCATGATCAGGTTGTTCGGGACATTCGGCCACCGCAGTGAGTGCCACACGCAACGCTTGCCTATCTTCTTTCTGACCGCGAAGTGCCGCGTAATAGGCTGCCATGCCTTCAAGCGCATGGCGAAACTCAAGCAAATCGAACTGGGTTTCAGGGCGTTGCGCGACTAAGCGCAGTAGCGGATCGGTCATGGCCGCATTGAGTTCGCGGCTGACGAAAGTGCCACCACCTTGCTTACGGGTGACCAACCCGCGCGCCTGCAAGTTTTGAATCGCTTCTCGCAATGAAGGACGAGAAACGTCGAAACGCTGCGCCAACTCACGTTCTGAGGGGAGTTGTTCACCGGCCAGCCAAGAGCCATCTAAAATCATAGACTCCAGCTTTTCAGTGATAACATCAGACAACTTTTGACGCGCCGCTAACATAAATTCACTACATCAATCCGATCGATACGACAATACGCTGGCTATGTTGTAAACAAACCGCTAACAACATCGCCAATTGGTATTACCATTTAACCTTTTGTGTTACAAGTGTAGGCGAGATATGCAATAAGGTAAACTAATTTGAAGGAGTTGCGCGGTGCTTTGTTGCCCTATTCCAATGCAGCGCACGTGGATCTGGCGCTGCCAACAGATCCGACCACGTGCGTTTCAGGCAATGTGTTTAGTGGAGAACGCCCGAAACCGTGAGAATAGATACTGTCACCATCAAGAAAATAATGTTTCGTTTGGCAAGTTTAACCAGTATCTTCGGCTCGGACAGCAAGCGCTGTTGCTTGCGTGTGTGTTCGCTGTCGTGCGGTAAATCTTCCTCAGTGACATCTTCAGCGGCGTGGGTGACATCACACAACAGCTGTTTGGTGGATACATCAAGTGAGAAAGTGTGGTTTAACCATACCGGCAGAGCACGGCCAAAATGCCCTACCATTAAAAAGCCTAACGCCGTTATTCGCACGGGTAAGAAGTCCACTGCGTACATCAGTTGTTGGGCATTTTGCTGAGCGTCATCGTCAGCGTCGTCGGCTTCAGCTACCCGAGTTAACGCCCCGCTGATGCCATAACAAAGCACATAAAATACCGCACCCGCACCACCGAAAAGAATAAAAGCAACAATCACGGCGGCGTAGTGAGTGTAGTTTAACCACACCAAATGCTGCGCGAAGGTGCCACAATGCCCAGTTGCACCTTGCGCGTCTTGCTCCACATGCCCAAGGGCCTCAGTGTACAACTCGCACGCTTCAATATCGCCGCGATCGGCTGCCTGTAAATAGCATTTATAGGTTGCGCGGAGTTGCGGGCAGCCCAAGCACACGAACAATAACAAGGTGTTAGCAATCAAGCCAATGATGCCATGACCCAGCCAGTGCAACACAACAAAACACAAGACACTCGGGATCAGCGCCGTGAGCAACAATGTCAATCTGTCGGTGCGCTTCCCTATGTAGCCTTTTTTCACTAACCACTGGGTATAAAGCTGCACATAGTGCGTCGCACGCCAATGCTCTGTTTTAGCCGTAACTCGTTCAATCAGTAACGCAATAAGCAAACTCAGTAGCATCATTGTCCAACAGTCCTCATTATTGTTTGTCGAAAGCGCGCCCAATCAAAGCTGGCCCCGGGATCAGTTTTTCGCCCGGGCGCAATATCATTGTGCCCCACTATACGCCCTAAAGAGATGGCGGGGTACGCCGCCTGAATGGCTTGGGTGACTGCCGTCAACACCTCATATTGGGTATCAGTGTAAGGGGTAACATCAGTACCCTCAAGCTCAATACCAATGGAAAAATCGTTGCATTTCACCTGTCCCTGAAAACTTGAAACGCCGGCGTGCCAAGCTCGCCGCGTAAGCGGTACAAACTGGATCAATTCACCGTCACGTCGAATAAACAGGTGAGCAGACACCGTTAAATGTGCGATTTCCGCGAAAAATGGATGTTTTTTCGCATCCAGCGTCCCTAGAAAAAGACGCTCTACATCATCACCGCCAAACTCGCCCGGTGGTAGTGATATGTTGTGTACCACCAGCAGGTTGGGCTCGGTGCTGGATGCTCTTTCATCGGCGAAGGGTGATGGCTTTCGAACAGCACCAGATACCCAGCCTTGCTCAATTTTCATCGAACTCTCTCGTTCACGCGTATAGACTATGGCGTAAAACTGTATAGTGAATTGAAACAGATGCAACCAGAAGATAATACACACACTGTCGGAAAAGGCATGGTCATCCTGGCATGGATTTGTGGTTTAGGGCTTATCACTTGGGTATTCTCGGGTTTGCTAGAGGCGCAGTTCAACCCAAATCAATCACCTGAATCACGCCGTAGCGGTGAGCAGATTGAGGTTATTTTAGAACAAAACCGAGCTGGGCATTACGTAGCTACGGGCTCAATCAATCGCGTCCCCGTGGTTTTTCTCATCGATACGGGCGCGACTGATGTGTCCATTCCCGCCCATTTGGCGTCTACATTGAATTTAACCGCTGGCCGGCCAGCGTTGGCGCGCACGGCAAACGGTACCGTGCGAATTGCCGAAACCACCCTTGATCGCATTGCAGTCGGCGACATAGAGCTTCAAAATGTTGATGCGAATCTCAACCCCGGTATGCAGGGCGATCATATATTGCTCGGCATGAGCTTCTTAAAACAGTTAGAATTCACGCAGCGAGGCAACGCGCTTATTTTGCGCTCACTGTAACGCCAATAAGTGTAGCCTCTTTCCTTTTTCACAATTCGACGATCAGACTGAATGACTACGACACCACATTTTACGTTTCCTGAATACCTAACACCTGCAATCATAGAACACGCCGTTGATGCCGCGCTAACAGAAGATCTTGGTGGTTCGCTCGACGCTACGGCAGATATCACTGCCAACTTGATCCCCGAATCATATGCTGCAACCGCAACCCTGATCACGCGCGACGACATGGTTTTATGTGGGCGCGCCTGGGTTGAGCGCACCTTTTTGCGCCTTGATGCAAGCATCACATTAGACTGGAATTTTACTGACCGTGATGCAGTACCAAAGCAATCCACCATCGTGACGCTGCATGGCAATGCCAGAGCAATATTAACTGCGGAAAGGACAGCGCTGAATTTTTTGCAAACACTCAGTGCAACGGCGACCGAAACACGGCGCTGTGTCGATCTACTCGGCGACAGCAAAACCACATTGTTAGACACACGCAAAACGCTGCCACTGCACCGTTTGGCGCAAAAATATGCCGTGCTCTGCGGCGGCGGCGCCAACCACCGGATTGGTTTGTATGATGCGTTTTTGATCAAAGAAAATCACATCATGGCCTGCGGTGGAATTGGCAAGGCGATTGAAGCCGCTCGCACCCAAGCGCCCGGCAAACCGATTGAAGTGGAAGTGGAGTCGATTGACGAATTGCAACAAGCATTAAACGCTGGCGTAGACATCGTCATGCTGGATAACTTTCCTTTGCATCTGATCCATCAGGCAGTTGAGATAACTGCTGGGCGGTGTAAGCTGGAAGTCTCTGGCAATATCACCAGCGAAGAATTACAAGTACTTTCCCTCGCAGGCGTAGACTATATATCCAGTGGCGCCTTAACCAAACACGTACGCGCCATCGATCTATCGCTTCGCTTGGCATTCAATTAGGGTAAAGTATTTCACATTCGTTACGATATGAATGAGCAGAGAAGGCTTTATCGCAAAAGCAACACACAGGTATAAGTTTGCATACTTGTCTGTTTGACAACTCTGACTATACTGAGCATCAAGTACCAAGGCGCAACATGTTATCGACTAGGTACCCTTTAAACTAACTTGACTAAAGCGTTTGACGGCGCGCGGAGATATACCATGCAGAACTCAATGACCAACAAAAAAGGTTTTACACTTATCGAATTGATGATTGTTGTAGCAATCATCGGTATTTTGGCAGCCATCGCGCTTCCAGCGTACCAAAACTACACTCGCAAAGCAGAGTTTACTGAGACCATCAACTCAACAGCAGCAGTGAAATCAGCCGTTGAAGTGTGTGTTCAAATTGAAGGTGCTGCGAATATCGCCGAATGTGACGGTGGTAAAAATGGTATCCCAAATGACATCACTGGTACATTAACCACAACTGATGGTGTTATTGTAGCAACAAACGGTGATGGTCTAGGTACTTATACTTTGACTCCAGCTATCGCGGGCGGCGCTGTAACGTGGACTGCAGCTTGTTCAGACCAGCAACTGTGCTAAGTAGCTAACGCCAAGTAACACCCTAAATTAGCCCAGTTTTACTGGGCTTTTTTTCAGTCATTATCAGTACCAACACGAGTGCACCCCAATGGCAAAAGCATTAACGACTTTCACCTATCAAGGCGCTGATCGGCAAGGAAATGCCAAAAAAGGCGAAATCAATGCTGTATCGTTAAGTGAAGCGAAGAATCTTCTGCGCCGTCAAGGTGTCTCGGCCACGAAAGTTAAAAAGCTGGCCAAACCGCTGTTTGGCGGCAACAGCAAAATCAATGCTGCCGATATCAGTATACTGTCTCGTCAGATTGCCACCATGCTGGGAGCGGGCGTCACCCTTATCCAATCATTAGAAATGATTGCGCAAGGGCATTCTAAACCGTCAATGCGTAAAATGCTTGGCGAAGTCGTACACGAAGTCAAAGCGGGTACGCCATTGTCAACGGCATTACGTAAACACCCAGATCACTTCGATGATTTGTATTGCGACCTGGTAGAAACCGGTGAGCAGTCTGGTGCACTTGAAACGATTTACGATCGTATCGCGGTCTATAAGGAAAAAGCCGAAGCCCTCAAATCAAAAATTAAGAAAGCCATGTTTTACCCTATCGCGGTTGTCGTGGTTGCCTTTATCGTTACTACCATACTGTTGGTGTTTGTGGTGCCGCAGTTTGAAGAGATTTTCAGCAGCTTCGGCGCTGAGCTGCCAGCATTTACGCAATTCGTGCTGGGCATTTCTCGCTTTGTGCAAGATTATGGTGTCTACATTGCGGCGGCGGCCGGATTTGGTGCCTGGGCATTTATGCGCGCCCACAAAAAGTCAGCGGCACTGCGTGACAAAGTAGACGCGCAAATACTCAAAATTCCGGTGATCGGCGAAATTCTTAAGAAGGCTTCGATAGCCCGCTTTACCCGTACATTATCGACAACATTCGCCGCGGGTGTGCCCTTGATCGGCGCCCTTGAATCAGCCGCAGGCGCGTCGGGTAATGCAGTGTATCGAAACGCGATATTATTTATTCGAAAAGAGGTTGCTGGCGGTATGCAAATGCATACAGCGATGCGCGCCACCGCCGTGTTCCCAGATATGGTCACACAAATGATTGCTATTGGTGAAGAGTCCGGCGCAGTCGATGACATGCTGAGCAAAATCGCGTCAATCTACGAAGCCGAAGTCGACGATATGGTGGATGGCCTCACCAGCTTACTGGAGCCTATGATCATGGCAGTACTGGGCGTCGTCATTGGTGGCCTGATTGTCGCCATGTACCTCCCTATCTTCCAAATGGGCAACGTGGTTTAAAACACGCATTTGGGCGTGCAAAAATCAGCGCTTACAATGGGTTAAATTCTGGTACGCTACCGCTATTACTGAACAATAATAATTTACTATGTCTGCTATGTTTGATTTGCTGGCGCAGTCGCCGCTGTTTTTTTACATTTTTGTGTTTGTCATCAGTTTGATGGTGGGTAGCTTCCTGAATGTGGTGATTTACCGGCTGCCTATCATGATGGAAAAGTCGTGGCAGCGTGAATACCAAAGCTACTTCTCACAAGCAACAACACAACACGCTGAAGAGCCGCAAACAGCATCTGTCGAGCCGTTTAATCTGGTCAAGCCTGATTCTACCTGCCCGGCCTGTGGTCATCGTATTCGCGCTTGGGAAAACATTCCTGTCGTCAGTTGGTTACTGTTGCGCGGAAAATGCACAAGCTGTCAAACGCGTATCAGTCTACGTTATCCGCTGGTTGAGCTGACAACCGCATTGTTATCGGTTTGGGTTGCGGTTCACTTCGGCTATGGCAGTGCTGCACTCTGCGCGATTGTGCTTACCTGGTTGCTCATCGCCATGACAGGCATTGATATTGATAAGATGTTGCTTCCCGATGAGTTGACCTTACCCCTGCTGTGGTTTGGTTTATTGATCAGTCTCGACTCTGTATTTGTGTCACCTGCAGAAGCGATCATCGGAGCGGCTGCAGGATATTTATCTTTGTGGAGCGTCTATTGGAGCTTCAAGCTGCTAACTGGCAAGGAAGGTATGGGCTACGGAGACTTCAAATTGCTCGCTGCCTTAGGTGCTTTCACAGGGTGGCAAGGGCTGCCGATCATTGTGATATTGTCCTCATTAGTTGGCGCAATTGTTGGCATCAGCCTGATTGCATTGCGTAAAAATGACGCTACGCAAGCTATTCCGTTTGGACCCTATTTGGCAGTGGCTGGTTGGTTAACCCTGATGTACGGCAGCGACATACGCGAATTTTATCTGCAATGGGCATTGGGATGAGTGATTTTGTGGTCGGGCTAACGGGCGGGATAGGCTCTGGCAAAACGGCAGTAAGCGACCGATTTGCGCAATTGGGCATTGATGTTGTGGATGCTGATGTTTGTGCGCGTCAGGTGGTTCAAAAAGGTAGCCACGCATTGGCAAGTATACGACAGCGCTTTGGCAACGCGATGCTGCAGCCCGATGGCACGCTGGATCGCGCCGCGCTGCGTCAGGTGATATTTACCCAGCCGGAGCAGAAAAAGTGGCTGAATGAACTGTTACACCCATTGATACGCGAGCAGATGATGCAAGACATTGCTACAGCAACCTCGGCATATTGTGTATTGAGCGTGCCATTATTACTGGAAAACAAACTGAACACGTTGGTACATCGGGTGTTGGTTGTCGATGTACCTGAAACTACCCAAATTGCCCGTGTTACCCGCCGTGATGGCTCTGATGAGTCGCTGGTAAAATCAATTATGGATGCTCAAATGAGCCGCGCTGAACGCTTAGCCGCCGCCGACGATGTGATTGACAACAGCCTACCGTTGGAATCGCTCGATCAACGCGTGAGTGAGCTACATCAAACCTACCTGACACTGAGCCAAGCCAGCTCACTTTAAAACTATCGCTGTTCTGCGTTGTCTGAGCATCTAGTACTTGAAATTAAGCGCTTTTTGCTGTGTAGTGCCGTCATACAAATGAGGGAGAAATATGTCGACAACAGTTTATGAGTTTCCACTCAACGAGAAAGTGCGAAACTACTTACGCATCGAGCAACTGTTGAAGCAAATAGATTCATCAGCACACAGCGGAACGCCGACGGCTAATGTTCACTTTTTCGAAGATTTATTCACCCTATTGGATTTACTGGAGCGCCTAGATATTCGCTCCGATGTCATCAAAGATATTGATGCGCATGAGCGTAATTTGCTGCATTGGTCGCAACACCCGAATATCAACAATGATGCGTTGCAGCTTACGCTGAAAAAAATCATTCAGCTGCGCGAAGCCCTCAAACTTAACAAGCGGATAGGGAGCGATCTAAAGGATGATCCGTTTTTAGCCACCATTCGTCAACGTTTTGCCATTCCCGGCGGTGCCTGTGCTTTTGATTTGCCCAATTTGCATTATTGGATGAGCCTTGGCGAAGCAACGCGCGAGAAAAGCCAAGCGACGTGGCGAGAAAGCTTTACTGTCATTGATGAAGCAATAAATTTGACGCTATCGTTCTTGCGTGAGCGGGGCCGGTTCAAATCTGTCAGCGCTGCAAAAGGTTTTTTCCCAGGCTTAGCGGACGAGCGTGGCGAACTGGTGAGAGTAAAGCTTGATCCCGCCACTGGCTGTTACCCCACATTGTCAGGCAATAAATACCGATATGCCCTCAGGTTTATGAATTTTTCTCAAACGGAAGTATCGTCAAAGCCCATCGATACCGACATTACATTTGAAATCGCGAGCTGTTAATTATGACTACCGTAAACTGTCCTTCTTGCGCCAAGCCCGTTGAATGGTCCGAAACGTCCGAGTTTCGCCCTTTTTGTAGTAAAAAATGTCAGCTAATTGACTTGGGGGACTGGGCGACCGAAGCGCATAGTATCCCTGCCGCACCCTCAGGAAATATGGCTGATCACATTGACGAAGAAGCCATTGCGGAACAATTCGAACAACAACAAAAATCTTTTTTCAACAATGATTAACAAGGCGGTTGCGTGAAGCAGGTCAATTCAGTCCTCTTAGTGGGGGGAACCCACGGCAACGAACTCACCGGTGTACGCTTAGTTGAACAGTGGTCAACGTTGGCAGAATCGATGCAATTACATGGGTTGTTTCTCGATACACTGATGGCAAATCCGACCGCCGTTGCCCAACGTGTGCGGTTTGTGGAGCAAGACTTAAACCGCCAATTTGCCCAGCATACGCTGGCGCAGAATCGACATGCAGACCAACTCAGTATCGAAGCTTCGCGTGCGCAAGAACTGGCATTGCATTATTCGGCTGATCAAAATACCAGACCCGATGTGATCATCGATATTCACAACACCACGAGTAATATGGGAGCAACACTCATTCTGGTGGAAAATGATGAATTCAACCGCACAATGGCGCGTTTCGTGAAGCATAAGCTGCCGCAGTGCAACGTGCTGTTGGAAGACGAGAAAGCCGTTTCGGAGCATCCGTATCTATGCACACTGGGGCGACACGGCGTGATGCTTGAGATGGGAGCACAACCTCAAGGTGTGTGTCGAGCGTCGCTGTTTCACGACACATTAACGCTACTTCAAATCGTATTGGATTTTTGTCACGCCTGGGGGCGCGATGATTTGTCCGCGTTACCACCCTGTGACGTGTTTCGATTTGTCGAAAACATTGAGTTTCCGCTCACCGCGTCAGGTCAGGTTGCCGCCATGATCCACCCCGCCCTACAAGACGCTGATTTTATCGAGTTATCACCGGGTAAGCCGATTTTTACTGGCTTTGATGGCACACTGCATTATTGGCAGGGCAGCATGTCAGTGTATCCGCATTTCATCAATGAAGCCGCCTATCAGGCAGGTCATGTGGCTTTTGCCACTGCCGTAAAAGCGCAGTTGTAACCTTTACACTGAGTCAGAGTGCCAGTGTGGCGCATAATCTGCTTATTCCTTGAAACGAGCTATTGGTACAGGGAATTCGGATGGCAAAATTACAGCCCATCACGCTATTACGTAGTGCGCAGCAGGAGCGCACCATCATCGAAACGGCCATTCGTAAACAAGCAACTTACCACGGCGCTGTGCGCGTGTTGGAAGCCGGATGCGGTCGCCATTGGCCGTTCCAATTAAACGACGTTAACCTCAGTATCACTGGGGTCGATAGTGACAGTGATGCCATTGCAGCCCGTCAAGATCGTCATGATGATCTCACCCGCAGTATTGTGAGTTCATTGTTCGATGTCACTTTTCCGCCCAATAGCTTTGATGTTGTGTATTGCTCGTTCGTACTGGAACATGTGGAAGATGCTGAAACATTGATGCGGCGGTTTGTTCGCTGGCTAGCGCCGGGTGGGATTATTATTCTTCGCGTGCCAGATCCATTCTCAGTGTATGGCTTTATCGCCAAATACACACCACACTGGTTTCACGTCAGTTATTACCGCTACGTGTTGGGTAAGAAACAGGCCGGCGCCAATGGCCACGGTCCATACCCTACGCATTACTCCGCGCTTCTCTCGCGTCATGGTATGCAGGATTTTTGTCAACGCTATTGTGTTGATGTCTCTTTAACTGCCGAGTATGCGGAAGGTTTTCGGCAACATGGCAAAGGATGGAAAGCCTATGTTGTGCAGTGTGTAAAGCGTGTGGTGAGTTGGGTATCGCTCGGGCGATTAAGCTATCGCCACTCAAACCTGACCTACATATTACAGCGCAACGGACCCCTTCGGTACTAAAAATTGCCCTGCTGTAGCCGTTCAATAATCGGTTGATTAGCCTCAGGAAACGTATACTGTGGCAGCGTGTCGATAGGAGCCCAGCGTAATGGCTGCCCCTCTCGGCCTTCTGGTTCACCAGTGAAATCTGTCACTCCCCAGATATGCAGATTGACCGATTTGTCGGGGTAGTCAAAGCTTAACGAAAACCAATGTGCACACTCAGTTACCTGAATGCAAACCTCTTCTTCAAGCTCTCGGCACAGCGCCTGCTGTTGGGATTCTCCTGGCTCAATCTTGCCGCCAGGAAACTCCCATTTATCGCCCTGATGCAGGTGTTTGGCACGCTGGGCAATCAATACAGAGCTACGATGTACGATAACCCCGACGGCAACATCTATACGCACTAATTAAGCTTACCGTGACACTGCTTGTATTTTTTACCCGAGCCACACGGACAAGGCTCGTTACGACCCACTTTAGGCCCCTGGCGGACAGGTGACTGCGCCTGACCTGCCTGCTCCGGTTTCGCAGGTGACGACTGTTGTGCAGACTCATGCTCGTAGGTTTTTTGTACGTCATCGGCTTCACGGCGTTGTTGCTCTACCGCCTCGACATCAGACTCCGCTTTCACCTGCACTTTACTTAGGATCGAAATCACTTCAACTTTCAGCGCTTCAAGCATGCCAGAGAACAGCTCAAATGACTCACGTTTGTATTCCTGCTTTGGATTTTTCTGGGCATAACCACGTAAATGGATACCTTGGCGCAAGTGATCCATAGCGGCCAAATGCTCTTTCCAGTGACTATCGAGATTTTGTAGCATCACCGCCTTTTCAAATTGGCGCAGTACATCTGGCCCAACAATCGCTTCTTTCGCTTTATAGGCATCGGTGATTTCAGTATGAATGCGCTCGCGCAATTTTTCTTCATACAATTTGTCATCGCTATCTAGCCATTTCTGCAACGGTAAATCCACCGCAAAGTCGCCTTTCAATCGAACTTCAAGACCGGCCACATCCCACATTTCTTCAAGTGACTGGGGTGGAATATATTCATCAATAACACTGGATACCACATCTTCCCGAATAGCAGATATCGTGTCGCTAATGTCGCCTTCATCGAGCAACTCATTACGTTGTTCGTAAATGACTTTGCGCTGGTCATTCGCTACATCATCGTATTCAAGCAACTGTTTACGAATATCGAAGTTACGCCCTTCTACTTTACGTTGGGCATTTTCAATCGCACGAGTCACCCACGGATGTTCGATGGCTTCGCCCTTCTCCATGCCCAGGCGTTTCATCATATTACCCATTTTTTCAGAGGCGAAAATACGCATTAAGGCATCGTCTAGGGACAAGTAGAAACGAGATGAACCTGGATCGCCCTGACGTCCAGAGCGACCACGGAGCTGGTTATCAATACGGCGAGACTCATGACGCTCTGTACCAATAATGTGCAAACCGCCCGCGTCTAAAACAGCCTTGTGGCGCGCTTTCCATTCTTCTTTAAGTTTCTCAACCGTGCCCGGCTTAGGATCGTTAATGCTATCCAGTTCAACTTGCAGGTTACCACCTAACACAATATCAGTACCACGACCAGCCATGTTGGTGGCGATTGTGACAGCACCGGGCTTACCGGCTTGCGCAACGATATCCGCTTCCTGTTCATGGAATTTTGCGTTGAGCACTTTATGCTTTATTTTTTCTTTCGTTAAAATGCGTGAAAGCAGTTCAGAGTTCTCGATTGACACCGTGCCAACCAATGTCGGCTGCCCTCGTTTCACACAATCTTTGATGTCTTCAACAATGGCGTCATACTTCTCTTGCGCAGTGAGATAGATGAGATCGGCTTTGTCATCGCGGATCATGGGACGGTTAGTGGGAATAACGACCGTTTCAAGGCTGTAAATATGATTGAATTCAAATGCTTCTGTGTCGGCGGTACCTGTCATGCCACCCAGTTTGTCAAACAAACGGAAGTAGTTTTGGAAGGTGATTGATGCGAGCGTCTGATTCTCATTTTGGATCTTAACGCCTTCTTTCGCTTCAACCGCCTGGTGTAACCCTTCAGACCACCGGCGGCCTTCCATGGTGCGCCCGGTATGCTCATCGACGATAACGATTTCATCGCCTTTGACAATATAATCAACATCTTTACTGAAGAGTTTATGTGCGCGCAGCGCGGCATTGACGTGATGAAGTAATGAGATATTAGCCGCGGCAAAAAGTGATTCGCCCTCGGGCAACACACCTTCACGCTGGAGTATTTCCTCGACATGAACTTGACCATTTTCAGTCAGATGTATCTGCTTGCCTTTCTCATCGATGGTGTAATCACCATCGCCCATCTGACCTTCTTCATCTTCTTTTTCCTGACGTACCAGCTCAGGAATAATCTTGTTAATGGCCCGGTACAGCTCAGAGCTGTCTTCGGCAGCGCCCGAAATAATCAGCGGCGTTCGGGCTTCATCGATTAGGATAGAATCCACTTCATCAATAACCGCATAATACAGTTCTTTTTGCACGCGATCCTGCGGGCTAAAGGCCATATTGTCGCGCAAATAATCAAAACCAAATTCGTTATTGGTGCCGTAAATCACGTCACAGCTGTAAGCTTCTTTTTTCTGTTGCTGACTCATACCAGGAACATTACAGCCAACGGTTAACCCCAAATATTCAAATAATGGGCGGCTCCAGTCTGCGTCTCGACGCGCCAGATAATCATTGACCGTGATGACATAAACACCTTTGCCGGTGATGGCGTTGAGATAGGTCGGTAACGTCGCGGTTAATGTTTTACCTTCACCGGTACGCATTTCGGCGATTTTGCCTTGATGAAGTACCTGACCACCAAGCATTTGCACATCGAAATGGCGCATGTTGAAAACACGCTTGCTGGCCTCTCGAACGACCGCGAAGGCCTCGACTAATAGAGCATCCAGCCCTTCATTATTCTCAAGTCGCTGTTTGAACTCAGCGGTCTTCGCTTTGAGTTGTTCGTCACTGAGACTTTCATATTCAGGTTCCAATGCATTGATGGCTTCAACCGTTTTGCCCATTTTTTTAAGCAGTCGATCATTTCGGCTGCCGAAGAGTTTTCTTGCAATGCTTGAGAACATATCAGTACTGATTCCAACGTAATGTAAATTATTTTATAAGAAAGTGGTGTGCTTATACCTAATACACAAAGGGCAACGGGTCAATTTGCTTACCTTGCCGGAGCACTTCGTAGTGCACATGTGCGCCTGTCGAGCGCCCCGTGCTGCCCATACTGGCTATCACTTGGCCTTTAGTTACCACGTCGCCCATCGCCACATTTAAGTCGGCGTTGTGACCATAGCGCGAAACCAACCCATTGCCGTGATCAATTTCAACCAAATTTCCATAACCGTAGCGCTCTCCCGCCCAGGTCACTAAACCCGCTGCAGTCGCCACGACCGGATCTCCGTCTTTCCCTGCAAAGTCTATCCCTTTATGCATGGCTGGTTTGCCATTGAAAGGATCTTTTCGCATACCGTAGTAAGACGACAACCAACCCGTCTGGATTGGCTTACCCGCGACTTCACTAATATCCTGAATATGGTGGCCAAGCATCACAGATTCAAGCGCTGTGAGCTGTTTAACTTTTTGATCGAGCCTTTCTTCCAACTGCAGGATACTTTGTACCAGTGGTACCGCGTCAAACGAGGCCACGGTATCTTCAGTGTGGGGAGTACCCTGTGCTGACACACCACTAACGTTGGTGTACTCGATACCCGCCTGCGTTGCCACGTGCTGACTTAAGACATCAACCTCACGCAGTTTTGCTTCCATACTGGCAAGCTGCCGTTTAAGGACGCTGAGTTCGTCTTTCGCCTGCTGCGCAATATCCATAGCGCGGGCTTTTTCTTGTTCTAAACCGGATTTCGTGACGTGAATGCGCGCCAGCGTTTCGTCCAAACTGCTGGTTGAGCGACTGGAAATCAACATCAACAGGCTCGCTAAAACGGCGGTGCTAACGAGTGTTCTTGCCCCCACCTGCTTTGCGAAGCGGAAGCGTTTACTTCGAATTAAAATGGTAAACTTCATAAATCGCCGACGTTATTTAAACCTGTTCATTCTACCTGTAACGCCAAGTCCCACAAACCCCTTTTTTATATCAGGGTATAACGTGAGTGACGTTGATGCTTTTTTTCAATGCCAGAAATGAAAACGCCGCTAAAGTAGCGGCATTTTACATAAATTATCAGTTACACGAGCGCAGGTTCTGTGAACCTGATCGGTGCTTTCTCAGCTGATTCAAAGGTGGTGTACTCCCAACAGTTCTGGTCAGCGAGCATTGCATTTAACAGTTTATTATTCAAACCGTGCCCTGTTTTAAAGGCTCTAAGCTCACCGACAATACTGTGCCCACACAGATACAAATCGCCGACCGCATCGAGGACCTTGTGCTTCAAAAACTCGTCATCATAGCGCAAACCCTCTGGGTTCAGTACACGGAATTCATCCAGCGCTACCGCATTTTCCATGCTACCACCCAACGCCAGATTGTGTGCGTTCATATATTCTAAATCACGCATAAAGCCAAAAGTGCGCGCGCGGCTGACTTCATTCACATAAGATGCCGAATCAAAATCCATGACCATGTGTTGGCGCGTCTGGCTGATAACGGGATGATCAAAATCGATAGCAAAATCGACTTTAAAACCATCGAAAGGACGCAGCTCGGCCCATTTATCACCGTCTTCGACCCGAATCGTTTTCTTGACGCGAATAAAACGCTTCGGCGCGGTCAATTCTTCAATGCCAGCAGACTGCAACAGGAACACAAACGGGCTTGCACTGCCATCCATGATCGGCAGTTCGTGGCTATCAACTTCAACCAGTATGTTGTCAATGCCAAGCCCGGCTAACGCTGAGGCTAAGTGCTCCACCGTGTGAATAGTGACACCGTCAGCATTGCTTAAACAGGTACACAACATCGTGTCACCCACCGCGTTCGCACGAGATGGAATATCAACATGAGGGTGAAGGTCAACACGCCTGAACACAATTCCTGTATTCGCAGGCGCAGGCCGGAGAGTCATCGTGACCTTCTCTCCTTTGTGCAAGCCGATACCAGTTTCCTGAACCGCTTGTTTAATTGTACGTTGAAATATCATAATGTTATGTACCCAAAAAACGGCCGCATATTATACATGTGCCTGTCAAACCTGTCAAAACAGGTCGGACAAGCCGGTGCCGCCCGATTTGTCAGTCTGCCTGTTTGCGCAAAAACGCTGGAATATCTAAATATTCCCCGAACTCTTCTTCTGATTGCGCAGCTTCATCAGACTTCAACGCCTGATTGCCACCGCTTGACTGACGCACAGTGTTGTCGCGCTGGCCACTGAAGTTGCGTGCCGAGCTGGTCAAACGTGACCCCTCATTACTGACCAAAGCAATATCAGGTTTGCGCTCAGCGCCGATACCTGTGGCAACAACGGTAACACGAAGTTCATCTTTCATGTCCATATCGATGACGGTACCAACAACCACGGTAGCATTTTCAGACGCAAAGGCCTTCACTGCGTTACCCACAGTTTCGAACTCATCAATGGCAAAGTCAGGACCCGCCGTGATATTGACCAAAATTCCACGCGCACCAGACAAATCGATGTCTTCCAATAACGGACAAGCGATAGCGGCTTCTGCTGCTTCTTCGGCACGATCTTCGCCAGATGCAGCGCCACTGCCCATCATCGCAGTGCCCATTTCAGACATGACGGTTTTGACATCGGCGAAATCCACGTTAATCAAACCAGGTCGAGTAATCAGCTCTGCAATGCCTTGCACCGCACCACGTAATACGTCATTGGCCGCACTGAATGCCTGCAACAGTGGCGTACGTGGCCCCATGACCTTAAGCAGCTTTTCGTTCGGGATGGTGATCAGAGAGTCAACATGCTTTGATAACTCCTCAATACCTTGATTGGCAAAATCGCTGCGCTTGCGGCCTTCGAAGGGAAACGGCTTGGTCACGACCGCAACCGTCAAAATACCCATTTCGCGTGCAATCTTTGCCACTTCAGGGGCTGCGCCTGTGCCAGTACCACCGCCCATTCCGGCAGTGATAAACACCATGTCAGCGCCATCTAAGCTTTGACGGATGGTTTCACGATCTTCATGCGCTGCCTCGCGACCTACATTGGGATCCGCGCCTGCACCTAAGCCTTTGGTCACATTGGTGCCAATTTGCAGCGTCACATTGGCAGAAGAGCTTCTCAGCACTTGCGCATCCGTATTCACTGCAATGAACTCAACACCTTCAATGCTTTGTTTAACCATGTGCTCAATGGCGTTGCCGCCACCACCACCAACTCCGATCACTTTGATGACTGCGTCTTCGCCGTGACTATTCATTAATTCAAACATACTTACTCTCCGGTTATGTACGTTCATTCTATTTGCCTGCAAACCACTAAGCTGGCATCAGCTCAACGACTCACTACAAATCAGTTAACGCTTAAAATTCACCCTTAAACCAGCTTTTGACACGTGTAAACATGTCTTCGCCGGGCTTTTTCTTACTCGCTTTTTTATTATCTACGTGCAACTTCCCATACTGCAGTAGACCGATGACGGTAGCGAAACTGGCGTCATCGACATATTCGGCTAACCCTTTCACTGCCAGTGGCTTACCCACTCTCACTGGCATTTGAAATATTTCCTCAGCAAACTCGACGGCACCTTCCATTTTTGCAGTGCCACCAGTCAATACCAAGCCTGCTGCGATTTGTTCATTCAAACCGCAGGATTGGATTTCTTCATAGATCAATTCAAATAATTCCTGATACCGCGGCTCAATCACTTCTGCGAGCGTGTGACGCGACATGGCTCGTGCAGGGCGTCCACCCACGCTAGGCACTTCAATCGTTTCTTCCATGCTCACCATGTCTTTTAATGCGCAGGCATAATTGACCTTAATCTCTTCCGCATTACTGATCGGCGTTCTAAAAATTTTCGCAATATCGCTGGTGATCTGGTTGCCCGCAACGGGGATAACTGCCGTGTGGCGAATAGCACCATCGGTGTAGATCACTATATCAATGGTGCCACCACCAATATCGACCACACACACGCCTAGTTCACGCTCATCATCCGTAAGCACGGCGTAACTTGACGCCAATGCTGAAAAAATCAATTGGTCTGCGTGTAAATCGCAGCGCTCAACCGACTTCACAATGTTTTTCGCCATGTCATCGGCGCAGGTGATGATGTGTGCATCAGCCTCCATACGCACGCCCGACATACCAATCGGATTCTTAATCCCTTCTTGAACATCAATCGTGAACTCTTGTGGTAACACGTGCAACAACCTGCGCTCCGCCGCGATAGGTACTGACCGTGCGGCGTGAATAACGTTGTCGACATCTTCCTGTGTCACTTCCTGGTTATTTATCGGAACCATGCCATTTTCATTTTGACACTGCACATGACGCCCTGATATCGCCAGAAAAACTGATGACACACGGCAATCCGCCATTAACTCCATCTCGTTAATCGCCCGTTGTACCGACTGCACCACTAAATTGAGATCGTTAACACCGGCCTTGTCCATGCCTTTAGACGCATGCGTGCCCACGCCAACTACGCTAATTGTGTTGTCATCGAGCAACTCACCCACCACCGCTTTCACCTTGCTGGTGCCGATGTCTAGGCCGACGATTAAATTTCTATCCACCGCTTTGGACATACTTATACGTTCTCACTTCGCTTTTCATTGCCTGACCAGCCCACGGCTAACCCAGTATCGTACCGCAGATCAACATAATCGACGGCTCGTTCATCTTGTTTCAACAACGGATACACATCGACAAACCGTTGTAATCTATCAATAAATTCTTGGCGCCCCAGATTCAAGCGGACTTGATTCTGTAACGTAATCTGCCACGCAAAGCGCTCGCTCAAAAACAACTCATGGATCGGTAACGCAGCGCCTGTCAGTATGGTTTGCATCGCATTGTAGCCTTGCAATGCCGTCTTCTCGCTACCGCTAGGGCCGTACAAGCGCGGCAACCGCTCAACATGCCCACCCGAAAACGTTTCGCCATACGGGTTCAACAGTAAATCATCGTTCCACTGTGCAACCGCTTGTTGCTCAACGATAAACACGGTCAACTTGTTCGGCCATTGTTTACGCACGGAGGCTCGGTAAACCCATGGCTGCGCTTCCAGCAACCGATACACTTCGTTGACATCCAACGCAAAAAAACTGCCTTGCTGAGACTGTCTAACCAGCGCCTCAAGCCGAGCCGTATCAATGTGCTGTTGCTCACCCAAAAACGCGATCTGTTGCACAGGCAACTGTTGCGCATCATGCAACCAGCGATACACAGAAAACCCTGACGCCACCAGCCCAGCTATGACGACCAGCAGAAACGCCATACCAGCAATAGTATGGGTAGACGGTGGCACGCGTGATCCCGTCGTCATCAGTCACGCCCTTGTAAACTGGTTGCCAAAACCTGCAACACTAAGTCTTCAAAACTTAGCCCAGCCGCCTTTGCCGCCTTAGGTACCAAACTTTTCTGAGTCATGCCGGGTACCGTGTTGGCTTCAAGCAGGAAAAACTCACCGTGAGTGTCCTGCATCAAATCAACGCGCCCCCAGCCGTCACACGACAATGCTTCAAACGCCTGTAATGACAATGCTGCGATGCGTTGTTCCCACTCAGCGGAAAGACCGCTGGGGCAAAAATACTCCGTTGTACTGTCCTGATACTTCGCCGAATAATCATAAAATACGTGAGGGGTAGACATACGAATAGACGGGAGTGCCACACCGTTCAACACGGTTACGGTATACTCCGGCCCATCAATGAACTGCTCTATCAGTACATGTCGATCGTAATCGAATGCCTGTTTAACGGCAGTTTCTAATAATTTAGCGCTTGTCACTTTGGCCATACCGATGCTCGAACCTTCGCGCGCCGGTTTCACCATCACTACATTCCCCAACTCATGCATTATAGCGCCGCATGATCCTGCGTCAAAGCGCCTTTTGTCGGCAATTCTATATTTTGCGGTAGGTAAACCCAAACACTGCCAAATTTGCTTGGTGTGTACTTTATCCATCGCGAGCGCCGATCCCAAAACACCGCTTCCGGTATAGGGAATATTCAGTTGCTGAAGAGCACCTTGTAGCGAGCCATCTTCACCACCTCGACCATGTAACATGATCATAACTCTATCGGCGCCCTGCTCGACCAGCGCGGTAATCGGCTGCTCAGCGGGATCAAATTTATAGGCATCGACGCCTTTTGAATGCAGTGCGTCCAACACGGCCTGCCCAGAATTCAACGAGACCTCGCGTTCGGCAGAATTCCCGCCAAACATCACTGCCACTTTGCCGAATTGTTGCGCACTGAAATCGGGTTTCATACACTCACCTCTCGTAGCCACGCCTGTGCATCAAGCCTCGCGGCCTGCAACTGTTTGGCGAGACTCCCCACGTTGCCTGCACCTTGTGTCAATACAATATCGCCGTCCTTCAACAGATTCGGCAATATCGTCGCGACATTAGGCACATCTCCCACATAAACAGGTTCAACTTGCCCCCGCATGCGAATGGATCTGCACAACGATTTGCTGTCAGCCCCGTCAATTGGCGCTTCACTCGCGGCATACACGTCAAGCACCAGCAACACATCGACAGCCGACAACACATCGACGAAATCTTCGTACAGGTCGCGTGTTCGAGTGTAACGGTGTGGTTGAAATATCATCACTATGCGCTGTTCCGGCCAATTCGCGCGAGCGGCTTCGAGCGTCGCTTTGACTTCGGTCGGATGGTGGCCATAATCGTCCACTAAGGTGACAGAGCCCCCCTTGGCTAAGGAAAACTGGCCTAAGGTTTCAAAGCGTCGTCCGATACCGCCAAAATTGGCTAATGCTTGCTGAATGGCGCTGTCCTCAATGCCTTCATCTGTGGCGACAGCAATGGCAGCTAGCGTGTTTAACACATTGTGTTTGCCACTCAGCTTGACCGTGACTGGAAGTTGAGGAAGATTTGGCCGATGCACTACAAATGACATCTGCCCAAAACTGGCCGTGATCTGACTGGCGCGAATATCATTGTTTTCCCCCACGCCATAAGTCAGCGTATTGCGACCGATGCGACCCAGCAAGCCGATAATCACCTCATCATCACCACATACGACTGCCCGCCCGTAGAAGGGTAGGTTGTGCAAGAACTGGATGTAGGTATCCTGCATTTTGTCGAAATCGCCGCCATAAGTTTCCATGTGATCAGCCTCAATATTGGTGACCACAGAAATCATTGGTTGCAGATGTAAAAACGACGCGTCTGACTCATCAGCTTCGGCAATCAAATAGCGGCTGCTGCCCAATTTGGCATTGGTGCCCGCGCCGTTGAGCAATCCACCGATAACATAGGTAGGATCGTAGCCCGCCTCAGCGAATATGGTTGCCAACAAACTGGTCGTGGTGGTTTTACCGTGTGTACCTGATACTGCGATGCCGTGGCGGAAGCGCATAATTTCAGCCAGCATTTCAGCGCGTCGGATAATGGGTAAGCGCTGTGCCTTCGCAGCAATAATTTCAGGATTGCTGGCATCGATTGCACTGGATACCACCAGCACGTTAACGGTAGCAATATTGGTCGCGGCATGCCCGATATGTACCATCGCGCCCAATCCGCGCAGTCGTTGCGTCATTGCGTTGTCCTGAATGTCAGAACCCGATACCTGATAGCCTTCATTCAGCAAAACTTCGGCAATGCCGCCCATCCCTGCGCCACCGATACCAACAAAAAAGATATGTTTAATTTGGCGCATCTGCGGATTTTTAAATGACGCTAAACCACTCATGAAGGCACCTCATTCTTACTCGCACCGCCAGTCCCTCGTGCCAGATCCACACACGCGGCCGCAACGCGCTCAGCAGCGTCACCAATTGCGCACTCCAATGCTTTGCTGCGTAACGCTTTTAGCTGGCCGGGCGCGCGCAGTAAGTCAGAGATAAGTGCAGGTAACTGAGTGTTAAGCATTGGTTGTGGGACAAGCAATGCGCCGCCACGTTCAACCAGTGTATTCGCGTTCGCGGTTTGGTGATCATCTACGGCATGCGGCAAAGGAACAAAAATCGCCGCGACACCAGCAAGGGCAATTTCGGTCACAGTAATCGCACCGGCGCGGCAAATCACCACGTCGGCCCAATCATAGGCAGCACTTATATCGTGAACAAATTCTTCAATGCGCAATGAATCCGCACTTTCCTGTCGACCTTCTGCCAGATAAAGATCTCTGACCGGACCATGATTGTTTTTGCCACACTGATGAAAAATAGCGACATTTTGCAGGCTTGCTAACAGTGCGGGTAATTGCTGATTAAAGGGACGAGCACCTAAGCTTCCACCCACGATAAGAATGCGTAAACCGGCGCTTGCGGGATCGCGCACGGTAGCTTTCAGCTGATGGGTAATCGCGCTTCGCACCGGATTGCCGGTCACTTCAATTTTGTCTTTATTGCGCAGTCTTGTTGCCGCGCTGGCGAAACCCAGCAAAACGCGATCGGCGAATGTTGCCAACCAACGATTGGTCAATCCAGCTACAGCATTCTGTTCATGTATTGCCAACGGTAGACCTTTCAACTTTGCTGCAATGCCGCCAGGTCCACTGGCATAGCCGCCCATTCCCAATACCACCTGAGGTTGAATGTCTTTAATAATGCGATAGGTGCGCACAATCGCCTTAAACAAGGCAACCAGCGCGCTGACTTTGGCAACCAGCCCGCGCCCGCGCAAGCCGGTTACATGAATGAAGTGGATAGGATAACCATGCGCCGGCACAATCTCAGCTTCCATCCGCTCTGCCGTTCCGAGCCATTGTATATCCCAGCCTTGGGTACGAAGCACATCAGCAACCGCGATACCGGGGAAGATGTGCCCGCCTGTTCCGCCGGCCATGATTAAAATGCGTTTCGCATTACTCATGATCGACCTCGCCGTTCTCTTTTCGTGGTGCTTTGCGATTGGGCTTGCGCTTATTAGCGGTGAGTGCCTGTACACCATCGACGCGCATCTCAAAATCGATCCGCAGCAACAAAGCCGTCGCGACGGTCATGATAATTAGGCTCGATCCCCCGTAGCTGACAAGGGGTAACGTCAACCCTTTCGTCGGCAGTATACCCGCGCTGGCGCCCACATTAATTGCCGTTTGGAAACTGAACCAAATCCCAATGGCATAAGCCAGGAAACCATCGAACGGACGTTGATTGCTCAACGCTGCATTGCCGATTTTCAATGCCTTGATGACAAGGACTAATATCAAGGCGAGCACGCACAGAACCCCCACAAACCCAGTCTCTTCGGCAAGGATTGCCACAATAAAATCGGTGTGCGCTTCGGGCAGAAAATCAAGTTTTTGTAAGCTATTGCCTAATCCCTGTCCAAACCAGTCGCCACGGCCGTAAGCCATCAGTGATTGTGTGAGCTGATAGCCACTGCCAAAAGGGTCTGCCCAAGGGTCAAGAAACGACGTAATACGTCGCATGCGATATTCTTCAAAGATGATCAATGCAACAACGGCGAGCAAACCAACAAATACCAGCGCAAAAAACTGCCACAATTTAGCGCCCGCTAAGAACAATAAGCCAATAGTCGTCGCCAGCATGACCACAACCGTGCCTAAATCGGGCTGTAACAACAGCAACAGCGCCAGCGCAAAAAATACCACCAGCGGCTTGATGAATCCTTTAAGATTTTCGGTGACTTCCTCATAGCGCCGCACCAGATATCCTGCCAGATAACAGAAGAAAAACAGCTTGGCAGGTTCGGCGGCTTGCACCGTTATCGGCCCTACGACCAACCAACGCGTGCTGCCGTTTACATTGCGACCGAACACTAATACAGCTAATAGCAAGCCGATGGCGACAAACAACAAGTACGGATTGGTGACCCGCCAAAACTGCATTGGCACCTGCAGTACCACAATGGCACCTATTAATGCCAGCCCCATGTAAATGGCATGCCGAATGGTAAAGTGAAACGGGTTATCAAAAATCCGCGAGGCCTCAGGCATCGAGGCAGAACTGACGGTCACAAAGCCGATAGACATTAGCGATAGTGCAACCAACACCACGGTGAGATCGTAGTAACGCTTGGGCGCTTCATCATGCTGAGCAGAGAAGATTTGCGCCAGAGAAGCGCTTTTGCTGGACAGTAACGTCATGCTGCTACCTCGGCAACGGCCGCTGCGAAACTGTCGCCACGATGCGCATAATTGCGGAACATATCAATACTGGCACAAGCCGGTGATAAGAGCACCGTATCGCCAGAGCAAGCCACGCGTTTAGCCACGTTAACCGCCTGCTGCATGTTATCGACGTAGACACTGTTGTCGACCAGTGCCATGATCACCTTGCCATCCACACCCAGCGTAATGAGATAGTCAACCGCGTCCTCCAATAACGGTTTCAGCGCAGACAAATCGGCCCCTTTGCCGTCTCCGCCCATGACCACAATCAGCTTGCCCTGGGTTTGCGCTCTCGCTCCCATGATACTCACGCGAGCGGCACCCGGATTTGTGGCTTTCGAGTCGTTTATCCAGCGCACTCCCGCTTGTTGGACAACGGTTTGATAACGATGTGACAGGCCATCGAATGCGCATACAGCATTCTCAATGACGTTGGCATCTATACCCACTGCCAATGCTAAAAGCGCCGCTGCCTGAATATTCAGAACATTGTGCAGGCCTTCCAGTTTGCATTTTGCAAAGTCTATGAAAGGCTGGCCGTGATACAGAATAGTTTGATCGGTCTCGCGCCACGCCATGCCTCGAGACGAGTAATCCAAGCCAAAAGTATCGTCAGGCGATGCTCCACTGGCAATGGTGTGGTTGTCTTGTCGATTGGACACAATCCGTTTTGCCCCATTCCAGATACGCTGCTTGGCAGCAGTGTAGTTGGCCATGTTGTGGTGGCGGTCGAGATGGTCTTCACTCACGTTTAGCACAGCGGCTACGTCAAGCGCCAAGGACGTTGTGGATTCCAACTGAAAGCTCGACAACTCTAGCACGTAAAAGTCGTAGTCTTTTGCGCTAGGGTGCGTGTCACTCGCTGAGCATAACAACGTATCCAGCACTGGTGTACCGATATTGCCCGACACACAGGGGTGTTTCCCTGCGGCAGATAAAATAGCGCCGAGTAACGAGACCACCGTCGATTTGCCATTCGAACCGGTCACACCAATCGTTGGCACCTGATTAAAGCGTGCAAATAGTTCAATATCGCCGATAACATCAATACCACGTTCCATCGCGTTAACTAACGCAGGCAATGTCAAACTCACCCCAGGGCTAACCACAACGATGTCAAAATTAAGCAGAGCTTCTGGTGGCAAAGGCCCCCACTGCACCTCGGTTTGAATGTCGACATCAAACGCACTGCGCGTATCGAACACGCTTACATTGACGTTGTGCTGGGTTAAAAAGCGCACGCAAGAGATACCGGTCATTCCGGCACCGATGATGGCCACTTTTTTATCCTGTAATGCAGCAACGCTATGCATGATTCTTTACCGAAGCTTGAGGGTTGCTAACCCGACCAATACTAAAATTAACGAGATGATCCAAAAGCGTACGATCACTCGTGGCTCTGGCCAGCCCTTTAGCTCATAATGGTGATGTATGGGTGCCATACGGAAGATGCGCTGCCCTCTGAGCTTAAAGGAGCCTACCTGTAAAATGACGGATAAGGTTTCGATGACAAACACGCCGCCCATAATGATCAGCACAATTTCCTGGCGCACTAGTACGGCCAGAATGCCTAGCGTTCCTCCCAGTGCCAGCGAACCTACATCACCCATAAAGACCTGTGCCGGATAGGTGTTAAACCACAGAAAACCCAGCCCTGCTCCAACAATGGCGGTGCAAACAATCACTAACTCACTGGTGAGCGGAATAAATGGAATGTTTAAGTAACTGGAAAAATTCGCATTGCCCGTCACATAGGCAAATATTGCAAACGCCCCCGCCACCAATATGGTCGGCACGATGGCCAGCCCGTCGAGCCCATCGGTCAAGTTCACCGCATTACTCGTGCCCACAATCGCAAAGTAGGCGATGGCCATATACAAAACACCTAACTGGGGCATCACGTCCTTAAAGAACGGCACAATCAATGCCGTTTCGCTTGGCGCTTGCGCGCTGCTGTACAGGTAGAATGCGACAAGCAGCGCCACGGCGGACTGCCAGAAATACTTCCATCGAGCGATTAAACCTTTTGGATCCTTGCGGATCACTTTTCGATAGTCGTCAACAAAGCCAATGAGCCCGTAGCTCACGACAATCGCCAATGTCGCCAATACATAACGATTAGTTAAATCGGCCCACAAGATGGTGCTTGCCATGATCGCCGCAAGGATCAGCAAACCGCCCATCGTCGGCGTGCCTGATTTAGATAAATGAGACTGAGGTCCATCCGTGCGCACCGTTTGACCAATCTGCATACGCTGCAACCACCGGATCATCGCCGGACCAATCAAAATCGCTATCAGTAGAGCCGTCAATGTGCTTAAAATGGCGCGCAGCGTGAGATACGAGAAAACATTGAATCCCGCATCAAACTGCGTTAACCACTCCGATAACCAAATCAGCATGCGATGCGCTCCCGGCGGCGCTCAAACTTTCCCACAGGCGATTCCTCTATAGCAGTGACAACACGTTCCATTTTTGAACTGCGCGATCCCTTGACTAAAATCGTGATGTCGCGCTGCTCAAAAACCAGCGCTTCGGATAATGATTCGATCAGTTTTTCAATCTCGCTGAAATGAGCACCGGCGCTGCCCATCGCAGAACTGGCATGCTGACTTAAGACACCCAGCGTAAGTACACGGTCAATGCCTTTTTCCAACGCATGCTCCCCTACGATCTGATGATAGTGGCGCGCTTTTTCGCCCAATTCAGCCATGTCGCCAAGCACGAGCACACGCAGACCTGAGAAAGTAGACAGCAAATCAATACCGGCTTTAACCGACGCAACATTTGCATTGTAGGTGTCGTCTAAAATACGCACCTGAGTACTGATTTGTTTAACATTCAAGCGCCCTTTAACTTGCTGCATACTTGCCAGGCCTTCTCGCACATCTTCAAGCGACGCCCCCACATTGACGGCTAATGCCGCGGCAGCCAGCGCATTGGCGATGTTATGCACGCCGGGTATGTTCAGGTTCACGCTCACCGTACCCTGTGGCGTATTCAATACGAAGGCAGCGCAACCATCTAATCCCAGACTCACATCCGTGGCATAAAAGTCCGCACCTTGATCAGCGTCCTGACTGAAGGTTAAGACAGTGTCGCGCTTCAGTTTTCCCTGCCAATACTGCAAAAACTGACTGTCTGCATTTAAGACAGCAATACCCTCAGCGCTTAAACACTTAAAAATCTCGCTTTTGGCGCGCGCAACACCAAATAAGCTTCCAAACCCTTCAAGGTGCGACGCTGCTGCGTTGATGATAGTTGCCACATCAGGCTGCACCAGGTTGACGGTGTAGGCGATTTCGCCCAGATGATTGGCCCCTAATTCCATGACGGCGAATTCGTGATGTTTTTCCAATCTAAGTAAGGTCAGTGGTACGCCAATATCGTTATTAAAGTTACCGGCGGTCGATAGCACACTGCCACGTCGCTGCAGAATTGCAGCGACCATTTCTTTCACTGTGGTTTTGCCGCTACTGCCGGTAATTGCTACGGTTTTTGGTGCGACTTCACGTTTCACAGCGGCAGCCAATTGACCCAGCGCTGTGTGAGTATCTTCCACGAGAATGTAAGGGATACCAAGCTGCGTAGGTGGTTGCGATACGATGACAGCGCTCGCACCGGCTGCTTCCGCCTGTGACACAAAACCATGACCATCAAAATTGGCCCCGCTCAGTGCAAGAAACAGATCGCCTTTTTCCAGCTGTCGCGAGTCGGTGGTCACTGAATTGATTAGCAGATCATCACCAACCAGTGTGCCATTTGTCTGTTCAGCAACCCATGTTAGATAGACTGGTATCATGCGGTTAGCTCCTTCAGTAAAGCGGGGATATAGGCGCGCTCATCGTATGCAATACGCTGCCCTTGTATGTCTTGGTAGTTTTCGTGCCCTTTACCTGCCAGCAACACAATATCGTTCGTTTTTGCGTGCTTTAGCGCATAGGCAATGGCTTCTTTTCGATCCGTAATCATCGTCACGGAAGCATGTTCATCGATGCCTGAACGAATATCCTGTGAAATTGACTCGACAGTCTCTGTGCGTGCATTGTCGGCGGTGAGCACAACATGGTCTGCGCCCTGTGCGGCAACTTTACCCATGTGCGGGCGTTTACCTTTATCTCGTTCGCCGCCGCAACCAAATACGCACCACAGATCGCCCATTTTGTGCGCAGACGCAGCGGCGAGCGCGTGCTCCAAGGCGTCAGGGGTGTGTGCGTAATCAACGATGACACTAGGGCCTGTACCACTGCGGAACAATTCCATACGTCCCGGCACTGGCTGCAATTGTTTAAGTGACGCTAATAAGTCTGAGAATCGCGTGCCTAAACTCAGTACGACACCCGCTGCTGCAAGCGCGTTATAGGCATTGAACTTGCCAACAAGGCCTAGTTGCACGGGGCTGCTTCCCCATGACGTTGCCAACTCAAAAGACAACCCTTGCGGCGTTGTCCGAATCGCATTCGCAGAACAATACTTTGCGCCATCAGGAAGCGATGAAGGGTCGAGATCAATACCAAACCAAACGATTTGCGCTGTTTCTGGGCTGTGTTTTGCCCAATTCATACTCTCTGCATCATCAGCGTTCAGCACCACATGACGCAGTGCCGGTTGCTCAAGTAAGCGGCGCTTCGCTTTAGCATAAGCTTCCATGCTGCCGTGGTAATCAAGATGATCGTGCGTTAGATTGGTAAAGACGGCGACATCGGTTTTGACTTGATTCAAACGCCCTTGCACCAGTGCATGCGATGACGCCTCGAAGGCGACTTGATGCACATCTTGCTGGGCTAGATCCGCGAGAATGTAATGCATTTTCACCGCATCGGGCGTGGTATTGCGCGTCTCATCTAATTCGCTGATGTCGAACGGCTCTTGATACAACCCACTGCCTAAGGTACCGATCATGCCGCACTTAACGCCCAAAGCAGTACGCAACTGGCTGAGCAATTGCACTACAGAGGTTTTTCCGTTCGTGCCGGTAACTGCGATGGTGGTCATTTTTGTGGCTGGGTAATCGTAAAACGCCGCGGCCAATGCGGACAACGATTGGTTTAAATCGTAAAATTCAACAATCACGCTGTTGTGACGCATGGTGCAGTGGCCATGCGCTTTGGGATCGTCAGTTTCAGCTATAATAGCGGGCGCGCCCAGGCTGATCGCTTGCGGGATAAATTCACGACCATCCAGAGCATGTCCCTTGACCGCGATAAATGCGGTTTTTGAAGACACATCACGGCTATCCAGTACCAAACGCTCCACGCGCACATCAGGTGCGAAGATGCCGAACTTGGCTAATAAGGGTTCGATACTTTGGATGAAGCGACTAATGACCATGACTATTCGCCTCCGTCCATTTTACTGATGTCACACGCTCGCCGTCTGGTGCGATATTCAACAGGCGCAATGCGCCTCCCATGATTTGTGCAAAGACAGGGGCTGCCGTATCGCTGGAATGATACAAATCGCCACCGGGTTCATTGATCAACACAACGGTCACCAGTTGTGGGTTGCTCACCGGCGCCAAACCAGCAAAGATATTCACGTACTGTTCGCCATAGCCACCGGCGACGGCTTTACGGCTGGTCCCGGTTTTACCGGCAATTCGGTAACCGGGAACGCTGGCTTTGGTACCTGAACCACCTTCCTGAGTCACGCTTTCCATCATCTCAATCAGCGCCGCAACGTTTTTTGCTGATACTACGCGTTCACCGTGACCATAAGTTTGATGCTCCTGACCCAGCACGATATTAAGATTTTTCTTTAACCCACCATTGGCAATGATGGTGTACATACGCGCTAACTGGGCGGTTGTTACGGAAATTCCGTAACCGAACGACAACGTCGCCAGTTCAAACTCCGACCAACGATTTCGCTCATGGAAAATACCGCTGCTTTCGCCTGCCAAAAGCGTGCCAGTATCCGACATCAATCCCATGTTGTAATACGTATCCAGCAAGAACGGTTTGGGCACGCTCAGTGCTAATTTTGACGTTCCCATATTGCTGGACTTTTGAATAATCGTCGTCAGGTCAATTTCACCCAGATTACGTGGATCTTGCACCATGCTGCCGCCCAGGCGCATCCAGCCGGGTGATGTATTAACCTTACTGGTAGGTGTGACTTCACCAAACTCCAGCGCAGCAAGAACAGCCAATGGCTTAAGCGACGAACCCGGTTCAAAAGCATCGGTAATCACACGATTTCGCACACGGTGCGGGGCGACCGTGTCGCGATTGTTCGGATTAAAAGAAGGACTGTTGACCATCGCCAAAATGTCACCACTGGCAACATCAATCACAATCGCCGATGCGGACGCTGCTGCATAGGTTTCAGTGGCTTGCTTTATCGCCTTATAAGCGACAGCTTGAACGCGTTGATCCACCGTAAGTACAAGGTCTTTAGCGGTTTCACCATGGGTTTTTTCGAGGATTTCGACTTGTCGGCCTTTCGCGTCGCGGCGAATGGTTCGCTTATCAGGGGTTCCGGTGAGAAGGTCGTTATAAATGCGCTCTAACCCTTCAATTCCGCGATCATCGACATCGGTGAAGCCGATCAGGTGCGCGGCCACCTCACCGGTGGGATAATATCGGCGTGACTCATTACGCAATCCAACGCCGGGAATATCCAATTGCTCCACATAGTCTGCCATTGCCGGAGAAACCTGACGCTGCAAATACACGAAACGTCGTTTGGGGTTATCCACTTTCGCTAACAATGCGCTAATATCTGTACCAAGAACCTCAGCCAGCGCTAACCAGCGACGTCGTTGAACCAACGCGTTTTCCTGATGAATGATCTTAGGGTCGGCCCACACTGCCCGCACGGGAACGCTCACCGCAAGCTCTTCACCATTGCGATCAAGAATTAAACCACGATGAACCAATGAATTGCGCGTACGCAGCGTGCGATTATCACCTTGCTCAATCAGTGCATCTGGCGCAATGACTTGAATGTACGCGGCTCGAATCGCCAACGCACAGAATACGGAGATGACCGCTATTAACACCACAATGAAGCGCCAATTGATCATATCTGGGGCTTTGTTCTGCTTAGCGCCCTGCTGCCCGCGGCGCGGCCGCTTCGCAACAGTCGTGTCATCAATTACGTTCAAAACACTCATTTCAGACGCACCACAATTTCGTCGTCCGGTGTCGGGCGACGCATGTCCAGATCACGTTTTACCAAACTTTCAATTCGGTTGTGTTCGGTCAAAGCGCCCTGCTCAAGCAGTAAGTGCCGCCATTCAATGTCCAGACGATCTTTTTCCTGCATCAGTTGTTCATTAGCAATGATCACCTGCCGATTCATGTGCGCACTCAAGATAACGCCCACCGCACTGCCGATTACCAATAAAAACAACAAAACCCGCAATGGATGGCGGGTCGCGTCGGCAAGCATTATGGCGACGGGATTGAAGGTGGTGGTTTGTCGGATCATAGTTTTTCCGCCACCCTAAGCACCGAACTGCGAGCTCGATTGTTGTCCTCTAATTCTGCGTGACCGGGTTTTATGGCCTTGCCAATAAGGCGAAGTACTTTATCCGCATCAATTTCGGCTTGCGGAATCGGCATGCCATGCGGCACGTCTTTACCTTTACTTTGCTCGCGCATAAACCGCTTGACCAATCTGTCTTCAAGCGAATGAAAGCTGATAACAGCAAGACGACCTTCGCTGGCAAGCGCATAAACCGCTGCCTTTAGGCCGTCACGTAACTGTTCTAATTCAGAATTCACATAGATACGGATACCTTGGAAACTGCGCGTGGCCGGGTGTTTGAATTTGTCCTTAACGGGAACGGCTTTGTCGATCAAATCAGCGAGTTGCTTGGTTGTTGTCAGTGGCGTATGTTGGCGTTCAGCAACGATGGCATGTGCGATACGTTTACCGAACTTTTCTTCGCCGAATTCCTTGATCACTTGTGTGATGTCCTGTTCATCAGCATTGGCCAGCCATTCGGCAGCACTAAACCCGCGCGTGGTATCCATACGCATGTCTAATGGACCTTCTCGCATAAAGCTGAAACCACGTGATGCGTCATCAAGCTGTGGTGACGAGACGCCAAGATCCATGAGTACACCGTTGACCTGACCGGCTAAGTCCAATTGGTCAATGACGTCAGCGATATCGGCAAAAGGCTGATGTATAATTTGAAAACGCGCGTCGGCGGCAAATTGCTGTGCAGAAGCAATGGCTGCTGGATCGCGGTCAAAGGCAATCAGACGGCCTTGGCTATTTAATTTATTGAGTATCGCCGCCGAATGCCCACCGCGCCCAAAAGTGGCGTCGATATAAATCCCATCAGGGTTGATATTGAGTGCATCAATAGACTCATTCAACAGCACTGAGCGATGCGCAAATGAGCTTGCACTCACAGTGAGAAGTCCTGTAAACGTTCAGTGAGTTCGAAGCCACCACCTTGCTCGGCTTCCAGATCGCTGTCGATTTGTGATGCCCAAACCTCTGAATCCCAGATTTCAAAACGATTGAGTTGGCCCACAAGCATAATCTGTTTGTCCAGTTTTGCATGTGCGCGCAGAGGAGGAGGCAGAAGGAAACGACCGCTCTTGTCCATCTCACCTTCGGTAGCGTGTCCCAATAACAGACGCTGTAAGCGACGCTCTTGGGGGATCATACTAGAAAGCTTGATTAGCTTAAGTTCAATTTCTTCCCATTCAGACAGTGGGTAAAGCAGCAAACAGGACTGCTGGGTATCAACCGTACAAACCAGATTTCCGCCGCAATCATCAAGCAGCGCTTGGCGGTATTTAGTGGGGATAGCCACCCTGCCTTTACTGTCAAGATTGATTGCGTTAGCGCCGCGGAACATTCCCCTAGCCTTCTATGTTGTTTTTTATTTTTGATAGTAACGAGCTCTGTTTTGCAAACCGGTGTCTCAACGATAGTATTATTTGATCCACAATTTGCCACTTTTACCCACATTTATGAGTTTAGGTACGCAATACCCCCACTGTCAAGCTTAATTCGGTCGAAAACGGTGAGTGACACACACGGCGACATCAGGTGAAAAGTGATTAATTCACAAGTAGGAAATACGGCAGTGACGAAGTCGTTGATAAGGTTAAAAAAAAGCCGCTGAGATTGCTCTCAGCGGCTTTTCACCCTTTCGCAAATTTGATTTAAGCTTGAGGAGCCTGAGTGGGTTGAGCTTGGCTGGCTTTCGCTGCATCCGCAGCAGCGCGGATTTGCAAATTACGGATCGGCATATCGGTTTTGTTGGATAATTCGATCAAGCGATTTAATTGCCCTAGGCTCACCATTGTTGCGTAGATTGCACCTAAGAAACCATTTTTGTGCATTTCGAGCACTTGCGCATCATCCAGCTCGCGCAGCTTCTTCTCATTGATTGATTGCATGCCAGTCACATTGCGCTGCTGGCCATTTTCGTAAGTGAGTTGCACTTGAATCTCTTCCAACAAATCCAGTTCAACCACTTTTTTGACAAAGCGTTGCGTTAGCATCTCGCTGTTCGCCAGCTCAGAAAGGAACTGTTGGCGTTTATTTAAAAATTCAGTCGCTTCACCGTCTTCGGTAAATAACGCTTCACCGGTATCACCAACCACATCGCTATTTTCGTCGAAGAAAACACCGAGCTTGTCACCGTCAGGACGAACGTCAAACGGATAACGTTGAATGTTCATGGGGACATACGGACCTTGCCACTTGCCATCTACCACATAAAAGTTGGTGTTCTGCTCGGTTCCCAACATCGCCACCACATGATAATTGCCTGACTGTGGATCTTTAATAAATACAATCGGCATTGAACCGGCCAATTGAGCGAACTCCCGAATGGTAGCAGCCGCCAGATGACTGCCCTTTGCAAACTCAAAACCGGCTTGCGCGCTGACCTTTAATTCTTTGTGTTTGTTTTTGTCTAGCGGTACGTAATTAATTGCCATGTATCTCTTCTCATCTTTTGAATTAACGAATTTGGAACTCACCACCTATGTTTGAAAGCATGGGGAGGATATGAAGACCAACGAGTAGCCGCCAAGTATCGGTGATCTTGTACTCAATGTCGACTATCGATTGCCACATTTCTGGGCTTAAGCTACTGTACGGGCGCAACAATCATTATAGAAAGATGTAAAAGGACCCTTATGAAGATTTCTCGGCCATTATTGCCCTTCGCAGTGTGCTCTCTTGTTGTTACGCTAAGTGCCTGCCAAACCATGTCATCAACGGCGCCCGCGGCAGCGAAAGTTAAACGAACTGCAGATCAAATTGCACAGCAGACTATCATTGTTGACGGCCATATAGACGTGCCGTACCGAATAAAGAACCGATGGGCCGACGTCACGAAAGCCACTGATGATGGCGATTTTGACTACCCTCGCGCCGTGTCTGGCGGACTCAACGCGCCTTTTATGTCTATCTATGTGCCTGCGTCGCTCGACAATAGTCCTCAGTCAACACAACTGGCACATGAACTTATTGATTCAGTCGAAGCAATTGTGTACCGAGCACCGGACAAATTTGCCATTGCAAAAAGCGTTGCTGATGTTAAGCGTCAATTTGCAGCGGGAGTGATCTCTTTGCCAATGGGCATGGAAAACGGCTCCCCTATACAAGGTGATCTCGCAAATCTTCACCATTTTTACGAACGCGGTATTCGCTACATTACGTTGGCGCACTCACAGAGTAATCATATTAGTGACTCATCTTACGATATCCGTCGCCAGTGGAATGGCTTAAGTCCGTTTGGCAAAACCCTGGTTGCTGAAATGAACAAGATTGGCGTTATCGTGGATATCTCTCATGTGTCAGATGCCGCTTTTTACCAAGCACTTGAAGTGTCTCAGGTGCCGGTGATCGCATCTCACTCTTCATTGCGTCGATTCACGCCTGGGTTTGAGCGCAATATGGACGATGCGATGCTCAAAGCGCTGGCCGACAATGGTGGCGTGATTATGATCAATTTTGGTTCAGGTTTTGTCAGCCCAATCGCTCGGCAGTGGCGCGATCGGCTGTCAGAAGAACAGCTCGCCATTGAACAGGAGTTTGGTGAAGATAGTGAGCAAGCCCGAGCCTTCGGTGAACGCTATAGAACGCAAAACCCTTACCCCTTTTCAACCCTTGAAATGGTGCTTGATCATATTGACCACGTGGTAGAACTGGTCGGAATAGACTATGTGGGCATTGGTTCAGATTACGACGGTGTAGGTGATTCCTTGCCGGAAGGTTTGAAAGACGTTTCTACCTTTCCAAATTTGATTGCGGGACTTTTGCAGCGCGGTTACAGCGAGGCTGATATTGAGAAAATTCTCAGCGGTAACGTACTAAGAGTATGGCAGCAGGTTGAAGATTATGCGGCTAAGCACTAACGCGAACTTAGCCCCACTGACTCGCCACAATCACACAAGCAACGATGAGGATCATGTAGGGTAGCGGTGATCGCCACATCGAAATGGGCGAAGCATCCGGTGCGGCTACCCGTTGTGTTTCTTCGCTCACATCTTGTTTCGCGATATTTTGCTTTTGCTTCCGTTTGCGCCACCAGAAAAGGTGTGCGCAAACGGCTATAAACACCGCGGTCGCAAAGCCTAGATTAAAACCATCGTATAGCCAAGCCGCGTAGAAATACAGTAAAACATAAACGGCTATAATCGCCCAAAAAAACTCTTTCACCGCGTATTTTCTCCCAACACGTCAGAGCGCATAAATTCATTCAGCATAAACATCATTTGCCGGTGCAGTGGATTTGCCTCTGGCACAACGCACAACTCAATGACTTCCAACAAAGCGACATCAAATTGGATTTCTGCCACCTGTTGCCGGTCTAACGCCAAGTTACCATGGCATACCTCAAAACTGTCGTCGATTAAAAACGTTGTATTGGTAGATTGATTTTCCTCAAGCAGAGATTCTACGCCATGAAAAGGGGTAGTCTCATCGCTCATTGAGTGTGCGGCAAACAATTTAACATTCACGCCTTTGGTTCGCATCAGTGCGCGCGTTTCCCGGATCACTTCCATCAGTTCCAATGCGGCAAACAGTGATATATCGGGATATTTAAACGGGTTCGGTCCGTTACTCTGATAATCACCGTCTATCCATTTGGCAACTGTTTGCATCCCCCATATGCGGCTCATTTTCTCGGCATTGTCGGAAAGCGCGAGTGCGCCTGAAAATAACAGTAACGCATCAACCTCATCAGGCTGACTCAATGCGTAATGAGTGGCTAATGTGGCGCCGGAGGAAAACCCGCCAACCACCAACGTTCTTCCAAGGGGGCGTGCAAGCTGCGTGACCGCCTTAAACTCAGATTTCCAGCGCTCTGATAATCGCGTGTCCTGCATATCAGCATCAGCTTGAATGAGCCCATGGCCTGGCAGTAACCCAACCACTACCGTATGCCCCGATTGGTGCAGCGCGGTCGCAACTGAACGCAAATAAAAGGGTGAATCACTTAGTCCGTGAAACAACACGACCACCGCTTCTGAGGGCGTAGCATGGTGCAAAATGAATGGCGCGTTGCCGTCATTACGCAAGTTAGCCGAACACACGCTAACTTCATTCCTCTGCTGCTGTAAACAACGCTGCGTTAACCCCAACTGTTTACGGTAGTGCTGAGTAAAAGCGTGTAGTGCCTCAGAAAAAGTAGACGCCCCATTACCGCTGGTCATTTCAGCCTGTAATTGGGGGCTAAAAAAAGCGCTGCTTAGCAGCGCAATGATAACGACTTGCTTGATCAATTAAAATGAGCCTCTAAATCATCGCTTCCGCCAATGTGACGACCACCAATAAACACTTGTGGCACAGTTTCACGGCCACTGATTGCTTTTAGGGACGTTAAGCTTGCGTCTTTGCCCATCACTATCTCTTCATAGTCGTAACCTTTCTCGGTCAGGAGTGCTTTTGCTTTTGCACAGAAAGGACACCCAGGCTTAGTGATAATAGACACCGGTTCATTGGTGGCGGCATCGGGAGCGAAATAGGCCAGCATTGTGTCCGCATCAGACACCTCAAACGGGTCGCCCGGCACATTTGGCTCAATAAACATCTTCTCGACGACACCGTCCTTAACCAGCATCGAATAGCGCCAGCTGCGTTTCCCAAAGCCCAAATCTGACTTATCTACCAACATGCCCATGCCGTCGGTAAACTGGCCATTTCCATCAGCGATGAGCGTGACATTTGACGACTCTTGGTCGGCAGCCCATGCATTCATAACAAAGGTGTCATTCACAGAAATACAAATAATGTCGTCCACACCATTGGCTTTAAACACTGGCGCTAGCTCGTTATAGCGCGGTAAGTGGGTCGAGGAGCACGTGGGCGTGAACGCACCCGGTAATGAGAATACAACCACTGTTTTGTTCGCAAACAACTCATCCGTTGTGCGTTTAACCCACTCATCACCCTGTCTTAATGGAAATTCTACCGACGGTATTCTAGCGCCTTCTTTGTTCTCCAGTGTTGCATTTGTCATCATTATCCCCTTGTTGGATTTTCGCTTAGTGTGTAAAGCAAAGATGATGGTACTTTGCCACGAACAAATGCACAACATACGGGCATCAAACCGTATCAATTCACATGCCTAGTTATGAATCACCATGCCGTAGCAGGCTTGCGACACCTGTCCAATCGCTCTATCTTTGCGATGTCGACGCAAAACTCAGTGGTTTATTCAATCGGCACGTTGCCCGCTAGCGACAGTGCGGGTCGGCCAACGCAGTAATTGAGGCAAGTAGTATGATTATTTTAGTGGGTGGTGAAAAGGGCGGCAGCGGTAAAAGTTGTTTGGCGCAAAATATTGCCGTGTATTTGCGCACTGAAAAAGAAGCGTCGGTGCTGATGGTGGATTGCGATCCGCAGCGCACCACGTCAGATTGGATCCAGGAACGAAATGCCAATGATGCGCTACCTGATATCAATTGTGTGCAACTGTACGGAAAAATACGTAATGAATTGCTCAGCCTAAGAAATCATTATGATTATGTGATTGTTGATTGTGGTGGGCAAGACAATTTGGCGCTACGTTCATCAATGGCCGTTGCAGACCATATTCTCATTCCGCTACGCCCTAAACGACGTGATCTAAAAACCGTTCCGCACATGGAAGATATTATTTCAACCTGTAAAATGGTGAACCCCAGAATGAACGCTGCCTTTGTAATAACGCAGTGCCCCTCTCTGCCGAGCTTGGCGTCACGCATTCTCGAAGCCAAAGAGGTTTGTCGTTCTTTTGAAGTGGCCGTGCTGAATTCAGTCACCTTCAGCCGAAACATGTACGACGACTCGGAAGAGTCTGGTCAGTCTGTGATGGAAAGTGAGCCCGATGGCAAAGCGGCGGTTGAAATTCGCAGCATCATAGAAGAACTATTAGCACGAGGCAAAGGCGAGAACAATGAGTTTAGCCACTTTGAAGAAAACCGCGCGTTCGGTTAAAAATACGGATTCAAACGCCGCAGTTGACGTGGATAGCTTCATTCAAGGAGCCGTAGTTTATGCCAATGGCGGCGTTGGCGAAGCCGACAATGTTATTGCGTTTCACGCTCACGGTGTTGAACAGCCCATTCAGTCGCCGCTAAAACGCGCGACCTTTACCTTGGGTGATGAAGCCATCGCGCAGCTTGGAAAAATTGCAAAACGCAACGGTGTTGCCAAATCCAAGATGCTGCGTTTACTCATCGCCGCCCATTCGGAAAAAGGGAGTCGCTAGCAAAGTCGGTAAATCGCTACACAACTTGATCAATAAAAACAGTGACGTGACGTATTTATACGTTCGCATCAATTGAAATACCTTTAATTCGCATCAATTTCTGGTTATGTTGGTCATACTTTGGACAGTAGCTTTAACATGGATTTTCGTTTGAAACTCAGTTCAATCCACTCTGCAAAAAGCGCGATTTTACGGCTTCGAGTATGTGCCCGCAGCCTGCTTTGTATGCCTGTTATTTGCCTGACGTTTGCCCTCATGGCAACCTCATTTGCGCAGCACGTGTTTGCGCAAAACGCGTCCTCGCTGATTGACGTGATGAGTCCGAAAGGATACGAGCAGTATACGCGCATAATGTCATTACAAGACGAGGGCTTATACAGTCAGGTTCAGGCTGAAGCGCTTACACTGCTTAATGATGCTCGGTTGCGAGAACACAGTATTGATGAAGCAGCCGCTCAACGCTTAATTGGTCTTGCGGCGATGGAGCGCAATCAACACGACTTTGCCCATCAAGCGTTTTCACAAGCCGCCGAAACTGTGGCGCAAGCTGAGGAGTTTTTACTACTCGCGCAGATAAACTCTGATATTGGTCGCAATTACCGCTATCAATCAGACTATCACGCCGCACTGGATTACTACTATCGCTCGCTGTCTTACTACGAATCTCTGAATGATCGTGAGGGTATCGCTAACCAAAAAGCCAGTATTGGTGTGGTACTGGAACTGATGGGTCAATTCGAGCTGGCACTGAACGCGTATTTAGAGGCACTGGATGTTCAGCGCGAACAAAATGATGTGCGCGGTATTTCTAACAGTTTGTTCAACATCGCCGAAATTTATCGTGAACTGGGCAATTTAGATCGCGCGTTAACGTTCTTTAATGACGCACTCGCCATTGATAAGCAGCTTGGGTTGGTACGCAACATTGCCTACAGTCACGTTAAAATTGGCATCGTTTTGCGCCAACAGCAGCGTTATGCTGACGCTAAGCAACATCTAAACACCGCTATCCAACTGTTCACCGAGCTGCAAGCGCCGCGCGATAAAGATTGGGCCATTGCCAGCCTAGGTGAAGTGATGATTTCAGAGGGCAAACTCGCAGAGGGTATGTCGACATTACTCGACACACTAGAACGATCGAAACAACGCAATAACCTCGCATTGACGACAGACTTGCGGCTAGCGATTGCCCGCGCGGCAATTATCAGCGAGGACGCCGATCTAGCTTTGTATCATGCAGACCTCGGCCTCGAGGAATCGAACGTACGCGGTGAGCTAAAGCGCCAGGCTGAGTTCTATTCCGTTCGCGTTGCGGCATTAAGGCTTAAAGGTCAGTTTGAAGAAGCCTTGTTAGCCCGCGAGCAACAACTTGCTATCGAGCAAAGTATTCTAATGCAAGGCCGTGAAGCCGCGTTACAAAGCCTGCAATCAGAAGTTGAATATGCACGCCAGGAGCAATCGATCGAAACGCTGCGTAAAGATAAAGCCATGGAGCTTCATCTTGCTGAGCAGCGAAACATACGCAATGTTTCATTGCTCGCCAGTCTTATCGTTGTGTTATTGCTGGGTTTTTTACTTGTCAGCAGGCAATCACATCGATTACGCAGCAAAGAATTGTCTGATATTGTCAACCGCCGAACACTTGAGTTAGAGCGCAAGAATAGCGAGTTGCAGCAAGCGTATCGAACGCTTGAACAGATGAGTTTGCGCGACCCGTTGACGGGCTGTTATAACCGACACTATCTAGATGCGAACCTACCCGCAGAAATCCAGCGCTGCGTGCACAGCTACTCGTCAGCCATTGCCTTGGGACAATCTTTCCCAGACGACGCTGACCTGATCTGCTTTTTAATCGATATCGATGACTTTAAAGAGATTAATGACACTCACGGGCATGTCAGTGGGGATAAGTTTCTGGTTAAATTCGCGCAGATTATCAGTCAGGTCTTCAGGCATTCTGATCTACAGGTTCGTTGGGGGGGAGAAGAGTTTTTGGTGATCTGCCGAAATACGCCGCGCAGTGAAGCATCGTTGCTCGCTGAACGCTTGCGGATGGCCGTGAGTGAAAGTGTATTTGAAGCGCAAGACGGAACAATTTACACCGCCACTTGCTCGATCGGATTTAGTGCATTCCCGTTGGACCAAAAGGATCCCGAAAAAGCCAGTTGGGATGACATTTTCAATGCCGCTGATAATTGCCTGTATGCCGCTAAGTACTCTGGAAAAGATAGCTGGGTGGGCGTCTTGCGGGTGATTGATAAACACGCGCAAGATGAGCAAAATCCATTGGAGCAACAGCTGAACATTGGGCGGCTGGAGTTGGTAACCTCACTGAACAACACCGCCTCCATACAATGGCAGCATCGCGTCACGGCGACCTGACGCGCTACATTCCGGTTTTTAGGTCTTCCAGATGGTATTTATCAATCAGTGAATACAGCGTAGGGCGAGTCACTCCCAGCAACTCTGCTGTTTTAGAGATATTTTTGTCGGCGCGCACGTAGGCTTTTCGTATCGCATTGCTTTCCGCGTACTCTCGTACCTCGCGCAAATTAAGAATTTCTTTCTCTTGTTCTTCCTTCGGCCCACGCAGGCTCATGTCTTCCGCCGTGATCAGTTGCCCTTCTGCTAAAATAACAGCTGACTTCAATTTGTTTTGCAACTCGCGAATATTACCCGGCCACGGGTGACTTAGCATCGCTTGGAGTGCCGATTCACTGAAGCCCTTAATTTTGACATTGAACTCCTGACAGTATTGACCCAAAAAGGTTTTTGCCAGCAATACCACGTCTTGGTCGCGGTCTTTAAGCGGCGGGATATCAATGGTAATTTCGCCCACACGATAAAATAAATCTTCGCGGAAGGTTTCCTCAGCCACCATCGATTGTAAATCTCTGTGTGTCGCACAGATTACGCGAATGTCCACCGGAATTTCGGTTCTACCGCCAACACGTTCAATCACCCTCTCTTGCAGAAAGCGCAACATTTTTGCTTGCAAACCGATCGGCATGTCGCCAATCTCATCGAGGAACAGTGTGCCTCCCTGCGCCATCTCAATTTTACCGAGCGTGGTTTTGTTGGCACCGGTGAATGCTCCTTTTTCGTAGCCAAATAGCTCACTCTCCAGCAGGTTTTCTGGAATTGACGCACAGTTTATGGCTACGAAAGCTTTATCACTGCGATGACTGTGTTCGTGAATACTGCGCGCAAACACTTCTTTACCGGTGCCACTTTCGCCCAGTAGCAAAGCGCTGATATCGGTCTGCGCGATCTTCTCCGCTCGTCGACTGACCGACTGAATAGCCGCACTGTTACCAATAATTTTGCCCATTGACGGGTTTGAGCGGATAAGCACTCGATTTTCATGTTCCAGGTTGGCCAGATTCAGTGCACGATTGATAATCACTTTTATCGTGTCAGAATCGATAGGCTTTTGGTAAAAATCGTACGCGCCAAGTTCAATGGCTCTTAAGGCGTTTGACTTGTCATTATTGCCCGTTACCACGATCACTTTCGTGTGCGGTGCCAGACTTAAAATTTCTGACAACGCCAAAAGCCCTTCGGAGGCGTTGGCAGGATCCGGAGGTAACCCAAGGTCGAGTGTCACTACGGCGGGTTCATGCCGTCTAAGCTGTGCGATGGCGGATGTTCGGTCATCTGCATACACGACATCAAAATCAGTCAGGCTCCACTTTAACTGTTTTTGGATGCCTAGATCATCATCCACTACTAAGACTTTACTCATTTAGCCAACTTCCTATTGTGTTAAATCGACGGAATACGCAATGTAAACTGTGTGCCTGTGCCTTGCTCACTTTCAACGGACAACCGGCCATTGATCGATACAATGTAACTGCGCGCATCATACACGCCAATACCCATTCCGGCGTTACCCTTGGTGGTCTCGAACGGTTTAAACAAGCGTTGTTCAATGAACTCCTGGCTCATTCCTTCACCTGAGTCAGTGATGGTGACGACTTGCTCTTGCCGGTCTTGATCAACCGCTAATTCTATATTGATGGTGCCGCTATCAGCGGTTGCCTGCTGCGCGTTGTTGACCAAATGGTACACAACATTGGCAAATTTTTCTGCATCAATCACAACAGGAACTTCATCCTCCACATCAAGGGTGGGAGTCGGTTTTAGACCCGCACAGCGCTTTTTCAGCACATGCTCAATAATGGAAGACAATAAATGGCTACCAGCCCGTGCTTCGTTCGGCTGTAATTTATCAGTTAACTGACGCAACATCTTATCCATACGAGACTTGGTGTGCTCTAGCGTTTCAAAGGTATCGTCGATAAATTCCGGGTTGTGCTTGTGCTGCTGCGCATTGCATAAGATAAGATCAATTTGCGCCAATACATTTTTAAGATCGTGCACAACGAATGCTGACATCCGGCTGAAGGCAGCAAACTGGGCGTTCTCTGCCAGATCATTTGATGCCTCATGATGAAAAATAAAATTGCTGATTTGCGCAGTCGCTGCATTCAGATAGTCCCGCAACTCCCAATTAAGCCGCAAGCGTTCTGCTTCCACACAACCTAACACGACAATACCCCAGAGTTTTTCATGCTGAAAAATAGGGATCAGGATATGCCCTTTCAGGCTGGCAACCTCGTCTTCACTAAGTTTTAGGTCCGAATAGAGGTAGGGCTTCACGCGGTATTCATCAACATCCATTATCCATTCTGTTGTCGTGAAAAATGCGCGTAACTTGGCCATTAAGCTCGGCGCTGTCACGGCGCTAACATCACACTGTGATGATGCAACACAGTCAATCATGGCGTTTTTTATTTTGATAATTGCACCGCTATCGTAATTTAACGCCCCAAGATACCCCTGCAATGCAGAGCCATAGACCTTTGGCAAGGCGGAGCCTTCTGCACTCAGGGTTTGAGTGAGTTTGACCCACTCAATACGATAGTCGAACTGATTGGCGAAAAAGTTTTTGGTAATAAACACTTTCACTTGCGTACGGAAGTTGTTCGACAAGAACACCGTCACCAGTAAAGCTATCGACAATGCAATCAATACGATTTGTATGGTTGGGCCCCAACTTCCACCCACAAATTTTATCGCGTAGCCGATTGCTGCCATCACAAATAAATAGCCGCCGGCGACTAACAACAGCGAACTATGCAACACGACCTCACGAGAGATAAAGATATCTACGCCCCAATGTTTTATGCGACGAGTGGCAATCACTAAAAATGGCACCATCAACACGTAAATGTAGCCACGAGCAGCGATGTAAATTGGCTCAACCTGAGCCACCATGGTGGCATTAGCGTAAGTAACGAACTCAAACAAATTGAGTACGCCAAGGTAGAGCACTAAGGGTTTAAATGCCCAGCGCTGAGTGCCAGACTGACGATAAACCTGTTCGAGTAAGATGAGCACCTCAAGTGCAATCACGGTTTGTAGCAGGAAACGCCACGTAAAAGACATGGGGATGAAATACGGCAGTACTAATGCCCCGGCAGGTAGTGCCAGAATGGCTATGCTGACGGGGCGCTTGAGTACATCCCACAGCGTGGCGAAATCATCCCGAAGAAACGCTGCCAAAAACAGTAACCAAACGCTCTGTTTGGCGATGTCAATGAATAGCAGGCGCTCCAGCGTCATCGTGCCCGTCACCAATGAGATGTGCGCGACACTCCACACCACAGTCACAATGGCCGACAGGATCAATAAGTATTTTGCGAGTCCGCCTTTACGTACCGTAAACAGCAGGAGCAGTAAGAGTAAATAGGCTGCTCCGGAAAACCCGTACCCCAGGTCGGAAATCAACGCTTTTTAAGCACCAAACTGCCGATTGAATAACCCGCGCCAAAGGAGCACAGGACACCTGTGCTTCCCGCTGTTAGGTCGGTGTGATTCAGAGCAAACGCGATCACCGAGCCCGCTGACGCGGTATTGGCATAAGTGTCTAATACTATCGGGGCTTCTTCGCGCGTTGCTTCGCGCCCGAGTAACTTTTTACTGATCAACGTATTCATGTTGATATTCGCCTGGTGCAGCCACCATCGGCTCACGTCAGCGACACCCAATCCACAACTTTCCAGGTGAGACTGAATGTGCTGGGCAGCGAGCGGACACACTTCCTTGAACACCTTTCTTCCTTCCTGATGAAACAATTTGTCAGCAGCATAGGGTTCAGCATCGGTAGCGTGAGTTATGTAGCCAAAGTTGGAACGAATGTTGTTCGAAAATGACGTTAAGGCTTTAGTACCTAAAATCTCATACTGATGCTCCCCCTGTGCGGTTGAGGCTTTTTCAACCACGCTGGCAGTCGCAACATCACCAAAAATAAAGTGACTGTCTCTGTCGGTATAGTTTACCTGTGGCGATACCAGCTCGGGGTTGATGACCAATACACACTTGGCCGTGTTGGCATTGAGCATTTCATAGGCGCGGTGCAAACCGAAAGTTGCAGCTGAACAAGCCACCAACATGTCAAACCCAAAGCCCTGAATACCCAGCTCTTGTTGAACTTCAATCGCGATCGCCGGATAAGAACGTTGTGTGTACGCGCAGCTCACAATAACAGCGTCAACGTCGTTGGCGTGTTTGTTGGCCGCTTGCAATGCAATTTTCGCTGCCGCCACGGCAATTTCCGCTTGTTGAGACAGTTCATCGTCCGCGCGCTCGGTCAGCTTTGGCCGCATGCGTTCAACATCTAACACACCGTCTTTGCAATAGATATAGCGGCTTTTGATGCCCGATGCTTTTTCGATAAATTCTGCACTACTGTGTGGCATGGCAGCCATTTCACCCTGTTCGATGGCGTGCTGATTTTCTCGGTTGAATTTGTCCGCATAAGCGTTGTAGCTGTGAACGAGTTCTTCGTTACTGATTTGATGCGGTGGATTCCAAACGCCTACGCCACTAATGACTACTGGATCGGTCATAAACACTCTCTTATTTTTGTGTATCGGCCAAGCCCGACACGAATGAAGCAAGAATACCTTGAGTGACTATAAATGTCATGAAACAAAAACGGCACCCTAAGGTGCCGTTCTTATGCTCACCAATGCTGGGATCAGTTTAGCGTGATTTCCCACACGCTAACCGTACCACTTACTTCGTTGCCCGTGATCAGCAGTGGACTACCGGTAGGGCTATCGTCTGCTGCGACGAACACCAAGCTTTCTGGAGCAAGGTCACCGATCACATCATTCACTGTCAGCCCTTCCGTAAGGTCGCGGTTAATCACGTATTCTGCAAACTTCGCATCGTAAGGGTTGGTGATGTCGTACACCATAATTCCACTCATGCGCTCAAGGCCAATGAATGCATAGGTACGGTCGCCAATGGTGCCAACCGTCAATGCTTCTGGCTCTGGACCTTTGTTTTCAGAGCGTGAGTCACCTTCGTTTTCATCATTATTATTGTTGAACTGAGCACCATGAATTGACGCTGTGATCCGTTCAAAATCGTCGCCCGAATCAAACACCACCAGGCCATTTTGATCCCAAATGGTAAATGAGCGTGAGCCATAGGCATACGCAGCTGAATATTCACCATCACCATCGCTATCGCCCAACTCAGCGGTCACACGAAGGTCGTCAATTTCGCCGCCCATTTGAATCGACTCCAGCGCCGAACCAGGCTCAGCGGTGAGATCTTCAATCTTCACTTCATCCGTGTAGCTTAAACAGCCGTCATCTTCATCAAAGCTAACACCACCTGCGGCTGTACAAGCAGCTTCATCATCGGTTGCAAAGAAATATTCACGCGCATCACCTTCATTTGCCGTGACTAAAAAGTTTGCGCCCTTCCACTGATAAGTATCAATGGTGTCAGGCATATAAACACCAAACAAACCTTCGTATTGCCCGAAACTCACTGCACCATCTTCGTTGCCATCAAAATTCAAGCCAGACCAGTTTTTAAACCCAAGCCCCATGACTTGCACTGATAAGTCTTCCAAATCGACAATAGCGAGACCATTGTTTTCCTGTAGCGTGATGTAGGCTGTGGTATTGGTCGCAACAATGGCTTCGGGTTCAAGATCCTGAGCGACCGTAATATTGATTGCATTGCCATTGATAGTGCGGCCGCTAGGGTTAGGGAAATGCATACCTTGCGACGCTAACTCAACTTGTTGACCATTGAACGCCGTAAAGGTGATGGTGTCAGCCGTTTCTGCGGGTTCACCGCTGGCCAAAATATCAATCACCGAGATAGTGCCTTCTGGGTCAACACTGTAATCGCCGTTCGGCTCGCCTTCGTTAGCAACAATGACCTTACCGCCATTCGGTGTGAACTTCACCATATCTGGCAAGTTACCCACTTCTACTGCATCCAAAAAGGCAGGCGCTGAGCTGTCTAGGCCATTATAGAAAAGTACAAAACCATTATCAGCCTGAGTTGCACCCGCCACGGCTACTGCCATCAAATCGCCACTGACTGCAATGCTGTTGACGCCGCCCAGTGCGGTTCCTTCAAATTCGGCCGGTAGCGCAATTGTCGTTGGATTTAAATTAACCAAATTGATGGGGTCAGAAATCGGATTCGACGTTAAGTTCGATGCATTGATGACTGCAATGCTATTGGTTGTGCTGTTCGTGGCATAAATCGTTTGCGTCTGCGCATGATACTGGGCAATTTCTGCCGCACCACTCACACCCAAGCTAGCACGACCCACAATGGTCATGGTGATACCGAGCGAAGCATCTGAGCCGTCGTCACCGTCGCTGCCAGGTGCGCCATCTTGACCCGGCTCACCTTGTGGGCCCTGAAGTCCTTGTTCACCTTGAGCGCCATCGTCACCGTCTAACCCGCAGCCAGTCAAGGTTGCACTGATAAATAACGCTAACAAGCCGTATTTGAATACTTTTGAAGCCGCCATCTGCTTTCCTTTTAGTCTTAGTTTTTTTTGAACGTGTGTCTATTTATCCAATCATGCTAAATAGTCAGGATTAAGTCCACCGCTAAGTGAAAATTAGCTACCCGACCTCTATCAAACCGTTACATTCGCTGATCCGTGTTACAGTTTAGTGACGTGGTTGCAATTTAGTATCACTATTTACCTTGATCTTAGTGAGACTAGTGCAAATACTAGAGCGTGTTGATCTTTGCGGTACAAATTTTGTTCAACACGCTCTAGTGCAAAAATTAGGAACTTCATTATGAAACGATGTTTAATCAGTTTTTTCGTGTGTGCCGCCTTAGCGGGGTGTGCAACGTCGCCAACGGGCAGAAATCAAGTACTTCTTTACTCAGATAGCCAGCTTTCGGAAATGGGCTCGCAAGCATTTGCAGGAATGAAAGATGAACTGACTATATCCTCGGCGCGTGTTGAAAACAGCTACGTGCAGTGTGTAGCGAACTATATTACCGCGCAAGTACCGCCGAAAGTTTTCTCTGGCCAGTGGGAAGTGGTTGTTTTTGATGATGAGCAAGTTAATGCGTTTGCACTACCAGGAGGAAAAATCGGCGTTTACACAGGCCTTCTCAAGGTCGCCGAAAACCAACATCAACTGGCTGCTGTTATTGGTCATGAGGTTGGCCACGTGATCGCGCAGCACGGTAATGAGCGCATGTCGCAAAGTACGTTGATCAACGTAGGAACGCAGGCGGTTGGTGCGGCCATGGCTGCTAATGAAGTAGCCAACAGCGGCCCGATCATGGCGGCTATTGGTTTGGGTGTTCAGGTTGGCGTGCAGTTACCCTTTAGCCGCACGCATGAGTCAGAAGCGGATGCCATCGGCCTGAACCTGATGGCACAAGCAGGCTTTGACCCACGCCAATCGGTGAACTTGTGGGAGAACATGGCAGCGGCAAGCGGCGGTCAGCGCCAACCCGAGTTTTTATCCACTCACCCTGCGCCACAGACACGGATTGAGGATTTGAGTGCCGATATGCCTGCCGCGCTACCACTGTACCGCAACGCTAAATCCAAACCCAATTGCAAAGCTTAACCTGATAGAAAGCATTACCCGATAAAAAAGGCCGAATGCGTGAGCATTTCGGCCTTTTTTAATCCGCATCAACACAGGACGTGTTGTGCTGGCGACTATTCTTTTCCTTTTTCGTCCTGTTCCTCTTTGTGCACGTGCACATCCATTTGTGGGAACGGGATTGAAATACCTTCTTTATCAAAGCGCAATTTTACTGCTTCAGTAAAATCAAATTTAACACCCCAATAGTCTGAACTATTCACCCACGGTCTCACCACAAAGTTAACACTGCTATCGCCTAGCTCAGAGACAGCTACCACTGGCGCAGGATCAGCCAAAATACGCGACTCTTCTTTGATCATGGTTTCGAGTACATTTTTTGCCTTGAGCAAATCATCGCCGTAGCCAATACCAAACACCATATCCACACGACGCGTATCCTTAGCCGAGAAATTGGTAATGTTGTTGGAATAGATTTTGCCGTTTGGAACGATAATTTCCTTGTTGTCAGGCGTGGTCATAATGGTGGTAAAAATACCAATCGATTTTACCGTTCCCATGGTACCGCCACCCTCGATAAAGTTACCGGCTTTAAAAGGTTTAAACACCAGCAACATGACGCCTGCGGCGAAATTCTGTAGTGACCCTTGTAACGACAAACCGATGGCCAAACCAGCAGCACCTAAAATCGCCACAAGTGACGTGGTATCGACACCTAATTCGTCCAGCGCAGCGACGATCACAAACAGCATCAAAATCGCATGCAAAATCGACTTCAAGAACTCGACTAACATCTCGTCGTACTTGGAGCGCGCCATCACTTTGGTAAATAGTGACATTAAAATGCTGACGACAATACGACCTATTACGTAAATCAAGATCGCCATCACAATATTGATCCCCCAAGGGATAACATAAGTGTTAATGAGCTGTTCGATATCTTCCGCCGTATACATGGTGTGTTCCTTAAAATAATTGTGCTGAGTTGGTCGTTTAAAAAATAGCAACAAATCGGCTTAGCAAGCAACCGTTTAAGAACAATTTATTGTTTTACCCACCCGAGGATAACCTGATGTATGCAAAAACGTGTGCCTGTCATCAAGGTGTCATTAACGTCAATTATCTTGCGCGAACTGAACACAAAGGGGCATAACTTATCTTTATCGTTTTTGTGTATCTGATCACAGACTGTATTTCACTGAATTTGTGTTTTCGTCGCATTTGGCTGGCTTTTTTCTAAAAAATGTCTATATTTCGACCACGCTTTTCTGAGGCATTTTGGGTTTATCCCCAGCGTTAACTCGGGAAGATTGGCTTAATATTTTTAAAGGAATTGAAAATGTTATTACTATCTATCTTAATTTCATTGGTCTGTTTGCTATTTGTTTATGCGCTAATGCGTGATACCGGAAAAAATACTCCGTACGCTAGACGCAACTCAGTAACACAAATCAGCAAGAAATCTAAAGTCGCTGCCTTAGATGTGCAGGAAGGGGATACCGAAGTTGCGGCTTGATTGCGTTACTTCGCACGGCTCCTCCAAATAACGACCAACACATTATTCAAGCGACACAGCAGCGTTATTGGGCTGCTCCTGATATACCTACTCCCCACATCATCAGTGGGGATTTTTTTGCCCAACGCCGTTACACCCCTTTCAACCAACATTAAGACTCGTTATTATCCCTGCGTCTCTACTATTGCTGTGGCTTTTATGCGCATTAATCGCTTCTATATTGATACGGTGTTGTCTGTTGACACAACCGTCGGGTTGCCTGCTGAAACAGCGCATTATGTGTGTAATGTGCTTCGGCTCAGTCAAGATGATCCCGTGGTGTTGTTTAATGGCGATGGGAATGAATACAGTGGGCGGATCGCGTCTATTGCGAAAAAGCGTGCGAGTGTCGACGTGGATGCCAAGCTGAGCATTGATGCACAATCACCACTGCCTTTACACCTAGGCCAAGCGGTGAGCAAAGGTGACCGCATGGATATTGTGCTGCAAAAAGCGACGGAATTGGGTGTCAGTGAAATTACACCGCTACTTACCGAACGCTGCGCTGTGAAACTCAGTTCAGAGCGGTGGCTGAAGAAGCACGCACAATGGCTAAAAATCATCCAATCAGCCTGTGAACAGTGTGGTCGGAATACCTTGCCGACACTGCACCAACCGAAATCACTCAATCAATGGTTATCTGACTCAACGTCAGCGACTCGTTTGTTGTTTTCGCCCACCGCACAAAGGCGTTTATCACAGTTAAGCCCACCATCACAGGGCTTCCGCTTATTGATCGGGCCAGAAGGCGGTCTTAGCGAACAGGAAATCTACACAGCTAAAGAAGCAGGCTATGCTGAAACGTACCTCGGCCCTCGCATTTTACGCACAGAAACGGCCGCCATTGCCGTTGTGTCTGTTCTGCAAGGGGTTTATGGAGACCTGTAGTACCGGTTATTTGACGGGAAAACAACAAGTTGCCAATTATTTGACGTGACTGTTGGTTTTTTACTCACATCATCACGGATCTGTGCGATAATCGTGATTAATAAGAATAAAAATCATTGAGCATTTTCGTGTATGCGTCTCAAACTCATCGACAATTCAGCCGCCGATAAATTTGCAAAATTGAAAAATCGCAGCGTTATTGAACAAGGTCGCGCAAATGCGCTAGACCTGTTGTTGTCTGGAGGTTCTCTTGAAGACGTAGCCACGGCCATGTTAGAGGGAGTAGAGCTTGCTGATACCAGTATGCGTTGTGCCGTGTTATTGGCCAATGACGATGGCTTAACCCTGACTCCACTGGTTGCTCCTAGCCTACCTGCCAGCTTTATTAAGGCGCTGCAACGGCACCCAATTTCAGAAAGTGGAGGCAGTTGTGGCGCTGCGGTGTACCATCGCAAAGCCGTTTTTGTCGATGACGTGTATTCACATCCAAATTGGGAAGCCCTGCGGGCAGATGCGCGCAAAGCCGGGATCCATTCAGCGTGGTCCCATCCTTTAGTGTCTCCTGATGGAAAACTGTATGGCACGTTAGCAGCCTATTTTACTCACGCAAAAGCGCCAACGAGTGAAGACACAGACGCGCTTGAGTACGAGGCGAAGATCCTCAGCATTATCATTGAACGCGCTGAAAACATAGCGGCGTTAAAGCAGGCTAATGCTGACTTAGAACAAAAAGTCAGTGAGCGAACACGCGACCTTAGCCAATCAAACGCGTTGTTAAGCAAAGCGCTGGATCAACGCAACGAAGTACGCCTGCAGTTGTTAGAAATGGAAAACATGGCAGCGTTGGGTACGATGATGTCAAGTTTGACCCATGAAATTAACACACCGATTGGCGTGGCCATTACGGCATCGACCTATTTAAAAGCGATGCAGCAAAAGTCAGAGACTTTGTTCAAAAAAAACGGCCTCAGACGCTCCGACCTTGAAGCCTTTTATCAGGAATGTGCGGAAGCGTCAGATATTATAGAGCGCAATTTAAATCGCACCAGTCAGCTCATTCGCACGTTTAAACAGCTTTCTACTGATCAGCATTCTCAGCAAGCGCGCCCGGTTAACCTATGTGGTTACATTGATGAAGTGCTCTTGTCATTGAAACCACGATTAAAGCGCATCGGGCATGTGTTTTGTATTGATGTTAACGCAAACCTTGAAATCCAGAGTAATCCAGGCGCGTTGAGCCAAATATTGATCAACCTCATTATGAATTCGACTAATCATGGCTTCGAGCCTGGCGAACGCGGCCAAATCACGATCCGGGCTCGTGTCGAAAACGATGCACAAACACAACAACATTTGGTGTTGGAGTACAGTGACAACGGCAAAGGAATGACCGAACACACCGTGGCCAATATTTATAAACCGTTTTTCACTAATGCTCGCCACAATGGCGGAACCGGCCTAGGTATGCATATTTGCTACAATTTGGCAGTTGAAGCACTACAAGGCTCTATAGATTGCGTCTCTTCACTTGGCAAAGGCACGAAGTTCACCCTCCGCTTCCCTATATAGAGCAAGGCTTAGGGTTGATACTTTTCAAGTTCAACGCTTGATTTTATCGCCCAAGACGCCATTATTCACTAAACACCGCCACCGGGTAGCCGAATGACAATAGCGCTGGGGATCGTGATGGATCCTATTCACCGAATCAATATCAAAAAAGACACCAGTTTTGCCATGTTGCTTGAAGCGCAGGCGCGCGGTTATGTGCTTCACTATATTGAAATGTCGGACTTATTTTTAGACGATGGTGTCGCTTACGCGAACGTGCGCCAATTAACCGTTAAACAGGATGAGGCGAATTGGTTCTCGCTTGAACAGCCAAGCGTGATCAGGCTGGCTGACCTGGACGTACTGTTAATGCGTAAAGATCCGCCAGTTGATGCAGAGTTTATTTACGCCACCCATTTATTTTCTCTCGCTGAAAAAGAAGGCACTTTGGTGGTAAACCGCCCGCAAAGTCTGCGAGATTTTAACGAAAAACTCTTCACGGCATGGTTTCCTCAGTTCACGCCGCCGACGCTTGTCACTGCGAACAAAACTCAGGTGAAAGCCTTTCACCAGCAGCATCAGGATATTATCTGTAAACCCTTGGATGGGATGGGCGGAGTGTCGATTTTTAGAATCGGTTCTGACGGTGTCAATCTAGGCGTGGTCGCTGAAACACTGACCAACAATGGCAAGCGCTTCGCTATGTTTCAAAAATACATGCCGGCAATCAAAGACGGCGATAAACGTATTTTGATAGTTGACGGACAAGTCGTCCCCTATGCATTGGCTCGTCTGCCCAGTGGTGGCGAAACCCGCGGCAATTTAGCCGCCGGTGGTACCGGTAGGCCGCAGCCCTTGTCAGACAGTGACCGGAACATTGCGGAAGCCATTGCGCCATTGTTGGTTGAAAAGGGCTTACTGTTTGTCGGCCTTGACGTTATCGGCGACAAAGTCACAGAAATCAACGTGACCAGCCCAACGTGCGTGCGTGAGATTGAAGCGGCGTACAATATTAATATCTGTGCGATGCTGTTTGACGCTATCGAAAAACGGTTATCCTCAATACAATGAGCATTATGACTACCTTCGAAAATCATTTTCTCATCGCCATGCCCACATTGGACGATCCTTACTTTTCTCGCTCACTCACCTATATCTGCGAGCATAATGCTGAGGGAGCAATGGGACTTGTTATTAATCAACCGACAACACTGTCGTTAGCCGCGTTACTTGAACAAATTGATGAATCGCTACCCGTTGAAGACGACTACGCCGACACGATTGTGTTAGCCGGGGGGCCGGTGGCCCAAGACCGTGGTTTTATTCTACACACCAACCAACCAGGCTGGTCATCCAGTTTACAGTTGACACCCGAGATTATGGTTACCACGTCAAAAGACATCTTACCCGCATTGGCAACGTCGGCGGGCCCGGATAAATCCATCATTACGTTAGGGTACGCCGGTTGGACAGCAGGGCAGCTAGAACAAGAAATCCAAGAGAACAGCTGGCTGACGGTAGAAGCTGATCTGGATATTCTCTTCAACACGCCGATTCACAAACGCTGGCAAGCCGCAGTCAACAAACTGGGTGTTGATATTTGGCAACTTGCGCCGAATGTCGGGCATGCTTAAAGGACGGTTAACATGTCTCAAACGCTACTTTGCTTTGACTATGGCCTGAAAAGTATTGGTGTCGCGATAGGTCAATCTATCACTGGCACAGCGTCACCGCTTTTTGCGCTAAAAGCTAACGACGGTGTCCCCGACTGGGCTCGGGTTCAAGCGTTATTTGATGACTGGATACCCAATCGCTGTATTGTCGGCCTGCCACTCAACATGGATGGTACCGAACAGCCTATTTCTGCTCGCGCCAGAACTTTTGCCAATCGTTTGCAGGGGCGATTCAGAAAGCCTGTCGAGTTATGGGACGAACGCTTAACTACGGTTGACGCTAAAGCCGAACTTTTCTCTCTGGGTGGATTTAAAAAGTTGGAAAAAGGCAAAGTCGATAGTGTCTCTGCCTGCCTGATATTACAAAGTTGGTTTGAAGCGCAGGGGCATGCCCTCTAGAGCATGTTGATCTTTGCTCGGTTTGGCTAGTCAGGTCGAGCAGTACCGCACTGCCAACACAGGTTAAAACTTGGTTCATTTACCTCCTGACACCCTGAACACAACCAGCTCGCTTGCCCCTGCTTCGCTTGGTTTTCTGTCATAAAAGTATCGATCAGACGCTGTGCTTTCGGTTGCCATTCATCATCAGCAATCCACACTTCTGGCTGGGCATCAAGAGGCGACACCTCGCCAATGGCCCCAGCGATGTACTCGTTTTTCAGGTAGCACGGCACGCCACTGTCATCGAGTAATTGCTTGATGCGATAAACCGTGAAATGGTCAAAATCCCGGAAAACCCGCAAGCCATTAATCCATGTCGATGGACACATTGGACAAGGAGCCTAGCCCACTGCCCTCATTGGTATCCAGTTTGATCATGAGGCGCAGATCATTCGGTGAATCGGCGTGATGTAATGCTTGATCTAACGATATTTTACCCGCCTTGAAATGTTCATAAAGGGCCATATCGAAGCTCTGCATCCCCATTTCGCGACCTTTTTTCATGGCCTCTTTCAGGCCGCCAATTTCATTGCGCTGTATAAGATCGGTGACCAGTGGTGAGTTCAATAATATTTCTATTGCGGCTACGCGGCCCTTCCCATCAATAGTGGGTACTAACTGCTGTGCAACAATGGCACGGATATTTAAACTCAAATCAAAGCGTAACTTGTCGTGCAAATCTTTCGGCGCGAGATGCATGATCCGCTCAATCGCTTGATTAGCATTGTTGGCATGCAATGTCGCAACGCACAGATGGCCGGTGTCGGCAAACGACATTGCGTATTCCATAGTCTCCATAGAACGTATTTCGCCAATCAGGATCACATCAGGCGCTTGGCGAAGGGATGATTTTAGCGCATCGTGAAAGGAATGTGTGTCGATCCCGACCTCGCGCTGAGTAACCACACAGTTGCGATGTTCGTGAACAAATTCAATGGGATCTTCAATCGTCAGGATATGACCTTTCGAATGTTGGTTTCTATGTCCAATGAGTGCCGCCAGTGAAGTTGATTTCCCTGTGCCTGTCCCGCCAACAAACAATACCAAACCGCGCTTTGCCATAATGATGTCTTGCAAAACAGGCGGCAAGCCAAGTTCTTCGGCTTTGGGGATCTGCGTAACAATGCGGCGAATAACCATACCAGCAAGATCACGCTGCCAAAACGCACTGCAGCGAAAGCGGCCAATTCCCTCACGCGCGATGGCGAAATTACATTCCTTATTTTCAGCGAACTCTTTCTGTTGCGCAGGGGTCATTGCCTGATGCACTAAACTAAGCGCGTCATCAGCCGTCAGCTTCGTATCGTCCAATGGGGTGAGTGTGCCATTAATTTTGGCGCTGACCGGATAATTCACCGTCACAAAAATATCTGACGCGTCGCGCGTGACCATATCCTGCAAATAATCGTCTATGGCAAACATAGTCATTCCTTAGAAACTGGGTTTAGGCTGTTTATCAATCGACTTGGCGGCCGCGTCCTGAGCTGAGATAACGCCCTGCCCGACCAATCGCTGTAAACACTGATCCATCGTCTGCATACCATGGGCTTGGCCCGTTTGGATAACTGAATACATTTGCGGCACTTTATCCTCACGGATCAAGTTTCGGATGGCAGGAATGCCGACCATGATTTCGTGAGCCGCTATACGCCCACCGCCCACTTTTTTCAGCAATGTTTGCGAAATAACGGCACGCAGCGATTCTGACAACATTGAGCGTACCATGGCTTTTTCCTCGGCTGGAAATACATCAATGATCCGGTCAATCGTTTTTGGTGCGGAGTTGGTGTGCAGCGTACCAAACACCAAATGCCCCGTTTCGGCAGCAGAAATCGCCAAGCGTATGGTTTCTAAATCACGTAACTCACCGACCAGAATAACGTCTGGATCTTCACGCAGGGCTGAACGCAATGCATTTGAAAAACTGTGGGTATCACGGTGTACTTCGCGCTGATTCACGACGCATAATTTGTTATCGTGCACGAACTCGATGGGGTCTTCAATCGTCAGAATATGTTCACGTTTGTGTGTATTAATATGGTCAACCATGGCGGCGAGGGTCGTACTTTTACCTGAGCCAGTCGCCCCCGTCACCAACACAATCCCGGTTGGCTGATTAATGATGTCCTTAAAGATGTTTGGCGCGCCCAAGTCATCCAGCGTCAGCACTTTACTGGGGATCGTTCTCAGCACGGCTGCCGCCCCACGGTTTTGCACAAATGCATTGACCCGGAAACGCGATAGATCTTTCACTTCGAAAGAGAAATCTGTTTCCAGATTTTCTTCATACTCTTTGCGTTGCATATCGTTCATGATTTCATAGATCAACGCATGCACTTGTTTATGGTCGAGTGCGGGCACATTGAGTCGGCGCATCTCGCCATCAACCCGAATAATCGGTGGTAAACCTGCGGTCAAATGCAAATCTGATGCGTTGTTTTTTACACTAAAAGCCAAAAGTTCGGTAATATCCAAAGCCTGTTTCTCCGATTAAACTGTTGATGCAATGCAAACAATAGCAGATAGCCTGCACTGCGCACAGAACTTGATTGCGCAAAGTCTCAATAACGCTAATCGTCCTGCAAACGCAGTAAAATTACTAGCCGTTAGCAAAACAAAACCCGTATCTGATTTGCGTGCTGCGTATATCGCTGGGCAACGTTTATTTGGTGAAAACTACGTTCAGGAAGGCGTGAGTAAAATCGAGGCATTGCAAGATTTAAAGGATATTGAGTGGCACTTTATTGGCCCGTTACAATCCAATAAAACGCGCTTAGTGGCGGAGCATTTCGACTGGGTTCACAGTGTTGATCGTCTTAAAATCGCAGGACGGCTGTCGGACCAACGCCCTCACTATAAAGGCCCAATGAACGTGTGTATTCAGGTCAACATTGACGACGAAGAGAGCAAATCTGGCGTATCTGCCGATGAGGTAGGCGCTTTGGCAGACGCTGTGAGCTCGTGTGTTAATCTGCGGCTTCGTGGCCTGATGACGATCCCAAATGCGTCTCAGAATAACACCCAGCTGGACCAGAGTTTTCAACGCATGGCAACGTTGTTCACTGACTTGAAAGGACAGTATTCAACCATAGATACACTATCAATGGGAATGAGTGGTGACTTAGATCAGGCCATTTCCGCAGGTTCGACTATGGTACGATTAGGTACCGCTATTTTCGGCGCAAGAACGTAAGGAGTAGAATGCAACAACGTACAGTAGGTTTCATCGGCGCGGGTAACATGACCCAAAGTATCATTCGCGGCCTCGTGGCCTCAGGCTATCCGGCCGACGCCATTATCGCGAGCAACCGTTCTGAGGGCAAATTGAACGCGCTCAACGCTGATTTAGGCATTCAGATAACCACAGACAATAACGATGTACTGCGGCAATCTGACGTTGTGGTGTTGTCCGTTAAACCGCAGATGATGGCCGATATGCTGTCTGCTTGTGATGCTTCTTTAGTCAGTGACGACATGGTTTTTATGTCTATCGCCGCCGGCTTACCCTTACAGCGGCTTGCTGAAATGCTGCCTGCCGCACAGAAATGGGTTCGCGCCATGCCAAATACGCCCAGTGCTGTGGGCTTAGGTATGACAGGCTTGTACGGTAATCCACACGTCACGCAAGCTGATCAAGCCTTATGTAATGAATTGATGTCTGCTGTGGGTGAAACGCTGTGGGTAGAAAATGAAGCCCAAATTGATGGTGTCATCGCCGCTGCAGGTAGCTCTCCGGCCTATTTCTTTTTATTTTTGGAAGCAATGCAAGCTGAAGCTGAAAAAATGGGATTTAGCCACCAACAAGCACGAGTTCTCGTGCAACAAGCCATGCGTGGCGCTGCCGAGATGGTGATGCAAAACCCAGATACTGAAATTAGCACGTTGCGCACGAATGTCATGTCGAAAGGGGGCACAACGGCAGAAGCGGTCAACACATTCATCGCGGGCGGTTTACCTGAACTGGTCAGCAAATCAATGCAGGCCGCGGTGACGCGCGCTCAGCAAATGTCAAAGCAACTTTAGGAAAGACTGAGTCTATGAACGCTACCTACTTTTTGGTTTCCACCCTATTCAACCTGTATTTAATGGTGGTGCTTTTGCGTCTCTGGTTGCAATTAGCACGCGCTGACTTTTACAACCCGTTAAGTCAGGTAGTGGTCAAAGCGACACAGCCTGTTGTCGGCCCGCTTCGCCGCGTGATCCCTTCAATAGGGCCTTTTGATACGGCAACCTTTGTGTTTGCACTAGCCGTTTCGGCACTTAAAATTGTGGTGATCAGTCTGATGTTTAGCGCGCCTCTCAACCCCATAGGGGTGATTGTTGCCGCCCTGATCGATATGCTTCGCGAGGGACTCTCGTTGGTGTTCTGGGTGTTGATTTTGCGCGCGATACTCAGTTGGGTCAGTCAGGGCAATAATCCTGTTGAATATGTGTTAATGCAGCTAACTGAGCCGTTTCTGCGCCCAATTCGTAGTGTATTACCACAGATGGGTGGACTTGACCTGTCGGTACTGGTGGCCATCATCGCTTTGCAGTTTATCCGAATTTTATTGGGTGATGTGTTTGGCGGCTTTTAATCCTCATTTGCCTTTTATTGTCAGGAGATTTTATGCCTAATAGACTTTATCGCGCGCTATTGAGTGTGCTTCTCCTGACCATGCTGGCTTTTTCAGTCCACGCTGAACAGAAAGTGACGCTGGGTGATTGGGACGTGCACTATATGGTGGTGGGCACCACCTTCCTAACGCCGCAGGTCGCGAATGCCAATGACATTGTGCGCAGCCGCTACAATGCATTGATCAATATTTCGGTGCTTGACGCAGACACTCAAAAGGCGCAGGACATTGCTATCACAGGCTCCGCGACCAATCTGTTAGGCACAAAAAAGAACCTCTCCTTCAAGCAGGTGCGTGAAGGCGAAGCGATATACTACTTGGCTCAATTAAATTTTCGTGACCGTGAAACCTATCGTTTCAACGTGGTTATTCAGCAAGGCAATCAGTCGCAAACCTTAAAATTCCAACAGGAGTTATTTGTCGACTAATGCGCTGAGTTATTGCTCAGCGCGTGTGAATACCCATTCTTGGTCTGAACTCAGCGACGCTGAATACTGATAATCCGCTGTGTCAAATTGTTTGAGTTGCTCAGCGTCTGTGATTTTATGTTGAATAATATAACGAGCCATGAGGCCACGGGCTTTTTTGGCGTAAAAACTAATCACTTTTAGCTTGCCGTTTTTTGTATCTTTGAATACCGGTGTAATGACCCGAGGTGTCAACGCTTGCTCGTCAACGGCTTTAAAGTACTCGTTTGAAGCGAGGTTAACCAATACATCCGTGTTCTGTTTCTCTGCCGCGTTATTCAGTGCTTCTGAGATCTTTTGCCCCCAGTATTGATATAGATTATCCCCCCGATCATTTTTGAGTTTTGTCCCCATTTCTAAGCGGTATGCCTGCATCAAATCCATAGGTTTCAAAACACCGTAGAGTCCGGACAATATACGTAGATGTTGTTGCGCAAAGGCCATGTCGCTTTTATCCAACGTGGTTGCGTCAAGTCCTACGTAAACATCACCATTGAACGTCAGTACTGCCGGTTTAGCGTTTTGCTGTGTAAATGGCGTCGTAAAATTGTTGAAACGCTCTGCATTCAAAATCGCCAGTTTGTCGCTGATCTTCATTAAAGAGGCTAACTCTGCTGGTGATAATTTTTTGCATTGCTCGGCGAGATTCTTTGCATCGTCAAGCAATTGTGGTTGAGAGGGTTCCAGAGGAGCCGAATAAGGCTCGGTATCCAGATTTTTAGCGGGGGACAATACGACCAGCATGCCGACTCCTAACAGTGTTTGTTCTGATATGTATTGAGAGATTGCGTCATTTTTCCCGGTTACAAGGCAGGATGATGATTTTCATTGAATTTTTACAACACCACTGGCACTGATGCACGGACAGCGATACCCTACACGTATGACACAGTGCTATTCACGACACGCTAATTCAGGACACCACTATGACAAACCAACTTGCTTCACTCCGTTCAATGACCACTGTGGTTGCCGATACGGGTGACATTGAAGCTATCCGTAAATATCAGCCAGTTGACGCGACGACCAACCCTTCATTGCTGCTTAAAGCTGCAGAGCTGCCGCAATATGCTGACTTAATTGACGATGCCATCGATTATGCTAAATCCAAAACCAACGATGCCAATCAACAAGTTGAGTTAGCCAGTGACAAGCTAGCGGTGAATATTGGCGAACAGATCCAGTCGATTATACCCGGAAGAATTTCGACAGAAGTTGATGCGCGGCTGTCCTTTGATACCCAAGCAACCATTGCTAAGGCACACGAGCTTATTGCCCTGTACGAACAAGCTGGCGTTGACAAATCACGTATCTTGATCAAAATCGCCTCTACATGGGAAGGGATAAAAGCCGCTGAACAACTTGAGAAGGAAGGTATCAACTGTAACCTTACTTTGCTGTTCAGCTTTGCTCAGGCACAAGCTTGTGCAGAGGCTGGTGTTTATCTTATTTCGCCTTTTGTCGGGCGCATTCTTGACTGGCATAAAAAGAACACAGGAAAAGAGGGTTACGCGCCAGCCGAGGATCCCGGCGTAATATCAGTAACTCGCATTTATAATTACTACAAACAACACGGCTACCCTACTGTTGTCATGGGCGCCAGTTTCAGAAATACCGATGAAATCATCGAACTGGCTGGCTGTGACCGATTAACCATTAGTCCGCAGCTATTGGAAACCTTGGCAAATGCAGCCGGCGAGCTGACGCAAAAATTGGTGGCTGTCGATTCCGATTCACCGAAGCAAGAGGCCTTAACAGAGTCAGCTTTTCGTTGGGCGCACAACGAGGATGCGATGGCCACGGAAAAGCTGGCAGAGGGCATTCGTAATTTTGCCGCGGATCAAGTTAAACTCGAAACTCTCTTGCGGAAAAAATTGTAAACGCCGTGAAGGTCTCAAATTAAACCATTGCTCAGCCGAGATTTTTTCTCGGCTGTTTTTTTACAGCTCCGACCTTTCAGCAAATGTGGTTTTATTTCAACATTTACGCTGCAAACCTTAAGAAATATCCTTTACCATAGCGGAAAACACGCGATTTAAAGGATATCATCATGACCAATCTTACAGCATCAGCGCCATGGCAGGCGCTCAATCAATTGGCCAATCAACTGGAAGGCCAACATATGCGGGACTGGTTTCGTGCCGATCCACAGCGTGTCGCGCGTTATTCTGCCACTGCCTGCGGTATTGAGGTAGATTTTTCCAAAAACCGTATCAACGACAGTGTGATGACGGCACTTTACGAACTTGCCGATCACTGCACAGTGGAAGCTAAGCGAGATGCTATGTTTTCCGGTGAAATGATCAACACCACCGAAGGGCGGGCGGTACTGCACACCGCACTGCGCAATTTCTCGGGTGATGCGGTGATTGTCGATGGTGAAGATGTGATGCCACAAGTCCGGTCCACGCTGAGTAAAATGCGTGAGTTTACGGATACATTGCTGAACGGAAAAATGCTTGGGTACACTGGCAAACCGCTATCTCACGTGGTCGCCATCGGTATCGGCGGTTCGTTCCTGGGGCCTAAAATAATCAGTGAGGCGCTCAAGCCTTACCACAATGACAGCGTTCGCGTTCACTTTGTCGCCAACGTGGATGGGTGTCACATTCGAGACGTTTTGAAGAGTTTAGATCATGAAGAAACGCTGGTACTCATGTCGTCTAAATCCTTCACGACTCAAGAAACTCTGCAAAATACACAAACCGCTAAGGACTGGTTTATGCAACAGGGCGGAGCGCAAAAAGACATTGCGCAACATTTTGCTTGTGTATCCTCGAACGTCACTGCGGCGAAAGAATTTGGTATCAATCCAGATAATGTATTCCCGATGTGGGATTGGGTGGGAGGCCGCTACAGCTTATGGTCTGCCATCGGATTACCCATCGCCCTGTGCCTAGGGTTCAATGCCTTTGAGCAGCTTCTTAAGGGTGCCTTCGCCATGGATGAGCATTTTAAGTCCGCCCCTAAACATGAAAACCTGCCTTTTATCTTGGCCTTGCTAGGAGTGTGGTATCGAAACTTTCAAGGTGCGCAATCACACGTGTTGTTGCCTTACTATCACTACCTTCGCGGCTTCCCTGCCTATGTGCAACAATTGGATATGGAGAGTAATGGTAAGCAAGTGACGCAAAGCGGCAAAAGCATTAATTGTGCGACGGGCCCAATTATCTGGGGTAGCGAAGGAACAAATGGTCAACATTCCTTTCATCAGCTCATTCATCAGAGCAGTACACTGATCCCTGCTGATTTTCTATTACCACTGCGGGTCGACAGCAATGATCTGAATGCGGCACAACACCATGCGATGCTGGCATCTAACTGTTTTGGTCAAACTCAGGCGCTGATGCAAGGTAAAAGCTATGACGAATGCCTGGCTGACTTAAGTGCCACTCAGTACAGTGAAAAAGAGCGCATGCGCATTGCAGCGCATAAAACCATGCCCGGCAATAAGCCAAGCAACACACTGACTTTTGAACGCCTCGATCCGTTTACACTCGGCGCTATCGTTGCGCTGTATGAGCATAAGGTGTTTGTGCAGGGTGCAATCTGGGATGTGAATTCGTTTGATCAATGGGGTGTGGAGTTGGGTAAAGTTTTAGGTAATCAGGTGCTTGACGGTATCGGCGGGAAAAAAGACTTGGGTGAGTTTGACGCCTCTACCGCACGATTAATTGAGCGTTTCGTGCACGCGCAGCAATCGGATGATAGCCACTAGCGTAAAGTCCACGGGTCAGGTCATGGATTGTCATAAAAGCGCAATAAAATGTTAATCGTAAGTTAACATTTCCATTTTATATTAGTCGCCGATGTGGTACATATGTCGTGTTGATGGCAAATTAATCAACCCAATTTCGAAAGTGCGCAATATAACTATAAGGAGATCGCCGTGAATCAAAATGATGTATTCGCGATGGCAGATAGTGAAACCCGAACTACGAAACAACGTTCTAAAAAGCGTAAATGGCGAGAGATAGAAGCCATTCAAGACCGCTTCAAATTAGAAAAAGAACTCTCAGAATACGATTTCGATTTCGACCTTGAATTAGATAGCGCAAACAGATAATCATCTAAACGGCCGCACATTATGCGGCCGTTTTTTGTTGTGTTGTGTTGTGTTGTGTTGCAAGGGCCTGTGCCCTAGTTAAAGCTGCCAGTTTATAGGTGCTTTGCCTTGCTGGATAAGATAGTCATTGGCCTGACGAAAGTGACCACACCCAATGAAGCCTCGATAGGCTGATAGCGGCGATGGATGGGGCGCAGTGAGTATACAATGCCGATCAGGTTCAACCTGACTCGCTTTGCGTTGTGCATGGCCCCCCCAGAGAAGAAATACGACCCCAGTTGAGTGACGGTTTAATGCCGTGATCACGGTATCGGTAAACCGCTCCCACCCTAATTTAGCATGTGAGTGGGCCTGCCCAGCCTGCACGGTCAGAACGGTATTCAAGAGCAGAACGCCTTGCGCCGCCCAAGCTTGTAAATTGCCATGCGCGGGCATTGAGAAGCCATTGAATTCGTGTTGCAACTCTTTGAATATATTGACCAATGACGGTGGTGGCTTGACCCCCTGTTGAACCGAAAAGCATAAGCCATGCGCTTGGTTTGGTCCGTGATAGGGATCCTGACCGAGAATAACAACTTTGACATTCTCAAATGGCGTACTCGAAAACGCGCTAAACACCGATTCCTTGGGCGGATAGATCACCTCACCCGCCGCACGGCGACGGGCTAATTCCTGCATCATTTCGACGAAGTACGGCTGCTGTTTCTCATCGCCGAGAACATCACTCCACGTAGTTGCCACGCCGCATTACTTCCCTAATCTGTCGAACATAAACTTCTTCAAAGCAGCGTAGTCGTTTGCAATATCTACGGACAGACCCTCTTTTCCAGCAACATCAACTAAGGCGGGCGGGAGAGCAATCGGTTGCCCCAATACATTTTCCACAGATTCGCGGAACTTGGCGGGATGAGCGGTACCTAAGAACAGGCCGGTTTCACCCTCTTGCAATTGCTTTGTCAGGGCTCTGAATGCCACTGCCGCGTGAGGCTCACTCAAATAGCCTAATTTTGCCAGTTGCTTCATCGCTACCTGAGTGTAGTCTTCATCAACCGACTCGCCAACAATCTCATCAGGCTGGATTTCGCCGCGTTGCAGCATCGCCTCTATACGCGGCCAGTTGTTAGGTTGACTCACATCCATTGCGTTAGACAAGGTAGCAACCGTTTTCTTTGGTTGCCATTCGCCGGTACGCAAATAGCGCGGTACCGTATCGTTCACATTGGTCGCCGCGATGAAGCGCTTAATGGGTAGCCCAAGCACTTTTGCAATGACGCCAGCAGTGAGATTACCGAAATTACCACTGGGCACTGACACCACCACTTGATTTCGCGCAGACTCTGGCAATTGCGCAAACGCTTCAAAGTAGTAGCACACTTGCGCCATTAGCCGGCTGATATTGATCGAGTTGGCGCTATTCAAATGCAAGCCCTGGCGCACTTCGGGATCGTCGAATGCTGTTTTAACCAATGACTGACAAGCATCAAAATCGGCATCAATGGCAACGGTGTGAATATTTCCACCCAAAGTGGTAAACAACTTTTCCTGTAATGGGCTGATCTTGCCCTTAGGAAACAGGATGACCACGTTAATATTGTCAATGCCGTGAAAAGCATGGGCAACTGCAGCACCTGTATCACCAGATGTAGCTGTTAATATAGTTATTGGCTCACCGGCACTGATATTGGCCAGACACTGAGCCATGAAACGGCCACCAAAATCTTTAAACGCCAGTGTTGGCCCATGGAATAATTCAAGACAATGGATCTGTTCGCTGACAGCTTCAACACGGGCGGGAAAATTAAATGCATTACCCACAATGCTATTCAACGTGGCGTCATCTAACTCGTCACCTAATAAGTGTCTCAATATGACAACGCTGCGTTCTACTAAGGGTTTGTCGAGTAAACCTTGAACATCTTGCATTGGCTGAATGTGTTCTGGAAAAAATAGTCCCTGCTGTTGACCCAAACCGGTCTTGACGGCAGTGGCAAAGTTGACGCGCTCTTCAGCGACTTTTAAATTAACTAATTCCACGCTGTTTTAACTCACTGTAGTTGTTGTTATCGCCGCGCCGGTCGGCGGTATCCGGCAAATATGACTGAAGCCATCCTCAGTCTGCACGTACGCTTGTTGCAGATAGTCACAAATGGCGCGCGCTTTATCAATATCATCTGTCACACTAAACACAGTGGGACCTGAACCGGAAATTCCAAAGGCCAGCCCACCACGCTCAAGCGTCGCCGTACGGGCCGAGTCGAAACCGGGTAACAGTGACTTTCGCCAAGGTTCTGCAAGCACGTCATGCATGACTCTGGCGGCATCTGCAGGCGCTTTTCGGTGCAACGCATCGACGAAAACCCCTAATTGGCGCCCAAAGGTGAGTACATCATTGATCTTATATTGCTTGGGAAGAATTTCACGCGCTGCCGCAGTTGACACTGATAGCCCCGAGTAACTCACTATCCAATACCAGTCATCCAGCAGAGGCAGTTGAGTCACTGGCTTTTGACTATCTCCGGTCATGAGCGTCATCCCACCTAAGTAGCAGGGCGCGACATTGTCATAGTGGATACTGCCACTGATTTGCCCCTCCAGCTCTCCCATCATCAACAGCAACTGTGGCGCCGTGAAAGGCTTATCGAAATAATGATTCAGAGCGCAAAATGCCGCGACGATCGAACTCGCGCTGCTGCCCAAACCACTGCCAATCGGTAAGCGCTTTTCAAGGTGCAGTGCAACGGCGGGGCATGCTTTGTCTATTGACTGCATCGCACGCGCAAAATAGTGATAGCAGTCGAGTACGATATTGTCATTCGGCGTTGCCGGTAATTTGTGGGCAAAACCGCCCGATACGTTAAGCGTAAGGGTCTCCGCCGGAGACACAGTCACACTATCACCTAGCGATGTTCCGTCAATCGGTGCTAGCGCCGCTCCCAATAAATCAAACCCCAAACTCACGTTACCAATCGAGGCTGGCGCGAACGCGCTGACTTTTTGCATTTATGCGATTTCCTGTTTCCATGGCATGGTACGCAATATATCAGCAAATACCCCAGCAGCGGTAACCATTGCACCGGCTCCGTAACCGCGGATGACGTAAGGGATAGGTTGATAGTAAGCACTATGAATAGCCAATGCGTTTTCACCATCTTTAATCGCGGCGAGCGGATGATCCTGCGCCACAGCCTGAATACTGACTTTGCACTGCCCGTTTACAATAGCACCGACATAGCGCAACACTTTATTCTCCAGCTTGGCCGACTGCACACGTTTATCAAACTCAACATCGATTGAGGCAAGGTTGTCTAGAAATTCCTCAACGCTACCTTGTGCGTCAAAAGAAGCCGGTAGCACAGACTCTATGGTGATATCGCTGAGTTCAAGCGGCATATCGGCCTCACGAGCCATGATCAGTAGTTTACGCGCGACATCCATGCCACTGAGATCATCGCGTGGATCAGGTTCGGTATAGCCTTTTTCGCGTGCGATACGTGTTGCTTCTGAAAGCGTTTTTCCGTTTTCCAGTTCACCAAACACAAACGACAACGAACCCGATAAGATGCCTTCGAAGCGCTCTAATTGGTCGCCTGCGCTGAGCAACTTTTGTAAATTATCAATAACCGGTAACCCTGCCCCCACGGTTGTTTCATAGAGATACTGTCGGCTGGTATCCTGAGCGACACGCTGTAGTTGACGATAGTAAGCCATCGACTTTGTATTGGCTTTTTTGTTCGGCGTGACCACATGAAAGCCATTCTCAAGCATATCTAAGTATTGGTCTGCCACACTGTCACTGCTGGTACAATCTACGATGACCGGATTGACCAACGCATTATCGGCAACAAAATCAGCCAAACGCTGCGTGCTAAAAGACTCATTGCTTTCAGACAATGCGTTTTCCCAACCATTGTTCAACGCAATCGACGCGTCACGTAACAAGAGTTTTTTGCTGTTAGCGATGCCATACACATTAAGGCGCACGTTGCGCGCTAGCAATGACGGTTGCTGTTTATGGATTTGTTCAAGTAGTGCCTTTCCGACGGTACCACAGCCAATCAGGAAAACATCGATGGTGTGTAAACTTGAGAAGAAATTTTGATGGACAACTTTCACGGCCTTTTTCGCTTTATGTAGTTCTATAACAGTGGAAATGGATCGCTCAGAGCTGCCCTGTGCAATCGCGACATTGTTCACCCGAGCTTGGGCCAGTGCGCTGAAAAAGCGTGCCGCTAGCCCTTTCTGATGACGCATACCATCGCCGACGAGCGTCACAATAGCGAGTGACTTGCGCACCTCAATCGGATCAAGCAGATGATTACTCAGTTCTAGGGCAAAAGCGTCTTCCAACACGTCCAACGCTTTACCGGAATCTTTTTCGTGAATACAAAAGCTTATGCTGTACTCGCTTGATGACTGCGTGATGAGGCAAATAGAAATGTTAGCCTGTGCCAACACTTCAAAAACGCGACTGGCCATGCCGACCATCCCTTTCATGCCTGGACCGGCCACGTTGAACATCGCCATATTATCAAGCTGCGAAATCCCTTTTACGCTAGTCCATCTGGTACTTGGCTCAGCACTGATGAGCGTACCGGGTGCCGCAGGATTTAGTGTGTTTTTTATCCAGCAGGGGATGTGAAACTGAGCAATCGGCCCTATGGTTTTCGGATGCAGTACCTTCGCACCAAAGTAGGACAGTTCCATCGCTTCCTGATAAGTCAGTTTATCCAGCAACACGGCCCCATCGACCTGATTAGGATCAGCGTTGAAAACACCATCAACGTCGGTCCAGATTTCACAACTTTCCGCGTCCAGACAGGCCGCTAAAATGGCCGCTGAATAATCAGAACCGTTTCGGCCAAGAGTGACTTTCTCACCCTCAGGATTAGCTGCCACGAAACCCGGCATAACCAGCAGTTGTGTACCATCCTTGACGACGTCAGAAAATCTTGCACGGCTTTGATTAAGATCGGCGATGCTGTCCAAGTAGTCTCCGTCAGCAATAACGTAGTTCACCGGATCGATGATGGTGTTGGCCACCCCTTGCGCGCTCAGCATGTGACTGAACAGTGTGACACTAACATACTCCCCTAAGCTCAAAATGCTGGCCGTAACCGGTGCTGGTGCCAGACCCAGTAGCTTGATCCCTTTAAGTTGGTCGTTAAGCACGTCAAGACGTTGTCGAATAAAGGTGGTGACCGCATCAAGGTTAAAGTTATCCAAAGTGTCATTCAGCTCGTTGGCAATGCCTAGCAAGGTCATTTCCAGCTTGGCGTAAAGCTCACCGACGTCTTTGCCTCTCGCGGATTCTTCACACAATAGCGACAAAGCATTGGTGACTCCTTTAGGCGCTGAAAGCACGACAGCCGCACCGTGTGAAGCATGTGTCTGCTGGCTGATATTCATGACGCTTAAGTACCGTTTTGCGTCTGCCAACGACGACCCGCCAAATTTCATTACTTTCACTGTTTTTCTCCCGTGTTGTGCGCTGACATATGCGATAACTTTATGCAGTTTAGAGCTAAAAAAAAACCCGCTGTTGTGAGCGGGCTTTCGTTGAATTTGTGTCTTGCACTAGTCAACGACCGCCCGAATAAGGGTGGTTGTCATCATGGTAATAGTGCAAATAATCGTCTTCATGGGTTCAATGTGACGTATAGACGTCTAGATGTCAATACTGAAAATAAAGAAATCGGAAAAGGTGGGTAAATAGCCGCTTCTGTCGCACCTTGGTGTGCGTTCAAAAGCGGCGTAGATTGGGTTGCCCTGCACGCAGACATGTTAGCTTTGCGCTAACAAGTATGCGTGTACATCTTCAGCCTGTTTGTCCTGCGAAAACTCAATCAGCGTTTTTCCATTACAGGTAACGCCTTGCTCAGAGGTCACCGCGCGAAGCACACCGCGTTGACTGCCCGCCAGACGCCCTACCTTGCGAGAAGCCTGCTTGCGTAACTTAATGACATCATCCTGTACGATTGCCTGACAAAAACCGGCGTATTGTGTGTCACCGACAAAACGGATATCGCGCGTTTCAGAGGCATTATTGGCAAAGGCGCTTACGCTACTCAGTAGTGCTGCACCCAGTGTTACTATCGTTACTGATTTTCTTAACGTGTTCATCGTTATTCCTCGACCTTTAATTAAATGACGTTGCGTTATCATGTGCATTGATGCAGCGTCGGCAATGCATCTAGCCGACCTGCTGAATGCACAATCAGTTATGGCAGAGGTTAAATGGATTTGTTGTAGCAATATTGTGGCGTTGGCGTAAATCTAGGGTTAAATGAGATGTTAGCGACTCGTAAAAATTCTAAATTACGGAAATATAGGAAGATTATTTGATTCTTTAGTCAAACTCATTCTATAAATGAAATTTATAGATCAAAATAATTCTAAAAGTAGGGGCGATAATCAGTGACAACGAGTACCGCAGTGGTCTCAATGCAAAAAATTTTACAAAAGTACAGCAATAAGCAAGTGAGCGGCCGCGCCAGGCGCTCTGAAAACAGAGAGTGAAACGGTTAAAAACGCGCGTTAATACAATCCAAATTTTTTCAAAACGGCACCCAGGCGCTGTGTATCCACGGGCTTTTTGATAAAATCTAGCGCCCCCAAGCTCAACACCTTCTCTTGCATTTGTGGTTGAATATCACCGGAAACCACAACCACAAACACTTCCAAACCGCGTGCCTTGATCTGTTCTAGTACGCCGACACCATCCAATACCGGCATGGTTAAATCCAATAGCAACAAGGTGATTTGTTCTCGTAACATGATGTCGAGTGCCTGTTGACCATTTTCAGCAGTCACCACAGAGGCTTGCAATGGTGGCGGTAAACTGCGTTTAGCCATCTTGCGCGCAAGCGAAGAGTCATCGCAAATGAGTACGGGGAAAGTCATACGGCGTCTTGTAATTATTGTATTTGGCGTATAGTCCTAAAATAACCGATGATCACAACAATTGAAAGCTGTAGCGAACATGTTCCCTTCTTTTCTTCTTAGCTGTTAATCTAAGGTCTATTGAACTAACACGCCATCGACACTGAACCTATGAAATTACCTGACAAAGTCGCCTACCAAATACTTAATGGATTTGATAAAAGTTTTAGATGGTACAGCCGTATCACTCGCGGCGCGCAATCTCGTTTTGAACAGGGCCAGTGGGCCGCAACGCATCAGGCAGTCAAAGAGCGCATTACTATTTACGAACAATCTTTGTCGGATATCGTCAGTGAGATTTATCAACTCATTCACGTTCACCAACAGAATCACCAGTTTTGGGTGGATCTCAAAAGTCGGTTTACTCGGCTTCTGGACAACCACCCGCAGTTTGAGCTCGCAGAAACCTTCTTCAACTCTGTGATTGGCCGCGTGTTTAAACACCAGCATATAGATGACCAGATAATGTACGTTCTGCCCAGTCGTTGTTTTCTTTCGGGAGCAGACAGGCAAAAAGTGTTGAATAGCTTTGATACCACCGGAACGGTGCGAGCCATGCATGAAGCCATATTGGCTACGTATCGATTTAACATCGAATATGAAAATAAAGAGCGCGATCTCGAGTTTATGGATATTGCATTGCGTAAGCGCTTAAGCAGAGCCCAACTCGCCAGTGTCAAAGCCGTAGAGCTGCTAAAACCTGTTTTTTATCGCAGTAAAGCCGCGTATCTGGTTGGGCGAATTTGTATGCCCGATGAGACCGTCCCCTTCGTGATTGCCTTGCAAACCAACGAAAATCACCAACTGTTTGTCGACGCGTTGCTAACTGAGCGAATGGATCTCAGCGTGATTTTTGGCTTTGCGCGTTCTTATTTTATGGCGGATACACTGTATCCCGGTGAAGTAGTTTCCTTCTTACATGAGCTGCTGCCCCATAAAAAACAGTTTGAGCTGTATATGTCTTTAGGCTTCTATAAGCACGGAAAAACGGTCTTTTATCGTAATTTCCTCCAGCATCTTTCCCGTAGCGACGATCGCTTCGAGTCTGCGCCGGGCACCAAAGGCCTGGTGATGGCAGTGTTTCATCTTCCCAGTTACGGTGTGGTGTTTAAGATTATTAAAGATGAATTTGCAGAAAGTAAAAAAATCACGCGTGACCACGTCAAAGAGTGCTATCGACTGGTCAAGACATCCGATCGGGTGGGTCGAATGGCAGACACTCACGAGTATGTGAATTTTCGGTTACCCAGAAAACGGGTATGCCCTGCGCTTATTGATGAGCTGCTTGACACCTGTCAATCCAGCATTGAACTGACAGAAGAAGAAGTCATTATAAAGCATCTGTATATTGAACGAAAAATGACACCGCTTAACTTATACTTACAGCAGGAGCAAGATCCAGAAAAGCAAAGGCATGCGATTGACGAACTAGGGCTTTGCATTAAACAGATAGCAATGGCGAATATTTTTCCCGGCGATATGTTGCATAAAAACTTTGGGATCACAAAATCGGGGCGCGTTATTTTTTACGACTATGACGAGATTTGCTTAATGAGTGAGCGTCAATTCAGAGCTTTGCCTACCTCAGATGACCCGTTCGCAATCGACACCTTATCGGTGGGTCCTAACGATGTGTTTCCAGAGCAATTTGAACATTTTATTGTGGGCAAAAAAGTCTTCAAAGAGTTGCTTAAAGCACTACACGGTGACCTGATGACGCCCGCTTATTGGCGAAAAGTGCAGGCGATGACGAAAACCGGCACGATACAAGACTTTACGCCCTACCCGGCATCACATCGATTTCAGCAGCGGTGAATGAAGATAGTCATTAGTAATTCAGAGAATAAAGAGGTAACGCTAAGGTTAGTGCCCCATTATTGTGCAGGTTGTACCTCCAAACCAATCACTACACGCACGTGTAAGCCGTACGCTTTCGCATTGAGATTGGTATAATTAAACGGCTCAAGCTCGCCATACGATTGACTTACCGCATGATCGAACTGGGCTATAGCACTCTTGCGAAAGATAGTTGTACAAACTTTGTTCTGTCAGCATTTTTTACAATTTCATTGTGACTCTTCCACATTCTGAATAAAAATTCATTAAAACCAAGAACGTATATCAATGGCACGAAACTTGTAATGTTAATCTGCTGCCAAACAATTTACATCCTGTTAATCTTAACCAGGTAATGGCAACAAAATTCGTGGTCACTCCACCGAATAGTTAGACATTAGCGATTCTATGCAAAGGCATCTTATGCTGCCTTTTTTGTTAAGCATGAAAATAATAATAATATGTCAACGGAGACTTACATGAAGTTCAACAAGTACTTAAGCAGTATGGCTTTAGCCTGTGTTGCTTCGAGCTGCATTGCGTCAGCCTCGGATTACACGGTCGAGGTCGATCCCACCCAGTTCCGAGCAGCAGGCGCAGCGCCTGTTCAAAATAGTTCAACCGGCATGTATATTGTCCAGTTGAAAGGTGCGCCAGCGATAGCGGTTGCAGCTGATATTGGAGAGCTTACGCCGAGCAACCAGCTGGTTGCGCGATATGGCAACAACTACAACGCCAACACCCCAGCGATGACAGAATATGTTCGCACTGTCAAAGAACGGCAGGAAGCGGTCGCTTCGGCGATTGGTGTCAATGATGTATTGCATAGCTATGCGCATACATTCAACGGTTTCTCCGCAAAACTAACGCCAGCTCAAGCCAACGCGCTTAGAGCACACCCAGACGTTGCGAATGTGTTCGCAGACGAGTTACATCAGCTCCAGACGGCCAATACGCCTGCCTTTTTAGGATTAACAGGAGCCAATGGTCAGCACACTTTAGGTATCAAAGGTGAAGATGTAGTCGTTGGTATTCTAGATTCAGGTATTTGGCCTGAAAACCCTTCTTTTTCAGAAGATTCCTCTATCAGTGAGCGAGCTTATGGTGCGCCCCCCTCTGGCTGGAATGGCGAATGTAACGTAGGTTCGGTGGGTTCATTTACAGACGGCGAAGGTAGCGTTATTTATGATGACGCCACCGCTCCAGTCGATGAATTTGAGTGTAACAACAAACTCATCGGTGCACGTTACTTCGGTCAATCATTTTCTAGCGTATACGAGATCCGCTTCGGTCTAGGTGAGTTTGCCTCGCCGCGAGACGCAGACGGTCACGGTAGCCATACGGCTTCAACCGCTGCGGGTAATGCTGGTGTGACGGCCACGCTATCAGGCGTTGAAGTTGGCACAGTTTCAGGTATTGCGCCCAGAGCCCGCGTGGCGGCCTATAAGGTGTGCTGGAATGCGAATTTTGTCAGTGAAGCCGGCGTGAACGAACGCGGTTGTTTCTTCGGTGACAGCATGGCAGCAATCGACCAAGCAGTTGTTGATGGTGTGGACGTCTTGAACTACTCCATCGGTAACAGCCAAGCCATCAATTCACCGGTGTACACGGCTTCACTTCGAGCTGCACAAGCTGGCGTGTTCTTCTCTGGTTCTGCTGGCAACAGCGGCCCGACAGCAGATACCGTAAGTAACATCGCACCGTGGATCACGACGGTTGCTGCATCGACGTATGACGGTGAGTCAGCGTTGATTGGCAATGCGCTTACAATCAACTCAGGTGACCTTGAGGGTGATTCGCTGTTTTCTATTCACTCAGCGATTGGTCCTGATGTTCCTGAAGGCGGCTTAACCGGTGACTTAGGTTTAGCAAGTCCTATCTTGGCATGCGACCCCATCACAACTGACTTAACCGGTCAGATTGCGCTTATCGCTCGCGGCGCCTGTGCATTTTCGACTAAAATGCTCAATGCCCAAGCCGCTGGTGCTATCGGTGTTGTCGTTTATACTGACAACCGTACGCCAATCGCCATGGGTGGAGAAGGTGCAGGAATCAACATTCCTGGTGTCATGGTCACCAATGCTGATGGCCTGGCGCTTGTTGATAGCGTTAACAATGGTGTTACCAACGTTACAATGACCTTTGACCCAGCAGCGGGTACTTCAACTGAAGTTGGTAATATTATGGCTAACTTCTCATCACGTGGTGTGAATACGCAATCGAATGATATTTTGAAGCCTGATATTACGGCACCCGGTGTGCGTATTTTGGCCGCCACTAGCTCAAATCAATTTGAATTCGATGGCAATGTCGATGGTGAGAGCTTCGCGTATTTGCAAGGTACTTCGATGTCGAGCCCTCACATTGCCGGTATGGCAGCGCTTTTGAGCGGTCAGTATCCAGAATGGAGCCCAGCGCAAATTAAATCGGCGCTAATGACGACTGCTTATCAAGATGTTGTGAAAGAAGATGGCGCGACACCAGCAACGCCATTTGATTTCGGTGCAGGTCATGCATCTCCGGTTGATGCAATGAACCCTGGCGTTGTATACGACGCTAACCTAGGTGACTATCTCGGCTTCTTGTGTGGCCAAGGTGAAGACTCCTTAGTGCTAAGTTTGCAAGGTGAAGATGCTCTTAGCTGTGCGCAGATTGCTGACGCTGGCTTTGCCACCGACGCGACTGAATTGAACTACCCGTCAATCGCTATCGGCACGCTTGATTCTATCGAAACCGTATCACGTACAGTAACTGATGTTACGGGTGATGGTGGTCAGTATGCAGTTGTTGTTGATGCACCTGCCGGCATTTCAGTTAGCGTAGAAACATTCGATTCTGAAGGTACCTTAACTGAAGATAATATGTTGATCCTTGAGCCAAATGGAACAGCAAGCTATCGACTCACGTTTGACCGTGTGGCAAACGCCTTTACTCCTGATCAGTGGGTGTTTGGGTCAGTCACGTTGCAAGGCAATAACGGTATCGATGCACGCAGTCCAATTGCTGTGTTCCCATTGGCTGACTCAACTATCATCGTGCCAGAATCACTGTCGATTCAGCTCAACCGAGGTCGTGCAGCGTTTGCTGTTCAAACATTGTATACCGGTGACTTGAGCATGGACTACACAGGCCTAGTGGAAGGTTTTGGGATTACTGGCGAAGCACCAAACCGTAACGGCGGCGCATTCAACTTTAGCGCTGGATTGGCAACGTCAACGTTCCTTTCTATTCCTGAGGGGACTTCATTGGCTCGTTTCGCTCTTCGTGACGCGCTTGTCGGTGACGGAACATTAGACACTAACCTTGATCTCTATCTCTACGCGTGTACAGGCTTCTCTTGTGTACCTGTTGCAGATAGCACAAATGTGGACTCGAACGAAGAAATCATGCTGGTTAATCCTGAGCCGAAATTCAATCGTGCCGCGGGTGACTTGTATATTCTCTTTGTCCACGGTGTTGACACGGCGGGTCAAGACTCAGTTGATTACACAGTGCCTACGTGGATTGTGGAAGGTGCTGATCCGTCGACTCGTATGACGACATCACGTCGCGCGGTCGAAGGTCGATTCCACAATGTGAGCCTACGTACACGTGGTCTAAACCCTGACCTGCTTTATATGGGTACAGTGTCTTTCACTGACGACTTTGGTGAAGTTCAAGGCACGACCGTATTAGAAGTTCAACCCTAAAGACATTCACTCGGGGCCATGCCCCGAGTGACTATTTTGATAAACGAGGAAGTAGATTATGAAATCTCTCAAGCAATTATTGATAAACGCAGCCGCTGCAACTGGCTTGCTATTAGCGACAACATTCAGTGCCAATGCAACACTCATTACACAAGACATTATCGCGGGTGGGTTTAATATCGCGACGGTCGAAATCGACGTTCCTGATGAGTTTTTGGGAACAGGGCTTATCGACACGGCATTTGATGGTGTACCAACGCTGGTTAGCCTGAACTTTTTCGGCGTATTCCCTGCACTGGAAATTTTTGATTTTCAAGCCGTAATCAACACTGACGACTTGTTTGCCGGAATTGAATTTCTAGCGATCGACGCAATAGACTCAGATGGCTCTAACCCATGGACGTATCAAATTATCATCGATATTTTCGACCCGAGTTTTAACTTTGTCGATATTTTTGATGCAAATAATGACCCGGTATTTTTTAGTGCAGATGTCCAATTAAGCCAAGCGCAAGTCAACACGCCTGCCACACTTGGACTGTTTGTACTTGCTATTGCCGGCGTTTTTGCTGCACGCATGCGCAAGTCATAAGAAGCAATTTTAGGCGAAAGCCTTCTACAAGCACGATGAAATGCTCAGGCTTGCCTGAGCATTTTTTTGCTTAACTCATCGCCAACAACAGTCTAACCAGTAGCGCAAGTGCACAGCCAAAGCCAATCACCCACGCGGCACTGCGCAATATGTCCCAGTTAACCCAGTACATCACCAAGTAGATAAAACGGCTGATCACAAAGGCAATCGCCAGTAATTTTGCCACGTCGTCAATCGCCCCGAGGCTCATTACAGTAACGACCGCTGGCGCGAAATACGCAATCGCTTCAAAACAGTTTTTATGCGCAGCCAGCGCGCGAGCGCCAAACCCCGTTAACGAATTTTGTTGATTTCGAGGGTGCTTATTATCGTAACGACTCGATTGATGCATGGCGTAAGCCAAGGGCACTTTGGCGATGATCGGCATCACCAGCACAATCAATAAACTTATTATCATTACAGCCATGGTATTCCTTCTATTGTTTTGTTCACCTAACGCCAGTGTAACCACGATCGGCCTTAGAATGATCATCATTACAAAAGATTAAGCCAATCTCATGCGAAGATTAGCTATTATAGTTAAGTTTTTACACCACTGAGCTACCGAACATGAAGTGTTTACTCATTGAAGACGACGAAACCGTGAGACACTTTATCGAAAAGGGGCTGCATGAGTCTAATCATGTGTGTGACAGCGCAGCGGATGGTAAGCAAGGCCTGTTGCTCGCGACAAGTGAACACTACGATGTGCTGATACTTGATCGTATGCTCCCCCAAATGGATGGCTTAACGCTGCTAGACACCTTCCGTTCGACCAACACCTTTACACCCGTATTAATTTTAAGTGCGCAGAACAAGGTTGATGACAAAGTAAAAGGACTTCGCTCAGGTGCAGACGACTACCTGACCAAACCCTTTGCCTTTGAAGAGCTGTTGGCGCGATTGGAACTGCTGGTTCAGCGAGCTGCGACTCAATCCAGTAAGGATATCGAGGTGACCCTTACTGCAGCTGATTTGTCACTCAATTTGTTAACTCGCCAAGTGACGCGTTCGTCACAAACCATTGATTTGCAAGGAAGAGAATTCAGGCTACTTGAGTATATGATGCGTAACAAGGGCCGTGTTATCACGCGTACCATGCTGCTTGAGAAAGTATGGGATTATCACTTTGATCCACAGACCAATGTCATTGATGTACACATCAGCCGACTACGTCAGAAAATTGATAAAGGCTTCAGCTCCCCCTTGATAGAGACAGTGCGCGGCGCCGGGTATCGATTGCACGACAAGCTCCCGGATGTGTCTGCTCAGTGAAAGCGATCCGCGATTTTTCCAAAAGCAGTAGCTTTTCGTTAAGCGCACTTTTTACCACCCTATTAATGTTGGGCGTGTTTTTTATTGCCTATTTTATGGTGATCAGCACAGATGAAACACTGATGCGTGAATCAGAGGCCGCGGTGATGTTAGATGTTCGAGGGCTTGAGCAAATCTATTCTCTCGGCGGCATCAAAACATTGCAAGAAACATTACGTCAGCGCTCTGAAAACAAACAATTAGGCGCAGTTTACGTTCTACGCGATAGCGGTGGACAAGTGATCGAGGGGGACCTACCGGCCTGGCCGATGGTCATTGATGAGGTCCGTCACGATGGTTTTGTCATTTACGCTATCGAACCATCATTCCATGAAGCCAGCCCGGCACGGTCGGTTCGCGCGTTCAGTGAAGGTCACGATTTGCTCTCTCAATCCGTAAAGTTAGATAACGGCTACGAGCTTTTAGTGGGCCGCAATGTTGATGACATTGAAGTCGCCCAATGGGTCGGTAGTACATTCGGCTGGGTGATCATGGCGATGCTTGTTCTGATTGCTGGTGTTAGTTTGTGGGTAGGTTACTACGTTGTAGCCCGAATCAATGCGATTGCTGGTACCGCGCAAACCATTATGGATACCGGTGATTTGTCCGCACGCCTGCCGATCGAGAGCACATGGGATGATTTAAGTAAGCTGGCAGAAGCCTTGAATCGCATGCTGGAAGAAATTGAACTCTCTGTGACCAACATTCAGTCTGTGTCAGACAATATTGCTCATGACTTGCGCACCCCATTGACTCGTCTGCGGCAGCGCATTGAAAATCAAATAGAACCCGAAACCGCCCAACCGCTGTTGGCGGAGGCAGATAACCTTTTGAATATGTTTAACGGTTTGCTGCGTATCGCGGATATTGAATCAGACAAACAAAAAAGCGGGTTTGCGGAGTACAATCTTGCCACCATCGTGGATGATGTTGTGGACCTGTATCTGCCTTTAGCCGAAGAAAAGTGCATTGAGTTTTCAACCGATGTGACTCATACAGTGCACTTCTGCGACCGCGACTTGATGTTTCAATGCATCGCGAACATTGTCGACAATGCTATCAAATTCACACCCGAACGAGGCCAAATCAGGATATTTCTAGGCCGATCAGAGACTCATACCATTATCAGAGTCGATGACAATGGCGTCGGTGTTGCAAAACATAAATTTGCTGACATCACACGGCGCTTTTTCCGTGAAGATAAAAGTCGCAGCGCCAACGGAAACGGATTGGGTATGTCGATGGTATCGGCCATTACAAAGTTGCACCAAGGAACGCTGAAATTTGTGGAAAATCCGTTGTCAGCAAAAACGGGATTGGGCGTTGCGATTTACCTTCCTATCTCACGGCACTGAAGCCGCGTGGTTCATGTAACCTCAACCCATGATAGGAAATTAGCAGCACGTTGAATGTAGTACGTATCTAACCATAGTTGCCCACAGCTCATCTTAATCGCGTTCAGTTTATTTAGAGGATGGGACGTAGGCGAACATAAATGCGTCGCGCCCGAAAATTCTAGAACGTAGCAACCCCTCATTGACACAACCGACTTTTTGCGCAATCGCCAGGCTGGATACGTTTGCTGGCTCAATAACTAATTCCACTCTACGCAATCCCAATTGCTCGACAGCAAAAGTGAGCAACTGGTTGGCAGCCATAGTTGCCAACCCTTTCCCGCAGAATGCGGGTGCAATCCAATAACCAAGATTGCAAAATTGATGAACGGAATTTATCGCGTTTAGAAACCCTACGCCGACGTACTCATGGGCAGATTTGTCAGTTCCTGCCAATATCAAAAAACAATGATGGCTGCGCTGTTTTAAACCCAGTTCACACCATGTTAAGAACGCTTCGCACTCGCCGCTGTCTATCGGTGTAAAAAATGTTCCCAACCAAGGTTCGACACTCGAACGCGCAGATTCAGATAACGCCTTTAGATCAGCTTTATGAGCGCGTGTAATGCGCGTTAAAGCCACTTTGTTCATTCTTGCTTTTGCATAAAAATGGTCACTTCCGCCATTACCAGACCAAACTTACGAATATAGCTACGGTTCATCATCGTGGTGTCGTCAAATGCCCAAAACCAGTCATCGAAAGTGACACGATAAGTGGTGTCGTCGACAGGCAAATCCATTTCATAGCTAAAATTAAACGCATTCCCGTAACTGGTACCGGCGGCGGGCCCTGCGATATCTCCAGCGTTGCCTACATATTTGCCTTCACCGACTTTTTCAATCTTCCACACGCGTGATTTAGCGCCGTCGCCCAATCCATATGTGAATTTCTCGTCCAGCGTTAAGACACCATCTTGCATACTGCCGTCGATATCGACGACAAACCGCTGTATCACTTCGCCACTGCGATCCTGAACGATGCCCCAGGCACGCACATCGCCATCAAAAAAAGATTCAATGTTGAAGTCAGGAGATACATCGCGGTAATTATTTCCATCTACCGACACCGAGCAAGCGGTTAAGGTCAGCATAGCCACGCACAGAGTGGCAAATCGACTGAAGCATTTTACGACTTTTTTGCGCATGATCAGGGCTTGGCTTCTAGCGCGGCCGAGACGGTTTTTCATGAATATCATACTCTCTCCTTAAAGGGGTGTTTTCAATGTGGTTCGCTGATCAGCGATTGAGTAAACGCTTGCGCAACTTAGGTTCGGACGTTTTCTCTCCAAGCCAAATGTCGAAAAAAGCCTGCGTAAACTCTTCATCTTCAACAAGGCCAATCTGCTTATCTTCCAGAAAGAAACGAGCATGCCCGCTGTCCTTGTGTGCAATACCAGTTAACGTCTGACCTTCTTTAACATCTGGGAAAATTGATGACATTTGCGCTAACCAGTCGTCTAATTTGGCGCTGTCATTTTGACCCTGCTTACGCATCTCTTTAACAGAACGCTCAGCAATATCGCGACCATCGAAGTCACGAAGATAAGTCAGTGATAGCGCAAACGCACCGTTAGGATCGTATTCCCCATTGGGTGTGTACAGTTTCACGTCGTAAACATCCCAGAAAAAATACTCAAACCTTGCTTCGCCGACCACCTCAGCTCCGCCGATGTGTTCTTCAACCACCGCTTTGTTAGCATAAGCATTGTTGTTCATCAAAAATCCAAAAAAGAATAAGCCAATTACGGTAATACGTGAGCGTTTTTTCATTCTCAACCTCCTGTTGCGATGTACTTTATACGACACCAAACACAAATTGATCATGTCGTCGTATGTAATTAATAATGTCTTCGGCGTACCATAGTTGCATGAAAAAAATGTCATCAACACTCCATGTTGGTGTAACGTTGCGTGGACTAGACTGTCATTCGAACTAACCCAACTCAATTAAAGGTATTTCGATGAACTGCTCTTGTCCCCTACCAATGAATATGATAGCTGCGACCTTATTTTTCGTACCCGCGATATGTTCCACGGCTCATGCCAAGGAAAGCCCATGGTACGTTCGCTCCTCAGTCGGCGTTAGCCAGTTGTCTGACCATAGATTTGTCGCCGATAATGTCAATGTCGACTCGCAACGGCTGAGTAATGGTATTTGGAACGTGGACAGCGACACCGGATTTTACTCCGGGTTGGGTGCGGGTTATCAGTTTAGTTCGGGTTGGCGAACTGAGCTTTTTTGGGAGTACCGCACCAATGACTCGACTACGCAGGTTGCCAATGCCGGCAACAATTTCCAAGGGAATTTGGCGTCAAGCATCGTTTTTGCAAATATTTACTACCCGTTGATAGAACTCAACAAATGGAAGGTGCTGGTAGGAGCAGGAATTGGCTGGATACAGGAAATCGATATTGATCTCGAAGATACGATAACAGGCACTGAGGTTGAGCGGTCATTTTCTGGCGACAATGATGTTGCTGCACAGATTATGCTGGTCGCCGAATTCGAATTAACACGCTCGTGGTCCGTTGCTGCTGAAGGCCGCTACACTCGTGCCAACGATATTGCGCTCAGTGGAGAGGAAAATGCCGTAGGTCATCTCAGTGGATTTAAATATACCCCCATCAGCTTAGGTATTTCGATACAATACCAATTTTGATGATTAAGTGTGAAATGTGTCTGAAGCAGACGATTCTACAAAGGCGATAGCTCTGCAATTGCCATCGCCAGTTCAAGCAATCTCACCACAATGGCGGAATGCTAATTGTCTACAATTGTTTGTTAAGCGTGATGATTTAATACACCCCATCGTGTCGGGCAACAAATGGCGTAAGCTCGCCCCCCAGCTTGCGCGTCTTTCTGGAACTCGACCGGTGCACGTCATCAGTTTCGGCGGTGGATTTTCTAACCATCTACATTCACTCAGTTTTTGCTGTGCGCATAACGGGTTCCGCTTCACCGCCATGGTTCGCGGCGACTATCGACGTAATCTGACTCCCATGCTACGCGACTGCGAACGCTGGGGCAGCGAGATCCGCTTTCTGACTAAAGCTGAGTACGCCAGGCGTACAGAGGAAGGGTTCATAAACTCACTTAAGTCGCAAAACCCTGGAGCAACCCTGATTCCTGAGGGCGGCAGTCACCCTGATTGCTTGACAGGCATGCAGATGCTCGCCGATGAACTCACACAACAAATCGGGCAGGTTGACGCATTATTCGTTCCGGTTGCCAGCGGCGGCACGTTAGCCGGTCTCGCCGCTGCACGCGGGCAAACAAAGCAACTGATTGGCGTGGCAGTACTGAAGGGCCAGCAATACCTTGAGTCACTGGTTGAGGGGCTTCTAACCCATAATCCGCGGAAAACCGTGAATACGTCTTATAGGATCACGCACGATTTTCATCATGGTGGCTATGCGAAGGCGCCTCATTTGCTGAAGTGCTTTTGTGATGAACACTCTGAACAACTTAACCTTCCGCTTGAACCTATCTATTCTGGCAAAGCGTTGTTCGCCATGAGGCAGTTTGTTGAGTCGGGCTATTTCACGCCCGGTCAGAAAGTCGTGTTTTTGCACACCGGAGGTATTCAAGGTACTCGCCCTCTTGTGTGAACTAAAAACCATGCAAAAGCGTTTCTACACTATCAATGTGAACAGATGAGGTTTGTTTGAAGCGATTTAAGACACCGAGCATGGCATCGGAATGTGAGTCGCTGGTGCAGCATGTATTGGATTTCGCTGCCGTTATGTTGCAGTTTTCAGATAATCCATACCCATTTGCCGCCATCCGCGTGCATGGCCGAATAGAGTGTGTGTTCTGCCCGGAAAATTCGAATGAAGACGCAAGGTCTAACTCCATGATCGAACAATTGGAGTGGCTAGTACTAGATCGCCAATTTCAAACACGCACCATCAGCAGTGTCGTGGCATTCTGTGCTGAAGTCGAGACGGCCGGTCATGATCGAATGGATGTTATTGTCACCAAGATTGATGATGGGCAAGGTTTGGAAGTGACACGGTTATATCCGTTTAGCCGTGATCAGACAGGATTGACGTTCAGCGATCCGATTTCCTATTAGGACGCGTTGATTGTTACGGTACATTCAAAACTTGAAAGAAATCCATTAGCTGCTAGCATTCAGCGCAATTACACTTATCGCAATTTTGGAAGATTATCTATGGCTAACGTTTTAATCATCGGTGCAGGCGGCGTTGCTGCCGTTACCATTAAAAAATGCGCACGACTGCCGGCGCATTTTGACGAAATCTATTTAGCAAGTCGAACCGTCTCTAAATGTGAAGCCCTGCAAAAAGAAATCGGTGCAGACCGCGTGAAAGGCGTGTTTGCTGTAGATGCTGACAACGCCAGCGAAGTAGAAGCGCTAATCAATAAAGTCAAACCAGACTTAGTCATCAATCTGGCACTGCCCTATCAAGACTTACCGATTATGGATGCCTGTTTAGCGACTAAGACTGACTACCTTGATACCGCAAACTATGAGCCTAAAGATGAAGCCAAATTTGAATACTCGTGGCAATGGGCATATCAACAGCGCTTTCAGGATGCCGGTATCATGGCTCTACTCGGCAGTGGTTTTGATCCAGGCGTTACCAATGTATATACGGCGTATGCGGCAAAGCACCATTTTGATGAAATTCACTATTTAGATATTGTCGACTGCAACGGCGGCGATCACGGGCAAGCATTTGCCACTAACTTCAATCCCGAAATTAATATCCGCGAAATAACTCAGCGCGGTAAATTCTGGGAAAACGGCGAGTGGAAAGAAACCGACCCACTCAGCGTGCGCGAAGATTTGGACTATCAGAATATCGGCGTTCGCGCGTCTTACCTGATGTTTCATGAAGAGCTTGAATCGATTGTAAAACACTTCCCAACGCTCAAACGTGCGCGCTTTTGGATGACCTTCGGCGATGCTTACCTCAATCACCTACGCGTGCTGGAAGGTATTGGTATGACAAGCATTGAACCGGTTGAGTTTCAGGGGCAGAAAATTGTGCCGCTTGAATTCTTGAAAGCGGTGTTACCCAACCCGGGTTCACTGGCAGAAGGCTATACCGGACAGACTTGTATCGGTACGTACATCACAGGTATCAAAGACGGTAAAGAAAAAACGATCTTCATTTACAATAATTGCGATCATGCGGTGTGCTATGAAGAGGTTGGCGCACAGGCAGTTTCTTACACCACGGGCGTACCGGCAATGATCGGGGCTTCGCTAATGTTAAACGGAACATGGAAGAAGCCAGGAGTGTGGAATATGGAGCAGTTCGATCCTGATCCTTTCATGGACATGCTTAACCAACATGGCTTGCCATGGCATGTCATTGAATGTGATAGCCCATTTAAACGTTAATTAGATAAAGGACTGTTATGGACTTGCTCGATCGCGATGATATTCCATCACCCTGTTACGTCATGGAAGAACAACGCCTTGAAGCCAACCTGAGGTTGATGCAACGCGTTCAGGATGCCACTGGCGTGCGTATCATCTTGGCTTTGAAGGGGTTTTCCATGTGGTCGACATTTGACCTCGTAAAACAGTATTTGCACGGCGCGACGGCAAGTTCAGTGTGGGAAGCCAAATTAGCCCGAGAAGAAATGGGGGGAGAGGTTCATGCCTTTTCGCCGGCTTACAAAGAGTCAGACATGCGTGAACTCATCGAGCTGGTCGATCATTTATCCTTCAACAGCTTGACTCAATGGGAACGTCACAAAGCCACAATGCAGGCCTCATCTGTCAGCGTTGGGTTACGCGTGAACCCCGAAAACCAAGAAGCGGATACCCCTCTGTATGACCCGTGCGCGCCAGGCTCAAGATTAGGCATTTTGGCGGCGCAGTTGCACGGTGTTGATTTAACCGGGATTGATGGTTTTCATGTGCATAACTTATGCGAATGTGATTCTTTTGCGACAGAGCGCACGCTTCAGGCCATTGATGAAAAGTTCTCATCATGGCTAGGTCAACTGAAGTGGCTCAATCTCGGTGGCGGTCATTTGATGACGCGTGAAGGCTACAATGTGGAACATTTGATTTCCACATTGAACACGTTCCAAGCTAAGTATCCTAATCTTGAAATCATCATGGAGCCGGGTTCTGCTGTGGCGTGGGATACTGGGCCTTTGATTTGTGAAGTTGTCGATATTGTTGAGAATGACGGTAAAATCGCCATACTGGACATTTCGGCGACGGCACACATGCCTGACGTTTTAGAAATGCCCTACCGCCCTCGTTTGCGCAATGCAGGGCTACCAAAGGACAAACCCTATGTGTATCGATTAGGTGGCAACTCGTGCCTTGCTGGCGATGTCATTGACGCATTTAGCTTTGACAAGCCTCTGCAAGTGGGCGACCGATTGCAGTTTGAAGACATGATGCACTACACCATGGTTAAAACTACGTTCTTCAACGGCGTTGAGCACCCTGCCATAGCCATTTTGCGCAAAGATGGCTCGTTGGATGTGGTTCGTCAGTTTACCTACGCAGACTTTAAAGCGCGGTTGTCCTAACCGCGCTAAAAGCTATATTCAACGCCCACTAGACCGCTTCGCGGTTTGCCCGGAAAGTATCGGGGCCCTGTGAAGCTGGTTGTGTCAGCGCGTTCAGCGTATTCACGATCAAACACATTCGCTATCTTTGCGGTTAACGTCACATTTTGGGTAACAGCCCATACCATTCCAACATCAAATACGTTGTGTCCAGCGTAGTATTCTTCATTTTCAGGATCTAAGAAGTAACCATCGGTGTACACCCAATTCAGCTCTACATCAAGGGATTCAATGGGTTGCCATAATAGCTGCGCATTCGCTAAGCGTCTTGGAGCTGTATCCATATCATTGCCCGCAATAACAAGGTCGCCCTGATCATTCTGATACTGATGACGACCATAGGTTAGCGCGCCACTCACCTGCCAATGGGAACTGAGTGTGTAGTTTGCGCTGATCTCAATACCCTGATGGCGCGTGTCACTTTCACTACGATTGAAGAAGTCTGTATCACGAATAATGCCGTTGCGCTTTTCCATATGATACACCGCCAGTTGCCAGCTTATCGGCTCAGAAAAGAAGCGATAGCCTATTTCAGCATTGGTTGCCTCTACATTGTCCAAATCAGCAACGACTTGATCACGCTGAAGCCGGTACAGCTCAGTTGCCTGAGGAGCGCGAAAGCCTTGTCCGACAGACGCATACCAGAGACTGTTTTCACTGGCGTAGTAGCTTAGTGACGCTTGAGGAGATACCTGATTAAACCGGTCATCGCGGCTCGCCGGACGACTGTAGCGACAGCCTCCGAATCCACACGGTTCGCCTGTATCACGGGTGCGCCCCGAAAGCATATTGTTGGTGTAATCATAGGCAATACTTTCGGCTCTTGCTCCAAAGGTGAATTGCCATTGCGTTGTCAAATCCCACTGCCACTGAAAAAACGCTGACAGCACCTGCGCGTCAACCTGGTAATCATACTGTTGCCCACTGGGTATGGTTGCCATCAAAAATGCAGAGCCTTGGGTGGGTGATTCTTGGAACTGAGTTAGCGATCCATCGGTGGCTTCTGCGTCAATACCTGCCGTCAATCGATGTGCTGGCGATAGTGTCAACTCGAGAGCACTTTTCAATCCGATACCCTGTTGGCTATTTTGCTCCAGTGGCTGACCGGGTAGAAAGTGCATCAGAAATGTCATGTCCTGATCACGGGCATAGGGCGTGACTTGCCATTTCACTGGATGGTTGGCTAATTCAGTTTGCCCTTCAAGCTTGACCCACAATCGCGTTGCTCTGGCTTTACGAAAAGCTTCAGGATTGGGATTGCTCTGTGCGATTTCTGAGTCTTGATAACTGTCGGGACCCACGATGTACCCTGCCGTTTCCTGATCGAGATCACTGAAACTTAAGCCAGCGGTGAGCGCCAGATCCGTACTGTCGTATCGATACCGCACATGAAACTTCGTTTGCTTAATGCCTTCTTCATCGCGGTAGCCACCATCATCTGTCACTGACAGATTCAGACCTACACCATGCTGGCTAAGCCCATTGCCAACACGCAAACCGGCACGAGTGTAACCAAAAGACCCCCAATCTGCACTGAGCAGCGTTTGCGCATCGATTGGATCCTGCGTTATAACATTGATCACGCCGTGCAAGGCATTTGAGCCATACAACACGCTACCAGGCCCTTTTAACACTTCAACCGAACTGGCGTATTCAGTTCCCGCCTCAAACAACTCATTGATGTTACAAAACCCGGCTGCTCGTAACGGGATCCCGTCTTCAGCGGTCAGAATTTCACCACAAGCGCCCGCGCCGGTGAACACCGGAGAGCGAATACTGGGCAAATACTCCTGCCCATTGCCGCGCTGCACATTGACGCCGGCTATTCTCACCAACGCCTGTTGAATATGCACTGGATTAACGCGTTGCAACTGTTGCTCATCGAGCCAAGACAAAGTCAGCGGTGCTGCCAATGCCGGACTGTCAAAACGTGATGCTGTGGTAGAAATGCGTTCAATATCGTCCAGCGGGGTTTGCGCTGCTACAGCATTAAAAACCGCCATAGCAACAAAAAGCGCACGTAGTTTCAAAGAGAGAAGCTCCATCCAAGTGATGTCGTAAACGCTATGATAACAAACACCCGCGGGAGCACGGCACGTCATTGAACGAGTGACGGAGTAATTACACCGTGTTCTTGTGGAGCGTGGCTTGATACAGCGCGTTTTTCTTAAGCCCATAGTGCTCAGCCACGATTGCAGCAGCTTGCTTGGGTGGCAGTAACGGCACCAGCGCCGCGTGCAGTTTAAGGGCTTCTGCCGGTATACTTTCATTGCGCTGCGGATTAGGCCCTACCATTAAAACGAATTCGCCTCGCTGATGATTAACATCACTGTGAAGCCAGTTCAGCACATCTTGCGCGCTGCCGGTAACGTAGGTTTCAAACGTCTTAGTCAGTTCTTTGGCCAGAACCACGGTTTGGTCCTCTGGCAATATATGCACCATCGCTTGCAGTGTCTGTTCAATGCGGCGCGGAGCTTCATAGCACACAGACGTGTAAGGTGATTGTTGCAACCGCTCAAGCGCCTGGGTCAATGCAACCTGCTTGACCGGCAAAAAACCCACAAATATAAAGCGATCGGTCGGCAGCCCCGATGCACTTAAGGCAGTAATTGCTGCGCACGCTCCAGGTAGCGCGACGATTCGGATACTCTGCTTCCGACACTCGCTGACTAGCACATAACCGGGATCGCTGATCAGCGGCGTTCCGGCGTCTGAGATCAGCGCGACGCTTGCGCCACCTTGTAATTTGCTGATCAATAATTTTGTTCGTTTTTCTTCATTATGATTGTGCAATGACAACATATTGACCTGTAAACCGATGTGTTGAAACAAACGCTGGCTGTGCCGAGTGTCTTCAGCGGCAACCACATCCACGGCGTCCAGTACTTGCACAGCGCGATGCGTAATATCACCCAGATTGCCAATCGGCGTGGGTACGATATAAAGAACACCAGGCTCAACAGCAGCGTGGTCAGGCGCGTCATCAGCTAACACCGCGTCATCAATGCGATCGGACATGCAATAGGGCTCTATATTTTGTGTGTATGGGGTGAATCATATCATGCTCATGGTACACTGGATTAAAATTAGCGGATTACCCTTTATCGCATGCCGAATTACCTATTCCAATTTATCTCAACGTACCGCTTTGCAGCGCTTTCTGCGACGGTACTGATCGGTTTATCAGGCTGTGGTTCGACACCGACTCCAGCACAAAAGATTGCGAAACCGTCACCAATTTCTACCAACGACGTGGTCGATCCAGCGCAGTCAGAGCGCACGGCTGAAGATGTACTTAAAGAGGCCGAGGCAGCATGGTTATCCCAAGGCAACGTAGCGTCTCGCAATAAAGCGGTAGTAGAGGCTGCCGAGCTTTTTTTACAGACGTCGCGGTGCCCAAGAGCGTTAACCGCGTTGAACTCGGTCTACGCGGGTCTCACAGACCGACAAACTCAAATACTGGCTGACTCGATTATTGCAGAATGCGCTCCGCAGCAAGCTCTCACACTCGAAGAACACGCTCAACTTATCGCAATTCCAGCTGCTCAACATACTGTTCGTAACCGTCAACATCGCATTCAGGCTGGGATTTTTGAGCGACAGAGTCAATGGTTAGCGGCCGCCAATGCATTAGCCCAGCAAACCGAACTAGATGAACGCAGTGTCGAATTTATTTGGTCCTTTATCCACCGAACGCCCTACACAGTGCAGCAACAATCACTTAATCGCTACCCCGCACTGCGTCAGTGGTTAGCACTATCGGCAATGCTTCATCGATATGGCCAAAGCCCAATGCAGTTGAAAAGAGCGTTTGACAGCTTTTCCGTTCAAAACCCCGACCATCCACTCGTGCTCAACGTACCGGCCGAGTTTGTTGACGGTATGGCAGTAAATTTCACGCCACCGCAGCGCATCGTCGCGGTATTGCCCTTATCAGGCCGCTTAGAAGCGCAAGGTACAGCCATTAAGCACGGGATTCTAGCCGCGTATTTACATGCTAATGGAGCGCAGGAAAACGTTACTGGTGTAGCACCAGAGTTAACCTTTCTCGATAGCAATGTGTTCTCAATGGTGCAGATTGCAGAGCAACTGGACAACGTTGACCTCGTGATTGGCCCGTTACTGAAAGGCAATATTGATGAACTTACGCCACTATTAGCCCCCCAAACGGTGATGATCGGGCTGAATCGCGTCGACACCCAGAGCTCACGTGTCGAGATGGCTCTTGACTCTCAAACCGAGGTTGCTCAGAACGATACTGAGAGTATTGATGCGCATCGCCTATATTTCGGACTCGCTCCAGAAGATGAAGCTAAGCAAATGGCGCAGATAATCTTTGCGCGAGGGCTGCGCACGCCCATCGTAGTGCATGGGCAAGACTCCATTGGACAACGACTCGCCGCAGCGTTTTTGGAAGAGTGGCGTTACCTTACCGGCCAACGCGACAATCGCGGTGTCGATATCGTTAGCTTTAACGATAACGATGGTATGCGCGAGGGTATACTTGGCGCGCTAGATGTTGAACAAAGCAAGGCTCGCATTCGGGCATTAGAAAACATTCTTATTCCCGAGCTGTACAACGTGCCGCGCAACCGCCGCGATGTAGACGCGATCATCGCGTTTGCAACGCCGGAGCAAACAGAGCTGCTTAATCCGATTATTGAAGCCAGTTTAAGTCCATTTACCGATGCTCAAGTTCCGGTATTTACCACATCACGCAGCGTCAGTTTGAACGTCACCAAGAATCAGCTTCGTGACTTGCAGAATGTGCACTTTATCGATATGCCTTGGCTTTTGCCCAGTGCCGCAAACACTGAGTTAGGCGCACAAATGAACACGCTATACCCTAATCAGCGCGACAGTGTGAAGCGTCTATTTGCGTTGGGTTTCGATGCTTATCAGAAAATACCTGCTTTCGCTCATCTGGCTGCTATCCCTCAACTAAGCGTTGACGGACTCAGTGGCACACTGAGTATCAACACCGCCGATGAAGTTGAGCGGACGTTGCCATTAGCAAAAATTGATAATGAGCGTGTCGTTGAGCTCGACTAAACCACCCACGAGTAAAAGTATTGGTGATCGGGCCGAAACCGCTGCCAGGGTCTATTTAGAGCTGAACGGCTTGCAATTTATTGCACAAAACTATCGCTGCAAAATGGGCGAGATTGACTTGATTATGCGTGAACAAAATTGCTGGGTGTTTGTCGAAGTAAAATTCCGCCAGCAATCCGATCACGGTCGCGCAGCGGAATTTTACAACGCCGCGAAGCAGCGAAAGCTGCTTAATGCAGTGCGCTTGTTTTTATTGGATAATCAACTAAATGAACACCACACCCCCATTCGTATCGACGTTGTTGCCATTGACGATGACGAGCTCGAGTGGATAAAAAACGTTACGGGATGATGTCGATGTTAGAAAAAATCAAAGCGAACTTTACTGAAAGTGTGCAAACAAAAATATCCGCCATGGAAGTGCTGCCGGAAGCGATTGAAAAAGCGGCGACTATGATGACGCAATGTCTTATTGGGGGAAATAAAATACTTTCGTGCGGCAATGGCGGGTCGGCAGGAGACGCTCAGCATTTCTCATCTGAACTGCTAAATCGCTACGAGCGCGACCGCCCTAGCTTACCAGCGATGGCGCTAACCACAGACAGTTCGACCATTACATCGATTGCTAATGACTACAGCTACGATGAGGTATTTGCCAAGCAGGTTAGAGCGCTAGGGCAGCCCGGCGATATTTTACTCGCTATATCCACCAGCGGAAATTCGCGAAATGTCATCAACGCGATGCAGGCCGCACTCTCCCGAGATATGACTATTGTTGCATTAACCGGTAAAGACGGCGGAGAAATGGCTGGCTTCCTGGGACCGAATGATGTTGAAATTCGCGTTCCTTCTTCGCGCACCGCTCGTATACAAGAGGTACATCTCCTGGTGATACACAATTTGTGCGAATGCATTGACGATACATTATTCCCTGTTTCTGGAGATAGCTAATGCGTGGCAGAACAATTCTGAAATCGCTCATTTGTGCAGGTGTTGTCGCAAGTACCCTGCTCCAATCAGGGTGTGCTGTTGTGGCCGTCGGCGCAGCAGGAACGGTAGCGGCGGTGAGCGCCAATGACCGGCGCACGGTTGGCACCCAACTCGATGATACGACAATGCAAGGCAAAATAGCGTTTGAAATGTCTCGCGATGAGGTGCTCAAAGAGCAGGCTAATATTCAGGTTAAGGTGTATAACAAAGTTGCGCTATTGACCGGGCAAGCCCCTAATGAGGCACTCAAGCAAAGTGCGGTAGCCGCCGCTCAGCGTGTCGAACATATCAGTAAGATACACAATCAAATCCGGATCGGCTCGCCTATCAGCGCGACCACACAAGCCAATGATATTTGGCTGGCCTCCAAAATCAGGGCGCAGTTTGTGACTGATGAGCGTGTTCCCACGTTGAACGTGGATGTAGTCGTTGAAAACAGCGAGGTTTTTCTCATGGGAATGTTAACCACTCAAGAGGCAAATGCGGCCGTGGACATTGCACGCAATGTCAAGGGCGTGACTCGCGTCACACGTGCTTTCGAACTAAAGACCTAGTGAAAGCCCTAGTCAAAACCCTGCATTTTACATTACAATCCGCGGCCGTTTTATTTATCGGCACGCGGACGTTATGGCAGCTATTGGAATCGATTACGGCACATCAAATTCAGAAGTCGTGTTTTATGATGGCAAAACGCATCACAGTATAAAGCTCGATCCCTCGCTTGAGGATGCCACCAAAATACGCTCGTCCGTGTTTATTTATTATAACGATGAATTACCCATGCCTCCGGCCAGCGCGATTGAAGCCAAGATGGAGCAGATACAACGGGTTATTCATGAGCAAATAGACAAAGCCAAAAGCCACTACTACGACGCCACAGACCCGAAAGAACAAGAAATTTATAGTGACAAAATTGATGACCTGCGCGCGCAGTTTCACAACCGCCCAGCGCTACAACGCCGAGCTATTCAAGCACTTCTGAACGATCTTACGGTTCAGGATTTGTCATTATCACAACTGGTCGACACCGGCACGTTCGCCTTCGGCGAGGCCGGTTTTAAGCGCTTTTTGAAAACCCCTGATAAAGGTCGCCTGATTTATTCCCCGAAAAACTTTCTAGGAGCCAGTTTGGTGGGTGGGCAGCAGCAAGCATTCGTAACCATGATTGCCAAACAACTGCAGTTTTTTCGCGCCAGTGCTGAGCAGCAACTGAATCAAAGCGTCGATACTGCCGTGATCGGGCGTCCGGTTCGCTTTCACGGGACACGGGGTGAAGAGGGCAATCAGCAGGCGCTCGGAATCATGCGCGACGCGGCGAAAAAAGCAGGGTTTAACCGTGTCGAATTTTTGGAAGAACCGATTGCCGCAGCCTACAAAGTTGAACATCAACTGCAACGAGACACCAATGTACTGGTCGTGGATATTGGGGGCGGCACGACCGACGTGTGTTGTATCAAGTTGTCGCCGAATCGCAGCATCGAGGTAGACAGACAAACAGACGTACTATCGGTGACAGGTGCTCGGCTAGGCGGTATGGAGTGCGACAAAAACCTGATCATCAAGGCGATAGCGCCAACTATGGGGCAAGACTTGCTGATGCAGAACGGCCTTCCGGTACCTCCAACGTATTTTTCAGATATGTGTGCGGTTGACGATATCCCCAAAATGAATCACTTCTTCTCTGATGAATATGGCTTGGATATCGCGCAGACCATGTCCATTGTTAAACAGCCCAAGTTACTGGGCAGGCTCCTCACCGTGCAAGAGGAGAAGTTATCTGCACGTTTGGTAAATTCCTCTCGTCTTTCGAAAGAATTACTATCATCCAAACGCAGCATTACCCTGCCCCTTCATTATATTGAAGCTGATTACGACGTTAAGATAACCCTAGATGACCTGCACCGTTCAATGCGGCCGTGGTTGCGGCGGGTAAAAAAATTAGTCACAGAATGCTTGGAAAGTAGCGCACAGCCGCCCGAAATGGTGTTTATTACCGGCGGAATGAGTCTATCGCCGATCGTTAAGCAGGAACTGCAAGCCATGCTGCCAAGTGACCTTCCATTGATTGAAGGCGATGCGTTCAATTCGGTCTGCGAAGGGCTAGCGATTCAAGCAGCTAAATTGTTCTAGGGCCTGTTGATTACAAGTCTGGGTTGTCTAGGTACACGCGCAAGCGACGTTGTTCAGTTTTGCTAAATGCACCAGCCACTTGTTCGTCTATCTTTCGCTGACGCGCTTTGGTACTTAAACTGTCGGGTAATTGACTAAGCCATTGGCGATGCGCTTCCACTCGCTGCTGCCAGACAGCTTCTTCCTGCTCGTAGGTTTCCAGTCGCTCGGCCACGGCACTGCCAAACTCTGCTGCCACTGCGCTAAAGCGTGTCGTAGATTTCGGGTAAACAGCTCTTAACGTTTTAAGCCGTTCAATATCAAGCGAAGGCTCGTAGCCCGCGCGCTGTTCTGGCGGTAAAGAGGCAATGTTCTGCATGACTAACCGGCGTTTTTCAGCGACAGGTAAATCTTTCGATGCACTGACGGCTAGTCGTGCGAGAGCTGCCTGATCAAACGCCGCCTCAGACGCAAATAGTACACGATACTCTGCTACCGAAAAGAACTTATGCCGAAGATCATCGCGCTGTTGCAATCGCGCTGCGAGTGAATCGATTTCGGTACGATCATCAATTGGTTCATCAACTTCCGCCAGCGCTGCTTTGTAATCAATGTAGCGTGAAAACAACAATATCGCGTACTCAGCGGTATGCGGAGAATACAAAGAAATCGCCTGTTGCGCAAAAGCCTGTTTAATAGCGTCGGGCTTAAAGTTTGCGTGCAACTCCTGATGCGAGAAGATAAACGCATCGAACTCAGCTCGCGTCTCGTGATCAATGATGAAGTCTCGGGTATTCTCTGGCGTGGCGTTTGCGCTACCAGTAATGCTTGCCAGTGAATTAGACGCTTTGTCACTTGTGTCACGCCAAGCATCCTCTTCAGCCAACTGTTCATTGCCACCAAACCAATAGTCAGCCCCCAACAATGCACTGGCTAACAGAAAAACAATCAGCGCTAGAAGACGTCCCTTTGTTTTGCCTCGCATGAATGGACTTACAAACCAAGACCTTTCAATCTATTGGCATGGCGTACATACACCTGTGCTGGGTCAGTTTCAAATAGGTGCGTGATCCCAAGTGTTTGATTTACTTCATCCAGATGATTCATACGATAGTTGTCTTTAAGCACATTGCCTAGATGCGAACTGCAGCTGGACACAAGCCCATCGTTTGTTTCAGAAAATGCCAATCCAGTTAGCGCCAATAATGGGTCAGCCACATCGAAAACATTGGTATAAGTTTTACCACCACTCCATGAAAAATATTGAACGCCATTAGATTCACGCTGACGACCATCATTGGCGCAATAACGACTGGGCAATCCTTCTGGATAGCGTTGATTAAATTGGTTTGCTCCCTCCGTGGAGAGAGAACGTAGCGCTGCGAGTGAATCGGTTGGCAGCTGAGAAGGATTTGATCCCGATAAAAGCTCAAGAATATTTACGAAACCGTTAAAAACAGTGGCTGTAGTACCTTGCAGTACATCACTTCCACTTAAACCGGTCAAAACAATGTCTGCCACGGGGCTACCGCCGTTTACACCTGCCACCGTTGTCACCGAGGCAACTTTACTCGGCGCGACACTGGCGACATATCGCGCCGTTGGGCCACCGTGACTATGCCCTATTAAGTTCACTTTTTCGGCTCCGGAATGCGCCAGTACCTGATTAACGTACGATAGTAATTGTTCGCCCCTGACCTCGGTTGAGTTGGCAGGCGATACCGTTGCCGCATACACTTTCGCACCTTTGCGCTGCAATTTGTATGGGATCTTGTAGAAGTAATCGACCCACAGTACATCGTCGAAACCAAATAAACCATGCACCAATACAATTGGGTATTGCGTTTTGGCATAGGTTGATGCGTGAGATAAGGGCGCCCACAACAAGGCAACAGACATCATTAACAAAGCAAATTTTTTCATCGGGTTGTTCACTCCAGTGCTTATCACGAACTGAGAACAGGTCAGACAAGTGTTAAAATTGTGTTAACTATTGGTTAAATTTGCATTTTGCGCAACCCATGGGATGCGGATGATCACTGTAAAGGTAAGAAAGTTCTGCGCTAGTACACTTAGCGCACACGCTATACCGTCAAGGTGGTAGGGGTTTGAGCCGTATTTCATTTGCCATTGAGCTTTTCAAATAGCACTTTATCTAATTCATCTATAGCTAGCATTTTATGTATGAATGGTGCGTTTCGCGTTAGATAAATTTTTCATCGTAGTCCTTGCAATTAAGAATTACACATGTAATCTTATTTGGACTACAAACGTAATCATAGGTGAGTGAGATGAATGCAAAGTCCGATATCCCGGATATATCCAGCGCAGAGTATGACGTATTGGATGCTGTTTGGGATGGTTATCCTGTGACTTCAAACGAAGTGGTCAGCCGCCTGAATCAACGCAAGAGCTGGCATAATAAGACGGTGAAAACACTGTTAGGCCGCTTGGTCAAAAAGCAGGTACTCGCCTTCGAAAAACAACAACGCAAATACCTTTATCGCCCGTTGATCGCCCGAGAGGAATACACCAAAAACGAGACAACCAGCTTCGTGAGTAAGTTATTTAACGGTAAGATCGCACCAATGGTGGCAGGCTTTGCCAACCAAAACACGTTATCGAAACAGGATGTCAAAGAGTTAAAAGCGCTGATTGAAGAGTGGGAGAATCATCATGATTGATTGGTTGATGGATCAGCAAATTGTGCTTAGCGTGACGATTCTAATGGTCAGTAGCCTGTGTCTTTTCTTAATGCATCGATTGGATGGCACCATAGCGTATGGGCTGTGGATATGTGTCCCCCTGTCTCTCGCACTACACAACCTTCCACTGCAAACTCAAACACCGATCGGAGGTTTTACGCACTACGTCGTTGGCGTAACCAAGAGTCTTCCACCTGCTAACATGAACGTTATGTTTACCGTTTGGCTCAGCGGTGTGGCATTGTTAATCCTGTGGCTGGTGATGCATTACGTTCAGTGGGCTCGTTCTGTTGGCCCGCAGTGTAATAGTGCACCGGTAGCATTTTATTCCTCACGGGCAACTTCGCCGCTTCTGTTTGGATTTTTTAAGCCGATTATTTTGCTGCCTAATCACTTTCATTCACAGTACACCGCAACTCAGCAACAATTAATTCTTGAGCACGAAGCTTCTCACCGCGCAAACCGCGACCATTGGTGGAATGCTCTGGCGCTGGTGATATTGATTGTGTTTTGGTTTAACCCATTAGTCTGGCTTGGCTTTCGTCAATTTCGACGTCATCAGGAGCTTGCATGCGATCAAAGGGTACTCACTGGCAAGACTGAGCAGCAACGAATTTCATATGCAAAAGCGCTGCTGTATTGCGCGGAGCACGCGACTAGCAACATCACTTTAAACCCAACATTTGGAGCGAAAAATACCATGATCCAACGATTAAAACTGATCAAGCAACCCAGCCGTCCAAACAGGCTGATTGTCACCGCCGCCGTCATTTTTGCTATGGCAATAACTACTCATACAGCACTGGCTAAACTGGATAATCGCACGATAGATGCTGATGCAATCAACGCCGCAACACCCACGGTTCGGATAGAACCAATATACCCTGCCACTGCGCTTGAAACAGGTCAGGAAGGCTCGGTGTTGTTGCAATTTGATATAACAAAAGCTGGTAGCACGGCCAATATCGATGTGGTTGAGTCATCGCCGCAAGGGGTTTTCGACGAGAGCGCCATTACAGCATTATCACAGTGGCAATTTAAACCACGTATTCAAGGTGGACAGCGGCTAGAACAGCACGCGCTTTTAGTTCAGCTCGACTTTAGACTGGCTCCACCTGCCACGCAATCTGGCGACTAAACCGTCTGCAGCCCCATGAAAAGGTGCTGCCTTTTCATGGGGTGATCTTTATTGCCAATCAATCATCAACCGCTTGTTCATTCAGCCAGTCATTCAGTGTGACCATATCTTTTACCACCGCAAGTTGCAGTTCCTCTAGCCAGTCATGCACATTTTGCCACCATGCAGGATGGTCGCCTTGCTGAATTTGATTGGCAATGCGTTGCACGCGCGCCAAGCCCACCGAGCCTGCCGCACCTTTAATCTTGTGCGCTTGAGAGCACACTTCCGGTTTCTCGTCGGCGCTAAGGTTGAGCTGTAAGATTTCCATGTATTCTGGCATTTTTTCCTGAAACACCTTCACGCTGGTGCGCACCATTTCTTCCCCAATGGTATCAACCAGCATTTGTAGCAGATCCAGATCAAGCACATTGCTCACGTCTTTGCTGGCCGACTGCGATGCCGTCACATCGCGTTCACGTGATGCACTGGGATCAGCTGGTTCATATGCGAACAATTCGTTAAGTACCTCGATGATTCGGCTCTTTTTCAATGGTTTCGCAATAATGTCGTCCATACCGTTCTGCAAATATTCTTCACGCTTTTTAATCACGTTTGCAGTCAATGCAACGATGGGCGTTTGCATGACCAAATCTTCTTCGTGCAGTGTGCGAGCGACGTCAAACCCGTTCATGTCCGGCAGTTGAATATCCAGCAAAATGAGGTCGTAGGTCGTTTCGCGTGCTTTGTCTATCGCATCCTGACCCGTCATGGCAACGTCCACTTTCTGCCCTAACTTTTCCAACAGCGCCTTTGCCACCATCACATTAAGTTCGATATCTTCAACCAACAAAATATTCAGGCTGCCAACATTCAGCTCTTCCAATTGAACGGGTTTTGTTGAAATCGCGACCGGCAGCTCAATCACAAAGCAGGAACCTTTACCCACCTGACTGTGGACGGAAATTTTCCCTTTCATCAAGTCGACCATCTGTTTGCAGATGGCCAGGCCAATTCCCGTGCCGGTGGCCATTTGGTGATCCGGATGATCCACCTGATAATACATGGCAAAAATCTTTTCCAACTCATCTTGTGGAATACCGATGCCCGTGTCTTCTACCACAAATTTCACCAGTGATACTCCCGATTCAGGAACGCTGGCCGAAACGGTTAGTTTCACCCGGCCTCGCTGCGTAAACTTCACGGCGTTAAACAGAATATTCCAAAGGATCTGCCGCAAGCGTGTGCCATCCACTTCAACCAGATGCGGTAACGGTTCAACCACCGTGGAAATAAATTCCAGTTCTTTGTCAGCCGCAAGCAGGCGAATAATACTGGCAAGCTCTTCGGTAAACTCATTGAGTGAGACCGTTTTCAGCGACAACTCTAATTTGTCTCTGTCGAGGCGATCGAGATCGATAATATCGTTAAATATATTCCCCAGCGTTATGCCACTGGCATAGATCGTACTTACCCAGGCAAACTGTTCTTGAGTTAGCTCCGTGTCGCGCAACATACGGCTCAGACCAACGATACCATTGAGCGGCGTTCGAAGCTCATGACTGATGGTGGCGATAAAGCGCGTTTTGTCTTTGCTGGCTTTCGCCGCCGCACTCTCAGCCTGTTTCCGTTCAGTCATGTCGCGACCAAAGGCCAGCAGGCCAAGTCTATTTCCGTCGTTGTCAAAGAAAGGTACTTTGCGCATTTCAAAATAACGGCGCCGCCCATCAGCAAACCGAAGCCATAACTCTTCAGTAATACTCGCGTTGCTTTCCAACACTTCATGATCACTGGCCACCACCTGACGCGCTAAATCTTCTTCATAGACATCGTGTGGCGTCAGGCCCAGCAACTCATCTTGTGATTTTCCGGTGAGCTGCTCAGCCACCCTATTGCAGCCTGCAAAACGTCCTTCTTCGTTGCGGTAATAAATCAAGTCTGGGGAAGCATCAATAATGGAGCGTAGCAAAGTAGACAGTCGGCGCGCCTGCAACTCTTTTTCAGATTTGTCTTTAATCTCTTTCTCAAGCTCAACGAACACAGACTCACGTTCAAGTTGAGCACTTTTGCGTTGCTCGATTTCATGGTTAAGCTGGCGTATATTGTGTTGCAACTCACGGTTCAGAAACACATCTTCTTCTCGCAGTTTTTCCATTTGCTCAACCAGATCCTGCAAGTGCGTTCTGGAATGCTCCAATTGCTTCACCAGTTCACTGAAAAAATACAGCACCCAGGGAGCACTCAACATGGTCAATACAATCGCGCTGACGAAGTCATCAGGTTCAATATTGCTATTTAAGCTGACACGAATAATGTAGGAACCACCAATGGTGAAGACTAAGCTGCCGATCACAAACAAAATGCTGAGCTTAACCGTGCCAATGCGTTCGACAAACTGGGCAAAGCGAATCGCCCATGAGGTTTTTTCTGGGTAGTTTTCTTGCATGAATACTGACTTGATCATTACGCGTGTTCGCATGGTAACAGCATTCTACTCATTCTCACATTGGCACATGCATACCCGGACGACGCCCAGCGAGGCTTAACACTTCATCATTTCAAATATCGGCTGCTTACCCAACCCGTAACAGACTGTTCGACCTTTACCCAGCCATCTTTTCTCTCAAGCACTTTCACTGCAGTACCGCCCAGTAACGGTGCACCAATGGCGGGATATTGCACACCCGCGCCGCCGCGAATGTTAAGTTTTGGCGCGGTCACAACACGGCGGTTCAAAACCGCCCCATCATGAGATGGTGCCTCATTGCTGTCGCGTGAGTCGAGCAATGTGCTGCGCAGTTTGTCGAGCGGGAAGGCGGGTCCTGGGTCACGCTTGCGTCCCGGAGACACCTCTTCATGGCCTAATACGTGTTTTATCGGATAGACGTGGATCAAGGTTTGGCAAAGCGAAAATACAGCGCGGATCTGAGGTTCTGTGTAAGCGTGCCAGTAGCTGGGTTCAGTTTCATTGCGGTGTATTCCTTTGAATATCGATTGCCCGCTATACGCTCGGTTGAACCAGCTTAAGTACTGCCCGTCGTCGTTCATACTGAGCGGTCCTGCATTATCGATTTCGATGCCGATACTGTACTGATTCAGACCCGTTCGGCCCCGCCACTCACTTTTACCCGCATGCCAAGCGACATGATTAAACGGAACCAATTGAACCATTTCACCGTTTCGCCCCACCACAATATGCGCAGATACCCGGTTGTTCGGATCACACATGGTAGTAACGGCGGAGTCTAGCGAGCTGCCAGCGGTGTAATGAATAATGACCGTATCAGGTAACTGATTGTCAGTACTAAAATGATTGCCGTGGTTTGTACTCGGTACTTGAGACACCGCTTTGCCCAGCAGAAGATGCTGGTTGATCAATAGATTTGATGCCACAACCATTACCCCAGAGGCCTGGCATCATCCAGCAAGGACGAGCGTTTTACCTCACCCGTCACGGCGCGCGTCATTAAGTTGTTGGCGCCACGCTTCTCAAATGAGCGGCCAATGGCCCATGTTGCCACAATACCTCCCCAGGCGGCCCAGAATTCACCGGGCAAATCAAAGGTGGTGGCTGTACTGCTGGTTAACATCGAAACCAGCGGAACCACGAAGTAATTCAATCCAATCATCACAAGACCAAAGTAAACGACCGTGGGGCGAGCGCGTTTGGTGTAGTTATCGCCTTGTTGCAGCTCAGCGACAAGAATGCGTTCTCGCGCTTCCAGATTCTTGCGCATAGTCTGCTCAATCTCAGAATCACGGGCGGCCATAAGGCGCTGTAAATCAAGCTTGAAGTTCTGCTTTTCTTCTTCCGACAAGTGAAAACGATCAATCGTATCGCCCACTTTTTCAACGATGCTTCCAGCGCTGCCCGCGAAAATTTCCGTAAACCAGCTCATGTGTATCTCCGTTACCATTTCGGTCGTAACATAACTGCAGCAAAAGTGCATGTTGAATATGCTACCGAATAAAATTTGGCATTAAGCATAGACCAAGTTTTCAAATAGTACACTTTTTGACCAATTTCAATAATTAAGCGGCTAACCGCAATGCGCTCAGCGGCGGTCATTTTCTGCATTTGCTCCGCTGAAATATCGTATTTGACCAGCGGCGCCGCAGACTCGCCGCATTGGTTTATATTGAATATTCATTCACAAAATACCGCCTAACTGCCCATACTTATTCATTAGTCAGTGTTCAATTGATAATTGATTACAGTTGTGAATTTTTTGTAAATGTCGACCTAAATTGACGGAAACACAGCGCTTTGAGAATTTGGGGTGTCTTTTGCTTCTCAGACAAAAACACGTTAACCACTGTATTCATTGATTTTTATTTTTTCTTCCAACGCCACTCACCGATTCACTTCATTATCAGATTGATTTTAGAGGTGGTTGCCGGTATGTTGGTAAGTCCGCTGTATAAAAATGAATAAAAATGCGGAATTGCAAGGGCCAAGTATCCTCATAAGCACAACGACAACCACAATCAGAATTTAAGCAGCATTGCAGTGTTAGGTGCGTGCGGTCGTGCGTGTCTGAAAAGTCAGCAGCCTCTGCTCAATAGCACACAGGTGATAGGAGTTAGAAATGAGTTTATATAACCCTGCGGACTCGCGGGACAATTGCGGCTTCGGGCTTATCGCCCACCTCAATGGCGAAGCCAGCCATCGCCTCGTGACAACAGCCATCAAAGGGCTGGACAGAATGCAGCACCGCGGCGGCATCGCCGCAGACGGAAAAACAGGTGACGGCTGCGGCTTGCTGATGCAAAAGCCAGACGGTTTTTTTCGCGCAGTGGCGGAGCAAAAAGGCTGGCGACTGAGCAAAAAATACGGTGTCGGCATGGTCTTCCTGCCGAAAAATCCGGAGCGAGCAGAATACGCGCGTAATGTTCTCGAAGAAGAGTTAGGCAAAGAAACCCTTGGCGTAGTCGGCTGGCGAGAAGTGCCCGTTGATGAAAGCGTGTTGGGTGATTTAGCCCTGACGGGTGTGCCGCGCATTGAGCAAGTGTTCGTGAATGCACCTGCCGGTTGGCGTAAGCGCGATCTCGAACGGCGTTTATACATGGTACGTCGGCGTTCTGAGAAACGTCTTGCCAATGATGAAGAATTTTATGTCGCCTGTCTTTCCGGGTTAGTCACCATCTACAAAGGCTTGGTGATGCCGAAGGACTTGCCACTCTTCTATCAAGATTTAGCCGATCCTCGTATGGAAAGCGCCATATGCGTGTTCCACCAGCGTTTTTCTACAAACACATTGCCTAAATGGCCACTGGCACAGCCGTTTCGCTTCTTGGCGCATAATGGTGAAATTAACACGATTAAAGGCAACCGTGATTGGGCCATGGCCCGCACCGCAAAATTTGCCACACCGCTGCTTCCCGACCTTAAGGATGCAGCCCCCTTTGTGAATGTGGAAGGGTCTGATTCCAGCTCGTTAGACAACATGCTCGAACTGTTTCTTGCTGGCGGTATGGATTTGTTCCGGGCGATGCGATTGCTGGTGCCACCTGCGTATCAAAATAATAAAACCATGGATCCAGAATTAAGGGCGTTTTACGAGTTTAACTCGATGCACATGGAGCCGTGGGACGGACCTGCTGGCATAGTACTCACCAATGGTCGACATGTTGCCTGTAATCTGGACAGAAACGGACTACGCCCAGCACGGTACGTGATCACTGATGACGGTTTTATCACGTTAGCGTCTGAGATTGGCATTTGGGATTACTCGCCACAGAGCGTGGTCGAGAAAGGACGCGTTGGTCCGGGTGAAATGCTCGCGGTAGATACTTACACAGGGAAGATCTGGCGTTCAACCGAGATCGACGAAGATTTGAAGTCTCGCCATCCGTATCAGGAGTGGCTGCTTAAGCATATTCGGCGTTTGACGCCAATCGAACAGCTCGATGCCAGCTTAATTGGTCAACGCGTGTTTGACGATGATACGTTAGCAACGTACCACAAGCTGTTCAATTACAGTTATGAAGAGCTCCAACAAATCATTAAAGTGCTCGCTAAAGATGGTCAGGAAGCGGTCGGCTCAATGGGTGACGACACGCCCATGGCTGTCATGTCGTCCAAACAGCGCACTCTCTACGACTATTTTCGCCAGCAGTTTGCGCAGGTGACAAACCCACCTATCGACTCGCTACGTGAAAATCATGTGATGTCACTCGCCACCTGTATTGGTCGAGAGCAAAATGTTTTCAGTGAAACTAGCGGGTATGCGGATCGGGTATTGTTCGAATCGCCCATCTTGATGTACACGGATTTAAAACAACTGCGCGAATTTAATCCAGAGCATTATTACTCTGAAGTGGTGGATTTAAATTACACGGCTGAAGAAGGCTTGAAGAAAGCCATTGAGCGCGTGTGTGGCGAAGTAGAATATTTGGTTAAGCAGAAGAAAGCCGCCTTCGTGATCTTATCCGATCGCAATATTAAGCCAAACCGATTGCCGATACCTGCCGCAATGGCTGTCGGTGCAGTTCAGCAACGCTTGATTGCTAAGGCACTTCGCTGTGATGCGAACATCGTAGTAGAAACAGCAAGTGCTCGCGATCCGCATCATTTCGCCGTGTTAATTGGGTTGGGCGCAACCGCAATTTATCCCTTCCTTGCGTATGAAACTATTGAGCAAATGGCGGAAAATAAAGAATTCGACATTCCGGTGTTAGATGCGGTGTTAAATTATCGCAAGGGCATCAATAAAGGATTGTATAAAATTCTGTCTAAAATGGGCATCAGCACGGTAGCGAGCTATCGTAGTTCGAAGCTGTTTGAAGCGGTTGGCATCAATAGTTCGGTCATTGATTTGTGCTTTAAAGGCGTGCCTAGCCGCATTCAGGGCGCAAGTTTTGACGATTTTCAACAAGATACGTTGAATTTAAGCAGAGTTGCTTGGTTGAAACGCAAAAAGCTATCCCACGGTGGTCTGTTAAAGTATGTGCACGATGGTGAATATCACGCTTACAATCCGGATGTTGTGCAAACGTTGCAAGTTGCCGTCAAAAGCGGCCGTTATGAAGATTATCAAGCCTATAGCAAATTGGTGAACGAACGTGCGCCATCGCACTTACGTGATCTACTGGCGCTACAGTCTGGACATCAGCCAATTTCGATTGACGAGGTTGAGCCTGCTGAGCATCTGTTTCCTCGCTTCGACACCGCCGCGATGTCGATTGGTGCACTCAGCCCAGAAGCACATGAGGCATTGGCCATCGCCATGAACCGTTTAGGCGGTAATTCCAATTCGGGAGAAGGCGGCGAAGACCCCAAGCGCTTTAATACAGAGAAAAATTCACGAATTAAACAGGTTGCCTCGGGTCGCTTTGGTGTCACTCCGCATTACTTGGTTAATGCGAACATCATTCAGATCAAAGTTGCACAAGGTGCAAAGCCGGGAGAAGGTGGTCAGTTGCCCGGCGACAAAGTGAATAAATACATTGCTGAGTTACGCTATTCCGTGCCGGGAGTGACATTGATTTCTCCGCCGCCACATCACGATATCTACTCAATCGAAGACTTGGCGCAACTGATTTTTGATTTGAAACAGGTCAACCCGGAAGCCTTGATCTCCGTTAAACTCGTTTCTGAACCGGGCGTTGGCACAATAGCTACCGGCGTGGCAAAAGCCTACGCCGATTTGATTACCATCTCAGGCTATGATGGTGGCACGGGTGCTAGCCCACTCACGTCGGTTAAGTACGCAGGCAGCCCGTTCGAACTGGGTTTAGCTGAAACGCAACAAGCGTTGGTTGAAAACGGCTTGCGACACAAGGTGCGCGTACAAACCGACGGTGGCCTCAAAACTGGACTGGACGTCGTAAAAGCAGCCATTATGGGCGCCGAAAGCTTTGGTTTTGGCACCGGCCCGATGGTGGCGTTAGGCTGTAAATACCTACGTATTTGTCACTTGAACAATTGCGCGACGGGTGTGGCAACACAAGACCAAAAACTTAGAGACAGCTATTTTATCGGTTTACCCGAGATGGTCATGAACTACTTTAAATTCGTCGCTCAAGAGGTACGTGAGATTTTAGCCTCTTTAGGTGTTCGCCGACTGGATGATCTTATCGGCCGAACTGAGTTTTTGAAGCTTCTTGATGGTCAAACTGCGAAGCAAAACCGGTTGGACCTTTCGCCCCTGCTTGCTAAGGCGTCGGCGAAAGAGCATACACGCCTGTTTTGCTCCGAGATTACCAATACACCGCTGGACGCAGGTGATCTTAATCAGCGTATTCTGAGTGATTCTGCCAGCGCGTTGGAAACGCGTCGTACGAGTCATTTGACTTATGCGGTGAGAAACACTGACAGAAGTGTCGGTGCAACACTGTCTGGCGCCATTGCCAAACGCTACGGCAACCTCGACTTTGATGATACACCAATCAATATCACGTTGAATGGCACGGTGGGCCAAAGTTTCGGTGTGTGGAATGCCGGCGGCGTTCATATGCATTTGGTCGGCGATGCCAATGACTATGTGGGTAAAGGCATGACGGGCGGTAAGCTGGTGATCAGTGTACCGCCAAACATTCAGTTTGATAGCCACAATAGCGCCATTATGGGCAACACCTGTTTATACGGGGCTACGGGCGGCAAGCTATTTGCTGCGGGTCGAGCGGGTGAGCGTTTCGCGGTGCGTAACTCTGGCGCCATTGCCGTGGTTGAAGGAATTGGTGATAACGGCTGTGAATACATGACCGGCGGCATCGTAGCAATACTCGGTCAGGTCGGTGTCAATTTTGGCGCGGGTATGACCGGAGGATTTGCGTATATCTTTGACGAGCATGCCGACCTGCAGCATCGGGTGAATCCTGAGTTAGTCGAAATTCTGGACATCGAGCAAAAAGGTATTCTTACCGAGCACTTGCGTGGCTTGATCAACCAGCATTACGAAGAAACCGGCAGCGAGTTCAGCTTGTCGTTATTGACCAACTTTAGTGATGCGCTAAGCAAGTTCAAACTGGTGAAACCGAAAACCAGCGATGTCAAAAACTTACTGGGGCACATTAGCCGCTCTAGCGCTGAACTGCAGCTTCAGGCGCAATAGCAAGAGGATTAATTATTTATGGCAAAGAACGTTTATCAATTTGTCGACGTGGAAAGAATTGATCCGCCGAAAAAACCCATCGTTGTGCGCAAAGAGGACTTCGGTGAAATTTATCAACCGCTGACTCAATCGCAAACTGAAGGTCAGGCTGATAGATGTCTGGACTGTGGCAACCCTTACTGTGAGTGGAAGTGCCCGGTACATAATTACATTCCGCAATGGCTTGATCTTGCTAATCAAGGGCGAATTATCGAAGCCGCTGAGCTTTCTCACAAAACCAACAGCTTACCGGAAGTGTGCGGCCGAGTATGCCCTCAGGACCGCCTCTGCGAGGGCGCCTGTACATTGAATGATGATTTTGGCGCGGTGACCATTGGCAGTATCGAGAAATACATTACTGATACTGCATTCAAAATGGGCTGGCGGCCAGATATGTCGGGCGTAACATGGACGGATAAGAAAGTGGCAATTGTTGGCGCGGGTCCGGCCGGATTGGCTTGCGCCGATGTACTCGTGCGCAATGGCGTTAAGCCGGTGGTGTATGACCGCTACGAAGAAATTGGTGGCCTACTCACGTTTGGCATCCCTTCATTTAAGCTTGAAAAAGAGGTTGTGAAGCTACGCCGTGAGATTTTCACCGATATGGGTATTGAGTTCAAACTGAATACGGAGATCGGTAAGGACATTGAATTCCAAACACTGCTGGATGAAAACGATGCCGTGTTTCTGGGCATGGGAACCTATACGGCGATGGCCGGCGGGTTTGTGAACGAGGAAGCGCCCGGCGTTTACAAAGCGCTGCCCTTCCTAGTGGCCAACATCAATCGTCTGATGGGATTTGAAAAAGATCCAAACGACTTTATCGACATGCGCGGCAAGCGTGTTGTCGTATTGGGTGGCGGTGACACGACCATGGATTGCGTTCGTACCTCTATTCGCCAAGGCGCGGCGAGCGTCACTTGTGCATACCGTCGGGATGAAGACAGTATGCCGGGCTCACGCCGCGAAGTGGTGAATGCGAAAGAGGAAGGCGTAGAGTTTCAGTTCAACCTTCAGCCTATTGATATCGCAGTAGATGATCAGGGCAATGCGGTAGGTGTCAAACTTATTCGTACCGAAATGGGGCCGCCAGATGCTTACGGCCGACGCCGTCCGGTTGAAGTCGCCGGCTCCGAGCACATCTTAGAAGCCGATGCAGTGATCATCGCGTTTGGATTTCAACCGAGTCCAGCGGGTTGGTTTGGCGATGCAGGTATTATGCTGGACGAAAAAGGCCGCGTACGAGCACCGGCAAAAGGCAATTTTGCGTTTCAGACGTCCAATCCAAAGATATTCTCAGGTGGTGACATGGTACGCGGTAGTGATTTAGTGGTGACCGCTATCGACGAAGGCCGCAAAGCTGCGGAGGGAATGCTCGACTACATGGGTGTCTGATGACACCCTACTCTTCCTCGTGAAACTTATCCTCAACCAATGATTTTACCGCATTGAATGCGGCCTGGGCGTCTTCTCCCTCACAGGCGACGGTAACAGTTTCACCCTGATGACTTTCCAGCATCATCAATCCAAGCACACTGGAAGCGTCCGCCGACTTATCTTCCTTGTGTAAGGTGATCGTCGAAGAGAACGTGTTGGCGAGTGTCACTAGCTGGGTCGCTGCTCGCGCATGTAAGCCTAACTTATTAACAATGGTGAGAGGTTGCTCAATACGCATTATCGTGCCTTGGTTCCTACCGATTAAGCTCTCGGTGACGAGTTTGTACATCCGGATGGATATCAGAAAACGTTTTCGCTAAATTTTCAACGGCATAAACAGAACGATGTTGCCCGCCAGTACAGCCAATGGCGATAGTCACATAACTGCGATTATTGCGCTCAAGGTGCGGCAACCACGTGCTGATCAGATTTTGTATTTGCCATACAAATTTGGTCACGATGGGCTGCGACCCTAAAAACTGTTCCACCGGACTATCCAATCCGGTCAAGTGCTTCAAGTCAGGTTCCCAATGAGGATTAGGTAAAAACCGCGCATCAAACACGTAATCAGCGTCCTTCGGGATCCCGTACTTAAACCCAAAGCTTTCAAAAACCAAGACAAGCCGAGAGCTCTTTTTCCCTAAGATACGTTCACGTATGAGTTCCGCCAACTGGTGAACAGACAATTTGTCGGTATCGAGGTATAAATCGGCTCTTTCGGCGATCGGCGCAAGTAGCTGTTTTTCAGCGATAATCGCGTCCGTAAGGGACTTATTTTGCTTCGACAGAGGGTGTAGGCGACGTGTTTCACTGAAACGCTTAACCAACTCATCGTCACTCGCATCGAGGTAGATGATGGTCATGTCCCACGCGTCGGGAAGATAGTTCAGGATTTCCACCAACTCACTTGGCTGCTTAGGCAAGTTCCGCACATCAATGCTGACGGCCACCAGATCGTAATCATCAACCACAGCATGGGTGAGCGTTGGAAGCAAATTAACCGGTATATTGTCGACACAATAGTAGCCAAGATCTTCAAGCGCACGAAGCGCAATAGACTTCCCTGACCCACTGCGGCCACTGACGATAATCAATTTCATGAGGCACTTTTCATCGGGATAAACAACTAAGACAATGCTTGCACAATATCATCACTGGTTTGTGCTTTGCGAATCAATTTTACCCGCTCTTTATCGGCTAACTTTCCGGCGATGCCAGAAAGCATTTGTAAATGGACATCGTTCTGATCGTCAGGCACAAGGAGCGCGAAAAAGATGTCGACAGGTTTGTCGTCAATCGCGTCGAAGTCAATCGCGGGCTCGCTCGTTACCACTATCGCCATGACGCGACCTAAACCGGATAAGCGGCCATGTGGGATGGCGATACCGTTTCCGATACCCGTGCTGCCTACACGCTCTCGACTCATCAGAGCATTCAACACCGTATCTTTATCAATGTCGCTATTATTATCAGCCGCAAGTTGGCTGATAATTTCGAGAATTCGTTTTTTGCTGTTGCACTGAACCGCACATTGCGTGCGGTTAGTGCTTAAAATGGCTTGTAAATTCATAAGTAATATTAATTAGGGCTTTCGGCCCTAGTGCTTCTTAAGCTTTTCCTTATGACGAATAACCTGTCGATCAAGCTTATCAATCATGCTGTCGATAGCGGCGTACATATCGGTATTCTCTGACGAAGCGAACACTTCCGCACCGCTCAAATGAACTGTTGCTTCTGCTTTCTGATTCAACTTTTCGACGTTAAGGATCACATGGACATTGGAGATGTGGTCAAAATGTCGTTCCAATTTGGTAAATTTAGTATCCACATAGTCACGCAATGAATCGGTAATATCGACGTGATGGCCAGTTAGGTTAATTTGCATATTTCGCCTTCCTTCTTGTTAGAGCCTACAACAAACTCTTACGTTGATTAGACGGTGGAATCGCAAGCGATTCACGGTACTTTGCTATTGTTCGCCGCGCCACTTGAATACCTTGGTCGGCCAACAATTGAGCAATCTTACTATCACTTAGCGGCTTGCTGGGTGTTTCAGCTGCCACTAACTTCTTAATCAGTGCACGGATCGCCGTTGATGAACACTCTCCGCCACTATCCGTTGCAACATGACTGGAGAAGAAGTACTTCAGCTCGTAAATACCACGCGGCGTATGCATATACTTTTGCGTAGTGACTCGTGAGATGGTTGATTCGTGCATATCCACCATTTCTGCGACATCGTTAAGCACCATTGGTTTCATCATTTCAGGGCCGTGTTCAAAAAAACCGACTTGTTGCTGTACGATACAATTGGCAACTTTCATGAGAGTATCGTTACGGCTTTCCAGGCTTTTGATAAACCACTTGGCTTCCTGCATATGAGAGCGGATAAACTGTGAATCGCTGCTGTTACGGGCATTTCGACTCATTGCTGCGTATTGCTGATTGATACTCAGTTTCGGCAAACTATCGGGGTTGAGTTCTACCTGCCAGCGACCGTTTTTCTTCATCACCGACACATCGGGGATCACATACTCGGGCTCTTTGGTCACCAATGCACTGCCGGGCCGTGGGTTCAGCGTCTGCAATAGCCGCATCGCCTCACGCAGTTCATCTTCTTTCAACCGACTCTTGCGCATTAACGTGCGATAGTCTTTGCTGCTGAGGAGATCGGCGTATTCTGTTAGCAATTGCTTAGCTTCGGCAACCCACGGTGTATCCGGTGCAAATTGATTGAGTTGAACCAATAAACACTCTTGCGGAGTGCGTGAGCCCGAACCAATAGGATCAAACATTTGAATGCGCTTCAACACACAAAGCACTTCATCTTCTTCTATTGGCTCATCAGCCACCTCGTCGTTGTTCACTGACTCAAGTATGTCTTCGACTGAGGTCGTTAGGTAGCCCGATTCTTCAATGGAATCAATGATCGCAATTGCAATAGCGCGGTCGACCTCACTGAATGGCGTTAGGCGCATCTGCCAGAGCAAATGATCCTGAATATTGTCCGTTGTTTCACCTTGAAATACGTAGTCCTCATCACCACTGCTACCGCCGCTGCCTGAGGTCATCGGCGCCGGTGCTGAGGAGGCGCTATAATACTCATCCCATGTACTATCGATGGGAAGTTCGTCGGGTAAATCGCCCTTCTCTAATGCGTCACCTGACTCCAGTGAGTCAGCGTTGATTTGCTCACTGCGTTGATCATCCTTGTCTTTAGAGGCGTTAGTCTGCAAGTCGCTGCTGCTATCAGCCTCAACGGGTTCGTCCAACTCCAGCAGTGGATTTGAATCCAGCGCTTCCTGGATCTCTGTTTGCAGATCCAGCGTCGAAAGCTGCAGCAGCTTAATCGCCTGCTGAAGCTGTGGTGTCATGGTAAGTTGTTGACTGAATTTTAGCTGTAATGAGGGTTTCATTTAATGCTCTTATAATCCCACAACATATGCTTTTTGGCCTTTTTGTTCATGCATTATCAAGTAGTGCTGCTCCTTAACTATAGCTTGAATTGCTCACCGAGGTATACATCTCTGACTTTTTGATTCGCCAGTACTTCGTCTGCACTGCCTGAGGCAATTAACTCGCCATGACTGACTATGTAGGCAGTTTCACAGACATCAAGAGTCTCTCTTACGTTGTGATCAGTGATAAGTACACCTATCCCGCGCTCGCATAACTGTTGAATGATTTTCTTAATATCGTTCACAGATATTGGATCAACGCCTGCAAAAGGTTCGTCGAGTAAAATAAATTTCGGGTTTGCCGCCAGCGCTCGCGCAATTTCAACGCGCCGCCGTTCACCACCGGAAAGGCTCATACCCAAACTATTGCGAATATGGTTGATATTGAACTCATCCAATAATGCATCGGCCTCCTGCTCACGCTTGAGCGTGGAAAGCTCTTTACGCGTTTGCAAAATTGCCATGATATTTTCCAGCACCGTGAGTTTACGAAAAATCGAAGCTTCTTGCGGAAGGTACCCAATGCCTTGACGGGCGCGCTCGTGCATGGGTAACAAGGTCAGTTCTGATTGGTCAATAAATATCTTGCCTTCATCGAGCGGAACCAGCCCGACAATCATGTAAAATGTGGTCGTTTTGCCAGCGCCGTTGGGCCCTAGAAGGCCAACAATCTGCCCACTGTTGACCCGCACAGAAACATCACGAACCACTTGTCGCGACTTATAAGATTTGGCCAGATGCTCAGCAATAAGGGTTGCCATTAAAAGGGGTTATCCTGTGACTCGGGTTGTTTTTCATTCTGCGCTTTCTTAAAAGCTTCTGGACGAAAAACGGTTTTAACCCGGCGTTTCTCACCGTCGTTACTTTCCGCCAAGAGTTGCTCTTTTTCCATATCAAACTGGATCAGATCCCCCTGCACCATACTGGTATCTCTGACTAACTGTGCGTTGCCATCGAGCGTAATCGCACGCGTAACCACTTCATAGGTGATCGTATTCGCTTGAGCGCTTACACGGCTTCCATCGTCCATATCTTGGGCATAAATCGCAGGGTTGCCACGCGCAATAAAAATTTCACGCCCTTCACCGCCCGTGGCAATGACTTCAACTTCGTCAGCTTTAATCTCCATGCTGCCCTGCGTGATGTGCACATCCTCCCTAAATACGGAAGTTTTATTCTTCCCATCCACAAACTGGCTTTGTGCATCCACAGTAATGGGTTTGTTAAAGTCCGATTCACCAGCCTCCACGTTCAACGCAAAGGCGCTGGCAGTCAGTGTCAGTAGCAACATCATTTTTTTCATATTAAGACGCCTTTTTCTGAGGCAAATAAACGGTTTGAACATGTCTTTTCAGTTCATACTCTTTGGTGTTGAGATCAGCTTCGAAGCCATTACTTTGAATTTCATAATCTGCGCCCTCAATGATCACCGGTTGATCAGACAGCATCTTCTTGGTATCCAGCATGACCTGAATGTATTGCGTTCTGATAGTCTTTACAAAATTATCATCACTGAGCGTTTGAATGACCACATCCCGTTCGAGCTGGATCCGGTCATCATCGTATAACGTGCCTTCTTGTGCTGTCAGTTGCCATGGCTTTTGCTGCTCTTCCATATAAATGGTGTATTGGGGCTGTTTGAAAAATACAAAGCCCAATTGATCATAATGCTCCATTTCGCTGGCGAAAACACGGTGGGTCAATCGGCCATCCTCATCATATAGCGCACTACGCAGGTTTTTAGCTTGATAGGTGGGTTGCCACGCATCCTGCGCCGAATCATCCGCCATTTCTTGCTCATCTTTAAACCAAGTAGGCAGATACGTTGCCAAGGCCAAAATAAATAACGCAGAGATACTGTAGGTGATTCGGTTCACAAACTGGCTCCTGAAAAATCATATAGCGCGCCGCGTGCATCAAGAATTAAGTCGCACACCTGCCTTACGGCACCGAAGCCGCCACGTTCAGACAGCACCCAGTTTGCGTGTTGCTTCACTAAGGGGTGCGCGTCGGCAACAGCGATGGCTAAGCCGGCCGATTTGAACAAACCTAAGTCCGGCACATCATCGCCCACTGCCGCAACCTGCGAAGGTGTCAAAGTGGTTTGTGATAAAAGGGATTGCATCGCATCCGCTTTATTTTCACTGCCCTGAACAATGTATTTAACATTCAACGCTTGCATGCGTCGAGCCACGATTTGCGATTGTCGGCCTGTGACGATCGCCACATCGACTCCACTTCGAACTAACGCTTTAACACCAAAACCATCCCGGGTGTGAAACGCTTTAAATTCTTCGTTGTGCTCACCTAAATAAATACGACCATCGGAAAAAACACCATCAACGTCGCACACTAACAGTTGAATGTTACTGAGCTGAGCGATAATACGGCTGTCTATTTCCCCATAAAGCGTCGATGTTGTTTTCATACCACCCCCGCCTGCAGCAACAGATGCATATTAAATGCGCCCACCGGAATACGCTGCTCGTCTACCACGAATAGCGCACTGATTTTGTGTTTTTCCATCGTATTTAACGCACTTACCGCCAATGTCCGTGGTGCCACGCAAATACTGTTTGGGGTCATGACTTGACTCACCGGCGTGCTGTGTAAGTCAATTCGGTCGTCTAAAATACGCCGTAAATCACCGTCGGTAAAAATACCCACCAGCTGATCGCGCTCGCCCACGACACCCGTCATTCCCAGCCCTTTTGCTGATATTTCCAGCAACGCCTGAATAATGGTTGAGTCACCTTTGACTAACGGTATTTGCTCACCACGCAACATAATATCATCGACAGAGAGCAATAACTTTCGACCTAAACTGCCACCAGGATGGGACAGCGCGAAATCGTCTGAAGTAAACCCGCGTGCATCCAATAGGGCAACCGCTAAAGCATCCCCCATGACGAGTGTTACTGTGGTGCTCGTCGTCGGTGCCAAGCCTAATGAACATGCTTCCTGATTGACGGCAATGTTAAGCACAACATCCGCATTTTTGCCCAGTGTACTGGTGGTGCTATTGGTCATGGCGATAATGGGAATTTTCAATCTTTTCACCACAGGTAAGAGATTGATTAATTCCGCTGACTCACCTGAATTGGAAATTGCTAATAACACATCAGACTTGCCCAACATGCCTAAATCACCGTGATTCGCCTCGCCCGGGTGCATGAAGAATGCTGGTGTACCTGTACTCGCAAAGGTAGCCGCAATTTTGTGACCAATATGCCCTGACTTACCCATACCGCTCACCACCACTTTGCCCTGACATCCCATCAACAGCTCGCAGGCAGCGTTAAAATCGGCGTTGATACTGTGCGTCAGGTCATTAAGTGCTTGGGCTTCAATATCGACAACGCGTTTTGCCGACGCTAAAAAATCAGTCATCATTTACCTAAAAAGTAACCATTGGTAACCAAAGAAAATCAGAAGAAATGCCGTCGCTTCGAACCGGTTAATTTGACGCCTGCCGCGTAAATCTAGACTAAATAGCAACAGTAACAAGGTGAGGCCAAGCATCACAAAGATATCCCGCTGCGCCGCATCCGGATCGATAATACCCGGCGATAATAAACCAGGCATGGCTAATACGGCTAGTAAATTGAAAATATTTGACCCGACGATATTACCCATTGCTAAATCATCTTCACCTTTGAGAACGCCAGCCACACTTGCCGCCAGTTCAGGCAAGCTGGTGCCTAAGGCAATGATCGTGAGCCCGATCACGAGTTGACTGATACCGAGGTAGGTGGCGATATCGACTGCCGACTCAACAATAAAATGCGCACTCACCGGTAACATCACCAGCCCCAAAATAACCCACATCACTGCACTGGACGTCGCAACCCCCGTGGGTATCTCATCTTCAGTTTCTTGCAGAATGGGATCGTTGCGCTCTGATGTCATTGACAGGTAAGCCATACCGACCAATACCATTATCAAACCGACAATCAGCAAAATACCATCTTCACGGCTGATAAACTGGTCGAAAATCAGCCACGAGGCGACCAAGCAAATGCCGAGTAAAATAGGCATTTCTCGTTTGACGGTGCGCGAGCTCACCAGTAACGGGCGCACCAGCGCAGTAATACCCAGCACAAGTGCAATATTAGTGATGTTCGAACCCAGCGCGTTGCCTACCGCTGTATCGCGATTCCCATCCAAAGACGCTGTCGCCGACACGACGATCTCTGGTGCAGAAGAGCCCATCGCTACGATAGTCAGACCAATCATCATTGGCGAAACGCCGACATTACGCGCCAGCGCAGAGGCTCCGTATACGAAACGATCGGCCGACCAACTCAATACCGCTAAACCCACAATGAAGATAGTTAATGAAACTGCCACAGATTCCTTCAATGCTGAAAATTGTTAAAAGGTCGATAGCCTGCCCATTGACACACTGGATCTATCGGTTCAAATACGTACTGATGTTCATTATGACATTAATTTAATCAGAGTTGGATGAACGATACTGGAATTAATCCCGTTCTAAGGTTATAGCATAGACAATGACGCTCATTGTTAGTGCGAAATTTCAGCACAAAATGGGATTATCGAAATTTTCGAATATAAGTTGTTACTTTTTATCTTTGTCGATGCAACTTGAAAACACGTACAATGTCACAACATTACGCGGCTAATAATCTTTTGCTACACGCTGCACAGGATGAGCACTGAACATAGGTCAGTATGGAAAACGTAGTCACAATAAAAAATATGACGTTCTCACGTGGATCTCGCACAATCTACGATGATATATCGCTGGACGTTAAACGAGGTGCCATCACTGCGGTAATGGGCCCTAGCGGTATCGGAAAAACGACGCTGCTGCGACTGATCGGCGGTCAACTTGCACCAGACAGTGGTGAAGTCATGTTTAAGCAGAAGAACGTTCATCAGATATCACGCAATCAATTGTACGATTTACGTCGTGAAATGAGCATGTTATTTCAAAGTGGTGCGCTGTTTACCAACATATCAGTGTTCGATAATGTCGCTTTCCCGTTGCGTGAGCACACGCAATTGTCTGAGTCGGTCATCAAAACGTTAGTCGCACTGAAGCTCCAAGCTGTCGGCCTGCGAGGCGCAGCTGATTTAATGCCAAGTGAACTTTCCGGTGGTATGGCACGCCGCGCAGCGCTTGCCAGAGCGATTGCCCTTGACCCAGAATTGATCATGTACGATGAACCTTTTGCCGGGCAAGACCCTATCTCCATGGGCGTATTGGTAAAGCTGATCCGCGCATTAAATGACTCACTTGGTGTAACCAGTATCGTCGTTACGCACGATGTCACTGAGGTGTTATCTATTGCCGATTACGTTTACATTCTGGCTGAACAACGCATCATCGGCGCAGGTACTCCCGATGAGATACGAAACAGCGACTCCGCACTAGTCCAGCAATTCTTGCAAGGCAATGCTGATGGTCCAGTGCCATTTCACTACAAGGCACCTTCAATGGAAGCACAATTACTGGGCGGCTCATCATGATCTCGGCATGCGTGAATTGGGTCGCTGAGGTTGGCAGAAACACGATAGAGCGCTGCGCTGCCATCGGGCGTGCGGGTTTGATGTTGTTTGGCGCCATCGTCGCATTACCTAAACTAAAAAATGTCAGGCTGACTATCCAGCAAATGTACGTGGTTGGTGTTCAGTCTTTGTTAATCATTATTGTGTCAGGTTTATTCATTGGCATGGTAATGGCGCTTCAAGGCTACACTATTTTAGTGGATTATGGGGCCGAAGGCAGTCTAGGCCCGATGGTGGCGCTTTCTTTATTGCGCGAGTTAGGCCCTGTGGTAACAGCGCTGTTGTTTGCTGGCCGAGCCGGTTCAGCACTGACGGCAGAAATTGGGCTAATGAAAGCCACAGAGCAGTTGAGCAGCTTGGAAATGATGGCAATTGACCCTTTGCGTCGCGTTGTCGCGCCGCGTTTTTGGGCAGGCATGATTTCCATGCCAATGCTTGCGCTTATTTTCAGCGCTGTTGGCATTCTCGGCGGGCATTTAGTGGGTGTTGACTGGCTTGGCGTTGATTCAGGCAGCTATTGGTCCATCATGCAGTCTACCGTGGATTGGAATGAAGATGTGTTAAACGGTGTGATCAAAAGTGCTGTATTTGCGCTGGTGGTCACATGGATTGCGATTTTTAAAGGTTACGATGCTGTTCCTACGTCGGAAGGCATTAGTAAGGCAACAACAGAGACAGTGGTATTTAGTTCACTCGCAGTACTTGGCTTGGATTTTGTATTGACTGCAATAATGTTCGGTATTGAATAGGATTTGAGATGACTTCGCGTAAAACGGAAATCTTAGTTGGGTTATTTGTCATTCTAACAGTAGGTGCCATTCTCCTGCTGGGCTTGAAAGTGGCAAATCAGGGCATGCAAGCGCGGGGGGAAACCTACACGCTAAAAGCTAAATTTGATAACATAGGCGGGCTTAAAGAGCGCTCAGCGGTTAAGGTGGGGGGCGTGATTGTCGGGCGTGTGGAATCCATTTCTTTGGATAGCGATGACTTCACTCCCGTTGTTGTACTGACGATCAATAAAAACTACGACAGCTTTCCTGAAACAACCTCAGTCGCCATTCTGACATCAGGGTTATTAGGTGAGCAATATGTTGGTTTGCAACCGGGCTTCAAATTCGGCGATATTGGCAATTTGACTGACGGCGATTTCATTGAAGATACCAAGTCAGCACTCGTGCTAGAAGATCTTATTGGCCAATTCCTGTTTAGTAAAAACAACGATTAATTTAATGATAAGTGGAGTAATCAACGTGAAAAAATGGTTTTTATTGCTGGTCGCAAGCGTGTTCTTCGCCACAGCAAGCGCGCAAGAAGCGACTGTCGACTCGTCCGACCCGTTTATCATGGTGCAAGAAGTCGCGTCTAAAACGTTTGATCGCATGAAACGTGAACAGGCTGAGATTAAAAATGACCCTGAAAAACTACGCACCATCATGGCTGAGGAATTATTGCCGTATATCGATTATAAATTCTCAGCGTTCATGGTGCTCGGCAAACACTTTAAGTCGGTGCCAGAAGAGAAATTAGCCGAGTACGTGCAGGTTTTTCGTGAGTACCTCATTACAAGTTATGCCATTGCGATGGGATACTATGATAATCAAAGTGTGATCTTTGCACCGTCAGCCGAATTTGATGACAAAAAATCGGTTACCGTGCGCGCCGTGATTAAAGATGGTAAGCGTCCTGACATCAACATTGCTTTCAAAGTGCGTAAGAGCAATCGTAGCGATGATTGGCGAGCTTACGACATGGTGGCGGAGGGCATCAGCATGCTGTCTAGCAAACGTAGTGAGTTTGAATCTATCTTACGCCAAGAAGGCATCGACAAGGTTCTTGAAATCATGCGAGATACTATCGAGCAGCCGATTAAGTTAAACAACGAAGAAGCAAACTGATCGTGGACTCTCGGTATTCAGTCGAGGCTGCGGATAGTCAAACAGTGATGATCCGTGGCGATTTAACCATGTACACCTTGCGCAAAGATTGGTGGGAGGCTCATGCAGGTGATGTCCTTCCATCCCTCGACAAAGAGCAAACAATAACCGTTGACCTAACCGACCTTAAACGGTCCGACAGTGCAGGGTTAGCTTGGTTGATCAATCTTGTTCGAGATACCAAAGCGAATGGCGTGTCGATTGTTTTTAGCCATATACCGAATGAACTTGTCAATCTGGCCAAAATAAGCGACGCCTCTGCGCTTTTGCCGCTAAAATAGCGATTCCTCCCCTTACTTTCACTTGAAACCGTCTGGAATATTCAATGACTAACGAAGAAATCGAACTTTTGCTTAAGCAGGCACTCAACTTATCAGATGTGCACGTGCGCAGCGAAGGCACTCATTTTCAGGTTATCGCCGTGAGCGACGACTTCGCCGATATGTCTCGCGTCAAGCGCCAACAGGCAGTTTATGCGCCGTTGAAAGAAAAAATCACTGACGGCAGCATACATGCTGTTACAATAAAAACGTTTACTGAAAAAGATTGGAAGCGTGAGCGCATGTTTAACATGCCAAGCTAATGCTTTGCTGACAGAATAAGAAGACTTAATGGATAAACTGGTTATACATCAAAGCCCGCCGCTGACTGGCGAGGTGACAATTTCGGGTGCTAAAAACGCCGCTCTTCCCCTGTTAATCGCTAGTTTACTGTCTGATCAACCCTGCCGGTTCGAAAACGTGCCGAGTTTACGTGATATCAACACCAGCTTGTCCTTGTTGGCCGAACTGGGTGTCACGGTCAATCGTGTAGGTGATGGGGTTGTCGAATTGAACGCTGCGACACTGGAGAGTGTGACAGCATCGTACGAGTTAGTCCGCACGATGCGGGCCTCCATTTTGGTACTGGGTCCGTTACTGGCTAGGTACGGAAAAGCCAATGTTTCGTTGCCTGGTGGGTGTGCCATCGGTGCACGTCCGGTCAACCTACACCTGTCCGGGCTTGAAAAAATGGGCGCGGTTATTGATGTAGACGAGGGCTATATTCGGGCCAGCGTCGAAGGTCGACTTCAAGGCGCGCGTATCTTTATGGATATCGTCAGTGTCGGTGCGACTGAGAATTTGATGATGGCCGCGGCATTAGCCAAAGGTGAAACCATTTTAGAAAATGCTGCGCGCGAACCGGAAATTGTCGACTTGGCAGATTGCCTCAATCGTATGGGCGCCAAAGTCACGGGTGCCGGTACAGATAATATTCGAATTCAAGGCGTAAGCGAATTGCGCGGTTGTATTCACCGTGTACTACCCGATCGCATCGAAACAGGCACATTTTTAGTCGCTGCGGCAGCAACGGGCGGGAAAGTACGCTGTCTTCAGGCTGCACCAAAAACCCTCGACGCAGTCATTGATAAGCTAGAACAAGCCGGTGCCAGCATCACGACAGGTGAAGACTGGATTGAACTTGATATGCGCGGTAAACAACCAAAGGCCGTCAATCTAAAGACAGCTCCGCACCCCGGGTTTCCAACAGATATGCAGGCCCAATTTGTGACACTTAACTGTGTTGCGCAAGGCACTGGCGTGATCACCGAAACCATTTTTGAAAACCGTTTTATGCATGTGCCTGAGCTACATAGAATGGGCGCAGACATCTCGCTTGAAGGGAATAGTGCAGTGTCTAAGGGCAGCTCAAAACTGCGCGGCGCACCCGTCATGGCGACGGATTTACGAGCGTCAGCCAGTTTGGTCATTGCCGGGTTACTGGCAAAGGGTGAAACGACGGTGAACCGTATTTATCACCTTGACAGAGGTTATGAGTCGATTGAAAAGAAACTCAGTGGTCTGGGCGCGATCATTCAACGCGAGAAAGAGGCCTAAGCTACTGGGTTAGTAAGGCCGTCATCGCTTGGTTAAAAATGCGGATCCATTTGACACTAAATTGTCCTTTAGCGCTTCGATTAATGGCAATGACGGCTTCTTTTTTCGACAATTGATTCTCGCCATTGTGCGCGCGAGGGTGAGTCATCGCATCGTACGTGTCCAAGATTGCCATTAGTTTCGCCCCTTCGCACATGTCAACTTCCTTGATCCCCAGCGGGTAACCAGAGCCATCAATACGCTCATGATGTTGCATAACCATCTTTCTCGCCCCATCCCATTGGTCGAGGTGTTCTAGCAAACGCGCGCTTTTGTACACGTGCGAGCGCATCAGATTGAACTCAAGGTCTGAGTACTTTTCCGTTTTATGCAGCAACTTCAACGGCATAAAAGCCATGCCAAAGTCGTGTACATAACACGCCACAGCCAATTGGTCGGCGTCAACCTGATTGCCTGACACGGTATTCACATAGCTGGCCAGTTTTGCAATACGATCGCCGCGCCCTTCCCAATAGTTTGAGCGACGCTCAATGGCTTTCATTAGATCACGAAAGAACAAAATGTCCTGTTGTTTCTCTTGGCTGAGATCTTTCGGGATGCCTGTGTTGCCTAGCACCGAGGGTTTTGCTTTCACCGTTGCGTCGTTGCTGTCCGCAGTGCCAGCTAAATCCAGTGAAGGGTCGAGTAACAACACAGCGTCAGCCAGCAGACGCTCGTGCTGATTGCCATTGTCAGGTTGAATTCGTGAAATCGCTAGAACAAGTTTTTCATGCAAACCGCCATCGTAACTTGCTTTACCCGTTTGTATGCAGGACTCAACGAAAGTTTTCACTCTGTCCATTGTGAGTAACACCAGGTCGCTCATGGTGCTGGTATAGTGTATTTGGCCCTTACGCAAATAGTCGAGTAAATCTTCGACGTGTTGCAGTAGCGGGATCATTGGGCTGAAGCTGACGAGGCCAAGATCGCCTTTAATCGTATGCAGAGAACGAAACAACGAGCGTTGCAGCTCATTGTCATCGGGCCTTAGTTCAAGTTCAATTAACGTTTGCTCACTGGCTTCGTAAAGCTCGTTAATCTCCTCCATTAAATCACCCAGAATGTCGTCATCAAGCTCGTCGGGGATAAATTCCTGCATTCGTGTTAAGTGCCCTTTAATTGGATGAAGTCAATTATGTTGACAGAATTCATACGCTGTATCGACCTTGTTTGCGCTACACTTTAGCACAGCACCTCATTTATGTAGCTAACTGTTGCACTGTGCAATGTAAATAGTGGTGCGTAGCACTGTAGATTTTTTTCAGGTTGCGTATACTGCCGCAAAAACCTTATTGAGCGTACACGTGTTAGCTGCTATTCGAATCATTGCGATCTTTTTTTATTTTCTGATCATTAATCTTCTACTCATCGCCGTCTGCATCGTGCGGCCGTTTCACCGCAATAATGTGCATATTGCGGGTCAGGTGTACAGCACGATGTCGTTTTTCTTAGGCACCAAACTGGTCATGCGAACCTCTGGCGCTATCCAAGCTGACGTGCCCTATGTGTTTATCGCTAATCACCAGAATAGCTACGACCTGCTGACAATCTGCAAGGCGGCACTGCCGGGCGTAGTCACCGTGGGTAAAAAGAGCTTGAAATGGATCCCTCTGTTCGGACAGCTTTATTGGTTGTCGGGCAACATTTTGATCGATCGTAAAAATACCGGAAAGGCCCGCGACACCTTGTCGCTGACAGCAGAAAAGATGCGCGAACGACGCTTGTCGGTGTGGTTCTTTCCAGAGGGAACGCGCAGTTATGGGCGCGGTTTGTTGCCATTTAAAACGGGCGCTTTTCGGCTGGCGATGAACACCAATGAAAAAATCGTTATGGTGTGCGCAAGCAGTACGCACAAAACCATCAAATTGAATCGATGGAATAACGGTACGGTATTAATTGACATATTACCTCCATTGACCTTGGATGACAGTAAAACAGCCAAAGAATGGGCTGAACACTGCCATACCATCATGAAGCAGCATATCGAAAAACTTGACGATGAGGTCGCGCAACTTGCCGCAACGCGATAAACTGATGGTGGTGGTAGTAGACTGGAATTAACTATGAGCGCGGAACAAGAACGCCAAGAGTGGCATGAGTTTAATCAAGAGACGATAGATGCACTGCGTGAAGACGGCAGTCAGATGGATGCAATCTACACGGTAGAGCATCATCTCGCTAGCGCAGATTTTGATGCGTTGGAGAAGGCCGCTGTCGATACCTTTAAGGCAGGCTTTGAAGTGACTGATGCAGAAGAATTAATGTTAGATGATGGCGGCATCGTATTTTGCTTCGATGCGGTGGCTGAACGCAAACTCGAACGTGGCCCGCTGGATAAAGACACCGACAGTCTTTTAAAAATAGCGCAAAAACACGGTGTACACTATGACGGCTGGGGCACCTACTATATTGGCGATGACGCGCTTGAGCGCGACATGGACGATGCCTAAGCCAGTCAGTTAGCTTTCAGCAACGATTCAGCTTGAGCGTTGCACACTGCTCCTAACGAAAATCATTGTTCGGTTAGGAGCACTTCATGAAATATGTTGTTTGTCTGTTTGTCACCGCCTGTCTGCTTAGCATGTCGGCGAGCGCCGCAGAAAAACCTTCCCCGGAAAGTCAGGTAAATAGTGCTGAATTTCAGTTTGGCGTACCGTTTACATCACCTGACAGAGAGACTCAAAATACGCGAAACTGGTTGCAGAAAAATGTGCAACTTGGGTCGCGCGAACCCGCAATAGTCGGCAAGGAGCGTGAAGCCATTCCGGCGAATACGGACTTCTGGATTTTCGATAGCTGGGTCAGCCTCACCAATGACATTGACTATGACGGCTACCATTCCAGCATTACCGTTGAGTTTGACGCTGATACGGTTTACCACCGCGCCTATGTTTATGCCATCTTGTATCTGAGCCGAACCGACGTGTATGAGTCGTATCATGTCACTTCAGTGTTCGCAATCGACGGCGATGCCAGTACAGACAGTTTTGTCGTTGAAAGCTCCTTATTGCAGGGCTACCCCAGCGATGAATACGATATTCTTATTGAGCTGTATGATGCAGACACCGACGAACTTGTCGCCTTCACCGATGCATACGACGATGCTGACCTAGCGTTTGCACCGCTTGAAAGCGAGAATTATGAGTATGTCGAAACCACGGTTGTTTATGTGGAAGAGCACGGCGGTAGTGTATCTACACTGTTAGCACTGCTGCTGGCGGTAAGTGCTTACCGCATGCGCGTTCGACTGCGCACTGTGCAGCGTTAAGCCTCTTTGGGAGCGCTATCGCTGTCGGGATCGTTTTCCTCGACATCGATAACGACCTTCTCCACCAGCTTCACTCGCCCCTGCTCTACCAATGCGTTGCGCAAAACATACTCGATTTGAGCATTGACGCTGCGCAGTTCGTCATCTGCCCAGCGTTGCATCGCGGCCAACACGTTTGCATTGATGCGCAGCGGATAGGCTTTCTTTGATGCCATGCTAGTACAAGCTGCCGCTATTGATGACCGGTTGTGCATTTTTATCACTGCACAAAACCACCAATAAATTACTCACCATAGCCGCTTTGCGTTCGTCATCTAATTCAACAATCTGCTTTGCATTAAGCTGTTGTAGCGCCATGTCCACCATACCCACAGCACCATCTACAATGCGGCTGCGCGCAGCGATAATTGCAGAGGCTTGTTGGCGCTGGAGCATCGCACTGGCTATTTCCTGCGCGTAGGCAAGATGGCTAATGCGCGCTTCATGCACCGTAATACCCGCTTTGCCCAAACGCTCCTGTATTTCAGCGGTCAGCCTATCTGACACTTCGACTGGATGACTGCGCAACGCAATTTCAGCCTCTTCATCGTCGCGCGGATCATATGGATAACTGCTAGCCAGAATACGCAGCGCAGATTCACTTTGAATCGTGACATAACTCTCGTAGTCATCCACTTCAAATACCGCTTCAGCGGTGTCAGTGACCTTCCACACCACAATAGCAGCGATCTCGATAGGGTTTCCCTGATTGTCGTTGACCTTGATTTTTGCACTTTCAAAATTGCGAATACGCAACGATACTGCCCGGCGCATAAATAAAGGTATGGTCCAACGCAGGCCAGAACGCTTCTCTGTACCCACATAATGACCAAACAGAGTTAACACTTTGCCCTGATTTGGCTGCACCATGAAAAAGCCTAACCAACACGCTACTACAATCGGCATGGCAATAATAAAGATGAACTTACCGCCCTCAGACGGTGCCGCGTTCGCCGCAATCCCCCACAAACAGCCTAGCGTTAATGCCAAAAGCACCAGCGCCGCAATATAGCCATTAAAAGACAACCCTTTACGTTCTTGAATCATAGCAAAAGCCTTATGTGATATCATTTTGATATCACTCTAATTGTAGCGCACTGTCTTTGTCAACCTGTTAATTGATAAGTCGATCAATCAAATACAGTATGCTCATTTTTTACGCAAAAGCGCCAAAGGCCTTCCTGTGCACACCGATCCGGTTCAACTCTTTATCCAAGCGTGGAAAATGATGACAGAGCGGCTGCCATCGCCTTAATATGAAGTATCCGAAACCTTTACTTGCTGCCTCTCAGATACGCCAAATCTGTTCTATAACCTATGGATCCAGAACGCCCCCAACGCGACAGACGACGGGTTCCACAGCATGTTAACGGCGGCCGACGCTCGAGGACGTGAACACGCCCACCCAATCGGTGGTATAATTTGCCCAACGTGGTGTCCCGCTGAGTGGGAACAATTAATCCGACACCACGGTCTTGCCGCGTTGGTACCCATGATCAGTATGGAAGCCGACGAACTACTGCCGCCGCGGAGGCCTCTTGCTGAACTGGAGATTTTACGCGTTAACGACGATAAAAGTGCACGCGACTTAGCGGTGCTAAATGCTCATGCGTATCATATGCCAGTTGAGCTATTTGATTGCATTTCAAAGAAAACGTTTTGGTCGAACGATAGTTATGCTTTCGTCGGATATATAAACGGCCAACCGGTTTCATGCGCCGCTGCGCTTCACGTAATGGGCACGGTTTATATTGCATTAGTTGCGACCAGTGAAGATGCTCGCGGTAAAGGCTATGCGGAAACCGTCATGCGCAAAGCCATATCGGTCGGGCAGAAGATGATGGGCACTGAGCGAACTACGCTGCATGCCTCCATGATGGGGCAACCCCTCTACGAAGCTATGGGATACTCGTCGTCGGTGCACCTGACCCTGATTGGACCGGAGAGCTGATACGCTGTGTTGCGCACTATTGAGTCGTGGCGGGAACTAACGTGGGCAGGGTCATCTTCGAGAGTGCTTCGATTAGCTCGGTATGATTGGATCTGACGGCGTGAAAATACGCGTACGTTTGCAGTGTATACGCTGAAAATTCAGGCGTGTTAAACAGCGAGGGAAGCGTAACACCATCGGCAATAGCAAAGCGGAAACGCCCTTTTAGCATTAACGAGTGGTAAGTACTGAGCTCTTCAATATAGTAGGGCCGTGCCGTATATTGCTGTTTGCGGATAAAAAAATCCGCGATAGTGGGCGCCAAAAAGTGAGTACCTGGTTCAAATAACGCCGTGTCTGAGCAGACTTCCTGGCGGAAGCAAATCAAATAGATCGACTTTTCAGTAGCCAACGATCGGATTAAAACATAGGGTGCTGTCTCGCTTGGTTGCATCTCTGGCGCGAACATCAGTCCATCCACGTTACCTTTAGTCAGCTCAATCACACCTCTTTCTAAAGGAATACTGACCCACTCGATCTGATAATCTAGCTGTTGGTATAACGCTTCAAATCGCGGGATAAAGCGCAGCTCAGTGTCTTGATCATGAGGTAATATTAGCCTAACAGTGGACTGAGCAGGTATGCTTGGTTGAGCGGCCTGTGAACACATCACGACCATCATTGAAACCGACATTACACGCCAAATAAGCGTTCTCAGCATTGCAGTTTACGGTGTAGTGTGATGATTGATTAAGTGTAGTGCAAGTTTAGTAACGAAACAACCGAGTGCAGGCAGTATGGAATACGGCAAATGAGTTACCCAATCCCCCGCGATACGTTGGAAACCAGCTTGAGCGTCAAAAAGAGTGTCTTCCACGCCTGTGCAGGTTTAGCCACTGATCGTGCGGCAGCAATGACATTACTGGCGGAATGCCAATCGCGCTATCCTGATGCACGCCATCATTGTTGGGCTTACTTGTTGGGCAATCCCAACAGCCCTTCCAGCGCTGCCATGTCTGACGATGGTGAGCCCAGCGGTACCGCTGGTAAACCGATATTGAATGTACTTCAACACAAAGGTGTCGGCGATATTGTGGTAGTGGTTTCGCGCTACTTCGGCGGCATCAAACTCGGTGCCGGAGGTTTAGTCAGGGCTTATTCAGGCGCCACGCAACAGACCATGGAACGCTTGACGTTAATCACCCGTGTAACACGCATTGATTGCACAGTGCTTTGTGACTTTAAGCATGAGCAGTACCTGCGCCTATGGGTAACACAACAGCAGGGTGAAGTACGCGAATGCGAATACTTCAACCACGTAGTGATGCATTTAGCACTACCTGAAAAAGCCATCTTGCAGATTGATAGCGTCTTGGCGCCCCTAGAGCACGCCAAACGCATCAAAAACACGTAACACGCCCACAGATTACAGGCTATAGAGCGCGGATTGTCTTTTCTTGCTCCTGCAATTTGTGCAATTGTTGACTGGCGTCTGCCAGTTTAGCTTTTTCCTTTTCTATCACTGCCGCAGGCGCTTTGCTGACAAAACTCTCGTTGTTTAACTTTCCTTGCGTACGCAACACGTCCTTTTCAATTTTGTCCATTGCTTTGGCAATACGCGCCAATTCAGCGTCTTTGTCGATAAGCCCAGCCATGGGTATCAGCACTTCCATGTCACCCACAATCGCACTGGCTGAGGGTGGTGCTTTCTCATTGACGGCAAGCACTTTCACATCGTCTAACTTGGCCATTCGTGTGAGGTACAACGACATAGCTTCAAAGCGTTGCTCATCTTGCTCGGAGGCGTTGCGCAAGATCACCGACAGCGGTTTGTTCGGCGATATATCCATTTCGCCCCGAATATTACGAATGCCAACAATCACTTTTTTGAGCCACTCGACATCACCCAATACCGTGTTATCAAGCTGTTTTGGTTTAGCTGGGAATGACTGGATCATAATACTGGCGTTATCATGCATCTCGCAATCCGTCAGCGGGGCAACGCGTTGCCAGATTGACTCGGTAATAAATGGCATCACCGGGTGCAATAAGCGCATTAACTGCTCCAGCATATTCACCAGTGTGTGGCGCGTGCCACGCTTTTGTGCCTCAGTGCTATTCTCTGCATTCAAGATTGGCTTAGTCAGCTCTAGGTACCAATCGCAGAATTGGTTCCAGGTGAACTCGTAGAGTGCTTGCGCAGCTATGTCGAATCGATACTGGCTGATGGCCTGTTCAAATTCACCGACCGTTTGGTAAAAACGCGCCCAAATCCATTGATCGGCCATGCTAAGCTCAATACTGTCAGCACTTGCCCCCTTGCCCGTATCTGCATCTTCTGTGTTCATCAGAACAAAGCGCGACGCATTCCAAATTTTATTACAGAAATTGCGATACCCTTCTACCCGGCCCATGTCAAAGTTGATATCTCGGCTGGTTGAAGCCATTGCAGCGAACGTAAATCGCAATGCATCAGTACCATAGCTTGCAATGCCTTCGGGGAATTGCTTACGTGTGCGTTTAGCGATTTTTTCTGCTTTTTGTGGCTGCATCATGCCACCGGTGCGTTTTTCGAGCAGCGCATCAAGGCTGATACCGTCAATCAAATCGATGGGGTCGAGTACATTCCCTTTTGATTTTGACATTTTATCGCCCTGTTCATCGCGAATTAGGCCGGTAATGTAAATCTCTTTAAACGGGATTTTGCCGGTGAATTTTTTTGTCATCATGATCATGCGGGCAACCCAGAAAAATATGATGTCAAAACCGGTCACTAGTACCGAACTGGGTACAAAGGTGTCTAACTCTGGGGTTTCGTCCGGCCACCCCATCGTCGCGAAAGGCCACAGGGCTGATGAGAACCAAGTGTCGAGCACATCTTCATCCTGCGCAAGTTGTACATCGTCAGCTAAGTTGTTTTCAGCCCGTACCGATGCTTCATCACGCCCGACATAAATGTTTCCTTCATTGTCGTACCAGGCAGGGATACGATGCCCCCACCACAATTGGCGTGAAATACACCAATCCTGAATGTTATGCATCCACTGATAGTAAGTCTTATTCCAGTTCTCAGGTACAAACTTAATCTCGCCGCTTTCCACCGCGTCAATCGCAGGCTTAGCTAGCGACTCAACAGCAACATACCATTGATCCGTTAGGTAGGGTTCAATCACCGCTCCTGAACGATCACCGCGCGGTACTTTTAGCCCATGCGGCTCTACCTTGACCAAAATTCCTTTCTCATCAAGATCATTGACAATACGCTCTCGCGCCTCAAAACGGTCGAGTCCACGATATGCCTCAGGTACCTCTTGGTTTAATTTGGCATCATCCGTAAGAATGTTAATCATCTCAAGATCGTGGCGTTTGCCCATGTCATAATCGTTGAAGTCGTGAGCAGGCGTAATCTTGACGCATCCAGTACCAAATTCCTGATCAACATAATCATCTGCAATGATGGGGATCAGCCGCCCGGTTAGCGGCAATTTAATCATCTTACCGATATAGCCTTGATAACGCTCGTCATCAGGATGCACTGCTACTGCGGTATCGCCTAACATCGTTTCCGGGCGCGTTGTTGCGACGACAAGTTCTCCGCTACCATCCTCAAGAGGATAGCGCATGTGCCACATATGCCCGGCTTCTTCTTCATTGACCACTTCAAGATCAGATACCGCGGTATGCAGTACAGGATCCCAGTTGACCAAACGTTTGCCTCGATAGATCAGGCCTTCTTTATGCAACTGCACAAACACTTCAGTAACCGCTTTGGATAAATTCTCGTCCATCGTAAACACTTCGCGATCCCAATCGGGTGAAGTGCCTAACCGGCGCATTTGCTGGGTAATATTGCCACCAGATTCGGCTTTCCAGTCCCACACTTTTTCAATAAACGCCTCGCGCCCCAAGTCATGCCGACTTTTTCCCTGCGCATCAAGCTGACGCTCAACGACCATTTGAGTGGCAATACCAGCGTGATCGGTTCCGCATTGCCATAACGTGTTATCACCTTTCATGCGATGGTAGCGGGTTAGCGTATCCATAATGGTGTGTTGAAAAGCATGCCCCATGTGCAGGCTGCCAGTCACATTGGGGGGCGGTAGCAATATGCAGTAAGGTTCGCCCTCACCCGACGCTTTGAAAAGGCCATTGGATTCCCAATCGGCATAGCAATCTTGTTCAATGGCTTGGGGGTTGAAGGTTTTATCCATTATGACTCTCTTTTGGCATTGGCTGAAACTGCAACTGGCAGCCAGCCCTTTGGTAATGTTTATAGCGTTCGCGGGCGGCTTGTTTGCCCGCTTCGTCGGTAGGCACAAATTCGACAATCAGCTTGGTTTTGTGCGTTGGTGTGAGCGCTTGAGTCGTGAAATTAAACATAACGTAAGCGCTCTCATTCGCAGGTTGCCAGACGATCATGACGGGTGCACCGTTAGGAGGCCCTTCGCCACGCAAATTATGCGGGATAAATGCGTCTGTGGGCTGTTGCCACAGATGCTCATCCCAGTGTTCGGCAGTGACCTTATCTTCGCAAACAAGCACACTTTGCTGGCGTGCACGGTAATGTTTCAGCACCAGCTGTGTTGCCGCGGTGGTGATATCGTCGTCTTCGAGCTGGTAGAACGTGACCTGTGTCATACCACCTAGTCTTCGGTCTTAATGCCAGCGCGATTAAGCAAAAACTGCGTCAACATGGGTACTGGGCGGCCTGTAGAGCCTTTCTCTTTGCCAGAAACCCACGCCGTTCCAGCGATATCCATATGCGCCCAATTGTATTTTTTAGTGAAACGTGACAAGAAACAGGCCGCCGTTATTGTACCCGCCGGGCGCCCGCCTAAATTAGACATGTCCGCAAATGGGCTTTCAATCTGATCCTGATATTCATCCCACAGCGGCAGTCGCCAGGCTTTATCTGAGCTTTGTTCAGACGCACTGACTAATTCATGTGCCAGAGGGTTGTGAGTACTGAGTACGCCCGTTGCGTGCTTACCCAACGCAACGACACAAGCACCTGTCAGGGTTGCGACATCAATCACAGTATCCGGCATAAACCGCTCAACGTAGGTTAAAGCGTCGCACAATACTAAACGCCCCTCGGCATCGGTGTTCAGCACTTCCACCGTTTGCCCAGACATCGTCGTTAAGATATCGCCAGGACGATATGCCTTGCCATCGGGCATGTTCTCACAACCAGCCAGTACACCAATCACATTGAGTGGTAAATTCAGCTCGGCGACACTGTGCATTACGCCCAGCACACCGGCAGCGCCGCCCATGTCGTACTTCATTTCATCCATACCATCACTGGGTTTGATCGAAATACCACCGCTATCAAAAGTTAAACCTTTACCCACCAACACAATAGGTGCGTCATCAGGCTCTCCACCTTTATGATGAATAATGCTCATCAATGATTCGTTGTCTGAGCCGCGCCCAACGGCCAAATAGGAGTGCATACCTAATTGTTCCATTTGCTTCTCATTAACAACTTCAACGTCAATACTGCCGTATTCCGACTTGAGTTGCTGAGCTTGCTCCCACAGGTACGCGGGGTTGCAAATGTTGGGTGGCATATTGGCCACATCTTTGGTTGTGCGCATACCTTTGGCTATTGCCAAGCCATGCTCAAGGGCTCGCTCACCAATCGGTAATTCTTTTCGTGTGGGTACGTTAAAGACAATTTTGCGCAACGGTCGGCGCGGCTCACCTTTCTTACTCTTAAGTTGAAGAAACGTATACAGCGAGTCTTGAGTGGCTTCGACCGCCTGACGTATCTTCCAATACACATCGCGCCCTTTAACATGCAGGTCGGAAAGGTAACATACCGCCTCCATTGAACCCGTTTCGTTCAATGTACGAATGGTTTTGGCGATGATTTGCTTGTATTGGCGCTCGTCAAGTTCTCGCTCTTTCCCGCAACCAACCAATAATACGCGCTCACTGAGCACATTTGGCACATGATGAAGTAGCAGCATCTGGCCGGCTTTCCCTTCTAGATCGCCTCGGCGCAACAAGCTACTGATATACCCATCGCTGATTTCATCCAATTGCTCAGCCACCGGACTCAGTCGGCGTGGTTCGTAAACACCAACAACAATGCAGGCACTTCGCTGCTTTTCTGGGCTGCCGCTTTTTACACTAAATTCCATAATAATCTCTCGCTGAACACACCGGTTTTTCGCGTAAAATTGTCAATTTGAGACAATTTGAATTAACCTATCGGTGTTGCTTGTGATTTAATACGCGGGCGATTAAACGCTATTATTTTCGGCCGCGTGTCGACTTAACGTGTCAAAAACCTGAGTTTACTTAAATCTGTGACTTCTTTCACTAAAATTCCCAGTTTCCCTACGGCGGTGTTGTGCTGATATTTCGCTATTTACTCAAGGAAAGCCTGAAATCACAAGTTGCCATTTTCTTCGTATTGATGGCAATTTTCATCACCTTGCGTTTTGTTCGCGTGCTTGGTGATGCTTCTGATGGTGATATTCCCGCCAGCCTTGTGGTGGGTTTCCTCGCGCTTTACAGTCCCGTCTTAGCTTCCCTGGTTTTGCCCATCAGTGTGTTTCTAGGCATCATGCTCGCTTACGGTCGCCTGTATGTAGACAGCGAAATCACAGTGATGAAAGCCTGCGGGATCAGCGAGTGGTACATCACTCGCGTGATGCTGGTCTTGTCAGTGTTGATGATGCTTATTACTGCTACGGTAACGCTCTGGTTATCGCCGCTCAGCGCTGAAAGTGAGTACCAACTTCGGGATAAGGCGACATCTGAGGCGGGCATTTCAGCCATTATTCCCGGCCGCTTTCAACAAACGGGTAACGACCGAGCTGTTATTTTTGTTCACGATGTGAATTCGGATGCTGAGAAACCGCTGAAACGCATCTTCTTATCGCAACATCAGCAAGACGATGATGGCGAAACAACCGTTCACGTCGTTTACGCCAACGAGGGAGATGTTACTGTCGGGTCTAACGGTGCTCAAACACTGGTGCTCAATGAGGGAAAACAGTATGAAGGTAACGTTGCTGCAAAAAATTATCGCATTGTTGAGTTTGACGAATATCAAATTCAAATTAGCGAACAAGCGCCAACCGAATCAAACCGGAAAATGGTGGCGGTTCCCACATTAGCCTTAATCGATGACGGTTCTGTTGAAGCGATTGCGGAGCTTCAATGGCGTATTGCAATTCCTTTATCCTTGCCCTTTCTAGTGTTGATTGCTGTGCCATTGAGCGCGGTTGATCCGCGTCAAGGCCGTTTCGGTAAAATGTTCCCAGCTATTCTTCTGTACTTAGGCTACTTTTTACTCCTGCTGGCCAGCCGCCGTGCGCTTGAGGATGGCAAAATTCCAGTGCAAATTGGACTCTGGTGGGTACATGGCATCATGCTGATCATCGGCGTATTACTCATTGCGCGAGATCGTAAAACCGGCTCCTGGTTCCGCTCTTTATGGAGTCATCGAACATAATGTTGAGAATATTAGACTTCTACATCGCTCGTACTTTGTTGGGCACAGTGACGTTAACGCTCAGTATTTTGCTCGGCTTAAGCGCGTTGATAAAGTTTGTTGAGCAGTTGCGTAAACTTGGCGAAGGTGACTACGACATGGCGATTGCGCTGGTGTACGTGTTACTCAGTATTCCCAGAGACTTAGAGCAGTTTTTCCCAATGGCTACGCTGCTTGGCGGGCTAATTGGTATGGGCATTCTGGCCAGCAACTCTGAACTCGTGGTCATGCAGGCTTCTGGATTAAGTCGTTGGAACATCATTGGCTCAGCGATGAAATCATGCGTGCTGATGATATTGGCAGTCATGGCTATCGGAGAGTTTGTTACGCCCGTCAGCGAGTCAAAAGCAAAAGAGATTCGCACAGAGGCAATTTCAGGCGGTAGTCTCTTTTCATCAGAGCAAGTGGTCTGGGCAAAGGACGGTGATAATTTTGTGAGTATTGGCCAGGTCGTCTCTCGCGAACAATTACGCGACGTTACCGTGTATGGCTTTAATCAAAATCTCAATTTGGCTCAGTTGACCTTCGCCCGTGAAGCACGGTTTACACAAGAGTCGTGGCAGCTGAGCCAAGTCAGCCATACGTACTTTGAAGAACTGCAAATCAGGCGCGAGAATGTTGAGAACATGCGCTGGGAATCCACTTTGACACCAGACAAACTTGGCGTGGTCGCGATTAAACCGGAAGCTTTATCGATCAGAGGATTGAACGATTATGTGCGCTATCTGGATAACAACGCGCAAGACTCGTCACGTTATGAGTTGGCACTCTGGCGAAAAATTTTACAACCGGTTTCCGTGTCCGTGATGTTGTTGATGGCGTTAAGTTTTATTTTTGGCCCGTTACGCAGTGTCACCATGGGTGCGCGAGTGATCATGGGTGTGTTAACTGGCTTTTCATTTTTTATTACCAACGAAGTCTTCGGCCCGCTCAGCTTGGTATATCAGTTACCCCCCTTTATTGGTGCCTTATTACCCAGCGCTGTGTTTCTGTTGGTGGCAGGATTTCTGCTTAAACGATAGAACGTGGTGCTTCTAACGCCATGACTTGTGGTCATTTTCCTGCTGACTGAGTGACAATACTTCTATTTGTGATGCGCGGTCTTGAAGGGCAAGCTTATGTTTTACATCTATCAGTACCAGCAAGGTTCCCAACCCCAAAAAACTGGTTACCATCCTGAGCAGAAGTCGCCCGTAACCCACGGGCTGCTCAGTCATCGAAAACAATCTTAGCCGCCAAGCTCGCATGCCAATCGTTTGTCCACCGTGTTTCCAAAACCACAAAAAGAAGCCACACACCCAGAATCCAACCCATAATTGGATCACCGTAGTGTAAAACAAAGACTGCTGGATAATGTCACTCACCTGCTCAACACCATTCTTATTCAACACACCGGTTTCAAACAATACAAGCAAGGTAATAATCATCACTAATGCAGCACACATACCAACCGCTATAGCGACAAGGGCATCGTAAACAATCGCAGCAAGGCGACGAAAAAAACCGGCCCGCGGTGCATTGGCGTAAGGAACCGTTGTTTCAGACATAAATTGACTACCAGAAAATCGATGGGAAATAGCGTTTCGTCTTACAGTCTGACAAACAAAGCCTTATTGTGTCACGCTTTTTTAGGGCGTTTTGATCTTCCAAAAAAAAGCGGAGCTCAATGGCTCCGCTTTAGTTACTGCTTCAACTCATCACTGAAGCACGCAAATGCGCTTAGTGATTTCCAAGATATGATGGTATCAATGCAACAGACTCAGGTGCGGTGAAATCAATACTGGCATCAGCCGCGATGTTACCACCAGCGCTGTCGAGAATATTATCAAACCGCATGACGACGCCGTTCGATTTCTCAGCAACATACAGGTGCGAGCCAGAGAACATAATGTCAACTGGGTTGCCTAAGTTACTAGCAGGGCCACTAATGTTCGCCTGCACTTCAGTTAACCCATCGGCGTTACCCGCCCCCGGTAGTACATAGATTTTACCGTCTGTGGCACTTGCCGCACTGCCCACATCAGATACGATCAATGTGCCCGAGGCCGGGTCAAAGTCGATTCCATGAATGTTGGTTGGCGCAGCAAACGCAACACCGCCGCTGGCAGGAACGATGGTGCGATCCTGACCGACAATTTCGATCATTCCGCTGTTAACGTTTAACACAACTTCCTCAAATACGGCGATAGTCCCGTTGGTCAACGCGACAAAGGCCGTATCGGTGGCAGCATCGTAATCAACATCCCATGGGCGTGCACCATCATCGGCAACCAGTGAAATGCTGGGGGCAATATTACCCGCGCCGCATAGCGGAAATGCATGGATAGCAGGCGAATCGGCATTGTTTTCAGCAACAAAGATTAGACCCGCATCTCAAGCAACATCAAGACCTTTGGGTGTTACCAGCAAGGTATTTTCACCGGCGATCATGCGGTCTCGCGACGCTGTAAAGCTATCGTCGTTGCGCTGCTTGGCAACGCGGTTAGCAATCAACACACCGCCAGTTGGCGCTGAGGCACTGTCGAAAGTCGCATAGGCATCGCCTGCAACATCAAAGGTCACGCTTTCGATGCTCTGTGCATAATCGAACGAGGTTAACACCGCGTTTAAAGGTGAGCTAAAGCGGTTTACGGCGCCAGTAGTAAGCCCAGCTGTACCAGGGTTGCTGCTGACTGCGACGCCGGTGAACGCAGTGCCAGACGCTGTGATGTCTGACACGTCAGCCACGCTTTCACGCTCCATAACTTCAACGAGAGACTCTGGTTTTGATGTTGAAGTGACTAGGTCCGGTGCGACATCGCCGCTCGCACCAGCAAAAATGTTCGCAAAGACCAGTACCGCGTCATTGGATTTTTCCGCCACACGCAAGTCGCTGCCCGTTAGCACGATGTCGACAGGGTTACCCAGCATCGTTGAGGGGCCTGAGATTTGTCGTGCAACGCTGACGTTACCATCCGCTGAAGCGGCATTCGCAATAACGAAGATAGCGCCATCTTCGGCAGATTCTGCATCGCCAACATCACTGATAATCAGCGTATCATTCGCTCGGTTGTAAACAATGCCATGACTATTCACAGAAATGGGTGATTGAGCATCATCACTGGGCGTGATGGTGCGCGCTGGTGTGGGATCGAAACCGCCACTCACGTAGTCGTCATAAACTGCAACGGTACCGTCAGTAAGCGCAACGAATAAACGATCGCTCACATCATCATAATCCACATCCCAAGGCTTGGCACTGGTGGCGGTTTCAGCCAATGGTGCAACATCACCTGCGGCGACACTGCCAAACACACTGACCCGCATACCGTTGAAATCGGCAACCATGACGAGACCGGCGCTTTTCGCAAAATGAATGCCTTTTGGATTCACTAACCCAGTGGCTGCACCAGAGATTTCTCGGTCCGACTGTGTAGAGAATTCACTGCCGTCTGCACGATTTGCAACATTACAGATAGTACGAATGGTGGGTAAGTCTGAATCAGCGGCGTGGATTAAATTGTTCATTGAATCGAGCGCAATACCTTCGTTGCCACCCGTATTCAGGCGTTTTAGCTTGGCTGCGTTTTGATTAATAAGATCAGCGGTTCCTGCGTTGTCGCTGCCATTGTTTGATAGCCAAAACTGTGCACTCGGGAACGCTGGACTACCACCAGGCCCCTCTCCCCCAGGTGCTCCATCAGCGCCGGGAGGCCCTTGAGGACCAACCTCACCGTCGTCGCCATCACAGCCGCTCAGTGCGAAAATAACCGCCAAGCCGAGCGCGGCCGCTTTGAAGTTTTTCATTTAATTTGTCTCTGGATTAGTCCAAATCATGGTGCATCTCCTTGTTCAAGGTGAATGTTCAAACTGCGCAAAACAGCTTTTTTTGTTTGCTGCTTTGAAAGCCAAACGGCCGAACAGGAGTGCTGGATGCAGTATCTATGGAAATGTGTTAAAAATTTGTTTAATCTGAGTAAGATTTAGCCAACCATATGGAATTTTTGACAAATAACTTGCATGACACTTTGCGATGACTATAATCCGTGAACTCAACGTTGAGCGGCGTTTTTCTTATTCCTCGTTGAGCAGCAAAGCGGGTTACCTAAGCCAGAGTGGCGGAATTGGTAGACGCAGCGGATTCAAAATCCGCCGCCCGTGAGGGTGTGCCGGTTCAAGTCCGGCCTCTGGTACCATACTTTGCTTCCTCCGTTCTAAAATCCTGTGTGCCGGCTCGAGAGCGAGTCCTATCAACCCCGGCCTCTGGTACCATACTTTGCTTCTTCCGTTCTAAAATCCTGTGTGCCGGCTCGAGAGCGAGTCCTATCGTCAGCGAGTCCTATCAACCCCGGCCTCTGGTACCATACTTTGCGACTCTATTCCCATCATCGGTTTAATCTGCCATTGCAATTGGCATTGCCATGTATGCTAAAGTTCGGTTCTGGTAATACCGCCTACTACCTACAGAACCTGCGTTTCAAAGAGCCTGGAATAAAAAGTCATACAACTAGAGCACGCTCTAGCAACCAAAACAGAAAAAAGCGTATGATGTTGCTAAATAAACGCACGTACTTGTACGTAGTCTTCTGCCACTTTGGGAGTTTAGGCATTGTCCAACCAACAGAACGCATGGATCAAAGTTATTGGTAGAACCGGGTACGCCGCAAAAGCCGTTGTGTATTTTGTGTTAGGGATATTAATTATTTACGCGGCATTAAGCCTTGGTAGCACCGAAAACATTACAAAAAAATCTGTTTTTCAAGAAGTGTTGAATTCTCCATTTGGTTACGCGTCGTTGTTCACATTAACCGGTGGATTAGGGTGCTACGTCGTCTGGCGACTTGTTCAAGGAACGTTGAATCCCAGTGGTTTAGATATGAGCAAAACAACCGATGTTGTCCATCGAGGGTTCTATTTTGTCTCCGCGATTGCTTACAGTTTTGTTACCTATGTTGCGTTGGAGACCTTGCTGAATTTGAAGTCTGAGGAAGGCAGTGGTCAATCCTTTAATATTGACGAAATCTTGCAGGAGACGTGGATTACGGTTGGTATGTGTTTGGTGAGTACGCTGATCATTCTTTACGCAACGATTCAATTTAAACATGCCTTTAAGCGCGACTTCACAGATAAGTTTGTTGATTCCATGCCCCACTCCCGTGTGAAAATTGTCAAATTGATGGGGAGCATGGGTTTCTCAGCACGAGGCGTTGTGTACACGTTAATTGGTGTGTTGTCCATCAACGCCAGTATCTATGCCGGAGCTGACAAACCGAGTGGTTTGTCAGAAGCTTTAAGCACGTTGATGCAACAACCGTATGGAAAATGGCTGGTTGCCGTTGTTGGAGTGGGTATGCTGGGCTTCTCAATTTTTTGTGGGTTAGAAGGCCGGTATAGAAAAACCTATTAATCGAATCCGCAACCCCCCATTCTGATGAACAGAACTAAGCCGAATACCTTTTCTTCTTTCGTTGTAAACAATCACGGTCTCTCAATTCATTCACTATTTTTGCATCTTGTTGTTTAAAAAGCAGAAAGAGGTAGTGGCTGCATGGTTTTCTCGCTATATTAGAAGAAAAAAGTGTCGCCTGTTATGCCCTGTATTCGTCAATTGATTGTTTTTTCTGCTTTATTCAGTGGCTTGTTGGGCGCGAAGGCCTCCGATCCTGTAGATGCGTTTATCGATGACGTGCAAACCGTCACATACGATTGCCCAGATCCATCCCAATATGATCAGTTAGAGTCGTATCTTTCATCAGACACGTTGTCGGCTGCTCAGCGATTTGCGTTGTCTACCGAAAAATCACATTTTCTCCTCTGTCGCGGAAAGACCGCTGAAGCACATGCGTTACTGTTTGACCTTATCGATCAAGACGACGTGAACACAGACTCTTACTACTATGCCTCTGCTATTTATCAAGTAGGCTTTGGCTATGATGTTTTAGAGGAGCCTCAGCGCTGCGATTACTACGCTCAAGCGCGCGAGCTGTCATCTCCTGAACAGCATAGCGATGTGTTCTTAAGTGCGTCATTAGGTATGATCACAAACTGCATGCAAAACCTGCCACTGAACGAGCGCTTAGGCCGAATGTTTCGCGTTTTAGAGCGCTACAGTGAAACCGATAATCACGCCGCACTGGCGCATATTCACAACAGTATCGGGCTGGTGTACGGCGGCCTGGGGCAGCACGTATTAGCCGCTGAACAATTTATCAAAGCCCACGAGTTAGGATTGGAAAGCTATACCGGTAGCAACCAACTGACGATCCTTATCAGTGCGATTACGTCTTTACTGGCTAGTGGTCAGTTTGAAACGGCGTATGAATATATTGTTGAATTCGAAAAAATTAATCGCGATGTAGCGACGCCGTTAACCAATTTTTATTACTACCATGCACTCACTGGCTACTACTATCGAACCAACAAAATTGACGAAATGAAAAATGTTTTGCCTGAGTTCAAACGCACTGCCGATGAAATGTCCAACAGCTTCATTACGGCGATGGCATCGTGGTATTCCGTAGTGCCTTGTGTGTATGAAAAAAATCAGGCGTGTATGCGTGAATACATACGTGAACTTGAAAACACTGGCGGCAAAGGGGCGAACCGCTTTGCTAACAACCCTGACTATCTCGCACTGAAAACGAAAATGTATTTAGCGCTTGGCGACCTCTCCCAAGCCGAAATAGCATTCGACAATTACGTCGCAAGTGCCAAACAAGACTTTCAAAATGACCAAGATTCAGCGAGCATTCTCAGCGCGGCTAATCTATACAGTCAGATCAACACCCTGGAATCTGAAATAAAAGCAACCCGGCGAACACGTAACAACATCATTATTTTTGGTCTTCTAACCTCCGGGCTGATTATTGCGCTGAGTGTTTATTTTATCCGCAAGCGCTACATGGCGCATAAGTCCATCGATCCCATCACTCAGGTGCTAAACGCCGAAACCGCAATGGCTAAGATTGGTAAACACGACGCGCCTGCGCGGGGCCGTTCACACGCGTTAGCGCTGTTCGACGTGAGTCATTTGCGGCAGCACAATAGCGTGCCGGGATTCACCAAAAGTGATTATGTGCTCAGAAAAATTGCGGCTGCATTGCAGAGCGTGACGCGCGATTCGGATATTCTTGGTCGCTACGGCCCTGAGCAATTCATCATCTTTTTGCCTAATATTGAAGAGCAAGGGTCAAAAGCCTTTCTCGACCGCGTGCAAGCCATACTGAGTGCGAGCTTTATTGATGATGACGGCACCGGGGCTGTTAATGTTCATTCAAGCATCAGTGTGTTTGTGTCAACCGACAAACTGAATAATCTGGATGAAATCGTGCAAGACATGCAGATAAGTTAATTTTTTTGATTAGTAACCAATACAACTGAGCGAAATCGATAGATGTATTGTGAAATAGAGGCATCACAAAATGCTTAGCTTTCGTTGCTTAATTGTCATCATTGCTGGTTTGAGCTTTACGTCTTTTGCTGATGAACGGATAGAACATGACATTCAATTTATCACTGACTCGCTAGCCCTTTTACAGGTAATGCAAGGTGAACGGCAGCCGCAAAGTATTATCGAGGGCACGAATTCGCTGTTGTTCGCTCAGTTAGATTTATCTGATCGTGTAACGTTTCTGCCATTTAAGCGGCATGATGCTGCATTAAAGTCAGAGAGCCCCACCTGCACATTTTTTAGAGTTAAAACCGTTGAAAGAGAGGGGCGTTATCTTTTTAGCCTACCTGTAGACATCTTTTTAAGCCCTCGCTTGTACCAAATCGCGTCAGGGCTTTCGATCCCTAACACTTATCTGGATAACCAGCGCGACATCGTTGAGTTGGCGGATTTCTTCAACAACAGCCAACGGAATGCGACTCTAGCTACCATGCCCAACGCCTCATATGGGCAAGCCATCGATGAAGCGTTAGCCAAAATCGTGCGTTCTTCGGTGTACCAGATCAGCGCCAATGATTCCTATTCGGGCTTGATACAACTGTTCCTGAAACGACGTGTCGAGTTCATGTTAATGTATCCGGCGAATACAGGGGGTTTAGAAACCCTTCAATCAACTGAATTGCGCAGTTACGGCTTTGCGTCGGTGCCAGCGATTATTGAAGGTCATCTAATGTGTAACGAAACACAGCAGACACAATTATTCATCGCTCAAGCAAATAACGCGCTTCGTCAATTGTATCGCTCGACTGAGTTCGAACAAGTACTCAAGCGTTTCACCCCAGTTGCAGACCAAGCATTGATTGACGAAAAGTTATCGGCGTTGAAAGAACAAACCTCTTTTTAAGTCTTTGCGGGTGAGAGTTAACTATCTAATTTGCATGTTTCTCGCTATATTTTTGCATTAATAAAAATTTACCATCGATTCCTTGAAAGTTTTTGCATCCACATGAGCTTTATAGTCGTTTGGTTTTTGACTGCAGAGGGATCGCCAAAGGAGTCTGTATGGAACATGAAGAGTTGTTTCCTCTGTTGTGCGCAACGGCTGAAGGTAAGAAAGAGGCGTTTGCGTCGCTTTACACCAAAACCAGTGCGCAAATATATGCTGTCGCATTGAAAATGTTAAAGCGCAAAGAGCTTGCAGAAGAAGCCACACAAGATACATTCATTAAAATCTGGCATGGTGCGTCCAGCTACCAGCGTAGCAAAGGCACGGTATTAACTTGGATGGTGAGTATTGTTCGGTACCGCGCGTTAGACCTAATGCGTTACCATAATATTCGCAATGAAGTCGCGCTAGGGCCTGAGACTGACTCGCCACAAACCAGTATGGCGTTGCCTACGGCTGAGAAGCGCAGACTCGCTGAATGTATGGATGAGTTGGAAGACGCTCAACGACAAGCGATTCATCTCGCTTTTTATGGCGGCCTATCCCATCAGGAAGTTGTACAGCATCTTGACTCTCCGTTAGGAACGATAAAGAGCTGGATCCGCCGCGGGCTACAGAGTTTACAGAGGTGCCTGTCACTATGAATTATAACCAAGAGTCATTGCGCAACGCGCTAGCCGCTGAGTACGTGCTGGGCACACTCCGCGGCGGTGCTCGTCGCCGCTACCAGCAGCTTATTATGACAAGTCAATCCACCGCTGAGACAACGTGGCTGTGGGAACAATATCTTAATGGAATGGGCGAATTCGTCCCTCCCGTGGAGCCAAGCGATATTGTCTGGCAAACCATTCAGCAGAAGCTGGGCTTTGTCGAGCGGCCTTCTAATGTGACGCCGCTACAGAACGAAAGAAGTCCCAAAAACAGTAAATGGCGAGGTCCTGCGCTGTTTGCTTTTGCTGCGTCGTTATTGATTGCTGTTATTTGGACAAGTGTTCAACCTGTTTTGTCGCCACCGGTCACACACATTGCTGTGGTCAACGATGCAGATACTAACCCATTGTGGTTAATTGAGATTTCTGATCAGCAATTGCGTGTGCGCAGCACCGACCAAGTGATTGCGCAAGCTGATAAAGACTTTGAATTGTGGATTGTTCCCGCGAATGGTGGTGCGCCAATTTCACTGGGTGTGCTGCCTAAAGATGGCGAGTTGAAAGCGCCAGCAGCCGAGAGTTTGAGGTCAGTACCGATCATGGTGCTCGCTGTTAGCTTGGAGCCACTAGGCGGCTCGCCGAATGGTCAACCCACCGAGGTGTTGTACACAACCAACTTAATCACTGTATAACCCCTTCCAAGACGCAGTGCTGTTATCTAAGCCTGCGTCTTTTCTCATCAATACAAGAACTTAACCTGCCAGTTGCTGTTGGCTTGATTGTTGCTCTTCTCTGTCCAGCACATTGTTGCGAAATTGGCGGTGATTGTTCCTACCGTTTGAGTTCATGTCGTTCAACCGCTGTGCTTCGTACCCATTAGCAACGGTTTTTATACAGGCCGGAAGTTAATGGAAAGCCACTTAATGACATTGTGAGTGAGTCAATCATTCATGTATGCAGAAAATATTTCACACATGCTGCATCCAATCGTGTACTACGATCGTTTGGCTTCTTGGAATTCATAGAAACGAAGGAAATAACATGCAGAACAAAACTAAGTTTGCAATCGCGCTAGTCTCAAGTGCCGTTGCATTTTCAATTGCCGCATCAAGTCATAGAGAAGCTCCTGCAGTGACAAAAGCTCCTAAAATCGATTCAACCGATTTTTACGCCTTTAACAGCTACGAGGAAGGTCGCGAAGGTTATGTGACAATGATCGCGAACTATATTCCGTTACAAGACGCTTACGGTGGTCCAAATTATTTTTCGATGGATCCTGAAGCACATTACGCCATTCACATCGATAACGATGGTGACGCTGTAGAAGATGTGTCTTTTGTGTTTGATTTTAGCCAACGGTTGGGCAATAACGGCGACGGTATTGCGTTACCTGTTGGGCCAGAAGATAACCGACGTACGGTTCAAGTGCCGCTCAAAAACGTGGGTGGAGTCAGCGCGGACTCGAGCGCAGCCGCAAACTTTTTTGAAGACTACTCTGTGAGCATGGTTGAGGGTGAAGTGAGCGCAGGCACACGCACCGAACTAACAGCGAATGAAGCAAATATGTTTGGTAAACCGCTTGATTTCATCGGTACTAAAACGTTTGGTAGCGTTGAAGGTTATGAGCAGTATGCCAATACCTTTATTTATACAGCGCAAATACCCGGCTGCGACATGCCTGCGAAAATTTTCGTAGGACAGCGTAAAGACCCGTTTGTTGTTGCATTAGGTAAAACGTTTGACCTTGTCAACTATGTGCCTGTTGAAGGTGATAGTGCGCCAGGTGCCGGAGACGGCAATGGCTTCCCCGGTGGCGTTACACAAAGCGATGCTAACGATGACCTGAACGACAAAAACGTGACCAGTATTGCTGTTGAAGTACACAACTCATGTATTACTGGCGATGGAAATGGCGTTATCGGCGCGTGGACAACGGCGAGTCTTCCACAGGCGTCGGTGTTAAATCCGAATGCAACGTTTGATAAGCCTGCAGTGACGGGTGGCGCAATGACTCAGGTTTCTCGCTTGGGTAGCCCATTGGTCAATGAGCTTGTGATTGGTTTGGGCGATAAAGACAAATTCTCGACCTCGCATCCATCAATGGACGGTCAATTTTTGGACTATGTCACTCACCCTACTCTACCTGAATTGTTGAATATTTTGTTCCTTGATGCAGTGAACACAACCTTGGGTGCGGAACTGCCAACACTAGCGCCAACCAATATTCCACGTAACGATTTGGTCACTGCATTCCTAACTGGATTTGAAGGTGTCAACCAGCTCGCTACGGTAACGCCATCTGAAATGCTTCGTTTAAATACCGGCATACCTGCCGTTCCTGCGAGCGAACAGTCAGCCTTTGGTGTTGCAGGCGATGATTTGGCTGGTTTCCCGAACGGACGTCGTCCTGGCGATGATGTTGTGGACATTGCACTTCGCGTAACGATGGGAGCTTTGTGTCATCCGATCCCAATCAATGGCGAGCCTACCAATCTCGGCATTTGTGAGGAAGCGGATGCGAATGTTGGTAATGTGCCGTTTACCGATGGTGCACCAATCGATGCATCTTACATGAACAATGCATTCCCATACTTAGCGACGCCACTACCAGGCTCAAACTAGGGGGTAAGGTATGAAGATTAAATTATTATTAGCCGGAGCTGCATTGCTCACGTTAAGCGGTTGTTTTGACAGTGATGACGACGACCCGGTGTTGCCAGAGCCTAACAATCCGCCGTCGGCGATTGACGCAACGTTTGTCACACAAACTGAAGTGCCGATTGACGACAGCGTTGAGGGCTCAGATCCTGACAACGACAGCTTAACCTTCGCGTTAGAGGAAGATGTCAGCAATGGATCGTTAACACTGAATAGCGATGGCTCTTTCACCTACACACCGGACCTAGAGTTTACGGGTTCGGACGAGTTTACTTTCTCAGTGTCAGATGGTGGAAGTGCTGCAGCGACGGGTACCGCCTCAATCACAGTAGAGGCGCTACAGGTGTTATTTTCTGAGTTGAGTCGAAGTGCCTTCGCGCAGCCTGCAACTGCAGAGCCGTTGCGTGTCAATGGGCGCATCGTTACCAACGATGTGGAAGACCCTAATGCCTATGACGATCTATTGATCGACTAAGTGCAAAGGAATTGTTTCGCCACGGATGGCGTTTTATTTAAGGAGTTACACATGAGAAATTTTAGAATATCGCTGTTGTTTTTTGCAAGTCTCAGCATGGCGTTTGTTTCGTTGATAGCGCTCAGCGTTGTTGTGGCAGAAAGAGCGTTTGCTCACGGTGACCATGCGCACGAGCATGAAAACCATAATAAAAACAGCGATTATTCCAAGCTTTCTTTGGCTGAGCTGGAACAAAAAGTTCTGGGCATACAATATTTATCGCCGCAACCTGCGGCGATAGAAGCTTTGCAAGCCAGATTAGATAGTATCTCTCTGTCTTCAGAAGCTGATCAGGTAGCTAAGCATTACTTGTATGCTCGCTTACAGCAGCACCATCATGATTTTGAACAGGCCAAGAAAACCTTGTCTAAGGCACTGGAGATTGGGCCCAATAATGTCAGTGCGCTGCTATTGATGGCATCAATCGAAAATAATTTGGGCAATCATGAAGCTGCGCTAGAAAAATGCCAGCAGTTGGTGGGATTGGCAGATTCGACCTTTGTAGCGGCATGTATTGTTGAAACAAAGGCGCAGCTAGCACCTGATGATATTCAGGCGCAGTACGATAATCTTTCACGAATCGCCACGCTCAATGCAGCTGCCACCAACGAGCATCACTATTGGATCAATGAAATATTAGCTGATTTAGCGCTTAAGCTTGATAAACCCACTGTCGCCGCCGAGCATCTTCAAGGTGCGCAGTTGTCAAAAGCGCCAGTGAGTTACATTGCACTGTGGGCCGATGCTCAGATGGCGTTGGACAATCATGCCCATGTACTTGACATGCTCACTCTGATGACCAAAGAACAGGCTGAAATAAATGATGCATTGTTGTTACGCCTAGCGATGGCTGAAAAGAAGGCTTCTGATGATGACCATTGGCACAACGCAATGCGCCAGCGTATCGCTGAGAGAAGCGACGAACACAACTATGCCCACGCGGCCGAACTTGCCCGATTCTATCTGTATGTCGATGTTAATCCACAAGAAGCGACACGTTGGGCAAAAGTTAATCTAAATCACGCTAAATCAAGAATGGATGTTGAATTGCTGGCGGCAGCCGAGAGTTTGCAGAACGCCCAGTCAGAATAGATATTTCAGTCAACGAACAGTTCCCCAAGGCAGTGGTGGAGCTAGCATACTGAAAGGATGCTTGCTCCGCCATTTTTCACACTAAATAGACCGAACTAAGCCGTACCACGAATGGGATAGTCGTTTTCACGAACGTATTTTATGCCGCCAATGAGTTGATCCAGATTTGGACGTACAAAGGGCGCGCTCGCAATCTCCGCAATTTGTATTTTTCGCTCTGCGTTTACTAGAAACATCGCAGGTTCAGCAAACACATGATCGGTTTCAGAGGCCGACATTGGCTCGGACAAAAACAGTCCTAGATTTTGCATTTCATCTTTGCTCAGACCTGCATACACAGAAAAAGCTACATCTGCAATCTTATCAGCGTAAAAGTCATTTAATTGCTCAACAGAGTCTGCACTCACCGCAACTAACTGAACGTTAAGCGCTGCAAAATCCTGCTCTCTGGACTGCAGTTGATTTAAATATTTTGCACAAATCGGGCAGTGCTGCCCCCGATATACGACGATCAAAAACCAACTTGGCTGTTCTTCTGACGATAAACCCGCAGTAACACGAGGGATCAACGATGTCGTTTCGCCATCTCGTGTAAGAACCTGAATATCAGAAAAAATTGCGCCGGCAAGTGATGTACGTGTGTTCATAGGGTCTCCTCATCGTTATTCACACACCATAACTAAGCGAAAACCATTCCAATTGCTATTAGCCGGTTTGTGACCTAAAAATATAAAACCAGGTAACACTGTGATCGTGCAGCGCGTAAACTATACTGACAGTATGTAAAACAGTGTTACACAGGCAAAGCTCTCGAATTATGCTTGAACATGGCCATTATGAGTCGGCAAGAAGCAAGCAACTCATTTTATTTGCTGCACGCGGGCCTTGGAACGACGAAACGCTGCGCCGCGGCACACGCATTCTGGGTGGACGTATCGCTGAACTTGATAAAAACCACCCTTGGGGGCAATTAAGCTGTTTATACGGCGAGAGTCTTATGCCACCATCAGCTTATGCCATCTTCGTCAAACAGATTAGGATACGACAACAGGCCGGTTTGTTAGCACTTGCGGTCGTTATCAGGGATTCAGATGTCGCGCGGACCATTAAGAATCAGTTGACCGCAGCCTATGAGGACGTGGGCGTAGACTACGCATTTTTTGATGACATTGACTCCGCACTTCCTTGGCTACAGCACAAAGACATCCGTTTTGAATCTGCCGCCGTCTGTGCGTTTTTTGACGCCAACACCTTTGTGTAACATTAATGAAATCGCTTAAACCACACTGTAGCGCCGCCTCGTTATGACACTTCGTAGGTTATCGGCTTTCCGGTTTTGGCGTCAATCCGATCCAGAGATGGGCCATCATATTGTTCCAGCAACAGTTGGATCACTTGCTCCCCGTATTGCTCAAACCAAAAGTCGCCTAGTAGTCTGAGCTTTCTTATATTAGTGGCGCTGATATCGTCCATGGCATCATCCGGAGCGGTGGGTAAGCCCGGCTGCTCCTTCAACTGAGCATTGACACGAATGTAGTTTCCATTTTCAATCAATGTGATGGCTTGATAAGCAACCACCATTTCATCAGACAATATGTCGATAATGCTGCCTTTACTCATCCACTGCAGTGCGCCCCACTCCGCCGAGTCCGGGCCATTGATTTTTCGCGTGCGATAACCGGTTCCTACAGACAGTACGCGTAGCTCAGAAAAAGATTCACTTGCCCAGACTCGTCTCGCTTCTGCTATGGCGCACAGTGTAGGATTATTCGCAATTACACCACCATCAATAAGCCAGTTTTCAAACTCGTTATCGCCTATTCTCATCGCTTTGGTTGGAAAATAAGTGGGCGCTGCGCTAGAGGCATCTGCCACATCAGCCGAACGCAGCGTTCGGTGTTCAGCTTTCGTCGATTTGAGCACGAACGGTCGTCTGTATTCTACGCCGTAGGTAACGGCCAACACGTGTTTGCCAGTGGCAACGTCGTTTAGGCAAGCGTTCTCAAAGTTACGTTGGAGCACATCAGATTTGCCCGCAGCTTGATATTTAGGAGCGTTGATGCCATCGAACTCTAACCAGCCTCGATTACGTTTAAAAATACTCTGGGCGTTCGATTCGCTATACAAAGCATTGATATCCTCCATGGATAATCGTGTGGTTGCCAGTGCCAACGCAATGATACTGCCTGTGCTGGTGCCGGCGTAAAAATCCACGCAATCGCGCAAAGTAATATTTTTTCGCGCGAACAACTCGTTTTCCACATGACACAAAAATTGTGTGGTTGCAGCCCCACGAATTCCGCCGCCATCCAGTGATAAGATAAGTTTGCCCATGAGGTAGTCCTTTGTGCATCGTGCAGCTGGTTAATATGGGTAGAGCATAGCTAACTTTGTCTATTCGTCCACTTTATGTACAACTGGGCTTGCATCCGTGGACCACGCTCACCCATGTTTTATCCAAGTCCAACCGATCCCAGAACGTCATTGGTACTTTCCACCGAAACAGGCCCGGCTTGGTATAGGGGATACTTCCAAGATGAGCGAACTGAATCCTTACTTGATGACACCCTACGATTCTTCGACGCAAAATCCATCACTGTAGGGCACACCCTTCAATTCAGCGTAAATAGCCAATATCAAGGGATACTGTTCGCTATTGATGTCAAGCATCCAAATGATTATCGAACCAGTTTCCCGTTTAAACGTTCCGAAGGATGACTGATTGAAGACGATGAAGGCAATGCATGGCAGCAATAATAATAGACGCCATCGTCAGCCAATCTCCTATGTATTGAACCCTCGTGCAGCAAGTAGTTCAGATGGGAAAGGCATTCCGCGACCGCGAAAAACATGGCTTGATGGTTCAATGTTCGTTTGAACAGTACCGGTAAACACTCAACCAGCGTTCGCGGTTCCTCACAATGCGCCAACAGGGCCTTGAAATGATCATGGTGGTGAGCAATGAGTTGCCTTACGCGCGAATGCAGTCCAACAAAAGGTTGACGATGTGCGGGAAGCACGTTCACGGTTTCAGGCAAATCGAGAAAAGGCGTTAAGGTGGTAAGATACTGTTTTAGTGCGTTTGCATTTGGCTCAGTGCTATAAACGCCGATATTCGGCGTAATTTGCGGTAAAACATGATCGCCTGATATAAGTATGTTCAAGCGCTCACTGTACAAGCAGACATGCTCAGGAGAGTGACCTCTACCAATAATGACCTGCCAATCATGGTCGCCGATATTAACATTCATCCCAGCCGCTAGTCGCTCGAACGAGAGCGGGATAGGTTTCACCACTTTCGCGACACCCGCTTTATTCGACAGCGCATTTTCGATGTATTCTTCAGACAAACCGCATTGTGTGTAAAACATCCGATCTTGCCACGGATCGGCACCTTGGCGACCGGCTACGATGGCTCTAGCAACATAGTACTCATCGTGGCTCATATACAATGGCGCGCGAAATTGCTCGACCAACGCGCCAGCCATCCCAATGTGATCCGGGTGCATATGTGTTACAAAAACACGGGTCAGACGTATGTGATAGCGTGTGAATACTTGCTGCCATAAATCAGCCGTTGTCTTGGTACCCAATCCAGTGTCAATAGCCGCATAGCCATCACCGTCTTTGAGCAAATATAAATTAATATGGTCGAGTTCAAACGGCAGCGGCATTCGTAGCCAAAAAATATGTTCATTGATTCGTCTAAGCTCGCCCGCCTCAGGCGGGTTGAGGGGAAGATCGTTGATTGCCATGGGATCGCTCTAATCATCTATCGAATTGTATTGAGGAGTATTTGCGCTGGAAATACAATTCACCCTAAATGATTATTCAGTATTGATTCGGTTGATATCGCTAAGTTTTACCTAACGTTGTAGTGGAGTTTGCTGAATTTTGTTATGGTTTCAGTACGATGTGGAACCCCTTCCACGGTGCAGAGAAACAATCGATGAAGTCAACAGAACAAAAACTATATGACTTAAAGCATGAGACCGATCGAACCCGAACTGTCGTGGCAGCTGTGGGTGATGAAAAAACCGCTGCGCTATTAGCGCAGATTGTGACGATGTTTGATGAAGCTATTGGTAGTCATACAGCGAAAAAACGCGTTCAATCCGGCCCTGACGCAGACTCGAAAAGCGACTGGGGTTAAAAGCGTTTCATTTTGTTCTTAGAATAAGGTGGTACATCAATTTGATCTTCAGACATTTAGCCAGTGCGACCACGCTAATCATTTATATTTTGATGACAAGCCTGCTCAGCAATCCGCTGCAAGCATCACCACAAAAGCTGGTTGTCGGTGCGCAAAATATTTACTACTTCCCTCATTACGATTTTAAGTCTGAAAGTGATAAAGGCATTGCTTGGGCGATCTTGCAGTCGTTTGGCAAGGCTTACGGCTATGACATTGAATATCTCCCGTTACCGATTAAGCGTATGCACCATGCGTTAGAAATGGGTCAGATTGACTTTATATTCCCAGATAATCGCACGTGGTATGAGAGCCCGAATGCTAACGCCAAGAAGTTTTTTAGCCAGCCCTTCTACGAAATTTTAGGTGGCGCGTTTGTACTTCAAAAAAACCGTGAGTTTACACCCTCTGATGTAAAAACATTGAGCATCCCGTTCGGTTTCTCCCCGGTGAAATGGCACGAACGTATTGCTTCAGGGCAAGTGGTGCTTGCTGACGTTTCTGAGTCGTTTGCAGCATTGAATCTCGTTGTGGCGGGTAGAGCTGATGCAACTGATCTTGAGTACAACGTAATCAAGTATCTCACTCAAAACCAGCCTAAATACAGCGACATCGTCATTGGACAACATCTACCTTACGATATTGTTGGATTCCATCTATCGACCATAAAGTACCCTGCCGTTATTCGCGAACTCGATAGTTTTTTAGAACAAAACGCCAGTTTGATCGCTGAGCTTAAAGAAAAATACAACCTTGTTGATCCGCATGCAGAAGTTAGAAATTTAGGTTTACCTGCACATCAATAGTTATCCTCGCCTGCTGCACGGATACCTCTGAGAGAATAACAGGCAAGAAACATCCCAACGTCATCCCGGCAGAGGCCGGGACCTGCTCAACAGCTTGAGTTATTTGAAAAAGGATTGCTGGCAACCCAAGGAGGTTGCAGCCTTCGCTGCAATGACGTTTCTTTGTTGCTGCACGGATACCTCTGAGGGAATAACAGGCAATAAAAAAGGGCCTACCGTGAGGTAAGCCCTTCTTCGAATGGGAGCTTGGCGATGTG
>NZ_JAHCTA010000002.1:0-478 GCF_018474025.1 Alteromonas oceanisediminis | reverse complement strand
GTGTCGCTATTGTCGCCAAGCATAAAAAGTTAACAATTTAGGAAAAATCTGATATTCGTTCAATCCGCAAGCAACAACTTGTCTTACGATTATCACCACAAACACATTAGGTGTTGTATGGTTAAGCCTCTCGGGCAATTAGTACAGGTTAGCTTAACGCCTTGCAACGCTTCCACACCCTGCCTATCAACGTCGTCGTCTTCAACAACCCTTCCAGGACGTAAAGTCCAGGGATGACTCATCTTGGGGTCGGCTTCCCGCTTAGATGCTTTCAGCGGTTATCCGTTCCGAACGTAGCTACCGGGCAATGCCTTTGGCAAAACAACCCGAACACCAGCGGTTCGTCCACTCCGGTCCTCTCGTACTAGGAGCAGCTCCCCTCAATCATCCAACGCCCACACCAGATAGGGACCGAACTGTCTCACGACGTTCTAAACCCAGCTCGCGTACCACTTTAAATGGCGAACAGCCATACCCT
>NZ_JAHCTA010000019.1 GCF_018474025.1 Alteromonas oceanisediminis | reverse complement strand
GGCTTAGCCGACAACCCGATTGCTGCCGTCATCACTGACCGCATCTAAATTACGTTACTCCATGTTTCAACATGGTCCGCGAGTGTGCGCTCGCAACCTCTAAAACGGCTCCTTCGGGAGCCGTTTTTCCTTATGGTTCACTCAGCATAGCAGTCTTGAGTACTCAACCTGAACTACGATCATGCGATCAGCGAAAGATATTGCTGCGTGATCCGCTTAACGTCAACAGCAGGCAAAATGGGATGCTTCTCCAAATCGAAACCCGTGTGTAGCGCTTCGTTGATTTTTTCCGCGAGTTTTTCAGGCTGGCGCACAGGCACAAGAAACTTGGCTAATTGATCTTGCAGTATTTCTCTCGGACCGTGCGGGCAATCCGTTGACACCACGGGCGTACCACAAATGATGGCTTCGATTAACACCGTCGGTAACCCTTCAAAATCAGAGCTTAGTACCAGCGCACTAGCGCGCCGCATCCAGGCATAAGGGTTGTCAGTAAATCCGGGCAGTACAATACGATCCTCAACACCGTATTTGGCTGCAAGTTTCGATAGCTTTTTAACGTTGCTGCTTAAGCACACAAGCCTGACATCATCACGTACTGTTTGAAGCGCCTTAAAAAGTACATCATGCCGTTTTGCCTTAGCGGCTCGCCCCACATGCAATATGAACGGTTGTGATGGCAACTCCTCGGGTGAATGCTGTGCGAGTTGTCTGATTTGCGTAATATCAAACGGATTGTAAATACATTGAATTGATTGCGCTGAAAATAAACGGGCACTGGCTAACTCGTCAGCGACGCCCTGAGATACAGCGATTAGCCGTTTACCCGTTAACGTTTTGAGGATCTTACGCATGTAGAGGCTCTTCAATGGTCCCATGCGCTTTTCTCTTTGCAATTCTTGCGTGTACGCGTTGTGGATCACGTAAAAGCAGTTAACGAAATGACAAGCGCTGGCTAAACGATAACTTTCGTATAGGTTGACTAAAACCAAGTCAAATTGACCACGCAGGTTTGCCTGAGCATCGACGCTGCGTTGTAGCAACGCCGCTAGCGTGGCGCGATTCGACCACCCCCGGATCCGCCCCCGGTAGTCGCTTAATGGAAAAACCACATTAATTGATGCGGGTACCTGATATTCTGTCTTGTTTTTCAGGCAAAAAAACGTCACTTGATGGCCTTGTGCGACCATCTCGGTAGCCAGCGTCAGCATTACCTTTTCGGCTCCACCGCCAGCAAGAGAGTCGATAATAACCCCAACATGAAAAGTTTTTTGTGTCGTCAATGGCAACGTTGCTCCTGTGTCAGTTGGCTAAACTAAACGGTTACCCTGTTCATCGGGTTAAAATATAAACTCGTGCGATAATCCATCGATAAGGTTTAACTGGCCGGCGACTCAACCACTAAAGTAACCAGTTTACGTACTAAGGGCGACACCAGCAGAATTGCAGGTAGCGCTACTGAAAAAGCAAACGCCCAAGACTTCAGCCAGATGAGCTATAACCCGTCGACAAACCCCAGATTAAATACAGTAATCACCAACGACATGATGCATGACATTAACAGCGCCATGAAAAAAGAAAACGCATAAGCGCTATATCGGTGTGGTATCACTACGCAAACTCCCGTAGTCGCTTGCGCCAATCGCCCTGATGTTGAGCCGCACACGCTTGTTCACTGTCCAAAATCACTACATCAGGTATATTTTCGGGTGGTATACCCAATGGTAAAAGCTCGGCTTTAAGGTGTTTGAAAACCGTAGATTGATGATGAGACTGGATAAAATTATGTGTCGATGCCTCCGTTTTGAATACCATTATCACTTTGAAACTCGCTGGATAATCACGATAACTTACCGTATGTGTTAGCCAGCAAAAATCACTGTACGCGACTTTGAGTGTCTCACACACCTCGGTCAAAGCCTTGATAATATTGGCTTCGAGCTTTTTATCAGATTTTTTCACCGGTGTCGGTTACCTGCAAACGATCACATGGAAGCGATCATAACGCCAATCGTCAGCGAAATCAGTAAGTATCATTTGAAATACCTATGTATCGCCTTGCAGATTTTTTTCTGCTCTCACCTCGGCTTTAATAAAACCCGTCAACACAAACCACTTAACAAACCGAGGAATTTAACCATGTTGAAAATAGTTAAAACTTCTATCGCTATCGCCGCCGCTTCTTTTGTCT
>NZ_JAHCTA010000018.1 GCF_018474025.1 Alteromonas oceanisediminis | reverse complement strand
GACAAGGAATTTCGCTACCTTAGGACCGTTATAGTTACGGCCGCCGTTTACCGGGGCTTCGATCAAGAGCTTCGCTTACGCTAACCCCATCAATTAACCTTCCGGCACCGGGCAGGTGTCACACCGTATACGTCATCTTTCGATTTAGCACAGTGCTGTGTTTTTAATAAACAGTCCCAGCCACCTGGTCACTGCGACCCTCGTTCGCTTAAGGAGCAAGTCCTATCACAAACAAGGGCGTACCTTCTCCCGAAGTTACGGTACAATTTTGCCGAGTTCCTTCACCCGAGTTCTCTCAAGCGCCTTAGTATTCTCTACCTGACCACCTGTGTCGGTTTGGGGTACGGTTCATATATTCATAAGTTTAGAGGCTTTTCCTGGAAGCAGGGCATCAACAACTTCGCCACCGTAGTGACTCGTCTCGTGTCTCAGGATTGTGTGACCGGATTTACCTAATCTCACTCCCTACGCACTTTCACTTGGACAACCAACGCCAAGCTTGCTTAGCCTTCTCCGTCCCCCCTTCACTGAATATACAAGTACGGGAATATTAACCCGTTTCCCATCGACTACGCATTTCTGCCTCGCCTTAGGGGCCGACTTACCCTGCCCTGATTAGCATGGGACAGGAAACCTTGGTCTTCCGGCGTGGGGGTTTTTCACCCCCATTATCGTTACTCATGTCAGCATTCGCACTTGTGATATGTCCAGCAAGCTTCTCAACTCACCTTCATCCACTTACACAACGCTCCCCTACCCAGCATACAAGTATGCTGCCGCAGCTTCGGTATATTGCTTAGCCCCGTTACATCTTCCGCGCAGGCCGACTCGACTAGTGAGCTATTACGCTTTCTTTAAAGGATGGCTGCTTCTAAGCCAACCTCCTAGCTGTCTTAGCCTTCCCACATCGTTTCCCACTTAGCAATATTTTGGGACCTTAGCTGGCGGTCTGGGTTGTTTCCCTCTCCACGACGGACGTTAGCACCCGCCGTGTGTCTCCCGGATAGTACTCACAGGTATTCGGAGTTTGCAAAGGGTTGGTAAGTCGGGATGACCCCCTAGCCTTAACAGTGCTCTACCCCCCATGGTATTCATCCGAGGCTCTACCTAAATAGATTTCGGGGAGAACCAGCTATCTCCCGGTTTGATTGGCCTTTCACCCCCAGCCACAGGTCATCCCCTAACTTTTCAACGTTAGTGGGTTCGGTCCTCCAGTTGATGTTACTCAACCTTCAACCTGCCCATGGCTAGATCACCGGGTTTCGGGTCTATACCTAGCAACTCAACGCGCAGTTAACACTCGCTTTCGCTACGGCTCCCCTAGACGGTTAACCTTGCTACTAAATATAAGTCGCTGACCCATTATACAAAAGGTACGCAGTCACCCCAAAGGGCTCCCACTGCTTGTACGTATACGGTTTCAGGTTCTATTTCACTCCCCTCACAGGGGTTCTTTTCGCCTTTCCCTCACGGTACTACTTCACTATCGGTCAGTTAGGAGTATTTAGCCTTGGAGGATGGTCCCCCCATCTTCAGTCAAGATAACACGTGTCCCGACCTACTTAATATGACCTACTTGAACCTTCACATACGGGACTATCACCCTGTATCGTTGTGCTTCCCAACACATTCTGCTAATTCAAATAGATTCGGCTGACCCCCGTTCGCTCGCCGCTACTAGGGGGATCTCAATTGATTTCTGTTCCTAAGGGTACTTAGATGTTTCAGTTCCCCTCGTTTGCCTCTACATGCTATGTATTCACATGCAGATACCGCCTAAGCGGTGGGTTTCCCCATTCGGACATCTGTGGCTCAAATGCATTTTGTCAGCTCACCACAGCTTTTCGCAGACTTACACGTCCTTCATCGCCTCTAACTGCCAAGGCATCCACCGTATACGCTTAATCACTTAACCATACAACCCTAATGCGTCTGCCTTTTGAATTCAGACTCATCATGCGGCACTTAAGCCGACCGTATGCGTGATAATCGTTTTAAGTATGTAACACAACCGCGATATCGATTGCGTTTAGCTCGACCACTAAACCCGTTACACACTGATACAAGTTCGCTTGAAAGAACCGTTATTTATACAAACAACAATTCAATCAGTTACTCTTGGATTAAATTAATATCAGCTTTTCCAAATTGTTAAAGAACATGATTTTTGCGATGCAAAAATCTAAATGAATACATTGACGTGTATTGATTTAGACTCTCATTCGCACACTACCCGCAGTAAGAAGTGGTGGAGCTAAGCAGGATCGAACTGCTGACCTCCTGAATGCAAATCAGGCGCTCTCCCAGCTGAGCTATAGCCCCTCAATCTTATTGCGTAACACTATTTATTTCAGCGCAATTCTTTCTTATGCAAGGAAGAGGAGACCGTAATGTGCAAACAGCACATGAGGCTTTCTCTAACGCGGCAAAAGGAAGAATTTGGTAGGCTTGGGCAGACTTGAACTGCCGACCTCACCCTTATCAGGGGTGCGCTCTAACCAGCTGAGCTACAAGCCTATTTTACTTCTGCTAGGCTTCTTACTCTTCGCGTTGAATCCTTATTCGCTCAGTTACATACTTCTGCATGCGCCTTCGCTCACTCGTCAGTCTGGCGCGGTCCACATGGACTCGATTAAGAACCCTATCATCGCAAAATCGATGATCAAGGCCCAGCAGGCTGCTGCGTAGCACCGCCCTAAGGCGCCACTACTTTTAGCGTTCTTCATTTTATAACAAAACAATCTGTGTAGGCACTGCACTACGTGCATCCAACAACTTTAAGGTAAGGAGGTGATCCAACCCCAGGTTCCCCTAGGGTTACCTTGTTACGACTTCACCCCAGTCATGAAACACAAAGTGGTAACCGTTCTCCCGAAGGTTAAACTAGCTACTTCTTTTGCATCCCACTCCCATGGTGTGACGGGCGGTGTGTACAAGGCCCGGGAACGTATTCACCGCAGTATGCTGACCTGCGATTACTAGCGATTCCGACTTCATGGAGTCGAGTTGCAGACTCCAATCCGGACTACGACATACTTTAAGGGGTCCGCTCCACATCGCTGTCTCGCTTCCCTCTGTATATGCCATTGTAGCACGTGTGTAGCCCTACACGTAAGGGCCATGATGACTTGACGTCGTCCCCACCTTCCTCCGGTTTGTCACCGGCAGTCTCCTTAAAGTGCCCAACTCAATGCTGGCAACTAAGGACAAGGGTTGCGCTCGTTGCGGGACTTAACCCAACATCTCACGACACGAGCTGACGACAGCCATGCAGCACCTGTGTTTGAGTTCCCGAAGGCACGAAACTATCTCTAGTTACTTCTCAACATGTCAAGTGTAGGTAAGGTTCTTCGCGTTGCATCGAATTAAACCACATGCTCCACCGCTTGTGCGGGCCCCCGTCAATTCATTTGAGTTTTAACCTTGCGGCCGTACTCCCCAGGCGGTCTACTTAGCGCGTTAGCTTCGCTACTCACGAATTAAATTCACAAACAGCTAGTAGACAGCGTTTACAGTGTGGACTACCAGGGTATCTAATCCTGTTCGCTACCCACACTTTCGCACATGAGCGTCAGTCTTTGGCCAGAGAGTCGCCTTCGCCACTGATGTTCCTCCAGATATCTACGCATTTCACCGCTACACCTGGAATTCCACTCCCCTCTCCAAAACTCTAGTCTGCCAGTTCTAAATGACCGTCCCAGGTTGAGCCCGGGGCTTTCACATCTAGCTTAACAAACCGCCTGCGTGCGCTTTACGCCCAGTAATTCCGATTAACGCTTGCACCCTCCGTATTACCGCGGCTGCTGGCACGGAGTTAGCCGGTGCTTCTTCTGTTGCTAACGTCACAGCTAATGGGTATTAACCATTAACCTTTCCTCACAACTGAAAGTGCTTTACAACCCGAAGGCCTTCTTCACACACGCGGCATGGCTGCATCAGGGTTTCCCCCATTGTGCAATATTCCCCACTGCTGCCTCCCGTAGGAGTCTGGACCGTGTCTCAGTTCCAGTGTGGCTGATCTTCCTCTCAGAACAGCTAGAGATCGTCGCCTTGGTGAGCCTTTACCTCACCAACTAGCTAATCTCACTTGGGCCTCTCTCTAGGTGGGAGCCTAAGCCCCCTTTGGTCCGTAGACATTATGCGGTATTAGCCACCGTTTCCAGTGGTTATCCCCCGCCTAAAGGCAAGTTCCCAAGCATTACTCACCCGTCCGCCACTCGTCAGCAACTAGCAAGCTAGTTCTGTTACCGTTCGACTTGCATGTGTTAGGCCTGCCGCCAGCGTTCAATCTGAGCCATGATCAAACTCTTCAATTGAATACTTGCATAAACTTTCATTTTTGTTGTTTGGACACCCATAATGAGTGCCCACACAGATTGTCTTGTCATAAATTGTTAAAGAGCATGGTGCAGATTCATCGCTCAGCGATGACATCTGCGCAAGGCGGGCTAACAGTACTCTTTAGGAGCTGGTGCCTACCTTACTTCGCAAGGCGGTTTATCAAAACTCTTAGTGAG
>NZ_JAHCTA010000017.1 GCF_018474025.1 Alteromonas oceanisediminis | reverse complement strand
TGTAGCGGCCTGACTTCTTATATCGCCTGACCCGACTTTATCCGCACATTCCGACCCGCAATCATTGATTCTATCCTGCGCAGTCGGCTCACATTAAGCGAGAATGAACCCACATTGATTGACACTGGGACTGATTTCATCGGGTTAGGCCCACATTAATCGACACCATGATTAGTGATCTTTAGGAACACTGATAGCGCCAGATTGGATACCCTGTGCCATGTTTTCGAGCATCTGTGCAAACCTATATAGCCCAGGATGTTCATTGCAAAGAAAATTAAGTTCTTCTTGGTCGCAGCTATCCATCAATTGTTTAAACGTGTCCATGTAATCATATGAAGCCTGTAATAGCTGGATATCGCCGTGTTCATTGTTAGGATATTGCTTCACTCCTTTATCAATGATTTTTGCCAGTTTTCTCTTTTTAGAGGATATCTTCATATTGGTAAACCTGCCTCGCGCATTTCCGCTGTCATTTCTTTAGCTCTGGTAGGGTCAAGGTCGCCTTTAAAGAGCTTGCGAACATCAGCCGGTTTGTATCTAAACTGATCGGCAATAACACGCTCGTTGTAGCCGTGTCTGATAAGTGTAGGTTCAATTTCATCAATTCGACTTGATAGCGTTTCTTCTAGCAAATCGACGTTAATAGGTTTAACACCAACGGCATAGGCTTCTTCTAACGCTAATGTAAGGTGCTGCTCTACCTGGAGAGGTGTTGTTAAATGCTCTGCTAGGTAATCTACCGCCTGATCTTCAATAATATCTTTAACCTTCATTTTGTCATCAGTGCATTTATCTAGGAGCCAATTAATGTAATCACGCAGAATACCTTGTGAAGCGTCAAGTGACATAGTTAAAGCCCGATAACCAACTTCTTCCATCGTGGGTGATTTAAGGTCATTCCGAAGCTTTGGGTGTCCGGCTAGAACAATTGATAATTTACCACCGCCTTCATGTATGACCTCCATAAGCCGTTTTAAGCCTGTTAATGTCCGGTGGTGTAAGTCGTGAGCTTCGTCACAGAACAGAACTACGGGCTTTTTGCTCTTCTTAATGAGTTCCTGTAAATCTCGTTCCCGCTTTTCACCAAGCTTAGGTACCCGGTAATCATTATCGCCTGATACATCGTAAAACAAGGCCGTGATCAGAGTGGTCAAATTGGTCTTTGATTTTTCAACTGATAATGACTTGGCCACAATCACATTTTTCTCCGCAGCCAACTGCTTTTGAATGCGTTCTAGATAAGTTGTTTTACCAATGCCCACAACACCAGTCAATGCGATAAGCTGGCCTTCAGGTATGATTTTCTTGAGTTGTTTAAACAGCCGCTTAGCCGTGTCGGTTTCAAAGAAATCTGCGTCTCGAAAATACTTCTTGATGCCAAAGTGCTCCATGACTTCAATTTGCATGTTCCCCACTCCTATTATTGAAATATTCTTTTATTTGTTTCATCACAACACCTTTGTCTAATGACTGAGACAAGATAGCGTCAATCATATCTCTGTCGCCTTGCTCCAATATTGCTAATGGTTTTCCTAGATATTTGGATATGGCGAGCTTAGCCTTCAATATGTTCTCATACTGTTTTTCATTGAATGGATCTGGATCGTCGAATTCTCGCGTAGGAACTGGCTCAACGACATTTTTCATAGACAGTATAACCTCGTGGTTTTGATCACTTTCAGACTCAGGCAGTTTTAACGACTTCGCTAAGGTTTCTAGTTTGCCAAGCCGTTTTTCCGTCTTGGTTTGCTTAAATTTACGGTAGCGGTATAAAGGAATTGGGCCACTGACGGGAAAATAAGCGCCGTAACGTTGACCATCATGTTCGACATAGAGTTCGTCATCAAACAGTCCCCACCAAAGAACGACTTGTTCGCCAGCTAAGTCGGGGTCCACCTCATACATGCTCCCATCAATGGGAATTCTGGCGTCAATGCCTACTGTTCTTTTTTCAGGCTCGCGAGCAAAAGATGAAAAACGCTCCCAGCTGCACATTTGTTTAACAGCGCCGTCAATATTCTGAAGCCAGTCTTCCGTTCGAGAATGCGGCTCTGCTCGATGTTGGTGATCATTGTATTTCTTCAAATATTCACTCAACATCTGATTAGCTTCAATTTCGTTCTTGGGTTCACGCAAATGATAAAGCACTTCATGGCATTCCTTAACCGTGCGAAAGGCTCGTTCAACTTTACCTTTTGACCTAGCTGTTTTACGCCGTTTATCCTTGCTATCTGGCATATGCACCTTTACATCAATGCCCAAATACTTCATTACAGATTGAAATACCCGACTTCGGGCAATAGGCCCGTTGTCCATATAAATCATTTGTGGGATGCCTTGAAAAGGTACATCTGGGTCTGACTTGGGTGACATAGCATTAAAAAGAAAGCGCAGCGCGTTGCCTGCATCCTCGCCGTGGACGTTGCGATATTCCTGATAACACACACCACTTCTATCATCTACTACTGAGTAGAGCATAAGCATTGGCAATCCCTTAGACTCATCATACCAAAGCGGCTCTTCAACACTTTTTAAGTCTGACGGGCTAAGATCAAACTGCCAGCATTCATTGCTGTGCCTAGCTTGAAATCTCACTGCTGGCGCATTCTTGATTAGATTGTGTTTATCAAGGCCAAACTGAGATAGATACCTGTTAACGGTTGTCTTGTTAAGCTTGCCTTTTTCAAGCTTAATAAAACCATATTCTGACTCAACGCCTGTGCTTTCCAATAAATCAATCGCTACATTGGTTGATATATGCCGCCCGTTCTTGTTTGTGGTGCGAATTTTCAATGCGGCTATAATTTCGCAGTACCTTTCCATCTCTGAAATAGGGATAACTCGTGACTTTCCCGAATCCGTTCGTTTAAGGGACTTTGGTTTGTTGACTGCCCTCAGCTGACGATAAAGTGTGCTTTCAGAAACACCATATAACTCACATGCCGACTTAACGATTTTTTTACGCTCTTCAGAACGCGCAGGGTATTGGTCCATCCGTGAAGACAGATCAAGCAATACCTCTGACGCAATCCGTTTGGCTTTCATACTGAATTATTGTCTTCCTCTTCATTCCATATTTTATAGACGGTTGAGCGACCAATACCTAGTTGCTTTGCTACTTCTGTGGCTCCAACATTTTGGTGTTTTAGCTCCATCACTTTAGTCCTGTCTATAGAACGTTTGCGACCAAATTTTACGCCTTTGGCCATTGCATCTAAACGCCCCTCGTTCGTCCTTTCAAGAATTCGTTCTCTTTCAGCATCGGCTACGGCACTTAGGATAGTGACAACCATTTTCCCCATTGAACCTTCAGTGCTTAATCCTTCTTTAATAAAACGGATATAGACACCTTGTTGGGAAAAATCCTTTATCAATTTAATCATCTCAGCAGTATCACTACCAAGTCTGTCTAATCGAGTTACTAATACCAAGTCACCTTCTTCAACCTTTATGCGAAGCAAATTCAAACCTTCACGATCTAAATCTGCGCGACTTCCAATATCGGTAAATATTCTTGAGCTTTTTACACCTTCTTTTAATAGGGCTTCTTTTTGGGCAACAAGTGACTGTTGACTGGTTGATACGCGAGCGTATCCAAATTTTCTCATACTTATTGTCTACTAAATCGAATTATAGAATATGTGTCCACTAAATAATAATATACGAAATAATAGACATTAGAAAGATGGCTTGCTAAACTGTACATTATGTTATGATATATTAGACGTTCAGATTTGTTTTAGATAAGGATAAATTATGACCAGCGATGCAAAACTACCAATTCCTAACCATTTGCGTGCACCAACAAAAGGTTTACACGGTAAATATTCGATTGAGCGAGCCGATGGAAAAGCCTTGCCTGATACGTTTGAAGCATTTGTGTTACGTTTAGACTCTGGTGCAGAGCCTAATCACCTAAAAGCTTGCAGAGCGGCAATACTGACCTACGCGAATGAGATTGAAGCGCATTTGCCAGAACTGGCAAAGGACATCAGAGATAAGTGGGGGAGAAATGACTTCAGACAAAGAGCGATATCGTGAAGAGAGAAAAAAGGACGCTCTGTTGTACATCACCATGTTAGTTGTCATTTCTGGAGGGTTTTATTTATTTCCAATGTTTAGCCCAGAATCACTTATTCCAACCATAGTGTTGACAGTATGGGGGTTAGGAATAGCGCGTCGTGGTTACTTATATGGAGCACATTTAGAAAAAATTGAGCCAGAGCTTAAACAAATGGTTGCTAATGGTATGAGTGAGCATGATGCTATGTTGAAGTTGGGGTGTGACAAGTATCATTACAAGCCGTTTTGGGCGATAAAATAGATATGGAGAAGTAGGTACGTTATGCAAGTCATCAAAGGATACTCATTTGAATTTAAAGACCTGTGCGGAACCCTGTATAACTTCCAGTGCAATGAAAAGGATAAGTATTATATATCGACCAATAACGGCCAGTTGCATCGAAGAAAATAATTGAAACTTTCAGAGTTACATCAACTCATCTACGTCGAGGTCAGTAAAATTAAATAAAGTGGGCCTAACCCGATGAAATCAGTCCCAGTGTCAATCAATGTGGTCTCATTCTTAACTAATGTGAACCATCGCCATAGGATAGAGTCAATGATTGTGGGTCAGGAAGTGCGGATAAAATCGGGTCAGACAGGATAATAAGTCGGGCCGCTACAG
>NZ_JAHCTA010000016.1 GCF_018474025.1 Alteromonas oceanisediminis | reverse complement strand
AGACAAAAGAAGCGGCGGCGATAGCGATAGAAGTTTTAACTATTTTCAACATGGTTAAATTCCTCGGTTTGTTAAGTAGTTTGTGTTGACGGATTTTATTAAAGCCGAGGTGAGAGCATAAAAAAATCTGCAAGGCGATACATGGGTATTTCAAATGATACCTGAAATGGCGCTAGCGGAGTCTGTAGCAAGGCGCTACTCTAATGCCATTAATTTTACATTTTGAAGTCTAGCTGCGGTAGTGGCGACTATTTGGGTGAAATACGCAACATGAAAATATTGACTCCCCAACGACTCTCTAACGCCGTGACCGACGGCGTGATATCTGAGGAAACCGCGCGACGATTGGAGGCTTATTTCGAGACGACATCCACCAACCCGTCATCTGCAAAGCCACGTTTTGATTTTACTCATACCTTGTATTATTTGGGTGGCATGATTGCGATTGGCGCGATGACGTTATTTATGAATCTGGGGTGGGAACAGTTCGGTGGCTGGGCAATTGTGGCGTTGTCGGTAGTGTATGGCGGTGCTGCTTTAGCGCTGGCATCGGTGATGCAACGCCGTGATTTACCGATACCGGCGGCACTCTGTGTGACCTTTACGGTTGCACTAACCCCTCTGTGTGTATACGGCTTGCAGACTGCGCTGGGCATATGGCCTGACGAAACGCCGTATCAATCGTATCATCGTGTGATTGAATGGCACTGGTTGTACATGGAATTGGCAACGTTGGCGGTGGGCGCAGTGGCGTTATGGCGATATCGATATCCCTTGTTAATGCTGCCGGTTGCAGTGACGCTGTGGTATTTGTCTATGGATGTTGCGCTGTATATCGCCGGTGAGCAGCCAGAATTTGAGCTGCGTACGTCCGTCTCTTTATATGTGGGTTTAGTCATAACGTTAATCGGGCTGTGGATTGACTTGCGTACCCGCGACGACTCAGACTACAGCTTCTGGTTGTACGTATTTGGTTTACTGGCTTTCTGGGGCGGGTTGACTGCGCAGGACAGTGATAGCGAATGGAGTAAGCTTGTCTATTGCGGCATTAACCTCGTGTTGATTTTCATTGGTGTGGCGCTGGTACGGCGAGTTTTCGTATTGTTTGGCGCTGTGGGTGTGACTCTTTATTTAGGGCATCTGTCGTTTGAGTTGTTTCAAGATAGCTGGTTATTTCCCATCGCACTTAGCGGCATTGGCCTGATGATTGTTTGGCTGGGTATTTTTTGGCAACGTAATCAAGTGAAGCATCAGCAGCGCATTCTGAATGCGTTGCCATCGGCATTACGCAACAGGCTGATGACTCGCCAGCGTATTTCCTGACAAAGTGTTGTTTTCTTTCTATACTCGACACACAAGTTTAAGAATTATAAGCAATTAATGACAACAAACAGTCAAACTGAATTTCGATTTCTGGCCGAACCGACGGATGTCAATTTTGGCGGTAAAGTGCATGGCGGTATGGTTATGAAGTGGATCGATCAAGCGTCATACGCATGCGCCGCGCAGTGGAGTAAACGCTATTGCGTGACGGTTTCCGCAAACGCGATCCGTTTTATTCGCCCGATCCTGGTTGGCCAAATGGTCACTATCAGTGCTCGAATTGTGCATACTGGTAAAACCAGCATGCATATATATGTGGTTGTAAGAGCGAGCGATCCGAAAGAAGACGCCATTGAAATTACCAATCGGTGTTTTATTACCTTTATGGCCATTGACGAGTCAGGTCATCCGGTTGCTGTGCCCCGCTATGAGCCCACCAATCCAGAAGATAAGCAGTTGGAAAAAGTGGCCATCAGTGGCAAAGATTTTGCCAAACAATTGGATAAAGATTTTGAAGAAAAACTAGGCTGGAAATGACCAGCCTTTTTTCTGGCTTTGATTAAATCGGATTTACCACGCGGTAACACCGCCATCCACGGCAATGGTTTGCCCATTCATGTACGAGTTTCCAGGTGACAATAATAACACCATGGTATTCACCATCTCCTGCGGATCGCCCAAGCGCTTCATGGGGGAGCCCATGGCTAGTTTGGCTCTGGCCTCATCGGTATTGTAACCATCAACGTTTAAAATATTGGTGGGGCTGAAGAACGGACAAATCGCATTGACGCGAATATTCTTACGCCCGTATTCAACTGCCGCGGTTTTCGTGAGTCCTGCGACCGCGTGCTTAGCGGCAACATAGGCTCCAGCTTTGGGAGCACCGCCCAGGCCCGCTAGCGAGCTTACATTGAGAATGTGACCGTGGCCCTGAGATAACATGGCGGGCAATTGATATTTCATGCCGAACAATACGCCTTTCACGTTAACGTCCATTTGTCGGTCAAACACGCTTTCGCTGATTTGATGAATGGCGGCGGGATCGTGCGCAATGCCTGCGTTATTCACGGCGCTGTCAATGCGGGAGAATTTGTTCACAGCCGCATCTACCAAGGCTTTACAGTCGGCTTCGCTGGCAACATCGTTGCGTAGTGACACTACGCGCGAAGCATCAATGCTCAAACTATCAACAGTGGCCTGCAGTCCTTCTTCATCGATATCACCTAATGCGAGATTAGCGCCGCGCATGGCCAGTGCCTGGGCTAAGAGTCGGCCGAAGCCGCTGGCTGCGCCAGTGATCAAGACGGTATGTTGGGTAAAGTCGAGTAACGTATCGCTCATTGCGCACCTCGTAGTGGGTTTGATGTTAAAAATGACATTATCACGTCAGCAAATGCAGGGCCTTGATCTTCTTGGAGAAAATGCCCGCCCTGTTTTATGGTGGTATGGGGTTGACCTTGGCAGCCGGGGATCAGTTTGCGCATGATGGCATCACCACCCGCCGTCACTGGATCTGAGTCGGAAAATGCACAGAGAAACGGTTTATCAAATGATTGTAGTCCCTGCCATGCTTTTCGGTTTGCCGGAGACGCTGGGTCGTCGGGAGTTACTGGCACGAGTGCTGGGAATTCGCGAGCCCCGGCTTTGTAACTTTCATCGGGATAGGGCGCATCGTACGCGGCATAAATTTGTTCGGTTAGAGGAAGAACGGTTGCGCCTTTAATGATGCCAGCCGCGGGAAAAACGGGAACTTCTTGTGAGAACGCTTTCCATTTGTAAAAAGCATCTGGGGGCTGATGATCACCAGTGGGTAGCATGGTATTGGCCGCAACCACGCGGGCGAAGCGCTGAGGTTGTTCACCTACCATGCGTAAGCCCAGTAGTCCCCCCCAATCCTGGCACACCAGAGTGATGTTTTGCAGTTTGAGCTGATCAAGTAGTTGGTTGAGCCAATCTATGTGGCGCTGGTAGGTGTAGTCTTTACGTTGTGTTGGTTTGTCTGATTTTCCGAAGCCTATGAGATCGGGCACGATAACGCGGTATCCTGCATCTGCAATGGGTTTTATCATTTTTCTGTATAAGAAACTCCAACTCGGTTCGCCATGTTGCATCCATACAATTTCACCGTCTTTGGGCCCTTCGTCGAGGTAGTGCATTCGTAACGTGCCGCCTTCAAAATCGTCTACTGTGACGTAATGTGGCGTGAAGTCATAATCAGGGAGATTTTCGAAGCGCTCATCGGGCGTTCTTAGGGCTTTCATGGTTTTTCCTCATCAACTGTGTTTGTTCTGTTCGTCTTTATCGGTTGTTTCTGGCTTCCACTGGTGAGACCCCCCCTGCTGAAACACGCCGTGAATCCATCCATGGAGGCTCGATATTATTCGTCCCTGAAAAATACGGTCTCATTGAGTTCAATCGTCACCGGCTACGCTTAAACGTTTTATCATTTTTCTAGGTTGTTTCTCGCTTCCGCTGGTGAGAAACACCCCTGCTGAAACACGCCGTGAACCCATCCATGGGGGCTCGATATTTTTCATCCCTGAAAAACACGGTTTCCTCAGGGTTATTCCTCACCAGCTGCGCTTAAATGTTTTATCATTTTTCTAGGTTGTTTCTCGCTTCCGCTGGTGAGAAACAACCCTGCTGAAACACGCCGTGAACCCATCCATGGGGGCTCGATATTTTTCATCCCTGAAAAACACGGTTTCCTCAGGGTTATTCCTCACCAGCTGCGCTTAAATGTTTTATCATTTTTCTAGGTTGTTTCTCGCTTCCGCTGGTGAGAAACAACCCTGCTGAAACACGCCGTGAACCCATCCATGGGGGCTCGATATTTTTCATCCCTGAAAAACACGGTTTCCTCAGGGTTATTCCTCACCAGCTGCGCTTAAATGTTTTATCATTTTTCTAGGTTGTTTCTCGCTTCCGCTGGTGAGAAACAACCCTGCTGAAACACGCCGTGAACCCATCCATGGGGGCTCGATATTTTTCATCCCTGAAAAATACGGTTTCCTCAGGGGTATTCCTCACCAGCTGCGCTAATCTTGCTCAGCTGTTTAGGTTATTTCTCACCAGCTACGCTTAACTTTTGTATCGCTTTATCACAACGGTTTCTCACAAAAACAGAAGAAGTGCGTGACGTCAATTGTTTTAAAAATGAGCATTCGACCGCGCTGCTCGGTGGGTTGCGAGGGTAAACGGTTTGTTAATAATATTGATTTGAGTTATTTAGAATTATAAAACCAATAAACTTCACTGATTGTGGAACAGGTCATACCATGCTGCGATGTTTGATTTCAGTATAGGTCAATTATGAATTCAGAAAATCCAGTTCACTATTCGTCAAGTCATTCGATTGCTACGCTTACGATGCATAATGCGCCTGTTAATGCGTTGTCAAAACCAGTCCGTCTGGGCTTGGTTGAGGGGGTTAGTCGAGCCCTCGCTGATGATGACGTCAATGCAATTGTGATTACGTCAAACATTGGCTTCTTTAGTGGCGGTGCTGATATTAGCGAGTTTGCTGGTGGCGATATGGACCCGATGTTACCGGAAGTGTTGGACGTGATTGAGCAATCAACGAAACCGGTCGTTGCGGTACTTCCTGGGCCAGCTTTCGGTGGCGGGCTTGAACTTGCACTGGCGTGTCATTACCGTATCACGCATGTTGGCAATAAGGTTGGCCTCCCCGAAGTTAACTTGGGGATACTGCCGGGCGCTGGTGGTACGCAACGCTTACCTCGACTTGTCCCAGTCCCTCAGGCGCTTGAGATGATTGTGTCTGGAAAACCGCAAAAAGCGGGTAGTTTGCCGACCGTTTTTGATGTTTTGGTTGACGCACCTGAAGCCTTAGAGGCTGCTACTTTAAAGTTCATTAATGAGTTATCTGCTTCAAAACCGCTCCCTCGCACGTGTGATTTGTCGGTCGATACTTCGGCGTTTTCTGATGATATTTTTGAGCAGTTTGCGAAGAGTATTGCCAAACCGGCGCGCGGCTTTTTTGCGCCGTACAAGTGTATTGAGGCGGTAAAGGCATCTACACAGTTGTCTTTTTCTGATGGTCTTCAAAAAGAAGCTGAGTTGTTTATGGAGTGCATGAATACTCCTCAGGCGCGGGCTCAGCAGCATTTCTTTTTTGCTGAACGTGCGGCTGGGCGGGTGAAAGACTTCGATAAGCAAACACCGACTCGTGAGATCAAACAGGTGGCGGTGATCGGCGCAGGTACTATGGGTGGCGGCATTGCGATGAATTTTGCAAATGCGGGTATCCCGGTAGTGATGCTGGAACTCAAGCAAGAAGCATTGGATAAAGGGTTGGCACTGATCCGAAAAAATTACGAGCAGAGTGCTAAAAAAGGCAAGCTCAGTGCTGACGATGTGGAAACCCGCATGGCACTGCTTACAGGTACTACGTCATATAAAGATTTGTCATCTGCGGATTTAGTGATTGAAGCCGTGTTTGAAAAGATGGAAGTCAAACAAACGGTATTTAAAGCACTGGATGAGGTCTGCAAGCCGGGCGCTATTCTGGCCACCAATACATCAACATTGGATGTGAATGAGATCGCGCAAGCAACGACGCGGCCAGAAGATGTGATTGGGCTGCACTTTTTCTCTCCGGCGAATGTGATGAAGCTGTTGGAAGTCGTCAAGGCGGATAAAACCTCACCTGATGTGATCAAAACCTGTATGCAGATGGCGAAAACGATCCGTAAAGTTGCTGTATTAGTCGGGGTATGTTTTGGCTTCGTGGGCAACCGAATGATTGAGGCGTATGGCCGTGAGGCTAATCGGTTGATGCTTGAAGGCGCGAAACCTGAGCAGATTGATAAAGTGATTTACGATTTCGGGTTGCCAATGGGGCCGTTTACGATGGCCGATATGGCGGGTTTGGATATCGGATACTTTGTGCGCCAGTCACGCCAAGAACACATCGAACATGACCCCAGCTATTGCGTGGTTGCGGATAAGTTAGTTGAAGACGGGCGCGTGGGGTTAAAGGCAGGCAAGGGCATTTATCTTTATGACGCGGGTAGTCGAACCCCAGTACCCGATCCTGATGTCGTCGCTCTGGCGCAACAAGAGGCTGAGCGACTTGGCATACAGCAACGTGACATCAGTGACGAAGAGATTGTAGAGCGTTGTATTTACCCATTGATCAACGAAGGCGCTTTGATTTTGGAAGAGGGGATCGCGGCAAAAGCGAGTGATATCGATGTAATTTATGTATACGGCTACGGTTTCCCAGTGTATCGCGGTGGCCCGATGAAATACGCTGATGAAATTGGTTTGGACACGGTTTTAAAGGCAATGCAGAAATATCACGATACCTTGGGCGATTACGGCAAAGCGTGGTTTAAGCCAGCACCACTTTTAAAGTCGCTTGCTGAACGAGGCAAGACGTTTAACGATTAACGAATTGAGGAAATTGACATGCATCAGGCAGTTATTGTATCTACCGCGAGAACCGCTATTGGCCGGGCTTACAAGGGCGCACTAAATGACTTGGAAGCGCCATCGTTAGGGGGGCATGCCATTGCTGCTGCTGTCGAGCGTGCAGGTATCGAAGGCGACCGCGTTGACGATGTGATCATGGGAAGTGCGTTAACGCAGGGTTCGGGTTCAATGAATATTGGGCGTTTAGCCGGCTTAGCCGGTGGCTTGCCGGTGACCGTCTCTGGTATGACGCTGGATCGCCAGTGCAGTTCCGGTATGTATGCTATCGCTACCGCTGCAAAGACCATCATGACGGGCGAGGCCGATATTTTGGTCGCAGGTGGGCTTGATTCGATTTCATTAGTGCAAAACAAGCACATGAACACGTATCGCATGACTGACCCAGCGTTGATCGCTAAACACAAAGACATCTACATGCCGATGTTACAGACGGCAGAGGTGGTGGCGAAGCGTTACAACATCTCGCGAGACGCTCAGGATGAATACGGATACCAGAGCCAGATGCGCACAGCGGCTGCACAGGAAGCCGGTAAATTCGATGATGAAATTGTGCCAATCACAACAGACAAAGTGGTGGTTGATAAAGCCACCGGTGACGTTAGTAAGCACGAGGTGACCCTGAGTCAAGATGAAGGCAATCGACCCGAAACGACACTGCAAGGACTACAAGGACTTAATCCAGTGATTGACGGAGGCTGCATCACTGCCGGCAATGCCAGTCAGTTGTCTGATGGTGCGAGCGCCAGTGTATTGATGCGCAGCGATGTTGCTGAAAAGTTGGGCCTCTCGCCTTTAGGTGTGTACCGCGGCATCGCAGTAGCAGGCTGCGAGCCAGATGAGATGGGAATTGGGCCCATCTATGCCGTTCCCAAATTGTTAAAACAACACGGTCTTACGGTGGATGATATTGGCCTATGGGAGCTGAATGAAGCGTTCGCAGTGCAAGTATTATACTGCCGCGATAAGTTGGGTATTCCAGATGATAAATTGAATGTAAACGGCGGTGCTGTTTCGATTGGTCATCCCTACGGAATGAGTGGAGCGCGCATGGTGGGTCATGCGCTTATCGAAGGCAAGCGTCGCGGCGTGAAGTACGTAGTATGCACCATGTGTATCGGCGGTGGCATGGGCGCTGCTGGCTTATTTGAAGTACTGTAATTAAAGGTTGAGTAAAGATTATGCAAAATTTTAAAGCCCCGCAGCGAGACACACTTTTCACGCTGTATGAGCTATTTGGATTTGACAAACACTATGCGGATTTAGGCTTTGATGAAGTGAGCCACGATTTGGTGACCGCAATTTTCAGCGAGGCAGCAAAGTTTGCCGAAAATACACTCGCGCCAATCAATGCCATTGGTGACCAAGAAGGCTGCGTGTGGAACGAAGGAGAAGTCACTACGCCAACAGGATTTAAAGAAGCATATCATCAATATGTGGAAGGTGGGTGGCCGTCAATGGCACAGCCTGAAGAATTTGGTGGTCAGGGGTTACCTTATTCACTGGCGACCTCAATGGCTGAATGGTTTTCTGGTGCGAACCATTCCTGGGCAATGTATCCAGGCCTGAGCCAGGGGTGCATGGAAACGCTTAAGGCACATGGCACGCAAGCACAGAAAGATATGTTTTTGCACAAACTGGTTGAAGGCAGTTGGACCGGCACGATGTGTCTTACAGAATCTCACTGCGGCTCTGACCTTGGCATGCTGAAATGCAAAGCTGAGCCAAATGAGGATGGTACCTATTCGCTCACTGGAACAAAGATTTTCATTTCCGCGGGTGAGCACGATATGTCAGATAATATTGTGCATATCGTTTTGGCCCGACTCCCTGACGCGCCAGCCGGTACCAAGGGGATATCACTCTTTATTGTGCCGAAATTCAACGTGACTGAAAACGGTGAACTAGGCGACCGCAATGCGGTAACGTGCGGCTCCATTGAGCATAAAATGGGCATCAAAGGGAGCGCGACTTGCGTGATTAACTTTGATGGCGCCAAGGGGCACCTGATAGGCCAGCCCAATCGTGGCTTAAATTGCATGTTTACGTTTATGAATATTGCGCGCATTGGCACCGGCATGGAAGGGTTGTCGGCTATTGAGGCATCGTTTCAGGGCGCGTTGGCCTACGCAAAAGATCGCTTGCAGTTTCGCTCACTGACTGGGCGTAAGAATAACAATGGCCCAGCTGATCCCATTATCGTTCATCCGGACGTGCGTCGTATGCTGCTGACCCAAAAAGCGCTGCGAGAGGGTAATCGCGCCTTAGCAATCTATTGCATGCAAATGGTTGATATTACGCTGTATGGTAAGGATGAAGCGAAGAAGCAAGAGTCTGAATCTAAATTAGCGCTGTTAACCCCCATTGTTAAAGCTTTTCTAACGGAAACGGCGCAAGAAGCGACCAGTTACGGCATGCAAGTCTATGGTGGGCATGGCTATATTGCGGAATGGGGCATGGAACAATTAGCGCGAGATACGCGTATATGCACTATGTACGAGGGAACCACCGGTATTCAGGCGATCGACTTGTTGGGACGTAAGATAGCTGGAAGCCAAGGCCAGTTATTACAGGGCTTTGCGCAGGAAATCCGCACCTATTGTGAGCAATTGCGCGCCAAATCTCAGTTTAATGCCTGGGCGAACGCGGTCGAGAGCCATCTTGACGAGTGGACGCAATTAACACGGGATATCATGAAAGCAGCGGCAAACAATCCGGATGAATTAGGCGCGGCGGCTGTCGACTATCTGATGTACTCAGGCTACGTCACTGTTGCGTATTTCTGGTTACGTATGGCAGTAACTGCGCAAGAAAAACTGGATGCGGGCACTTCAGATAAGGCGTTTTATGACGCTAAGCTGCAAACAGCACAGTTTTATTTTGACCGTATACTCACTCGCACACGTTCATTGGTTTCAGCTATTAATTCAGGCTCGGACAATTTAATGAGCATGGATGAAGAGTTGTTTTATCAAGGGTGACTCTGACGCTATCCAGTCGGCGTACGCCCTTGTCAGTGGATTGCGGCTGCATTATCTAGCGGTGCAGTCGCCTGCCGCTGTTGCAGTCGAACCTATGACCCTTGTTTTTCTGCATGGTTTTCCTGAACATGCCGGTGTGTGGCAGGCGCAGCTTGGTTATTTTAGCTCGAAATATCGCGCTATTGCGCTCGATCTACCCGGCTACAACTTGAGTGAAGGACCCAATGACCTCACAGGGTACGCGGTGCCTAATCTGGTAGAGGTAGTTGCTGAATTTCTGCGCGTAGTCAGCCATGGCGAGAAAGTGGTATTAATTGCACATGATTGGGGGGGCGCGTTAGCGTGGCCGCTAGCGAGCCGTTACCCTGAACTATTATCACATTTGGTTATTCTCAACGCTGCACATCCATCCACGTTTACCCGTGAAATGCTTCATAATAAGCGGCAGCGGTCGATGAGTGATTACATTCATGATTTTCTACACCCAGACGCGGAAACTCAGTTGTGCAACAATCAATTCGAACATCTCAAGCAACACTCGATCCATCATATTGCCGTTGATCTATCGGCTGAGGACGTTGAGCATTACATGACTGCATGGTCAAGACCAAACGCTGTCACCAATATGCTGAATTATTATCGGGCTATGCCGCAGTTATTTGCGCGTGAGGGGGCACAAACACAGGCCGATCAGCATCAGCAACCTGCGATGAAAATACCTGATATTCGCATTAGCGTACCGACTCTGGTGTTGTGGGGAGAGCAAGATCAGGCTTTTGATAGCGGTGTATTAACCGGGCTTGGTCACTATATTGATGATTACACAGAAGTGAGGTTTGCGGATGCAACCCACTGGTTGCATCACGAGATACCGGATGAGATCAGTCGACACATCGCAGAATTTATTACCAGCCCGCCCGAACCGCACTGAAGCCGTTTTTCGGCAATTTCTTCACTAACAGACTGCCTGACTGAATTGCGCTGTTTAGCAATGTCGAGCGTGCTGCGCTATTGTCGGCACAACGTGATTGACGCTGTTCGGTCGCGGTAATGTGTGCGGCCGTAGAGACTAAACGTGTTTTTTTGCGCAGTTGGTTAGCCGTTTCGGTTTGCGATGTCATTTCAGCCACGCCACAGGATAGTCGCATCTGCGTATTTTGTTTGGCTTGGACGCTAAACGATAGCGTAGCCATGGTAGCTGCACAGGCTAAATAGATCATAATCGATTTCATCATATTACTTTCCTTCATGCTGCTGAGCGGTTGCCCACAAAATAAACGAATTTTGATTTAATCATGTTCACCTTTTAATTAAAGGGGCAATCCCATACGCCCGTATTAAAAATCATACCTTATGACGGCGTACCGGGCTGGCATCACACTTGCAGCTGGGCATGTGAAACTGACATATTTTGTGAAATCAAAATTTTAAGAAAAATGAATACGCCGTGGATTTTTCACGTTGATGTAGTCATAGGAGAAATTATGCAAAACCGTCTGAAGAAAAGTGTGAAGTTGTCGATCGTTGCAGTGGGTGTTTCTGCCGTTATGGCGTGTGCAACACAACCGAATAATACCCAGAAAGGCGCAGCAATAGGCGCTGTTGCAGGCGCTCTGCTCGGTAAAGGAACCGGCGATCACGACAAAAGCCGGTATGCGTGGGGCGCGGTTGTGGGCGCCATCGCCGGTGGCGCCATTGGCAACTACATGGACAAGCAGGAAGAAGCGATGCGCTCGGAGCTTGCCAACAGTGGGGTTGATATTGTTAGAGACGGCGATAAATTGAAATTGATTATGCCTGGCGATATTACCTTTGCGACCAATAGTGCTGCAGTGGACCCATCGTTTAACCCTATCCTTCAAGATGTGTCAAAAGTTCTCAATGAGTATGAAAAAACCACATTAATCATAACAGGGCACACGGATGACACCGGCGCTGAACAATACAATCAGGCCTTATCTGAACGTCGCGCTCTGTCGGTTAAAGTTCAATTGACCAACAATGGTGTAAACAGTACGCGGATCAGTACGGTAGGTATGGGCGAATATCAGCCCAAGGTAGCTAACACTGACGCCAATTCGCGCCAACAAAACAGACGCGTTGAATTAGAAATTATTCCACTACGCTAGAAAGGTGAAGGGCTCCCTAATAGGGAGCCCTTCGAGTTAGCAGATCACTCTGCTGACCATGTTGAAACATGGAGTAACGTAATTTAGATGCGGTCAGTGATGACGGCAGCAATCGGGTTGTCGGCTAAGCC
>NZ_JAHCTA010000015.1 GCF_018474025.1 Alteromonas oceanisediminis | reverse complement strand
CTTTGACTTTCGGCGGGTCATTTGCTGCCAGCTGATTCTCAACAGCTTCCAGAATAGCTGCCCCAGCCTTAGGCGGGGCGGAGTGATGCATTAAAATAATCCTCTTGAAACATAACTTTTAAATAAGGGGCGCAGGCGCGTAGGGCATAATGGCGAAGCCGCCCTGCGTGTATGCGTCCCAGCGAACGAAGTGAGTGACTTAATTTTTTTGTTATACGCGTTTTTCAACGAAGTGCATACCCCAGCGGTTTGATGCAGAAAGCATAAAGGCAAAATAAACGATTGAAAATACACAGCCCAAGAATGCTTCACTTCCTGTTTTTAAGAGTAGAGATTTAAAGAAATTCACTACGAGGCAAAACAGGGCTATAAACCAAATTGCTTTTAAAACGTTATCGTAAATATGGTTTTTTAGAATGCCGCTGTGTTCTTGCAAGCTGAAGAAAAATCCTGAAAGTTTACAAATAAGCCAAGTTGAGAAAAAAGATGAGAATGAAATGAAGATTGCAGCTGCTATTTCTTGAGTAACCACGCCGATTAAAAGCGCTGAAGCACACCAAACTAGTGGTAACTTAAGCCCTAACTTTTGAGTAACAAGAAGATACTTAGGTTTTTTAAGCTGCATTTCTACCCTTGATGCTCATAGCGTATAACTTTTAAATATGGGGCGCAAAGGCGTGGGCTATAATCGCGCAGAGCGCGAGCCCACGTTTTTGCGTCCCAGTGTGCGGTTGAGCACACGCCATAATTTGTTTGTTATACGCGTATTGAGCCACTTTCTTATTCTTCATTTTGGTGTTTAGACAGAAACCTTACCATACGAATGAGAGAAACAATGATTACTACCAGAATCAAAATTCCACCAAGCCAGTCAGGGATTACTTTTGCTATGCCTGGCGCTTGTGACTTTATTAAAGCGAAGAGTGCAACCAAAGCAAATATAGGGAATAGCGTTCTAAACATTTACGAATTGCCTAATGATAAAACTATGCGCGGTCAATTGAGATGTAAAAACAACTGAGCGTATAACGCCCCAATAAGGGGCAGTTGCTTGGCCGCGAAAATAGCGGGAGCGCGGGCGAGTAACTGTCCCAGCGAGCGCAGCGAGTGAGCTTGATTGGTTTGTTATACACGTTTCTGAAACATCCTATATGCTTTTTGTACTGCGAAGATTAGAGTGTAAGCAATGCCGCTAAACAACAAAGCCCAAATTGGAAACCAAATTACAGCTAATCCAGATGTTGAAGATGTATGCTCCTCAGTAAATAAGGAATGCTGCATACCCCAATAGCCGTAAAAATGAAACGCCGTAATAAATAAAGCGATGCACCAAATTACTATTCGGCCAACCTTGCTGTTAGTGGAATTTGATTTTAAGGCAAAAGCGGCTAGAGCTATATATGGTAGCGCCCTATAGCGGGCAGACATCAGATAGCTGTCTAGAGATGCATATTGGAATGTTTTTGTATACGCGTCTGAAAAACCTAAATCACCGACCAAAACAGCAAGCATAAATTTCGCAAGATACTCATTTATCAGCAAAAATAAAAAAAGAAGAAAAAACCAAAATGTCCATTTCATATCACATTCCCTTAAAGTGTATAACGCCCCAATAAGGGGCAGTTGCTTGCCCGCGAAAATAGCGAAAGCGCGGGCGAGTAACTGTCCCAGCGAGCGAAGCGAGTGTGCTTGATTGGTTTGTTATACATCATTACCGCAATACGGTGAAGTACCATACTTATTGTCTTTGTAGTCACCAATTGTAAGGCTACAGCCCACAAACACTATTAACCACCCGAACAAAGGGAGTAGCTGAAATAATCCAAGAATGCCCGAACTGCCAAAATCGTGGTACCTCTTTGTCGTTAGAGCAAAGAGCGGCCATAAAGAAAAAAATATTATAACGATCGCAACGTCTTCACTGAAGTAAGAAATAATTAATGGTGTAATGGTAAGAGGTAGCCAAAGCTTATTAAAATCTGAACGTCGCATTCTTCCTTTAAAGCTAAATAGTGCAGTGATTAAATCCATTTTTATTCTCGTTTTGTTGAGTTACCTTGTGAATTTTCTTTCGGTGTATAACGCCCCAATAAGGGGCACATGCTTACCGGCGATAATCGCGGAAGCGCCGGTGAGTATGTGTCCCAGTGACCGAAGGGAGCGAGCTTGATTTGTTTGTTATACGTCACTCGTTACAGCCTCATTTTCTTTGGTTTTGGGCAAGTCTTTTTTAAGGGCCAAAACAAGAATGAAAATAGGCCCAAGTGGTGGAATTAGTCCAAAGATAAAGCCTAAAACAGCCATTAATGCAGGACTTTCAGTTTTGCGTTTACCAAGAACGTACCCGACGATAGCGCAGACGATACACAATACGAATGCAAATTGACCGAAGAGCGTTGCATTAAAATTCATTTAAAATCCTCCATGACGTATAACGCCCCAATAAGGGGCACATGCTTACCGGCGATAATCGCGGAAGCGCTGGTGAGTATGTGTCCCAGTGAGCGGAGCGAACGAGCTTGATTGGTTTGTTATGTATCACTCTCTCAAACACTTTGCATTAGTTCCGCTATCGTAGCTAAGGTTAAGTTCAGTTTCGTTTAAAACAACTATTTTCGCCATAGTTTCGACTTTGTGATTTTTAAATCCAGCGACGAAATCTTGTGTTAATTCACCCAACCCATTTTCTAATGCCTCTGCTTCAACCGTAAAAGGCTGATATGTAATTTGACCATTTTCAATAAAAAATTTGGATTCTGTATCCACTTTTAATACAGACTTGATATTGGGCTCTTGCAGGTCGAATGTTGTAATTGTGCCGGAATAAAAAAGTTGTTCTTTCTTCCAGTGAATAAAGGCTGGTAAATGATGCTTTGAAGTGGATTTTCTCTGTGAGATTGAAAGCATGCGTACACCGCCACTTACCGTCTAACAAATATAGTTGTGGCTGAGTATCAGCGGAGGCTGTGAGCGGCATTAACCCCAGAAATACAACAAGAGCCGAAATTTTCAATTTAAAAACATCCTTGTGGTACATAACGCCCCAATAGCGGGCAAGTAGTTACCGGCGAGAATGCCGAAGGCGCCGGTGAGTACTTGTCCCAGAGAGCGCAGCGAACGATGCTGATTGGTTTGTTAGTGCGCATTTTTCTTACTACCGATGAATTTGCGACAAATTTTAAATGTGATGACCCCTACGACTGCTGCTACCGTGCCTCCGAAGAGTTGAGCAACAGGCCACATTGAAGCACCGCCACCTTGATAAGGCATAAAATACTCTGAATATAAAATAGCACTGAGTAGACCTAGCCATGGTATGGCGCCCGCCAACAAAATTGATATTTTATGTTGAATATACCGAGCTACGAGTAACCCAGATAAACTTGATAAAGAAATTAAAATTAACCAAATATGCATATCGCGCCTCCTGCGCATTAACGCCCCAATAAGGGGCAGTTGCTTACCGGCGAAAATCGCGGGAGCGCCGGTGAGCAACTGTCCCAACGAGCGAAGCGAGTGAGCTTTATTGTTTTGTTAGGATTCGTTGCCATTTCGCATTGCTTTATAAAGGATTACTGCCATAAAAATTGCAAACAAATTGAAAATGATGCTTACATCATATACTGACCACGTAATATTAAAACTAAAGCCTAACGTTATTGAAAACCCTAAGTTAGGTGTCTCAAATCCAATCATTTGTAGCACATACATCCAAAATGCAAATTTGATAAACCTTAAGCTGCCTTTGTGGATTTTGTAGGCCACGAAAAGGTTAATTATTATTCCAAGAGGAACCAAGAAAGCGAAGAACCAACCAATTAGTCCAATATCAGCTTTTTGTGAAAGGATTTCATATATGCTGCCAAGTAACAAAGCGCCAAGAACACTCGAAACTATCAAGGCAATTATTGCGAAACTTGTGTACCTATTGTGTACCATACTTTTTACATCCTTTGTAAGAGAAACCTAACGCCCCAGTAAGGGGCAGTTGCTTGGCGGTGCCAAACGGAGTTGCGCCGGCGAGTAACTGTCCCAGAGAGCGGAGCGAACGAGCTTGACTGGTTTGTTAGAAATGAACATAGCGGTAGCGGCACGTCCCTGATTAAATACCTTGGAATTAGCATACGACTTGGCCATTGATAAAACAAGCCATGAAGCATCAGTGAGGGTAGGGCTAATTGATTTAGTGCTTGATGTCTCGCTCGCCACAGTTGCAGCACTATACAATTCAAAAATGGCTTTGTGTACGGTGCGACGGCCTTAAAGGAAAGTGCAACGAAGAAACGCGGAATAGGTGCACGTTGTGTGCGCAGCCAAATGTTAAATGCGCAACCGTAGTTGGTTTGAAAAAATGAAATTGAGAAGCAGGTGATGTTGATTTTTTTATTGCTAACTGCGAATGGTTTCTAACGCCCCAATAGCGGGCAAGTAGTTACCGGCGAGAATGCCGAAGGCGCCGGTGAGTACTTGTCCCAGAGAGCGCAGCGAACGATGCTGATTGGTTTGTTAGAAATGAACATAGCGGTAGCTGCACGTCCCTGATTAAATACCTTGGAATTAGCATACGACTTGGCAGTTGATAAAACAAGCCATGAAGCTTTACTGAGGGTAGGGCTAGTTGATTTGGCGCTTGATGTCGCGCTCGCCACAGTTGCAGCACTATGCAATTCAAAAATGGCTTTGTGTACGCGGCGACGGCCTTAAAGATAATTGCAACGAAGAAACGCGGAATAGGTGCACGTTGTGTGCGCAGCCAAATGTTAAATGCACAACCTTAGTTGGCTTGTAAAAATGAAATTGAGAAGCAGGTGATGTTGATTATTTTATTGCTAACTGCGAATGGTTTCTAACACCCCAATAGCGGGCAAGTAGTTACCGGCGAGAATGCCGAAGGCGCCGGTGAGTACTTGTCCCAGAGAGCGCAGCGAACGATGCTGATTGGTTTGTTAGAAATGAACATAGCGGTAGCTGCACGTCCCTGATTAAATACCTTGGAATTAGCATACGACTTGGCAGTTGATAAAACAAGCCATGAAGCTTTACTGAGGGTAGGGCTAGTTGATTTGGCGCTTGATGTCGCGCTCGCCACAGTTGCAGCACTATGCAATTCAAAAATGGCTTTGTGTACGCGGCGACGGCCTTAAAGGTAAATGCAACGAAGAAACGCGGAATAGGTGCACGTTGAGTGCGCAGCCAAATGTTAAATGCACAACCGTAGTTGGCTTGAAAAAATGAAATTGAGAAGCAGGTGATGTTGATTATTTTATTGCTAACTGCGAATGGTTTCTAACGCCCCAATAAGGGGCAGTTGCTTACCGGCGAAAATCGCGGGAGCGCCGGTGAGTAACTGTCCCAGCGACCAGAGGGAGTGAGCTTGATTGGTTTGTTAGAACCACTTACCCCTTCCATTGAAAATACACCAAAAACAGAGCCATGAATGTAACCCAAATAAATGCTAACTGTATATTCTTAGACTTATTCTTTTTAAGTTGTTGTTGACCTTTCTCGACCTGTTCTTTCATGTCAGGTAAAAGTTCTTCAACTATCAGCGCGCCGTCCACAAAGGCTTGAGTAGAGAAAGTTTTTGGGTAGAGGTTCACTTTTATGTCTACAGCATGCCCATCAACGTTAAAAGATACTGTATCGATAAATTTGAAACTCCACCTTCTCATAAGAAGCTTCCCATCGTAGTAGTATCTCTCAAATCCTAGTTTTGAGAACTTGACCTGAAATACTTTTTCACCCACCAAAAATTCTGAATCCATTCTTACCTCGTGGTTCTAACGCCCCAATAGCGGGCAAGTAGTTACCGGCGAAAATGCCGAAGGCGCCGGTGAGTACTTGTCCCAGAGAGCGCAGCGAACGATGCTGATTGGTTTGTTAGGCATTTTTTTGATTAGACCTAAGTGCATAACAAAGCAATGCAAAAAGAATAACTCCAATTGGAAAGAAAGGGTTAATTTCATAATCAATAATTAAAATAACTGGAGATACAGTAAAGAACAAAACCATACCCCAACGCCCCCAAAACCCTGTTGCCGACAAAGATAAAAAACAGAAGAAAATAAATGCCACCAAAGAAATGATTAAATTCAAATACTGCACACTCTCCTGACCAAGAAGTGCAAAAGAATAAATTCCAGCAAATAGTGCACCTACCGCACTAAGACCGCCAATGAAAACACCCTTTAATAGTCTTAAAATTTCTTCCTTGTTCACAGAATGCCTAACGCCCCAGTAAGGGGCACATACTTACCGGCGATAATCGCGGAAGCGCCGGTGAGTATGTGTCCCAGAGAGCGGAGCGAACGAGCTTGACTGGTTTGTTATATTGCATTTCTTAAAACTGCCTCTGTTTTACCAACTGGTTCTGAAGCTACTTTTAACAATGCTTTACCAAAATTATTGATTGCCATTGGCTCCATTTTTAAATCAAAGAGTACTTCGTCGTGTTGCTTACGAGTGTGATTGTAGTGCTCGATGTGAGCAATTTTTACTGTCACTACTGTGTGACCTGAACCGTCTGTGCAAAACCCCGAAAGATTGAAATGTGAGTAATCACCTTCACCAGTAGAGAAACTAAACTTATCGGACACTGATTTTGGGAATTTTTCCAATACTAAACCAAGTTCGAGAATTGCTTTCCTGTTTGAGTAACATTCGACCATTCCAGCAAAATACTCACTCGAACCTTTGACTCTAAGTTCCAATAAGGAGTCTTCTTCCCAAATTGTTGAAACTACTAATTCACTTTCCATGTTTAACCTGCAATATAACGCCCCAATAAGGGGCAGTTGCTTGCCGGCGAAAATCGCGGGAGCGCCGGTGAGTAACTGTCCCAGCGAGCGGAGCGAGTGAGTTTGATTGGTTTGTTATACATCCGAACTAAAGCCCACGCTGCCAGCGTTTTGGATAAATACCTTTGAATACGATATTAATAAGTTCTTGCTTATCGATATGTCCTTTTTTGAACTTAATGCCATAGAAAATCAAGGCAAATAAAGCGCAAAAGGCATACAACGACAAACAAAGAATTAAAAAGCATAATGTGAATACCGCAAATACGGTACCACCATCATAGCTACGGATTTGTATATCTGACTCGATCCCAAAACTTGAGGCAATGACAAAAAACAATGGGTAAGCTGCTGAAAAACCAACTAAGCAACCAACGCCGCCAACTTTCGCAGACTGCGAGTAAAAGTAAGGTTTTAACTTTCTTTGACTATTAATCGCTCGAATTAGCACAACACCTTCCCTAGGATGTATAACAATTTATTAGTTTTCAATCTGGGGTAAAAAACTACGACGAAGTGGGGTATAAGTCCATGACTTTCTTTGGCTGGCATTTTTCTCAGGCCTCTCAAAACCTCATGCACTGGGTAAAATAATTCACTCTGGGGTAGTTAAACACCCCAAAAAAGTGCTGCATATTTTGAAGTGGCCAATAGCGCCAAAACTGTTTTTATATACAGTGTTTGAGGCGGGAGAGAGGAGGGTTGTCATTCCAACTCGATGGCTGGAACGACAGATTAGGGCACAGGGTTGCCTGTTAGGTTTATTTGCTCAAACGGGGTAGGAAGACCTTTCACAACCCCCGTTTGCTCAAACTCTTATTTAGGCGCTTTAACCCCCAAATAGCTCGCCCAGCTTTTCTTTCGCTTTGTCCTGTAGCTTTTCTTTGGCTGCATCGGCGGCACGTCGTTTCGCCTCTGCCTTTGCTTCATCTATCACTTTATCAAGCAGCTTGTTGGCAATTACTGCCCCTACTTGATCAGCAGGGAGGCCATCAGGCTGCCCGATGCCACCTATCGAAAACGTAGGCAGTTCCACTTCGTATACCCGCTGATCAACCGGCAGTTCAAACCCTGCGGTGTCGAGATTTTCAAAATCAAGTTTAAGCCGTACTTTACTGACCTGTACATTATCAATAATCACCAATGGGCTACTGGCAGAGGAGTCTTTAGGTGGTGTACTGCTTTTTGGCAATTTTTTCATCAAATTGTCTTTCAGCACCATTAAATTACCTGTACCGGTTGCATTCAGTTCATACAACATTTCTGGTGCCGCAATTGAAAACGACTGAACGCGATACGGTTCACCGCTGATATCACCTAAATCCAAGGTGACAGATTCCAAGCTGAACGCATCTTCATTTGAAAAGCCTTGTGGATTTTCGACATCCAAATCATTTAGCGTCAGTCGACCTTCACCGATGTTTAAATCGACGTTGGCCAGTGACACGCTAGTGCCTAAATACGCAGTGCCTTGCGTTTCGACCTGCTCTTTAATGAAGCCTCCGGCATTGTTGGCAATATACCAGAGCCCGCCAGCGATAAGCGCAACCAAGATCAACAGTACAACCAAGAGTTTTTTCATAGCGATTCCTTTTTTGAAACAAAATTTAGGCGTTGGTAATAGCGTTCAATAGCAACGTAACCCATTGAACAGTGTAGAAGATCAGGCATTAGCATAGTGGAGGGAAATGAGGCTGACAAGCCTACGTAACAGCCCGGCACGTTTTGAATACGTTGAAAATTAAAAAGCCTGAGTTCGATGCAATACCGAATTCAGGCGTTCAAGGCAGCTTTAAAATGAGTAAGCAGTTTCGCTAAACGTTAAAGCGGAAGTGGATCACATCGCCATCTTTCACAATGTAGTCTTTGCCTTCCAAACGCCATTTACCGGCGTCTTTAGCACCTTGCTCACCGTTGTATTGCACATAGTTATCGAAGCCGATAATTTCCGCTCGGATAAAGCCTTTTTCAAAGTCGGTGTGGATCTTACCCGCAGCTTGTGGCGCAGTAGAGCCTTCTGGGAATGTCCACGCGCGCACCTCTTTTACACCAGCGGTGAAATAAGTCTGTAATGTGAGCAAGCTGTAACCTCCGCGAATAACGCGGTTTAGGCCTGGTTCTTCAAGGCCCATTTCATTCAGAAAGTCGGCTTTTTCATCATCGTCCAGCTCAGCAATTTCAGACTCAATTGCGGCACAGACCGCAACCACAACGGCATCTTCTTTTTCCGCAATGGCTTTCACTTTGTCCAGATAGGGATTATTTTCAAAACCATCCTCGTTCACGTTGGCGATGTACATAGTGGGCTTCAACGTCAGCATATTCATGTAGCTGATCGCAGCTAGCTCTTCTTTGCTAAGGTCGATGCTTCTTAGCAGCACGCCATCATCAAGGTATGGTTTAATTTTTTCGAGTACTTTGAGTTCAAACTTGGCTTCACTGTCACCGCCTTTGGCGCGCTTACCCACACGAAGGAGTGCTTTTTCTGTTGTTTCTAAGTCAGCCAGCGCAAGCTCGGTGTTGATAACATCGATATCATCCTGAGGGCTTACTTTGCCCGCAACATGAACGATGTTGTCGTCGTCGAAACAGCGCACCACATGACCAATTGCATCGGTTTCGCGAATGTTGGCAAGGAATTTATTACCGAGCCCTTCGCCTTTTGATGCACCTTCCACCAGACCAGCAATGTCAACAAACTCCATGGTGGTAGGGATCACGCGCTGAGGGTTAACGATTTTCGCGAGTTTATCTAATCGTTCATCCGGTACTGGAACCACACCAGTGTTCGGCTCGATTGTACAAAATGGGAAATTGGCAGCTTCGATACCCGCTTTGGTAAGTGCATTGAACAAGGTTGATTTGCCGACATTAGGCAGTCCGACGATGCCACATTTAAAACCCATGAAAGTTCCTATAAATCGTTAAACCACGTGGTCATCAGGTGGCTGTATATGAGTGAAGTTGTTGTTGTGCCGCAAGCAGGTCTTGCTTGATCAGTGTTTCTGTACTGCGCATAGACTCATCAATAGCACCGTCGATAAGCGCGGCGTCATCAGCACTGGGTTTACCCAGAACATAGCCGGTGACTTTCGATTTATGGCCGGGATGACCGATACCAATCCGCAAACGCAAAAAGTCTTTGTTGTTTCCCATGCTCGCCACTATGTCGCGAACGCCGTTTTGACTAGAACTGCCGCCTAGCTTGAACTTGGCGACGCCGGGAGGCAAATCGAGTTCGTCAAACGCAACCAGCATAGACTCAACCGGAATGCGATAAAAATTAGCCAGCGCAGCAACGGATTGGCCACTTTTGTTCATAAATGTGGATGGGTATAACAGACGAATATCGTGCGAGCCGATCTGAATGCGAGCCGTTGAGCCAAAGAATTTTGATTCAACACTGAGTGTTTGATTAAAGCGCGAAGCAAGCCGCTCTATAAACCAAGCACCCGCGTTGTGGCGGGTGTTTTGGTATTCAGGGCCTGGATTTCCCAGACCCACAATGAGACGAATGTCCGCCAAGAGGATTATTCCTCTGTAGCGTCTTTATCGTCAGCAGCTTCTTCAGTACCTGTAGACTCTTCGTCGTCAACAGTGACTTTTGGCGCTTTCTTGATGGTTACCACAGCAAGGTCGTGGGTTTCATCGTCTTTACCTAGCTCAACAGACTCAACACCTTTAGGTAGTTTGATGTCTGACAAGTGTAAGGTTTGATCCATTTCAACGTTAGCCATATCGACTTCAATGAATTCAGGCAGATCTTTTGGCAAACACGTGACTTCAATTTCATTCACATGGTGCTCAGCAATACCGCCGCCTTTAATCGCTTCGGATTTGGCTTCATTGATAAAGTGAATGGGTACATTAGTATGCAGTTTTTCACCAGCAATAACGCGCTGAAAATCAACGTGAGTCACTTTAGGCTTGAACGGGTGACGTTGCATGTCTTTAACCAACGCTTGAACTTTCTTACCATCAACATTGATAGTCAGAATGTGCGAGTAAAACGCTTCAAAATCTTGCGCTTGGTTAAGTTTGTTGTGATCAAGTGTAATGGCTAACGGCTCTTCGTTGCCGCCGTATAGGATTGCAGGCACTTTGTCAGCGTGACGTAGGCGGCGGCTCGCACCTTTCCCTAAATCGGTGCGGACTTGCGCATCCAAGGTAAAAATTGCTTCAGACATTAACATGTCTCCAAATTAAAATGAGAGGTTGTGAAATCTTGCGACCAAATTTCACTCGAATTTTCTACTTTGCATTGTTGTTTGAAAGCCAATCGACTTGGTCGAGCTAACAACCCAAATCAACAATCAAAATAAAACACCCGTAAAAACAGGGCGGCGAATTCTACCACTCACTCGAATACTTCACAATTACAAATTGCGAAACTTTCAGAGGCCTATAAAAGATCCACGTTAGTCGACGCAGTATGCCGTACTTGGTCTAAACTGTGTTGGTGGAAAAATCGACTCAGCGTAGAGTTTGGTTGTTACTCCCTGTCTACAAGGAACCCAAAATGAGCTTACTTGTTCGCTTAGGTGCGCTGTTAGTGTTGCATAGTCTGCTGGCGCCTTCTGCAATTGCACAAACTGCGACACAGACTGATGCGTTAATTCACGATGCCGACAAAGTGGCTTTAGTCGGCGGTCGCCTGATTGACGGGTTTGGTCATCAACCGCTGTCTGATAGTGTTGTACTGATTCACAACGGTATCATTCAGGCGGTGGGGCAGGTTGATAGTTTGCCGGTGCCGCAAGACTACACGATCATTAGTACCGAAGGTCACGATGTGTTGCCAGGGTTGTGGGAGAATCACGCGCATCTTATGTTGAATGGGCACGCTGATTATACGCATTGGGATACACACTACGCAGACCGGTTGGCGTCTGAAATCATGCCAGCGTCTGCGATTCAGTTATTACTCGCCGGTGTCACCAGTGTGAGAGATTTAGGCGCACCGCTGGATGCATCGTTGTCTGTTAAACAGCGGATTCAAGAGGGCAGTCTTGCGGGGCCAAACTTGTATATTTCAGGCCCTTTTATCCAGAAAAAGCCTTATCCGGGCACTGAAAAATTTCGGTGGGGTGTCGACAGTGTCAGCGACGCTAAGCAAAAAGTGGATAGACTCGCTGATGCCGGCGTTGACTTTATCAAACTGGTCGATCAAGACGCGATGACGCGAGAAGAGGCGCAAGCCGTGGTGGATCAGGCGCACAAGCGAGGGTTGAAAGTCATTGGGCACAGTCATCGCCCGAATGAAATACGACTCGGTCTGGAAATTGGAATAGATAACTTCGAACATACTGGGCTGACCACGGCGCCTGAATACCCCGCAGATGTCATCCAAGCACTTAAGGAACGCACTGCAACGGGGCGAGTCGCAGGAGGGCCATTGTTCTGGACTCCTACGGTTGAGGGGTTGTGGAACTATGAGAGAACCGTTGAGAACCCAGAGAAGCTGGATAATACCTGCTGGCATCGTGGGTTGCAGCCTGACACGATAGCCGATATTCAACAGTCACTACAGAAGCCCGGTCAACTGGCCTATATGCAACTGACGCCCCTGAGAAAGCCGACGCTGCGGCGTAAGATTGAACAGCTGCGCGATGCGGGCGTGGTTTTTCTGACTGGCACCGACAGTGGTATTCCGACAAAATTTCATTGTCAAAGTACTTGGAATGAACTCGCGGTGTGGGTCGATGAGCTGAACATTCCAGCCATGGATGCGATTCGAGCGGCAACCTATTGGCCCTCGGTTTTTATGAATGTTGATGACAAATATGGCACTGTTTCAGCCGGTAAAGTGGCCGACATCATTGCGGTTAAGGGGGATGTATTGCGATATATCAACTTACTTCAGGATGTCAAGTTAGTGATGAAAAATGGCACACTGTACAAATACAATGGCCATGTGATTGAAGCGGCTTTGCCAGCCACGTAATTCAGGTTAATTGGGTCAGCATTGAGCGCCATGTCAGGTGTCGGTCGGTAGCCCAGAGCGTGATGCGCCTGAAAAATCAGTTTCGCTCACTGAGATGACATCCAGCACAGTGCCAAACTGAGTGGTGGTCATCATGTCGGGTTGTGGTTTGCCGGTAAGCGTCATTTTTGCGCCATGTTGCAGGTATTCTTTGGGTAAATTCATGGGGGTGAAATGCCGCCCATCGTCGGCGATAAAAGCGTAGAAACCACCTTCAAAGGTTTTGTATTCGATGGTGCCAGTCACTTTAATGACGGCGTTTTTATCCTGCACGGGCGCCTCTTTAAATTGAGAAGTCTGTTCGTTTGATTGTGCCTTTTCGACGTTATTCTGATTGGCTTCTTTCAGTGTGTTATCGCCTGCGGTCGAAGCATCCTCCTGACAGCCGGATAGCGCTAGCAATGAAACAATCATTGCCACGCCAGATAATGTCAAATAGCGGTGTGAGAAAGTATATGCCATGTTGACTCCCAAATTTTCAAGTGAATTTGTTCCCGCTATTGTAGACCACGTTAATGGAAATAGTGCAATCAAGTTATTGTTATTGCAATTAGCCACTTAAGGCTAATTGCGGTTGTTTAGCCGTTAGTGACTAAAAATCTTCATTTAGCTTTTTATGGCTAAATTTGCGTTATTAGCCAAAATAAGCTAATTTAAAAACATGATGTTTTGCAAGGAGTGTCGTGTGAAGTCGTCCCATAACAAGGGTATAGCGGTGATAAGTGGTGATATCGTGAACTCAAGCGACCTCACCGCTGCGCAATATGAGCGGCTCTTGAAGCGTATTAAAGACATTCAGGCCTGGATAAGCGAAGGAAACTCCGCCAATGCGCACAGCATAGAACGTGGCGATGAGTTTCAAAGCGTCGTACATGACTACCAAAACGCATTGCGATATACCATTATTTACCGCGTTGCTATTAAAGCTTTAGGAAAAGAGTTTGAGAGTCGGATCAGTGTCGCCACAAGCGCGAGTGCTGACGTACGAGCAACGGTGTCGGAGTCAATGGGCGGTGCATTCGTGCTGTCGGGGCGTGGGCTAAAAGCGCTGAAAAATGACCGGCTGATATTCACGGCTGACCATAGCGAACTGGCAGAGCAGTTTGACCTACTCATCAAGTACCTCGATAGGCAATTGACTGAATTGACCCCTCGTCAATGCGAAGTCATGTTGCCTATGCTACAAACGGCGCAGGACTTATCGATCAGTGACTTAGCTAAACACCTTGGTGTCGCTGTTGCCACGGTGAGCAAGTCGTTAAAGGCATCAGGCTGGCCGCTAATCGATGCCCTAAATAGCCGGTTTATCACCCACGTCAAGGAGCACTACCATGTCTGATTTTTTGGTGTATCTGATCCCCTTTCTGCTAACCCATGTTGTGTGTGATTTTTATCTTCAACCTAACCGATGGATAGAGGCTAAAAAAGCCAACACCTACCGTTCACCTGAACTATACAGTCATTCACTACTGCATGGCGTTGCTATGCTACTGCCCGCCGTAGTACTGGGCATCGATTGGCATTTAACCGCTTATCTGGTCGTTGTTGTTGCGGTGAGTCATTATTTGATTGATCTGTGGAAGGTCACTACGTCTAACGGCGATACGTTAACCTATTTTGTACTCGATCAAGCGCTGCATATCGTAGTTCTGGTACTGGCGGCGGTTTACCTTACGGGAGGCATCAGCCTCAATACGGTGTTAGCGCATGAAAACCTGCCCAAGGGAATTGCCATCCTTTTTGCCTATCTCGTCATCTTAAAACCGAGTTCTATCGTGATTGGCAGCATTTTGAAAAACTATCCAATCGCGAATGTCGATGCTGAGCAGGAGCCAAAAACAGGTGGTTTGGTTGCGGGCGGTGAATTGATTGGTTACTTAGAGCGCACGTTGATCCTGACATTCACCCTCGTTGGCAACTACGCTGCGGTTGGTTTTGTGTTAGCGGCAAAGTCTATTTTTCGGTTTGGTGATTTAAACAAATCTAACGATCGCAGTATGACCGAGTACGTGTTGATCGGATCGCTATTATCAGTGGTGATGACAACGGTGGTGGGGATCTTAATTTCGTTGGCGGCTGGCCTGAGCTCAAAATAAAACCGGTAACCACAGGCTACCGGTTTATCATTAATACTCAAACATGGCCGAAATGGACTCTTCGTTACTGATCCTGCGAATGGTTTCAGCAAGCATCTGCGATAACGTCAACTGCTTCACTTTATCCAACCCTTGCATCTCTTTGCTCAGCGGAATACTGTCAGTCACGATGATTTCGTCAATCACTGAGTTACGCAAATTTTCGCAGGCGTTGCCTGAGAAAATGGCATGGGTTGCGTAGGCATACACGTTGCGCGCACCGTGCGCTTTCAATGCTTCCGCCGCCTTCGCTAGCGTACCACCGGTGTCAATCATATCGTCGACGATAATACAGTCGCGATCTTTAACGTCACCGATAATATTCATGACTTGCGCAACGTTGGCTTTCGGGCGACGTTTATCGATGATCGCAAGGTCAGTGTCATTCAACAGTTTCGCTGTTGCGCGGGCTCGCACTACGCCGCCAATGTCAGGTGAGACAACCACGGGTTGATGAAAGTCACGGCGAAACATGTCGTCCAGCAATATAGGTGTGCCAAAGGCGTTGTCTACCGGAACATCGAAAAACCCTTGAATTTGCTCGGCGTGTAAGTCGATGGTTAATACGCGATCGACACCCACGTTAGATAGGAAATCGGCAACCACCTTGGCGGTGATAGGCACGCGCGCAGAGCGTACGCGGCGATCCTGACGCGCATACCCAAAGTAGGGTATCACTGCCGTGATCCGGCCAGCGGATGCGCGGCGTAGCGCGTCAATCATCACGATCAATTCCATGAGGTTGTCGTTTGTGGGTGCACAGGTAGATTGAATGATGAACACGTCAGAACCACGGACGTTTTCGTGGATTTCGACGCTGATTTCACCATCGCTGAAACGGCCAACGCTGGCATTTCCTAGTTTGGTGTAGAGTCTATCAGCGACTTTCTGAGCGAGCTCCGGTACGGCGTTACCGGTAAAAAGCTTCATATCTGGCACGTGTTCTTCCTCAGTGCAGTGATCAATGAGTGGCTGGGGTAGCTGGACTCGAACCAACGAATCGCGGGATCAAAACCCGCTGCCTTACCAACTTGGCTATACCC
>NZ_JAHCTA010000014.1 GCF_018474025.1 Alteromonas oceanisediminis | reverse complement strand
TTGAACAAACTAATTATGGCTCTGGTGAGCAGTTTTGCTGTTAGCTAACCCACGAAAATGCGGAGGCTAGCATTTCTTAGGGAGTCATTGTGTCTAAGTTTCAAGAGAATTATTTTAATGCATCACTCCGACCCGCCTAAGGCTGGGGCAGCTATTCTGGAAGCTGTTGAGAATCAGCTGGCAGCAAATGACCCGCCGAAAGTCAAAGAAACATTCGAAAGGCTCGTTTCTCTTGGCATCAGTAAACAAGAGTCTAAGAAATATATTGCGTGTGCGTTGTCAGTGGAAATTTTCGGAGCGATTAAAAATCAAGAAGAATACAATCCGCAACGGTACGAGCAAAATTTAGACAACCTGCCAGAGATGCCGTGGGAGGATGAATAACGCATGAAACATAACAAGCAAATAATGGCGTGTGCGCAGGCGCACACGGGGACAAAAACACAATGCCGCTTCGCGAACATAGCATTGTGTTTTTGCCCCATATTTGGAAGTTAGGGGCTCAAAAGGAAACTGATGATCAATTTTGAATGGGACGAAAATAAAGCCCGAATCAACGTTACGAAACACGGAGTATCTTTCAAAGAAGCATCCGAAGTTTTCGGCGACGAACTTTCATTTTGTGTTGCAGATCCAGATCACTCTATAAATGAATCACGGTATTTGTTGTTCGGGGTAAGTGACAACGGGAACCGTCTAGTCGTTTCTTTTGTCGAAAACTCAGATACAATTAGAATTATATCTGCTCGGAAAATGACCAAGTCAGAAAGGAAAGCCTATGAACAGTAAAAAAGAAGAAATGCGCAGCGAGTACTCATCAGAATTGATTAATTCAGGTGTGCGCGGGAAATTTGCGGCTAAATATAAAAAAGGAACAAATGTCGTTTTAATTGAGCCTGAACTTCAAAAGTTGTTTCCAGATACCGAATCAGTCAACAAAGCCCTTAAAGAATATGCTCAGGAGCATCAATTAGCACGCCCCTGACAAAGCGCTAAACACGGAATCGACTTTGTTGAAGCTTAAAAGCTATGGAATGACCCTATGCTTTTGGAGATTCCAGCAAAAACAGAAGATGAACCTAGGTATATCGTTATCGGTCTTATTGGTGTCAAACATTGGACAGCGGTGATCACTTACAGGAATAAAAACATTCGAATTATTTCTGTACGGAGCGCCAGAAAGTCAGAGGTAGCAATTTATGAAAGCTAAAAGCTTCGAGGATAAATTTGAAAATGGAGATGAAATTCTTCAGCACCTAGATTTATCAAAAGCAAAACGTCCTATGCAAAAACAAAAAAGGATTAACGTAGACATTCCAGAATGGATGATTGACTCGTTGGATAGAGAAGCGGGTCGGGTTGGCGTCACTCGCCAATCTATAATCAAAGTCTGGTTGGCTGAGAGACTCGAGCAATCGCAGTCGTTAGAGCGCACAGGCAGCTAACAAACCAATAAACAACGCACGCTCCGCGAGCCGGGACAATTCCTCGCTGGCGGCTGCGCCATTTTCGCCAGCAAGTAATCGCACGTTAGTTTAGCGTTAGCCGACAAGGAGTAAAATTTGAGATCCCAAGGAAGGCTTACTAATTGGAACGACGATAAAGGTTTTGGATTTGTCGAACCAAATGGAGGTGGTATTCGATCTTTTGTCCATATTAAATCTTTCAAAAAAAGGTCTAGGCGGCCGGTCGAAGGAGACCTAATCGTTTACGAACAAATCAAAGATGCCAATGGCAAATACAAAGCGGTCAACATAAGCTTAGCCTTAGACAAGAAGAAGCAAAAAAGGCCATCAGCAGAAACAAAAGGTCACGCTTCAATTATCGTTATCTTATTTACTCTTTCATTGCCTATTTTAGTATTTTTAAACTATCTGCCAATCGAAGTATTGTATTTATATTGTGTCGCAAGCTTTATTGCTTTTATAGCCTACGCATTGGACAAGTCAGCAGCCAAAAATGGTAAATGGCGAACGCCCGAAAGCCATCTGCATCTACTTTCAATAATCGGTGGTTGGCCCGGTGCCTTTTATGCTCAGAAAAAACTTAGGCATAAATCCAGTAAAAAAGAGTTCAAACAAGTATATTGGGCTGGAGTTATTATCAATGTTTGTGCTTTTCTTTGGCTACTAACAGAACACGGACAGCAGTTCCTTGACACACTTGTCGGCTAACAAGCGCTATGCATCAAAAGGTGCTTGAAACATGAAGTTTTTTTACCTTTCAGTTTTTGCTTTATTGCTGGGCTGCACCCCTGCAGACTACGTATTAGTTGAAAACACAGAATATGTTGGCGTCGCTTCAGATAAACAATCAGCAATTTCAGCAGTGAGAAATGTTATTGAAAAACAGGGAAAACCTCTGCCTTGTCGTGACCAGTCATTCAGCGCCTTTGAAATACAGTCGCGTTCAAAATTCAAGGAAGTAAGACTTGGAAAAGAAATCAAAAGGACGAATTACATTACGGTAATTGAATGGGGTATAGAGGAAATCATTTTCAATCCAGATACAACCACAAAATTCAGTAGGTTTTGGTCAGTCAACGGCAAAAACGGCAACGTCAAATTAGTTGGCAACAAAGACTGGAAAGACAGCTTTGAACCGTGCTCTGTAAGTAGCAAAAATGCATAACAAACTGGTCAAGATGGCACCCTTCGGGCGCCGGGACGTTATGTGCGTGTTTAAAAATGACATACGAAGAATTTAATCGGTTATGCAAATCTCTTCCTTCGACCACGCACATCATTCAGTGGGGTAATTCTCATGTTTGGAAAATAGGTGGCAAAGTTTTCGCCATTGGGGGATGGGGAAAAATGGATAAACCCGCGTTTACGTTCAAGACGTCAGAACAAAACTATTTCTTTCTGGAAGAGAAACCGGGTTACCAACCTGCGCCCTATTTGGCGTCACGGGGCATGAAATGGATACAGCAATACGATTGTGGCAGTTCAGAGGACGAAGAGCTAACCTATTACATCAACGAGTCATATAAACTGGTTATTGCAGGCCTTACCAAGAAAAAACAAAAAGAACTGAGCCTTGGTCAGCTTGGTTAGCAGGGTACACAACAAGGCGCTAAACGCGCTGGCTGCGTAAGCACGAGCAGTAGAAAAAAAGAAAATGCGATAGCAGGTGTTTTTAATGCATTACTTCAAGGACTTATAGGCATGGTTAGCTCAGATGAATCAGATTAAACTGGACTTTAATAAACGCATCGGCAGCTTTTACCGAGCGGGACTTGGCGTGATTACCACTTCAATCTCATTGGCGTTTGCTCTGCTGATCGGCTTTCTTCACATACAGAGAACCGCACCTCTTTCGATGGGAATTGTGGGGTTTACCCTAGTATTTCTGCTTATGGCGATTTGGTTTGGACACCTAAGCTATCGGCTTATTTTTCAAACGTCACCCGCACATACTCGGTTGTTTTCTCCTGCATCAATCATCATTCTATTTTCGATTTTTGGTGTAGGTGCGTTAGCAGGCATTGTGTTTCGCTTCTTAACTGGCGATTTTGAAAACGGCTTTGTCGCAGTACTTATATTCGTTCTGTTATTTCCATTAGGTCACTATTGCTGGGGTCATGCAAAGCGTGGGAGCAACTGCTAAGGTGCAAACCGTTTCTTTGTTTGTTGATGTACAAAATGTGTATTACACCACCCGCAGCGCATTTCAGCGTAACTTTGACTACAACGCGTTTTGGGCAAAAGCGACTGCCGGGCGAACCGTCAAACATGCTTACGCCTATGCGATTGATCGCGGCGATGAAAAGCAGCGGCAATTTCAGAATATTCTTCGCGCGATTGGTTTCGAAGTAAAGCTAAAACCCTTTATTCAGCGCAGCGACGGCAGCGCGAAGGGTGATTGGGATGTGGGTATCACGATTGATATGATGACCTGCGCAGCTGATTCTGATGTGATGGTGCTTGTGTCAGGCGATGGTGACTTTGGCCTTTTAGTCGAGACCCTGCGTACTCGGCATGATTGTCAGGTGGAGGTATTCGGCGTTGAGACGCTCACGGCAGTAAGCCTGATACATGCGAGCTCTCAGTACTTCCCTATCTCATCTGATTTGCTGTTGTGACCCTACCTCCTAGAGAATACAACTGCAGCGCACCGGTATGGAGTAGGTCTTTTACGCACAGTTGATGCTTAGGGTCCATAATGTGTTGCTGTGCAAACCAGAGCGTCAGCGTTGCTAGCGCATCATCTAGTGCATTGTGGGCCGGCGCTGCCGGTAACTGCAAGCGCCTGCGACATGCCGCAAGTGTTGCACTGTCCGGCGGTACGAGCTCGTGCTGTTTCTTAAGGTGATAAACGGCCAAGCGCAATGTATCAAGCGTAACCACACAGGGTATGTAAACGCCAAGCGACGTGGCGGCTCTATTAAGCACGCTCATGTCCAACTGAGTATTGTGCAGAACGAATAAATGAGTACCTACATACTTTTTAAGCATCTCGATAACAGTTTTTATATTATCTCCACGGCGAACAACCTCGTCGGTGAGCCCGTGTATCACTGGGCTTTGCTGCAAGTCGCTGGCGCTATAAATGATCTGATAGTTGCAGCTGCTCAGGTCAATCTGACTGCCAGAACCTTCCACCCAGCCGACAGACAGCACCTGTGCATTGGCGACGTCCAAGGAGGTTAATTCCAGGTCGACGGCTAAGAGCGGTACTGCAGATAAAGGCTGTTTTGCTAACCCTTTCGGGAGCTGATCAAACGTGTGCCCCCGTAAGCGTTGCCAGCGCAAAAACCAGAGTAGCATCAGCTTATCCCACCAGAATACTTCATCACTGCAGCTTGCTGCGCTCTATCAATGGCCTTAAATGCGGCTTTGAGTTGATGCTTTTCGATAGAAGATAGCTCACTCATCGATACACGATTATCCACCACGTTTCGAGTCAGCTGATGTCGCCAGCGTAAACGATTTAAGAACAACCAGATATCGCGCAAGTTCTCTGCATCTTTGCGTACAAGTCCCGCAGTTTCCGGCAAGTTATCTAAACGCGCGAGCGTCGAGGGCATCGACACGGCACTGGCTAATGCATACAGGCGCACGATGTTATTGATGATTGCCACGGCATTTTTCTTTAAATCGATAGCATCCTCATCATTGCCCCCTTTTTCAAAAACAAACTTTTGAAATACGGACAGCGGCACGCTGATGTGGTTGTTATGTCGTGCCAGCGCGGCTAAGAATGACCGTTGCTGCAATAGTGGAGCGCGAGCGGCTTGCAGGCGTTTGAATAACGCAGTATCGCCCGCAGCGGCACGTGCATCAAGAAAGATGTTAAACGTCATGATGGCTTTGGGTGTAGGTTGACGTACCCATTGACGTGCTTCTTCAATGGCGTCGTCAAGCGATAGGCGCAAATCAGGATTGGACGCCATAATATTGCCACTGCATAACGCGATGCCGCATTTAGCCAGCCCATTGCAGACATAGTTTGCAAGACCTGAAAAATACTCTGCTTCTAACCTGTCAGGGCGGTGTGCGAGAAGTAGCGCATTATCTTGATCTGACCCCATACTCTGATCTTCTCTCGCCTGAGAGCCATAAACCACCCAACAATAAGCCATGGGCGCAGCACCCTGTTGTTGCTGATAAAACGTGATCAGTTTACGCGTCATAATGTCAGTGGCTTGTGCGAGCACTTTACCGGCGATGTCAAAATCACCCGGTCGTTTAGCATGCATGGCAAAATAGTGTGGGATTTGCCAACTGGCGCGCGTCAACTCATACAGGTTTTGTGCTTTAGATAGCTCGCCAATGACAAACAGTATGTTACCTCGTTGGTGACGCACGATATCACTTGCTGTCAACATACCAATGGGTTTTTCTGCCCCATTCTCAACCACGGGTAAATGATGAATGTTATGCTCACCCATTAACGACATTGCATCGAACAAGGTTCTATTGTGCGAAATTTTAACCGGATCTTCGGTCATAACGGCACTAATCGGCCTCGTTAACGGGGCTGCAGTCGCAACCACTCGATTACGTAAGTCGCGGTCGGTAACAATGCCGACTAGCTTGCCGTTCTGTGTCACAAGCAATGATGACACGTTTTGCTCGGCCATTAACGATGCAGCACGGTGAATATCCATCGCTTGATCAGCCTTAACCGGCGCTTTGTTTAACACTTCAGCTAGCGGCTTGTGCAACCACATACTGTTCGAATCAAGTACGGCCTGATTAGGTAACGCTTCGCTTTTCGCATTAGTAAAAAAATTGGCGAAAGCAGCACTCTGCATGGCCTCGTACATGGATGAGTGAGTAATACACAACACCAGCCCCGGCATGTCGACGTGAACATCCAACGCATAATCAACGCGATCAATCAGGCCATCGATACCAAAATAATCTCCCTCACTCAAATGACGTTGAGGAGCATCGCTGTCTTTCACGGAGAATTGACCAGACTGGATCAGGAAAAGGCATTGAGACTGCGCCAGTAACACGCTTTTATTCGTTTGCGTGAGGTAAATCAGCGTTGCCTGTTTTGCAATCCGCTCTCGCTCGTTATTGGGGAGATGATCAAACGGCGCAGACGCGCTCAAAAAGTCTATGATCTGGTTTGGGGCTGTACTCATCAGTTGCGTACTCACTTATTAGAAAAGGCTCGAACAATGTTCGAGCCTTGCCAGTGTCATCAAGGCTAGCGGCGTTAACTAGTGTGCCGATGCCTCACCAGAACCTTTCGGGAAGCGTATGCTTTCGACCAATTCTTGGATCTCCTCAGGTGCTTCCTTGGTTATCTTGAACACGATAAACGCGACAGCAAAGTTAACCATCATTCCGAGCGTACCAATCCCTTCCGGAGATATACCAAATAACCAATTTTCAGGTACGTTCGCGGCAGGATTGACAAACTTAAAGTAAATTATATAGCTGGCCGTAAACGCGATCCCAGCCAACATTCCCCACACAGCGCCGCGATCATTCATGCGTTTACTAAAAATACCCATGATGATTGCCGGGAAGAAACTCGATGCGGCTAGACCGAAGGCGAAGGCCACAACTTGCGCCACGAATCCTGGTGGATTGATGCCAAAGTATCCTGCAATGATGATGGCCACCCCGGCGGCCAGCCGTGCATAAAACAACTCTGCTTTATCCGTGATATTGGGTGCAAAATTTCGCTTTAGCAAATCATGCGATACCGATGTTGAGATGACCAGTAATAAACCCGCTGAGGTCGATAGTGCCGCAGCAACACCACCGGCTGCAACCAGTGCAATAACCCACGCCGGTAAATTCGCGATCTCTGGATTGGCCAGTACCATGATGTCACGGTCGACCTTCATCTCGTTACGCTCATCGCCGGAGTAAAACATTTTACCGTCGCCGTTTTTATCGGTGAACTCAATCAACCCCGTACGTTCCCAGTTGGTGATCCATGAAGGCGCTTCCGTATAGGCAGTACCGGTGTTCTCAGGGCCATTAATGGTTTCGATCATATTTACGCGGGCAAAGGCCGCCAATGATGGCGCGGTGGTGTACACAATCGCGATAAAGGCGAGCGCGTACCCTGCACTTTTACGCGCATCGCGCACTTTAGGCACGGTAAAGAAACGCACAATAACGTGCGGTAGTCCTGCGGTACCGACCATCAGCGCAAACGTAATAAAGAACACGTCTATGGTACTTTTCGTTCCCGAGGTGTACTCATTGAAACCCAGTTCGGTAGACAAACCATCCAGTTTTTCCAGCAGATAAACGCCGGAACCATCAGCCAAAGTCGCGCCAAAACCCGTTTGCGGAAGTATGTGGCCTGTCACCATAATGGAAATAAAGACCGCTGGGACAATGTACGCAAACACCATCACACAAAATTGAGCAACTTGCGTATAGGTGATCCCCTTCATACCGCCTAACACGGTGTAGAAAAACACGATTGCCATACCAATGATAACGCCGGTGACAATATCAACTTCCAGAAAACGACTGAATACAACACCCACACCGCGCATCTGACCCGCAACGTAGGTAAAGCACACAAAGATTGCGCAGAAAACAGCGACGGTACGCGCAGTTTGTGAGTAGTAACGATCGCCGATAAAGTCAGGCACTGTGAACTTGCCGAACTTACGTAAATACGGCGCCAAACAAAGGGCTAATAGCACGTAGCCGCCTGTCCAGCCCATTAAATACACTGCGCCGTCGTAACCCATAAAGGAGATGAGCCCGGCCATCGAGATAAAAGATGCAGCCGACATCCAATCGGCGGCAGTGGCCATACCATTCAGCACCGGCGGTACACCGCCACCTGCTACATAGAAATCATTGGTTGATCCAGCTCTGGCCCACAATGCGATAGCGATGTAGAGCGCAAACGTTGCCCCGACAATAATAAACGTTAATAGTTGAACATTCATGACCCTACTCCTCGTCTACGCCGTAGCGCTTGTCCATGGCATTCATTTTCGCCATATAGACAAAAATCAGCGCAACAAACACGTAAATGGCACCTTGCTGTGCGAACCAAAAGCCTAATTTGAAGCCAAAAAACTGAATAGCGTTAAGTTGTTCTGCAAACAAAATCCCTGCACCAAAAGATACGGCGAACCATACCACCAGCAATTTTGCGAGCAGACTTAGGTTTTCTCGCCAGTACGCACTCTTGTCGTCATCATTTTTAAAAGCCATTTTGCTGTCCTCGATCACGTTAAATGATTGTTTTAATTTTACATTTCCCTAACCAAGTGATTGTTCGTTGAGGTTAAACTAGCTGATATACTCAGCCTTGACCTCAAACCCACAGCACATCATTGATTGGAGCCATGCCAGTTACTTTAGACCTCAGCGAGCTCTCAAGAAATGAGACCATGGTCGTAGGAGTCTGCCTGGCTTTTTGTCTGTGCTAGAGTGAGATGTGTAAATAAATTGTTAGGACAAACCATGACTCTCGGTTGGTCAGCGCTTGCGCTTATTTATCTGTTTTCGCTGTTTTGGATAGCGCGTTGGGGTGACAAAAATTCGCCTACTGCTCGCTGGCTCACGTCACACCCGGGTGTCTACTCGTTGGCCATTGCGATTTACTGTACGGCGTGGACGTTCTTTGGTGCTGTTGGCCAGTCCAGCCTGGATACGTGGATGTATCTACCTATTTTGCTCGGGCCTATTTTGGTCTACACCCTCGGTTATCGGCTAATATACAAGTTAGTCTTGGTCAGCAAAAAACAGCATATCAACAGTATCGCTGACTTCATCGCGTCGCGTTACGGCAAACGTCAGACCGTGGCATTGTTAGTGACCATTATCGCGCTGTTGGCGACCATCCCGTATATTGCTCTGCAACTTACGGCGGTGGGCGCTACCTTTCAAATGCTAACGGCGCACAAAGACCCGAATGTCATCATTGTCGTTGTCACAATTTGCATTGCCTTTTTTGCCATCTTTTTTGGCACGAAACGCACTGACGTCACTGAGTATCGGCGCGGTCTGATGCTGGCGATTTCATTTGAATCCACGATTAAACTTATCGCGCTGTTATTGGTTGGCATCGTTGCCTTTAGCATGGTTGAGTCTGAGCCGCTGTTGCCGGCACTGGTTAATCCACAAGCCTTTTCAGCATTTTCATCGTTTAATTTCTGGGCGCAGACTTTGATGGCGGCAGCGGCTATTATTTGTCTTCCCCGACAATTTCACGTAGCGATTGTCGACAACGTCAATATTGACCATCTCAAAACGGCACGATGGCTTTTCCCACTGTACCTGCTATTGATGGTGTGCGTGATCCCTATCATTGCGGTAGCCGGCAACCAGATTTTCGCCGGTGTCGATATTGCGCCAGATACCTACGTGCTGAGCATCGCCATGTTATCTGACTCGACATTACTTCAGGCAATCGTCTTTCTGGGTGGTTTATCAGCGGCAACGGCCATGATTATTGTTGCTACCCTGACCTTAAGTACCATGCTAACCAACGATGTTGTGTTACCCAGCATATTCTCGGAGCAAAACCAACACGACAAGCAGCGAGACTATGGCAAACGCATTCGGCTCATACGTCGCGTCACTATCGGTGTGATATTGCTCTTGGCATTGGGTTATCAACAACAGATGACCGATAGCCGCTCGCTATCATCAATTGGCTTGATTGCGTTCTCGCTGGTAATCCAACTGCTGCCGTCGATTGTTGGCGGGCTATACTGGAAACGAGGCCATGCGCACGGTGTGTATGCGGGTTTACTCGTTGGGCTTGTAGGTTGGATATTATGGTTAGTACTACCCGCCCTTGGTGAAGGATTCGATCCGACACGTCAGGACGCACTGCTGAGTAAAGGTGCCATGATCAGCTTAGGCGCTAATGCTCTCGCCTATGTTGTGTTTTCTTTGCTAGGACACGCTCGGCTTATTGATCGAATTCAGGCGGAAGCTTTTGTATCACCCACCGACGCCCCCAACAATAGCAGCAAAGCACAGGTTGTGGATATTCGTGTTGAAGATCTAATGACACTGTTAACCACGTTCATGGGTGAAGGACGCTGCGCACAGTTGGTGGAAGATTTTAATCAACAAAACGACACTCAAACAGCCCTAAACGAACGGCCCACCCCATCATTTTTGGCATTTTGCGAACGTGCTCTGGGCGGTGTAATAGGCGCTTCCAGCGCCCGTGCGCTGATCGACAGCATGACGCGTGGTAAAAAGCTCGACTTTACTCAGGTGATCAACTTCTTCGACGACACGACGCAAGCAATGCAATTCAATATGACCGCTTTGATCACATCGCTTGAGAATATCGACCAAGGCATTAGCGTTGTTGATAAGCAGTTACGGCTTGTCGCTTGGAATAAACGCTACGCCGACCTCTACACCTACCCTGATGGGATGTTGGAAGTGGGAACACCCGTATCAACTCTGGTGCGATACAATGCCGAAAACGGCGAATGGGGTGATGGCGACACCGATGCTGAAGTTGAAAAACGTATGGCGCACTTACGCTCTGGTTCTCCACACAAGTTTACCCGCCAACGACGCGATGGTCGTGTCATTGAAATGGTGGGAAATCCATTGCCCGGTGGTGGTTTCGTAACGACATTCAACGATATTACGGGTCACATTGAAATCCAACAGGCGCTGGCAGAGTCGAACTTGGATCTTGAGGCTCGGGTACTCAAACGCACTGAAGAGGTGCATGCGATAAACGCTGAGCTGATCCGAGCACGCAAAGCGGCTGAAGAGGCAAACGCCAGCAAAACACGCTTCTTAGCGCTTGCCAGTCACGACGTTTTACAGCCACTGAACGCTGCCAAGTTGTACGTTTCGGCACTGAATGAATCCTCGCTACCGGACGACACCCGCACTGTCGTGAATAAGCTGAGCCAAAGCGTCAACGCCAGTGAAGCACTTATCGCCACACTGCTGGATATCGCACGACTCGATCAAGGCGAGTTAAAACCAAGCATGGAACCCGTTAGCGTTCAGGCATTGCTCACACCGTTGATCGACCAAACCATTCTCAGAGCGAAACAAAAACACCTTCAATTCTCGCATAAGATCCAACCATGCTGGGTGATGGCCGATCACACATTTTTGTTTAGAATTATGCAGAACTTGCTGTCAAATGCTGTGAAATACACTAAAAAAGGCAAAGTCTTACTTACTGTTCGACAGCAAAAAGGGTGCGCTGTCATGAGTGTGTTTGATACCGGTGTGGGGATTAGTGAGCAGCAACAAGCGCTTGTATTCGCTGACTTCTATCGCACCGGTGACAATGATGAGAGTGGTGTAGGCTTAGGACTCGGTGTAGTACGACGATTAAGTGAACAGTTGCACTGCAGTGTATCTGTCACGTCAGTCCCGCAAAAAGGAAGCTGTTTTTCACTACGCTTGCCCCTGGCAGAACCGACTGCTGAGACAGCAACAAAGTTCATACGCAGTCCATCGAGCTTTTCTGGCTTGCGTATTTTATGCGTTGATGACCAACAGGAAAACTTAGATGCGCTGGCGGTATTGCTAGAGCGTTGGGGCGTGCTAGTTTTCACCGCTCGTGACGAGCTTCAAGCCACATCACTGGCACTTGCGCACAAGCCGCAGATTGTATTGATGGATTACCAGCTAGGCAAAGATACCGACGGGCTTTGCTTAATTGATCAGCTTCGCAGCACTTTGGATATCGTGTTTCCTGCTTGCCTGATCACTGCGGTTCACGATCCTGATGTGATGGCGCAATGCAAAGCTCAGGGTGTTCACTTTATGAATAAGCCCGTGCGCCCCGCTAAATTGCGCGCCTTGCTACAAGCAATGACGCGCTATATTGATGATGCGGGTGTGATTGATTAACCCGCTTTATTGTAAGACTTAGAACGACTTACCAAACCACAGACGGAAGTTATGGTCAGACGCGGCACTTGAGATCCCCGCCAGGTAACCAACTTGATAGGAAACACCAGCCATTTTGCCGCTAAGCACCGGGCCTAACTGGTGCTCTTGCTCACTGAAAGAGCCCATGTCACTCACCAGCCCATACTCATTGAACATTTCAACCCCCACGCGGTGACCAGACTCCAGCTTGTAATTCAAGCTTGCGCGGGTCGATAAATTGGTACCACCTTCAGCGTTTCCGCCGAAGTTCCAACCACCAATAACAATACCGCGAAGTCGCCATTTGGGCGATAGCGTCCATTGGTTCGTCCAGTTAATAGAGAATAATTCCGGGCGGCTGCCCTTTCTTGTACGAATGTCAAAACGTAAACCACTGTCCCAGTTATCATTTTGCTTGGGTCTGAAATACCACAGCAACTCAGCACGAAGATAGTCATACTCAAAGTCACTGTCGCCGCCACGATCACGGAATTGCGTGAGCACGCGCGCACGAAACTGATCATTCAGCGCACGCTGGTAATGTAACCGATGCGCGGTAGCATCTGGAGCACCGTCGTCGCCGGGTTGAAATGCAAATCGGTATTGAAATGAACTGTCTGTTGGATCAACCACTGGGCCATGAACGCCAGACGTGTTGGTTGCATTTACCGGCAATGCTATACAACTCAATAAGAGCGCAAAAACAAAAAATACTCTATTCATTTTGTCCTCTAGAAAACGTGTTAACCAATCATAATGACGATGTGGGCACGCAATTTACAGCGTTTTACGCTACGAGCAAACGCAATTTAACTCGAATAAACCGAACCTTAACTAGTTTGTTGCAACATTTTACGTAGTCAGTGATTTAATGAATCTAGAGCGTATTGATTTTTGCGGGCGGTTCAAGTTGGAGTTGGGAGGCAATTAACACGGCTTGAGTACGATTATTAATGCCCAGTTTACGAAATATTGCGGTGATATGCGCTTTAACGGTCGCTTCTGCGATATCCAGATTGTAGCCAATCTGCTTATTGAGAAGCCCATCACGCAGGTAACACAACACTTTATATTGGGAGGGGGTTAAGCTAGAGACTTGATCCGCTAACATTGAAAACGACTCATCCACGGCCTCTATTTTCCCGCTGATGGTTTCAGGAAGCCACACATCACCGTCTAAAATAGCCGATACCGCTGTCGCAATATCGGCTTTACTTGCTGTTTTTGGAATAAAACCAAGCGCGCCCACCCCGACGATTTTAGAGATCATCGTTGTGTCTTCTGTGCCTGACACAACGGCTACCGGTACGTCAGGAAACAGTTTTCGCACGTGCAACAAGCCAAATAAATCTTGGCTACCGGGCATATGGAGATCTAACAACAGTAAATCCACATCACAGCTCTCTAATGCTTTCACGGTCATGGCCAGATCTGAAGCTTCGATAAGCGTTAATGCGGGAAGCGAGGAAGACAATGCGCCACGCAAGGCATCACGATATAGTGGGTGGTCATCGGCGATGAGTAACGTGGTCATGTTTTCCCCTGTGAGCAATATGCACAAACTTATCGGTTCAAGCGTTCCTTGATGAGTGTATCGACCACGGACGGATCTGCCAGTGTCGACGTGTCGCCAAGCTGGTCGTGCTCATTCGCCGCTATTTTACGTAGAATCCGACGCATGATCTTACCTGAGCGGGTTTTCGGGAGCCCCTGCGACCATTGGATGATGTCGGGCGTTGCAATCGGACTTAACGCTTTACGCACCCAAGCTTTGAGATCTGACGTAAGTGCGTCGCTAACGTCAACCCCTTCGTTAGGTGATACGTACACATAAATTCCCTGCCCCTTTATGTTGTGCGGAAACCCTACCACAGCGGCTTCTGCTACATCAGGATGAGCAACGAGCGCACTTTCAATTTCTGCTGTTCCCAATCGATGACCGGAAACATTTAACACATCATCAACGCGCCCCGTGATCCAGTAGTAATCATCATTATCGCGGCGAGCGCCATCACCGGTAAAATACACATTATCGTACGTACTGAAGTAAGTACTTTTAAAGCGCTCGTGGTCGCCATACACAGTGCGCGCCTGACTCGGCCAACTGTCTTTTATCACAAGATTACCTTCAGCTTCACCGCTAAGCTCCTTCCCGTCTGCATCATATAGCGCCGGTTTAATACCAAATAGGGGTCGTGTTGCAGAACCAGGCTTTAATGGAGTAGCGCCCGGAAGCGGAGCAATCATGACCCCACCGGTTTCCGTCTGCCACCAGGTATCCATGATCGGACAGCGGCTTTGTCCAAACACCCGGTAATACCATTCCCACGCTTCAGGATTAATTGGCTCGCCCACTGAGCCCAATAGACGTAGAGAGTCTATATTGCAGCCTTCTACGGGTTTGTCACCGTGAGCCATGAGCGCCCGTATTGCGGTGGGTGCGGTATACAGAATATTAACGCTGTATTTCTCGATAATCTGAGCGATACGACGTACATCAGGGTACGTTGGCACGCCCTCAAAAAATACCTGAGTGGCACCATTCACCAGCGGACCATACACCATGTAACTGTGCCCGGTTATCCAACCCACATCTGCTGAACACCAATAGACATCGTCTTGCGTGTACTCGAAAACGTATTTAAACGTCATTGCGGTGTAGAGAAGATAACCGCCGGTGGTGTGCACAACGCCTTTGGGTTGGCCTGTGGAGCCAGACGTATAAAGAATGAAGAGAGGATCTTCTGCGTTCATCACTTCGGGTTCGCACTGCGACTCGCAGTCTTCAACGAGCTTATCCCAGGCGACGTCAACTTCATTCCACTGCACATCTGTGCCGGTTACACGGTGTACAATCACGGCCTCAATAGAGGGGCACGCACCGTTAACGAGGGCTTCATCCACATTTTGTTTAAGCGCTACACTCTTACCGCTGCGACGGCCTTCGTCACTGGTAATCACCACTTTTGCACTGCTGTCGTTGATCCGGTCAGCAATCGCGTTGGGTGAGAAACCGCCGAAAATGACCGAATGAACAGCCCCAATGCGGGCGCAGGCCAGCATAGCGTACGCAGCTTGCGGCACCATGGGCATATAAATAGCGACACGGTCCCCTTTTTGCACGCCAAGTTTCTTCATACCATTGGCGAGCTTGCAGACTTCATCGTGCAACGTTTGATACGAAATCGTTTCACTATGGTCTGGCGAGTCGCCCTCCCAAAGTAATGCAGTCCGCTGGGGATTGTCTTTCAGGTGGCGATCGATGCAGTTGTAGCTCGCATTGAGCGAGCCATCTTCAAACCATTTAATCGACACTCCCTGTGGGGCGAAGGTCGTATTTTTTATGATTGTGGGCGACGTGAACCAATCCAACTGCGATGAATGCTTCCGCCAAAAACCATCAGGATCGTTCACCGACTCTTCGTACATAGCCAGATATTGCTCGTTATTTAACAGCGTTTCGCTCTCGATAGCGCTTGGAACAGGGTAAGTTTTGGCATCCATCGCATTGCCTCCAGTATGTAATGTTTAAAAATTCCTATCTATCACTCTAACCGTTCTGCTCTCGAACAACATGCGACTTTGGTCTCATAGACGAATCGCTAATTGGCACGCCACCGATTTTGCGCACAATGACCAAACGTTAACGATGTATTTACACCATTTTAACCAAAATCACGACGGCAGATTGGATATCACTATGAACAATATCATGAAAAAAACAGCATTTGCTTTCCTTTGTACCACAGCGGCAGCAACGATCCAGGCTAATGTATTGGCACGCACCGATGTCAACTTTTCGGGCTATGTCAAAGTGGATGCCATTGCGAGTATGTACACCGAGGGCTCGCTTGACTCAGGCAATTTAAACCGTGATTTTTACATTCCCGCGTTGATACCCGTTACGGGTGGCGATGAAGGTGCGCAATTAGACCTGCATGCACGCCAATCCCGCTTTCGATTTACGACCAACACGCCAACAGACGAAGGCGATACAATTACCGGCGTGATTGAATTTGATATGCTGGTAACGCCCGCCGGTGATGACCGGATCAGTAGTTCGTGGACACCTCGCGTTCGCCATGCCTTCATGAAATACAAAAATTGGACAGTCGGGCAAACTTGGTCGACCTTTCAAGACGTCGGGACGCTGCCAGAAACATTGGATTTCATTGGTGTGACCGATGCGACCATTTTTAATCGACAAGCATTGATTCGCTACACCAGCGGGGCATGGGAACTCGCCCTCGAAAACCCTGAAACAACGGTCACTCCCAATGGCGGTGGTGGTCGTATCGTGGCAGACGACAGTATCGTCCCTGATGTGATTGCACGCTATACGCATAAGAGCGACTGGGGTTACCTAAAAATCGCGGGCCTGTTACGCCAGTTGTCGTACGACGACGGTGAGTCAATTGATAGCAACGAAACGTCGTACGGCATCAGCATCACCACTAAAATCAATTTTGCCAATGGTGATGACGTGCGCATCATGCTCAATGGTGGCAAGGGCCTTGGACGATACATTGGTTTGAATACCGCTAATGGAGCGGTGCTTGACAGCAATGGCGAGCTAAGCTCGATCGACTCCCTCGGGTATGCTATCGCCTATCGCCACGTATGGAATGACACAATGCGCAGCAGTGTGACCTTTTCGGCGCTTGAAATTGACAACGATATTGCATTTACCGGCGCAGCTGTGAGCGAATCGACCTACTCCACACGGGTCAATCTTTTGTATTCACCCACGCGAGCGATTACCGTTGGAGCAGAATACGCCTTTGCGCATCGTGAAACGGAAGGTGGCTTAGCAGGCGATATGAACCGTCTGCAATTGTCGGCGAAATACGCATTCTGACGTCACACAGTGGTTCACCGAAACCGCAACCACCGGTGCTGTGATTGCGGTTTTAGCGGCTCAAAAAGATAATCGATAAGGGTAGGATAAAAAATAAACCTGCAATATAGCCCACACCGAGTATCTTTCGATCGGCAACTCTCACTGACAAGTGGTAACTGAGATCAAGCGGTAAATTGCGTAGGAATACGATGCCGTAGATAATCGACACCGCCAGCACATTGTACAGCAAGTGCACCAGTGCAATTTGTAACGCCAGGGCAGCATTCGGGCCGGTGATCGCCATCGCCGCCAGCAGTGCCGTTATACAAGTACCAATATTCGCGCCTAGCGTGAAGGGGTAAATATCCTTTGCGGTTAACACACCATTTCCCACTAAAGGTACCATCAAGGATGTGGTGGTTGATGAACTTTGCACTAACACAGTGACCACGGAACCAGAGAAAATACCGGCCAGCGGGCCGCGGCCGATGCTGGCATGCAAGATATCTTTCGCTTTGCCCACCATCAGCGATTTCATGATCTTGCCCATATAAGTGATGGACACCACGATCAATACGATACCGATTAAGATTTTGAAAATGCCCGGGTACAAGCCGGGTAGGATACTGAGTAACCCGCCTAACCCGTCAACGACCGGTTCAGTGACAGCTTTGATCGGATTAAAGCCTGTGACCTCTGAGGTTGCACCAATGGAAAACAACGTAACGAGCAAACCGCTTAAATGCTCAAGCAGGCCAAAAGCGATTTCCAACGGTAGGAAAATGATGACTGCAAACACATTGAAGAAGTCGTGGATAGTGGCGGCGTTAAACGCGCGCTGAAACTCGGCTTTATTGGCCACGTGGCCCAGACTGACGATGGTATTGGTAATGCTGGTACCAATGTTAGCACCCATCATCATGGGAACGGCGATGGTTATGGGCAGTCCGCCGGCCACCATGGCAACGATGATGGAGGTGACGGTACTGGAAGACTGTATCAGTGCTGTGCCGACCATACCAATGATTAAGCCCATCACCGGATTAGACGCAAAATCAAACAAGGTTCTCGCATGTTCAGCGGTCGCTAGTTTGAAACCACTTCCAATAATACTGACTGCCGTAAGCATCACGTAAACAAGAAATAATAACCACAGCCAGCGGCGTAATTTACTGCCTCTGCTCAATTCGTGAAGAGGCGTAACAGCAGACGAAGAAAGCTCAGAAATAGGCGATGTCATGGTCGTTCGTAATAACTCGTAATACGCTTTTCAGTAGCAAAGCATAGCCTGAATTGATGACACATTTATGACGTGCCACCGCGAGTGCGAATTGTCTCATGAGACACTAGCGACACACCGCTCACAATATTCGACGTGCAGCACAGGATTTACCTGTGTATTTTGCGCTGCGTTTAAAACGGCGCAGGATAGCGCTTGAATACGTCTAAAACGCGTTGCATTTGCTCGCTTGTCAGCGTTATCTCAAAGGCCGCTAAATTTTCATTCAGTTGTGCCTGCGTCGTTGCGCCAATGATCGTAGAAGTCACTCCGTCAATTTGCTTACACCATGCCAACGCTAATTGACTGGGGGTAATATTCCATGCATTTGCAAGGCCAATATACTCTGCGACTGCTCGCTGTGTTTCAGGCGTATCACGAAACAATCCCATGCGTTGAGCTAAGGTCCATCGAGAGCCTTTTGGACGATTTCCATTCAGGTATTTACCGCTCAGTGCCCCACTCGCCAGCGGCGACCAGGGCAAGTACGCGACGTTTTCAAATGCGCAGGTTTCAATCACGTAAGGCCAATCCTTTGCGTGCAACAGGCTGAATTCATTTTGAATGGAAACGGGTCGTGGCACATTGAGCTCATCGCACAAATTGATATAAGTCTGGATCCCCCACGGCGTATCATCCGATAAACCCCAATGTCTAATCTTGCCTGCATTTATCGCCTCTCCCAGCGCGCGCACGATCCCAGCCATGGTTTGTTTTTCTGCCGCTACGTCCGTTTTTGATGGCAGTACACGATTAGGCCAATGCTTGGCAAAATGGGGTGACATACGATTCGGCCAATGCAACTGGTATACATCAATATAATCTGTATGCAGGCGGTGCAGTGATTCACTGATCGCCTGAGTGACCGTTTCACCGCTAATCGCACGGCCGTTGCGAATATAATTAAGCCCATTACCGGCTATTTTCGTCATGAGGACCACGTCACCGCGCTGCGCAGAATTACGTCGCAACCAGTCACCGATAATGCGCTCTGTGTCGCCGTAGGTTTCCTGATTCGGTGGAACGGGATACATCTCCGCGGTATCGATAAAGTTCACTTGCGCGTCGAGCGCTTGAGTGAGTTGTGCGTCAGCATCCTGTTGGGTGTTCTGAATGCCCCAGGTCATAGTCCCTAAGCACACCTCCGACACCTGTATGCCGCTACTACCTAATGATTTAAATTGCATTGAAACACCTACTATTTTGAGGGGAATACATCCTCATCATGAAATTGGACGAGCAGTGACCTGCTCAGGTTTTGGCTATGATGTAATTTCCTCTACCTTGTTGTTTGACAGTATACATAGTCGTATCAGCCAGAGAGATAAGTTCGTCTATGGTGTTGCCATTTTCCGGCGCTTGAGCAACCCCAATACTGCCGCCTACCTGGCACTCGATGGTTTCACTGATATGGATCGGTGTGCGCAGCTCGGCCAGTAACTGCTGGCACAGCGTGTCGAGCGAGTTATGTGTGCTTTGTTCTAGGCTGAAGCCAACGACGAATTCATCGCCTCCCCACCGAACACATACGTCATCTTCGGCATTAAAGTAACGCATCATTCGCTCGCTAATGGTAACCAACACTTCATCACCAACGTCATGACCGTAGGTATCGTTGACGGGCTTAAAATCGTCTAGATCAATCATCATCAGTACAAAGGTATGCGTATTTCTCAAGCATTGTTCGAGCGATTGGATCAACGCGCGCTCACCGGATCGACGGTTGCGTAGTTTTGTCAGTGAATCGTGATCCGCTTCAAATCGAACAGATTGCTCGCGACGAATGCGCTCTGTTATGTCGTACATGATGACCTCAATCAGCATGCCTTGATCGAGCCTACGTTTGAGGCGCTGCTCTGTGACCTTGGCGAACAGGCAATGTACCCAGCGTTTTTCATCACCATGCATAAATTCTAAATCGAGTGAAATTTGCCCGAAAGGCTGTAAGTTCCGCATCTGATTCAAGGTTGTCGTTACGCGGCCTGAATCGACAAACAATTGCGTAATGTCGTCCCCCTCCTGCACACCTTCAAACAAAGAAAGCATGGCCTTATTCAGTGTCATTAGTTGGTTATCTGAATTCACTAATCCAATACCAGCACTCGCTTGTTCGAAAATGACTCTGAATTTCTGTTCGAGTTTTTGCGTACGCTCTCGCAGAATTCGCTCAGTTTGCAAGTTTTGTTTAAGCGCGATAATCAGCGCATTAATGCCACTCACCAAGGTGCCAATTTCATCGCGCTTTTTATAGTCAATATCAATCGGCTGCATGCTGTCTATAATACTCGGGTCAACTTTTGAAAAGCCTTGTGTTAGCTGGCGCAGCGGGCGGGTAAGATTACGGTGCACTATTTGCGACACCGCGGCAGATATGATCACACTAAGCAGTATGAGCACGATAACACTCTGTGTACCAATCGATTGCGCCTGCGCTTGAATAAATGCCTGATTCGGAACAATCACCAATGTTCCCACTTGCTCTTCACCGCTAAAGGGGTCGATTAGAGGTATACGGATGCTGTTTCGGCCTGTGATATTACCTTTTTGCACTTGAATATCTTCATTGAAGATGACTTGTGCACCGCCAACAATGTCAATATCAGCCAACCCATTCACGATCTCCTGCGCCAGATCGTCATCATCTAAATAAGCGGCAATCGCTGCTGTTTTTGTCACACTGCCCGCGAGCTGATTAACCAGCTCGCCATTGAGTGAGCGCTGTTGTTGCAAACTCTGATAATAGGTCAAACCCGCTGCTGCTAGCGAAATAGCGGCTGCGACTACTGCAATGGTAACCGCGACTCGAATGTATAATTGCTGGCTAAATTTGATCACAGATTTTGCGCTAGAAAACAGTGGTTAAACCTAAGTGTACAACATTCATTTGCTGAGGGCTGCGACTCAATTGCGGATCATTGTTGCCAAATAATCCTGAACCCGGATATTGGATACGAAAATGATCAAACTGTGCCTTAAACGCCCAATCAGGTGCAAAATCCCAGCGTACTCCCACACTGTAACTGTTTTGATCCACTGCATTTGTAACCAGCGATTCGTTTGTAATACTAGCACTAAGATTTACGAGGTCTTGCAAGTCATCTGGATAAAAGCTTGCCAATATAGGAGGAACAAAATTTGGTGTCGGATCTTTGGGCCGAACGGAAGATGCTACGACAAACGGCAAAAACTCATCAATATAGTAACCGATTGAAAAATATGCAAATCGCGCATCAGGGAACTGCAGCCAACCAGCTTCAAATCCAGCAGCTTCTCCCTGAAACTGCCATTCACCATTATCAAATTTGAAACCAACCGAATAATACTGTCCCGTTTTTCCTTCCGCGCGATACCCCTCCGCAATTTCAGCAGCCTCTGGCCATGCTTCATTGGGAATTGATTCCAAACCCTGAATAAACTTCCCAAGACTTCTCAGTTCAGAGTTATCGATCCTTGTTTTTGCATACATGGCGCGTACAAGCCAATCATCCACTTGATACTCTACGCTTAATGAGAATAGGTCGGTAAAGTCAACACTAAATGACTCGCTGTCTCCGCCCAGTTCTGGTGTTGATTCACCATACGCAAAACTAAACTTGGCATAACCACCTCCGATGTCAGTGCTGTAGCTGACTTCCGCTCCATCTAGCACAGCAGCCACGGACGAAGATGAATAGAAATCGATCGGTGGTCGAGCCCACGCTTGAGCATATCCGACGGGTCGATACTCAGACAGAAGATAAAGATTATTGCTCATACGGCCCACACGCACCGACCAGTTACGGTCGATATTGACGCGCATAAACGCTTTCTCAAGATAGTTTAATGCATCGGTTTCGCCGCGGTCCTGTATTACCACTTGCGCTACAAAATCTATACGGTCTTGATATTGATAATTAATTTGCCCACCAATGACACTGTCACTTGCCACTGTCCAGTTACTACGTGTTCGGTTTAACAAGGCTGTTCGAAATCGAATTTCATCGTGCGAGGAGTGTGTTACCGCCAAGGTTGCAAAACCGCTGAACTTCAGTTCAGCGGAAACCGACTGACTTAAGATAAGCATCAGCACAGCCATACTCCAGCGATAAAAGCTGCTGCCTATGTTAAGTGATTTTTTATTGATTAAATTCATAAACAATCTTCATCTCCGACGTTACGCCATTTCGAGGAAGGTAGGCGATAGCATCTTGTTTCTGTTCGACGAGGGCGACCACGTCTTGCATTGACTCTGCTTCCAGAGGTGGTCTAGCACGACCTGAAAAGAGCAGTCGAGACCAATAAGACTTAATTTTTCTTTCTTCTTTGTTTACCAGCTTGAGATAAAAAGATGCTTTTTCAGCAGTATTGGAAGGAAAATCAATAGGCTCTGCCGGCTTACCATCAGGAAAGCTGAGGTATCGCCCCATGTAAATATCAATAACCTGTTTCTTATTTAATGACGCTAGGCGGTTCGCCTTATTCACCACAACGACTACATCATTTGCAACGCTCTCATCAGCATTGGCGAGGCCTGAACGGAAACTATTGATGAGGATCAGCATGGTGCTTATGCCGATCAACAATGAGTTATTTTTAAACAGCGACGCCGAACTCAATACGTTTTTTCCTCAAAAGAAGCGCTTACTACAATCACTTAAGGGTAGTCGATTCTGGATGTACATGACAACTGATTGCTGTTGTTTCCCGCACTCACAAAGCAGTTTGATGAGTTGCTGATATTTCCCGCACTTCCAGCGTAGTCAGGCTCATTGCTTACAAAGACGCCGTCAATACATCCTTGTAGGCTGCGTGTGTGGCATCCTTGCCAAACAGCCTTTGACGCAATAAGCCCAACTGCGCTTCCGTGCTACTACAATTTGTTTATACGATTTGTAGGCTAACTACGCCCTGCGTTTCAGGCGCACAGCAGCGGGATTGGCATTCGCAAACCGTCGTCTGCAGGGAAGCAAACGCCGAACCTACACGGATGTATCCACGGCGTGTTTGAGAAGGTTAAACCCGCTGCCAAGCCAAAGTCGTCAATGAGTCAACAGAGCAAATCGCAGGCACAAAAAAGGCCGCTGATGCGGCCTTTCGAATACACTGTGTGGGTGCCCGCTTACGCTAGGATTTTCGCCACAAC
>NZ_JAHCTA010000013.1 GCF_018474025.1 Alteromonas oceanisediminis | reverse complement strand
AGGATAGAATCAATGATTGCGGGTCGGAATGTGCGGATAAAGTCGGGTCAGGCGATATAAGAAGTCAGGCCGCTACAGGTACTAGGGAAATGGGATGGACTCCCCTCATAATCGGCATCGATGTGCCATGATTAAGGTGAATATCGTTAATCAATGAGGAGAGTCCTATGACTATTATGCGTATTGGGTTGGATTTAGCCAAGAATGTTTTTGATGTGCATGGTGTTGATGAGCAAGAAAAACCAGCACTTCGAAAGACGATTAAACGTTGCGACCTTTTACCGTTTTTTGTTCATTTGCCGCCTTGTATTGTCGCAATGGAAAGTTGCGGCAGTGCCCATTACTGGGCCAGAGAATTAATAAAATTAGGCCATAAGGTGAAGTTGATAGCCCCACAGTTTGTTGCACCGTATCGCAAAGGTAATAAGAATGACCAGAATGATGCTCAGGCAATATGTGAGGCTGCTTCCCGGCCTGATATGAGGTTTGTAGCGATAAAAAACGAAGAGCAACAAGCCATATTGGCGATGCACCGAATTCGCGCCCTTCTGGTGTCCGAACGCACAGCGTTGGTCAACCAGATACGGGGGCTATTGATGGAATTTGGCGAAGTGCTGCCTCTGGGACGTGAAAAGCTACGCATGCTACTGCCCGAGTTGCTGGAGGATGCAGAAAATGGATTGCCACACCTGCTTCGAACATTGATCCACAGACAATATAGACGCCTGTGTGACCTGGACCGTGAAATTGCACAGTATGAGCGTGATATTACAATACAGGTGCAACAAGATGAGGACGCAAGACGCTTGATGGAAATTGAAGGTGTGGGACCGCTGACTGCATCTGCGTTGTTAGCCAGCGTGGGTGATATTGGGCAATTTAAAAACGCCAGACAGTTTACCGCATGGTTAGGATTGGTTCCCCGGCAATGGTCTTCAGGAGGAAAAAATCGTTTAGGCAGAATTACAAAACGAGGCGATGTTTATTTGCGAACCTTGCTGGTACATGGAGCTCGTGCTGTTATGCGATTTGTGGAGAAGAAAAGTGATCGAAAGAGCTTATGGGTCAAAGCAGTTAAAGAACGACGTGGTTTTAACAAGGCAGCCGTAGCGCTGGCTGCTAAACATGCAAGGATAATTTGGTCAATATTGTCGAATGGCACCGCATACCGCGTTATGCCAGCGTGATAAACACAAGTTAAAGCAGTCGATGCGGGGTATAGAGTAAAGAGTTGCAAAGAGTATGACATGATGGCACAACAGGTTGAACCGACGACAGCTAAACCAGCGTTCGCAGCGGGCCATAATAGGCCGTTAGGGAAATTAGGCGCTGTCGAGCGGATCTCCATCAGGGTCCCTGTCGAGAAAAGACAGATTATGAGGCCGGATACAAGCAAGCAGTTAAACCGATAGTGCCAGCAGTTATCTCTTGCAAAACGAGGGGAGTCCATACAAAACTGCGAATAAGTCCTGCAATTTAGTTCTTGAACCAGTCTTTGCACTTACCGTCTAATTTTTGAACGCTAAATTTTCAATTTCGGCAAATATACTGCCGTTTTAGGCCTGATTTCGGCCTTATTCCGGGTTATTCCAGGATTTCAGATAGTTCTTGGCTGTCGCCTTAACATCTGGTCTACTTTAAACAGGTTCGCCAAGGTGAATAACATGGCTAACTGTGAGTCATTTTTCATCAGTCCTTTATAGCGTGCTTTGATAAAGCCAAACTGACATTTGATGATCCGAAACGGATGCTCCACTTTTGCTCTGATGCTGGCTTTTAAGTATTCGATGTTAATGGCCGTTTTGTTTTTGCGAGGATGCTTTTTCAGTGCCCGGACTTTTCCGGGGCGTTCAGCAATCAGTTATTCCACATTCGTATCTTGCAACTCTTCCCGTTTCTCTGCGCCCTGATAACCGGCATCGCCGGAAACGAATTCTTCTTCGCCATGCAACAGGTTCTTCAACTGGTTCAGGTCATGCTCGTTTGCGGCGGTGGTCACCAGCGTATGGGTGAGGCCACTCTTGGCATCCACACCAATATGGGCTTTCATACCGAAGTGCCATTCATTGCCTTTCTTAGTCTGATGCATCTCCGGGTCACGTTCATTCTTTTTGTTTTTAGTGGAGCTGGGCGCTTCAATAATCGTCGCATCCACCAATGTTCCTTGCGTCATCATCACACCGCAGTCAGACAGCCATTGGTTGACCGTTTTGAATAATTTGCGAGTCAGCTTGTGCTTTTCCAGCAAGTGCCGGAAGTTCATAATGGTAGTGCGGTCTGGAATGGCTTTATCCAATGACAGTTGCGCAAACTGACGCATCGAAGCAATTTCATATAACGCATCTTCCATCGCTTCATCACCAAGGCTATACCATTGCTGCATACAATGAATGCGAAACATGGTCTCAAGCGCATACGGACGTCTGCCATTGCCTGCTTTAGGATAAAAGGGTTCAATCACTTCCAGCAGTTGAGACCACGGCAGCAGGTTATCCATTCTGGATAAGAATATCTCTTTAAGGGTCTGACGGCGCTTACTGGAAAACTCGCTATCAGCAAAGGTTAACTGTTGGCTTATGGGCGGTAACGTTTATGATTTACTATGCAGCTATGCTCTCACATCGGGGACTTAATCGCATCTTCCCAAGCTGTCCTGTTCTGGTAGGTCATAAACCTGCTTCTCGGATTTGGGGCCGAACAGCTGCTTCTTGAACCAGTCCAACTGATGGGTCAGTTGGCGAATGGACTCCGCCTGAGCGCCCAACTGCTCCCGCAACACGGCATTCTCCTCGGCCAGGGCCGAGTAAGAAGGTGCGTTGGAAGAAGGAGTGGAAGCCGTTGAATTCATGGCCGTTATTATACCCGAAGTCCACTCTCTATACCCCTCGAAAACGCTTGAACTGCCGGCATTTTTGCACTTCGATACCATCGATCAGCAGTTGCAGATCCGTCAGGGTCAGGGCCCGCTGACCAGAGGCAGATAACGGCACCCGGAACTGTCCCTGCTCCAGGCGCTTGGCCCACAGGCAATAACCGGTGGCGGTAAAGTACAGCATCTTCATCTGAGTCTTTCGACGGTTGACGAAGACAAAATACTGGCCGCTAAGTGGGTCGTGCTTCAACTGATTCCGGACCAGGGCGCTCAAGCCCCCGAATGATTTGCGCATGCCGGTGGGCTCGGTGCACAGCCAGATGCGCGCCTGGCTATCGAGCCCGATCATCCGTTCTGGCTCAGCCGCAGTTCCACGCCGTTGCCGAGGCTAAGCACAATGTTCCAGCCTGGGCCGGAGGATGGAGAGTTGCTCATCAACGACGAGAGATCCAGAAAACCGGCTTCACCGGGACCTGACGACTCATCAGTCGACGGATCGGACAGGCGCTTGCGCCAGTTACAGAAGCTGGCGCAACCGATCTCCTCCTGTTTACAAAACTGCGGCGCTGACAAGCCGCAGGCGCGCTGCTGATCAACCAGGGTCTGCCACTGTTCTGGAGTACGGTGCTTTCTCATAAGGGTAACCTCGTGCTGGGAAATGTGAGGTTACTGTAGGGCGAAATTTACTGGGGTGGCAGGACGTCGCGGAATGAACGTGTATGGACAACCTGTGTTGTTTCTACTGTGACTACTTACCGTACCTGAACGTGGCGGGGAGCGCCGTTTACGATATCAACGTCCACATCTCATCGGCCGCCAGCCTGATAGGGATGGCCTGCGATACTGACATCACCCCGGGTTCACCGCCACGGCAACAGCAGATAGGCTTGCGTAAAAACGGTCACGGATAAGATCTGCGGTCAGTCACAACTGAAACGGCACGTCTGAATCATTCGTGCCGCTCAGATTAACCAACTGAGCTACCACTTGGTCGGATCCATTAGCTTCGGCGACTGCGCTGCAACGTTTCCGACGGCAGCTCACCAAACATCTTACGATAGTCGGATGAAAAACGCCCAAGATGGGTAAAGCCGTAGTTCAAAGCGCCTTCCGTCACATTCCGAATAGCCTTGCCACCAGCCAGTTCTTTACGCAGGCTTTGCAGCTTGGCTTGCTTGATGAACAGCTTCGGCGTCACACTGAAATACTTGGCAAACAGGTTGTAGACGGTGCGGGTACTTACATTTCCCACCTGCGCCAGCTCTTCAATGCTCAGGTCAGCGCGGATATTGGCCTCAATGTAAGCCAAGAGGCTGGAAAAACTGCAATCATTGGCGTGTAGGTCACGCTCTGAGGCAACATTGCTGCTGAACTGTTGCAGCAGCTTGCGGATCAGAATTTCACGGTAGGGCCGCTCCACATGCTCCGGACCCAACAACTCGCTGCCATCGGCCTCAGTTAACAGCGCATCCAGCAACTTCATGAGACATGTCGATTCACTCAAGTTTATAATGTCAGATGAAAACATGACCCCTTCACGAGGCAATGAGCCTACCTGATCAAGGCATATTTCGTTGATCAGCGCTTGAGGCACTGCAATAATAACTTTTTCACAATCAGCAGAATACGTTAGCGACACTTGCTCATAGGCATTAACCATAAGTGCTTGACCAGGCAACATCCGAATGTGCTTGTCCTGGAAGCGCCAACAACACTCACCTCGGACCACAAGCTGAAAGTGGTAGATCTCTCGAGGTTCGGAGCAACGAATATTCACCTGATCACCGTAGCGGATGAGTGACAGCCCGAGGCCAGCAAAATCACGGTAATTGAGGTAAGCGGCTTGGGTGAGACTGCGTACCCGATCTGCAGGTTCCAGCATGTGGTGTCCGACATGACGCTTGAAGTATTCGGATACTTCAAGCGGGTCTGCCTGAGCAAAAATCACGGAATTAATGAGCACATTTGATAACATGGTTTGCATCGTATGATATAATTTTTATAGTTAAACTAAGATTAGTTAATATTTTGTAAGATTAGTTAATATTTTGTAAGATTAGTTGATATTTTGTAAGATTAGTTGATACTTGGGGGGAATTCAACCGCTTTCTTTGGTTCATCGCGGGTTAGAGTGAAAAAGTAAGAGACGGGCTTTCTGGCGTCAACTACCTTGTCCGGTCCGCGACAATTATGATGGCCGGTTGGGTGGTCTTACTTTTTACTCTTTCCAGCCTGCTTAAGCTGTTGCTGTGTCGTCGGTAGCTTTCCCCCTCTAATTCGATAATCGTCGCGTGGTGTATGAGTCGGTCTACGGCGGCTACGGTCATCATGCTGTCCGGGAAGATTTGATCCCACTCGCTGAATGGCTGGTTGGCAGTGACGATCAAGCTGCCACTCTCATAGCGGTGAGCGATGAACTCGAACAGTACCTGGGTTTCTGCATCCGTTTTTTAACGTAGCCAATATCGTCAATGATGATGACCCGGTACTTGTCCAGTCGTGTCATGGCGGTCATCAGATCAAGGTCGCGCTTGGCTTGCTGCAAGTGCTGAACCAGGGCTATCGCCGGGAACAGTTTGCAGCGCACGCCCTGTTCGGTGAGTTGATGGCCCAGGGCATTGGCAATGTGGGTTTTGCCAGTGCCGCTAGGGCCGATCAAGAGCACATTGTCGGCATGGTGTGCCCAGTCATTGTCTTGTTGCAGCTTGGCCAGTGCGGCGTTGCAGGGGCGACTAAAACGGCTTTGATCCAGCGCAGAGAAGGTTTTGTTGGCCGCAAGCTTAGCCTCTCGTAGCCACTTCTGAGTTCGACGCTGGTAGCGATCTGAGAGTTCGTATTCACACAAGGCTGCCAGGTAATCCGTATGTGACCAGTTCTTTTCAATGGCCGTTTCCCAGAGCGATTGATAGTGACGGTGGAAGGCCGGCAGACGGAGTTCTTTAAGCAGTAAGGCGACGGAGTCAGTCATATCGACGCCTCTTGGCTGCGGATCGAAGTCAGCAAGTCGTCATAACTGACCAGGGTGTGTTGATTTGAAGCTGAGAATTCGAGGTCGGGATTGCCACGAAGGTAGCGTGACTGGATCTCGGTAATTGACGCGAACCGGCCGACCCGGGCTTCTATCAACAGGTCTTCCCCCAGCGACTGTTCATCATCATATTCACTGGCCAGCCGAAGGACGGTCACGATCCACTTGCAGGCTTCACGGGGGTCAAGATGCTCATCCGCGAGTTGCCAGAGTTCGCGGTAGTTGTCGTCTGGAAGCAGGTCATCACGCAACTGAGAGTAGCGGAAGGCCTGTGGCTTTGAGGCCAGCGAGCAGATCACGTGCCGGTAATTGACGCTGCGGGCACGGTTCTCACTCGTCTTGGGATAAACGCGTGGCAATGTCACAGCCGGTTGCTGACCAACGAACAGCACCAGCTTGTCGTGGTGCAGGCGGATTTGGACCGACTCTCCAATCAGTCGCGATGGCACGGTGTAGACAACGCGGCGGACTTCGATCGTTGAGCTGCGCGTCACCTTGAGATGGAGGGTCTGATACTCGGCGGCTGTAAACTCCGACAGTGGCTGCAAGGCGGTCTGCTCTTCAAGCACACGGGACCGGTTGCGCCGATTGAGTTTGTCAGCAGCGCAATCGATAAACTCCTGGTACTGCTCGATACTCTCGAAGTCATTGTGGCCGCGCAGTAACAGCTGTTGTGCCAGGCGCTTCTTGAGCGAGCCATTGGCACACTCCACCACACCGTTCTCATGGGACTGCCCCAGATTATTTCGGGTGGGCGTCATGCGGTAATGCTGGCACAGCTCGCTGTAGGGCTCGCTGCAATCCCGTCGCCAGAGCCGCATAACTCTCACCGCCCTGAACCACGGTAACCGAGCGCCAGCCACTGTAGGCCAGACGGAACTGATAGAGCAGATGTGGAAAAGCCTTGGACTGAATCGTCACAGGGTTATCTGGGTGGGTAAAATCCGAAAATCCCTGCTGTGCCAAAACGGCCTGTTGGCGAAAAATGACCTCGCGTTCCGGCCCATACAGTGCTCGCCATTGCTTCACCCGACATTGCAGAGTGCGCAAAATGGTCTGGTCGTAGTGCTCAGGGTATTGCTCTTGCAAATAATCCAGCAGGGTTGTTCCGGTCAAGTCAGGCTTGGCTTCTAGCAAAGGGAGTAACTCTGTCTCCCAAACGGCTTCCAGTGGATCTTCTCGGGTGCGCCACTTTGTCGGTGCTGCATGTACAGCTCCTCTTGTCAGTTGGTTATGTGTTGGCCTGGCACCCTTTGCTCCACCATGGAAAACAAGGGGCCAATTGTTACACCCAACCGGCCAAGATAGTTGTCGCTAACCGGTCATCCTAATTGTCGCCGAACACTTCCAGGAGCGGTGCTCGACCAGGTGCATGAAATACTGCCTGAGCTGATCGGTGCTAAGCTGGTCGGGAGAGGTGTCGAAGAAGTCGCCGACCTGCCGCAGGCAGCGGGCGTACATATCGATGGTCTTGGGGCTTTTGCCCCGCAGGGTGAGTTCGGTGAGGTAGCGTTGGTGCAGGGATTGGAAGCGAGCGTGTTCGTTGGCGTTCATGGGGTGTCTCCTCTGGTCCCCTTCCGGGCTGGAAGGGATCAGAGAAGTACAGACGAATTACGCCTCTGCCGCGTAGCGGCTTCGTTCAACTACTCAATTGAACATAAGATGCAATGCAAAACCGAGTCTTTGCAGCCCTAGGATAAAGAGTGCACTCACTGGATAGTTATTCCTAGGGCTGCCCTTCAATATGTATAAAAAAAAAAGGAGGGTAGTCTGTGCATAATAATCTGATAGCAAAAGTAGGCGGTCTGATTGAAACCGATGAAAAAAAAGGCCTGTATCGTAGTCGACGCGACATGTTCACTGATCCTGAGCTGTTCGAGATGGAGATGAAGTACATTTTCGAAGGAAACTGGGTTTATTTGGCGCATGAAAGCCAGGTTGCAAATGCAAACGACTATTTTACCGGTTATATCGGACGCCAGCCCATTGTTATTACCCGCAATAAAAATGGCGAGCTGAACTGCTTTATCAATACCTGCACCCACCGTGGCGCTATTCTTTGTCGCAAAAAGAAGGGTAGCAAGGCAGTTTTAACCTGTCCTTTCCACGGCTGGAGCTTCAATAACTCCGGAAAGTTGATCAAGGTCAAAGATCCCGACGATGCTGGCTATCCGGATTCCTTTGACTGCAGAGGCTCTCATGACCTAAAAAAGGTGCGCATGGAAAGCTACAAAGGCTTCCTTTTTGGCTCGCTGAATGATGATGTCAAGCCGCTGACTAAACATTTGGGCGAAGCAGCCAAAATCATCGACATGATTGTCGATCAGTCACCGGAAGGTCTGGAAGTGTTGCGTGGCTCATCGACTTACATCTTTGACGGCAACTGGAAATTGCAGGCCGAGAATGGAGCCGATGGGTACCACGCATCTGCTACTCATTGGAACTACGTTGCCACTGTGGCTCGTCGTAAGGCCGGCATGTCCGCTGATGATGTTAAGGCGATGGACCTGTCCACTTTTAACAAGCAAACAGGTGGATTCTATGCATTTGAACATGGCCACATTCTGCTGTGGATGGAGTGGCCTAATCCGGAGGATCGCCCACTGTACGAGCGCCGAAACGAGCTGGTCGAAAAATTTGGCGCTCATCGTGCCGACTGGATGATAGGGAAGTTGCGTAACCTTTGCCTGTACCCGAACGTATTCCTGATGGATCAGATGAGCTCCCAGATTCGTCACTTCCGTCCAATCTCCGTGGACAAGACCGAAGTCACCATTTATTGCATCGCGCCCAAGGGAGAAAATGCTGAAGCGCGTACCCACCGCATCCGTCAGTACGAAGACTTCTTTAACGCTTCCGGCATGGCGACCCCGGATGACCTTGAAGAGTTTCGCGCATGCCAGCAAGGTTTTAAGGCCATGAAACTGCCTTGGAATGACCTGAGTCGTGGTGCTGCTCACTGGATCGATGGGCAGGATGAAGAGGCGATGACTATCGATTTGCACCCTGTGATGAGTGGTAAGAAGACTGAAGATGAGGGTCTGTTCATTGTTCAGCACCATTACTGGCAACAAATGATTGCCGAAGCGGCGCGCAAGGAAAAGGGAGAGTAACCATGACAATCAGTTACGACGAGATTCGTGATTTTCTGCATTCTGAGCAGCGTGCGCTGGACGATAAGGATTATAGCCATTGGCTTGAGCACTATGATAAGAACTCTGAATTCTGGGTGCCGTGTTGGGATGTGGACGGCGAGCTGACGGACGATCCGCAGTCAGAGATGTCATTGATTTATTATGATAAACGGGATGGAATTGAGGATCGTGTTTTCCGCATCCAGACAGAGCGCTCCAGCGTCAGTTCAATGCCGGAGCCGCGTACCCAGCACATGCTGAGCAACCTGGAGGTGCTCGCTGTATCGTCCAGTGATGCAAAAGTGCGCTACAGCTGGATGACCCACAGCGTACGTTATGACAATGTAGATACCTATTTCGGTACCGCGTTTGTCAAGCTGATTCGTGGTGAAGACGGCAAGCTGAAAATCAAGAGCAAGAAGGCTGTGCTGAAGAACGACTACATCCACCACGTTGTGGATATCTATCACCTTTGAATTCGTCCGGATATATAAGCCTAATGGCTTCCCTGTCAGTCAGGAATAGCCACGAGGCTTCCATCCGGATTCCCGGATCTGAATTAACCAGTTTAATAACAAGTGCCTCTCGGTGTGTCGTCGGCACCCTTGAAATGGGCCTGAGGTATCAACCAGTGTATAAAGTAGCGCTCAATTTTGAAGATGATGTAACTCGATTTATTACCACGTTACCGATGGAGACGGTGGCCGACGCCGCTTATCGTTCGGGAATCAATATTCCGCTCGACTGCCGTGATGGTGCCTGTGGTACCTGTAAGTGTCACTGCGAATCGGGCAGCTATAAGATGGATGGTTATATAGAGGATGCGCTGTCCGTTCGGGAAGCCGAACAGCGCTATGTTCTGACTTGCAGCATGATTCCGGAGTCGGATTGTGTCGTTACCGTGCCGGCCACGTCAGAAGTCTGTGTGCGTAGCCAGCAAGCCGACGTACATGCCAGGTTGACTGAGATTAACCATCTGTCTGACTCCACCCTGTCCTTTGCCGTTTCCGGTGATCAAGTGCGGGCCATGCATTTTCTGCCGGGGCAGTATGTCAATGTACAGGTACCGGGGACTGACCAATGGCGCGCCTATTCCTTCAGCTCCATAGTTAACCAGGCGAACGAATCGGTATCTTTCCTGATCCGTGCGGTTCCCGGCGGGCTGATGAGTACCTATATGGCAAACAAGGCGAGCGTAGGTGACAGTATAACCCTGCGAGGTCCCTTTGGCAGCTTTTACCTGCGTGAAGTGAGGCGCCCGGTACTGATGCTGGCTGGGGGAACGGGGCTGGCGCCCTTCCTGGCGATGTTGGAAAAGATTCAGCAGGACGGAAGCGCTCATCCGATCCACCTAATCTACGGCGTTACGCACGATATTGATCTTGTCGAGCTGGACAAGCTTAAAGCCTTCGCCGTGGCCATCGATAATTTCACATTTGATGTCTGCGTGGCCTCAGAAAATAGCAGTTGGCCGCAGAAGGGTTACGTCACAGATTATATTGAACCTAGTGATTTGAATGATGGTGATGTTGATATCTATCTGTGTGGTCCGCCGCCGATGGTCGAAGCTGTTAGCAGCTTTATGCAGGAAGTGGGTATTCAACCGGTCAGCCTCCACTACGAGAAATTTACGACCAGCAAGTGAGGAATTCTAAATGAGAGTCGAACGTTTTGAAAACCGCGTCGCTATTGTGACTGGTGCTGCCCAGGGCATCGGTCGTGCCGTTGCCCTACAGATGGCTGCTGAAAAAGCCAGCCTGCTGCTGGTGGATCGCTCCGATATTGTCAAAGAGGTGGCAGAGGAGGCCCTGGCCGCCGGCGCGGCAAGCGTCCAGATCAGCGTCGTTGATCTGGAGCGGTATGCGGATGCCTGCAAGGCAGTCAATTTGGCGGTAAGTCATTTTGGCCGCATCGACATTTTGGTTAATAACGTTGGCGGTACGATCTGGGTCCAGCCTTATGAAGTCTACGAGGAAGAGCAGATCGAAGCCGAGATTCGTCGCTCCTTGTTTCCGACCCTTTGGTGTTCCCATTCAGTTTTGGCACAGATGCAAAAACAACAAAGTGGAGTGATCGTGAATGTGTCATCTCTAGCAACCCGAGGTTCTAACCGTGTGCCCTATTCGGCGGCCAAGGGGGGTGTAAACGCTTTGACCGTGTGTATGGCGTTAGAAAATGCCAAATATGGGATCCGTGTCAACGCAGTAGCTCCTGGTGGTACTGATGTTGGCCAGCGGCGGATTCCGCGTAATAGTAAAGCCATGAGTCAATTGGAGAAGGGGTGGTATCAGGCTATCGTTGATGAGGCTACCGAAATGAGCTTCATGAAGCGCTACTGCTCACCGGAAGAGCAGGCCAATGCCATACTTTTTTTGGCGTCTGACGAGGCTTCCTATATCACAGGTACGGTGCTGCCGGTGGGTGGCGGGTATCAGGGGTAACCCTCTTGCTCCAATTAAGAGCTTTACACGGAGTACTCCGGTGGTTGAGTAGAATGATTGGCACCGGCTGACGTCGCGCTTGAAATGTAACGTTGGGATCTTCAAGGAAATCTTAAGGGGAGAGGAGGTATGGCTCGATTTCAGGTGTATAATTGCACAACGGGCGACGATTTTACCTGCCAAGAAGGCCAGAGCGTCCTCAAGGCCATGGAGCAATGGGGCCTGAAGTGCGTGCCTGTCGGTTGCCGAGGCGGTGGCTGTGGCATCTGCAAGGTCCGCGTGATTGAGGGTGAATACAGGTGCGGAAAGATGAGCCGCGTACATGCCCCGCCCGAAGCCATTGAACAGGGGGAGGTCCTGGCCTGCCGGATCTATCCAGTCACCGATCTGACTATTGAGTGCCTGGAGCCATCGGCTCCGGGCGATACGAGCGAGCAAACAACAAGAGCGTTGAGGTAACTGTTATGAAAAAAGGTGTAATGCGTCCCGGCCACGTACAGATCCGGGTTCTCGATATGGGCGAAGCCGTCAAACACTACACCGAGCTGCTGGGCATGATCGAAACCGATCGTGACGACCAGGGCCGGGTGTATCTCAAAGCCTGGACCGAGGTGGACAAGTTCTCCCTGGTGCTGCGTGAAGCAGACGAGCCCGGCTGCGATTTTATGGGCTTCAAGGTAGTGGACGAAGACACTCTGGTTCAGCTGGAAAAAGACCTGGTGGCCTACGGTGTTGAGGTGGAACAGGTGCCGGCCGAAGATCTGAAGGATTGCGGTCGCCGCGTCCGCTTTACCGTGCCCTCCGGCCATGCCTTCGAGCTATATGCCGACAAGAAGTACACCGGCAAGTGGGGCGTTTCCAGCGTGAACCCGGAAGCCTGGCCCCGTGGCCTGCAAGGCATGAAAGCCGTCCGCTTTGACCACTGCCTGTTCTACGGCCCTGAGTTGGCTGCTACCTATGACATTTTCGTGAACGTGCTGGGCTTCCATCTGGCCGAACAGGTACTGGACCCCGAAGGCACCCGCGTAGCGCAGTTCCTGACGGTCTCCATGAAGGAGCACGACGTGGCCTTCATTCATCACGAAGAGAAAGGCAAGTTCCACCACGCGTCCTTCTTCCTGGATACCTGGGAAGCGGTCCTCCGGGCGGCGGATCTGATCTCCATGACCGATACCTCCATCGATATCGGCCCGACCCGTCACGGCCTGACCCACGGCCAGACCATCTATTTCTTTGACCCGTCCGGCAACCGCAATGAAGTGTTCTGTGGCGGCGATTACTTCTACCCGGATCACAAGCCGGTGACCTGGCAAGCGGAGCAGCTTGGCAAGGCGATTTTCTACCACGATCGCCAGGTGAACGAACGCTTCATGACGGTATTGACCTGATTTTTCAACCGTTCGACAGGCCTATCTATAACAGGATTAGTCAGCAATGAAAGACATCAAGCACTACATCAACGGGCAGTACGTTGGCTCCGCCAGCGGCAAGCTGTTCGACAACGTCAACCCGGCCAACGGCAAGGTGATCAGCAAGGTTCACGAAGCCGGTCGGGACGAGGTGGACGCCGCCGTTAAGGCCGCAAAAGCGGCCCTGCGCGGCCCCTGGGGAAAGATGACGCTGGAGGAACGCACCAGCATCCTGCATAAGGTGGCGGACGGCATCAATGCCCGTTTCGACGAGTTCCTGGAGGCGGAATGCCTCGATACCGGCAAGCCGAAATCCATGGCGAGCCACATCGACATCCCCCGGGGTGCGGCCAACTTCAAGGTATTCGCGGACATGATCAAGAACGTGCCCACGGAGTCCTTTGAAATGCCCACGCCGGATGGCACCGGCGCGCTGAACTACGCCGTACGCCGCCCCAAAGGCGTGATTGGTGTAATCAGCCCCTGGAACCTGCCCCTGCTGCTGATGACCTGGAAGGTCGGCCCCGCCCTGGCGTGCGGCAACACCGTAGTGGTTAAACCTTCCGAGGAAACCCCCACGACCACAGCGCTATTGGGCGAGGTGATGAAAGAGGCCGGTGTGCCGGATGGTGTTTACAACGTGGTGCATGGCTTTGGCGGTGATTCCGCTGGTGCCTTTCTGACTGAACACCCGGACGTTGATGGTTTCACCTTTACCGGCGAAACCGGCACCGGCGAAATCATCATGAAAGCAGCTGCCAAAGGCATCCGGGACATCTCCCTGGAGCTTGGCGGCAAGAACGCCGGCCTGGTGTTTGCCGACTGCGACATGGACAAGGCCATCGAAGGCACCATGCGCTCGGCCTTTGTGAACTGTGGCCAGGTGTGCCTGGGCACCGAGCGCGTCTATGTCGAACGGCCCATCTTTGACGAGTTTGTGGCCCGTCTCAAAGAGGCAGCTGAGGGGCTAAAAATCGGTCCGCCAGACGATGCTGAAGCCAACCTGGGACCACTGGTCAGCCTCAAACATCGTGAAAAAGTCCTTTCCTATTATCAGAAAGCCGTGGATGACGGCGCCACTGTGGTTACCGGTGGTGGCGTTCCAGAGATGCCGGACGAACTGGCCGGTGGTGCCTGGGTTGAACCCACCATCTTTACCGGGTTGTCGGAAGATTCCGCGGTGATTACGGATGAGATCTTCGGCCCCTGTGTCCACCTGTGCCCGTTCGACACCGAAGAGGAAGCCATCGAGCTGGCCAACAGTCTTCCCTACGGACTGGCGTCGGCAATCTGGAGCGAGAACATCACTCGTGCCCACCGTGTGGCGGGCCAGGTCGAAGCTGGCATTATCTGGGTCAACAGCTGGTTCCTTCGTGACTTGCGCACACCCTTCGGGGGTAGCAAGCAGTCCGGCATTGGCCGCGAGGGCGGTGTGCACTCCCTGGAGTTCTACACCGAGATTAAAAACATCTGCGTAAAATTGTGAGACGATCATGACAGCATCTGAAAAAAGCCCCGAAATCGGGCGTGAGATAACCGCTGCCGGGTACCGCACTAACGTGCATGACCATGGTGGCGACAATGGAAAGAGTGATGTCCCGGTGATGATGATCCACGGCTCCGGCCCCGGCGTGACGGCCTGGGCCAACTGGCGCCTGGTGATTCCGGAACTGGCAAAGCACCGTCGTGTGGTGGCGCCGGACATGCTCGGCTTCGGTTACACCGAACGCCCGGGAGACAACACCTACAACCGTGAACGCTGGGTGGCCCATGCCATCGGCGTTATGGACTCGCTGGATCTGGAGAAAGTGGATCTGATAGGCAACTCCTTCGGGGGTGGCCTGGCCCTGGCCTTGGCGATCGAACACCCGGAGCGGGTTCGTCGCCTGGTGCTGATGGGGTCTGTAGGTGTCAGCTTCCCGATCACCAAGGGCCTGGACGAAGTCTGGGGTTACCAGCCCTCGCTGGAAACCATGCGTCGGTTGATGGATGTATTTGCCTTCAACAAGGGGCTGTTGACCGACGAACTGGCAGAAATGCGTTACCAGGCCAGCATTCGCCCCGGTTTCCAGGAGTCTTTCGCGGCCATGTTCCCGGCACCTCGCCAGCGTTGGGTTGATAACCTGGCCAGCCGGGAAGAGGACATCCGCGCGCTGCCCCACGAAACCCTGCTCCTGCACGGCCGTGAAGACGAAGTGATTCCGCTGGAGGCTTCCCTGAAGCTGGCGGAGCTGATTGACCGCGCCCAGTTACACGTGTTTGGCCGTTGTGGCCACTGGACCCAGATTGAACATGCTGGCCGCTTTGCCCGGTTGGTTAACGACTTTTTTGATGAGGCCGACAAAGCGGCTTCCGGAGACGCCTGATGGAACCGCAAAAGATCCAGATGCTCGGCGACGAGCTGTACCAAGCCATGATCGCTCGGGAAGCGGTATCCCCACTCACCAGCCGTGGCGAAGACATCAGCATTGACGACGCCTATCACATTTCCCTGCGCATGCTGGAACGCCGGCTGGCGGATGGAGCCTCCATCATCGGCAAGAAGATTGGCGTCACCAGCAAGGCCGTGCAGAACATGCTGAATGTACATCAACCGGACTTCGGGTACCTGACCGACGACATGGTGTTCAACAGTGGCGAAATCATGCCCATCAGCGACCGACTGATTGCGCCTCGCGCCGAGGGCGAAATCGCCTTCATCCTGAAAAAAGACCTGATCGGTCCCGGCATCACCAATGCTGATGTACTGGCGGCGACCGAGTGTGTCATGCCGTGCTTCGAGATTGTCGATTCCCGCATTCAGGACTGGAAGATCGCCATCCAGGACACGGTGGCCGACAACGCCTCCTGTGGACTTTTTGTATTGGGCGACCAGGCCGTGTCTCCCCGCAAGGTGGACCTGGTGACCTGCGGCATGGTGGTGGAGAAGAACGGCAGCGTGCTGAGTGCTGGCGCCGGCGCTGCTGCTTTGGGTTCCCCGGTGAACTGCGTGACTTGGCTGGCCAACACCCTGGGCGAGTTCGGCATCACCCTGAAGGCCGGCGAAGTCATCCTGTCCGGCTCCCTGGTTCCGCTGGAGCCGGTCAAGGCCGGTGATTACATGCGCGTGGATATTGGTGGCATCGGTAGCGCCTCCGTGCGCTTCGCCTGATCCGGATCAGAGAGGACAACATTATGAGCAAGAAAATCAAAGCAGCCATCATCGGCTCGGGCAACATCGGCACCGACCTGATGATCAAGATCCTGCGCAATGGCCAGCACATCGAAATGGGCGTGATGGTCGGGATTGATCCCGAGTCTGACGGCCTGGCCCGTGCCGCCCGCATGGGCGTGGCCACCACCCACGAGGGTGTGGACGGCCTGGTGAAAATGCCGGAATTCGCCGACATCGACATCGTCTTTGACGCCACCTCCGCCAAGGCCCACATGCACAACGAGGTGTTCCTGCGCGGTCACAAGGAAAACATCAAGATCGTCGACCTGACCCCGGCGGCCATCGGTCCTTACTGCGTGCCGGTGGTGAACCTGGAACAGAACCTTCAGGAAGGCAACGTCAACATGGTCACTTGCGGTGGCCAGGCCACCATCCCGATGGTAGCGGCGGTCTCCCGGGTCGCCAAGGTGCATTACGCCGAAATCGTGGCGTCGATCTCCAGTAAATCCGCCGGCCCCGGTACCCGCGCCAACATCGATGAGTTTACCGAAACCACCTCCAAGGCTATCGAGATGGTCGGCGGTGCCCAGAAGGGCAAGGCCATCATCATCCTGAACCCGGCCGAGCCGCCCCTGCTGATGCGCGACACTGTCTACGTGCTCTCCGACGCCGCCGACAAGGTGGAAGTGGAAGCCTCAGTCGAGGAGATGGTCCAGGCCGTGTCGTCCTACGTGCCGGGCTACCGCCTGAAACAGAAGGTGCAGTTCGACGACATCCCCGAAGATCAGCCCATGAACGTCCCGGGCCTGGGCCGCTTCAGCGGCCTGAAGACCTCCATCTTCCTGGAAGTGGAAGGCGCCGCCCATTACCTGCCGGCCTACGCCGGCAATCTGGACATCATGACCTCCGCGGCACTCGGTACCGCCGAGCGCATCGCTGAATCGCTGGTCAACTGAGGAGGAACAAATCATGACCTTTAATCCCGGCAAGAAACTCTACATCTCCGACGTGACACTGCGCGACGGCAGCCACGCCATCCGCCACCAGTACTCCATCAAGAACGTGCAGGACATTGCACGGGCCCTGGACAAGGCCAAGGTCGACAGTATTGAAGTGGCCCACGGCGATGGCCTGCAGGGCTCCAGCTTCAACTACGGCTTCGGCGCCCACACCGACCTGGAGTGGATCGAAGCGGTCGCCGAAGTCACCGAACACGCCAAAATCGCCACCCTGCTGCTGCCCGGCATCGGCACCGTCCACGACCTGGACAATGCCTACAGCGCTGGCGCACGCATCGTACGAGTGGCCACCCACTGCACCGAGGCGGATGTCTCCAGGCAGCACATCGAGCATGCCAGAAAGCTGGGCATGGACACCGTGGGCTTCCTGATGATGAGCCACATGCAGACCCCACAAGGGTTGGCGGAACAGGCCAAGCTGATGGAAGACTACGGCGCCACCTGCCTCTATGTCGTTGACTCCGGCGGTGCCATGAACATGAACGACATCCGCGACCGCTTCCGGGCCCTGAAAGATGTGCTCAAGCCGGAAACCGAAACCGGCATCCACGCCCACCACAACCTGGCCCTCGGTGTGGCCAACTCCATCGTGGCGGTAGAAGAAGGCTGTGACCGTGTTGATGCCTCCCTGGCCGGCATGGGCGCCGGTGCGGGCAACGCGCCGCTGGAAGTGTGCATCGCCGCCTTCGACAAGATGGGCTGGGAGCATGGTACCGATGTGTACGCCCTGATGGACGCCGCTGACGATATCGTTCGGCCGCTGCAGGACCGTCCCGTCAGAGTGGACCGCGAAACCCTGGCCCTGGGCTACGCCGGTGTCTACTCGAGCTTCCTGCGCCACTCCGAAGTGGCGGCGCAGAAATACGGCCTGAAGACCGTGGACATTCTGGTAGAGCTTGGCAAACGCCGCATGGTGGGTGGCCAGGAAGACATGATTGTGGATGTGGCGCTGGATCTGCTGGCGGCACAGAAGGAGCAAAACGCATGAGCAAGACATTAAGTCGCGAACAAATGCTGGCCCTGGCTGAACACGTGGAAAACGCCGAACTGCAGGCCCACGACATCACCAAGGTCACCAACGACTTTCCGGATATGACCTTCGAGGACGCCTACGACGTGCAGTGGGAAATCCGCCGCCGCAAGGAAGAACGGGGCAACAAGATCGTGGGCATGAAAATGGGCCTGACCTCCTGGGCCAAGATGGCCCAGATGGGTGTGGAAACACCGATCTACGGCTTTCTGGCGGATTATTTCAGTGTGCCGGACGGTGGTGTGGTCAACACCAAGGAACTGATCCACCCGAAGATTGAAGCCGAAATCGCTTTTGTTACCAAGGCACCGCTTAAAGGGCCTGGCTGCCATATCGGCCAGGTACTGGCAGCAACGGACTTCGTGATCCCCGCCGTGGAGATCATCGACTCCCGCTACGAGAACTTCAAGTTTGACCTGGTGAACGTGGTCGCCGATAACGCCTCGTCGACCCGCTTTATCACTGGTGGGCAGATGGCCGAAGTGGCGGATGTGGACCTGAAAACCCTGGGTGTGGTGGTCGAGAAGAACGGCGAAGTGGTGGACGTGGGTGCTGGCGCGGCTGTGCTGGGTCATCCAGCCTCAAGCGTCGCCATGCTGGCGAACTTGCTGGCGGAGCGGGGCGAACACATCCCGGCAGGCACCTTCATCATGACCGGGGGTATCACCGCGGCCATCACCGTCGAACCCGGTGACAACATCAGCGTTCGCTACCAGGGCCTGGGAACGGTCACGGCCCGGTTCGTATAAGGAGGTTTTATGCCCGTTGCCCAAATCAACATTCTGGAAGGTCGCACCGACGAGCAAAAAGAGATGCTGATCCACGAGGTAACAGACGCTATTGTCCGCTCCCTCGGAGCGCCGGTTGAAAGTGTTCGCGTCATTCTCAACGAGATGCCCAAGCAACATTTTGGCATCGGCGGGCAGTCAGCAAAAAGACTGGGGCGGTAAGCCCCGGCAATATTGCCGGATTATTTGGATAAGACACATGACAAAACTTCCGGCGTTATTTGTCTCCTGTGACGCTGACAACATTCAGTCCAGTGGACAAGCCTGTTCCGGGCCAGCGCGGATGATCTGGGGCAAGCACTACAAAAGCGTGGTAATAATCAGCTCACGGTGTGATCACAAAACCCCGGAAATCCTTCAGCTTAAAGGTGACGGTGGCACTGCTGGCAGGATAAAGGCACTGCTCTCAGGCCATGGCTTTGAACCGGAAGTGTGTTCACGGGATGTATCGAGCCGGCACCAGCTGTTCCGGGTGCTTTTGGCAGAAGAACCCGGGGAGTTAACGGAGCTCATCCTCAATACCGGTATGAGTGAGTTGGAGTACCGTCCAGTCGGGCGGTGTCTGGAGGTGTTGCGGAAGCAGGATGTTCTTGTGATCTGTCTCGATGACAAGGCATGCCATAGGGAAGCTGATGGTATCTCCCTGCATGACCGGCATTTAAGGGAGTTGCTCAGTGCCTGGGCGCAGGATCAGCGGTGGGGTACAGCGATGTCGTTCAAGGGTGATGCTGCCGGCCCAGCCCAAAATACTCGTCTGGATGACCCGACGGTGTGCCTGCTCAATACCGCGTTTACCCTTGGGGGCTCGCAGTTTCCGCAAAGGATGTTCAGTAGTGGGATGAACAATGTTGCACAGAAGGTCACTGGTTTTGGATGGTTGCAATAATCATGGCAGACGATAACCAGAAACCGCTTGTTCAACGGGGGTTTTTATTGACTGAAACCGCCGCATTGCGCCTGTTGACATTCGTAAAAATTGGCAGAGCTGATTTTTTGTCCAAACGAATTTGCAAAACGATACATGTTTCATTAAATGGATGCGTTTTGGTAAGAACTTGTCCCTAGACGATGAAAAAGCAGGGCAACACGCCGCCCTAAATCCGTCATCCAAACCACTCGGGCTCCCCCAATGAGAAACACCTGAGACTTGAACCACAATAGAACTGCAGTAGGCTCTAAAGCATAGTCAGGAGGATTTCAAGAAACGGGGTATCTTAATTTTGTGTCGCGGTCAAGAGCAATATGCTCCTTTTCGTCAACAGGCCGTGTGACTTTTCGAATGCATTAAGGGGTCTTTCTGATCGTCTCGTCGGAATCGTTGTCAGCGCTCAAGCGATCCAACAGCTCATTCTTCACGCTCAGGTCGGTTTCAAGCTGCTGCACCTTCGCTTTCAGTTGGTCGTTCACGCGCTGCTGCTTTTCAAAGGCAGCCTTTCGTTGGCGTAACGCTACTGTTTGCTGCTCTAGCCGCACCGTTTTGTCGGCCAGACGACGATTTTCGCGATCCCGCTCGTCCAGTTGCTGGATCAACTGATCCGACTGCTTTCGAGCTTCAGTCACCTCCGTGAACACCCGGGTGATCTCCCGGGTGGCCTGGGTCTGTTCGTCGCGTTTCACGGCCAGGGCTTGTTGCAGGTGGCGTTGCTCTTCCTGGACCTGCTGCTCATGCCGACGCTGATCCTGTTCGCGCTGCTCTTTCACGGAGCCGCGATAGTGCTCCAGCGCCTGCCGAGCATGCTTGTGCTTTTCTTCGAGTGAGTTCACCTGGCGTTGCTTGTCCTGAACCTGCTCAGTCAAACTTTCAATGCGCTGGGCCTGTGCGCGGTTATCGCCTTCGAGTTTCGAGAGCGCCTCACGCAGCCCATGGATCTGCGCCTGTAAATCATCCCGCGCCGGAGCCAACACGGTATTTTGCGCCTGGTTTTGCCTGGTCTCAGCGGTCTGTGCCGTCAAGGCTTCCTGTAAGCTGACCACCTCGGCCTGATGGCGGTATCCCGCCTGCTCAATGGTCTCCTGCGCGTCCTGGCGTAATTGCCGAGCCAGTTGGCCTACCAAGTCGGTTACGTGGTTGCTCAGAAGCGCTTCGTCGTCCAGACGGGTGCTTTCACGCGCCTCGATCGCTTTCAGGTGGTTGCTGATGGTGGTCTTTGAGGCGGTGTTGCCCATCTCGGCTCGTATGGCGTCGATGGAGGGGTAAACATTGCGAGCCAGAAGACGTTTACGGGCGTTCTCGACCAGGGGTTGGGTGATGCCACCTCGGGCCATGATCGTGTCCTCATGTTTATTTCGTACTGTAGTACGTATTATGTTATTACGTACTATATACACCAGAAAGATAGTTGGAAAGCACCTCTGTAAAGACATGTGATAATCCAGAGTTATCCATTGTGATACCCATTTCGATAACGATACTAACCAAAGCTCGGTACGATATGACTCGATTTACCGCCCCGGATCAAGGCCGCACCAGGAGATCAAGAATGCACAAACAAGCCGAACCACTCGATCAACCCGTGCGCGATGCAATGGCTAAGACGTCCAAAAAGATGGTTTCAAAGGCAGACAATGAGGCCGTGTGCGAAGCGGCCGAACGCTGGATAAGAGAAGCGACAAGAGCATTGCCGAAATCGGACGACGCTGGTGGACCCAATGACGGTTGATCGGTACGTTCGGGCTGCTACCCGCGACAATACCCGACGAAGCTACCGATCCGCAGTCGAGCATTTTGAGGTGAACTGGGGCGGTTTCTCGCCCGCAACCGCCGACAGCGTCGCTCGCTATCTGGTCTATCATTCCGAAAGGCTTTCTGCCGCCACTCTGAAGCAGCGTCTGGCGGCGCTGGCACGCTGGCACCGGGACCAAGGTTTTCCAGATCCGACGAAAGCTCCTTTAGTACGCACGGTTCTGAAGGGCATTCGCGAAGAGCATCCCTACCGGCAAAAACAAGCAAAGCCGCTGGCCCCCGCTGCCGGTATGTCCTTGTACTTACGGAGGAGCAAGGGGGATCGTCAGGCCGAAGGTCGCCTATACAAGGTGCCAGCTCTGAGGCAGTGCTGTCCCGTGGAGGCCTGTCAGGATTGGTTGGACTTTTTGAACCAGCCCAGCGGTGCGCTATTCAGGGCGATTGATCGCTGGGGAAATATTTCCAATACTTCATTGCACCCGAACAGCATCGTGCCGCTACTGCGCCAGCTTCTGGCCGACGCAGACATTGACGCTGTGGAAGCGTTCAGCAGCCATTCGCTGCGACGCGGTTTTGCCACCTGGGCCAGTGCGTCCGGCTGGGAAATCAAAGCGCTTATGGAGTACGTCGGTTGGCAGGATGCCCAGACTGCCTTGCGATACATGAAGCTAAATCGCCGTTCGAGCAGGCCCTGATGCAAATCCCAACCGAAGTGGCGTCTTCTGTCGGCCAGCCACGCCTGGCGAGCGTATCCGAACCGCGACACCGGGCATTAACCGTCCAGCTCACCCTGGAGCCGCAACGCCCTCGCAGCCGGAAACCCCACCAGGCCCGCACGGTAATCGAAGCCCACTGCCTGAAACCGTTCGAGATGGAACAGCAGAACAATGGAGACTACCACATTGAGGTGCCTGCAACGTCGGATGAGCAGCTGGACGAAATGATGGACGACTTGATCGATGAGACACACCGCATTGCGTCCGACAAAGCCTGCTGGGTGGAGACACTGATCACGGACCCGGCCACCGGGCAAGCATGGGATTGAGCCGGTTATGAGTGCTATTCAGGGAACAGCCTATCCACGGTTTCGGACGGATATCCCGCAACAGGAGCTTGATGCGGTTTACACGCCCACGTCCGGTGAACAGCGCTGGGCTCGTCGGCGCACCAGACAGATCCTGGAGCGCTTCTTTTTACTGCTTCACCTGAAGGCGTATCAGAAACAGGGGTTCTTTTCCTCGTCGGTCGATTTGCCGGGCGATTTGCGCCGTCACATTGCGCAGTGCCTTGGTCTCGACAAACAGCCGACCATACCTGCATCAACTTCTTTTAACACCCCTATGATTTGACATTCTGTATAGCGTGATTTTTTCATAGTCGTCTCCTACATTAATCATTGCAGAAAACTCCAATTAAGTCTGTCTCAGTTTAGGGGAAGTGGACAATGTGGATTGATGAATGTTTAACTTAAAACTATGGGATAGAGCAAAATCGAGCCCAATAGTTGAATCTGAAAAAGCCAACAGCTATATGTGGCTGTACGCGAGTGGCGCTGACTCGCTTAACGGTAATATACCCGATTCAGTGATACCTAATATCGTGCTTTACGACTATCACAATAGTCGCGCTGAGCGCGCGATTAAACCGTTCGTCATCGGCAGAAAAAATTGGCTGTTTAGCCAAACCGCCACGGGCGCAAATGCCAGTGCGGTGCTTTATAGCATCATTGAAACCGCAAAATCCAACTGTAAACCTCCCCTAAAATAGCGGCATACCTTTTTAGAGTTCTTCGGCGTAAACTGAGCCAAGAATGGTGGTATGGAAGCGTCTGATATCAAAAGACTGAAGGATCTTGAAGACGAAAACCGCATGCTTAAAGCGATGTTCGCTGACTTAAGTCTAGAACACCGGATCCTCAAAGATATCGTCGAAAAAAAGCTGTAAAGCCAGCGATAAGGCGTGAGCTTGTTAATTATGCGCGAGAGCAGCATGGTGCCAGTTTACGTCTTGCATGTCGCGCTGTTGGCATCAGTGATTCAGTTTATCGTTACCAGCCTGATCAAACGCGGGATGATAAGGTCATCGCCAAACTAATTGAAACCGCTGAGCGCTATCCGGCCTACGGATTCAGCAAGCTGTACAAAATCCTGTGTTGTTGGGGCCATGGCTGGAATCATAAGCGTGTTCACCGGATTTACTGCAAGCTCAAGCTGAATAAGCGACGCCGTGGAAAGAGCCGTCTGCCAGCCAGAAACCCCGAACCACTGGCCGTTCCGGTTCAGGCTAATCATTGCTGGTCAATGGATTTTATGTGCGACAGCCTGCAATGCGGCAGACGCTTCAGAACGTTCAATCTGGTAGACGATTTCAACCGTGAAGCACTGGCCATCGAAATTGACCTGAATCTGCCATCGCAGCGCGTAGTCAGAGTGTTGGAGCGTATCGTTACCTTTGCGGGGTTATCCCAATAAACTTAGCATGGACAACGGGCCGGAATTCATCTCTGTCACTCTGGCAAGTTGGGCAGAAGAACATGGTATTGATCTGGAATTTATTAAACCCGGTAAACCTACTCAGAATTCCTTTATCGAGAGATTCAACGTAAGCGTCCGGTAATCCCACCTAGCGCTTAGCAAACTGCCATAGTAGTAGCTGCTCGATATCGGCTTCAGGTTTGCTGAGCTGCTCCAAGCTGTCCATGACATACTCGAACACATTGAGGTCGTTAGCTTTCGCCGTTTCAATAATGCTGTAGAGGTTGGCGCTGGCATTGGCACCGGTTGCAGTCTGGCTGAACAGCCAGTTCTTTCTGCCGATGACGAACGGTTTGATTACGCGTTCTGTACGGTTATTGTCGATGGTAAGGTATCCATCGAGTGTGTAACGAACCAACTTATGCCATTGATTGAGGCAGTATTGTATTGCCTCACCCAGTTTGGTTTTCGGTAACACCTGTTGAGCTGATTTTGTCAGCCAGGTTTCAAGCTGATTAAGCAGCGGCAGGCTCTTTTCCTGACGTTGCGCATAGCGGTTTGCCGCGGTTTCTTCTTTTAACTGTGTTTCTACACGGTAGAGTTTCTGGATGTGGTTCAGTGCCCAGTCTGCTTTGCCACTGCCCTTACTGCCCGCGCCTTTTTTCGCCTCCATAAACTTGCGTCTGGCATGGGCCCAGCTTGCGACAGGCTAAGCCTGAGAATAAAGGAGGTAACTATGCTGTAACCAAAATTATTCGTTGAATTCCAGAGGGTTCAACTCCCTCCCGGTAAAAGCTAACCACTGGCCGGAAGCGAGTCTTGCATGGACAACGGTAACGTTATTCGTGAAGCGTAGACAGCAGGTGCTAAAGCCGCGGGATTGAGTCTCGATATCATGTTCACGTTGGAGGCTTCATTTTGTTGGGAATGGGGTCAGTACAGTACATATCGTAATGGTAAGAGATGTATTGTCCGACCGGGATCTATGGCCGGGGCAAAGGTACAGGATGGAATTCTCAGGAACCTGTGAGATCCAGTATTGACCTGAGTATTAATAAGCGTTTGGCTTTAGCTATTAACAAAGCCGGGCTGTCTGGTAACGGCTTCTAATCAGACAGAGCGAACATGAAGCACGCTCAGGAGCTTAAAAGCGAATCCATAAGTGATTAGGTAGTAGATGCTGGAAGTCTTAGTGCGCCATAGTACTGTTGACTTGGGGGAACTCTGCTCAGGAGGACCCTAACGAGGAAAGGGCGCACCATAACTTTTTAACTGTTGATGGGAAACATAAAGGTGCTCAGAAACCGATGATTGTGTCAACGAAACAACAACAGATAGCCAAATTGGCTAAAGAGAAACCGAAACTAGTATTCACATCACTCAATCATCAGCTGGATATTGAGTGGCTATATGAAGCGTATCGGCTCACACGTAAAGATGGCGCAGTTGGCATAGATGGTGAAACAGCACGTGACTATGAACAGCACTTGGATGCAAATCTGCAATCATTGCTTGAACGAGTCAAGTCTGGACGCTATCGAGCGCCTGCTATTCGTCGCGTGTTTATTCCCAAGGGCGATGGCAAGCTGCGTCCACTTGGGATCCCCACATTTGAAGACAAGCTTGTTCAACGTGCTGTTGTAATGCTACTGGAGCCAATATACGAACAGACGTTCTATGACTGTTCATTTGGTTTTCGACCGGGCTACTCTGCGCACCAAGCGCTACAAAGTCTTCGTAATCACATCATGGATGACGGGGGGAAGTGGGTACTAGACGTGGATATACAGCAGTATTTCGATACCATTGAACATACTCAGTTGAGAAACTTTTTAGACCAACGAGTGACGGATGGCGTTATTCGTAAAATGATAGACAAATGGTTAAAAGCCGGTGTGATGGATGGGAGTAAACTAAAGAAGTCTGTAATCGGGACGCCACAAGGCGGTGTTATTTCTCCTTTGCTAGCAAATATATACTTGCACTATGTATTGGATGAATGGTTTGCCAATACGGTTAAACCTCGCATGCGTGGGCGTTCAAGTTTGACTCGGTTTGCGGACGATTTTGTTATGGTGTTCGAACATTACGAGGATTGTTATCGTGTTCAACAAGTCTTAACCAAACGCTTTACGCGTTATGGGCTGACACTGCACCCTGACAAAACTCGCCGCGTAGATTTTCGATTTCGGTATCGAAAAACGAATATCCAACGCGGTAAGTGCGTTAATTTTGATTTTCTAGGCTTTACCCATTACTGGGGGCGGTCTCGACGTGGTCACTTTGTTGTTTGTCAAAAGACAGCGAAGAATAGGCTCGCTCGAACACTAAAGGCATTTAATGTGCTGTGCCAAAAGATGCGCCATAAACCGCTGGATTTGCAGTGGGAATGGTTAAATCGAAGGCTAGTGGGACACTTTGTCTACTTTGGGATCACTGGAAACATAAAATCACTTAAACGTCTCCACCATAAAGTGGAGCGTCTGTGGCATAAGTGGCTAGGTCGCCGTTCTAGGAAAAGTTACATTCCTTGGGTACGATTCACGCTATTGCTTAAACGCTTCCCATTGGCGATTCCAAGGATCTATCATCGTTATGTTTAATGAGCTACGCAGCGAATAAACTGTTATGAAGAACCGGATGCGTTAATTGCGCTCGTCCGGGTCTGTGAGGGGTGAGGGCAGTAATGTCCTCATCTACTCGGAAGCCCACTAAGGTGGCTTGTGTTTGTTCATAGCCCTGATAGCCATCCACTTGCAGGTAACCGTGATAACCGCCAAGGAAGTCCACGGCACATTGTCCGGCACGACTATTGTGATAATCGTACAGCACGATATTATGTATCGCTGAACCGGTAATGGTCGCTTGCGGTGAATCTACACCAGTAGCATACAGCCACATGTAGCTCGTCGATTTACCGGAATCGACAACCTTCAGCGTGGTTTCATCCGCCTGGATAACCGGTTGTTGTATCAGGTGTTGATGAAGCCAGTCGTAGAGCGGTTTAAATAGCTCAGCACAACGGATTATCCAGTCCGCCATGGTCTTGCGGCTTATTTCGATACCGTGTTGTTTGAACATGGCTTCCTGCCGGTAGAGCGGCAGACCATACTGGTATTTGCTGGTGATTATCTGACTTAACAGGCTTGTTGCATAGCCTTTGGGAATAACACAGTGTGGCACTTGCGCTTGCTTTAGCGTGTTGCTGATACCCTCTTTTTCGCAGGAGCGACACGCATACTTCGGACGTACATGCTCAATCACCTTCACCTGAGCAGGGATAAACTGAAGCTTCTCAGATTTATCTTTGCCGATGCAGTGCAATGTACCTGCGCAGCAATCGCAGACTTTATCTTCATCGGGAATATCATGGATGATAACTTCACGCGGCAAGTCTTCAGGCAACGGGTTGCGCTTAGGTTTACTGCGTGTGTAGCTGATAGTTTCCTGCTCTGCCGACACATTCTCAGCAGCCAGTTCCTCCACCTCATTAAACAGTTCGCCCTGACCAGGGTGGCCTTCGGTGCTTTTACCGATCTGTTTATTCTGGGCAATGCGGAACTGCTCTTCCAAATAAGCAATTCTAGCGTCTCTTTCTTCAAGAAGCGCCTCTAATTCAGCGATGCGGTGTTGATAATCATCGGTAGTCATACAGATATTATCGCGCATTAAAGCACTGATTACATGACATTATTCAGATTGTTTTGTGATCGATAATCGCTGCTTATGGTCACCGGTTATAAGCCGGATATCGTTTAATTCAAAGCCTGAAAATAACCACTGCAACTGTTGTTCACTCAGGTGCATGTGCTGTAATTCAGCATCACTTGGCCATTTAAAGCGGTGCTTTTGTCGAGTAGCCAGACCCGATTACTCGAGCCCAGCCCTCTAAGAACGGTACGTGCGAGTTTCCCCGCATACCGCTCAAGTCGTTATAACGCCATGTAGGATGGCGCAGCAGTATTTTTACTTTTATGAATGCTGTTATGGCAAGAAGGGTGTACAACCACGGTATTACTCGTCTTATTATCACCACCTAAATATAAAGGCACTAGGCGGTGAATATTCCAACCAGTTTTAGCCGTTATTTTCCTTTTGCAATACAAACACTCACCATTTTGACGTGATAATAATCTATGCAGGCGTTCTTTGTTGCGAGAATTTATTAACACATCAAGCCGAGATTCAAAGTAAGTTTCATGTGTCGGATCGTAAGGGTTTGCATCGGAATTGATTTTTGGATGTCGCACAATCGGTATTGCTGCTAACCGAAATAAGGCTATTTGTTTATCACCGGTGCAGAATGTCCAATTACGCGCACCAACAGAGTGGAAGTATCTAGCCCTAATCCAGTGTTTTCCTTTTCTAGGATGTCTACGACATGCCCATTTCCAGAGTAGCAACCATATATCAGAGTCAATCTTGCAAAATACTTCCTTTGCGACACTGTGTCGGTGATAATTACACCAACCTCTTAATATTGGATTAAGCTGAAAGATTAGCCTGTCTTGTCGAGTAGAGCGATATTTGGTGATCGTAAGTCTCAACTTATTCATCAAATGTAGAACGCTTTTGCTACTGGGTTTGACCAGTAATTTGCCATTATACTTTCTGAGATTTTGACCAAGAAAATCAAAACCCTCTGATATATGCCTAACGTGCGTTTTTTCTGGCGATAATGCCAAACCACGTTGGGACATAAATTCATTAATACAAGGCAATATTGTATCTACCAAAAACGCTTGAGAATGAGCCGTTACAACAAAATCATCAGCATATCTGATTACAGAGACTCTCTTAACATTAGAACGAATTTCACGGTGCTTACCTCTTTTAACACCTGAAGCTTCTTCAATTGTTCCTTGCAGTTGATTCAATACCATATTCATTAACGTCGGCGAGATTATCCCTCCTTGCGGTGTTCCTGCAAGTGTTGGATATACCTTGCCAGACTCCATGAAGCCGGCATTCAACCACTGTGAAAGGATTGGTTTGTCAATGTTTAAGTGCTTTAGCATCCATTCATGGCTGATATTATCGAAGCATCCTTTAATATCTGCATCAAGCACCCATTCTCCCGCACCTTTGCGACACAATACTTTGAAGCATTGTTCGATCGCATCAGCGCAAGATCTTTGTTTTCGAAAACCAAAAGAATTGCCGTCACTGTTTGTCTCCACTTCTGGCTCAACGGCTAGCAAATACAGTGCTTGCATCCCACGATCCAGCATTGTGGGGATACCGAGAGGTCTTCTCTGCCCATTCGACTTTGGAATAAAGACTCGCCTTAATGGACTTGCCTTGTATCCAGAGCGTTTGAGCGATGAGATTGCTCGCCATTTTTTAGTAGCACTTTGCCATGTTTCGCCATCAATACCAGACGTTTTACGCCCTTTGTTCTCCGTTACTTGTTTAACCGCAAGGGCTTTCGCATAAAAGGAATGAGTCAATAACCATTGCAGACTTTTAACTTTCCCTTTTCTCCCTTGCTTTACTGCTTTCACAATACGCGCTTGCAATGATCCTACGTAGCGCTTTGCAGCCTTCCAATCGATGTTAGACCAGCATTGCGCTTCGTTTATAGGTGCACATTGTTCATAAGAGCAATTCATTTGCATTCCTAAGCTAAAATCTTATTACAAATTTCTTGTGATTAACCACTCGATGGAAGTGGGCTATGCTTTCGCATGATGTCACGTTCAATACATCTATCCTTGCCATTACAGCAAGGCATTCGCTTTCTCCATCGTCCTTTACCCGCATGCCCGTCATTCATTCTTACGAAGAAACTACCTCAACGAGGGAGCATACGGGCTTACCAAGTTCCACTTTATTCACATAATGGGTTAGTGTCAGTCAATCCGCCGGGGGCACATTAAATTGCGTAACATGAGACTAGAGCATGTTAACTTGTCCACCACACCTTTTGGTTCAAGCTTGTCAGCATCTTTAGCTTGTTTATAATGACGACAGTTAAAACTGTTCAGTTAATTACACATACCATTAATTCCTAGGGCCCAACCGCATGATGCTTGCAGTTTGTTCAACATCACTGTTGAACTTAAGGCTACATTGTCTTTCGAGCTTCACACCTCACCATTGCTAGTAACGCATGTCGAAATAGGAAACCTTCGGCAATACGAAGGGTTGAATCAAAGTTCAACAGTAAACAAAGCGACTTCTTGTCGCACCAAGACGCTTATACCACAGGGCAAAGCCGGTTTTATCCCAGTACAACACCTTCAGTTTATCCCGCTTTTTATTACAGAAGACAAACAGTGCATCTCGGAACGGATTGAGTTCCATCTGTTGCTCAACCACCACAATCAGAACGTTAATAGATTTACGGAAGTCGACATTATCCAGATAAAGATAAATGTCAGAAGGCTCGACGAACATCCTCATTCGTTCAGCGCCTTCATCAGGCTGGCCAGCCAGTGGGGGCTGACATTGACGGGTAGACGCAATGTCGAAGAGGCGCATTCCAGCGTTAGCGCCTGAAGGTCATCTTCGACACGGGACTCATAGGTGGTGACTTCGCGCTTAACGCGAACAAACTTATTGTTGGTTACCCACACTCACGGTTTAATTCACTAATACCACAGGCCTAAAGAAATAATAAACGTATTAATTATTTAAACGTTTCTACGCGCCTACCGGACATATCTGTGGGGGGAATATATAGAAGCGGACCTAATTGCCGGATGACCAATAACCTCTGTCCAATAACGTCGAACCGTTCTCTCGCTCCGGCCACAAATCGCAGCTACAGATACTTGAGTAGGGGTGACATTTTGAGTTAGAAGCTCCCTAGCAGCGCGTAGGATTCGACTTAGAGTTGATTCAGCTTTCTTCTTGGCCGTTGACTCAGCCGCAGCTTGTCTAGCGGCCTTAACTTCTTCAGGATTGAGTTTGGCTTTGTCCTGGTATAGAAATGAAACATCCATACCCAGTTGGCGTTCCAGATAGTCTGCTATCGAGTCCTTTTTGTATTTGTACAGCGTTGTTTTCGCCGTCTTCAGGTACTTATTGAGCTCTTCATCCGTTAGGCCAATATGACGTTCATTGAGTTGTCTCACGCGCTGATATGCAGCTTCCTCATCCTGAATGTGTCTTAGCGCCACAAATAATATAAATGCCGTACTATCGCGCATACCCTCTTTCACAGGGTTCGCATTTATATGTTGAAGAATGTGCGTATATATCTTGAACCACCACTGTCCAATAGTATGTTTACCGCTATTAGGCCTCTTATATTCATTAAGGTCTTTGTGACGTGCTCCAATAGATTCACACACCCAGTTAAGAGATAATTCTCACAACTGGAGTGTATATGAAAACGCGAAAAAGCTATTCAAAAGAATTCAAATTAGACGCCGTGAGTTTGGTCACTGACCAAAACTACAAAATTGCTGAGGCAGCACGAAGCCTAGGGATCAGTGCCAATATGCTTGGTCGTTGGGTTAAAGAGCAGGATTCTGAAGGAGCTCACGCTTTCCGCGGAAATGGCAGGCTTACACCTGAGCAAGAGGAGATCCGCCGTCTCAGGGAAGAAAACAAACGCCTGAAAATTTCTTTCTCCATGCGCAGGGTTTTGACTTCCTGACGAAGCCGCTTCAGCTCTTCAAGCTCTGTTTCTGTAGGCTTCGACTCACTGGCTGATTGCTCCTGTTTTTCCTTCCACCGGTAGAGCAGGTTGGTGGCAATACCCAGAGACTTCGCAGCCTCTGGTACTGTGTAACCTTGCTCGGTTACGAGCGCAACGGCTTCTTCCTTAAATTCTGGCGGATACTGCTTGTAACTGCGTTTCTGACTCATGGTTAGCACCTCTGTTATTGAAGAGTTTATCTCTTCTTGAGGTGTCCGGGATATTCAACCAGAACAGTTTCTTCAGGCGGCTGTTGCCGGTCAGGCCGAACAGAAAATCCGTGTACGGATCGTCAAGCGCCAGCTGCATCAATTCCACGTTGGCAAAATGAGCGTCACCACGCAGCAGGATGCGGGTCTCGTGCCAGTGCTGGCGCAGCCGCTTGAGCACCCGCTTAAGGATCATCGCGTTTTCTGCCCCCTTCGGGCGCTTGCCGGGGCGCAGTGCAGCGGTAATGAACTTGCCCGACAGGCCTTCGAACAGAAACAGCGGCAAGTAGCAGTGGCTCTGGTAATGGTGATTGTAAAACGCCAACTCCTGCTGGCCATGAGTCCGGTCTTCGGAGTGATCCATGTCTAGCACGATCATCTCTGGGGGCTTGCCGTAGCTGGCGACAAACTGCTCTACAAAGGCCTCGGCCAGGCGGTAAAGGTCGCGGGTGTTAACGGCATTTTCCAGACGCGAGAACGTGGGTGCGCTGGCCAGGTCCTGCTCTGCCTCAAGCGGTTTGCGCTCGGCGCCGAGCTTGAACATCGGGTCACGGCGCAGCGCGTTGGCGTCATTGGCATCGGCATAGCCGCAAGCGATCTGGAAGATCCGCTGGGTCAGCAGATCATCAAGCGAGTGGTCGATGTAAGAGGCGTGACGGCGGTCGTCGATGGCCTGGGCCAGTCGATGAACCAGGCCGATCTGCTGGTCCACCCCGCGCAGCAGCAGGGGGCCAAAGTCGGATGACAACGCTCCGCCCTCAAAATCAGCGCGTATGGTAAAGCCGGCAAAGGGAGGAAAGCGCAGTTGAGTTGGGATAGAATTGGACATGGGCGAACCTTGTTTAGCTTCTTCCGAAGCGTTATTGGCGTAACTCCCATTATATCAATGGGTTAAGCAAGGTTCGCCTTTTTTATGAATTTTTCGGGCTAGGAAATTTTACTGAATGACAACCTGACTTGGTCACTTTCCGCCATACATCGCTCATTTCATTGAATTCTTATCCGGGCCTCAGGGAGCAGTTCAGGCTCTTGCCTGGATGCCGTAGATAGTCCTATGCTTTCGAAAATATGGACGTTGCAGTATCCGGACAAACGATGCACTGTCCGGATAGTCATCCCCTGGGAACTTGCACCACAATCAAGACAAATAAAGAACCCACGCAAGGCAATCCAATAGCAAAAGCAGGCAGCGTTATCGAAGGCTACGACGAAAAACACCTTTGTTGTGACCGTTGGGGCATGGCCGATGGCCCTGAGTTGTTGGAGTAGAGGCGTATACGGAAAGTCTGTCCGGCGCATGGAAGCTGGGAGCGCAATTCCAGTGGTTAGTTACAAGTTAGTCCAAGGCGCCTATCTGGTTATAAGGCTAGGCAGTGGTGCGTTCTATTACTCCGGGTTCGAAATATATTCGGTGCGGGCGCAATAAATAATAATTATTTTATGTCGAGGAGAAGACTGATGCAGCAAGAAAGAAAAAAAGAGGTGCCTATTTGGTCTGGAAAAGTGTTCAGCTCTGGGTGGGTAGAAGCGCGGGGTGGTGCCTCTGACGTTACCGATCCATCTAATGGTGATCTGCTTGGTGTTGTGGGCATTGCAAATGGTGAAGATGTCGCAGCTGCTGCACAGTCAGCCAGGCGAGCTCAAAAGGAGTGGGCTGCAATACCCTTCAGTGAAAGAGCCGAGATTGTCCGAAAGGCTGCGGAAAAACTGAAAGAGCGCGAAAATGAGTTCGCCGATTGGAACGTGCGGGAATGTGGCGCGATTCGGCAGAAAGGCTTGTGGGAGGCCGGGATTACCTATCAGCAAATGCATCAGGCTGCGAGCCTAGCGTTCTTGCCTGACGGTACGTCATTGCCATCGACTGTTGCAGGGCGCCTGAATCTTTGTCATCGAGTTCCTGTTGGCGTGGTCGGCGTGATTGCTCCGTGGAACTTCCCACTGTTTCTGGCGATGCGTTCGGTAGCGCCAGCGTTGGTGTTGGGGAATGCAGTAATTCTAAAACCCGACCCTCAGACTGCGGTCACTGGAGGCGCGCTCATTGCTGAGATTTTCTCCGAGGCTGGTATACCAGATGGCGTTATTCATGTCCTTCCTGGAGGGGCAGAAGCAGGCGAATCAATGGTGACGAATCCGGGCATCGACATGATTTCCTTTACTGGATCAACCGAGGTGGGCCGGCTAATTGGAGAGAAGTGCGGAAGAATGTTGAAAAAGGTTGCGCTTGAGCTCGGTGGAAATAATGTCCACATCATTTTGCCTGATGCAGATCTTGATGGGGCCGCCAGTTGTGCAGCATGGGGTACGTTCCTGCACCAGGGCCAGGTGTGTATGGCCGCCGGGCGTCACTTGGTTCATCGTGATATTGCGCAAGAATACGCAGAGAAGCTTGCGCTGCGTGCTCGGAATTTGGTGGTTGGAGATCCGAAAACGGATCAAGTACACCTCGGTCCTCTTGTCAACGATAAACAAGTGGCCCACGTCCATGCGCTCGTAGAATCTGCGCAAAAGGCCGGCGCAAAGATCTTGGCGGGAGGTACCTATCAGGATCGCTACTACCAAGCTACCGTGCTCATGGACGTAACGCCGAAAATGGATATTTTCGAGTTGGAAACTTTCGGCCCGGTGGCGCCAATCACTATCGTTGACAGCGTAGAGGAAGCCATCGGATTGGCAAACAGTTCGGAATATGGCTTGGCTGCGTCTATTCACACTAAGGACTTAGCGGCGGGTCTGGAGATTGCGAGGAATTTAAAGACAGGGATGGTTCATATCAATGACCAGCCGATCAACTGTGAGCCACATGTTCCTTTTGGAGGCATGGGAGCCTCAGGTAGCAGTGGAAGGTTTGGCGGGCTTGCAAGCATTGATGCATTTACTCAGTCTCAATGGATCAGCATGGTTGGGAAGCCAGCTACTTACCCATTCTGATCTAATTAGATAGATTAGTTTCAATGATACCCTTGATGATTAATATCTTTGAGATATCTGTAATCAAAATAAGTAATAAGATGAGGAAAATAATATGGATGCCATTCGTTACTACCTGATTCCACTAGTGACTGTTTGCGGGGCATTGGGGTTTTATTATGGCGGAAATTGGGTTTGGCTCGGGGCTGCAACCTTTCCCGTGCTGATGGTGCTAGATATCGCTTTGCCCAAGGATTTTTCAGAGAGAAAGGTAAATTCTTTTTTTGCAGACCTTACTCAATACCTGCAATTACCATTAATGATTGCTATGTATGGGTTTTTTATTTTCGGCGTGAGGGAAGGCCTGATAGACCTTGGTGAACCCATGCTGTTTTGGGGAAGCATTCTTTCTTTGGCTTGGCTTAGTGGAGTACCTACGCTTCCAGTTTCGCACGAATTGATGCACCGCCGGCACTGGTTTCCGAGGAGAATGGCGCAATTACTGGCAACATTTTATGGTGACCCAAACCGAGATATTGCTCATGTCAATACGCACCATCTAGAACTCGACACGCCTCTCGATAGCGATACCCCAATCCGCGGCCAGACAATGTACAGTTTCGTGGTCAGTGCAACTGTTGGTTCCGTCAAAGATGCAGTAAAAATTGAAGCTGAGACCTTACGTCGAAAAGGAAAGTCGCCGTGGCATTTGTCTAACAAAACGTATCAGTATGTCATGCTTCTGATCGCTCTGCCTGCCGTGGTAACTTATTTTGGAGGGGCGGATGCGGGGCTAGTTACAATTATTTCAATGCTGATTGCGAAAGCGCTTGTTGAGGGGTTCAATTATTTTCAACACTATGGGTTAATACGCGAAATCGGTCAGCCTATCCTCTTGCACCACGCCTGGAACCACATGGGGATGATCGTCCGCCCGCTGGGATGCGAGATCACGAACCATATTAACCATCACATTGACGGCTATATACCGTTCTACGATTTGCGCCCGGAAAAGGAGGCTCCTCAGATGCCCTCACTCTTCCTGTGCTTTCTGCTTGGACTTGTTCCGCCTCTTTGGGAGAGTCTCGTTGCAAAGCCGAAATTGAAGGATTGGGATCTGCACTATGCCACCCCCGGTGAGCGAAAGTTGGCCGTTGAGGCTAATAAAAATGCCGGATGGTCACAGTGGATACCGCAGGCAGATTGATGACTACATTAAACTGGTGGCATTTCACGTTTGGCAATCTCAACTGAAAACATTGGGATTTCTGGGCCCTGATAGTGAGGAAGGGCCATTAGAACCTAATAGCAGTCAACGTGTTGAATTTTTGATGTTGGCCGGAAGCATATAGAGAAAATTGGCTCTACGGCCTTTTTTATCAGGAGAATTTGTGTGCCGACTGACGTGTCATTTTCCTGCTGCCATAAACGCCTGGAGCAAAGGTGTCGTTCTGGAATTTACACAAGTAAAGACCAATAAATTTTAATGATGGACGTTTGAATATGTTTAAGAAAATCTTTGGCCTATTTGCTCCTCCTCGGGAACTAACTGTTTCTGTGAGAGGGCAAGGAGTGGAATTTAAAGTTCCACGAGGTCAGACGATTCTGGAAAGTGCGCTGCATCAAGGGCTGGCGTTTCCACATGAGTGTAAAGTCGGAACCTGTGGTGCGTGTAAATATAAACTAATCTCGGGAAAGATAAGCGAACTGGCATCATCTGCTATGGGGCTAAGTGGTGGTTTATATCAGTCTGGATATCGGTTGGGTTGTCAGTGTATACCTAAAGAAGACCTTGAAATTGAACTGGATGCCAAACTCGGAAGGGCCATTGTTCCTAAAGAGACCACAGCCGTGATCAGTGAACAGAAACCTCTGGCACACGATGTAATCGGATTGACTCTAATGCCAGAAAAACTAATAACTTTTAATCCTGGTCAGTATGCTGATATTGAATTTACAGAACTGTCGGCTGTAAGAAGCTATTCGTTTTCGACTATAGGCCAAGCGGACGGCAGCCTGAACTTTCATGTCCGCCTAGTCCCAGGAGGGGTTTTCAGTGGTTGGCTATTTGGTGGTGATAGAACTGGGACCACCGTTACGTTGCGAGGCCCGTATGGACAGTTTGGGTTTAATGAGAGCGATGACGTGATGGTCTGCGTGGCTGGAGGAACGGGGCTCGCACCCATTAAATGCATTTTGGAGAGCATGACCGGAACCCAACGCGAGCGTGATGTTTTCTTATTTTTTGGGGTGCGGCAGCAGCGTGATTTATATTGCCTTGAAGAAATGCAAGCGCTTCAACGGGATTGGGGTGGAAACTTCGAGCTTATTCCAGTGTTGTCCGAAGAACCGGCAACGTCCTCCTGGAAAGGAAAGCGAGGCTTGGTGACTGAATGTTTTCAAGAATACCTGCAGGGGCGGTCGTGTGAAGCATACCTCTGCGGGCCACCACCGATGGTTGATGCTGCTGAAACCGAACTTCTTCGACTTGGTGTGGCGCACGGATCTATATATGCAGATCGTTTTTATAATCGAACCTCTGCGACCACGCCGTAATGCTGGGAGTGAAGGGATAGAATTTCTTTTTTGGTTAAGCTCACCCGAAAAAATTTGTTGAGCCTAGCGAGAAATGATTAGTGTTTATTAAACTGTGTGACGATTCAAAAACGGAGACAAAAATGAAAATAAAAGCAGCAGTTGTTCGTCAAAAAAATGGTCCATTTGGACTCGAAAATGTAGTCCTTAATGAGCCCGCTGAAGATCAAATTCTTGTTCGAGTAGTTGCGACTGGAATGTGTCATACCGATCTGATTTGTCGTGATCAGCATTACCCGGTTCCGCTTCCGATGGTGTTTGGGCATGAGGGAGCTGGCGTGGTTGAGAAGGTTGGATCTTCTGTCAAAAAAGTACAGCCGGGCGATCATGTTGTTTTGACTTTTTATACTTGTGGTGGTTGTGAAGCATGCCTTTCCGGTGATCCCACAAGTTGTGCCAACTCTTTCGTTCCCAATTTTATGGGGCGCTCAGTTGCCGGTGAGTGCACCATTCATGAACACGATGGCCAGGAAGTTGGGGCGAGTTTTTTCGGGCAGTCTTCCTTTGCGACTTATGCTTTGTCTTACGAACGCAACACAGTGAAGGTCACTAAAGACGTCCCGCTTGAACTCCTTGGGCCGCTTGGCTGCGGCATTCAAACTGGCGCAGGGTCTGTTCTCAATGCACTGAAACCTCCTGCGGGCTCGGCTATCGTGATCTTCGGTGCTGGGGCCGTAGGTCTTTCAGCAGTGATGGCTTCCGCCGTGGCCGGATGTACGAAAATCATTGCTGTCGATGTCAAGGAAAATCGACTGAAATTAGCTCGTGAGGTTGGAGCGACCCATGTGATTGATGCAACCAATACTGATCCAGTTGAGGAGATCAAGAAATTGTGCGCTGATGGGGCTCCGTATGTTCTGGAAACCAGCGGTTTGCCTTCTGTGCTTTCGCAAGCGATCTTGAGCTCCTCCATAGGCGGTGAGATTGGTATTGTTGGTGCGCCACCAATGGGGACTACAGTCCCTGTTGATGTTAATTTTTTACTATTTAACCGTAAGCTCCGAGGAATTATTGAGGGTCAAGCTGTTTCGGATATCTTTATTCCACGATTGATTGATTTGTATCGCCAAGGAAAGTTTCCCTTTGATAAATTAATTAAATTTTACTCATTCGATGAAATTGATCGAGCCGCTGAAGATTCGGAAAAAGGGATAACACTTAAGCCGGTAATTCGTATCGCTTAATAAGGTATAAGAGAACCTTTAGGTTTCGGTGCGCTGTTCTTGCGGACGGCGTACAACCTCCTCATAAGCTGAAAAGCTTATAAATATAAATTTTGCTATTTATGCCAAAAGGAAGCATAAGAGGATTGATTATCTGAAATGCTGGGCCATTAATAAAACAAAAAAGAAGGTGAGAGAGAATGCAATTTAAAAAATTAAATAAATGCATTATTGGTCTGTTCTTGTATATGATCTCATTCTATACGGTAGCGACTTACGGGTTGTTCCTAGAAGGTTTTGGATCGATTTCGAGGGGTATGGGAGGAACGGCCGTATCTCATTATGTTGGGCCTGCGTCAATGATGGTTAATCCGGCGACGATGAGTTTGTCTGATACGACAGGTGAAGTGTTGCTAGGGTTCGACCTGATTACTACGGATATTAGCGCGACGAATCTTGGCACAGGAGAAAAGGTGTCATCGAGTACGCGCTCAAATAATCGAGGGCCATATGTAGCTCCTCAGTTTGCTTTTACCAGTAAAGTTTCAGATTGGACTTTTGGGGTGGGCATGTTTGCTCAAGCCGGAGTGGGCGTTGAATATGGTAGGTCTAGCTTTTTGTCGCGCGGAGATATTGGTGAGACGGGCTATGCTGCCGGTGCTGATACGGGGCTCGAGAATGCAAGTCGTCTGTTTATTCTCGACATACCGTTTTCTGCGAGTTTTAAGGTTAATGACGATCTCTCCGTCGGTGCTACCCTGGATGCAAAGTGGACGGGTTTAAATCTTGATTATTTGTTTGGGAATAAACAGTTGGCTAGTCTCGGTGGGGATGGGCGGGCGTCCGGGTCGCTACTGGGATTGCTCGGGACATTACCTGATCCACGGGGAGTACACATAAGCGTTAGCGAAAACAAAGAAATCTCAAGTGGTGTTGATGGTTGGGGATACTCGGGTAGATTAGGTATGTTGTACAAGATGGCGCCCAAAACAAATTTGGGCATTTCCTACATGTTCGAGAGTAAAATGAATGATTTGAAAGGGAACGGAACAGTCACTGCGGTTGACGGTATCGCCGGAAACATACCTATTGAAGGACAAATACGAGTTTTGAATTTTAATACTCCTGCCAAATTGGATGTAGGAGTGAGTCATCAATTCAGTGACAAATTACTGCTCGCTTTAGATGTGTCTCGGGTTTTCTGGAAAGATGCCCTGAAGGATATTAAGGTGGGGTTTACCAGTGACGCCGGAGATGTTGATCTAAGGCTTCCTCAGAATACGAAGGATCAAACGATAGTGGCGATTGGGGCTTCGTATGCCGCGACCCAAAATGTAACGTTGCGGGCAGGATACAGTCAGGCTACTCAGCCATTCAATGATGAGGGGTTGTTGGCCCTGATTCCAGCAGTTCTGAAGAGGCATGCAACCATAGGCATTAGCTACCAAGTTTCAAAATCAGGTAGGTTTGATGCTGCATACTCTCGAGCCCTTGAGAATAGTATGACCAACCAGTCGGCTTTTAACACCTCATCAGCTGTCAGGTCGTCCATTGCGCAAGATAATTTTGTTTTTGCCTATACTCATTCATTCTAGACATGATGTCTAGAAACTTAACAAATTGAGGATGAATCGATGGAACTTATACAGTGGGCATTTTGGGTGCTGGCGGCGACGGCTGCGGGCGGGTTGCTGTTCGGGCTTCTGTTGGCAATGAGGGCGCGTTATCCCTCTTGGTTCGGCTTGGCGCATGGCGTGCTGGGATTCGCCGGTCTCATAATGCTGGGCTATACCTTGTATACTGCTGGGCCCGACACCGCGATCCCGCAGACCGGATACTGGGCGATGGCCCTGCTGGGCGCGGCGTTTCTGGGTGGGGCGCTGTTTTTTGGCGTGGTGTTCCGTCAGGCCAAACCCCGATGGGTGATCATGACTCACGGCGGCTTGGCGCTGGCCGGTGTTGCCATGCTTTATTTTTCCGCCTATTGAGGCGCACGGTTCCCGGGCTTGGCTCCAGCATCTTTTGGAGAAAGCGCGCCAGCAGATTGCTGAACTGGAAAACCTTTGCGAACATGCTCCCCTTGCTTACGCTGTTCAGAGATTCAATGGCGTTGGTGGTGTAAACTGCCCTGCGGATGTCTTCAGGGTAATTAAACAAGGTGTTGAGATTATGCCAGTGCGTACGCCATGATTTAGGGAAATGGGATGGACTCCCCTCGTACGGTTCTTATTTCATTATATTTTGAACCGCCTCGCGTGTATAAATTTTTTAGCCCATTACCTCAACGGCACGTGGAAAGATGCACCGCTGGAAACTTATTGTCGATAATTTAGCTCGGCTTTAAAAAATAGTAAGTTGATTAATTGCTTTTACTTTATCTGTGATTACACTACATAAAACCATTATAGATGTTTTAAAGGATTATGCGTTCAATGGATAGTTATAGTGAGGAAGCAACTAAATTAGAGAATGCTGCATTAAAGCGTGAGTTATCCGACCTCAAACGTGAACGAGATAAGTATAAAACGCTTTTTGACACCTCGGCTGACGCACTTTCAATCATCGATTTAGCCACTGGAAAGTTCATCGAATGCAATACCTCCGCACTCGCAATGCACAACGTTCAAAGCGAGCAAGACTTTTTAGCGCTTAGCCCCGCCGATTTGTCTCCGGAATATCAACCATGTGGCTCTCGCTCTGCTGAACTCGCAAAAATCTATCTATCTAAAACAGTCAGCGAAGGACCCCAAACATTTCGTTGGGAACACGAAAACTTTGGCGGAGTTAAATTTGAGTGTCTAGTGTCTCTCAGCGCTTTCAAGATGCCTGAATCAATGCTCGTATTGGCTGCAGTGCGTGACATATCAGATATCATTAAGTCAAAAGAGGCAGTGGTAAAAGCACATACAGAAATCGAAAAATATGAATCCGCAATACAACTCCAACAAGAAAGATTCAGAGCGTTTGTAGAACAGGCTCCGGTAGGGATTGCAATTAATCGATTTGCTGATGGCGCATTTGTGTCAGTCAACAAAGAGTTTACTGAGTTTTCAGGGTACGAACTCGATGAAATGAGTAAGCTCAGCTATTGGGAGTTGACACCATCGAAATACGAGGATGAGGAAACAAAACAGCTTTCACTTTTAAATTCTACTGGCCGCTATGGTCCTTACAGAAAAGAATATATCCATAAAGATGGACATTGCTATCCCGTATTACTTTCTGGTGTGAAAATCATAGACGAGGAAGGCGTCCCTCTAATTTGGTCTGTTGTTCAAGATGTCACTGAGCAGGAAGAAGCAGAAAAAGAACTCCGTAAGGCAAAAGCGCAAGCAGAAAACGCTAATGAAGCCAAAAGTCTTTTTTTGTCTAACATGAGCCACGAAATTAGAACGCCAATGAACGGCGTCCTTGGTATGCTTCAATTATTAGAGAAAGAGCCACTCTCGGAAAAAACCAAGAAGCTTGTTTCCACTGCCGTTTATTCGGCCAAAACACTGCTACGCATTTTGAACGATATTTTAGATTACTCAAAAATTGAATCCAATTCGCTCAGCCTTGAAACAACAGAGTTTTCTATCGAAAAGACAATGGAATCGATTTTGTCGTACGAATTTCCTAAGGCTGAATCGACCAGACTTTACTAGACAGACTTTCTTTTGAATTCTTCTAGCTTTTCATAAGCCAGTGGAGGCATATTATTCGCTTCACCATGCTTGCGTCTAGAGTTATAAAACATTTCGATATAATCGAATATGTCGGCTCTTGCATGTTCACGTGTTTTATAAATTGTTCTCTTGATTCGCTCTCGCTTAAGTAGTTGGAAGAAGCTCTCTGCAGCGGCATTATCATGACAGTTTCCTCGACGGCTCATGCTGGCCTTGAGATTATGCTCTGTTAAGAAGTCACTCTATTCATAGCCTGTAAATAGACTACTTTGATCTGAGTGTATGAGCACCTGCTTTTTGGGCTTTCTTCGCCATACTGCTGCTAGTAGCGCTTGAGTAACAAGCTCAGATTCGATGCGAGAACTCATCGACCAACCAACAACAGCGCGAGAGTATAAGTCTAAAACGACGGCAAGGTAGAGCCAGCCTTCATGAGTGCGGATGTAGGTAATGTCAGTGACCCAGTATCTGTTCGGTGTAGCTACTGTAAATTGCCTATCAAGTACGTTATCGGCAACAACAGCAGGTTTGCCGCTGAAGTGTCCTGTATGCTTTTTATAACCGACTTGTGCCTGTATATCTTCTAGCCTCATTAACTTAGCCTCACGATGTTTACGGTACTGCCAAAGTAATTTGATGAGACTTTTAGGCCATCAGAAGAAACGGCGTCGAGCGTTAACCTGGTTCCATCTTGGATAAAGATAGTGTCTTCAGCGTATTTGACCTTTTGAATAACGTCTGCTGTTCCGTAGGAATAGCAAAAGTACCCGTTACCCGACTTATCGAAACTGAGGCTCGCGAGGTAAGGGCCCATGTTACCCGTCTAGAACCCAATGACGTGTGAGGGTGCCGTCTCAGCCTTTACCTGCACAAAATTGTTGTTAAGCATATCATCAACGGGAGACTGGCATCCGGCTAAAGCTAACGAGCCTAAAACCAGATATTTGCGTACATTCATAATCGTCCTTAATGTGAATAGGTGTGGTAGGTACCAGTGTAGTACGGAATAACCATAGTACGCGTGATTTTGCAGAAAAAACACAACCACATGCTAATCACTACGGCAACATACCCCTATACCGTCTTGCTAAACTTCCCGCAGCTTCGCTGCGGCGGCGGCGCGCTCCGCGCAGTTGGGCAGGGAGAACGTGAGAAATTGGTGAGTGAGTAGGGGAGGTAAACGAAAGTGGGTCACAGGTAGTGGACAAGTAACGCACGTTTACTATGGGGCAGGTTGGTGGATGTATAGTGGTGTGTGAGGTGAATTCTTTGTTGTGGGTGAGTCGTCCTCGTTTGTGCTTTAGTCAATGAGTCCGGTTAGGGTTCTTATGCTGGGTTGGTGAGAAAAGGGTTTATTGGTTAAGGCGGTTCTAGGGTATGTTGCCGTAGTGGTTACCCTTTTCCAGTTATCAACAAGGCTGTGGATGGTTTATTCGTTGGATTTGCTGCTGTTTGATGAGTTATTCACTTTTTCGTTGGTAGTAGGGCGCCTGGTTACGCGCCCCTTTATAACGCACTTTGTGTTGAATAGAACGTGTTGATTCTCAATAAGTCGGGTTTGTTTGTCTGTTGTGGAACTTTTTTGCTACCTAAACCTAGTCAGTTATTCGTTGATTTTTTGAGCAGGTGGAGGAATAGTAGCTAAAGATAAAAGTAATCACGGAGGATTTATGTCTACTCCTTCTCGAATGCAATCATTCACAGTTAAGATAAAGAGTTGGTGGAAAAGAAACGTAGCATATAATAATGGCTGGCGACTGTTCCGCGCATACATTTACTTGGTGCTCGCCGCTCTTGCTGCGTTTGCTGGCTACTTTGGTTGGGGGTATTTTGGCGAGGACAGCGCAGGCTGGTTTGGGCGTAGTGGCGCCATTACCGCATTAACAGCCAGTATGGCCGAAGCGCTCCTTGCAGCTTTCGGTGTCGGCAATCTCTTCCAAGGGATTGCGGAAGTTGGTACTACCAAATTCATAGCGAAATATAAGAAGCCCATCGGCCTTGGCCAATACTTGGGAGCCTTCCTTATTGCAATGGGGACTTTAATTTGGGCTTACGGTGACTTGTTTTACCACGCTACTAACTAAGGGTAATATAGTTGCTATAGACAGTTAGTGATGGATTATCATGGACGAAATAAAACCAAAATACAGTGAATGGCTTAGCGAATACACATTTGACAATTGCGCGGTCGGTAGGAAAGCCTATGGCGAATTCTTAGCGTCATTTCTTGCCGAAGAAAAAGACGGATTTGTGCTTAACCTCAACGGAAAGTGGGGAACGGGTAAGACAGAGTTTTTAAAGCGCCTCTACACTCATTTTCACAACGCTAATCATCCTGTTATCTATATAGATGCTTGGGAAAGCGACTTTACCGATAATCCCCTCTTAGTAGTGGCAAGTGAGTTACTGACTCAGTTGAAAGCGCTATTACCACTTCATGGTAACGACTTAGATAAACTAAAAAAGCACCTTGGAAAGTTGTTAAAAGGAAGTGCAATCGTTGCAGGAAGCTACATTGGTGAAAAATTCATTGGTGACGCCGCTGCCGGAAGAGAGTTTGTTAAAACTTTTATGGAGTCGTCCCCAAAAGAATACCTCGATAGCATGAAGAAAGGCTACTCAGAACAGGTCGAGGCTGTAAAAGAGGTTCGTAAACACCTGGAGCAGCTAGCTGTTGCATTAAATGAGGTTCACAAGCGACAACTGCCTGTAATGGTACTAGTAGACGAACTCGACCGATGTAGACCCAATTACGCCATTGAAATGCTCGAAGTGATCAAGCATTTCTTCAGTACTAAAGACTTTGTTTTCGTGGTGGCTACTGATACAGAACAGTTACAAAACTCGATTAATGCTGTCTATGGCGAAAAATTTGAATCAGAAGCCTACCTAAGGCGCTTTTTCGATAGGAAATCTGTGCTTTCCCCTCCAGACGTTGATAAATTTTTAGGCCATTACGAGTTTGACCACCATGAAAACGTGCAGCTGTATCCCGACAACTCGCATTTTGATAGAGACCCAATCGAGATTGTTAATTTCAAAATGTTGGCAAGAGCATATTCACTGGGATTGAGAGATATTGATCAACTTGTAGCAAAGTACAAAGCCTGTATACGGTCGATAGCGTCAAATAGAGAGCAAACACATCTTGTAAACATCTTTACTTTGTTAGTCGCTCTCATCGAATTTGATAGACGCCCCGATAAATTCGAAAATCGAGACACAGACAACCCCTTGTCTAACTGGGATGGAGAAGACTTTACTATCTCGACGCGAGACGAAAGCAGAAAAACCACATTGGGGTTCTAGGGATTTTCCCCTCTAAAAAGACATAATCCTCTGTACATGCCGCCAATAGGAGACTGTGGAGGTGGGTTACTGTTAAAAAATGTGCCAAATTAGGTGAATAACGTACATCTTCATACGGAACAGCCCTGGTATGGCCATTAAAAACGAAATTTCTATTCTCACGAGTGCAGAACAGCTAGATCTTTATTCCCCACCCATCTTTTCAGTTGAAGAACAACGTCTATATTTTACTCTGAATGATGCTGAATTGGCAGTTTGCAGGTCAATTCGCCTCAGAGCTCATCAGTGTTACTTTGTCGCAATTTTGGGATACTTCAAATCAAAGCCCGTCATCCTTGATGTCGCTTACTCGCAGGTTACTGACGATTTAACGTTCATCAGTAAAGCGTTGTCTGGCGGCAAGGGTCTCAGGCCATTCACACCTTCACAAAAACAAAAAGATCGGCTCTACGCAAAGGTATTAGACCTTTCTGGTTATGGTAAATGGGAGGAGAGTCAGCACTTCAAATCTTTGTTCGACCACCTTGTGCAGATTGGCAACGCCTGGCTGGAGCCACGTCATCTCTTTGATGCAGCCATCGAATACCTGGCCACTCATCACATAGCCATTCCTAAGTACACTGTACTTCAGAGACTGATAAGCCGCATAAGGCAACAGGTCAGAAAAGACCTGAAGATCCAACTGAATCAACTTACCAGTAACGAACTCAACATCTTTCTGGACAGCATCACCGCCAATGGTGACGGGCTGAGTCTGAGCCATCTAAGGGGCGGTGCCAAAAATCTGACCGTGCCTGAGCTTAAAAAAGAGCTTGCCATTTACCACCGGTTAGCACCATGGCACACGCAAATCAATGATGTTGTGGACAGGCTCAATCTGTCGCTAAAAAATCGTCAACACTTCAGCGAACTTATTAATTACTACGGCAGTAAAGTGCGGCGCTTTAAACGCTCACAGCAGCATCTGTGGTTGCTGTGTCATCTGACAGAGCGCATACAACTTGCATTGGAGCGCCTGACGGACGGGTTTGTTTACCAGATCCGAAAACAACAGGAAGCCGCCAACGCCTTTGCACAACAAGCAGTGTTCTTGTCCTGGCAGTCAGCTGCGGACAATGTCACGAAAGCGGCAGAGCTGCTTCACCTGTTTGTGGACGAGAATATTGATGACAATCAACCCTTCTCGGAGGTCAGGAAACAGGCACTGAAAGTGATGGATGATCGGGATATTCAGACTCTTTGCCTTTATCTGAAAAAACAAAAACGGACCGTGGAAGAGTACCAGTGGCAATATTATGACGAACAACACAACCTTCTGGAACAGCTATTAAGGCCGGTGTTCCTGTGCCTTGAATGTGAGGCCGGTAACGGCTCAGAAGATGTTGTAGCCCAACTTCAAAAGATGCAAACGGAAATCGCATCCGGTGAACCACTGACGACAATGGATACGTCGCTTATCCCCAAAAAGCACCTCCCATGGCTGGTGAAACAGGATAACGTTAACCCGCAACGTTATGAATGGCTGCTCTACCGGCAGTTAACTTCACGACTGAACGGACGTATTTATCTGTCAAATGTCACCAAATACCGGGCACTGGAAGATGACCTGATCCCGCAAACATCGCAAGATACACTGCTGGAGTCATCAACGCTGGACAGACTAAAACAACCTGTTGACGCATTGTTACAGGAGAAACAACACCAGCTGGAAAGCTCACTAAACGAAGTGGCGCGCCATATTGATGAGGGAGATAATCGCAATGTGATCATGAAAAATCGTTCGGGCACCCGCTGGCGCCTGCCAACAAAAGGCGCTACATCTCTGGTCAACAATCCCTTCTTTAAGCGAATGCAGCCAGTCGGTATCGCGGATGTCCTGCGGTATGTTGAGCGCGAAACCGGGTTCATGCGATGCCTGACACATGTGCTGCCAATACAAAAACAGGGGCTCACACATCTGGATGATTTACTGGCCATTCTGATTGCCAACGCCACTCACCGTGGTGTGTATGGCATGGCGCAGATCTCCGACCGCAGTTATGAACACCTGAGTACGATACAGGCCAACTATATCCGACCTGAAACGCTGAATGATGCCAGCGACATCATCAATAATGCGGTTGCCGCGCTCCCCATCTTCCGCCACTACCATATTCAGGAAGACCAACTGCACGCCAGTGCGGATGGTCAGAAATTCGAAACGCATCTGGAAACGTTTAAAACCCGGTATTCCTCGAAGTACTTCGGTACCAATAAAGGGATCACGGCCATGACCCTGGTCGCCAATCACAGCGCGCTGAATGCACGGATAATCGGCTCCAACGAGCATGAATCACACTATATCTATGATCTGTTGCAATCCAACAGCAGTGATGTCAAACCAGATGTGCTCTCGACAGATACGCACGGTGTCAATCACGTTAACTTCGCCTTACTGGATCTATGTGGTTACAGTTTTGCACCGCGATACGCGCAATTTAACAGCGTCATCAACGATCTGTTTGAGGTGACTGAAAATGAACAAGGTAGCACCATACTTACCTTGAAGAAGCCCATCAGGAATAATGTTATTGCAACGGGATGGCAGGATGTCAGGCGTATTGTTCTGTCACTTCAGACAAAGCGGACGACACAGTCTATGCTGGTGAGAAAGCTGTCTGGTTACCCTTCTGGACACCCGATATTGCAGGCGCTGACAGAGTATAATCGATTGATAAAAGCGCAATATTTACTGGATTACATCGACAATGCCAGTTTGCGCCAATACGTGCAACGAGCCCTGAACCGGGGAGAAGCATGGCACTTCCTGAGAAGAGCCATTGCGTCGGTGAACGGTGATCAATTCCGAGGGAAAAACGAGTCTGAAATCGCTATCTGGAATGAATGCGCAAGATTGATTGCCAACGCGATCATCTATTTCAACTCCGCGATACTGAGCCATCTTCTGGGGCACTTTGAAGCGACAGGAGATGAAGAAAAAGCGGCGATCACTCGTGCCGTTTCTCCCGTTGCATGGCAAAATATCAACTTAAGTGGCACGTATAACTTCACCAATACAGGGAAATTACCTGATATGAGTGAAATTACGAGGCCAATAGTGGATAATTAGGCTATAAATAAAAAGTAATACTCCTCCACAGTCTCCTATTGGCGGCATGTACAGAGGATTATGTCTTATTAGAGGGGAAAATCCCTAGAACCCCCATAAGCAATGATTTGCTTCCACATTATCAGGTCACCATACCTACGCTGCTGGCCAACCAAGTTTCTCTCATTTTCATTCTTGTGGGCATCTTCATAGCCGGGTGGGATTTTACTCTGATACCGAGCTTTACCTTCTTCAAAGAGCCTCTTCAAATCCTCACTAGCAAAGGGCTGACCGACTCTTTTCCCAATTATCTCGGTGATTTTCCCCTGTATCTCGTCATCATTCAGTCGTTTTATATGTGATTTCTTGGAATTTTCGAGATGCTCGTTCAGCTTTTCAAATAACTCTTCAACCTCTCTCAACAACCCCGGAGGTAAGAAAGGGTGGCGATTTTTCTGGTTGAATGAATTATATAACTCATTGATATCATTCAATGTCGCGTCGTAGTTTTTAGATTGTTCATTAATTACAGAGGGTCGGTTCTGAAAGTATTCCAGAGCAGCTTGGTGGGGTAACCAAACACGTGAACTATGATTGTTTAGTAGATTAAGAAATGCATCACGGGCATCGTCAGAATATCGATAGAGATCAAGCAGAACATTTGCGTCTGGAATAATTTGACCATCCCGCCATATGGTTTCAACTGCTTTTTCGTTAGCTCGGTAATAGCCTTTAAATAACACTTCTAAATCAGCTTTATCTTCCATAACAGTTCCTGAAAAACTTTGTATTCCAACCTAACAAGAACAAATAAAGAGTTTATTTTCCGTAGGCAGGATATCACATCATATCATTGATATTGGGCGAGTTTATTAGAGCCCAGTTTTTCCTTGATGTCTTTACGCCTAACAGAGTCAAAGGCACCTTGAGACAGACAGCAGACGTTCAACGCCCGAAGCATGGGCAAACCTGAAGAGCAGCGGAAGATTTGTCCCTGTGCCTGCTTTTGTTATGCCTAGACCCACGATGAGGTTAAATCACCATGGCAAATAGGGGTTTTGCGCCCATCCCCTCGAAATCGGCATCAGAATGATGACGGCCAAATGAACGCGCTTTTTGTGAATTCTTCGAAAAACTGCCAAATAATTAAAAATAGGCATAGATAACTAAAATGATAAAAGCTTCTGCTGTGAGAATGACCCTCATGCTTGTTCAAGCAATAACTGCGCGTACAGTGAAATAGTCTTTTGACTAATGGTAGACATCGCCAAGACTATTACTACTAGTAGACAAAGTTGTGAGGTGTCCACATGTCTAAAGATGTAAATAAGCTACTCGCAGGTCAACTTCTGATTGTTGAAGATGACGCCATTACTTCTGAACTTATATCAAACAACCTCACAGCATTAAAGAAAATCCGTATTGTTGCAAACGGTAAAAGTGTGACGTGGTCAAGCCAAATCGACCAACCCAGTTAAGCTACTTTTCTCTCATTTCTTACATCTAATTCGTATTGGTTT
>NZ_JAHCTA010000012.1 GCF_018474025.1 Alteromonas oceanisediminis | reverse complement strand
TTGAACAAACTAATTATGGCTCTGGTGAGCAGTTTTGCTGTTAGCTAACCCACGAAAATGCGGAGGCTAGCATTTCTGAGGGAGTCATTGTGTCTATGCACCATGGAGGCAAAGTGGTCAACAATACTGATGTAGAAAAAGAAATCATAAGACTTAGAGAATCTTTTCTTAAGCAAATTATGACTATTTCTTCAGGCGGCCTTGCAATTGCTATTAGCTTCCACGATAAGATGTCTACCATTTCGGTTTGGTATTATTCCGCAATAGCATTATGGCTTTTATCTATAACTGGAAGCCTTACAGTGCAAAGTATCTTGTCAAAATATTTTTCTAGTGGAATTGAAGTTCCACTTTCATTATATGAAATCGAAAAGTTAATTGAGAAAAAGAAGAAAACCCCTTCAGATAAAGCAATAACTAAGAGCGACATACTGAAAAAATTAGACGATGTTAATGTAACCACAAATAGTTATTTCAAACTGGACTTAATGGTGAAAGTTTTTAGTTATCTGTCTTTGGGATGTTTTGTTCTTGCTGTTATAAGTATTAGTCTTGCTGTCTATTTTAAGTAGAATGTGCATAACAAGGCACTAAAGATCGTTCGCTGCGCTCACTGGGACAATTACTCGTTGGCGCGTTCCGCATTATCACCAACAAGTAATTGCCCCTTAGTTTGGTGTTAGCCTCCTGGAGAAAGCCTTGTATTTCATAAGCTGTTTGATTTTTATAGCAACTATTATTTTAGGCCTATGGTTTGGTAATTCTCTGCCTTTATTTCTAGACCAAACATTTCCCACTATATTAGGTCTGGTCATTGTTCCAACAATGTTTTTTGCTATTTCTATACATTCGTTTAATTCAATTAAAATTACGATCAAAGCTGTCAAAAAATCTGAAACCAATCTTTTGGCACAGCGTGTTTTTCACTCGTGTGGAAACGTTGGTTTGTTAATAGGGATTACAGTTACCCTGATCAACTTCATATCTATAGGGTATAACTGGAGCGATAGTCCTTCAGCTGGGTATTTAAGCGTGGCGATTTCCACTGCAATAATGTCAACTTTCATTGGGCTGGTAGTCAAAGTACTTTGTTTGGTAGGTTTTTATAGGGTTCAAGGGTATGAAGGCTAACAAAGCGCTTACCACGTTCCCTGCGGTCACTGGGACACAAACACGCGGCGGCTTCGCCATTCTCGCCGCATCTTCGTGCCCGCTAGCTTAGCGTTAGAAGCTCTAAGGGATAAGTAAATGGAAAAGGTTTTATTCGCTCTTGATATTGAAGACGAATGGCCGCCTGTAGGAGCGGAGGGTATCTGGTGTGAGAGAGTTGGCGAGCATTACCAGTTAAAGAATGTTCCCTTCTTTTTAGACGGTTTGGCTAACGAAGATATATTTAGTGCAGAACCTGATCCTGTAAATGATCACATATTTGAATTTGAACTAATTAAAGAGTCAGGGCACTCTGTCATTTCTCTTTTGAATAACATAGATTTGGATTTAACGGCTTTCTTCGAAGTAATTGTTTCTCTTGGCTGTTCCTACGAAGGATTTGCACAATACAGACTATATGCCATAGACGTCCCTCCAAATATCGATATAGTTAAACTTAACCATTTAATAGACGCATATGAGGAACTGGGGATAGATTTCGCGTTTCCAGTTTGGCGCTTTGATTGAGAACGCTTCTAACAAGTCAATAAACTCACTCGCGATGCTCGCTGGGACGCATACACGCGGGGCGGCTTCGCCATTATGCCCCACGTGCCTGCGCCCGTTATTGAAAAGTTAGGCCCTTGCCCACCAAATATTGACTTTGTAACCACCTGGGTTACAATCAAACAATGATCATTAGCTTTATTCACAAAGGTCTCGAGAAGTTTTATTCCACTGGTAAAACGTCTGGGATTCAAAAGAAACATGAGAAAAAACTTCGGCTTATTCTCTCCAACTTGGATCAGGCTATATCACCAGACGATATGGATTTACCTGGCCTATTCCTGCATCAGCTAAAAGGTAATAGGAAAGAGATATGGTCCGTCAGAGTCAGTGGGAATTGGCGTGTGACCTTTCGGTTTAAAGGTCAAAATGCCGAAATCGTTAACTATGAGGATTATCACTAATGCAAATGTTCAACCCAGCACATCCCGGTGAAATTCTAAAGGAACTGGTTATAGAGTCGCTTGGGATAACTATTACTGACGCCGCAGAACATCTTGGAGTTAGCCGCAAAACGCTATCCAAAATACTTAATGGGAATGCAGCTATCAGTCCAGAAATGGCGGTCAGATTGGAACTGGTATTCTCTAAACCAAACGCAGATCATTGGTTACGTGTTCAAAATGCATACGACCTTTGGCAAACGAGAATGGAAAAAGAAAAATTAAATGTTTCACCTTACGACTTCGAAGCTGCGTAGTGGGGCCTAACAAACGACTATGGTGTCAACTCAAACATTATGCCGCTACGTCACTGCCCGTTAGCTTAGCGTTATACATACTGTAAAAGGAAACAAATATGGATTTTTCTGGAAAAGGATTTGAATTTGCCGCTTTAATTCCTTACGTCGTTTTAGTCGCTGAGCTAATTGGTTTGGATCCTGTTTATCTGACTATTTCATTTACTGTCGCAGTAATTATTTTTGCAAAATTCGTTTATCAAAAATTCATCCGTTCTGCGGGCGAAGATCAACAGCTAAAACGGTATGCTATGTTTTTTATGCTTCCTGTACTGCTGTTGTTTGGGAGCCTGTATGTATAACAAGGCGCTAAACGCGCTCACTTGGTTCGCTGGGACAGTAACGCGGGGCCTCTTCGCGATTATAGCCCCACATCATTGCCCCTTAGCTTAAAGTTATATGCCAGTAATGGCGAAGTCTATCGCATCTATCAGCAAAGACCTTGAACTCTCTAATGTACCAATCGGCGATTTTAGGTTTTCTGCTGGCATGGAAGTAAGTTGCTGGGTTAAGAAGAAGTAACGCTCGCCCTCAAAAAGTATTTCTGGCATCAGGTTTTTCATCAGCATAGTGGGCTTCGAGCGCGCAATACTTAGTGGCACAATCAGTCTTGTCGCCAATTGGTCAATCACACTATTTTGCATATCTACTAAATAAGGATAGGCTTCTTTAGATTGTTTGCTTGGGTTTCTATAAACATCAAACTGGGCCATTAAAACTCTCTGTATTCATCACTCAATAACCCACTTTCCGCAACAAACTCATTGTACGCTTCTATGGCTGCAGCGTTGTCTTTTTTCCATTTTGCGGCCGCCTCAGTCTTAAGCTTATCGTTTAATGCTTGTTCCAAAGTTGCAGACAGGTTAATTTTTAATCCTCTAGCTTTATTTAACAAGTCGCTGTTCAAACTCAAGTTTGTTGCTTTTTTGGGTGCAGTTAAATCATAAAGGTCTGTCATTGCCAATCTCCTGTTTATTTCAAACACAGTATACGCATAGAAATGCGCATTTGATAGCAGGGCTGGCATGTAACCAGGCGCTTAACTCGTTCCATTCGGTCACTGGGACAGTAACGCAGCTGCGCTTCGCGATTATGCCGCTACGTCACTGCCCACTAGCTTTGCGTTAGGCATTTATAAGGAAATAAATAATGAAAATAGTTTTAATCACACTTGTTTTATTTCTATCAGGTTGTAGTTCGACTCAAATTGCATCACCCCATAAAGCTGAGGTGGTGTATTCAGACACCATGGAAATAATCAGAAGTGCCGCTGAATCTGCACCAACAGGTATCGCCGGAGAATACACGCTCAAGATTAAGGCTGCCGGGAATCAGGGTCCTTATGTTTATCTCAACACTGAATTTGACTACCGTGACCAACGAGCAGTAACCGTTGCTCTACACCCCAGTGTTATTTCTCTTTTCGTTCAAAAATATGGAGTAAAACCTCAAGAGTATTTCATCAATAAATCCATCAGAGTAAATGGCGAAGCTCAACGAGTTAAAATTACTTTTGGTACAAGGAAAAAACCGTCTAATAAGTACTATTATCAAACGCATATAAGGATCATGGACATCTCCCAGATCGAGGTTTTAAGTGGACATGCCTAGCGAAGCGCTAAACACGTTCACTCCGTTCACAGGGGCAGTATTATTGGTATGCTCATGAAGACGGATTATGAAGAAAATGGCTATCTCGTTCTTAAAGATGTTTTTGAAGTGAGTGAGCTTCAGAAGCTGCGACAAGTGGTCCTTCAGTTCCATCAGTCATGGATGCAGGAGAATTCGAGGTTCTACGCTGAAAAGGCTATAAACTTTGCTTATCTAACAGCCCAAAAGCACTTGATGGATTCTGAGAGAGTGTCATTATTCACGTTCATCGGTTCAGATAAGCTGATGGACGTAGTGACTTCTATCATGGGCAGTTGCGCAACATTTATGAATACCCAGCTGTTTTTTGATCCGGCGAATAGCTCCCAGAAAAATTATTGGCATAGAGATCCGCAATATCATTTGTCCGTTGAAGAGCAGAAGGAAGCCCTTCTAGGTCCCAATGTCCTTCATTTTCGAATTCCTTTGGTCGATGAACCAGGTATTGAGTTGATACCCGGAACCCACAGACGCTGGGATAGCAAAGAAGAGCTTGATGTACGCTTAGAGCAGAATGGCCGCAAGAACCATGAGGACCTCCCTACTGGAGTAAGAGTTACCTTAGATGCAGGCGATTTGTTGGTATTTAGCGCAAATATGATTCATCGAGGAATATACGGCATAGATCGTCTATCACTTGATGTATTGTTTTGCGATCCGGTTCTCGAGCTAGTGAAATTCGTGGATGACAGTTGCTTGCCAGACGCTGAAACACTGGGAAAACTCGAAAATCCTAGTGCATTTGAGAGTGCGATAGAGATAAAAACCAATAACAAAGGAGTGCACGCGACAAGCGCGTGATTGAAGCGTCATGTGACTTCTTAAAGTTTTAGTCTAAGAGGCTGTAAAATGTGGATAATTCAGAAGAAATATTTAATCACCTAAAAGAAATTTTGCGTGCATATTCAAGCGACATGGTCGTTGTCACCGATAAGCCCGACAATTATTACTTAAACACTCATCATGTCATGAAAAACAAGAAGCCAATGTACTTTGGCTCGGTCAAAATCAATCGGCATTATGTCAGTTTTCATCTAATGCCTGTCTACGTCTTTCCAGAATTATTGGAAAGCCTATCGCCAGAACTTAAAAAGCGAATGCAAGGTAAATCATGCTTCAACTTTAAAGCAACCGATGCCAAACTCTTTCAAGAGCTCAACGAATTAACACGAGCAGGTTATAGAAAATATAAACAAGCAGAATACGTGTAGTATCGGCTGGTCACTAACAAGTGCTAAACCCGTTCCCTGCGGTCACTGAGGCATTAATCTTATGCCCGTCTACGTTTTCCCAGAATTGTTGGAAAACCCATCCCCGGAACTTCAAAGCGCATAAAAAAAGCCTCGTGAGAGGCTTTTTTAACAGTAAAGATTGTATTATCCGATTTTAGTAATCGCTGTGGCGTCGATATCGTACGTGCCAAAGATTTCTGGATCGAAGCGCACTTGCACTTCAACGTAATCACCTTCGGTGACTTCGAAACTACTAGATTCTGATGTCACGTCGATTGGCAACTCACTCAAATCGACAACTAAATGATTTTCGCCAACATCCAGCTGAATGTGTTCATCCTCAGCCGCGATGACCGTACCCGTTACCGTCAATTGTGACGTATTGGTTGGTACTCTGGAGGCGAACTTGTAAAGATCTGATGACTCATCATCAAGCGAACTTGAGATATAGGTTGTCATCAAACGCGGCACATAAACACTTGAGGCTTCAATTGAACGTGTGGCAAATACGTCATCATCCAATTGACCGGTGACGGTGACGCTGTCGCCATCAATCATTTCAGCCGTCGCTTCAGTGTAATTACCGTCTTCCAAATCGATGCGAATATCGCCATGACCGTAATCAAGCATAAAGCCGTCGGCTTCTGCCTTAGTGACTTTACCGGTAATGGTTACCCACGCGTCGTCGTCAATCATTGAGAGATGCTGGTGATGCTCACTTTTCATCTCATCTGATTTCTTATGTTCATTGGCTTGCACTACGCCAGTCGCAGAGACTGCAGTCAATGCTGTCAACATTGCGGCGGCGATTGAAGTTTTCATAAATTTCATTACATCCTCCTCAGTTGTTAGACAATAAATTTGATTCAAGTTACGTACCAGCGTTTAATATCAACGCCTTAGCTCACTTTTCAACCATCTGACGGCGGTTTCGAAAGCCGACGATATTGAAAGGTTACAGACGAACTGTAAGATTTACACGAGCGATAAATCGCACATTTGATTAGTTTGTAGGCATTTGACTTCGAAGCCCGTATATTCCCCTAAAAAGGGGTTGACGCTTCATAGGGTAATCAGCATAATACGCGCCACTCCAAAACGGAGTGCCCACGTGGCTACGTAGCTCAGCTGGTTAGAGCACATCACTCATAATGATGGGGTCGCAGGTTCGAGTCCCGCCGTAGCCACCATTCTCACTGCTAAAGTGAGAGTTTGATATGCGGAAGTGGTGGAATTGGTAGACACGCTGGATTTAGGTTCCAGTGCTTCACGGCGTGAGAGTTCAAGTCTCTCCTTCCGCACCATTGTTGGGGTATAGCCAAGTTGGTAAGGCAGCGGGTTTTGATCCCGCGATTCGTTGGTTCGAGTCCAGCTACCCCAGCCACTCTTTTGTTTTGTGGCTGCGCAATAATGAGCAGACAAAAAACACCCAAAATTGGGGTATAGCCAAGTTGGTAAGGCAGCGGGTTTTGATCCCGCGATTCGTTGGTTCGAGTCCAGCTACCCCAGCCATTCAGAAAAAGCGCCGACAAGTACGGCGCTTTTTTTGTGTCTTTTTTTTAACTGAATTAGACGATAGAGTTCTAGACATCTAAACCGTTCGGCGGCAGACTTTCAGGCTTTGCGCCATTTTGTGGGATTTTTCTTTTGATCAACGAGATCGTTTCAGCTATCAACAATGTGTTATGGGGCCAAGGTCAGGTGCTGATCTATATGCTGTTGGGTTGTGGCATATGGTTTACCTGGAAACTCGGTGCACTGCAATTGCGTCACTTCGGCCATATGTTTTCTATTATGCGCGGTTCTACCCGAAGCGATGCCGCTGGCATTAGTTCGTTTCAAGCACTGTGTACCAGCCTCTCCGCCCGCGTAGGCACAGGTAACTTGGCCGGAGTTGCGGTAGCGATATCGTTAGGCGGATCTGGTGCAATTTTCTGGATGTGGGTTATTGCACTACTGGGCATGGCGACGGGTTTTGCCGAAAGTGTGCTAGGCCAGTTATACAAAGTGAAAGACAGCAACGGTGAATTTCGTGGTGGCCCAGCCTATTACATTCAGCAAGGCTTAAAGAAAAAATGGCTAGCGGTACTGTTTTCACTCTGCTTATTTATGGGCTATGGCTTTATTTTCAGTGCAGTGCAAGCAAACACCATTACCGATGCATTAAACAATGCGTATAACATCGATACGTTGCATTCTGGTCTCGCTATCATCCTAGTCGCAGGCCTTATCGTTATTGGTGGTCTGCGGGCGATCGCGCGCTTTGCCGAATGGATCGTTCCCTTTATGGGCGTTTGCTACATTCTGGTTGCTGTGTTTATCACGGTCTCCAATATTGAGTTACTACCTGCTGTGCTTAAAGATATTGTACTAAGCGCGTTTGGGTTGACAGAGGCTGCTGCGGGTGCGTTTGCTGCCGCGGTTAAAAATGGCATTCAACGCGGCTTGTATTCTAATGAAGCCGGCTCTGGCAGTGTTCCGCATGCTGCTGCCAGTGCCACACCCAATCCTAACCACCCCGTCTCGCAAGGTTATGTGCAAATGCTGGGTGTATTCATAGACACCATGATTTTATGTACCTGTACCGCATTTATTATTCTACTCGCCGGCGGTTCAAGCGGTGAGCAGATGGAAGGTATTCGTCTCACCCAAACAGCAATGGCGTCACATTTGGGAGAAGGCGGAGGAGATTTCGTTGCAGCAGCCATCACGCTATTCGCATTTACTTCCGTGGTTGCCAACTATGCATACGGTGAGAGCAACTTACACATGTTCAGGCTCGACAATAAGGTCGGCCGCTCTTTTTACACGGTGGGTTATTTGTTAATGATTTTATGGGGCTCCATGGCCGCATTGCCACAGGTGTGGGCGATGGCCGATATGGCGCTGGGCCTGATGACCGTGATCAATATTATTGCCATTATGTGGTTAACGCCGACTATCGTGTCGATCAGCAAAGATTACTTTGCCAAACGCGATCGCGGTGAACAACCTGAGTATGTGCAAGGCGACTGTGAAATACAGGGCGAAAATGAAGATGGTATTTGGAACGCCGCAGCGCCAGCGCCGGTAAAGGCTCAAAGATAGCGCCTAGTGCCGTTCAAAGTAACGATAAATGGGGGCCGTTATCCCACGGTTACCCCATCCTCGTCGGGTAATTGTACGATAAAGCGCGCCCCTTCCCCCAATTGGCTCTCGGCGCGAATAGTGCCGCCGTAGTTGTGTACGATTTTTTGGCAGATCGCTAAACCTATACCCGAACCACTGTAGACACTGCGACCATGCAGACGGTGAAATATAAGAAATATCTCTTCATAATCTTCAGGCGCGAACCCGATACCATTGTCAGCAACGCTGATTTCCCAATAGGATCGCATCGAACCGTCAATGGTGATTTTTACCGGCGTCGCATCAATAAGCACTTTGCTAGCGACATCCTCTTTTGCATATTTGATCGCGTTTGACACGAGGTTTTGAAACAGCTGGATCATTTGAGTTGCACCAGCGCGAACCACCGGCAAACGGCGCACTTCTACCACGGCGTCTGCTTCACTGATCAATTCACCGAGGTTATCTTTTACAATACTGAGTGTTTTGTTGAGATCGGTAAATTCTCCGCCATCGTCTTGTTTGGAGACCCGTGAAAAGGCCAGCAAGTCTGTGATCAAAAGTTGCATTCTCTCCGCGGCTATTTGCATACGTGAGATGTAATCGCGGGCTTTCTCGTCCAAACCATCAGCGTATCGAGTGGATAAAATATTGCCGAATGAGCGAATTTTACGCAGCGGTTCTTGCAGGTCATGGGATGCAATATAGGCAAACTGTTCAAGATTCTGATTCACGGCGGTAAGGTCACGTTGATGAGTCAACAGCCTCGCTTCATTGGATTTTAGTTCAGACACATCATAAAACGTGACAATGAGTCCATCCGCATTACTGACCGCGCTAATCGAAAACCATACCTGGAGATGATCGTGGTCGTAATAAATAACGGTGCTGAACGGTTTCTTGGTCTCTACCACCGTGCAATAGTGGTCGAAAAGACCTGCTTCCTTATTGCCGGGGAAAAGTGTCAACATTGTATTACCAATGACATCATCCGACTTGCCAATGATATCACAGCCAGCACGATTGATAAGTTCGAAACGAAAATCGCAAATCTTATCTTGTGCGTCACGAACAGGCGTGAAAACAATCACGCCATGTAATGAACTATCAAAAACGTTGCTTAGCGTTTCGCTCAATTCGTTAACTTGTTTACGGCTTTTACGTGCCGGTATGCCCAAAATGATCAGCGCAATTACACCAACGGCGCACCCGCTCAGAAAGGCTAAAATCATCTAATCTGTTCCTTAACTAACTGATACTGCTTCAGCTTCTCGCTGTCTGGCTCTGGCTAAAGCGGGGCGAGTCAATACTCGCTCAGCGTACTCAATCACATTGTCGTGCGTGAGCGCTTGTTTAAACCCTTTCGCCCACGACAATGTGTGCCCTGCCGCGACGTCAGCGACGCTAAACGTGTCGCCAAGTAAATACGTTTGATCACCAAGCATTTTTGCAAAGACCGACAGTACCTGCTGAAATTCCCACTCACCCAATGAAATGTTTTGCTCGATACGTTTATCTTCTGGCAGCGCAAATTTGTGCTTGCCAATCGACCAGAGCGGTTGTTCAAGCTCAGTGTGAACAAAGTACATCGCTTCTTCATACTTTCCACGTTTGGCAGTACCGGTGCTGGGGATCAGCCGCCCCGCTTGATCCGCCAAATACGTCACTATCGCGCCGGATTCAGTGATAGTCAGCCCATCGTCGCGCAGTGATGGCACTTTTCCGGTAGCCGCAACGGCAAGATACTCAGGGCTTTTATGTAACCCGCGCTTCAGATCAACACACTGATACTCGTAGGCAATACCAAGCTCTTCAGCCGCCCAGGTCGCTCGTATCGAGCGAGTACCTGAATATCCATAAATTGTCAGCATTGTTGTGTATTCCTTTTTCTAAGCGTAGCCAGTGGCTGTTGGGCAGCAGTTAGCTTACAATCATTCTTATCAATTGCGCTACCACTAATATAATCATTAACGGCCAAATCCAGCGACTTATTTTGGCCGCATCCTCGCCACTGATACGCATTTTGGAACGCTCAATCAATGGGATAACAATAAACAGCGTGGCGAACAGCACTGCGATGATAATGAGTAGCGTCATAAGTTAAAATCCTATCGCGTATTTGAGTGCACGTCGTTTCAACGGACCGGCTCGTTCAGCTAAGGCCAAGCCTGCGTTGCGTGCGAGTTTAAGGGGCGTGATGTCGTTGCTAAAGGCAACATACAGCATATCCATCGTGGTCATCATTAACGCATTTTGGTATCGCCGTTTGCGTTCGTACTCTTTTTCAATCAGCGCTTCGCTGACCTGCTCGTGCGCGGCAAAAACGGATAACAGCGCCTCGACATCCTTAAATCCAATATTCACACCCTGCCCGGCTAGCGGATTGATGGTGTGCGCTGCATCGCCAATCAATACGACGCGGCCAACGCTGTATCGATTGGCATGTGCACGAGCCAACGGAAAAGCGGCTCGGTTGACGATCGAAAAACCGCGGGGTAAATGTGTTGGAAACACGCCATCAACGGCGGCATAGAGAGCTTCATCGTCCAGTTGCAGACGCTCAGTGGTAGCCTGAGCTGAGTCATACCATATCAATGCCGCGTAATGATCGTACATGGGGAGAAAAGCGACAGGCCCACTGGGCCGAAATTCCTGCCACGTCGTTGCTCCTGAATCCTGCGGCAAGGCAATAATAATACCTAATGCATGTTGCGCATACTGCCAACCCGTCTGGCCGATACCACAGAGTTGTCGCACTGCTGATTGAGCCCCATCAGCGCCAATAATCCACTGCGCTTCAATCAATTCAGCATCGTTGTCAGTGCTGGAGAGTGTGACGGAGCCTTTGTCAGCGTCGATGGCATGAATACTGTGCTGCGTATACCAATCAACACGGTCGAATTGGTGCAACGCTTCATGCAGTGCTAATTGGGTTAGCCGGTTTTCAACGAAGTAGCCCAATTTATCCAACCGTAAATCAGCTGAACTGAACCTGGCCATTGCATTGAACGGCTGTGCTTGTTCCCATACGGATAGGTCGGTGTAGGCTTTGCAGCGCATCTGCTCAATCCGCTGCCACACGCCAAGCGCCTGCAACAGAGTAACAGACTGTAAACTGAGGGCGGATAAACGAATATCAGGCAATTGATCTACCGTGAAAGGCTGTGGGGTATTTTTCTCAATGACAGCCACGGTTTTCCCTTGCTGCGCTAATCCCAAGGCCGTCGATGCGCCAATCATTCCCCCACCTACTACAATAACATCGTACATAATGCGCACATTCGTTGGTCCTTTAATGGTATTATGGCGAATTCCGCCAACCTTTCAACTACTCACTGCCCTACGCTTGATGCCCCCATCTAAATCCTCTTCGTTGACTCCTAGCCCCTCACGTAGCTTGGCGATAGGCGCATTGTGTCTCATCTTTGCTGAATTGTGCTTTGCGGGTGTCGGTGGCATTGTGAAAGCGCTCAGTACCGACATGCCGCCAGCGCAGTTGGTTTTCTTCCGTAACGCCAGTGCCTTGGTTGTGCTACTTCCCCTTTTGTTTCGCCACGGCGCACGCAGCGGGTTACGATCGCTAAAAACGACGCGTTTGCGTTTACATCTATTCAGAGCTGCCTGTGGCATGGTTGCCATGTACCTATTCTTTTTTGTCTTGGCGACGATGACACTCGCACAAGCCATGATGGCCTTGCTATTGGCCCCATTTATCGTACCCATTATCGCCAGAGTGTGGCTGCAAGAGCTGATCGATGTAAAGACGCTAGTGGCCATGGTGATTGGGTTCGTCGGTGTCGGTATTATCCTGTTAATGACACCGGCCAGTGAAACGTCATTGCCGGGCCATGTCGCTTGGCTTCCGATTGTTGTCGCGTTTATTTGCGCGTGTCTCGTGGCAACCACAAAATGCACAATCCGCAAACTAACCGATACAGAGCCCTCTTTACGAATTGTGGTGTATTTTACCGGCGCGGCCACGTTGATGTCAGCGTTCCCTCTGTTTGTCCGCTGGCAGGCGGTTGTGCTGGCTTTGTTACCTTGGCTGGCGCTCATGGGCCTGCTCGCCGGACTGGGCCAACTATTGATGACAAAAGCGTTCGCATTGGCTTCCCCGGTGAAAATTGGACTTTTATCTTACACCAGCGTGATATTTGCCGCCGTTATCGGTGCCATTGGCTGGCAAGAGCCAATCACTGTGTCACTCGTGGTAGGCAGTTTGCTCATCATCTGGGCTGCCAATGTCACCATTCGTCAACGGTGGTTTTGGTGAATGTGGTGGCGTTAGTCCTCTCAAAGCGTTACAATATGCGGCTATTTTGAGCAGTTATCGACCTGCTATCCATACACCTTATTGAGCTTTTAGAAACGCATGAGTAAAAAGTTGTTTATCAAAACGTGGGGCTGCCAAATGAACGAGTATGACTCGGAAAAAATGGCTGATCTCCTCGATAGCACCCACGGCTATTCATTGGCTGAGGAAGCCGATGATGCAGACGTGATCTTGCTGAATACCTGTTCGATCCGTGAAAAAGCCCAAGAGAAAGTATTCCATCAACTGGGACGCTGGAAGAACCTCAAAAAAACCAACCCCGGCTTGATCATCGGCGTGGGCGGTTGTGTCGCGTCTCAGGAAGGCGATGCCATACGCCAGCGAGCGCCTTTTGTTGATCTAGTCTTTGGCCCTCAAACGCTGCATCGTCTGCCCGAGATGATTGAGCAAATAAAAGCCGGCGAAAAAGCGGTCGTCGATGTGAGCTTTCCGGAAATTGAAAAATTTGATCGGCTACCAGAGCCCCGCGCTGAAGGGCCAACAGCATTTGTTTCGATCATGGAAGGCTGCTCTAAATACTGCAGTTTTTGTGTCGTGCCCTACACTCGTGGCGAAGAAGTCAGTCGCCCCGTTGACGATGTCTTGTTTGAAATTGCCCAACTGGCTGAGCAAGGCGTTCGCGAAGTGAATCTGCTGGGTCAGAATGTCAATGCATTTCGTGGGCCGCATCATGATGGCACTATTTGTCGTTTTGCTGAATTGCTCGAACTTGTTGCCTCTATCGATGGCATCGACCGTATTCGCTACACCACGTCGCATCCGGTGGAATTCACTGACGATATCATTGCAGCGTACGCCGAGATCCCTGAGTTGGTTGATCATTTACACCTGCCCGTACAAAGTGGTTCTGACCGAATCTTAAATTTGATGAAGCGAGGCCATACTGCGCTTGAGTATAAGTCGACCATCCGTAAGTTGCGCAAAGTTCGTCCTAACATCAGCATGTCATCTGATTTTATTATCGGTTTCCCGGGTGAGACCGACGCTGATTTCGAAGCAACCATGGATTTAATTCAGGCCATTGATTACGACCTGAGCTTTAGCTTTATTTACAGTGCTCGTCCCGGCACACCCGCCGCCGACGCCGTTGACGATGTGACAGAAGACACCAAGAAACAGCGTTTGTATTTGCTGCAACAACGTATTAATCAACAGGCATTGCGCATTGCGCGCAATATGGTTGGTACCGAACAGCGTTTGCTGGTTGAAGGTCCGTCGAAGAAAAATCCAATGGAACTTACCGGTAGAACGGAAAATAACAGAGTGGTTAATTTTGAAGGCACGCCAGACATGATTGGGCAGTTCGTTGATGTCATCATCACCGATGTGTTTTCGAATTCACTGCGCGGCGATGTTGTGCGTACCGAGCAGGAAATGGGATTGCGCGTTGCCGTGAGCCCGCAAAGTATATTAACCAAAGCGAAACTTTTCGAGCCTGATGCGTTAGGCGTGAGTCAGTTTCAACCGACAGTTTAACCTTATGAGGTCATGTGAGTAACCTAACCAGCAACGAAATTATTCTTGAGCCTGAAGACCAGAAGCGTCTTTCCAGTTTATGCGGCCCGTTTGACGACAATATTAAACAGATTGAACGTCGATTGGGCGTCGAGATCACCTACCGCAATAACGCCTTTAAAGTGATAGGTGAACCTCAGCGCGCCGGCGGCGCGGGTGAATTACTGAAGTTGCTGTATATAGAAACTCAGCCAGTGAAGGGCAAAATACCAGATTTACAGGCCGATAAAGTGCATTTAGCCATTCAGGAAGCCAAATGTCTGGAACGTGCTGAGGCAGGTGATTATGGCAAAGAGGTGCACGTTAAAACCAAGCGTGGTGTAATCAAACCGCGTAACCCTAACCAGTCTCAGTATGTGGCGAATATTGTCAGCCATGACATCACTTTTGGTGTCGGCCCCGCCGGAACAGGAAAAACGTATCTGGCAGTGGCATGCGCAGTGGATGCTTTGGAGCGTCAAGAAATACGACGTATCCTGCTCACTCGTCCAGCGGTTGAGGCGGGTGAAAAATTAGGGTTTTTGCCGGGTGACTTGTCGCAAAAAGTTGATCCTTACCTGCGTCCATTGTACGACGCACTGTTTGAAATGTTAGGTTTTGAAAAAGTCGAAAAACTCATTGAACGGAATGTCATTGAAGTTGCGCCACTGGCTTATATGCGCGGTAGAACGTTGAACGATGCCTTTATTATTCTTGATGAAAGTCAAAACACCACGGTTGAGCAGATGAAAATGTTTCTAACCCGCATTGGTTTCAATAGCAAAGCGGTGATCACCGGTGACATTACGCAGATCGACCTTCCGCGCAATACGCGCTCTGGTTTAAGACACTCCATTGAAGTTTTACAGGATGTAAAAGAGTTGTCGTTTAACTTTTTCAATGCCAATGACGTAGTCCGACACCCGGTAGTGGCGCGCATTGTGAAAGCGTATGAGGATTACGAATCAGCACAAAAACCTAAGACTGACGCGCAATGACAGCAGTAGTAGACCGTCAGGTAGCCTGTGAAAATACAGTGCCTGATGATGCAACGCTTGCGATATGGATTGATTCAGTCTTGGCCTATGCTGGAATTGACAACAAAGAAATTACCGTACGCTTTGTTTCTTCCGCTGAATCGCAACAGTTAAACGACCAGTTTAGAGGTAAAGACAAACCCACGAATGTACTGTCTTTTCCGTTTGAGTGCCCACCGGAGGTGAATATTCCACTACTGGGCGATCTGGTCATTTGCGCTGATGTCGTTGAGCAGGAAGCGCGCGAGCAGGGAAAGCCTTTAGACCATCATTATGCCCATCTCACGCTACACGGAGTGTTGCATTTACTGGGCTATGACCATATTGAAGAACAGCAAGCGCAAGAAATGGAACGGTTAGAAACTCAGCTGCTGGCTAAATTAGGGATTGACGACCCCTACCAAGATCATTAACTATTAACAGCCGACAACGGCGTTTTGGCGATAAAATTTAAATTCTATGAGCGAAGATAACCCGCACTCTACCAGCGGTTCTGCACAGAAAGGCTGGTTTGAAAAGATACTCCAGCCATTTAATGGAGAACCGAAAAGCAAAGAAGACCTCGTTGAAGTGATCAGCGAGGCGCAAGCCCGAGAGGTCATCGACCCGCAAACTCGCGAAATGATTGAGGGCGTGATTGGTGTGCATGACATGCGTGTGCGCGAAATCATGATACCCCGAGCGCAAATGACCACCATTGATATTGAACAGAGCGTTGATGAATTTCTGCCGTTAATGCTCGATTCCGCCCACTCGCGTTTTCCTGTGATCAGCGAAGATAAAGATCATATAGAAGGTATTTTGCTGGCAAAGGATTTACTTGCGTACGCCTTTATACCTGGTAAAGAATTCAAGTTACGCGATGTATTACGTCCCGCAGTCATCGTGCCGGAAAGCAAACGCGTGGATGTGTTGTTGAAAGAATTTCGCCAACAACGTTATCACATGGCCATCGTGGTTGATGAGTATGGCGGCGTTTCCGGGCTGGTCACCATTGAAGATATTCTTGAATTAATTGTGGGTGAAATCGAGGATGAGTTTGATACCGAAGAGGACGGAACCGATGATATACGTCCGCTGAATAAACACACCTACTCGGTAAAAGCGTTAACGCCATTGGATGAGTTTAACCGCTTTTTTGAAACTAAGTTCAGTGAAGATGAAGCGGATACTATCGGTGGTATCGTCCTCAAAGCGTTTGGGCATATGCCTGAAACCAATGAAGAAATTGAAATTAATAACATTCTTTTTAAGGTAACGCAGTCGGACAAACGTCGTCTTCAACAACTGAAACTGACACTGCCTGAAGCCAGAGAATCGTCTACGGAAGAATAGCGCTGAAACCGATCGCCCACTCTGTCATCGCGCTGGCTTTAGGCGCTTTACTGACCTTTAGCTATGCGCCTTTCGGCCTATGGTGGTGGCCAATAGTCAGTTTAACCGGCTTATTCTACTTACTGCACCAACCCGGTACCGTGTCAAAAACGTTGACGGCCTGGTGGTTTGGGTTAGGCTGGTTCGGCGCAGGTATTAGCTGGGTGCACGTCAGTCTGGCTGACTTTGGCGGCATTCCTTTAATCGCCTCAGTCGCCATGATGTTCCTGCTGTGCAGTTATCTCGCGCTCTACCCTGCACTCGCGGTGTACATCGCACATCGCTTCTTCAAAGCCTCGCATTGGGCCTTGGTTTTACCGCTTCTGTGGGTGGTAACAGAATGGCTGCGTAGCTGGGTGTTAACCGGCTTTCCGTGGTTATCTGTGGGATACTCACAATTGCACTCCCCGTTAGGTGGGTGGCTTCCGGTGGTCGGGGAAACCGGTGTTTCCGCGCTACTCATACTCATGAGTTCAGGCATGGCTTACGCGCTCCATCAGCGGCATTGGGTCTCTTGCTGGCTTTTACTGATCGTTTTTCCCTTTGCGGGATCGGTTCTGAACAGTGTTGAGTGGTCAAAACCGAACGGGCAGACGCTGCGCACGGCGATGGTACAAGGCAACATACAACAGGCATTACGATGGGTTCCTGAGCAGGATGCGCCGACCATGCAAACCTACGCAAGCGAGACAACCCCGTATTTAGGCCACGATTTGATTGTTTGGCCAGAAGCCGCAATCCCCAAACTGGAATCGCTCGCGCTGGATTACTTACACGAATTAGACACCGTTACGGCAAACGCCGGGAGTGCACTCATCACCGGCATCGTGAATTATAATTTTGAAAATGAGCAGGTATTTAATAATCTGATTGTCGTCGGGCGAAAACAACCTGGTGATGAAAATGGTCACTACCGCTACTTCCACAATAATCGGTTTGATAAACATCATTTACTGCCGATTGGTGAATTTGTCCCCTTTGAGCGATGGCTGCGTCGATTGGCGCCGATATTTGATTTGCCGATGTCCAGTTTCACCCGCGGCGACTTCCAGCAAAGAAACTTAATCGCTAATGGCATTGCGATTGCGCCGGCTATTTGCTTTGAAATCGCTTTTCCGCGTCAAGTCCGGGCGAATCTCTATAACGATACTCAAGTGATGTTAACGGTGAGCAACGATGCCTGGTTTGGCCGCTCCCATGGCCCAGCCCAACACATGGAAATTGCGCAGGTACGCGCCAAAGAGTTTGGCTTACCACTGATACGCTCGACCAATAATGGAATAAGCGCCTTTGTTGATCATCGAGGCGAGCAGACGCTGGCGTTACCGCAGTTCGAACTTGCCAGCGCCAGCTACACCATTCCGCTGGTATCAGGCACCACACCTTATCGACGCTTTGGTGATTTACCCATTTGGATCGTTACGAGTTTGTTTGCACTAAGCGCATTTCTTTTGCGTAAGCGCTCTGCACGCTAACGGCCTATGCTTTCATTGAGTTAATCATTGTTGCGCTGGCAACCCCTGCTATACTGACGCCAATGAATCGACACAAAGGTCTCACCCGCATGTTTCAGCGATTGCACCAACCACTTTGCTACATTGTTATAGGAGTAAGCTGTTTATTCAGCGCGCTCAGTGACGCAAGCACCCAATATCTTAGTGCAGATGCCTACATCGATGTAGAAAACGGAGTGCGGGTAGAAAACCCCCTTGTGACCATTGAAGCCGGCCAAATCACAAAAGTCAGCACCGATAGTCAACCGCCCCCCAATGCAAACGTAATTAAACTTTCCGGTTATACCTTGCTGCCAGGCCTGATGGATATGCACGTTCACCTCACAGGCAACGCAGATGATCACGGATACAAGAGTTTAGCCATTTCATTGCCCAGAGCCACTATTAATGGCGTAAACAATGCGCGGAAAACAGTGATGGCAGGTTTCACCACGGTGCGCAATGTCGGAGCAGACGGTTACGCCGATGTAGCGCTTAAGGATGCTATTGATGCAGGCGATATTGTTGGGCCAAGGTTATTTGTCGCCGGGCACTCGATTGGCGTTACGGGCGGGCATTGTGACAATAACCTGCTCCCGTCTGACTACGCCGCGACTGGCGGTGGTGTTGCAGATGGCCCGTGGGCTGTGCGGGCAAAAGTACGTGAAAATATCAAGTATGGTGCCAATGTAACCAAGATTTGTGCAACGGGCGGCGTGTTGTCTAAAGGCACAAAAGTGGGTGTGCAACAGCTCACACTCGCTGAAATGCAGGCGATTGTTGAAGAATCTCACATGCGTGGCTTAACCGTAGCGGCCCATGCCCACGGTACCGAGGGGATCTATAATGCGATTAAAGCTGGCGTGGATTCCGTCGAGCATGTGAGCTTCTTGAATGATGAAAGTATTGAATTGGCAAAGCAAAACGGCACCGTGTTCTCGATGGATATCTACGTGACTGAGTATATTCTCGGTGAGGGCGAAAAAGCTGGGATCCTGGAAGAAAGTCTGGCTAAAGAGCGCACGGTTGGGAAACGGCAACGAGAAAACTTCAGAAAAGCCGTCGAGGCAGGCGTTAAAATGGTGTTTGGTACTGATGCGGGCGTGTACCCTCACGGTGACAATGCGATGCAATTTGCTCGCATGGTGCAATTTGGTATGACACCGATGCAGGCAATTCAGGCAGCAACCATTAATGCCGCGGCGTTGCTGAATCAATCAGAAACATTAGGTAGCATCAGTGCAGGCAAGCACGCTGATATTATTGCGGTGAAAGGCGACCCACTGTCAGACATCAGTCTGCTCGAGTCGGTCGGCTTTGTGATGCAATCAGGCAAGATACTCAAACATTCCGACTCGCCAGACCAGTAAATTTCCGTGTTCATTAATGCTGCATCGTTATTTATTTTAATTTATACTTTACGAAACAATATTATATTAATATAAATATGACCACTTGGCTTAACACGATAAATCGAACGAATTTACGCGGCGATATCCTCGGTGGGGTCACAGCGGCAATCGTCTCTCTGCCGCTGGCGTTGACATTTGGCGTGGCATCAGGTGCTGGCGCGGAAGCAGGCTTATACGGTGCCATCCTCGTAGGCTTATTTGCCGCTCTCTTTGGCGGTACCCCTACCCTTATTTCGGAACCCACTGGGCCAATGACGGTGGTGATGGCGGCGGTGGTAACGACCATGATTGCCGACAATCCAGATAATGGATTGGCCATGGCGTTTACGGTCGTCATGATGGCCGGGGTGTTTCAAATAGCGTTCGGTGTGCTCAAGCTGGGTAAATACATTACGCTGATGCCATACAGCGTGATTTCCGGGTTTATGTCGGGTATTGGCTGTATTTTGATTATCATTCAATTTGCCCCTTTAATCGGCCAAAGTGCACCCGCCGGTGGTGTTGGCGGAACCTTACAAAATCTCCCCACATTACTGAGCAATATTCAATGGCAGGAATTATTACTGGGGCTACTCACCTTAGGCATCCTATTTTTTACGCCAGCAAAATGGAAAAAGTTGATCCCACCGCAGTTGTATGCGCTGGTGATTGTGTCACTCCTGTCAGTGTTGTTTTTCAGTTACGCTGACATTCAACGTATTGGCGACATCAATGCTTCATTACCTAGCCTGAACTTACCCAGTTTCACTGCGGAACAATTCCAGACCATGCTGCTCGATGCCATGGTACTGGGTATGTTGGGCTGTATTGATTCAATGCTTACCTCCGTGATCGCTGACAACCTAACGCGTACCGAGCATAAATCAGACAAAGAACTTATCGGTCAGGGGCTGGGTAACATTGTGTCGGGCATGTTTGGTGGATTACCGGGCGCAGGCGCGACCATGGGCACGGTAGTCAACATTCAATCAGGAGCAAAAACCGCCTTGTCTGGCGTGGTTCGGGTTGTCGTACTCATTATTGCCGTGTTTGGGGCGGCGCAGCTTATAGGCAACATTCCGCTCGCTGTATTAGCCGGGATCGCCGTTAAAGTCGGTGTCGACATTCTGGATTGGAGTTTTATCAAACGTGCCCATCGCGTTTCGTTTCACTCAACCCTGATCATGTATGCGGTGTTGCTCCTGACGGTATTCGTGGACCTAATTGCTGCCGTCGGTATCGGTGTATTTATTGCCAATATCATTACTATCGAAAAGCTCAGTGCGAGCCAATCCAAGAATATCCGCGCCATCAGTGACATGGACGATAAACTGCCGTTAACCCGCGAGCAGAAAAGATTACTGAATCTTGGCGAAGGCAGGATCCTGTTTTTCTACTTATCCGGCGCCATGATTTTTGGCGTTTCTAAGGCGCTGGCACGGGAACGTGCTGCCATTGCTGATCATGAGGTCGTGATTATCGATTTAAGTGATGTGTCTATGCTCGATGACACGATTTCATTGTCTATTGAAAATGTTGTCAAAGAAGCCACGGAGCTTGGCAAAGCGGTGTACGTGGTGATGAAAACCCGTAAAGCGGCAGAAAAGCTCAAACGATTGGGTGTTGAAGAACTCCTTAGCAACGATGCGTTTACCCACGATAGAACCGTTGCATTAGAAAAAGCACTGTCTAGCCTCAAATGAATTAAATTGTTGAGCAATAACGGGCGTTTACGGGCGCCTTCTTGCTTGTTATATTGAGCCGTGTTGGTTTGCGCAATACAACGTTTGATCAATACGCCCTTATTTCAACTTCATAAATGAGACTCAACGAGTGCAACACACAAAGCCACTGTCTGGATTTACGTTAATCGAATTGATTATCGTCATAGTCATTTTAGGAATACTCGCCGTTGTTGCACTCCCCCGCTTTATTAGCTTTCAATCAGAAGCTGTCGCATCCACACTGACCGGCTTGGAGGGGGCACTTAAGTCAGCAAATACCATTGTTTACGCCAAATCGGTTATTCAGCGCGTGGAAAAAGAAGAAGATGCTGTGGTGACGTTAGACGGCGGCGCCACAATCACAACACGTTATGGCTATATCGCCTATAACGGCGCATCGGGCTCGCGCAGTACTGGCGCAGAAGATATGCTCAGCTCAATGAATTTCAACATATGCCATCATCTAGCCAGTGCCAGCGCCTGTCAGGATGCAGATTGGTTATTCGATATTGACGATGACCATGTGCAATTTTATCACATCAGTATTGGTGTCAGCCCCGCAGCCAGCGGGACTGAACCTCTTTGCTATGTTCAGTACAATATGGCAACCAGCGTGGACTCGCCACCCACCTACGAGATACAGAGCAGCGACTGTTAAGTAAGCCATGCGGATGTGCTAAATATACTCGACCGCAATAATTTCGAATTCTACGGTGCCGGCAGGCGTTTGAATATTCACCACATCATCAATCATTTTACCAATCAAGCCACGAGCAATCGGTGAATTAACCGAAATACGATTCTGCTTAATATCCGCTTCATCATCACCGACGATGCGGTATGTGGTTTCTTCATCGGTGGTGCTGTTCAAGATAGTTACCGTGGTGCCAAAGATAACCTTGCCGGTATTTTCCATCTTGGTCACATCAATGATTTGCGCGTTCGATAACTTACCCTCGATATCCTGTATACGCCCCTCACAAAAACTTTGTTGTTCACGCGCGGCGTGGTATTCAGCGTTTTCTTTCAAATCGCCATGCTCACGCGCTTCTGCGATAGACGCGATAATCTGCGGACGCTTGACCGATTTTAATTCATGCAGTTCGTCACGAAGCTGTTTCGCACCTTCTGCTGTCATGGGGTATTGACTCATCGTTCTCTCTCTTATTCTTAGCACAAAAAAGTGCGCCCTGAAGCGCACTTGATTCGAAATATACCGCGTAGTGCGGCACTTGTCACTTACTCAGCGCGCTGGCGTACACGCTCATGCAATTCCTGTACAGACGATACGTTTGCTTTATCGTCAAAGTCTTTTGCACGGATCGTTGCAAAGCCTGCGTTGATGGTTGTCGTGTACGTCGTTTTACTCGCTAACGCCTCTCTGCGAATGTACACCGAATCATTGATTGCCTGTCGACCTTCGGTGGTGTTCACAATGTAGGTGTAACGTTTGTTTTTAATCGCATCAACAATATTGGGGCGGCCTTCAGAAAGCTTGTTGACCACGGTAGTTACAATGCCGGCATCGTATAAGACGGTGGCGGTGCCACGCGTTGCTTCAATTTCAAAGCCCTTAGCAACCAGCTCCTTAGCCAATCCAATCAGTTTGGTTTTGTCATGCTCACGTACAGACAATAGCGCTTTTCCAGATTTTGGCAAGGGCGAGCCTGCACCTAAATTCGCTTTGGCGTACGCTTCTTCAAACGTATCACCTACGCCCATGACTTCACCTGTCGAACGCATTTCCGGGCCCAACAGTGGGTCAACACCACGGAATTTAGCGAAAGGCAGAACCACTTCTTTGACGGAGAAGAACGGCGGTATCACTTCCTTCGTGACACCTTGTGATTCAAGCGATTGACCCGCCATCGCGCGGGCAGCAATCTTAGCGATGGGCAAACCCGTTGCTTTAGACACGAACGGCACGGTACGTGCCGCACGCGGATTAACTTCAATCAGATAGACTTCGCCATCTTTGATTGCGAACTGGGTGTTCATCAGGCCGACCACGCCAAGCTCAATGGCCATGGCTTTGACCTGTTCACGCATCACGTCCTGAATGTCTTTCGATAAAGAATACGGTGGTAATGAACACGCCGAATCACCAGAGTGCACCCCGGCCTGTTCGATATGCTCCATGATCCCGCCGATGACAACCGTTTTTCCATCACTGATCGCGTCTATGTCAACTTCTACGGCATCATCAAGGAAACGGTCGAGCAGTACGGGCGAGTCGTTTGACACCTTAACCGCCTCATTTAAATAGCGCTTCAGGTCCTTCATGTCGTAAACGATTTCCATCGCTCGACCACCCAAAACATAAGACGGTCTGACCACCAACGGGAATCCTAACTCTTCTGCGCGCAATAGCGCTTCATCGATATTGCGCACGGTTGCGTTGGCGGGCTGTTTCAAGCCTAACTTATTCACCATTTGCTGGAAGCGCTCACGATCTTCTGCTCGGTCGATGGCATCCGGCGACGTACCAATAATCGGTACGCCATTTTCTTCCAGCGCACGTGCCAGCTTGAGCGGCGTCTGACCGCCATATTGCACAATCACACCTTTAGGCTTTTCTACACGCACGATTTCCAGTACGTCTTCCAAGGTTACCGGTTCGAAATACAGACGATCTGAGGTGTCGTAATCGGTGGACACGGTCTCAGGATTACAGTTAACCATGATGGTTTCATAGCCATCTTCACGCATGGAAAGCGCAGCGTGAACACAACAGTAATCAAACTCAATACCTTGACCGATCCGGTTTGGACCGCCGCCCAATACCATGATTTTATCACGATCACTGGGGTTGGCTTCACACTCTTCATCATAAGTAGAATACATGTACGCGGTGCTGGTCGAAAATTCTGCAGCACACGTATCAACGCGTTTATACACGGGCAGTACATTGTGTTTAACCCGAATGTCGCGGATATCACTCTCTGCCACATTCGTCAGCTCAGCCAAGCGCGAGTCAGAGAAGCCTTTACGCTTAAGCGTGCGCATTAGGTCACCATCAATTTGCGCTACGCCTTGTCGCTCAACCAATGCTTCTAACTGCACAAGCTCCTCTAATTGCACCAGATACCAACGATCGATGTTGGTCAATTCGAACACTTCGTCAATACTCATGCCCATTCTGAACGCATCGCCGATATACCAGATCCGTTCGGCACCCGGCTCTCTAAGCTCGTAAACCAGCTTGTTACGCGCATCAGAGTCGTTCAAATCCAAAATAGGTGATAAACCGTTGGCCCCGACTTCTAGGCCGCGCAGGGCCTTTTGCAAAGATTCCTGTTGGTTTCGACCAATTGCCATCACCTCACCGACTGATTTCATCTGTGTGGTTAAGCGATCATTCGCACCCGCAAATTTTTCAAAGTTAAAGCGAGGGATCTTGGTAACGACATAGTCTATGGCAGGTTCGAACGAAGCCGGTGTTGCTCCACCGGTGATATCATTGGCAAGCTCATCCAGCGTATAACCAACGGCTAATTTTGCGGCCACTTTGGCAATTGGGAAGCCCGTCGCCTTCGACGCGAGGGCTGAAGAACGAGACACGCGTGGATTCATTTCAATGATCACCATGCGGCCTGTGTTAGGGTCAATCCCGAACTGAACGTTGGATCCGCCCGTTTCGACGCCAATCTCACGCAACACGGCCATTGCCGCATTACGCATAAGTTGGAATTCTTTGTCGGTCAGGGTCTGCGCCGGTGCTACGGTAATAGAGTCGCCGGTGTGCACACCCATCGGGTCGAAGTTTTCAATGGTACACACGATAATGCAGTTGTCGTTTTTATCACGCACAACTTCCATTTCGTATTCTTTCCAGCCAATTAACGATTCATCAATCAGTAATTCATTCGTTGGCGATAAATCTAAACCACGCGTACAAATTTCGTTAAATTCATCGATATTGTAGGCAATACCGCCGCCCGTGCCGCCCATGGTAAACGACGGTCGAATAATACACGGAAAACCAATACGGCTAAGCACATCATGCGCTTGTTCAATAGAGTGGGCTATCTCTGCATGTGGGCACTCTAGGCCAATAGATTTCATCGCCTGATCAAAGCGTTCACGATCCTCTGCCTTATCAATCGCGTCAGCACTTGCACCAATTAACTCAACGTTAAACTCGTCAAGCACACCGTGCTTGTTTAAATCAAGCGCGCAATTTAACGCCGTTTGTCCGCCCATGGTCGGTAGCACGGCATCAGGGCGCTCTTTCTCAATAATTTTTCTAACCACTTCCCAGTGAATGGGCTCAATATAGGTCGCATCGGCCATTTCAGGGTCGGTCATGATCGTGGCTGGGTTTGAGTTAACCAGAATAACCCGATAGCCCTCTTCTCTCAGCGCTTTGCAGGCTTGAGCACCGGAGTAATCAAATTCGCAGGCTTGACCAATCACAATGGGGCCTGCCCCCAGGATAAGAATACTGTTTATGTCGGTACGTTTTGGCATCGTAATATGTCCTAGCGTTGCTGATTGGTCATCAGGGTGATGAAATGGTCGAACAATGCAGAGGCATCTTGCGGACCGGGACTGGCTTCGGGGTGCCCCTGAAAACTAAACGCCGGTTTAGTTTTATGAGCAATACCCTGTAATGAGCCATCAAACAGAGACACGTGAGTGACCTTTAGTGTCTCAGGTAAACTTGCTTCATCCACCGCGAAACCATGATTCTGGCTCGTGATCATAACCACGTTACGAGCGATATCCTTGACCGGATGGTTAGCGCCATGATGGCCGAACTTCATTTTTACTGTTTTCGCATCACAGGCCAACGCTAAGAGTTGATGACCCAGACAAATACCGAATACCGGAACGTTTTTGGCTAAAAACTCTTTGGTTGCTGCGATTGCGTAGTCACAGGGTTCAGGGTCACCCGGCCCATTCGATAAGAAGATACCATCTGGATTGAGCGCTAGCGCATCTTCTGCAGAGGTTTGCGCAGGCACCAAAGTGACTTTACATCCGCGCTCAACCAACATACGCAAAATGTTGTGCTTAGCGCCGAAATCATAGGCGACTACATGAAAAGTTGAATCAGGCGCCGCTTGATAGCCTTTTCCTAACGCCCAGGTATTACCGGTCCATTGTGTTACCGCATTAGTTGAAACGACTTTCGCCAAATCCATTCCCTTTAAGCCCGGAAACGCGTTGGCTTTTTCACTGGCTGTGGCTTCATTTAATGATGCCCCTGATGCGGATGTGTCGGCGATGATACAGCCATTCTGCGCACCTTTATCACGCAAGATTCGTGTTAGGCGGCGGGTATCAATATCCGCAATTGCCACCACATTATTCTCGCGTAAGTAATCACTTAAGGATTGTTCGCTTCTGAAGTTGCTCGCCAGCAGCGGAAGATCTCGGATAATCAATCCCTTCGCGTGAACGGCATTGGATTCGACATCTTGAGCATTAGTCCCGGTGTTACCGATATGAGGATAAGTGAGTGTAACGATTTGTTCAGCGTAGGATGGATCAGTAAGAATTTCTTGGTAACCCGTCATTGACGTATTAAAAACAACTTCTCCGACAGTGGTACCGTCAGCACCAATTGAAGTGCCTTTGAAAACAGAACCATCTTCAAGCACTAACAGGGCAGAATAAGCCAAGTCAACCTCCAAAAATAAGTTAACCCAAGCATTTACTGTAAAAACACTAAATGCATGACGAAAAATGAGCATCCTTTGCTCACTTGCGGCCTTTGCAGCTACTAAAATAGCGCTTTAACAGACTAAAGCGCGGATTTTTGGCAAATTCCACTGAGTATACATCATGCAGAAATGCAGGTCTAACGAAATCCAGTTAATTTATTAAAACGCAGTGTAAGGACATTTTTTAAAACAAACGCTCTAAAAAGATAAAATATCTTTCAAATCCAAAACATTTTCCATGCTGTACAAACCCGCCGGTTTGTCGATAATCCAACGCGCAGCGCGCAACGCACCAAGCGCAAAGGTTTGTCGACTGCTCGCTTTATGAGTAATTTCTAAACGTTCACCAACATCCGCAAATAGCGCGGTGTGCTCACCGATAATATCGCCACCTCGAATTGTCGAAAACCCAATACTACGTTGTTCCCGCTCACCCATATCGCCGTGTCGGGCGTAGACGCCGTCAGTTTCTAAATTACGGTTGGTTTGCTGTGCAATTGCTTCACCGATTAACATCGCCGTTCCTGAAGGAGCATCACGTTTATGCCGATGATGGGCTTCGATGATCTCAATATCCGCCGAGTCGGCCAGACGACTCGCGGCGACCTGACACAACCGTGCCATTAACGTGACTCCCACACTGTAATTGGCCGCAAACACAATCGGTAAGCGCTGGGCGTAGGAGTCGAGGCAGTCGCGTTGCGTTGAGCTTAATCCCGTGGTGCCAATAATCATAGGTGTCTTAGCCTCAGCGCATATTGCTAAGTGATGTTCTAGTGTCTCGGGTAAGGTAAAGTCAATCACCACGCTACACCCCAACAGGGTGTCTTTGGTTAGTGTTGTTATTTCCGTGTCAGCGTCATGATCCAAATGCACCAATTGCCCAGCCCGCTGCCCGAGATACGCTGAAGTCTCTCGCACACACGTGGCGCCCAGTGAAATGCCCTGGGTACTATCCACCGCCTCTAACAATGCCCGCCCCATGCGACCGTTCGCACCTAAGATTGCCACCTTCATAAAATTCCTTAATCACTTGCGGTTTAGCACCGTGCGACTCAACCGGTCTCTAAACCAGTTTATTCCGACGATTAACTGGGGCAAACTATGCCATACAAGTCCATGACGAGACCAGCGCCTCTTGATGGTAAAGGTTGAATAAACTTCCACGGCACAGGTAATAACCACGATTGATGAACTCCACTGACAAAGAACAAGAAAGCATTGCTGATCGGTACACGCTGGATGAGCTCGAACTGCAGCCGTTAGCATCACATTATCGCCACATTCGTTGCGCATTAGGCAGCGTGATGGGCGCTGTGATTATCGGGATTGCGTGGTTCACAGCCTATTTTACTGAGGTTGAGCTACCTCAACCGTTCAGAGTGTGGGAAACCGAATTGTTTATCGGTGTCTCCCTATTGATAGCTTTAGTCATTTTTTATCGCTGGTTGGCTGACGGCCATAAACGGTATGCGGTACGAAGCGCAGATATCAGTTATCAACATGGGTTGCTCAGCCGGTCGCTGATTTCACAGCCTGCATCACGTATCCAACATATCGAAGTGAGTCAGGGCCCGGTTGACCGCATTGCCAACCTGGCACAATTACATGTGTATTCAGCCGGTAGTGCGTTGCAAACATTTTCGATTCCTGGCTTACCTACGCCGGTCGCACATGAACTTCGTAGCCGCCTGCTCGCACAAACCGACAACCCAGATGACTGACGCCATGCTAGAGCAATTTAGTGGGTGGCAACGTGTAAAGCCAGTTGCCATGCTGTACTTTATTGACAAGCTTATTCGAGCTGTTATTGCGAATGTGATCGTTTTAGTGCCGATGTTTCTGGGAGTGCGCAGTTTTTTCAACCAAAATACACTGTGGGGATACGCTATCTTAAGCGCCCTTTTTTGCCTATTAATTGCCTATGTGGTTTCTGCGTACCTCACCTTTCAATTTAAAATTGAAGGCCAACAAATTGATATTCGCAGAGGATTATTTAGCAAACTCAGATTGAACATCCCGTTCGACAAAATTCAGGATGTCAAAATCGAGCAGCCATTTTACTATCGCATGAGTGATAGCTGTGTGGTGATTTTTGACACCGCAGGTTCGGCTAAGCAAGAAGCAACCATTGTGGCAATGACTGTCGCCAATGCTGAAACGTTGCGCGAAGTGGTTCAGCAGACCGCCTCCACCATGTCCACCCTAACAGCAACTGAGACCTCGACATCGGTTCCCGCATCGGCTTCCCCCTTGCTGGAACGTAACATAAGCGACTTGGTCATCCACGGGATCACCAACAACCGTGTATTCTTAGTATTGGCGGCGCTATCTCCCTTTATTGATGATGCACTGCGTCAACTGGACGACACCCTGTCATTTTTTAACGTTGAGCAATTGTTCTCCGTGTCTGAGCAAGGCTTGTTACTGTTCAGTGTGATCGTCGCTTCCACGATAATCCTCTTTATTGCGTTTGTGCTGTTGCTATCGATCGGTGGCTCGATCATTTCGTTTCATGGGTATCGCTTGTTTTCAGAAGCGGGCAGGCTCAAACGGCAAAGCGGCTTGCTGACACGCTATCAGACCAGCGCAAAAGTCAGTCGTATTCAACACATAGAGTACAAACAGAACTGGCTCGACAGAGTGTTTGGCCGGGTTAACCTCACATTCAAGCAAATCAAAGGTGCTGCTCAGCATCAAAATGGCAGCGTTAAATCGTTGATAGTCCCCTCCGTCACGCCATCGCAGGCATCATCACTTGCTCAGCATGGCTTTGCTCACCCTTCCCCTTACGACGTTTTCTTTAGCGCTATTAGCCCTCGGTATATTATGCGTTATATGATGATTCTGGTATTACCCTCGCTAGTGATGGCTGTACTATTGATCATCAGACACTGTCAAGAGACCGCCGATGTGCTGAGTTTCCTTTGGTTGCTCATCCCTTTGCTGCTAGCGATATTAATTACATTACGGTGGTACCGTTGGGGTTATCACATAACCCGCGAATTTGTGTATATCAGAAACGGATTGCTTGGCACGAAACTGTCCGTTTATCCGCTGTATAAGAGCCAAAATACGTGTTTTCAACAGAGTGTATTGCAAAAGAAACAAGGGCTTGCGAGCGCCAAGCTGAATTACGCCTCGCATCTAGCCAACATTCCTTTTGTACCTGAAGAAACGGCCGCGACTTTAGTCAATGCGGCGCTGACTCAATCGATGCAAACTGATAAGGCCTGGATGTGAACGATGAATAAACCTAACACGTTAGTGTGGGACATTCCCACACGACTTTTTCACTGGCTGTTAGTCGCAGGCTTTGCAGCGCAATGGTTGACTGCAAAGATTTTAGATAATGCGATTGATTGGCACTTTACTATCGGCTATTGCCTGTTAGCACTGGTGCTCTTTCGTCTCTGTTGGGGATTTGTCGGTACGCGGTATGCGCGCTTTACAGCCTTTATTTACTCGCCGGGTGCAACATGGCAGTACGCAAAAACCGTAACCGACAGGCATTCTACACCGCATGCAAGCCACAACCCCATGGGCGGCTGGATGGTGATTGTGATGCTGATACTCATCGCGCTGCAAGCGGTGAGTGGATTGTTTGTTAGCGATGATATTTTTTCAGATGGCCCGTACCGTGCTCTGGCCGACGAGAACGTGAAAGAGTGGATGGAGTTTGTTCACTTCAATCTGTTCGATGTTTTATTGATCATCGTCGCGCTTCACATTGCTGCCGTCTTGTTTTATCAGTTTTACAAGAAAAACAACTTGATCGGAGCAATGATTACCGGCAAAAAAAAGGTTTCCAGCCCCGCGATCAAATCATCTCGACTTTTGCTCGCGGTGGGAGTCGCCGCACTGATTGGGCTGTTCGTTTATTTGTTGGTCGCGGTGTGGCCACCGCAACCTGAACCGATGTGGTAAGGATGGAACCTTAGTTGTTAAGGCGGCCACGTTTCGCTGCGACTCCAGCCAATGCCAAGACAAGTATTGCTAGACTTGATGGTTCGTTCACCGTGGGCACAACCGGCTCAATTTGCAGCTGCGGCGCATTCACCAGAAAAAAACCGTACCGAAACACCGTGTTATTGTCGGCGACGGTGTACTGGGTAAAGGTGTCGTTGTAAACATAATTGAGGATATTGGGGCGCACATAAGTTCCCCCCAAATTAAATGCCGGAGCTCCAGCAACGGTATTCCCCGCATCGAATAGTCCCATGGCACTGCGCTTTTCTTCATTAACGACACCGTTTTCGATATCCGGCTCAGAGACTAAGTTCGGTAAAAATAGCGCTTGCCAATCAAGCCCAGAGGCGTAGCAATCTGTGGCAGGACCGCAGGCAATGCGATTTGAACGAGCCGTATCCACGAACTTACCGTTCAGCATATCTGCTGTGAAAAAAGTATCGAGCAGACTGAATACTTGTGCACCTGTGGCCAATTTATAGCCCAATGATGAAAACTGAGCTAATGAATCAGCAAGTGTTTGCCCTAAACTCAATTCTAAGCTTAGCCACTGTGTGTTGGTACTGGTATCTTCGAATCCATACGTGCCGGAGGCAGTATCATTGAACGGTATAAAGTTGGCGGACGATGGATTGCAAACAACCATCGCCAATACGAATAATATTGAACGCATGTGTATCCCCTAAGTATCGGATTCAACCGATTGATTATAATTAGCGCGTAAAGACAGCATTCTTAATTGATGCTTATCTTACTGTGTCATGGGTAATGATCTTGACGTCATTTTTTTGACACGTTGACACGGTAGCGCAAAAAATCAGACCAATCAACAATTAAAAACGATTAAAAACGATTAAGTGATTGAAGGGGATGAAAAGGCTGCCGTTAACGGCAGCCATTAGGGGTAAGCATTAATCTTTCTTATATTCGTCATGGCAGCCCTTGCAGGATGCCCCTAGTTCGCCGATAGCACTGCGGTAGCGACCTTCGTCAGCACTGCTGGCGGCTATCTGTAACGCTTCAGCCGCTTTAGTCATCGCCGACACTTTGTCTTCAAAATCAGTCATATTCTGCCAAATTTTCGGCAGTGCATCGGTTTCCACGTCAAAACCTGAGGTATCGGTCGCAAAGTAATCGGTCATCATCATCGATAACTGCTCAATACGTAAACCGTTCGTTTTCATGACGTTTTCGTCATAAGCAATGTGACCTTTCGCCATCGCACCCAGTGGGCCCATGTTGCTGCGGACCAACTGAAGTAGTGCCTGCCGAAATTGAACAGTATTGGCAGCCTGCTTCTCACTCGTTGCAGGCTCCGCCATCACTGGTGTCGATAAAGCAGCACAAACACTGAGGCCGGCAGCCAATACTACGGTAACTGATTTTTTCATTATTTTTCCTTAAACACATAAACAGCTTAATAGATTTTATTATTACTGGGATCACAGTATAGGTAAAGGCCATAAAAAAAGCCCCTTTCTGATGAAGGGGCTTTCGGTTGACTAATCGCTTAGTTGGTTAGGTCATCAAAGAATTTTTTAACACCATCAAAGAAGCCTTGCTCCTTCGGGCGGTGTTTAGAAATGTCCTGACCACTTCCCATTGACTCATCCAACTCCTGAAGTAGTTCTTTCTGACGAGACGACAAATTGACCGGCGTCTCAACAACCACTTTGCACATCAAATCGCCGACAGCACCACTGCGGACCGACTTAACACCTTTGCCCCGTAACCTGAACATCCTGCCGGTTTGCGTCTCTGGCGTAATCTTTAACTTTACTTTACCGTCCAAGGTGGGTACCTGAAGCTCTCCACCCAGCGCCGCCGTGGTGAAGCTAAGCGGGACTTCGCAGTAGAGATTATTGCCATCGCGAGCAAAAATCTTATGCTCTTTGACATGTACCTGAACGTACAGATCGCCTGCAGGCGCGCCATGTTCGCCGGCCTCACCCTCGCCCGTTAGACGAATGCGATCACCGGTGTCGACCCCAGCAGGTACTTTCACCGATAACGTTTTGGTTTTCTCTTTGCGCCCCTGACCACGGCAGCTGCCGCAAGGATCGCTAATGATTTTGCCTTTGCCAGAACAGGTTGGACAGGTTTGTTGAACCGCAAAGAATCCCTGGCGCATTTGTACTTGGCCATTGCCATGACACGTTGGGCATGTTGTCGGCGTGGAACCTTTCTTCGCACCTGAACCGTCGCACACGTCACACTCTACCAAGGTGGGGACGCGAATTTCGACGTCTTTTCCACGAACCGCTTCTTCCAGTGAGAGCTCTAGGTTATAGCGCAAGTCCGCACCGCCGCGCGCACGCGACTGACGACCTCCGCGACCGCCGCCACCAAAGATATCGCCAAAAACATCACCGAAGATATCACCGAAATCAGCGCCTCCGCCGAAACCACCGCCACCTCCGCGGTTTGGATCGACACCTGCGTGGCCGTATTGATCGTAAGCGGCGCGCTTGCGTTCATCGGTGAGCACTTCAACGGCTTCTTGAATTTCTTTAAACTTTTCTTCAAGCGCCTTATCGCCCGCCGTCCGGTCAGGGTGATATTTCATTGCTAGCTTTTTATAAGCTTTTTTAATATCACGCTCGGTAGCGCCTTTTTCGACACCCAATACTTCGTAGTAATCTCGTTTTGACATACGCTTTGCTGGTCTCACCTTTTACAACTGATTTGTGACTCTGTCGGCAAAAAGGCGTAGTCAGAAAAACTGCTACGCCTTTGCCTGCTAGACAATTAGGGGGCGTAAGAATACACCCCAAATAATTGCTACTTCTTGTCGTCTTTCACTTCTTCAAACTCAGCATCTACAACGTCATCGTCGCTTTTTGCCTGAGTTTCATCAGCAGGCTGCTCAGCGCCGGCTTGTTGCGCACTGGCTTGCGCAATTTCCATGAGTTTAGCCGAAGCCTGAATAAGCTCTTGCGTCTTGGCTTCGATTTCCGCTTTATCTTCGCCTTTACGCGCAGTTTCAAGTGCGTCTACAGCCGCTTCAATCGTTGCCTTATCATCCGCAGGTAATGCATCGCCCGCTTCTTCGACTTGCTTACGCGTTCCGTGGATCAGACCATCGGCCTGATTGCGAGCTTGTACCAATTCTTCAAACTTCTTGTCTGACTCTTTATTCGCTTCGGCGTCCTGCACCATTTTTTCGACTTCTTCATCGCTCAGACCAGAAGATGCTTTAATCGTGATCTTCTGTTCTTTGCCTGTATCTTTATCTTTCGCTGATACATGCAAAATACCGTCGGCATCGATATCGAAAGTCACTTCAATCTGAGGCGTGCCCCGTGCAGCGGCACGAATACCTTCGAGATTAAATTGCCCTAACGACTTGTTCCCGGCTGCTTGCTTGCGCTCACCCTGAAGCACGTGAACCGTGACCGCGGATTGGTTATCTTCCGCCGTTGAGAAGGTTTGCGACTTCTTCGTCGGGATTGTCGTGTTCTTTTCGATCAATGCGGTCATTACGCCGCCCATGGTTTCGATACCCAGAGACAGAGGGGTAACGTCCAATAGCAATACGTCTTTCACGTCACCTGATAGCACGCCACCTTGGATAGCGGCACCAACAGCAACGGCCTCATCAGGGTTAACATCTTTACGCGGCTCTTTGCCAAAGAATTCAGACACGTACTTCTGCACTAACGGCATACGTGTTTGACCACCGACCATGATGATGTCGTTCACATCACCCACACTAAGGTCAGCATCAGCCAATGCCTGCTTAACCGGGCCTAGTGTGGCTTTCACCATATCTTCAACTAACGATTCAAGTTTCGCACGCGTCACCTTGATCGCGAGGTGCTTAGGACCTGAAGAATCAGCGGTAATATACGGCAAGTTCACTTCGGTCTGCTGCGCTGATGACAATTCGATTTTTGCTTTCTCGCCAGCTTCTTTCAAACGCTGCATGGCAAGAGGATCTTTACGTAGGTCGAAGCCTTGATCTTTCTTAAATTCGTCGACGAGATACGTGATCATGCGGTTATCGAAATCTTCACCACCTAAGTGAGTATCACCATTGGTCGCTAATACTTCGAAGGTATGCTCACCGTCAACTTCATCAATCTCAATGATTGAAATATCAAAGGTACCACCACCAAGGTCATACACGGCAACCACATTGTCGCCTTTTTTCTTGTCCATGCCGTAAGCCAACGCAGCGGCAGTCGGTTCGTTGATGATACGCTTGACATCAAGACCGGCAATTCGGCCAGCATCTTTGGTTGCTTGGCGCTGAGAGTCATTGAAGTAAGCGGGTACTGTGATAACGGCACCGGTTACTGTCTCACCAAGATAGTCCTCAGCGGTTTTCTTCATTTTCTTCAATACTTCTGCAGAGATTTGCGGTGGCGCCATTTTCTCGCCTTTCGCTTCAACCCAAGCGTCGCCATTATCTGCCTTGATGATTTTGTACGGCATAATATCGATATCACGCTGCACTTCTTTATCTTCAAAGCGACGTCCTATCAAACGTTTGATCGCAAACAACGTATTGGCCGGGTTAGTGACCGCCTGACGCTTCGCTGGCTGACCAACTAACGTTTCACCATCATTTGCATAAGCGATGATCGACGGGGTTGTGCGCTCGCCTTCTGCATTTTCAATAACTTTTGCTTTGTCGCCGTCTAGAACTGCGACACATGAATTTGTTGTACCTAAATCGATACCAATGATTCTACCCATTGCGTGTCTCCAAAAACTGTTTCAAATACCTGCGTTAGTTGTGGGGGCTTTGTCATTAAATTCAACACACCACCACGTAAATTGTTTCAATTGAAGCGACTAGGCTTGCGTATCCACGCCGCCTTCCGGGGCACGCGACACCATCACCATGGCGGGGCGTAAAAGTCGACCGTTCAATTGATAACCTTTCTGCATCACCGCAATCACGGTGTTCGGCTCAACGTCTGCAGACTCCTGCATTGACATCGCCTGATGCAGTTCAGGATTGAAGCTCTCACCTTGCGGATCGATAAGCTCCATTCCAAACTTGCTGATTGTCGTCATAAACGACTTCATGGTTAACTCAACACCTTCCAGAAGCGGCTTTACCGCGTCGTTTTCGGCGTCAGCCACCTGCAATGCGCGCTCTAGGTTATCCACGACGGGCAAAAGCTCACCGGCAAACCGCTCAAGCGCAAACTTGCGCGCTTTCTCTACCTCGCCCTCTGCGCGACGTTTTGCATTTTCCATTTCAGCGCGCGCTCGCAGTACACCTTCTTTCTGGCCTTCTATCGTCGCTTGTGCAGCGGCCAATTCACCCTCCAGTGCGGCGATCACCGCTTCGGAAGATTCCAGCTCACCCTCAGCAGGTGCAGCATCTGCTGATGCGCCTTCGGCGAACTCTTCGGTGTTTGCGTTTTGTTCAAGCTCAGCGTCATCATTCGCCTGAGACTCATTTTGATTTTGCACGTCGCGGTGGTCGCTCATGCAGCCCTCCAATAGTTTGTGTCTATGTAACCCGATTTGCTGCTGGCATTTATGGGGTTGGTTAGGAACGGATCAAGGGTATCCACACGACTTTTACGGATATTTTTTAGATTTGCTGATGCGATAAAGCATAACCTGTCTTAACGACCGCATGAAAACAGGGTAAAAATCGCTGAATATCAAGGACATTGGAGAATTGACTGTGTTAATGTTTGTGCATAGTAAGCGTTTAGAAATCGGCTATGTTTAATTTATGGACGGTGTCTGCCATTATCGCGGTCTACCTGATTATTTTATTTGCTATCGCATTTTGGGCAGACCGACGTAAATCTGAACATCAGCAACACCCCCTTATTTACAGTCTGGCACTGGGCGTACACTGCACATCCTGGGCATTTTTTGGCACCACCACGCAAGCGGCACAATACGGTTGGGCGTTTGTTCCCACCTATATCGGCATGATTTTGGTGTTTGTTCTGGCCTTCAGTGTACTGCTCAAAATCGCAAAGTATTGCCAAACGCAACAAATCAGCTCACTCGCGGACTTTATTGGCTCACGGTATCAGAATCGTTTTGGGCTCGGCGTGCTGGTCACGCTGATTTGTTTTGTTGGTGTCGTGCCCTATATCGCACTGCAACTCGACGCCATTACGTTGTCGTTAACCTTAATATCCAGTGAAAACACGCCACAAACTGCAGGTATTGGATTGTATGTTGCTGGCTTGATGGCACTGTTCGCCATCTTGTTTGGTACGCGTACATTGAGCCTGACCGAAAAGCATCCTGGGCTAATGACCAGCATCGCTTTTGAATCTGTGCTCAAGCTTATTGGTATTGTCAGCGTTGGTGTGTATGTGTGTTTTTATCTGTATGGCGGCCCTCTGGATTTGATCGTTTCAGCGACTGAGCACCCGCTCGCACGTGAAGTGTTGACCACCCATAGCGCATGGTGGGTGTACGTCTGCCACATTCTATTAGGCGTGTGTGCCGCATTTTGTTTACCTCGGCAGTTCCATATCACGTTTGTCGAGAATAATGGCGAGCGCGAGTTGCGCACCGCTCGATGGGCATTTCCACTCTACTTACTGGTGATGACAGTATTTATTCTGCCCATCGCCTTAGCGGGGAAAATGCAACTTGACCCGGCCCAGTTCTCATCAGACAGTTTTGCATTAGCCATACCGATCGCGCAGCAAAATAGCGCGGTATCCGTGATTGCATTTATCGGCGGTATCAGCGCAGCAACGTCAATGGTGATCGTGGCCACGTTGGCACTGGGGATTATGATTTCCAACAACCTTGTGACCCCAATTTGGTTGCGTTTCACCTTGGCCACCACTGGCCAGAAGCCCATGCCCACTGCGCAAATCTTAACGATTCGACGCTTAACGGTACTGGTCGTGTTGTCGCTCGCCTATGCCTATCATGTAAACATCAGCCAATCTACACCGCTGGTTCAAAGCGGTACCATCGCCATCGCGTTACTGGCCCAGTTAATGCCTGCCATCGTGATCTCTCTGTACTGGGGTCGTTCTCACCCACTGGCAGCGTGGTTGGGTATTCTCGCTGGCGGCATCTGCTGGTTCAGCTGGCTATTGTGGCCAAGCATTACCGCGACCTATTATTTCGCGCCAACACCCACGGACCAAACCCTCGGTCTGGGCTTTGTTTCCAGCTTAGCCATCAACTTTGCGGTACATTTCGGTATCTCATTGCTGATCAAAAACACGCAGAATCGCCCACTGTCAGAGGATGACAGCTTCCCCCTGATGATGGTGAAGGTTGCCGATTTATTGGCGTTGCTGCAACGCGTACTCCCTGCCTCGCAGTATGAAGATATTGCCAGCCAGGTGGGTCATAGTTCACAGACCGCCATTGCCAGTGGTTCGATGGTATCGCGTTGCGAACAACTGCTGGCCGCGCAGGTCGGCAACGCAGGTGCGCGGATTTTACTCTCTACCATCGCCACTACAGACCGCACCTCAACGGCTGAACGCGTCGAACTGGCTGAGCTGACATCACAAACCTTACAGTTTAATCACGAAGTTTTGCAGTCATCAGTACAGCACATTCAACAGGGGATCAGTGTGCTTGACCGTGACCTCACGTTGTTGGCATGGAATGACCGATATATCGAGATGTTCGACTACCCTAGCGACTTTATCAAAGTGGGTCTGCCAATACGCAGCATCTTGTACGCGAATGCCCAACGCGGACTTTTTGGTGATGTCGATGATATTGATGCTGAAATTGAGAAACGTATTAGCTATATGCGCCACGGCAGTGAATACAAATATGTGCGCAAGCAATCTGACCACAAGACAATTGAAATCAACGGCAGCCCGTTGCCCAATGGCGGATATGTGACGACCTACAGCGATATCAGTGACTATATTCGTATTCAGGATGAACTCAGGCTGGCGAAAACCGATCTTGAAAACCGCGTCACACAACGTACGCAGCAGTTAGAGAAGGCACGGGATGCCGCCGATCGCGCCAACGTCAGTAAAACAAAGTTTTTAGCCGCTGCCGGACATGACTTGTTGCAACCTTTTAATGCCGCGGTACTGTATGCTTCGATGTTAACTCAGCGCGCTAACAGTAGCGCTATCGACCCCGCTATTCGCGATATCAGTCAAGGTATAGAGCAATCGCTAAACAGTGCAGAGTCGCTTTTAAATACATTGCTAGACATGACGAAACTGGAATCGGGCGTGTTGCAGCCCAATCGCGGACAGTTTAGTTTTAACGATTTAATGCGATCTTTACTGACCGAATTCAGCGTTATCGCCCAGCAAAAACAGGTTGAAATCCGCTATGTGCCCAGCCAAATAGTGCTGCATTCAGACAAAAAACTCTTGCGTCGGATTCTGCAAAACTTGCTGTCTAATGCCATTCGCTACGCAAAAGATCAAGGCGGGGCAAAAGTGTTGATTGGAATGCGTCGCACACCGCAAAGTGACGCTGCACGCATCGTAGTGGCTGACAATGGTATTGGTATCGAGCCCTCGCAGCAACGCGCTATTTTCGATGAATTTCATCAGGTCAACCCTCACGCTAAAGCACTAGGTTTGGGTCTGGGTCTGACGATTGTTGATCGCATGGCAACCCTGTTGGATCACAACGTGGACATGCGTTCAGAGTTTGGTCGTGGTACGTGTTTTACCATCACCGTTCCCACCGCCGCCATGCCAAACGCTTCTTTCATCAGTCACTCGGTGCAACACGAGCCTCGTATCGATTGGACTGAGGAAGCATTTCTGCATGAGCAGCGTGTTTTGCTCATTGAAAATGACACACAGATCCAGGCGGCAATGTCGGCGCTGCTCGCACAATGGGGAGCCACCGTGCTGGTGACTGATGGATACGCTCATATTGAGCAGGTATGTCCAACTGCACCTGACGTTATGTTGGTCGACTTCCATCTCAATGGTGACGAAACAGGAACGGAAGCGGTTATTCAGGCGACTCGCCTCTGGAAAAAAACCGTACCGGGTATTTTAACCACGGCTAATCGAGATGATTCCATCCGAGAACTAGCCTTAAATGCGGGGCTACGCTATCTGCCTAAACCGGTGAAACCAGCTGCCCTGAAGAGAATGTTAAAGCAGTTACTACAGAATCGGCCCTAAGCCGACGCTATTTGTTGTGGTCAGCGGAGAACAGTTTTGGGTCGAGTCCCAGTGAGGTCAATTCGTTGTTAAATCCATCCGTAGCCAACAACCACTCGGGTTTGATGTCGACCGCAATACACTCAGGATCATACCCCTTACTACACAACCATTTAATCGCTTGCCCGTCTTTTTCCACCAGCTTCGCTTCAATGGTGTTGTGCTGACTTGCCACGTTATTTAGCTGCCACTCGGTAACAGGGTTGTGCTGAGTCACATGAACAATGTGACTCAGCCCTGCCGCAATATGGCGCTGAATGGTGCGCAAACAAATGCGCTCTTCTTCAGGAATTTGTATCAACCAGTTGTTCCAGTCTACCCACAGTGCCCATTGTTGTTGCCTGAATGCAGTTTTTGCAATGTGCCCTGTCGCATTATACATAGCAGCGTAGTCACGCCGATGATCCCAATTTGACAGAAAGCGGATCCGCATAACATTGTGACTGATAGAGCATGAAAATGGTTGCGACATAAGAGACATCCGGTATTGGTTAAAAATCAATACGCTACCGGACAAAAAAGGGTTTATTTAGCGGTTGGCTCTGTGTTCATGATCTGTCTAAACATAACACTTGCCTGCGTGCGATTGATCACATTCAGTTTTTTGAGTACGGCGGAAACATGTTGTTTGACGGTGGACTCAGAGATGCTCAGTTCATGCGCAATCTGTTTATTCAGTAATCCATTAGCGATCAGTTTTAATACCGTGAATTGATGGGGAGTCAGCTGAGCTAGTTTGGCTAAAAACTGGTCCTCTTGTGTTTCCGCAACATCAAGTACTATGTCGCTAGGCAACCAGTTTTCACCATTAAGAACGGTTTTAACTGCCTCTACAATTTGTGGTAATGGCGTTGATTTCGGTATGTAGCCACTGCTGCCGAGTGTCATTGCACGACGGATAAGCCCCGCCTCGTCCTGCGCAGAAACAATCACCACTAACGTATTTGGGAACTCGTTGCGTAGCTGCGTTAAACCCGTGAGCCCCTCATTGCCGGGCATCGATAAATCAAGAAATACCAGTTCAATGTCTTGATTTTCTTGCAATTGCAAACGCGCGCCCTGAAACGCATCCACTTCAAGTATTTCTCCATCTATCACATCATGCAGTGCACGGCGCATCGCCGCTCTGAAGAGCGGATGGTCGTCTGCAATGAGAACGTTGGTTTTAAAAGGTGTCTGAATATGCGTTGTCATCATGGGAAATGTTATCACAAAAAAGGCGGCCGAAGCCGCCAAGGTACACACATGAAGCTAGTTTGAAAACTTAAAACCGATATCCGACGGTTAAATGAACTGTACGCGGGTCACCGTAGTAGCCAATCAGTGTCGTATCACCACCTAGGCCCGGGCCAAGCGTCCCATCTTCATTTTGCGTGACAAAATCGTAACCGCCAATGACATACTCTTTATCGGTCAGGTTTTTGCCGTGTAAGCTGGCAAACCAGCTACCGTCCATACTTTCCCAACTGGCGCTGACATTAACCAGCCCGTAGCCTTCCTGCTGAATAAGGTCACTGGTTTCAAAGATGAGATAGTCGTCGCGATAGTAGTAATTCGCATTGAAGACAATATCACCGATACCCGTTTCCAATATGTAGTTTGCCGAAAAGTTATAGGTAAACTCAGGCGTGTTGGATAAACCAATTAGCGGCGGTATGGCGTCGTTGCGCTTGATCTCAAAGTCGATATAGCCCGCTGATAGGCCAAAGGTTAGATCGTCTGTTGCAATGTAAGTGAATTCGGTTTCGATCCCCTCGGCTGAGGTTTCCGCAGCATTGCGCAAGCGCTGTTGCAATGCGGTTGGATCATCACTATTGCCTTCTACGCCGATGTACTGACGGTCAGAATGGTCATAGGCAAACAAGGTGACGTTGGCACGGAAATTCGAGCCCCAATCACTCTTCATGCCCACTTCATAAGAGTCAACAACCTCTGGCTTAACACCGGGCTCCTGCGTTGAAGCGCGCGGGTTAAACGTACCGGATTTGAAACCCTGTGAGTAGCTGGCGTAAAACATTAAGTCTCTGTTGACTTGATATTCGATTCCTACACGTGGCGTGAAGCGCGACCAACTGTCAACGGCTGGCGCATCAAGTACACCGTCGCCATCGGTATCAGTGCCAAGTACCTGAGGAACCAAATCCCCAGCAGGTCGAACATAACCCGGTATCCAACCAGTGGAGGGATAAACGTTGTCGAAAATCAGCCCATTATTTACCGTCGCTTGTTTCTCTTCATCGGTGTAACGCGCGCCTATCGACATGGAAAGCTGATCGGTTAAGTTAAAGCTGGCTTGTGAATACACCGCCCAGCTATCGCTGTTATTGCAACCGCTGACTTCACGGGTTAAGCCTGGCGTACCAAACGCTTCGCGGCCCAAAAACCCTAAAATCGCATCGAAGTTTCCGCACGACTCGCCGTCATAAAGATACACACCGCTGACAACAGACCAATTGCCATTGTCATAATTCGCTTGTACCTCGTGGGTGGTATTGCTGTCATCGTATTCAGCAGGTACATCGAAAATGTCTAACGCCGTGTTGTCAAAGTCAATATTGGTAGGTGAATAGCTTTCCCGATCTGAGCCGATATATTTAAGCTCTAAATTGTCGCTAACATCATAGCGGATCAGCCAGCTCAGCCCTTCTAGTGTCACTTCATTGAATGTCGGCAAACTGGTGTAGGAATCAAACACGCTATCCGGCACAGGCGCATCGGTTAGTAGACTTGGCATAAGACGATAGCCGCCTTTAGCATTTGACGTATCTTTGGTTTTGTCCCAGCCTACACGAATAAACAAGTCATCAGCGGGGTGTAACTCAACCGACAAACGCGCCGCCCACAAATCCTTGTTGTAGTTTTCCAGATCTTGATCCGGTAGTGCTGATTGCAAGAAAGTACCAAATCCGTCGCGACTCAAATCCGCATAGCCAAAACCAATGAATAACGTGTCGTCAATGACTGGCAATTGCCCCGTCACTTTCAAGTCTTTCTGCGAATAACTACCGACTGTTCCTTGAACCGTTAACGAAGTATCACCCGTCATCTCTTTAGTGACGTACTTAACCGCGCCGCCAATCGTGTTTTTACCGTATAAGGTGCCTTGTGGTCCACGCAATACTTCAATACGTTGAACGTCAAGCAAATCAAGTACGGCACCTTGCGGACGCGCTAAGTAAACATCATCAATGTAAATACCAACACCTGGCTCATATCCCCACAGCGGGTCCTGCTGCCCCAACCCACGAATAAACGCCGTTAGCGTTGAGTTTGTTCCACGGCTGGTTTGTAGTGTGGTATTCGGGGAAAACTGCTGCAGTTCGGTCAGCACCGAGATGCCTTTTTCAGCGAGTTCTTGCTCACCCAGCGAAGTGATCGCTACCGGAACTTCCTGTAATGATTCAACAGTTTTACGCGCGGTGACTTCAATCCGCTCAAGCTTTCTCTCCGCAGCGGGCTCTGTGTCGCCGGTCTGCTGAGCGAATACCGGCGCAGAGCACATTGCGGTTGCAATTGCTACGGCGCAGGCACTTCGGCTAAAGCAACGTGAATTCGTTATTTTATTGGGTTGAGTTTGCATGGTTGTGTCCCTTGTTTGTCATCATTCTATTAATCGTTGTTACATGCTGCTGCTGATACAGGGCTGCGGTCTGGTGTTAAATGTATGTGAAACTGACGTTAACGTATGTAGTACGATGGTACTATGGGCAATAAAATGTTTAGCAGACACAATGTCCATCGTTTTCAAGAGGCTGCGGTCACAGCACTCAATAGGAAACCATTATGCTCAGTTTATTCGGTTTGATTGGCGGTCTTGCACTACTGATTATCCTCACCATTCGCGGAATGAATTTATTTATCGCTGCGCCTTTATGTGCACTTATCGTTGCACTAACCAGTGGTCTACCCGTTTTTTTAGGCGACAGTAATTTTGTAACCACCTACATGCAAGGCTTTACAGGCTTTATCGCAAGTTGGTTTTTTATGTTTTTACTCGGCGCTTTGTTCGGTAAATTTATGGAAGACACCGGCGCTGCGGATTCAGTTGCCCGCTGGATAATCAATAAATTAGGCTACCAACAAGCCGTGTTAGCAGTAGTTATCGCGTGTGCGATACTCACTTACGGTGGCGTAAGCGTATTCATCGTTGCATTTTCGGTCTATCCGATGGCGATCAGTCTGTTTAAAGACGCCAATTTGCCGCGCCGTTTCATTCCCGCCACATTAGCATTTGGCTCGGTCACTTTTACGATGACCTCGGCGGGCTCACCGGAAATTCAGAACTGGATCCCCATAAAATACCTAGGTACATCCCCGTTTGCAGGCTGGGAAGTCAGCCTTGTCGTTGCTATTTTTATGGCAACATTCGGCTATTGGTGGCTGAAGCGAATGATTGGCAAAGCTGTTGCCGAGGGCGAAAGGTTTGAAGCGCGTGACACCGATCCGAAGATCCCTGAGCGTGAATATCCCCACCCTGTCACCGGTATCATTCCGCTCATGGTGGTGTTGGTATTATCCTTTACGCTACATGAATCACTGGCACAACTCGCGCTCATTGTTGCCTTAGGGGGCGGTGTGCTCACGTTAATGGCAATAAATTTTAAACACTTCCACAACTTACCGCAGGCGGTTAACCTCGGCACCACGGGAGCACTGTTGGCCATTGGGAACACGGCCGCCGTTGTTGGGTTTGGTGCTATCGCCAAATCAACCACCGCTTTTCAACAAACCGTTGAGGTGATGACCCAAATACCCGGCAACGAATTGATTGGTGCTGCAATTGCCGTCAGCGTTATTGCGGGGCTGACGGGATCAGCATCGGGTGGGCAAGCGATCGCATTGCCGCTCGTTGGCCCGCATTATATCGATCAAGGCGTCGACCCAGAGGAATTACACCGCATTGTGTCAATTTCTTCGGGTGCTCTCGACTCGCTACCGCATAACGGCTATGTTGTGACGACCATTCGCGCTATTTGTGGCGAGACTCATCAGGCGGCGTATTGGCCCCTTGCCGCATTGACGGTAGTGATCCCGATGATTGGCGTTATCATGGCTATTGCTTTATTTAGCGTGTTTTAAGGGAGATATTGTTGTGCTGAGAACTCACGTTTTTCTGATCGCGCTCCTTAGCGCGTTGCTATTTCCTGTTGTTTCTCACGCTGATGACACGACACTTTTCGTCGAGAAACAGCGGTTTGAAGTACAGAACTTCACCTTTTTTAATGGCAAACAAATCCCTATGCTCGCCGTAGGCTGGGAAAGTTACGGCACGCTAAATGAGGACAAGAACAATGTTGTTCTAATAACCCACTACTTTACCGGCAGCTCGCACGCCGCTGGGAAGTATTCAAAAAGCGACTCAACGCCAGGTTACTGGGATGCAATCATCGGCCCTGGGAAGGCTATCGACACCAACACGTATTTTGTTGTTAGCGTTGATGCAATTGCTAATCTGGGTGTTCATGACCCAAATGTCATCACAACCGGACCCGCTTCTACGAACCCGCAGACTGGCAAACCCTATGGGCTTGACTTCCCAGTGGTCACCATGCGCGACATGGTAAATGTACAAAAAGCGCTACTGGAGTCACTGGGCATCAACCAACTGCATGCGGTTGTCGGCCCATCTATGGGCTCAATGCAAGCTATCGAATGGGCCAGCGCCTATCCAGAGTGGGTAGAAAGGCTCATTTCCGTGATCGGCTCGGCACAAAGCGATGCCTGGACCACTACCGCGCTTGAACAATGGGCCATTCCCATCAAACTCGATCCGCTATGGAATAACGGCAACTACTATGGGGATCAGCCACCATTGGAAGGCCTGACCGCCGCACTCATGTTCATCACCCAAGTGGCGTTAACGCCGGAATACTTTAATCAGCAAGGGAAAGCACTGGCACATTCACCGCTTGAAAATGCGCCATTAAATGACATTCGCGCTGATCATGCCATCACTGATTGGCTCTACCAACGCGCAGCGAAGCGCGCATCCATGATGGATGCGAATCATCTTCTCTATCTGGTTCGTGCGTGCCAGCTTTTTATGGCAGGTCAGAAAGACTCACTCAAAACCGGACTCGCCGACATTCAGGCGAAAACCCTATTTCTCCCGGCATCAACAGACTTGCTACTCATGCCCTACCACGCCCACAGCGCATACACGGCAATGGCGGCACAAGGCAAAGCGGTTGAGTATGCGGAACTTAACGGTACGCTGGGGCATCTTGAGGGTGTGGTTGGGATACAACAGCAAGCAGAAAAAATTAAACAGTTTCTCGATTCACCTGCACGCTAAAATTGCGCCAATTATTTGATCATCGTTACGATAAAGGATTTCCATGACAACACTCACTCAATCACCACGTTCGAGCAAAAAACGCTTAGCGAAATGCAAAGCACTGGCGCTTAGCCTGACATCTCTGTTTGCCTGCGGGTCGCATTCGATTGCAGCAGAAACGTTACCGGCGCTCAATCTTACGTTGGAGAACACGACGGTAAGTGGCCTCTCATCGGGAGGTTACATGGCGACTCAATTCCATCTTGCCCACAGTGACTGGGTCACTGGTATTGGTGTGATTGGTGCAGGCCCGTATTTTTGTGCACAAGGCGATATCGGCATCGCGTTAAGTCAGTGCGTGTCTAAAATGGAACCACCAATTGAGGTTGATGCGCTATCACAACAAGCCACCTTATATGAAGACGCGGGGGTCATAGCGCCTCTTGAGCATCTTGCCGGTAGCAAAGTATGGATCCTGCATGGTACCGCTGACACCACGGTCAACCGTGGCGCCGCTGACGCACTTGTTGCGCAGTATACTCAGTGGGCTGGCGAAGAGCATGTGCGTTATGTGAATGATAAACCCTTTGCGCATCATTTCCCCACCGAGCAAAACGGCACGCAGTGCGATCAATCTGCCGCTCCGTTTATAGGCGCATGCGACTATGATGCTGCCGGCGCGTTGCTGACACATATTCGCGGCCCTCTGGCAGACAAGCCAACCCAATCCAGCGGCAAACTTTATCGTTTTGATCAGCAAGCGCTAGGAAAGGAAGCAGCAAGTTCACTGGCGGATGAAGGGGTTGTCTATGTGCCCACCGAGTGTGAACAAGACAACGCTAGCGGAAGCTGTGAGCTACACATCAGTTTTCATGGCTGCAACCAATACATGGGGGCCGTGGGTGACGCCTACGCCACCCAAACAGGACTCAATGCGTGGGCCGACACCAATCAAATGGTCGTGCTTTATCCGCAAACGAAAAAGTCTTTGTTTATGCCTCTCAATCCGCAAGGTTGCTGGGATTGGTGGGGATACACTGACGAAAACTACGCGAACAAGAATGGCCCGCAGATCATCGCCGTGGAGAATATGGCGCGCGCATTAGCTGCAAACAGTTTTAAGGAAAAATCTCAATGACCACTAAAAATGTATTGATCACCGGGGGTGCCAGTGGCATCGGTTATGGCATTGCCGAGAAGCTGGCGCAGTCCGGTTTCTTTGTGATTATTGCCGATGTGAACAAAGCCGCCGCTCAGGCTGCGGCTGACAAGCTGAGCGGGCAAGGCTTTTCGGCAAACGCGGTGGGCGTGGATGTGTGTAACGCTGACGACGTGGCGGCGCTGCCCGACATACTCGCCGATACACCGGTGGATGTGCTAATCAACAACGCAGGTATACAGCACGTTGCGAAACTGGAGGATTTTCCAGCACATAAATGGCAACAATTGATCAATGTTATGCTCGTTGGGCCAGCGTTATTGACGCAGGCATTTTTGCCTCACATGCGCGCACAGAATTTTGGACGGATCATTAACGTGGGCTCGATCCACTCGGTGATAGCATCGCCGTTTAAATCTGCCTATGTTGCGGCGAAGCATGGCCTACTCGGTTTCGCGAAAACCGTGGCACTGGAGACCGGCGACTGCGATGTAACGATTAATACTCTCTGCCCTGCCTATGTTAAAACGCCGTTGGTAGAGCAACAAATCAAAGCGCAAGCGCTCGAGAACAAGATTAGTGAAGCCGATGTTATCAACAAAATCATGCTAGAGCCGATGCCGAAAAAAGCGTTTATTGACGTGAACGAACTGGCAGATACGGCGTTGTTTTTGCTCAGCAACTCCGCTCGCAACATCACCGGACAAACGCTGATTTTAGATGGTGGCTGGACCTGTCGCTAGGCGACATAAATTATGCTAACGTGCAGCCATTATCTGCGACTTTAGTGACTCACATATGGCGTATAAAACCGTTGGTTTGATTGGGAAATCTGCACACGAAGGCACACAAATTAGCCTTGCAGCGGTTATTGATTATCTGCGTGCCCGCGATTGCACCGTATTGATTGAAGAGCACATTGCGGAAGAATTTGCAGGTAACGATATTATTCCGTGCAGCCTGGTTGATATTGGTAAGCAAGCCGACTTAGCCATTGTTGTCGGTGGTGATGGGAAAATGATTGGCGCTGCGCGCGTGCTGGCCCGTTTCAATGTCGACGTTGTGGGAGTAAACCGCGGCAATCTTGGGTTTCTCACAGACATCAACCCCGACGATATTCAGCAACAGTTGGATTTAATTTTCAACGGTGACAGCGTCACCGAACAGCGCTTTTTACTCGAAGTGGAAGTGTTCCGTCATGAAAAGTTAAAAAGCGCTAGCTCAGCCGTCAATGAAGTCGTGCTGCACCACGGCAAAGTGGCGCACATGATGGAGTTTGAAGTTTATATCGACGACCAATTTGTATTTTCGCAACGATCCGACGGTTTGATTATCGCCACGCCGACAGGCTCGACCGCCTATTCACTCAGTGGTGGTGGGCCAATTCTTATGCCTAAATTAGATGCATTAACCTTGGTGCCAATGTTTCCGCATACATTAAGTAGCCGCCCTATTGTTGTCGACGCCAACAGCGCGGTATCGATGCGTGTATCCAAAGTCAATAGCAGTAATTTACAGGTAAGCTGCGACAGTCATATTGTTCTCCCCGTGCTGCCAGGCGACGAAATACGCGTGCGCAAAAACCCTGACCGCTTATCGCTGGTTCATCCCAAAGGGTACAACTACTTCACCGTGTTGCGGAACAAGCTCGGCTGGGGCAGCAAACTGTATTGAGATGGTTGGCATTGTTGTTTGTAGGCCCTGATACAGGGACTGAGTAAAAGATGACAGTTTTTTCCTGCCCCCCTTTACAAACGCCAAATACTGTATATATTTACACATACTGTATATAAACCTAGTTGTTAATTATGCTGACTCATTTGTCCATTCAGAATTTTGCTGTCGTTAAAAATATCAGTCTTTCGCTGGCAGAGGGTATGTCTGCGATTACCGGTGAAACGGGTGCGGGCAAATCCATTGGTATTGATGCGCTTTCTCTATGTATTGGAGGGCGTGCAGACGCCAATATGGTGCGCTCTGGTGCTGCGAAGGCAGAGATCATCGCGCATTTCGATATCAATAATCGCACGAAAGTTCAGCAGTGGTTGGTTGAGCACGAACTTGACGATGAGGGAGAATGTTTTATACGCCGTGTTATTTCGGCTGAGGGGCGTTCTAAGGCATTTATCAACGGTATTCCGGTGTCGTTGCAGCAGCTCAAACAACTCGGCGCGTTTCTGATCAGTATTCACGGTCAGAATGCGCACCAGTCATTGTTAAAAGATTCAGTTCAGCGACAGTTGTTGGATAATTTCGCAGAGCATCCAGAACTGGTCACTCAGACACAGTCCGCCTACAAAGTATTGAATGAAGCGCAATCGCGCTTTGAATATTTACAGTCCCAGGCACAGGCTCGAGAAGATCGCGTTCAACTGTTGAGCTATCAGGTTAGTGAACTTGATGAGTTTGGTTTGGGCGATACTGAATTTGAATCACTGGAAATAGAACACAAGCGCTTGAGTAACAGCCAGGCATTGTTAGAAGAGACACAACACAGTTATGCGCGTCTTTATGACGATGATGAATTTAATGCTCTCAGCGCCATTCAGCAAAGCGTCGATAGCCTGCAAGATTTGTGTGACAGCGATCCCGCACTTGAACCCATTGTGAGTCTCCTCAACGAAGCAGCCATTCAGGTTAAAGAGGCTGCCACTGAGCTGCGCGCTTATAACGAAGATTTGGACGTTGATCCTGCTGAAATTGCTGAGGTTCAAGCCCGCTTCGACAAAGTTAACGAACTGGCCAGAAAGCATCAGGTGATGCCGGAAATGTTGTATTCGCACCATATGACACTGGCACAAGAACTGAGCGATATTCATAATGCCAGTGACGAACTGGAAGACATGCAAACCCGTCTTGATAAGCTAAAGGCTGATTACAATCAAGCAGCACAACGCTTGAGTGAGTCTCGCCAGGCGCATGCAATAGAGCTGGCAGCGGCGATTGAAACGCAAATACAGCGCATGAACATGCCGCATGCAACACTCAGTATCGACGTCGCGTTTTCGCCCGAGAAGCGCAGCGCGTTAGGCAGCGATGATGTGACGTTTTTAATCGCAACCAACCCAGGTCAGAAGGCCGACAGTTTAGATAAAGTGGTATCGGGTGGAGAGTTGGCCCGCATCGGGTTAGCGATGCACGTTATTGCATCGAATAACGGCGCGATACCGACCTTAATTTTCGATGAGGTTGATACGGGCATCAGTGGCCCAACGGCGAGCATTGTTGGTCAGTTACTGCGTACCATGGGTAAGCATGCGCAAGTACTGTGCGTCACTCACTTACCCCAAGTAGCGGCTCAGGCACACAACCAACTGTTTGTGACTAAGCAGGTAACGGGAAATAACACCGAAACACAGATACTCAACCTGAGCGCAGACGACAGGATTTCTGAATTAGCGCGCCTATTGGCCGGTGATAAGGTCACAGAAAGTGCGTTATCTAACGCGCGCTCTTTACTGGAAAATGTTGCTCAATAAAGCGTGAGCCGCGTTTTGGCTGGGCGGGCGTTTATTGCGATCGAACTAATTAGTTATTGATTGGTCATACCGTGCTGAGGTAGCATGCTCGGCGCGTTGCCCAGTTCAGCGTTTAGGCTGCGTTGGCGCAATACGGTGCCATTTTAATCACTTTACTCATTAAGGTTCGCATGAAGTTTTTTGCTGTCATTTTGTCGTTATCACTGTTTCTTTCAGGTTGCTCAAACTGGATCTATCGTATCGATGTTCCTCAGGGAAACTTTTTGGACGAACGCGACGTTAAAAAATTGCGCATTGGTATGAATAAAGAACAGGTTATTTACGTGCTTGGAAACCCTGTCGTTCAAGATTCTTTTGACCATGATACCTGGTATTACCTGTATGAAATGAAGCGCGGTATGAGCAAGCGTGGTGAAGATTTTAAAAAGTCTTTGATTATTGATTTCGAGGATGACAAAGTGGCCAAAGTCGAAGGTGACTTTGAACTATCGGAAGACTTTAACACACCGCTCGACCAATAAGTTTACTTACCCTATTCATGCAGCCGCGATGACGCCAGTATCGCGGCTTTTTTGTGAGCTGTATTGGCTCGTTAGCCTTTAGTCATTTACGCGAACTTTTCGCTTGTTGCGCTACTAAATATGCAACATATGCGGCCGTAAAACTATTTATCCAATTGATTTACTTAGTTATTTTAGACTGGCACAGTTGGTGCAATGCCACCACAGAAATGACGACGACACCAACAAGTATCGTTAATTACAACACTAAGGAAATCGACCATGACTTTACCTCATACTAAAAAAACTCTTGTATCCGCGCTCGTAATTGCATCATCAGTAACGCTTTTGTCAGGCTGTATTATTCATGTGGGTGGCCCTGCAAAAGGCGATTATGAATTCGATTTAGAGGATGATAGGTCAATGAGCAGTGTGTTAGGTGACGTATCTGTGTCGGAAGGCAAACAAGTCAACGATGTATCGTCGGTCAACGGCAGCGTAACATTGCACAACAGGGTAACGGCTCAGGAAGTGTCCACGGTCAATGGCAGCATATCGATTAAAAACGACGTGACCGTTGAGTCCGTTGAAATAGTCAACGGCGACATTCAAATAGGAGAGCGTTTTAAAGCCCACGATGACGTAGAGTCTGTTAACGGCGATATCAGCATTGATGCCGCTGGTGATGTGTCGGGGGATGTCGAAACCGTCAACGGTGATATTTCATTGAACAATACGCTTGTAGGAGAAGACGTTGAAACGGTTAATGGTGACATCCATCTATTTAATAACAGCGTTGTTATGGGCGATATTATTTATGAACGTTCAAACAATAAAGGTTGGAACCAGCAAAACAAACCCACACTTCGAATCGAAAAAGGAAGCGAAGTGAGTGGTGAAATCGTGCTGCACCGTGATGTCAATTTAGTCATAGACGATGCAACAACGGCGGCTAAAGTGGTCAGACGTTTCAGCGGAGAATAAATACCCGTTAACAACGTTATTTCGTTTGAAATTTATGATGACGCGCTTTGATCAATTTATGTTTTTTTACTGAACGACGCATGCGAGACAAGCGCGCATGATCAAGCTGAGAAAGTTTATCGACGACCTTCGATTCAGTCTCCGGTTGAAGTTTCACCATGCCTCTTAGTGCATTGATATCATCCAGCCCCAGTTCGATCCATGCTCCCTGAGGTAATCGCTTTTTCAGTTCCAGCGCACCATAACGAACACGGATAAGTCGGCTTACCTGCGCCCCTTGAGACTCCCACAAGCGGCGAACTTCACGATTTCTGCCTTCCGACAGGGTTACGTTGAACCACTGATTCAGACTTTCATCCTCACTGGAACGTGATTTTGCTTTGATGGAAGTAAATTTAGCCACGCCATCATCCAGCTTAACGCCTTTTTTGAGCGCTTTAATATGCGTCGGGCCAACCTCTCCGAACACGCGCACGGCGTATTCGCGCTCCACTTCATGTTTAGGGTGCATCAATCGATTTGCCAACTCACCATCGTTGGTGAACAGCAACAAACCGGATGTATTAATATCTAAGCGCCCGACGGCGATCCATCGGCCGGGTTTGATCTGGGGTAAGCGGTCAAAAACAGTGCTACGACCTTGTGGATCGCTGCGGCTGCATAATTCGCCCTCAGGTTTGTTGTACATCAGCACGCGGCAGGAGGTTTCTTTATCCACGCCCGTGATGATATGCCCATCCACGCGGATCTGCGCTGAAGCTTCGGCGCGGTCACCCAGTGTCGCCGTGGTGCCATCCACAGAGACCCGACCATCTGCTATCCATTTTTCCATCTCACGACGTGAACCTAAGCCGTAGGTTGCGAGGATTTTTTGTAGTTTTTCACTCATTAATGTAAATGCTCTTTACTGGGTTCATCGGGATCTCGATCCCCCATAGTAGTCGGTGGAGAAGCATCGTCTGCTGTCTGATTGTCGGACAGTAACGCGTCAAATGCAGCTTCAGTCGGTAATTCGTTTAACGATTTTAACCCAAAATAGTCTAAAAACCGATCGGTAGTCGCATAAAGCGCCGGCCGACCCGGAACTTCCTTGTGGCCAATGGCTTTCACCCACTCACGCTCCATCAGGGTTCGCATGATATTACTACTCACAGCAACGCCGCGAACATCTTCAATTTCACCGCGAGTGATGGGTTGACGGTAGGCAATTAACGCCAGTGTTTCCAATAAAGCACGCGATAAACGTGGCGCATTCTCTTGCCACAATGTTGATAACCACGGACTCAATGCATCATTGGATTGGAAACGATACCCTGAGGCCAGCTCGACCAACTGAATACCACGTGACGCATAATCTTCGGTGAGCTCGTTTAGCACCTTATTCAATTGCAGTGTCGATACATTGAAATCCGCCAAGCAGGTTTGTTGCAAGCGGGCTTTAGACAAAGGCTCATCAGCCACAAAAATAGCGGCCTCAACCAACTGTTTTAACTGCTTTTTAGAGATACTTGTCATAGCAAATCATTCGATTTCAGTTTGACGTGAACGTGTGAATACGCCTCAGCCTGAATACAGTCTACCAGCCCCTCTTTCGTCAGTTCGAGGAGCGCCAGAAATGTCACGACCACACCAGTCCTGCCTTCTTCAACCGTGTAAAGGTGCTGCATCGGCGTGTACTGCTGCAGCGATAAACGCTGTAAAATTGCGGCCATACGTTCACGTGTCGAGAGCGTCTCTTTGGCAATATGATGGTGTTCAAATGCTTTGGCGCGTTGCATGGCCGCCTGAAACGCTAAGGTTAACTCCTGGAGTGAGGTGTGCGGCAACAGGCGGATCGGCTCAATACTGTCCGCCGGTATGGCGCTTGCCGTGAAATGGTCACGTTCAGCTCTAGGCAGTCTATCCAAATCATGAGCGGCCTTTTTAATGACTTCATATTCTTTCAAACGACGCATCAACTCAGCGCGAGGGTCGCCTTCGTCTTCTTCCTCGGCGGGACGTTTGGGCAGTAACAAACGCGATTTTATTTCGGCTAAAATCGCCGCCATCAGCAGGTACTCTGCGGCAAGCTCAAGTTTGAGTTCCTGCATTACATCCACATACTGCATGTACTGCTGAGTTATTTTCAATACTGGCATACTGACAATATCGAATTTTTGCTTACGAATGAGATACAGCAATAAGTCCAGTGGCCCCTCAAATGAATCAAGAATCACCTCCAGTGCATCTGGCGGAATATACAAGTCTTCGGGCTTCTCGATCAGTGCCTCTCCATGAACAAATGCCAGCGGCAGAGGCTGTTGAACAGGCTCTTGGCCGATTGGATCGCGCGTATCGTCGGCCATCACCTACTCAAAGGGGCTGGGATCACCGCTGCCAAGGCGGATAATGGTGTTTTCGCCTTCCGACATGTCGATAACGGTCGTCGGCTGCTCGCCTAGGTAACCCCCATGAATAATCAGACCAACCTGTTTCTCCAGCTTTTCGCGGATCGCATCCGGATCTGATTCAGCAATGTCTTCGCCCGGAAGCAACAGAGTCGTCGACATCAATGGTTCACCCAACGCTTCCAGCAATTGCAGGGCAATCGTATTGTTCGGTACGCGAATACCAATGGTTTTTCGCTTCGGATTTTGCAAACGCTTAGGAACTTCCTTGGTCGCCTTTAATACGAAGGTGTACGGTCCGGGGGTGTTGTTTTTGATTTGTCGGAACGCCGTGTTGTCAACACGCGCATAGTTTGAGATTTCCGACATGTCGCGACACATCAAGGTAAAATTATGGTCTTTACCAATATCACGAATACGGCAGAGTTGTTCCAGCGCCGATTTGTCGTCCATTTGGCAGCCAATGGCATAACCTGAATCGGTCGGATAGACCACCACTTGCCCGTCTCGGATAAGTTCGACCGCTTGGCGCAATAGCCGTACCTGCGGGTTATCTGGGTGTATGTAAAAAAACTGACTCATAATATCGCGAAACCGCGCTGCCTCTTGTTATAGATTCCAATCATGCCATATTGGCGTGATGTCGTCAGGTAAAGTTGAACGCCTGCCTAGCTCTGTCCATCGGCTGGGGAAGTGAAAGTCAGAGCCTGAAGAGCCCATCAATTCAGCCGACCGCGCCATCTCAATGAGCAGTGCCTGTTTTTCTTTGGTTAAATTGGGATAGCTGAGCTCAATGCCATGCCCACCGGCGAGTGCAAATTCGCTGACCAAACGACGTAGCCACTTTGTGGCCATGTCATAATGGCTGGGATGCGCCAGCACCGCTTGACCACCGGCCTCTTTAATCCATGTTATGGCCTCTTGAATTGATATCCACTGCGCTGCCACATAAGCCCGCTTACCTTTACCTAGATACTGCTTAAACGCCTGCACATTGTCTTTCACGATACCCGCGCTCACCAAAGCCTTGGCAAAATGCGAGCGCGTTACCTGACCGCCCTGTGCACTGTCGATAGCCTGTTCTGCAGCCTCGTCGAAACCGCACAGACCCAACTTGCGCGCAATGTTCGCTGCGCGAGCACGTCGCGTTTCGTGTTGACATGCCAAGCGGGACTGAAACGCGCTGTCAGTCGGATCAATGTTCAGCCCAATAATATGAATATCAAACGCGTGCCAACGGGTTGACAGTTCAATACCCGCAATCAGGTTTAACGGCCGCTTCTGGCGCTGTTGGTAACGCAGTGCAGGTGCTATCCCAGCGACAGTGTCGTGATCAGTAATCGCCAAAACGTCTACCTGCATCGTATGTGCACGCTGAACAATTTCCTCTGGCGTGAGATGCCCATCGGAGTGACGCGTGTGGCTATGCAGGTCAATTTTTAACGGGCTAGATGAATTTACGGTTGACACAAGACTCAAATTGTTTTCTTCTATATGCACAGTATACGCGGCGAATAGCCTCGTTACCATTAATGCCCAAGCGCATCACAGGAATATTTTTACAATGGCTCACACAACTGCATCAAACTGGTGGTGGCACTCGCTGAAATGAATCGGGCGATGTGCGCGTGTGCGCAGCAAATAGACGAAAGCCCGTGATTACGGGCTTTTTTTTTACCTGATGGACGGAGTAATTAGGACATGAGTTTAACTCAACTTGGCACAACGACCGGGCGCGTTGAATCCATTTGCCAAACCGCAGGCTACATTCGCGACCCGCTTATTGCGTATGCGGAGTTGTGTAAAGACAGCCCCTACGCACTGCTGCTCGAATCAGCTGAAATTGACAGTAAAGACAATCTTAAGAGCCTGTTGTTGGTAGATGCGGCGCTACGTATTGAATGTCAGCACCAAGACGTCACCTGCTCCCCTGTGACCAGTAACGGCACTAACATCATTGACATCATTAAAGCCAACTGCCCCGCCCAAATAACCTGTGTCTCTCACGACAGTGGTGCTATCACGCTCTCGTGCCCGCCCAGCGATCCGAACAGTGACGAAGATACTCGCCTAAAAAGCCCGTCAGTATTTGACGCTTTACGCGCTGTCATTAACGGTATAAAAGCCATTCGTGATGTTCCTCATGCGGTGTTCTTGGGCGGTGTTTTTGCCTACGATTTACTCGCTACGTTTGAAGACTTACCTACAGTCGACGATAGCGAAAATACCTGCCCCGATTACGTGTTTTACGTCGCCGAGACCCTGTTAAGAATTGATCATCAGGCACAAACAACCGATATTGTCGGGAGTGTATTTTCCGGGCCAAACGTAGCTGATAACTATCTACGTATTAATCAACGGGTAGAAGCGATTCAAACAGCGATCAGCCAATTACCCAGCGCATTAGCGCCAGCACCACAGGCGGCTAGCGATAAGCGTGTGCGCGTCGATAAGTCTGATGGTGATTACGTAAAAGATGTAGAGTTTCTGAAAGAACACATTTTGGCCGGTGATATTTTTCAGGTGGTTCCCTCTCGCACATTTTCCATCGCTTGCCCTTCTGCCGAACATGCTTATGCGACGCTGCGCCAACAAAACCCCAGCCCTTATATGTTTTTTCTGAAAGATGCAGATTTTACTATGTTCGGCGCATCGCCTGAATCCGCGCTTAAGTATTCTGCCATCAGTAACATCGTTGAAATCTATCCTATTGCGGGCACGCGGCCTCGTGGTAAACGTCCGGACGGTAGCTTAAACCACGATCTCGACAGTCGGATTGAATTGAATTTGCGCGAAGACAGTAAAGAAACATCGGAACATATTATGTTGGTTGACTTAGCCCGCAATGATGTAGCCCGTGTGAGTAAGGCCGGTACTCGTTATGTTAAGGATTTGCTCAAAGTTGACCGGTATTCGCACGTCATGCATTTGGTTTCTCGAGTGGTCGGTGAACTGCGCGATGATTTAGACGCCTTACATGCCTATCAGGCGTGCATGAACATGGGCACACTTGTTGGTGCGCCCAAGGTCAGTGCCGCATCATTGATTCGAGAAACAGAAAAGCAACGGCGCGGAAGTTATGGCGGTGCCGTGGGTTACCTAAATGGTCAGGGCGACATGGATTCCTGCATCGTCATTCGTAGTGCCTTTGTGCGCAACGGAGTGGCCTATATTCAGGCTGGTGCCGGTGTCGTACATGACTCCATTCCGCAAGCCGAAGCCGATGAAACCCGCGGTAAAGCGCAGGCTGTGATCACAGCGATCTTGAGTAGCCAGCAGACTCACGCTGGAGCACTATCATGAAAACCTGCGTATTTTTACTCGACAACATCGATTCATTTTCTTACAACCTCGTGGATGAACTGCGTACCCTTGCCTTTGACGTGCAGATTTTTCGTAATACCGTGGATGCCGACTACATCGTTGCACAAATGGAGCATCAATCCGCGGTCTCACCGGTAGTATTAGTCCTCTCACCTGGCCCGGGCAATCCCGCCAGCGCCGGCTGTATGCCCGCCTTATTAGCGAAAGTGAAAGGCCGCTTCCCCGTGGTGGGTATTTGTCTGGGCCATCAAGCCATTGTTGAACACTATGGTGGCGTTATTGAACGCGCAGGCGAAGTTGTTCACGGTAAATCATCCGCTATCGAGCACTGCGGCGATCGGATGTTTGCTCATGTGTCTCAGCCGTTACCTGTCGCTCGCTATCACTCGCTAATTGGCAACAATATGCCGGTGGAGCTTGAAGTTACCGCTACAGTCAACAACATGGCAATGGCGGTCTATCATGCCGCTGACAAAATGATCGGATTTCAGTTTCATCCCGAATCCATCCTTACCGCACAGGGTAGCCAACTGTTGCTGCAAGCTGTGCAGTTTCTTATCGCACCCAAAGACACTAATCAGGACTGAAGCATGGCGTTAGATATTTCACAGATTACCGCTGCCCTAGAGCAGATTTATCAAGGTCAGACACTTGATCAAAACACCAGCTTTTTGCTGTTTAGCGCAGTGATGCAGGGCGAGCTTGATGACGCTCAACTTGCCGCTTTGCTTGTAGGGTTAAAAATAAAAGGCGAACGTCCCAGCGAAATCGCCGGTGCAGCGCATGCCATGCGTCAAAATGCCGCTGAGTTTAGCCGACCTGATTACGCCTTTGCAGATATCGTCGGTACCGGCGGCGACGGTCATAACACCATCAATATTTCCAGCGCTGCAGCGATCGTTGCTGCAAGCTGTGGAGTAAAAGTGGCTAAACACGGCAATCGCAGCGTTTCCAGTCAATCAGGTTCTGCGGACCTGTTCAACGCCTTTGGTTATGCGCTCATGTCGTCGCCAGCGGCTGCAAGGAATAGCTTAGACCAAACTAACTTTTGCTTTCTATTCGCGCCGGTTTACCATGCCGGTGTGAAGTACGCGATGCCGGTGAGAACCTCACTGAAAACGCGCACACTGTTTAATATTTTAGGGCCGCTGGCAAATCCGGCAGCCCCAACTCACAGTGTATTCGGGGTGTATAGCCCCTCTTTGCTGCAAACCTACGCCGACGCGGCAGCAAGCTTGAACAGCGAAAAAGCATTAATTGTTCATGGCAGTGGTTTAGATGAAATTGCCATCCATGACGTAACACACGGCATCGAAATTAGCGAGGAAGGTCAACGAGCCGTTGAGCTGAGTCCGGAATTATTCGGTTTACCCCGATATGCGCTGTCAGAAATTGCCGGCGGCGATCCCGAACAGAACCGACAGCTAATTGCCGACGTACTAGCGGGTCAGGGCAAAGCGGCGCACACCGCAGCGATTGCGATTAATGCGGCGGCACTCATCCAGTTAACCGGCGTCGCAACAACGTACAAAGACGCTGCTGAATTAGCCATGAATGCGATTCAACAGGGAAAACCGCTCAACACGATAGAAGCAGCGGCAAAACTCAGTCAGGAGACCGTATAGATGGCCAATGTGCTAGAAAAAATTGTTAAGGACAAGCGCAAAGAGGTTGAGCAGCGCAAACAAGCTCGGCCGCTCGCAGATTTTGTAGACCGTATCAAACCCACGGAAAAGTCATTTTTCGCAGCGTTGTCTGCTGAGTCGACGGGATTCATTTTTGAATGTAAAAAAGCGTCACCCAGCAAAGGCTTAATTCGAGCACACTTTGATTTAGAAGAAATCATCACTGCCTATGCGCCCCACGCAGCCTGTATTTCGGTGCTCACAGATGAAAAGTATTTTCAGGGCACTTACGAATATCTCGACTTTGTCACGCAGCGCGTAACACAACCAGTCATCAACAAAGATTTTTTCATTGATGAGTATCAGGTTCATCTGGCGCGCGTTCACGGAGCTGACGCGATCTTACTCATGTTGTCGGTGCTCAACGATGACGAATATCGAACGCTAGCCACACTCGCTCGCCAGTATTCCATGGACGTTTTAACCGAAGTGAGCAATGAACAAGAGATGCACCGCGCTATTGCATTGCAAGCCAATATTATCGGGATTAATAATCGCAATCTGCGTGATTTAAGTACCGATTTAGCGACCACAGAACGACTCGTCCCCTTGCTTAAAGACGTTGATTTTGAGCATGTGGTTATTTCGGAAAGTGGCATCTATACGCATCAGGATGTCGCTCGGTTATCGCCATTTTGCGATGGTTTTTTGGTCGGCAGTGCACTCATGGCGCAAGACGATCTGGCTCGCGCTGTTACCGACTTACTTTATCCCGCAGTCAAAGTGTGCGGGATCACCACAGTAGAGCAAGCACAATGGGTGGCGGATAGCCCTGCGCACTATGCCGGGCTTATTTTTGCTGCAAAATCACCACGAGCCGTTTCGTTAGCGGATGCGCAAGTGATCGCTCATGCGGTTGCACAGCCCTACGTAGGGGTTTTTGTCGATGAAGATATTGATACCGTTGCCAGCTATGCAGATACCCTTAGCTTGTCTGTGGTACAGCTCCACGGAAGCGAGTCAACAGAGTACATGGCTGCTTTGCGCGAGCGCCTTGCTGACTGCTGTGAGATTTGGAAAGCGCTGGGTATTTCTGAGTCATTGCCAGCAGCGCTGACAGACCCCAACAATACCTTGCGAGCTACCTGTAATCGCGTGCTGCTGGATTGCCAAGTCGGCAGCCAGAGTGGCGGCACAGGTAAGCAGTTTGATTGGTCGCTGCTATCGCAGATCGAATCCTTGCCGTCTGTGGTTTTGGCCGGCGGAATTTCACCACAAAACGCACGCCAGGCGGCAGCCACGGGCGTGGGCCTAATCGATGTGAATTCAGGCGTTGAAGCGTTACCAGGCCACAAAGATAAGCAAAAATTAGACGCACTGTTTTCAGCGTTACGCGCTTATTAAATTGGAGTAAAAGATATGCACAAACTTGAGACAAAATTTGGTGAATACGGTGGCATGTACGTGCCAGAGCTATTGATCCCCGCGCTTGACCAGCTTGAACAGGCATTTATTGATGCCAAAGAGGATGCGTCATTCCAAGAAGAGTTCTTTGACCTGTTGAAAAACTACGCGGGTCGACCCACAGCAATGACATTGAGCCGAAACTTAGTCTCAAACCCGAAGGTGAAATTGTACCTAAAACGTGAAGATCTTCTGCACGGAGGTGCTCATAAAACCAATCAGGTGTTGGGCCAAGCGCTGTTAACCAAACGCATGGGTAAAAAAGAAGTCATTGCGGAAACCGGCGCGGGTCAACACGGCGTGGCCACTGCGCTAGCCTGCGCGTTGCTGGGGCTCAAGGCGCGCATCTATATGGGTGCAAAAGATGTAGAACGCCAAGCACCGAACGTGTTTCGCATGCGACTGATGGGCGCTGAAGTCATCCCCGTGAATGCAGGATCAGGTACGCTCAAAGATGCCGTTAATGAAGCAATGCGTGATTGGTCAGCAAACTACGACACCGCGCATTATCTGCTTGGCACGGCCGCTGGCCCTCACCCGTTTCCCACTATCGTCAGGGAATATCACCGCATGATCGGTGAAGAGACGCGCCGCCAAATCATGGAAAAAGAAGGCCGTTTACCGGACGCCGTGGTTGCCTGTGTTGGCGGTGGTTCAAATGCAATTGGCATGTTTGCCGACTTTATTGACGAACCATCGGTGCGATTGGTCGGTGTTGAACCGGCCGGTAAAGGTATACACACCAAAGAACACGGAGCGACAATTTGCACGGGCTCGAAAGGTATTCTACACGGCGCATACAGCTATATCATGCAAGACAAAGACGGTCAGATTGAGGAATCGTACTCACTCTCAGCAGGCTTGGACTACCCCGCTGTAGGCCCACAACACGCTTATTTGTCTGACATTGGCCGCGCCGAATACGTTGCCGTGACTGATGATGAGGCGTTGAATGCGTTTAAACTATTGGCACGTAAAGAAGGTATTATTCCTGCGTTGGAATCCTCTCATGCACTCGCCCATGCGCTCAACATGGCAGACGAGGCTGAAGATGACACCATTATTGTGCTTAACCTCTCAGGGCGTGGCGACAAAGATTTAGCCCACGTGATCAACATTTTAGGAGACGATGAATAATGGATCGCTACAGAAACCTGTTCAACCGTTTAGAAGCCAAAAATGAAGGCGCGTTTGTGCCATTTGTGATGCTGGGTGATCCGGATAAATCCGTCAGCGAATCGATTATCAATCAATTGATCGACAGTGGTGCCGATGCGCTAGAGCTTGGTATTCCCTATTCTGATCCCATTGCAGATGGCCCCACTATCCAGCGCGCCAGCATACGAGCACTGAAAAGTCGGATAACGCCAACGGATTGCTTTGACATCATACGCAATATTCGTGCGCAACACCCGGATGTGCCGATAGGTTTGCTGCTTTACAGCAATCTTGTACTCAAGCGAGGGATTGACACATTTTATGATGATGCGGCGCAGGCTGGTGTCGATTCGATACTTATTGCCGATGTCCCCCTGCGCGAGGCGCAACGGTTTATCGATACAGCCCAGCAGCACAGTATTCAGCAAATTCTCATTGCGCCTCCCAATGCCAGTGATGAAACATTGAAAACCATCGGTGAAAAGTCCTCAGGGTATACGTACTTGCTCGGACGGGCTGGCGTGACAGGCGCAGAAACCGCTGCCGCTGTGCCAGCGAAAGCGCTAATCGATAAACTCACACAATATGACGTTGCGCCCCCCTTGTTAGGTTTTGGTATTTCCACGCCTCAACAGGTAAACGACGCGATTAATGCCGGGGCGGCCGGGGCGATTTCAGGCTCAGCCACGGTCAATATCATCGCTGAACATGTAGATGATGAACCGAAAATGCTTGCCGCGCTGGATAAATTTGTGCGCGACATGAAAGCCGCAACGGCTAAAGCGCCACGCACAGGAATATAATGTATGTTTTATTCAATTGTTGCTCAGGATGCGCCGAACACGCTGTCTCAACGCCTTCAAACCCGCCCCGCGCATTTGGCGCGCTTACGCGCACTGGCTGAAGAAGGCCGCTTACTGGTCGCAGGCCCTAATCCAGCCGTTGATAATGAAGATCCCGGCCCAGACGGATTTAGTGGTAGCATTGTGATTGCTCAGTTTGACGACTTCAACGCAGCGAAAACTTGGGCAGATGCCGACCCATACCTTGCCGCAGGAGTGTATGAATCGGTGGTTGTGAAGCCGTTTAAAAAAGTGCTGCCGTAGTGTTAGTCAACAAAAGGGAGGGATAGATTGACAGAACAGCTACCCATAAACGACAACCTAAGCATTGCACTAAGTGAGATAGACCTCAGCGCAATGCGCGCTCAGGGGTCAGGCGGTCAAAACGTCAATAAAGTGTCTTCCGCCATCCATTTACGTTTTGACATCAGCGCCTCCTCTTTGCCAGACAGGCTAAAAGAACAGTTGCTTAATCGAAATGATTCCAGAGTCACCACGGAAGGCGTTCTGGTGATTAAAGCCCAGCAGCACCGCACGCAGGAAGCGAACAAACGCGACGCGCTTGAAAGACTTGTCACTATTATCAACGAAGCGGCGTACATTCCACCCACACGAAAACCAACGCGCCCTACGCGCGCCTCACAGCGGCGTCGTATTGAAGCCAAGAAACGCACTGGCCTTAACAAGTCGTTACGCGGCAAAGTGGATTTAGACTAGCAACAATTCAGGCTCTGTTCATTCACACAGCGTATGCTTTACTGCAAGTTTCCATTACACTATTGCGTATAAAGGTTATCTCTTGGGTGAGTTGACAGGGTCTGTATGAGAAAAATCGGGTGTATCTTGCTGTGTGTATTGACGTTCGTGATTGATGTTCAACCAGCCATTGCTCAGCAAAAAGACACGCAAGAACAGCAGCAACGCGACGCTCAGCAAGAAGCACAACGTGCCGCACAAATTCGTGAATTACAACGAGCTCGCACCAATACACAACGCGATATCAGTAAGAGTCAGGCTGCTGCACGCGCGCGTGAACAAATGAACGGCCGTGTGCTGAAAGTTGAACGGCGTCGGGATGATTATCGCGTCAAAATGTTGCAGAAGTCAGGGCGCGTCATATCGGTTGATGTGGATAAGAATTCAGGGCAGGTTAAACAGCCTATCGATAAGAAGGATGAGCAATGAGGCTATTGGTTGTAGAAGACGATAGTCGATTGCTGATGCAGCTCGATACCTTACTGAGAAATCATGGATACAGTGTTGACCTGGCAGACGACGGTAAGAAAGCCTTATTTCAACTCAGCGAGCATCCTTATGACCTCGCCATCATTGACATCGGCTTGCCCGTTGTGGATGGCTTTGATGTGATCAGGCGCGCACGTAAAAATTCAGTAGAATGCCCTATTCTCATCTTAACGGCGCGTGAGCGCTGGCAAGAAAAAGTCGAAGGTTTGGATGCCGGAGCCGACGACTACCTGACCAAACCCTTTCACAACGAAGAATTACTGGCGCGGATCAAAGCCTTGATCCGCCGCGCCTCCGGGCAGGCAAACCCCGTGATTGAGCTTGGTCCCATTGCGCTGGATACGCGCAGTGAAGAACTCAGCGTGCACGGCAAAGCACTCGATCTGACCGCTTATGAATACAAGGTCATGGAGTACTTGATGCTAAACCCTGACAAAGTAGTGTCTAAAACAGAATTAACAGAGCATATTTACGATCAGGATTTCGATTTAGACAGCAACGTGATTGAAGTATTTGTAGGCCGATTACGCAAAAAAATTGACCCGGAAAACACGTTAAAGCCCATCGAAACCCTGCGCGGTCGCGGCTATCGCCTCAATAAAAATCTCAAAGGCGACTAGCCGAATGAGCAATATTTCGCTGCGTGCGCGCAGCTTAATTTTTGCAATCATCTCGTTGTTAGTATTCGTGCCTGCCATGATGTTCACGCTGGAACGCGCCTTTGTCTCCAGTCTTGAACAGGCAAAATACAATGAATTAAAGCTCATGAGTCTGGCCATGATCACCGCCTTTGAGTTAGACCAAGACAGCGCCTTCATGCCGCAACAGTTGTTCGAAGAACAATTAAACTTACCGGGTTCGGGCTATATGGGCTTTGTTTTGTGGCAAGGTGAAGTTGTGTGGCGCTCATTGTCAGCGTTGGACTACAACGACCCGCAAAACATCATTGCGCCCGAGGTTGGCAGCGAACAGTTCGATACGTTTCCGCTGGAAACCATCGCAGACGTTAACCGAACAGAGGATCCCTTTCGCTACTTGTACAGTGCTGAATACGAAAATGACGGTCAATTTGAGCCTGTCACCTTCGTGATATTCAATGAACAGTTTGAGTTTCAGCAAGAAAAGCAGATGTTTATGACAACGCTTTGGCGCTGGTTACTGCTTCTTAGTGCGGTGCTGTTGGTGCTTATCTATTTTATCTCCCACCGTTTACTGGCACCCGTCACAGAAATCGTTAGCAACATTGAAGCTGCGGGCAAAGGCGAAATTGAGCGGCTCACAGCGCAATACCCGCCTGAGCTGGAGCCACTGAAACTCAGTATCAATCAATTACTCAGCGCCGAGGCCCAGCAGCGAATGCGCTATAAAAATAGTCTTGGCGACTTAGCGCACAGTTTGAAAACGCCACTGGCTGTGCTGTCTGGTGATAGCGCGATGCCGCCCTCTGCCACCGAGCCACTGCAACAAATTAACCAGATTATCCAGCGCCAACTCAAACGAGCGGTAGGCACATCTGAGGCTCGAGTGATGCCGGTTCTGTTGCGCCCGGTGCTGAAAAAACTGGTGGGGGCTATGCAAAAAGTGCACGCCAGCCGCCAACTCGATATAGAGATTAGCGGTGACCCGGCCGTGAGCATAAAAGCGGATGAAACCGACCTACTTGAGATACTCGGTAACTTGCTCGACAACGCCTGCAAATCGGCACGGCGGCTGATAGAAATAAGCGCTCACCAGCAGCAACACAGTGTTGTCATTCACATTGATGATGATGGCAACGGCATTGATGTGGCGCACGCGTCAGACATTCTAAGCCGTGGTAAACGACTCGATACCTATGCAGAAGGCCAAGGCATAGGTTTGTCTGTTGTCATGGATTTAGTCGAATCTTACGACGGCCAGTTACGTATCAGTAAAAGTCCAGCCAATGGAGCACGCTTCAGCGTGCGGCTCCCCAGCGCGTAAATGATCAGCGCGAATCGCTCGATAATAGTATCGCCAGCCAATTGGTTTCTGAGCGCGATTCCAACGCTATTTTGACCACCATCGTCAACGGTACGCTCAGCAACATACCGACGCTGCCAAGCAGCCAACCCCAAAAGATCAAAGACAAAAATACCACCAGTGTCGACAAGCCCAACCCCCTGCCCATCAGGCGTGGTTCAACCATGTTGCCCATTACGGTGTTAACAACAATAAAACCAAGCCCAACAAGTCCGGCAACACCAAAGCCATATTGAACGAATGCCATCATCACAGCAGGAATAGCCGCGATAATCGAGCCAATATTAGGGATATAATTGAGCAAAAAGGCGAGCACAGCCCACAGCATAAAGTAGTCGACATTTAGCACCCATAGCCACACACCAACGATAAAGCCAGTAGCTAAGCTGACTAAGGTTTTGATCGCTAAATAGCTGTTTACTGATTTTATGAAACGGTCAATATGATTGAGTTTCATATCAGGATCGGCCATGGCCACATGCAATCGGCGCGGCATGCTTTCCGCCTCAAACAGCATAAATACAATGGTCAGCAAAATAAGAAACAGGTTCGACAAAACGCCACCCAGGCCACCCAGAATATTCGTTGTCATGGACATGGCCATGCTAGGATCCAGGTGCTGACGGATTAAGTCGGTATTGATATGGATATTGAACGTGGCGAGTTTGGCAGCAAGCCAGGCAAATTCACCACTCAACTGTTCGCGGTATTCAGGCAGGTTCTCCCGAAAATCAGTCATCGATTGACCGACTAAACCTGCTAGCATAAAACCAAATACCATTATCAGCAGTATAACCAATGTAATCGACAGCCATCGTGGCACTCGCAACCGGCAACCCAAGTTGATCAAAGGGCTACAGGCAATGGCGATAAAACCTGAAAGTAAAAAAGGTACGACGATTTCGTTCGCTGCTTTTAAACCGGCTAGAACGATAACAACAGAGGCGCAAATAACCAGCGCTTTGGCAGTAGACGATTTGACTTCCATGACCACATGCAGTGAATGTATTTGGCGTTAAATTAACAAATCTCATCAATATTGAATACAACATTAGGGATCTCTTTCAACATGACACTGAACCAAGCCACCATTCGCATCAAAAATCTTCGTTTGCGCACCTACATCGGTATTAACGAAGATGAAATTAAGAACAAACAGGATGTGGTGGTGAATGTGAAGATCCATTATGACGCTGAACAGGCAACGAATAGTGACCAGATGGATGATGCCCTGAACTACAAAACCATTACCAAAGCCATCATTCGCTTAGTTGAAGATAATCGATTTTATCTACTCGAAAAATTGACTGCTGATGTGTTGGCCATTGCCGCAGAACATCGCTGGGTAAGCTATGCTGAAGTTGAAGTGGATAAGCCACATGCACTACGGTTTTCTGATTCGGTGTCATTAATGCTGTCTTGTACTAAGGAAAAATCAGCGTCATGAAAATATTGATTACGGGAGGAACTGGCCTGATTGGCCGCGCATTTATTCATCGGTATGCAAGTACGTTTCAATTTACCGTGCTAACGCGCAACCCCGACAAAGCGAAACGCCTGCTCCCCTCCCGTTGTCAGTTAATCAGCACCCTCGATGATTTGACTGATCTAGATACGTTTGAGGCGGTGATTAATCTCGCCGGCGAGCCCATTGCCGATAAACGCTGGACCGATGCGCAAAAGCAACGCATTGAACAGAGCCGCTATGATGTTACGCGACAACTGGTTGACCTAATTCAGGCGTCATCACTGCCACCAAGCGTCATGATTAGCGGTTCAGCCATTGGCTACTACGGTCGCCAAGGCAGCCAACCTATCAGCGAGCAATTTGATGATACCCATGATGAGTTTTCGCACCGGCTCTGTGCTGAATGGGAACGTATTGCCAAACAAGCGGCTTCGGCGCAAACCCGAGTCTGCTTACTGCGCACTGGCGTTGTGCTCTCTGACGATGGCGGCGCATTAGCCAAAATGATGTTACCGTTTAAAATGGGGCTGGGTGGGCCGATTGCGTCGGGCAAGCAATACATGAGTTGGATCCACATCACCGACATGATCAATGCGATATATCATTTGTTGAACCGTGATGTCAGCCAAGGAGCGTACAACCTGACAGCGCCATACCCGGAAACCAATCGTCAGTTTGTTAAAAAACTGGGTTCTGCGCTGCATCGCCCTGCCCTTATCCCCATGCCCGAGTTTGCACTGCGGATCCTGATGGGCGAGTCAGCCGATTTACTGGTTTACGGTCAGAACGTTGTGCCCTCAGCGTTGGACAAAGAAGGCTTCGCCTTTCTCTACCCGAAACTCGAAGACGCACTGGCACAAATTATTGATGCCTAGTTCGTGTTGTGACTGGTAACTCAGCAATGACCTTGCATTGATGAGCAAGGGAAAACTGCCGGAACCGAAAGATTTGCAATGCGAATGTACTCTGCGGCTTGGTGTAGGGGAGTAGTAATGTTTCATGCTGAAGGTCTTAAAAGTATGTACAGCGGACCTTGGGATAACGCATTTTTCCACCTAAATGGACAGTAGACTATCAGCTAAACCATCTGTACACTTAGCTACCAATCCTTGGCAAGGACTGTACATAGCGTTAGTATTTCTTTTACTGATACTCCCAAATAGTTCTAACACATTAAGGAATCATTTCTTCACGTTTTCTGGTGCACTTTTGCATCAAGCCGTTTGCGATTAGATACCCCGTAAATCAGGATCCCACCTTGGATGATAAATAAATAGGCGCCAGATACAGGCAGGATGATCACGTTAATTACGCCGATAATAGCAAAGCCCCAACCTAATGAGCGAGGTGGGGTGAATCCTTGATTAATGGCTTTTTGTAGCGTCCAACCAAACATGATCCAAAAGCACCCAGCGTTTAAAAACCAAATGATGGCTTCTCGGTCAAACTGCATTTCTCCATTGACTATTGTGCTGGCAAACCAAACATCTCGGTGCATATCCATTAAAACCGGCCAGCCTAATAGCAAGCCGATTATGTTGTGTATTACGCCAGTAAAAAGTAAGTAATATCCAGAATATTTCATGATTTATACCTTCCCTAAAAATGTTTTTGAGCCTAATGCTGTGACTCGCAAGATGGTGTCCATGGATGGAGCCGGGTGTATTTGCCGCATCCCCAAGAAATTAGCATAGGCCATAAGGGCTATGTCTTTTGCCAACTCTTTATCAAGCCCCATTTCTACATAACAGTCGAACAAATATTGTTGGCGTTTGCTATCTATCTTGGCCAGATATTCAACAATCATAGGCTCTTTTAACGCCCATGCGCGAATGTGGTTTTCACTACCAATTTGTTTCTCCGCAATGATCTTGTCGAGCTTTTCCAGCCGCTCAAGCGGGGTGGCCTCGGTATTGGCTTTGGCGATAAAATCGAGGGTCATGATGTGATACCAAAATTGCATTAATTCCTTAATAAACATTGGCCTATTTTTAAAGTGATGATAAAAAGATCCCTTGGTAACGCCTTTCTTTTCACACAAAGGGCCGATTTTGATTTGTTCTGGCCCTTCGGTGAGCAGCACTTTTAGTGCAAATTCGAGCCATTCTTCTTTTGCTTGAGTCGTTCCAGCTTGATTCATATTCGTTGCGCCTTAACTGCACTATGGATAACAGCGCGAGCAATAATGTAGTGAAATGGAAGGATAGAGGTCACGTATAGTCTACCTATAACTGTCTTTTGATTGACTAAGGTAGATACAATCACCTTGTTATTCCGCTTACTCACAGACAGGTAAAATGCCATATGGCGATCTTCCGCGTAGGAAATAATTTCTTCTGGATACTTAGCAATCACGTGCATAAAGCCGGCGGTGTCTCCCACGTCTAACTCGATAGATTCAGGAACCATAGTATTCTCTGAGGTATTAAACCCGAACCACTTTACTACCCTGTTACGGATAGACATGAGTGTATTCACCCAACTGGGCATATGAGCAAAAATACCGTGCTGTAGCTGTGAAGGGGTCATAAAGAGGTGGTTTATATTGGCGCTTAGTGCATCTCTAAAATGAGAACCGCGAGCAAAAGAGGCCAGTCGATCTTGCTGTTCAATGGGGCCGCTGGTAACAAAGTTAAACATAATGATTTCTTCCTTTTCATAAATGTTATTGGCCAAGCCAACACAACACGGCCACACTCGTTAGGCCAACCCAGCCAGGATGTTTACCTCTGGTGGCAACCATGACCAATAACCCAGATGACAACATGGCCAGTGCTAAGGCATTGATGACATACACCTCGAGGGCTGGTTGAGTAGAGGCATGAAAGAGAATGTAGGCCACAGCAAAACCAAAAATGCTGGCAATATGCCAGGTGGCCCATAAAATTCTGACGTTGCGTGCCTGTAAGGGAACCGCAGATAAGGTGGGCACCACTGTTCTACGCCTGAGATTTTTAAACACAAGCACTTCACCTAATGCGGAGTGCACTAGTCCTACAAATATCGATAGTAGAGCCGCTGCAATAAGGTACATATTCATGATTATATTCGTCCTTAATATTCTCTTACTAAACATACCATACCATATGGTATGCTTTTAGAGAAAGTCTATTGGTTAAATATTATTCAAACTAGTTGGATACTATCTTAATGGTCGGATTGTTGTTCGATTTAACATAATATCTTGGCAGTGATGACTGTAGCCCAAGGCATTTTTCAATAACGGGTATACCTGAGTTGAAGCTAAGCTGTAGCAAAGTGCGATTAGCCCCCTCTCTCCCCATGTTTGCAGCACTTGCTCTCGATACATATCAGCCTCAATGGTTTTATCTAAATTGTGTTCGGTAAAATTCACCACTAAGGCAATATCTTCTGGCAAATGAGCCACGTCTTTGGTCAGGATTTGCTCAATTAAGGCTGGGTCTAGCCCTTGCTCTAGAGCCATTCTCGCGAGTAATTCAGTACACTCGCCACAGTCTGCTCGCATTACGGTTCTTAACTTCGCAGCATGTATTAGGCCAGGAGGGACATTAGCAGAATGACTATAAATGGGCTGAAAAAGCATAAGTTTCAAAAACGCCATACCATCAAGATCGATGATGTGATGCATATAGGCCACATCATATTGATACCTCTTTTGCATTGAATTTACCGTATAACGGAATAATGCTTTGAACATAGTTAATTCTCCATAATCTGTGTATTAATGGGTGATATCTGTGCCGATGACGCCATAGCTTTGGCATTTATGACACCGCTCACAAGAAAGGCAAAGGCACAAGCGACTATTGCACTAGAGAAGTCACTCGGCGAAACTAATCCCGCTGCCAGCAATGGACCACTGGACAAGCCAAGAAATGAAAATAGCCCGGCAATAGTAGAAAGCTGCCCATCGGCATCTCGCTCGGCTAGCGTTGCCATTGTGTATGACACTACCGCTGGCCACGACAAAAACAACAATCCGAGAGCGACAGTAAAGACATATGTTTGGGTCATATTAAGCAATATAACCGCACTCATAACAGACAGTCCTATGCCCACAAGGGTCCAAAAATATCGCCGTGGCTGAGTATTTAAAAACACAGGCCACGATGCACCAACTAAACCAAGTAGGCCGGTTATGGCAATAATGGTGCTGGTCTCGCCGTGGGGTATCTTAAATTGTTGGCCAATCTGACTGGCATACGCCCAGATAGCACTCGCGGCAAGTTGATAACTAAAAATAGCGAGCATTAAGGCAATATTATTCACACTAAATTTGGCCTTAAGTTTTTGTGGTGTGGCTACATTTTTGAGTGGGGCGAGACTAGGAATAAAACCCAACGCACCTAATCCGAGTAGCGCTAAACCAGCCATAAGGTGAAACGCCGAATATTGACTGAGTGAGCGCTCTAACTCGGGCAAAAGGTAAATAACCAGTGAGCCTAAGACAAATTGTAAAAAAAGCAGTAAACCAAAGGCTTTGTCGGGGACAGGTAATCTAGCGATAAATGAAAACATTATGCCCATAGACACACCGCCCATCACCCCAGAAAAAAAACGCCATACCACTAAAAAGTTACCGTCCTGGGTAAAGGGCGAGGTTAAATCTAAGACCATCATAGTCACTAAGCAGTAGACGACTATTTTTCTCCAAGGGCAGCTAGCACCCAAGCATACGGCTAACGCTAATCCTAACAATCCGCCATAGCCGTTTATTGCCACTACTTCGCCCGCCTGCTGCTGAGACAAACCTAGCCCGTTGATCATTACGTCTACAACGGCAGGCAAGAAATTGATGTAAGCCATGCACGCCATAGTGCAAAAGGCCACCAGAAAATAGCTGTGCGCATATTTTGAACTCGTCATCTAAACCTCCTAAAGAGCATACAATAGCGATAGTTTAAGAGCTGTATTTGTCAAATAAATAGGTGGGTTTCACTTTGTGTAGTGAATAATATTCGTTAATAATTGAGCTAGTTATACCTATTGGTATTGCCACTTTTGTAAATGCTGGAGAACGTTATGGATAAACTACGCACCCTTGAAATGTTTTTAGCCACATGTGATGCAGGCTCTTTTGTGGCTGCAGCAAAGAAGTGTCGGTCAGATCCCTCAACCGTGAGCAAAGCCATCACTCGGTTAGAAAGGCAATTAGCACTGACCTTATTTCAACGTTCAACTCGCGCCCTGAAAGTCACCCCTTCTGGGTTGAAGTATGAGCAAACGGCGCGACGATTACTGAATGACCTCAGCGCCTGTGAAGAGGAGCTAAAACAGCTAAATGATAGCCCAACTGGTACATTACGTATTAGTTCAGCGGTGTGTTATGGACATCTCTATCTACGCCCAATTTTGCGCACTTTTTGCCAACATTACCCTGATATAAAATTAGATATAGAAATAAACGATTTATATACAGATATTATTGAAAGCCATATTGATGTTTCGATACGCACTGGATTTGTTAGTGACAGCCGACTTGTGGCCAGATGTTTAACCCCGATGGATTTTTTGATTTGCGCCTCTCCTGATTACCTAGCTAAACATGGCACACCTCAATCACCAAAAGACTTCGAGCAACACAATTGGATAAGTTTTCGAATTAAGCAAAGCCAAAAACGCCAACCGATATTTTTACCCAACTCGACGGGTGGGTATATCCCGTATAACTTAATTTCAACCCACATGACAGACGACGGCGAAACTATGGCTCACCTGTGTGAAGATGGATTTGGTTTTGCCCAGCTTCCGCATTTTTTGGCCAAAGAAGGCTTAGCAAAGGGGACGCTCGTTTCTCCATATCCAAGCTTTAGGGCGCCACAACCAGAGGGGGGTGTATTTGCCATCTACCCAAAACGAGAATTCTTACCGCAAAAAGTCAAATTATTGGTGGATTTCATTATTGAATATCTAGCTAAGCAACAGGAATCCACCCACGCTACTTGGGCAGAAAGCTTGCCGAATTAAATGTGATTGTTTATATTTTCACAGCCGTTTCAATAATATCGATGGCGGTTTCTACGCTTTGCTCGGCTTTAAGCTGTTGGCTGAGTTCATATAGCACAAAGGCCTGTTGAATTCGGTAGTAGTGTCTCACTAGATAGCTGGTTTCAAAGATTGAGCTATCGGATAAATTTAAATTTAGCAGAGAAAGGAGCTAACAAAAAGAGGCAGAAGATGTATAAATGCGCCGCTGCTTTTCGGCGTTAAATGTCCACTCCTTGTCTCATCCTGCCCTTCGCCAGTATAAAACTATACCACCCAGTACGAGACTCTATGACTCGCCCACGCCTGAATACGACGCTCTCTGCTCTAACTACACCATCTTGCGCAACAGTGTACCGGTATTCAGCGCCAGCAAACGCCAACACCCGAGAGCGCCCAAGATACCCACGACGATTGCGCCAGCAGCTGGCGCTATCAGCCAATATTCCCAGTGTATCGACGCTTCCATTTGAAACACCTGAGACTGCAACAGCCATAAACTAAATTCATTCGCCACCGCCGCCATAAAGCCCGCAACAACGCCAATAATGATAAATTCGTACACCACACTTAAGCGGATCAAGCTGCCTTTTGCGCCCAACGTACGAAGAATAGCGAGCTCTTGTTGACGCTCGTCCATGCTAGCCTGAACTTGAGCGATGAGTACTAAGCTTCCTGCCGCCAGCACCAAGATCAAAATAAACTCAACCGCCAGTGACACCTGATCCACCACATCACGCAACTGATTGATACGCGCATCCACGTCAAACAACGTCACTGACGCAAACGGCATCATCAGACGAGTGATTTCAGATTTGCGACTTTCATCCAAATGAAAACTGGTAATGTAGGTCGCTGCGTAATTTTTCATGGCTTCCGGGTGCAACACAAAGAAAAAGTTGGGCTGCATCGTTTGCCAATCGACTTCACGCAAACTAGTTACCGTGACAGTGATGATTTCGCTGCCGACATTAAAGGTAAGTGTATCGCCCAGATTAATATCCAAACGCTGCGCAACTTCAGATTCTACCGACACTTCATCCGGCATACCGGGCTGCCACGCGTCCAGCCAGCGCCCTTGTTTGATCACGTTGCCAGTTTGCAGTTCCAAATCCCATGTCAGGTTCGCTTCACGCCCTAGTCCATCCCGCCCCTCACGTGGCTCTTCGTCATCCTCTTTGGTCACTTCCGTGCGAATGCGTTCATCATTAATGGCCACAAACCGCCCTCTGACGACGGGGAAAAAATCGTCATGCTGAACATTGTTCGCGTCAAAATGCGCTATCAGCTCTGGGCGCTGTTGTTCAGTAACATTTGAGACAAAATAATTTGGCGTGCCTTCTGGCAACTGCGCGCGCCACTGCGCGATCATATCGTTGCGCATCACCAATACGACCAGCAATAGCATGATGGTTACGGAGAAGCTGATCAGTTGCACTGAGTTGTCCATCGCGCGGCGTCTGATCCGTGCCCACGCCAGTTGCCACGGCCCAATGGCCCCGCCGCCGAGTTTTCGACCCAACACAATTAAGCCCATTGTCACCGCAAGTAGGCCTGCGATAAGCACAATCCCTGAAACGAATAAAATAGCGCTGACCATCAGGTCGCTACTATAAGCCCACATCAACAGAAAAATAGCGCCGCCCGCTGCTGCAAATTGCAGTGTGCGAGAACTCAGGCTGGCATTCATATCTCTGCGCAATACCCGCAGTGGCGGTACAGAGAACAGTTGCATCAGCGGATACAATGAAAACATCAACGCGCATAGCGAACCGGTAAACAATGCAATCACTAAAGGTCGCCAATGCCACACACTCAGTGAAACTTCAACCGCATCCCCGAGCGCCGTAACCACTAACTGTTGAATACCGACGCCCAATACCGCACCAACGAATATACCCAATAAGGTTATAAAGGTAATTTGCAGCACATAAATCTGCTGGATCTGCCGCTTAGTTGCTCCAATGGTTTTCATGATAGCAACGGGATCAAAATGGCGTTGGCTGTAACGCTGTGCTGCGACAGCAATAGATACCGCCGCGAGCACGATAGCCAATAAACTGGCTAACAGAAAATAGCGCTCTGCACGCGCTACGGCTCTGCCGATTTGCGACTCATCATCCTCGACCGACATCCAATAATGCACTTCATCATTTAACTGCGGACGAAGCCAATCGTAGTAATCTTCCAGCGCCGATGCTTCGCCTGTGTAATAGGTTTTGTAATTCACCCGGCTCCCAGGCCCCGCTACGTTAGTCGCAGCCAGATCCTGCATTGACATCAATACAATCGGATCGGTATTGAATACACTAAACCCCGCATCAGGAATTTCGCCCAACACCTGAGTGACCGTTAACGGCGCGTCACCGACAAAAATCGTGTCACCCAGTTCAACATCCAACAGCTGAAAAAGGCGTGAGTCTATCCACACTTCACCGGCTTGCGGCGCACCATCGACTGCACTAGCACTGGCGAACGGTTGCGGTGCAACCGTGATCGCTCCTTTTAACGGGTAGTCTTGATTGACGGCACGCAAATCACTCAATGCCATTTCGTTGCCACCAAACACCATTGAACGTGTACTCACCTGCTGAGCAGTTTGTAAACCGTAATTTACCGCTTCGTCTACCCAGGTTTGTTCAACCGGGTGGCGCGAGTTTAAGCGTCTGTCTGCTGCAATGAATTCGGCTGAGCGATCGGTCAAGGCTTGTTGCAAGCGCTCACTGAACAGCGACAGTGACAAAACTGATGCAACAGACAAAATGATCGCGAATAAAATGATGGTAAGCTCGCCACGACGGGCTTCATGGCGAAACAAGCGCCACGCAAGTTGAAGAGTGACTGACTTCACTTAGCTGGCCTCACGTAAGGATGATTCGCTGAGTTGGCCAGCTTGCATATGCAACTGACGAGCGCACTTATTTGCCAGTTCCGTGTCGTGGGTAACGAGCACAAGCGTTGTATTGTTGTCTTTGTTTAACTTGAATAACAAGGCTTCGACTTTATCGCTGTTGGCTGCATCCAGATTGCCGGTAGGCTCATCGGCAAACAGTATTTTAGGTTGTGTAATAAAAGCACGCGCAATCGCTACACGTTGTTGTTCGCCACCACTCAACTGATTTGGATAGTGGTGCGCACGGTGGCCCAAACCGACTTGCTGCAAAATCTCTAAGGCTTTCTCACGTGGATTCTTCAAACCGTTAATTTCTGCGGGCAGCATAATATTCTCCAGCGCCGTAAGGCTCTGCACCAGCATAAAACTTTGGAAAATAAAGCCCACTTTTTCGCCCCGCAAGCGCGCACGTTTCTCTTCGTCCATGGTGTGAAGAGGCTGCCCATCAAGCATGATTTCTCCACTACTGACTTCATCAAGACCTGCGAGAAGGCCCAATAAGGTCGATTTTCCGGAACCCGACGCACCGACAATAGCAATCGACTCACCTGCCTTGACATGAAAAGAAATCGGCTGAAGGATCTGAAGTTCGCCTTCACTGGTACTAACTGTTTTGGTAATCGCTTTCGTTTCAATCATAAGCTTTTTGAGGAGTCTTTAGTTTGGTTAATTTTACGCGCACACTGTCGAAACGCTTGGCGTTTCCCGGCGTTAGCACGCTGTTGATATTAATACCGCTATTGTTGCTTTCAGATCACATACAAGCATCTGATAACGCTGTAAAACCTGTCAAGCTGCTCATCTTGGGAGACAGTTTAAGTGCGGCCTACGGCTTAACATCTCAACAAGGTTGGGTCAGTTTGTTACAAAAACAATGGCTAGAACATAATGCTGAGATTGAAGTGGTAAATGCTGCGGTTAGTGGTGAGACAACCGACGGTGGGTTGGCAAGACTGCCGCGCTTGCTCGAACAGCACGAACCCACACATTTACTGATCGAACTCGGTGGTAACGACGGCCTGCAAGGCCATAACGTGAATAAAATAAAAGCGAATCTGAAAGCGATGGTTAAATTAGCGCAAGCAGAAGGGGTTGAGGTGCTTATTCAGGAAATGCAGATCCCAACCAATTATGGGCGGCGTTACAACCAACTGTTCACCGACAGTTTTTCTCTCATCGCAGAAGAGTTCGATATTCCTCTGGTGCCGTTTTTTCTTGCTGATATCGCCTTAGATCCGGCGCTCATGCAGCGAGATGGCATTCATCCGAATGCAGAGGCTCAGCCCATTATCGCGGCGTTCATGCGCGAAAAACTCACGCCGTTACTGCATCAATCACAATAAGTTGTTGGCACTCCCCCGGCTCAACAGCGCTAGGGGAGTGCTTTCACTCACTAAGGTCTAACGTAAGGCTGGGTTTTAGCCTGATTAAGCTGTAAATAGCGATCGCGCAATTTGATTTGGCGAGATGTCATTTCAGTAGGTTCGCCATTAATCCACACTTGCTCGGCCGCTTCGGTGACCTCTAACGGATCACCCGACCAAACCACGATATTCGCCATTTTTCCCGACTCAATGCTGCCCATACGATCACTCACACCGTAAATGATGGCAGGATTCAGCGATACGGCTTTTAAACCCACTTCATGGGGTAACCCATTTGCCACAGCATTGCCTGCATGCTGGGTCGCCAGCCGGATATTGTGGGTATCCATACCAATGGCTACCGTGACACCAGCCTCATGAAGACGCGCGGCGTTAGCTAAGGTTGCTCCCATCTGGTCGAAACCGCCCGGCAGGTTATACTCAGGGTTAATGATGACCGGAATTTGTGCGCTGGCCAGTTCGCTGGCGACACGCCATGCTTCAAGCCCTTCAACAATCACGAGTTTTAAGCTACTAAACCGTTGCTTAAGCGCAATCACCTGACGAATATCAGCAGCCCGATTCGCCGTCACAAGTAAAGGCGTTGTGCCAGCCAACACACTTTTCAGCGCTTTTACATCAGCTTTGCTGGTTAAACCATGCCAATCCGCCCCCACGGCCAAGTCCGCAGATGTGGCACCAGCCGCCTCGTTCAGTACCTGATCCAATGCAACCCACAACGCAGCGCGGCTGTCCCCGTTTCCTGCTGCGCCGCGATTATCCACCCGCGTGTGCACGAAGGCACGGGGTTTCAGCACAGGTGACGTTGTATTGGCCAATGAAATAACGGCACCTTGGCCGGTAAATAGCTGGTCGGTATCGCTCAAACCGCTGGCCGCCGTGGTAAAACCTTCTACACGCGTAATTGCCATCAGCGACGAGTCAGGGTTGATCGCATAGCTTGCATCGTAGGCCGCACCGGTAGCCGACACAGGATGCGCTTTCACGCGGTCGTCTACGACGCCGGCAGATGAACTGACTTCTTGCAAACCCAATGAGGTAAATGCACCAAACAATCCGGGCGTAATGACTTTGCCCGTCACATCAATGCGCTCATAATTCTGAGGAACGTTGAGATCCTCGCCAACAGCTTCAATGTTGCCATCAGCCATCAGCACCGTGGCATTCTCAAGCGTTCCAGTGTCGCTTAAGGTATGAACCGTTGCGCCGACTAATGCGACATTCTGAGCAAACGCTAGGGATGCGAAACACAGCGTTAACGACGCCGTTGTGGTGGCCTTAACCAATTGATAAAAGTGCTTCATTTTATATCTCCTTCAGCCACCTGACCTAATTCAAAATCGCTGATTGGCCAGCTTTCCGGGTTGTTGCGATCATACGCTAAAGCGCCGTCAATGAAGACTTGCTCAGCTTGAGTATAGGTAGAAAATGGATTGTCACTCCAAATCACTAAATCAGCATTTTTCCCTGCTTCCAGTGATCCTGTTTGGTCAAATATACCCAGTGACTTTGCCGGATTAGCGGATAACCATTGCCACGCATCCGCCATAGGAATATCAATACCTGCACGTTTCCCATCTGACCATGCTTTCGCAGCTTCTTGGTTCAGGCGTTGAATCCCGAGATCAGAATCAGAATGCACAACCGCACACGCGCCGGCTTGATGCACCATCGGGATATTTTCACGGATACCATCGTACGCTTCCATCTTAAAGCCCCACCAGTCAGCCCACATGGATGAACACACGTTGTTTTCGGCTAACTTATCAGCGATTTTGTAGGCTTCCACCGCATGGTGAAAACTGCCTATCTGATAGTCAAACTCTTTCATCACGTCCATCATCACGGTCATTTCGTCGGCGCGATAACAATGCATATGTACGATGATCTCGCCATTGAGTACGCCCGCTAATGTGTCGTTATTCAGATCCCTTTTCGGCGGCTTGGGGTTTCCACCCGCCTCATACTCACGCTCGTACTTTTCCCAACTGTGCACATAGGCTTGCGCGTCTGCCCATGCCTGGCGATAGCCTGCAACATTGCCCATCCGTGTCATTGGCCCGCCTTTCTCGCCGTAAACTCTTTTGGGGTTTTCACCACAGGCCATTTTTACTCCGTAAGGCGCGCCTGGGAACTTCATGTCCTGCATGGTGCGACTGGGTAGGTTTTTTAGGGTGACTGAACGGCCACCAAATAGATTGGCGGAGCCCGGTAAGATTTGAAGCGCCGTAATGCCACCGGCCAAAGCACGACCAAACCCCGGATCCTGAGGCCACACAGAGTGTTCAGCCCACACATCAGCGGTAACAGGTGAGGTCATTTCATTGCCGTCGGCATGCGATTGCGTGCTGGGGGCAGGATAAACGCCTAAATGACTGTGAGTGTCGATAATACCGGGAGTAACCCACTTTCCTGCCCCATCAATAACCACTGCATCATCAGGGGCGGCAATATCTTTACCGACGGCGCTGATTTTTCCATCGACAAAGAGCACTGCACCATTGTCGATTTTGCCGCCTACGCCATCCAGCACCGTTACATTAGTGATTAACGTTGTTTCGCTAGGCAAAGGCTTGTATGTGCTGGGGTACGGGTTCTGCTTAAATTCAACTTTTGGATCTTGGGTGTCTGCGCCAGTATCGCTATCGGCACAACCTGACATGACGCCGGCGGCGACCAAGCCAAGTGCAACAACCCCTAAAGACAGTGGTTTTTTCATAATGCTCTTCTTTTGTTGGTGTTCATTGTAGAGTGTGTAAAGTCATTTAATCATTGGTTAAAAACGCGCTGATGACACAACGTTTAGGTTACCCTTACCGTTTTATCATGATGGCAACTGATTGAAAACACGCCTAAGCGCGGATGCGCTGTGATTGGTCGTAAGGTTACGCAGACTCAGATGAGACACTGATGCACCGATTGGCGTCGATAATCTCAACGATCTCTTCGGCGTGCCGCAATGTGCGGATCTGATTAAAAACAGCTAATGCCTCTGGGTATTGATTCTTGAGATAACCAAACCATTGCTTGATGCGATTGGGGTAATATCGCCCTTTATCACCAAAGATTTCATACCCGGAGTAGCGTACCAACCAATTTGTAACTTCATCCCATGGCATTGGCTGCTCGCCATCGCGGATAGTGAGGGCTAAATTGGGCATCGACAGCGCCCCCCGCCCTAGCATAATGTCATCACATTGCGAGACTTCACGACAGCGCGCCGCATCCTCTGCAGTCCAGATTTCACCGTTCGCGATCACTGGCACCGACCTCATTTGCTTTACCTGCGCAATCCAATCCCAGTAGGCCGGAGGCTTGTACCCATCGGTTTTAGTGCGAGCATGAATTGTGATGGCAGTCGCGCCCGCGTCAGTCAACGCGCTGACATTATCAAACACTTGCGATTTATGCTCAAAACCTAAGCGAATTTTAGCGGTGACCGGCTTCCCCGCAGGCACTGCGCGCCTGACTGCATCAACGATGGCAAACAGCGTATTCGGTTCGTTCAATAATGCAGCCCCGCCACGACTTTTGTTGACAGTTTTCGCCGGGCATCCAAAATTAATATCCACGCCGGGTGAGCCCAATTCGACTGCTCGCTGCGCGTTTGCCGCCATCCACTGTGGATGCTGCCCTAAAAGCTGCACGCGAACTGGCACGCCAGACGGCGTTAAGCTTCTATGACGAAGCTCAGGGCATATCTTATAAAACACATGCTCAGGCTGGAGCGACTCAACCACGCGCAAAAACTCAGTGACGCACAGATCGTAGCCACCAATTCTTGTTAGCATATCGCGCATCAGGTGATCGACAACCCCTTCCATCGGGGCGAGCATGATTTGCATGAAGTTTGCCATCAGTAAAAATACAGCGCGCAGTTTAGCATGTTTACTCGTATGGAATAACTGACAGGCGGTGCGATGTAAACGTGGCCTATTTTCAAAATGGGTTGCATTCGATAGAGGATTCTCTACACTCAGCTTACAGCTGTTAGCTCAAGCGACATGATGAATGATGTCTAAGCAATATGCCCAGCATGGCACATACCAAATTACCATCGAAAACAACCGGTTAACTGTGGTTTCAAACGGCCCATTCAACGCCGAAACCATAAAAACGTATCGTCATATTGCCGCGAAACTTAGAACCGAATTAAGCGCGCCGTGGACGCAAATTGCCGTCATGACAGGCATGCCCATTTTTACACCGGAAGCGGAAGCTGAACTTAAACGCACAGTGATCGACCGCCAAAGCATGGGTATGGTTGCCTGCGCATTTGTGCTCGAACAGGCGGAAGGCCAATCAATCACACGCCGCCAAATGGGCAGAATGTATGATGAGTGCAATATACCGCATGTATTTGCAGCAAATGTGGCTGAAGCGAACGAATGGCTGGATGCGTTCTTAGCTGACTCTCAGTGCCAAGAAGAATAACCAAAAACAAAAGATGTAAAAAAGCCCGCTAAAAAGCGGGCTTTTCTATATGGCGTCCCCTAGGGGATTCGAACCCCTGTTACCGCCGTGAAAGGGCGGTGTCCTAGGCCTCTAGACGAAGGGGACAAAAAATCTGTTAGCAAAGCAAGCTTTGCTGATTTTTTGTCAGGAGAGGTGAGCCGGCGAACCGAACGACCTTTTCCTAACCTAGTATTTTTGTTAGCAAAGCAAGCTCTGCTATTTTATCAGCGTCAGACATGTCCCTGACGGGTGCTTTAACTTAACCTGCAAAGCACGAAAATGGCGTCCCCTAGGGGATTCGAACCCCTGTTACCGCCGTGAAAGGGCGGTGTCCTAGGCCTCTAGACGAAGGGGACAAAAAATCTGTTAGCAAAGCAAGCTTTGCTGATTTTTTGTCAGTAGAGGTGAGCCGGCGAACCGAACGACCTTTTCCTAACCTAGTAATTTTGCTATCAAAGCACGCTTTGATAAATTTCTGTAAGGCGAAGTTTCGTAAGAAACTGAGCGACCTTACCTAGTATTCTTGTTAGCAAAGCAAGCTTTGCTGATTTTTTGTCAGGAGAGGTGAGCCGGCGAACCGAACGACCTTTTCCTAACCTAGTAATTTCGCTATCGCAAAACGTGGTGGAGCCAGGCGGGATCGAACCGCCGACCTCTTGCATGCCATGCAAGCGCTCTCCCAGCTGAGCTATGGCCCCGTATGTGAACCCGACTCTTAGCTGAGTCTCGTTCCGTGACAGCGGGGCGCATTCTAGGCATCCCCCCCTTTTGTGTCAACGATTTTTTTAGGAATTTTCGCGCGTTTGTATAAAATCTAGCGCTTTGTTTATTCGTTGTACAACTTTGCTCTTCTCTATCAGATTAAGGGTCAAATCTAACGATGGCGAGTTGCCTCCGCCCGTCACTGCAACACGCAATGGCATGCCAACTTTGCCCATGCCAATGTCCAAGGATTCAGCCGTGGCATTAATCGCCTCCTGAATAGTTTCTGGCGACCACGTATCAATGTCAGCCAACTTTTGCTGCACCACCTCTAGCGCTTCACGCGCGACAGGGCGTAAATGCTTCTTCGCCGCGTTAGCATCAAACTCGTCATAATCTTGATAGAAGTAGCGACTAATGCTGGCCAGTTCGGCCAAGGTTTTCACGCGATCAGCCTGTACACTGATGACATCTTCCAACGCTGGCCCCTGAGTAATATCAATCCCCTGCTGTTCAAAGTGCCAGCTTGCATGAACGGCAACCTCAGCGGTAGGCAAGGTTTTAATATAGTGCTGATTGAGCCAAATCAGTTTTTCAGTATTAAAAGCTGATGCAGATTGGCCGATGGCGTCCAACGAAAACAGATCGATCATCTCCTGTTTGGAAAAAATCTCCTGATCGCCATGTGACCAGCCCAAACGCACCAAATAGTTCAACACCGCCTGAGGAAGATAACCATCGTCGCGATATTGCATCACACTCACCGCACCGTGACGCTTCGAAAGCTTTTTGCCATCATCGCCTAGTATCATCGATACGTGCGCGTATTCAGGTACCGGCGCGTTCAAGGCTTTGAGAATATTGATTTGTCGAGGTGTGTTATTGATATGATCTTCCCCGCGCACAACGTGCGTTACCTGCATATCCCAATCATCGATTACTACACAGAAATTATAGGTTGGCGTGCCGTCTGAACGTACAATCACGAGATCATCCATTTCACTATTGGCAACGTCAATCGCGCCACGAACGTGATCGTCGAAACTCACCTTGCCTTCCAGTGGGTTCTTGAAGCGGATCACAAACGGTTGGCCGTCGGGATGGTCTGTGCGGTCACGCCACGTACCCGGATAGCGAGGTTTCTCACCGCGCGCTTTTTGCTGCTCGCGAATGTCGTCCAGCTCCGCCGCTGGCATAAAGCATTTATACGCTTTACCTTCTTTAAGCAGTTGCTCAACAATCTCGCGGTAACGGTCAAACCGATCGGTTTGATAAATCGGACCGACATCGGCATCAAGCCCTAGCCAATTCATGCCATCCAAAATAGCTTGTTTTGCTTCTTCGGTAGAACGTTCAATATCAGTATCTTCAATACGCAGTACGAACTGGCCTCCCTGGCTCTTTGCGTACAACCAAGAATACAGAGCAGTTCTTGCTCCTCCCACATGAAGATAGCCCGTAGGGCTAGGCGCAAAACGCGTAACAACCGACATAGTTTAATCCGAAATCAAATATTGCCGCGCATTCTACAACACCTGTGTTCGCAAGCGAACCCTCACTTGATGAAAGGCTGCTATCTTGATGAAAGCCCTACTTTAAAAATGAACAACCTCAACCAGCGACCTTCCCTACCACAGACAATGAGGCCTCTATCGAGCGCTAAATGAGCATTTAACGTACACAGAACAGACACTTTGAACGCAAAGTGAACAATTGAAATTTCACACGAATTTACGGTTGACAGCGCGACTTACAACTCTATAATACCGCCCACTTATCGCGACAGCGGTAACGGATGGACGCTTAGCTCAGTTGGGAGAGCATCGCCCTTACAAGGCGAGGGTCACTGGTTCAAGCCCAGTAGCGTCCACCACTTTTGAAATATCAGACTCTTAGGACGCTTAGCTCAGTTGGGAGAGCATCGCCCTTACAAGGCGAGGGTCACTGGTTCAAGCCCAGTAGCGTCCACCACTCCTAAAATAGATATTATTTGCAGTTTCTAGGCAAGTTAGTTCAAGTCAACCGACCGTGCCGCAGCAGCGTCCACCACTTTTCAAGAAAATAATTCAATGGACACTTAGCTCAGTTGGGAGAGCATCGCCCTTACAAGGCGAGGGTCACTGGTTCAAGCCCAGTAGCGTCCACCACTTCCAAAGTCGATTTTATCTGTAGTTTCTAGGCAAGCTAGTTCAAGTCAACTGACCGTGCCGCAGCAGCGTCCACCACTCCTAAAATAGATATTATTTGTAGTTTCTAGGCAAGTTAGTTCAAGTCAACCGACCGTGCCGCAGCAACATCCACCACTTTTAAATTAAGATTGTTGGAAGTTTCTAGGCAAGTTAGTTCAAGTCGACTGACCGTGCCGCAGTAGCGTTCACCACTTTGGTTACGGCTACTCCTAACATCAATGTAACTCATACCAACAAACATGGTTGAGTTTCCAATGCAGGCCAGTACTTGGACTCCGGTTTTTTTTTAAGACAAGTGATGTTCTTTCAGGTGCGTTAAAACTTTATCTGCGCGGATGGTGTTCCCCTTTGCAGTGGATACACATAGCTATACTAACGGCAGCTATCTTTTGTTGAGGTCTACGGCGACCACGAACCCAATGCATAGTTGCCATTGCATCTTTAGAACAGACAGATAAAACTTGTTACATATCAACGTTTAATTAACGGGCCAGTTCACTATATGCTGATCATCAGATACGAATTATTGAGAAGCCAATAAGTGAGTCTGAAATATCTATACAATTCGGTTTTTACCCTGTTCATGCTTATGAACTGTTCAACGGTATTGGCCGATGAACATGAGCCCGGTTCATCGAACATAAAATCAGGCCACGATGTGGTCACCAAGCTGTCAGATGAGTTGCACCGCTTACAGAAAAGAGAAAAGTTTGATGGAACCATAATAATAACATCGAAGGGCAGCGAGATATTCCGTCACTCCTATGGTTTTTCAGATAGGGCTAGCGAGCTAAAAAACACACCGGAAACAGTGACTGATATTGGTTCAATATCAAAAACATTCACGGCTGCCGCAATATTGAAGCTCGTGTCGGAAGGTCAGTTAGCACTGGAAACTACAGTCGCAGATATTTTTCCAGACTCACCTGACGACAAAAAAGAGTTGACGATACGAAGCTTGCTTTCCCATAGCTCGGGACTTGATAATTTCCATAACGAGACAGATTTTGATGTAATGAGCAAAGCTGAAGCGTTGGAAAAAATCTTCTCTCTTCGATTACTTGGAGAACAGAATGAAAGCATTGCTTACTCTAATGCCGCTTACACGCTTTTAGCCGCTGTTGTGGAAGAAGTCGCCAAGACTCGCTTTCAAAACTATGTTCGCAACAATATTCTCAACCCGCTAAAACTGAATAACACAGGCTTCTATGGCGATGAAAATATTCGTGAAGCAAAGCTTGCCAAAGGCTATGGAGGCTCGGACAGTGGTCAAACCACCTTTGAGAAAGAACTGACATGGGCATTGATAGGTCAAGGTGGGATGGTTTCTTCAGCGGATGATTTGAGTATTTGGTTTGAAGCGATTCTAGATGGGAGATTATTTCCGAATAGCCAAAATAATCTGATGCTTCAAAAAGCAAATAGCCAGTGGATGCTGGGTAACATTCGGCATTTTTCATCGTGGGGAACGTTAAGTTACTACGCCGGGGGCAGCACAGACTTTGGATACACAGCGCTTGTGCAATACCTACCAGACTTGGAGTTTTCGATTGTCATATTACTCAACAGCTACATTGATAAATATGGCAACGCATCGCATCAAAAACTCAGCAAAGAACACATCTTTCCAATACTCAAATGCTGGTGAACTATTATTAGTTCACCAACAGCAGACTATGTTTTGAGAATGCTTATTCAGTGTAGGTCAGATCTATTACACCGCATCTGATTCTCAATAATCATCGACAACGGCCTTTCTGGCGTTAATCTCAAGCGAAGCATACGACCTGTTAGTTATCAATGGCTCCTTATACAGTGCAAGCCCAGCGAATCAACTATATGCTGCAGATTTAATAAGCTTTTTCACACCAATGTTTCAATAATTTCAACGTCACTTAAGAATTGCTCGTCGGCATTGCGTGGGCCATCTAAGTTAATGCCGATAGGCAGGTTTTCTATACTTCGTCCTATTGGAATAGTAATGCCGGGTAATCCAGCCACTGCACCTGGTGTTGAGTTTCTATCATTCTCGAAAATAGAAATTTCCTTACCATTCACCGTAGTAGTTTGATGATTGGTGGGAGAAGCGTGCATAGGCAATGAAACTGTTGTCGGTGCAAGGAGCAAGTCTACATTGTGTTTTTTAAACAGCTCGTAAAATCTTGGTCTTATGAAATTTTTAACGTAAGCGTACGGTCATGACACCTTGATCTTAATTTAAGTGTCCACTCCTTTTTAAGTGGACACCTATTTTTAGAGTGCGTCGGTAGTGTGGGTTTGGGTTAAGTCGATATTCCACGGCAACAGTTCATCAACGCGATTGATGGGGTGTTGGCCAATGCGTTTGAGTACAGCGGTAAGATACTGACTCGGATTGATTCCATTGAGTTTAGCTGTGCTGAGCAGACTGTATAATGTAGCAGCACGTTGCCCGCCTGCAACTCAGCCGGCGAACAGGTAGTTTTTACGCCCTAATGCTATCGGACGAAGTGAACGCTCGGCGGTGTTGTTGTCGATAGATGCCTGTCCATTTTTGGCATACGCAATGTATTTTGCAGCCAGGTATGCAGTTCATCCAGTATGGGGATGGCCTGCTGTTGTCTGACTTGTTGTCGTTCGTCCGGCGGTTTGTTTTTGATATTTTTTTCAATGGCGTAAAGCCGTTGGATAATAGCGACGGCCTGCTCGGCAATCGGTGAAGGACCCGATTGGGTTATGTCGTAGAACTTGTGCCTGACATGTGCCCAACACCCGATAAACGTGACCTCTTTACGGTATACGTCGTTATATCCGGCATAGGCATCGGTTTGCATTGAGCCGGTGTAACCCTTTAAGTGCGAAGTGGGATGAAGGCTCTTTCTGTTTTCAGAGTATTGTAGCCACACGGCTGGCGGGACGTGCTCATTCAAGTCCCGCCCATCACGTACATAAGTCCAGTAGCGCCCTGTTTGGGTTGTGCCTTTACCTGGTTTTAAGGTCGGTGCTGTGGTGTCATCCGCATAAAGATGGTTGGCGTTTTTGACGTGTTTACCAATGGCATCGACCAAGGGTGAGATAAGGGTGCTGACCTGACCCACCCAGCCTGCCAAGGTGGAGCGTTCGATATCCACACCTTCACGTGCCATGCGCTCGGACTGACGGTACAGCGGTTGATGGTCGAGGTATTTATCGACCATGACTTGAGTGAGCAACGCGCTACTGGCTAAGCCTTTGGGGATAACGCGTTGTGGCGCGTCACCTTGGATAAGCGTGTCACAGCACACAGCTGTATTTGGGCCGCACGATTTTAATCACGCGATAAGAGGCCGGCACCACATCCAACACTTCCGAGACATCCTCACCGATAGGCTTCAGCTCGCCGCTGCACTCTGGGCACGTTTTAGCAGGCTCAACACGCATATCTTCACGCGGTAAGTGCGAAGGCAAGGCGACTCTGCGTTTAGGCGCATCCTTTGTTTCTGCCGTGGGCAGTGTCACATCCGGTGTTTGTGCCGCCTGGGTTTCTAACTCTTCAAGCTGAAGCTCGATTTGATGGACTTGTTTGTCGACTTGCTCAGAGGAGCGGCCAAACTGACGACGACGCAACACCAACAACTGCTGTTGCAAGGTGAGAATGAGGGTATCCTTTTGCGCCAGTTG
>NZ_JAHCTA010000011.1 GCF_018474025.1 Alteromonas oceanisediminis | reverse complement strand
AGGATAGAATCAATGATTGCGGGTCGGAATGTGCGGATAAAGTCGGGTCAGGCGATATAAGAAGTCAGGCCGCTACACATAACCGTCCTCAATTAAAAAACGACGAAGATAAATTGATATAGCCAAGTTTTTAAAAACCAGTCCGTTTTGTGTCTCCGTTTCACTCATTAGCTTATCGAACGCATTTTCCGCATCTTGAACTTTCTCTAAATTGATTTGCTCCAAACGCTCTATTTTTTGTTGATGCCCATCTGTCAGTCTATCAATATCGCGTTGGTGTCGTTCGGTGATCGCTGAAATTTGACGTTGGGTTACCGCCCTTAATTCAACTAAGTCTTGATCAGTTGCATCTTTAAGTTTCTCCAAATCATCTTTTGCTTTTTCTTTTACGTCTTTGGTTCGATTACTTTGAACGTGATTCATCCATGCGATAACGGCTGAAATGACAGCTACAAGGATGGCTGCAAGTGTTAACGCACTCGTCGCCATATTGCGTGTTGCTTGGTTCGTAAAGTCACGTGAAGCGAGCAGAGTCTCCGATTTTACACTTTGATGTTGTTGCGTTATGTCGGACTGCAGTCTTGAGCGGATTTCTTGCATATCGAGAATATCCAGTGATAGCTTTATTTGTGCTAGCTCAGATGCGCTTAACGGTGTGCGGGGCATAGAGTAGGCTTTATCATATAACGCTTTTACAGCATCGATTTCTTGTTCAATGCGCGCGAGCCGACGGTTGACCTCAGCACTGGATAGCGTGGCATTTTCCAATAACAGCAAATCTCGGTTAATTTCGTCTACGTGTTGCTTAAGGCCTGCTAATCCCCTGTAGAAGTCAGCATGCACATAATCGTCCGTGCCTGCAAAACAACTGTTCGAGACGAGTAGGGTAAACAATAGCATCCATTTTAACACTGCTTATATCCTTATTGATAACTTGGTTATTCGTTGGAAAAGCTCTCGCTGGTAGGCTATTACATCAGCTATACAGTTTTTTGTAAATGTCGTTGCAGAGAGCCTGCAAATTTAAGTTCAGGATCAAACTTTTGTTTTATCGCAATCAAACGTTGTGTGTGCTGACCATAGTAACCAATCAATGGAAAGTCCTTACCCATGTCGTAATTTTGGTAGGCATAGCCGTTAAAAAATGGGGATAATCGCGCGTAGGTTTGATCAACCCATTCTGTTACTTCGTTATTGACCTGATCAGCCGGCGTTACACCGGTGATACTGCAAACAAACGAGGCATTGCGATGGATGAATGCGGTTTCGTGAGCGCCAACGTCTTGTATTGCACCACATAACGGATCCAGCATTATGCCTCCTGCATTGTCAGGGCAGGACTGAAAGCACTGCAACACAGTTGTAATAAAGTCTTGTGTCAGTGCGCCCTCAATGATCCCATTGCGCCAGTATAACGCATGCCCTTGCTCATAATTATTGGATTGGCATTCAGTGTATTGTTTGTGCGTGATGGATATGTCAGCATCCGTTTCCCAACTTGTAATATCATGCAGGCTAGTGTCTGGGTCATCACTAAATCCCATAATTGATATTTTTGCTTGTTTCGCGGTTGAACGAGCGATGTATGCATACAGAAATTGTGTTCTCGGTCCCTGTAAAACTGTTTCGCTATAGTGTGTCAATATCCCATTTGCCTTGTGGATTGGCCATTCAATGATCCCACCTTCAATAGAGTCTGGTGCAGGGTGTAAACTGAAGGTTATGTCGGTGATCACCCCAAATTGAGCACCTCCGCCACCTCGTAATGCCCAAAAAAGATCTGTATGCTCGCTGGCGCTGACAACCCTTTGCTGGCCGTCCGCGCTGATCAAGTTAAATGCCAAGACATTGTCACAACTTAAACCATATTTACGTGATAAAAAACCAATACCGCCGCCTAATGTAGCTCCAACAACACCTACATCCGGGCAGGTACCCAAAGGCACCACTTTATTATGATGTGACAAAAATCTATCCAGATCTCGATTTCTAACGCCGGCACCGACTTTAACTGATTGGCCATCCGCACAAAGTTCTATACTTTGAAAGGTTGACATATCAATCACTATCCCACCATTAATGACGGCCGCACCGGTTACACCATGTCCAGCCCCTTTAATAGAAATCTGTAAATTTTGCCTGTTTGCATAGTCGATTATTTTGACAATATCAGCTTCTGATTGAGGCACGACTATCCCAATCGGAAAATGCGAAATGGCTTGATTGAATACACGACGCCGCAACGTATACTCCTTGCTTCCAGTTGCCCAGACATCGCCATCAATTTTGTCTTGTAGATACTGCAAGGAAGCTTTATCCACTGTCGTTAAAATATTGCTATTGGCATTCAATGGTCGTTGCGGCTCTTTAACTGCGCTTCGTAATACGTTCCACTGTGTTGCTCCAAACGTCTTAACGTCGATACGAGTTAGTAGTTGGCAGAGGTATTCGGCCACTAAGTGGGGCGGAAGCAGTTTGCTTTCTTTATGCATATCTCTTAAAAGCACTGACATCGGCAACACGTCGCTGGATACCTCTCGTATTTTTTTTTGCATCGGCGTATCGACGTTCCCTGGGGCCACTGTGGCAAAAGCCGCGATATCATGACTAATTTCTTTTCTAAAGCAATCACACATCATTTGTATAGCTGCTTTACTCACGCAGTATGCTGATGCACCTTCAACAGCCGTTACAGGTTGATCGCTTGTCAAAAAAAGTACACGGCTATGCTTGAACTTGTTTAGGCATAATTTTGTTATTAAAAACGGGATATCACTATTCACTTTTTGTGTTGCACACCAATCTTCATAGTCGATTGAGTGGATACGTTTCAGCGGTATAACACTTCCTGCGCAGTGCACTAAATAATCAATGCGTTCGTATTTCCCGAGCGCCTGTTCGATTCTTTTTGTTGCCCCTGTGTGATTGAAATCGATGTGCTTGATGACAAGTCGAGCATTAAACTTTTCACAAAGCGCTCTCAATTCAGAGCTCTGTCGACCTATTGCAATTACAAACGTGTGATCATCCATTGATAAAAACTGATTGGTTAATGCCAATCCAATGCCTGAACCTGCACCGGTAATTACTGCAACTTTGTCCTTCATCATTTCTTGTTATCCATTCACCCAGTCAAAAAAAGCCCCCCCAAACATATTGCTTTAGAGCAATCTAGATGAGGTCAACTAACCGAGTTCGAGAATAGATAACTTTGCATTAAGGATAAATAAGTTAATGATTTGATTACAGAATTGTAATGATACTGTAATCCGATTGTTGTGAGGATTTGATCCAAATCAATTACATTTATGCTGTGGTTTATAGGATTAAACTTGTAAAAAGCAAAGGGGAAATTTGGGTGCAACAATTTACGACATCATTATTTTGTATTGCCATATTACTGATCAATTCTGTATCAGTAAGTGCGCATGCATTTGAAGACGTCGGATTTCATGCACACGCTTATACACATAACGTGGACGATGAGGCTACGACGGAACGTTCGAATACCGGATCATTACAAGCGTGTTATTGCCCTGATTGCTTTTACTCGGACAATGCTAACTCGAACGTATCGTTAGCCATTATCGCACTATCACCTTGGCTTATGCCTGTGGAAATTGAAACAGATAGTTTCATTGAGGTGTATGTCACGTTAAAACGCTCAATCCCACCGGATGACCGCCCCCCCATAGCATTCCTAATGTATACGTAATTCCAAAGAAGATTAGAGCGGCGCTTATGTTGCCGCACACCTAAGTTAGTAATCACGACAGTACATACTGGAAACTGCTATGCGAATGAAAAAAACACTACGACTGGCAACCATCTTGTCCGCTGGGCTTATGATCTCGCAGCCTCTATACGCGGCTGAATCGAGTGAGCGTTTCGTCTTTGTCGGGTATGGTGATGTAAAATACGAAAGTGCCGATGTGGCTGGTACTGATGCGTTTTCGGCGCGTTTTGTGCCGATTTTCTTACTTAGTCTAAATGACAAGATGCACGTAGAAGCTGAGCTTGAGGTTGGATTAAATGCAGATGGAGAAACGGAAACTGAACTTGAATACGCGGATATTCACTACTTTTTAAACGACAACACGACCATTACGGCAGGTAAATTTCTACTGCCATTTGGACAATTTAGTGCCAATTGGCATCCCAGTTGGATCAACCGCAGCATCTGGACGCCTGGAATATATGGCGCGCATGGCTCTAGCCAAGCAATGGATCCCATGCTGCCTATATTGAGCGATGTTGGTGTTGCAGCTCAACAAGTTTATCAAGTGGGCTCAGCCAAAGTGTTTCTTGATGTCTTTATGACAAACGGACCTCGGTCAGAAGCGGAGCATGACGAAGAAGAAGTGGACGACGACCATGATATTGCACTGGCTCGCTTATTTTCACCCGCCGCGTCGATAGATCTTGATGCAGATGAGGATGAACATGGAGAAGCGTTTCCTGAGGTCGAGTTTGAAGCGACAAGCTCTGATAACAATAGCAATAAAGCCTTTGGCGGCCGAATTGCCGTAGCGCTGCTCCCGTCGATAGAAATCGGTACCTCTTATTATCAAGGGGCCTATGACGAAAATGGGCAATTAGACATTAAGGCCAATGGTGTAGACATCAACTTGATCAGTACACACGCTATTTTAAGAGGCGAGTACATTCGCACGGAAACCGATGCGTTTGTTGAGAGAGATCACGAAGATGTTATCGATTCGTTTTCCCGCAATGGGTGGTTTTTACAAGGGACATTTTTTATAGGTCACGTATTTGATGGGCTCGGCAGCACTGAAATTGTCATTGAACATGCTCAAACCAAAAAAGTAGAAGAAGCTGAACGTTGGATGGTCGGTGTTAACTACTGGTTAGATCCTCGTTCAGTTATCAAAGTGGGTTATGAGGATACTGATGTCGTTGATGGTCCAGATGACAAACGTTTCGCTGTGCAATTCAGCTATGGCTTTTAGGAGGGCTAATGATGAAAAACCAATTAACCGTTACCATTTTTGTTTTGTTCGCCACCTTGTTGACCTCGCTTCACGTAAGCAGTACCGAGCCATTGTCAGGTGCAGAATTGATCAACAACAACTGCGCACGATGTCATAACAGTCGGCCAATTCAAGAATTTTCCATGAGTGAATGGAAAGTCATTATGCCCCACATGCGAGAAAAGGCAAACCTGACGGGTGCCGAAGTACAGGCCATTCTCGAATTTATGGAAATTGCTACAACACCTGCTCAAGCAATGAACGTGAAGGAGGTTGTCAATCTTGCTGCTGACCCAAAAGAGGTGCTCACTCGCTATGGCTGTCAGGGGTGTCATCAAGTGCAAGGCGCAGGCGGAACGCTCGGTCCATCGCTGGATAATGTTATCAGCGAAAAAGGCAGGGCATTCTTTTTGCGCAAAGTTAAAGAGCCTCAATTTAATAACTCGTCGTCTGCAATGCCGCAAATGCCGATTACAGATGATGAGCTTGAAGCTTTAGCCGAGTTTTTATCGTCCAAGTAGCCTATTGACCTGAGTCTAAGACATAGGATTAAGGTGACAAGACGTAAATTTTAAACCTGAAACGCTCAACTGAGCATAACCCAAGGAAACATTATTATGAAAAAGCTTACTTCACTATTACTGGCCAGTGCTTTAGTTGCTGCGCCAATTGCGACGTCTTTTGCACATCAACACACTGACAAATCTGATATGCCGATGATGGACGGTCAGATGATGCAAAAAATGCAGACGCATATGGAAGAAATGCGCGCGGTCTTGGATGCCGTTAAGAGTGAATCGGATCCGGAGAAGCGCGATGCCATGTTGCATGAGCATGCCCAAAAGATGCAAGACATGATGGGCATGATGGAAGGAAGCGACTCGATGGGGATGAAAGCGGGAAAAGGAATGAAAGGCGAGAAGGGAATGAAACACAAACACAGTGATATGTCCACCGAAGACAAAATGAAAATGATGGAACAGCGTATGTCGATGATGGAAGACATGATGAGCCAAATGATGGGGCACACCGCTGAAAAGTCTAAACCTATACATAAGCACAAAAAGAACTAATCACCACGTTACGAGGCAGGAGGAGATCTGCTGTCTCGCTTATTTCAATAATTGCAGGAATTTTACATGAATAAATTAATTAAGTTTTTTTCAATTGTAGTCTTGTCAGTTGGACTACTCGGCGGCTGCGCAAGCCAGATTTATCACGACTACATCATGAGTGGGCAGGTTGTTACAGTCGATGATAAGCAAGTAGTGGTATGTGTATCTGACACGGATGGTTTGAAGGAACATCAAGTTTTTAATGTCTATAGAACTGTCTACGACGCTACTGCAATCTCAGAAGGTGAAGACGGCTATTCACGAGAGTTCGTTGGGAAAATTCGCCTTGGAAAAACTAAGGATGAGCACTTCGCGGAAGCCACAGTGCTAGATGGCGAAATTACGCGTTATGACATGGTCGAGTTTGACCGTGGTTTTTGATTGATATTTCAATTAGGAGTGTGCCGTTGTGAATAATAGAATTTATCACCAACCCTACCGTATAGCGGCTATTGTGACGCTGGTATTAGCGAGTGTCTTATTCACAACCGCGTGCTCAGCGGTACCGCAAAGTACGGAGCCAGACAAAAAAACCAATTCATCAGAAACTAAAGATACTCAGCCTGCGTTAAACGTTGATGACTTCGCTAAAATCCAAACCGCTTTGCGCTCGTTAGACAATTCATTAGCGACCCAGCCAAAAAGCAATGAGAGTGTTAATCCGAGTGATACCAGTGTTTCACTCAATACATCATCAATGCCACTTTCTGCAAAAAACACAATGAAAATGGGAAAGAGTAAGAATAAAGGCATGATGCTAATGCGCGGGAAATCGTGCATGGGAATGATGTGCAAGATGATGATGAAAAACAGCTCAATGATGGGTACACCACCTGAACAAAATAATACACAGATATCTGGTTCTCCATCAAATGAAAGCTTACCCGGTGTCAGTGGAGCGCTGCATTTATACCACGTTGGAGAGCAAGCTTTTTTCTTAAACCACAAAGAGCCACTCGAATTGACCGATGGTCAGTACCAAACGCTTCTCACGATCCAAACTGAGTGGGAGTCTACTCAACAAAGCCTTACGCAGCAGCGAAGTGCGTTAGAAGCATCGTTGTGGGAATTGACCGCTAAGGGGCTACCTCAATACGACAATATCAAAGACACCATTACTGAAATAGAAGCCACAAACAGCGCCTTACGGCTGCAGTTTATTACATCGGTAGGGAAAGCGGTATCAGTATTAACGCCCTCTCAGATCGCGAAGATAAATAGCCTGTGGATGGCCGAACAAACAGGTGAGTTATGAGCATGTGGTGGCCACACACATCATTTTTTCTACGTTACGCCGTCATTCTGAACGTTATGCTGTTATTCGCAACGACGAGCAGTTACGCACAGCAACAGCCAGAGGATAGTGAGCATGCGAGCCACCATCCTGAAGCAACCAATGATCCCACTGTCAACGCTAATACGGATGTTTTGCCGACTGCTACACAAGGTAAAGGAGCGCCGCGCAATGCTGGCGCCATGATGGGACCCGGTATGGCAAAAGGCATGGATAAAATGATGGAGAAAATGGGTGCACCCAAACCTAAAGATCTCTATCCCACGTTAATGCGCATGCATTCAGCCACACCCGAACAAAGAGAGACTGTTCTGAGTAAAGCAACCGCAAGGATGCAACACGGAAGTGAGCAACTGGCTACAGGTTTTGATTGGCTTGCCCGCGCAGCTGCCACTGAAGACTATTCCCAAATGCAAATGGCTGTTGAAACAGTTAAAGAGGGTATAGCACATTTTGACAGTGGTCTTGCCGCGAAACGTGCCATACAAGACGGGCAAGAACCGCGAAGAGTGGCATTAACCTGGTTCAAGTCACAAATGAATTTGCTTCCCAGTGCGCCGGAAAATGGTACTTCAACCCTATTTGGTATGACACCGTTGCACACCGCAGTGATGCTTGTTTTACTCATATTTACAATCGTTATGGTGTATGTGTATGGATTTAAGATGCGCAGAGCTGCCGCTCTGCTCGAAGAGCTTAAGTCTACTGACGCCGCAAGCACATCAGCGCCAACGACAAAAGTTTCCTCTGTTGCCGAGTCTATTCCGCCTGCCCAGCAACATACTTCGGCACCTGCGCAAATTAGCGAGCCAGCATTGTCATCCACTGCCTCACCGCGCAAGGGCACGTTTAGTGGCGATATGGTAGTAACCGCGATTTTTAATGAAACCCATGATGTTAAAACGTTACGTCTAGCCAGCCCAGATGGACAAACCATTCCATTTGATTTTGAACCAGGTCAATTTGTCACGTTCTCACTGACCATCGATGGTATTGAAAAGCCAGTTAAGCGCTCATACACCATTGCATCATCGCCCACTGAACATTATTACTTTGAAGTTACGATAAAACGAGAGGAGTTCGGTGTGGTTTCTCGTTTTATGCATGACGCGGTTGAGGTAGGAAATACGCTTTCAATTAAAGCCCCCGGCGGTAAATTTTATTTCAATGGTCATGGTGCAAACAGCGTTGTGTTGATTTCTGGGGGAGTGGGGATCACACCGATGATGAGCGCTGTCCGCTACTTAACGACGACGTGCTGGGACGGTGATATTTATTTTCTGTTTTGTACGCGAACGTCCAACGACTTTATTTTTGAGCAGGAATTAAAATATCTGCAAGCACGTCACCCTCGGTTAAAAGTACTGGTCAGTATGACTCAAGCAGAGGGTACATCCTGGATGGGTCCCCAAGGCCGCTTCTCATCCGCAATGATAAACGAATTTGTGCCAGATATTGCCTCAAAAACTGCGCATATTTGTGGTCCTCCTGCAATGATGGATGCAACGAAAGAAATGCTAGCCGAATTGGGTATGCCTGACACGCATATTAAAACCGAAGCGTTTGGGGCTGCTAAACCAAAGCCCGCCCCCGTTAAACCTCAATTAGCCACTAACACCAACGCAGGCAACAACAGACAAGTACGGTTTAGTCTTTCAGACGTCGAAGCCCACGCGGGTCCGGATGAGACCGTATTAGACGTCGCTGATGGACTCGATGTAGATATAGAGAATTCATGCAGAGCGGGTTCGTGCGGGAGTTGTAAGGTGAAACTGCTACGTGGTGACGTCGATATGGAGGTTGATGATGGGCTGGAACCTGAAGATAAGATCAGTGGGTATATTCTGGCGTGCCAAGCTATCCCTAAATCTGATGTGGAGATTGAGGCTTAATGAATTCTCAAGAGCGCACAATTGTAAGCAGCTTGGTTGTCCTAATGATCCTGCTATGGCTCGGTTTTGTATGGCATAGAGACCCAGCATTCCCAGGCAGTTTTATTGGATTTGGCCTGGGTTTAAGCGCTTCGGTATTAATGCTTATCCCATTGGTATACATGATCATTAAGCGTAACAAATCACTTAAGAAAGTCGTGACGAAGCACATCGCTATGCCAACGCTCCTGCGTATACATATCTATGCTGGTGTGCTGGGGCCTATTCTAGCGCTGATCCATAGCGCCCATCGTTTTGATAGTGCTACTGGAGTTTCGCTAGTTATCTTTATGATGGTCGTTGTGATCAGTGGGTTTGTGGGTCGATATGTACTCGGTCTTATTTCATCGAATGTGAAAGAGAAAAAACGTCAAGTAAATGAACTCCACGTTGCGCTTTCTAACGCAAAACAGGCGTTGAAAGACGCAGTCTGTGATGTCAGATATTCGACGTTTGCCCAAACATCCGCACGACATATTCCTTACATCACGTTAAATGTGCCTACTTCAGCACAAAGCAAATTGTTCAAACAAGAAAGCCAGGTTCTGTCCATCATTGATACAATTTCCGATGTTGAGTACAGCATTCTCATTCATGACACCGCGAAGGTGTGGTTTGCTCGTTGGTTAAAATTTCACATCGTGATTTCAATGACACTTTATGTAGTCCTGTTTTTTCACATTTTCAGTGAAGTTTACTTTGGACTGCGCTGGTTATGATGAAATGGATAATAATCGTTCTTGGCTTAGTTGCTGCTGGCTTTGGCGTCAGTCATTTCATTCATATGCCTGAAGATAGCGCACAAATTCCATGGGAAAAAATGGTTGAACCCGGTTCACTCAGTAAGGCACATGCCTTTCTCGCGGATGATTGTTTGAGTTGTCACACGCCGGTGAAGGGCGTTGAGCGTGACAAATGTGTGGCGTGTCATGCAAATGATACGCATATCGTAGCGCGTCAACCCACTGCATTTCATACCGACATCAAAGAATGTGCAAGTTGCCATGTAGAGCACAAAGGTGAATCGGCCAATATTTCGCTTATGAGCCATATAGCGTTAGTCGACATTGGTTTCAATATGCTCCCCAACCCAAATGTCCCGTTTGACGAGGGCGCTGCCACCATGGCGTTTTTGGAGAACATACTAGCGAATAAACAGACTCCTGATCCCTTGTTTGTGCACCCTGAGGTCAGTGATAAAGAAGCCTTATTAAATTGTACGCAATGTCACAACAACGATGATCGCCATTTAGGTCTATTTGGAGAGGATTGCGTGCAGTGTCACAGCACAGACAAATGGTCACTGCCAAAGTTTATTCACCCGTCGAGTCAATCACGTGATTGCAATCAATGTCATGAAGCGCCGCCCAGTCACTATATGCAGCATTTTAAAATGATTTCCGCCAAAGTGGCAGGCGAGCCTAAAGCTAAAGTTGAGGAATGCTATGCCTGTCATCAATCTACGTCCTGGAACGATATTAAGCGTGCCGGATGGTATAAACACCATTAAGGGGTACAAACTGTGATCACAAATTCCATTGCGCTCGCAACCTCGGTGCTGATCGCAATAGTATTGTTTCTGCCTCGCTTACGACAATCTGTCCAATGGCGGGCAACAGTCACACCGTTGGCTTCCATTATTGGTAGCGGCTTTTTGATCATTGCACCACTGCTGCATTCGGTAATGGGGAAATGGGCACTGCTTGGAATAGTGTTGTTGTCCATTCTGGCATATGCGCTGGGGTCGGTTATTCGCTTCAATATACGCCATGCAGAACCTGAGCTAGCTAGCAATCAACAAAGCAGTATTGTGACGCTTGAAAAAGCAAGTCAATGGGCGCTTGGTGCGGCATATGCCATTTCCGTGGCTTTTTATATTAGTTTGTTTGCAGCGTTTGTTTTTGATCGTTTATCAATCTCTGATACGACGTACATCAAACTGTTTACCAGTGGGTTGCTTGTCATCATTATGGTGGTCGCTTGGCTTCGAGGTGCTAGGGGGCTAGAGACCATTGAGCTATTCGCCGTGACAATAAAGTTGGCTATTATAGTAGGTGTGCTCGCAGCGCTGGCAACCTACGACATACAAGTACAAAGTGCTTGGTTTCAACATGAAGCGATACAGGCATTGAGCCATTTTGAAACTGTTAGCATGCTCGCAGGCATGCTCATGGTAACGCAAGGGTTCGAGACAACCCGTTTTATGGGGAATAACTACACGCCAGAACAGCGCATTAAAGCGAGTCGTTATGCTCAGTGGATCGCTATTTTTCTCTATGTTGTTTTTATCGGTCTAACGTGTCCTATTTTTCTGGATTTTCCGATCACGGAATTAAACGAAACAACGATTAGCTACACCCTAGGGCAAGCAATATGGGTATTGCCAATTTTATTACTGGTTGCCGCCACGGCAAGTCAGTTAAGTGCAGCATTAGCCGATACTATCGGTGGCGGAGGCCTCTTAAAAGAGCTTTTCCATTTACCTATCTCCCCACAATTTTACTACGTTTTAGTCATCGTCATCGCAGGTATATTAGTTTGGTCATCCAACGTATTTGAAATTATTAATCTCGCTTCAAAAGGGTTTGCACTTTATTACCTGATCCAAACAATAATCGCGGTCAAACTCGTGATGCGTCAAAGCACAGGTCAACGCATTAGGTCAACAAAATTACTTGGTCTATCGGTGATCGTTCTCTGTTTATTCTTTGTGATTGGCTGGTCAATTCCAGCACCTCATAGCTAATAAGGAAAATACCGATGCTATCACTAGAAACTACACCACCAATTGACCAAATCAAAAACGCGGCTAAGCGCTACGCTATTATTGGTGTTGGAAATCTACTGCAGCGAGATGATGGCGTTGGTGTGCACGCGGTTCGTGCTCTGCAACCCCTGCTAAAGTCTTATTCAAATGTATCTTGCATTGACGCTGGGACACTGAGCTATGAACTTTTGGAGTGGGTTGCGAGTTCCGATCATACGATAGTCATCGACGCGGCCTACATGCGCTGTTCGCCTGGTACGGTGAGAGTGTTTAAGGACGAGGCAATTGCGGATCAGTTTAAGCAAGCGACGACCCACTCCGTTCACCAGATCACGTTACGCGATACATTGTTGACCAGCCAAACGTTATATTCAAAACCTTCTGCGGTGACGTTAATTGGCGTAGAGCCTGAGGCGATAGAGTGGGGAACCTCTTTAAGTCCAAAGGTAAATGCAGCGTTATCATCGATCATCGATATCGCATTTGCTTGCTTATCAAGCGATGACGTTCAGGCCTATAAACCGGCAACCAAAAAGGAGGCACGATGACCGAAGAACTCATTTTTATGACATCAAATGCTGAAAAAACGGGCAACGTAATGCCGCTTTTGCATCAGATACGTCATGCGTTGTCTCAGTTAATTGAACGACAAGAACAAACCACGATTGATCTGCGACGATTGCCTTTAAGCGCTAGCGAAGAAGCGCAGTTAGAAGCCTTTCTTGGGCATGGGGAGGTTAAAGCTGATATTCAGGCGCTGGGTGATACGGTGCTAATCGAATCACGCTACGCAGGCGTTTGGCTTGAAATTCACTATAACGAAGATGTGGAGATCATGGGCAAATACGTTCATATCTGTACCTGTCCACCAATCATAAAATCTCAGCCAGAAGATATGGTGTTATCGCTCAGTAATATAGTGTCTGACATCCATTCATTGTCTCATCAATCTTCTGATGAAACGGCTAAGGAGGATTGAAATGGCGCTACCAACATTAAACAAGCAGTTACAAGCGTCCGGTATCTCAAGACGCACATTTCTTAAGTTTTGCGCTACAACGGCGTCTTTACTGGCATTGCCGCAAAGCGCTGTTGCCGATTTGGCGACTGCCCTTGGCAATGCGAGAAGACCCTCTGTGATTTGGTTGCCCTTTCAAGAGTGCACAGGGTGTACCGAAGCAATATTGCGCTCTCATGCTCCCACATTGGAAAGCCTTATTTTCGATCATATTTCGTTGGATTATCAGCATACGATAATGGCTGCTGCGGGAGAGCAAGCTGAAGACGCTAGGCGTGCGGCGATGAACGCGCACAAAGGGCAATATTTGTTGTTGGTTGATGGTTCGGTTCCGATGGGTAACCCAGGATACTCAACGATCAGTGGCATGAGTAATGTCGATATGCTGCGAGAATCGGCAAAAGATGCTGCGGGTATTATTGCCATCGGTACCTGCGCGTCTTTTGGCGGGATCCCTAAAGCAAACCCAAATCCGACGGGGGCAGTGGCAGTAAGCGACATTATTACAGACAAGCCAATCGTAAACATTTCAGGCTGTCCGCCACTGCCTATCGCGATTACAGCTGTGTTGGTTCATTACCTGACGTTTAAGCGTTTCCCTGATCTCGATGCATTACAACGCCCACTCGCCTTTTTTGGTGAAACCATCCATGACAGATGCTATCGACGCCCATTTTTTGAACAACGTAAATTTGCAAAATCGTTTGATGATGAGGGGGCAAAAAATGGGTGGTGTTTGTTCGAACTTGGTTGTAAAGGGCCCGAAACCTTTAACGCATGTGCAACGGTTAAATGGAATCAAGGCACGAGTTTTCCTATCGAATCTGGCCATCCGTGTCTTGGTTGCTCTGAGCCCGATTTCTGGGATAAAGGCAGCTTTTACCAAGCCCTGGGGCCATGGGAGCGGTACAAATCCAAACCCGGCAAAGGTGCACAGAAGCATGCTGGGAAAAACTCATAAGATAATAGGCAAGGCTCATGGAAAAGACATCAAGTAACAACCGGTTAGTCGTCGATCCCATCACTCGAATTGAAGGGCATCTTCGAATAGAAGCTGAAATGGATGGGAATACCATCAAACAGGCGTTCTCATCGGGCACGTCTGTTCGGGGAATTGAACTGATTTTACAAGGCAGAGATCCGCGTGACGCTTGGGCTTTTGCGCAACGTATCTGTGGCGTTTGCACACTGGTGCATGGTATGGCATCGGTGCGTGCTGTCGAAGATGCAATAAGAAAGGCCTGGCGGTCAAACGCAAAATTAGGGGTTGCCATTGGAAAGCCCTCCATGACATCTATGCCAAAAGGACCGATGCAACATGGTAAAAAAGGGCACCGACAGTCACGTGCGCCAATAGGCGTTCTGAGTGAAGCGGAAATGGCTATCCCACAAAATGCACAACTGATCAGGAACATCATGATTGCAACCCAATATGTGCATGATCACGTGATGCATTTTTATCACTTGCATTCCCTGGATTGGGTTGACGTTGTTTCTGCGCTAGATGCAGATCCAACGAGAACCGCTGCGCTCGCCGGTCAATTGAGTGACTATCCTCGTTCATCGCCGGGATATTTCAAAGACATGAAGCAAAAAGTCAAAACGCTGGTTGAGTCTGGGCAGCTAGGGATATTCAGTAACGCTTATTGGGGACATCCTGGCTATAAACTGCCACCTGAAGTTAACTTGATGGCATTAGCACATTATTTAGATGCGCTAACGTGGCAGCGTGATGTTGTTAAAGTTCACACCATATTTGGAGGGAAAAACCCTCATCCTAATTTTGTCGTTGGCGGCGTGCCTTCACCGATTAATCTCAATGCGTCAACAGGCATTAACACGCGTCGATTAGTGCAACTACAAGATGCTATCACGCAAATGAAGAGCTTCGTCGATCAGGTGTATTACCCCGATATTGTAGCGATTGCGAGTTATTATAAAGAGTGGGGGACACGAGGGGAAGGGCTGGGTAACTTTCTTACCTATGGAGACTTACCCATGACATCAATGGATGACCCTGGTTCTTTCTTGTTTCCACGAGGTGCAATACTTGGTCGAGACTTGAGTAAAGTGCATGACGTTGACCTAAATGATCCCTCTGAAATTCAAGAATTCGTCTCTTCCTCCTGGTATCGATATAGTGGAGGGAACACAAGTGGTTTACACCCTTTTAATGGACAAACGACACTCGAGTATACTGGTCCGAAACCGCCTTACAAGCACCTAAATACAGGGGCTGAATATTCATGGTTAAAAAGTCCGCGTTGGAAAGGCCATGCGATGGAGGTGGGACCGCTGGCTCGCGTGCTAATGATGTATGCTAAAAAAGATGCCGCTGCGCAAGACATCGTTAATCGCTCTCTTTCTATCTTGGATTTAGAGCCCTCTGCACTTTTCTCCACACTCGGTAGGACGCTCGCCAGAGCAGTGGAAACTAAAATTGTGGTTAACCAGCTACAGTCTTGGTATGACCAACTATTGGATAATATCGCTAAGGGCGATACCGATACGTTTAACCCTCTGTATTTTGCCCCTACCAATTGGCCAATTAAAGGCCAGGGGGTAGGCGTGATGGAAGCGCCTCGTGGCGCGTTGGGGCATTGGTTGGTCATGCAAAATGGCAAAATTGAGAATTACCAATGTGTCGTGCCTACGACATGGAACGCTGGACCTCGAGATCCCAACTCACAGGCAGGTGCTTATGAAGCCGCTCTGCAAGATAAACATACGCTACATGATCCTGACCAACCTTTAGAGATTTTGCGAACACTTCATAGTTTTGACCCCTGCTTAGCATGTGCCGTGCACGTAATGGACGAAACAGGGGAAGAGCATTTGCGTCTAAAAGTTCGTTAACCTTACTTGAGGAATATTATGAAAATCAAAAATAGTATTAGAAAGTCAGTTACTTCTTTAATCGCCTTTTTCTATCTGGTGGTAGGTTCACCCGTTAGTTATGCACACCCGGGTCATCAAGGCGATCATTCACTACTTTTGGGCTCGCTGGTGTCAACAATCGTGCTTGTCACCGTTGCACTGTTCATTTATCGAGCTAGAGCAAGTAGGCCCTATGAACGGGTGAAGCAGTAATGTGTCTCGCTATCCCCATGAAAGTCAGTGCAATTAAAGGCTTTAACGCAACGTGTGAAGCGAAAGGTGTCTCTCGCGAGGTGAGTTTACATTTAGTGCAAGGGCTAGAGGTCAAAGTTGGCGACTATGTGATGGTACATGTTGGTTATGCTCTCCAAGTGATCACCTATGATGAAGCACAGGTGACATGGGAGATGCTCGATCAGGTCATTGCTTACGATGCATGAATTTAGTCTTTGCTATAGCTTGCTTGACACAGTCGCTGTTCACCAGCGAGCAAACATGGATAAGTCTGTCAGTCTGGTTCACGTCAAAGTCGGCCCACTGTCAGGTGTTGAGCCTGACTTGCTGCACCATGCGTTCTTGGCGTGCAGAACTCACACCATTGGCGATCAGGCAACGCTTAGAATTGACACAAGCGCTATCAAGATACGCTGTAAATTGTGTGGCGAATTCAGCCGAGTTTCGGTGAATCATATCCTATGTGCAAGCTGCGGTGCTTGGCAAACCGATCTCATTGAGGGCGATGAGTTTATTTTGCAACGAATAGAGTTTATCGCACCTGACAATGTTACAGAATCAAAGGAGAGAAAACATGTGCGGTAACTGTGGTTGCGAAACGCAAGTAAAATCAGAGAAAACTGACAAGCCATCAGCAAATATCGTTGAGGTACACGCAAATTTAAAAAGCGACAATGACAGCCAAGCGATAGCAAACCGTGCTTTATTTGACGCACATAATGTACTGGTGATTAATTTGATGTCATCCCCTGGCAGTGGAAAAACCCGGCTACTTGAAGAAACGATACGTGCACTTAAGTCGCAATACGCGATGGCGGTGATTGAAGGCGACCTCGAAACTGAAAATGACGCAAATAGAATTAGACGTCATGGCGTGCAGGCGGAGCAAATCGCCACGGGCCAAGGGTGTCACTTGGACGCCAGTATGGTGCAAAAGGTACTTGGAAGATTTAGCTTACAAAAACTAGACGTTTTGTTTATAGAGAATGTTGGCAATTTGATTTGTCCAGCGTGTTTTGATTTAGGACAGCACTTAAACATTATTTTGCTGTCTGTGCCAGAAGGTGATGATAAGCCTGAAAAGTACCCAGTGATGTTTCGTGCCGCGGATGTCATGCTTATTTCTAAGACCGATTACTTGCAATTTCACGATGAATTCAATGTACCTCGCGCGATTGAATCATTTCGTAAAGTGGGCAACGATGCGCCCGTTCTCGAAGTGTCTTCATTGAACAGTCAACATCTAGAGCGTTGGTTTTCTTATTTTACGCATGCCATTACAGTTCATCAGTCTCAGTCGTTGCAAAATAGCGGAGTCTAAAATCTTATGTACAGTGTTGAATCGTTGCTAAGTGACATTAAGAATACCTCGCTTTCAAAACCGTTTCGTATTCTTAATGTCTGCGGTGGCCATGAGCGTGCGATTACGCGCGCTGGCTTTAGAACGTTGTTTCAGCACAATATTCATCTGATACCTGGGCCAGGGTGCCCCGTTTGTATTTGCCCCGAAGAGGATATTGCATACGCGATACACTTGGCCATCAACGAAAATGTCGTTATCGTTAGTTTTGGTGACATGCTTCGCGTCCCAGTCGAATACGAAATTAGTGGCTGTAGCTCATTGATAGACGCAAAAAATCAAGGGGCCGATATTCGTCCGATATCCTCTCCGCAAGAAGCGGTATCTATAGCATTGGAAGAACCTCGTAAGGTTATTGTGTTTTTTGCTGTTGGTTTTGAAACGACTATGGCACCGATTGCTGCAACACTGCTTAATGATTTACCCAATAACTTTAGAGTTTTATTGTCTGGACGACTTACTTGGCCAGCGGTTGCCCATGTGCTTGAGAGTCAATCGGATACTTTTGATGCACTGATTGCGCCAGGCCACGTTGCGACTATTATGGGTAGTGAAGAATGGCAGTTTGCAATCGACCATCATAATTTGCCTGTCAGTATTGCTGGTTTTCATCCAGAAAGTTTGCTGTTGTCGCTCCAAACCCTGAACGGTAATTGTTCAAATAAAGTCGTCACACTGAGTAACCGCTATCCCGAAGTGGTAAAGCAAAACGGCAATGCAGCAGCTAAAGCACTAATCAATAAAGCGTTCACAATCGTTGACGCACATTGGCGAGGAATTGGTGTTATTCCTGGTTCTGGATTTTCCTTTGCTTCGAGACTATCGCACCTAGACGCCACAAACGATTATGCACCAGTCGATTTCCCTTCGCAATGTGAGCAAAACGTTCCTGAAACCACATCGCCCTGTGAAAAAGTGATCCTCGGAAAAATGGCACCTGATGCGTGCCCGTTTTTTGGTCAAGAATGCAAACCAGCATCCCCTAAAGGCGCATGTATGGTGTCTGATGAGGGGGCTTGCCGAATCTGGTATAGCTCTGGTGAGCGTTCGATAACAAATTTTATCAAGAAGGGGAATACGCTAAAGGTGGAGATGAAGTGATGACGACTGGCCGCACATATATTGCCAATATGAACAAGAGTAAAACTATCGCCTATGAGTTGAACATTACTGGAGTCATCCAGGGAGTTGGGTTCAGACCGTTAGTTTACTGCTTAGCGTATGAAAAAAGTATTGTTGGTTGGGTACAAAACGACTGTGGATGTGTGCGAATACACGCTGAAGGCAAAGAGCCAGACGTTGAACAATTTGTATTCGACTTACTGAACAATGGGTCGCTAGTTTCCATATCCTTGCTGGAAAAGAAGAAGGTTAAACTGAGTAATGTAGACTCATTCACGATAAAAGAAAGCGGTCATGATATAGCGTGCGGGACGATATCAATCCCCAAAGATGTCTATTTGTGTGGAGCGTGTAAAGCTGAGTTACTGTCAAATACAAACCGGCGTGGCACTTATAGCTTTATCGCTTGCAGTGCATGTGGTCCACGATTTTCTATGCTGCGAGCAATGCCATACGACAGAAAGAACATGAGTATGTCAGCATTTCCAATGTGTGAGTTGTGTCGTAAAGAATATCAATCGCCAACTGATAGGCGCTTTCATGCTCAACCGATAAGCTGTCGCGCATGCGGGCCTGAAGCATTTTGTTCTACTGTCGGCGGGCGCGTGGTCGCGCAAGGCGATGTTGATGTTGTAGCAACGGTTGTCGCGTATTTGAATCAAGGCAAAATTGTCGCGTTAAAAAGTATAGGCGGTTATCACTTGCTCTGTGACGCACAAAGCACTGAAGCGGTAGACCTTTTACGCCAGCGTAAAAATAGACCAGATAAACCTTTCGCGGTCATGCTCCCAGAGCCTAGTGCAGACGTAACAAATGAGGATTGGTTAGATAAATGCGTTGCTGTAGACAGTCATCAAAGAGCGCTCATACTAAGCCCCGTACGCCCCATTTTACTTGCAAAAAAGCAATCGACTGTACCCATTGCAGATAACGTAGCGCCCATGCTTCGTGATTTGGGGGTGATGTTTCCGTGCAGCGGACTGCATTTACTCATTATGCAGCAATTCAATCGCCCCATGGTGGCTACGTCAGGAAATATGTACGGTGAACCGATGGTCACATCGACGTCATCGGCACAGCAACACCTTTCGATGTTGGCAGACATCTTCGTGCACCATAATCGAGACATTTTTCACAAACTGGATGATTCTGTGCTGCGAGCGCTTAAGTCAGGCACCATTCCTATTCGCCTGGGGCGGGGTATAAGCCCGCTAGAATTATCATTGCCATATGCCGTACAGGAACCAATGCTTGCTGTTGGCGCGAATCAGAAAAATACAGTCGCAATAGCTTGGAACAATCGACTTATCGTAACTCCGCATATTGGCGACCTCGATTCTCCGATAATGCAAGCGCACTTTGAAAAATGTATCAGTGACTTTCAAGCTCTCTATCATGTTCATCCACAGCGTATTCTTAGCGATAGCCATCCTGGCTATATCAGTTCGCGTTGGGCCAAAGGCAGCGCACTACCGACTAGCATAATTTTACATCACCACGCTCACGCATCAGCGTGGGCATTAGCTGCCGAAATATCGACACCAAGCTTGGTTTTCGTGTGGGATGGAACCGGATTAGGCGAGAATGGCGAGATGTGGGGAGGGGAAGTTTTTTGGGGGACGCCGGGCAATTGGAAACGCGTTGCCTCATTAGCGCCTATGAAGTTGCAAGGCGGCAACAAGGTTCCAAATCAACCGTGGCGAAGTGCAGCATCACTAGTTTGGGGTACTAATTTCACCGGCATTGATTTTAAACCATTTGATCCACAACAATTAAGCTACAACGCATGGCAAAACGAACTCAATTGTCATGTTAGTAGTTCAATGGGAAGACTGTTCGACGCGGCGGCATTTGCCTGCTGTGAACAGAGCGAAGTCTCTTATGAGGGGCAGGCGCCGATGATGTTGGAAAGCGTTGCGTCGACACCCTCTAAGGTTATGGCGTTATCGTTGGTCCAGAAAAACGACGAATTTATTCAAATGGATTGGCGAGCATTGGTACCGGAACTATTTGATCCCAAAGTGTCTCCTCAAACTCGTGCCGCAAATTTCCACGCTTCGTTAATTGAAACGGTATGGGAGGTAACCCTACATTGCCGTAAAAAGTATAATTTTGACCACATTGGATTGGCAGGGGGCGTCTTCCAAAATCGCATTTTGTGTGACGGTATATCACAACGGTTTTTACAATCAGACATTCATGTGGTTATTCCAAGTAGTTTGCCATTAAACGATGCCGCCATAAGTGTTGGGCAAATCCACGAATACTGTTCACGGAGGTCATAATGAAAAGCGCAGAGGGCAACAATCATTCATCATCAGAGCCGTTGGGCACGGAATCTATTCAATTAGCTCAGGGGAACGGCGGAACACTAACAAAAAGACTCATTGATCATGTTTTTAAAAATAAAGCGAACAAAGATCTAGATCTGCTTCATGATGCCGCCACAGTAACTTTTGATGGTCCTTATCTGAGTATAACAACGGATAGCTTCGTTGTATCCCCCCCAATATTTCCAGGCGGCAATGTAGGCGTGTTGAGTGTTTACGGTACCGTCAATGATCTAGCAGTCGTTGGGGCAACACCACGGTACATCAGTACTGCATTTATTATTGAAGAAGGCTTTTCCCTTTCAACATTGAAACAAATCGTTAATGGAATGCATCAAGCTGCCGCAGAAACGAATGTCGCCATTGTAACAGGTGATACGAAAGTTGTCCCGAAAGGCAGTGGTGGCGGCGTTTATATCAATACAACGGGTGTTGGAGACAGCCAAGATGCGCCTATTTGGGATACCAGTCTGATAAAGGCAGGCGATCACGTGCTGGTTAGTGGTTCGATAGGTGATCACGGTGCGTGTGTCCTGCTTGCTCGCGAGGACTATGGATTGCAAGGTCAGCTAAAGTCTGATTGTGGAAGCGTTGTTCCTCTTATTGATCCAATCAAGCATTTGGACGGTGTTCGTTTTGTGCGTGACCCAACTCGCGGAGGGTTGTCAGTATTACTCCATGACGTTGCTAATGAAACAGGCTTCGACATCGAGTTAATTGAAAATAATATTCCGGTGCGACCTGAAGTGGCAAGCGTGTGTGAAATATTAGGCTTTGATCCGTTTATTTTAGCGTGTGAGGGACGCATTGTTGCTGTTGTTGCCCCTGACATAAGCGGTAAGGTGCTAGCACACTGGCGGAGCATTCGAAACGGGGAGCAAGCCGAACACATTGGTGTAATAGTAAAAAACACCGAATCAAAAGGGCGCGTGACCATTGTTACGCCAATGGGAGGAAGACGTTTCATGAATGAACTCGAAGATGAGCCGCTTCCAAGGATTTGCTGAAAGAATAGGTATTGACCTGTGAGCAACACACAGGTTTACCCTAGTAACGTGAGAGTAGAACATAGGATTAAAGGCGTGCTTAACCGCATATCGATGTTGATAAAAGAGGAGCGTTAAAATGCGCGTTAAACAGATTGCAGATGCACTAGAGATCAGCGCGGACAGCGTACGGTATTACACGCGCATTGGGTTTTTGGTGCCAAGTAAATCGCACAATGGTTACAAGTATTACAGGCCCGCTGATGTGACACGACTACGGTTTATTTTAAGCGCGCGTTCATTAGGTTTCTCTGTCAATGATATTAAGGAAATTCTGTTCACGTCATCACAAACCAACGCGCCATGCCCGACGGTTCGGCGCCTTATTGAACAAAGGTTGAAAGAAACTGAACAGCGGTATCAGGACATGCATGAGCTAAGACTGCGCATGCGTAAAGCCATGTCAGAATGGGAAAATACACCGGATCAGCATCCAACGGCCGATACGATTTGCCATTTGATTGAAGGTTTCACAGCACTTAAATCATAACCATATTTAGAGAGGGAGTAGCTCATGAATTCAAAAACAGACAATGCGAAAGCCCATACGTGTTGTGGCGGTGACAACAAAGTATCAACCGCTAATGAGGCGGTCAAGAGTGAAACACATGCTGAGCAAGTCTCTGCGTCTTCGGGTGAGGTACAACTTAATATCCAAGGTGCAAGTTGCGCCAGTTGTGTGTCTAAAATTGAAGCGGCCTTAAAACAGGTCTCTGGTGTCACCAATGCTGAGATGAATTTTGCTGAACGCACGGTGTTGGTTTTGGGCAGTTCATCCTCCCACGCATTGATTAAGGCGGTAGAGCAAGCTGGGTATAACGCAACATTAGCGAATACGGATTCAGATGAGGCTGCTATTGAAGAAAAGGAACAGGCGGACTGGGCATATTATAAAAAACTAATGCGAGACATGGTCATTGCATTATCTCTGGGTGTACCACTTATGCTTTATGGCTTGGTGACGGGGGAAATGAGCGTCAACACGACCACTGAGCGGATCGTGTGGTTGATTGTAGGGATCATGACATTGGGTGTTATGGTGTTTTCTGGTCGGCATTTTTATGTAGGTGCTTGGAACTCCTTTAAAAATCACGCCGCGAACATGGATACTTTGATTGCATTGGGGACAGGAACAGCCTGGTTGTACTCTATGGTCGTTGTGTTTTTCCCCGGATATGTGCCTGAAATGGCGCGGCATGTCTATTTTGAAGCAACAGCCATGATCATTGGTCTCATTAATTTAGGCTTAGCGCTTGAGATAAAAGCACGCGGTAAAACGTCCGAGGCAATTAAACGACTGATTGGTTTACAAGCCAAAACAGCTCGCGTCATTCGTGATGGGCATGATATAGATATTCCGATTGAAGATGTTCTGTTAAATGATCTTATCCGGGTTCGCCCTGGGGAACGCATCTCTGTTGATGGCTTAGTTGTCGAGGGCCAGACAAGTATTGATGAATCAATGCTAACGGGTGAACCCATGCCCATAGAAAAACGAAAAGACGATGAGGTCGTTGCCGGCACGATCAACAAATCAGGCTCTATCGTCTTTCGAGCAGAGCGCGTGGGAAAAGATACCGCGCTTGCTCAAATTATTAACATGGTAAAACGCGCACAAAATTCTAAACCGCCTATTGGTCGATTAGCAGATATGATTTCCGCCTATTTTGTACCGGTCGTCATGATCATTGCCGTGATCAGTGCGCTGGTCTGGCTGAATTTTGGTCCATCTCCTGAAGTTGCTTTTGCAATCGTTTCTGCGACCACAGTACTGATTATTGCCTGCCCTTGCGCGTTGGGTTTGGCCACACCGATGTCGGTGATGGTCGGTGTGGGAAAAGCGGCTGAAGCGGGGGTTCTTATCCGAAACGGCGAAGCGCTGCAATCTGCCTCAAAAATAACCACTATGGTTCTAGATAAAACAGGCACTATTACTGAGGGGGCCCCTAAAGTAACAGATGTCGTTATAGCTTCAGATCATAGTCACAACGACGTGCTTTCTTTGGCGGCTAGCCTTGAGTCTGGTTCTGAGCATCCACTTGCCATGGCGATCGTTGAATCTGCAAAGGAGCAAGGTGTGCCGATCCATTCCGTTACTGATTTTCAGTCCATTGCGGGGAAGGGGGTTGAAGCCATGCTAAATTCTCAACGCCTGCTATTTGGAAATGAAAAATTGATGATAGACCAAGGGATAGAGCTTCATCATTACATCGACAAAGCGCAGAGGTTAGCAGCGGATGCAAAGACCCCTATGTATTTTGCTATTGATTCTACATTAGTTGCCGTAATTGCCGTCGCTGACCCAATAAAATCTGACTCAATAGATGCGATAAAGCGGCTACAGCATAACGGGATACGAGTTGTGATGTTAACCGGGGATAATCGACTGACCGCAAAAGCCGTCGCCCGAAAAGCGGGGATTGCAGATTACGTTGCCGAAGTGATGCCGGAAGATAAGGCAAACAAAATACTTGAGCTTCAACGTGAAGGCGAAATTGTGGGTATGACCGGTGATGGGATCAATGACGCACCGGCCCTTGCTCATGCCAACGTCGGCTTTGCGATTGGGACTGGGACTGATGTAGCGATAGAAAGTGCGGATATAACGTTGATGCGCGGCTCCCTACATGGGTTAGCGGATGCAATTGCCGTGAGCAAAGCAACACTACGTAACATCAAGCAAAACCTCTTTGGCGCATTTATCTATAACGTCGCCGGAATACCATTTGCGGCAGGCGTATTTTATCCATTCTTAGGGATACTGCTTAACCCAGTCATTGCTGGTGCAGCGATGGCATTCTCATCACTAACGGTGGTGACCAATGCTAACCGATTACGTCTATTTAAAGCGAAAGAGCACTAGGAGAACACAATGATGATATGGATTAATTTAACAGGGCTTATTCTAATTGGGCTTATTGTTTGGTGGTTTTGGCTTTACCAAGCTCAATCAACCCAGATAAAAGACGGCAGTATCGAAGTCCTTGTAAAAGACGGCGTGTATCAGCCTGCCAATATCACGGTGCCGGCGCATCAATCCGTTCAGCTTATGTTCGTCAGAGAAGATGCAACGCCCTGTGCAGAAACGTTATTGATCCCGGAGTTGGATATCAATGAAACATTAGCGCTTAACAAGCGAGTGACTGTCACTATTCCTGCTTCCAGCGCCGGCGTTTACCCATTTCATTGTCAGATGCAAATGTATCGTGGCACGTTGATGATCAAGTGATTAAACGCTTTTTATTAACGTAAACGATACCAAAGCGAGGTGTATTATGAATAAACAAAAAGTCCCTTTCTGGCGCACACCCATTGGTTGGTCTGCCATAGGCCTTATTACCGCCGCGAGCTACTTCTTGCTGGTTGAGCATGGTGAGCATGTGTTCCCGTATTTACCTTACTTGATCTTGTTGTTGTGCCCTGTCATGCACATTCTTATGCACGGCAGTCATGGCAAAGGACATGAAACACATGATCACACCGAAAAGACATTTAAAGAACAAACCGAGGACAATGAGCAATATCGAAAAGGCTATATCGAAGGGTTAGAGCAAGCCCGTAAAGGAAAACATAAAACGGAGAATAATAATGCACGGTGATTCTGATTATGGGCTCTGGGCACTAGTCATCATAAACTCAGCCATTTTTATCTTTTTTGCGTTTAGTTTCATCAAGCCGAAGTCGAAAACAGATTGGCGAAGCCTAGGTGTCTTTTCCGCTTTTATCGTGGCCTTATTTACCGAAATGTATGGTTTCCCCCTGACAATATACTTTTTGTCAGGGTGGTTAGCGGAAAGTTATCCAGGGGTAGACTTTTTAGCGCATGAAAACGGTCATTTGTGGCATACCTTGCTGGGGCTATCCGGCGATGCTCACTGGGATGTATTACACATCTTAAGCAATGTGATCATCATTTTAGGTTTCTTTTTATTATCCGCTTCTTGGAGCGTCCTTCACCACGCGCAAAAGTCGCATAGTTTAGCCACTACAGGATGGTACGCGCGCTGCCGGCATCCTCAATATGTTGCATTTATACTGATCATGTTTGGCTTTTTATTGCAATGGCCAACACTGCCAACCTTACTTATGTTTCCAATTCTTATTGTTGTTTATGTTCGACTCGCCACACGAGAAGAGCAGCAAGCTGAATCCGAGTTTGGTGATAGCTACAGACACTATAAACAAACGACGCCCGGTTGGTTTCCCCGTATGGGTATTTCAAACGTTTCAAGTACTAATTAAGGATTAAAAAATGAACAAAGTACTACTGTCATTACTGTTCGTCGGAGGGTTGTTACCCGCGACATTTGCTGCTGCTCAAACGTCGATCAGCGCGGATGATATGCTGCGAAGTAACGAGCGTGTCATGGATGCACTAATGCAACGCATACAACGGATCAACGACGTCTCTGAAAGGCAAACTCTCATCGTTGAGCATATGAAGATGATGGAAATTTATTTAACGAATATTGAGAAGAGGCTCCAAAGTGAAACGGATCTGCGACACAAAGCACATTTGGAAGAAACGTACACAAATGGCCTTCAACGAAGTCTCGTTCTTATCGACAGCGGTATAGCAGGGGGCGATTTTGTAGTCATGGGAAATACGGTAGATGAGCATTTGTTTTATCTTGAACAAAGAATGTCAATTTTACAATCGTTAATGAGGCAGCAGCTCGGTGCCAATAGTGTTTTAAATAATCAAAGAAATGACGAACATAAACAAGTTAACAATCGATTTATAGGAGGAAAAGATGAGCGATCTAGATCACAGAGTCGGTGTATCAGAGGCGAATTTAGTCGTACGGCATTTAAAGTTGGTTGGTATTACCGAAGATAACATAGAAGCAATTATTGCTGGCATTGATGGGACCTTTGGAATCGATGCGGTTTCATTTGAGGACGCCAAAAGTACCCTGCATATAGGCTACGATGCAACCCACTGCAATTTAGATGGCATTGAGACAATCATTCGTGGCAACGGGGCTGACATTTCGGACGACTTTTGGACAAAAATGAAAGAAGGCTATTACCAATTCGTTGACGAAAACATTCGTGAAAATGCAAAACACAAACCCTGGAGTTGCCACCGTGTTCCACCTGGGCAAACCCATAAAAAGTAATTGTTTCAATAGCGACGATCAGACTTACGTTACGGCTGATCGTACAGCCATACCAAACGAAAACAGGACAACACTGTGGTACATAGTAAAAACGAAGCGGACAGAATTAAGTTATTTAACTTGGGAATAATTGAAAGAAACCCAGCTGAGCATGAATTCCATCAAGCGGTACAAGAATTCACAGGTTCCGTTATGCCCTATGTGATGGCTAACGCAAAATATGATGATGGTCATATTCTACAAAGAATGACAGAGCCTGACCGCATTGTGATTTTTAGAGTGTGTTGGAGGACGATAAGGGGCACATCCACTGCAATAGAGCATGGAGAGTACAGTTTAATAATGCTATTGGGCCTTATAAAGGCGGGCTGCGATTTCATCCTAATGTTACTCAAAGCGTATTGAAGTTTTTAGCGTTTGAGCAAGTCTTTAAAAATGCACTGACTGGACTTCCTATGGGGGGAGGAAAAGGTGGCAGTGATTTCGATCCTAAAGGAAAAAGTGATCGTGAAATCATGCGCTTTTGCCAATCACTCATGATTGAGCTTTCAAACCATATTGGGGAGGATACAGATATCCCAGCCGGCGACATCGGTGTAGGTGGAAGGGAAATTAGTTATTTATTTGGTCAATATAAGCGATTAAAGAATCGATTTGTCGGAACGCTAACGGGCAAAGGACTTTCTTATGGCGTCAGCCTTATCAGAACCGAGGCGACAGGTTACGGTGTTGTTTATTTCACCCAACATATGCTCAATATGCGCAACGAAAAACTAGCGGGAAAAACAACGCTTATTTCGGGCGCTGGCAATGTCGCTATTTTTTGCGCAGAAAAGTTGACGAGCGAAGGTGCGAAAGTTATGACGCTTTCTGACTCAAGCGGCTTTATTTATGATCCTGATGGAATTGATCACCAGAAGCTCGCGTTTCTCAAAGAGCTTAAGTTTGTCAAGCGGCAACGATTGAGCGAATACACGCAAAAATATTCACAGGCTACTTACTATCAAGGCAAAAGGCCTTGGATGATAAAAGCCGATTTAGCCTTTCCTTGCGCGACGCAAAATGAATTAGAACTTGAAGACGCAAAAGCCCTCGTTAATAACGGAATTCAGTTGATCGCAGAGGGCGCCAATATGCCTTGCTCCCTAGAGGCCGTGCAATACTTTCAAGAAAAAAGCATACTGTTTGCTCCTGCAAAGGCTGCAAATGCGGGCGGCGTAGCGGTATCTGGTCTCGAACAAACTCAAAACTCTCTTAGACTTCCCTGGACAAGAGAGGAGGTTGATTCCAGACTTCAGCATATTATGGCGCATATTCACCAACAATGTGTTGAATATGGAGCAAAACATGACGCAACTGATTACGTGAAAGGCGCGAATATTGCGGGATTTGTAAAAGTTGCCGATGCGATGCTGGCTTATGGGATAGGATAATATTTTATGTAACAGTTTCAAATAGGCTTGTTTCGACACTATCGAATGAAACACTTTAGACGAATGCCTTTGCATTCCCCGATAGCGAAGCAATGCAGTGGCTTCGACAGCTGCGATATGAACAAGTGAAAATGGAAATAAGTATAAGGAGACAAGATGTATTACCCCAATCTACGTGTAAAAGCAGGAGAGCTTAAAGCGTTGTCACATGCTCCAGATGAGTGGCATGACAAAATTCACCCTATTTGGAACGTGGAGTTTTTAGCCTCATTTGAAAAAGCGATCCCAGCGGTCGCTTCCACGTGGCCGGATGGCAGCATAATGGACTTATCACGTTTTCATTTAAAGCGAGTGTCGGCGCATATTCAACAAACGATTGTTCAGCATGGTTTGCGCCTTGCTATTGACCCATTTGAGATTTCTGATTTACATAGTAGCGTGATCGCCGCTTTTGAAGCCAATCCGATTTTTAGGGTTGCGTTTAATGACGATGTCAGTATCTTCGACGATACCGCGTTTGATGAACTTGAAACCATACTCTCACCGTATGCTGATGTTGATAATACACTATTACTCATTGATATTGGCGAAGCTGATGAAACAATGGTCTCGGTGTCAACCAATATTGCAAGGGTTATCGAAAAGTTTCATGATCTAGGCTTTTCCAATATTGTATTCTCATCAGGCGCTTTTCCGACGACGTTACAAAATATTGTTGGCGATGAGGAGATCCCTCGATTGGACAAAGAGCTATATGATAATGTGACGAATTCACTTACGTTTGATCTACACTATGGAGACTATGGCACGTTAAGTCCTTTATGGGACTCTGGCGAAACGAGACGCTCCGGCCATATTGCGATAAAATACACACTCGATGGCCATTGGCTCGTACTGCGACAGAAGGGAAAAAACACCCAAGCCATTATGGAGCTAGCCGAATTTCTAATACTACACCCTGACTATCGTGGATCAGCATTCTCGTGGGCAGATAAAAACTGGCACAACAAAACGCTGACACCGCCACAAGCTGGTCCCGGCAATTCAACAGGACACGTGGCTGAATTTATGCATCATCATTTTGCTCAGGTGTTGTTTAATGGTTAATAACCAAAACGGGGGAAGCGTACGCTAACGCTCTTATGCAACTTGCTCGCTGGGCCGCCAGCGAGACAACTGCCGTTGGGTCAATGCATTTTTCGTTGCATCTCTCAATTGTGAAAGCGTCAGGTTTTCTGCGATCGTCTTACGCAGTTGCTCGTGATGCATTCGTTTGATGCCTGTGGTGATCCCAAATTGTTGCAATATCTCACGTGCGTGTTGGTTTTCAAGCAAGTCTGCCATTCCGCTTACATTAACATAAGGATTGGCTTGGGCATTTCTAACTGTTTCTAATTGACCTGAGCCTGATACTTCCAGAACACCCCACCATTTAGGAATAATACCAAACGCTTTATTCAAGTGCTTTGTGGCACAGACTAACGTAACTCTGTCGAAAGACTGCTCATATTGCCATCCTTGAGAAAACAGGCGTTTCAATGTATCCCGATGACTCTTGATCTCAAAGCACTCAAGTCGTTTACCGCAGAATACAACATCAGCGCGAGTCAGCCCGTTTTGAATAGGCACTTCTTCGCAAAGTTGACTTTCTAAGAATGACTTTCGCTTTGCAAGCCGAGCAAATAGTAGGTGTCTAATTTCTGGATCTGTCATGTGAATATCCTACTTGATTCCGTCGAGAAATGATAATACCATGAATAGTCATTTATGCATTAATAAATTAACTAATGAACATAAGCAAATTACAAAAAGACCTTCTAAAAACATACTGCGACAAAGGATTGGATACATCTATCTCTATTGCAAAAGCAGTAGGAATGTGCCAGTCAACGGTATATAGAAATTTATTTCAGCCACAAAAGAAACTTACTAGAGGTTTAATGAAATTATGCAATTATGCAATTATAGACTATAGAAAATATCAAAATATTGATCCGAAATCACATCAATATTTAATGGATGTTTTAACTAAGGTATGGAATGGTACCGACGGCCACGCAAAACAATTGGGAAGGCTGCTATTGGCGGCGCACTCATGTAAACTTGAGCAATAATAATGACATGTGGAGGCGAGATGACTGCATTCAAGCTTCCGTCGAAGTCGGCGGTTTACAAACAGATCCGAGATGTTGGCATTACGCGGGCAACCCTTAAAAGAGTACTACCTGCGTGGTGGGATGACGCCTTATTGCAAAGCAATTCAGGTTTTTTACAGTTTGCTAAGCTGCTTGATCAAAGGTTGGGGTTAAGTGTCACTGTCAACGACGGTAACGTGTCTTTTTTGCCCGCTAAATATACTATTCAGTATAAAAAACGCGCCCATATCGATATTCAACAATTGTCTGACGCAACCTATTTGTGTCAAGCGGTAGCAAATACGCTTATTACCGTGCTCGAATACAATCATTGCTCACCTAACCTATCACGTTTACAGCAATCATTAGACACACTAGGGGAGCTTACATTAGCGAATGTATTGCCTTTATTTTGGGCGAGTCATATACCCGTCATTCACGTTTCTCGCTTTCCGGCAAATGTTGCTCGACCTGCTGGCATGGTTATGCGTTCCAATAATCATTACGCCATCGTGCTTGGTCATAAACATAAGAGCCCCTCTACGCAGCTCTTTGTGTTATTGCATGAGCTTGGTCATATCCTGTGTGATCACCTCACGCAGGATGGCAGTTTAACAGATTCTGTTTTACCCGAATTAGGGGAGTCATTGGATGTTGAAACCGATCCGCAGGAAGACGAAGCTGATGCTTATGCCCTTCGGCTGCTGCGCAAAGACATCGACATTGTCTCTATGGTAAGGGAACTAGGGCGATTAAATAGACCTGCTGAACTTGCTATAAAGGCAAAACGTGCAAGTCAGGTAAGTGGCATCAGTGCCGGGCATTTTGCTTTGACATATGGACGCGAAACACGAGATTGGATTCTAACTCAGCAAGCGCTGCGTTTTTTGGAAAAGGGAAATGCGATAGCGACATTACAATCATCATTTATAGAGACAATGGAGCAGCTTGATGTGCGTTCGCAAGACAGTGAATTTTTAATGAGCATGCAGACAGGATAACGCTGTGACGATTGGTCTATTTACTGATAACGATGTGATCCTTAAATTGGCACGTTATGAATTATTGAGTGAGTGTGTCGATCTGTTTACCCAACACAATTATGTATTCCGCTATCTTGATGCACTGCCGTTTGTAGCCGGCGTGAACGCCCCATCAAGAGCAAAAAAAATGGGACTTGTACCGGCCCAGGTGCAAAGCATCGAATATTTTATTTCTCAAAGCTCACTTGTCACAATCTCCGATGAGCAAGCCCTTAACGTTATTGCACAACTTCGCACTCCTCATCTTGATGGGGGAGAGCTTATACTCACGTTTGGCGCTCAAGAAAATAAACCATCAAACCTTTTCACAGGTGATAAGCGGGCGTTAAAAGCGGTTAACCGCATGCAAAGTAACGGTGTTTTTGCTTTAGACGGTTGCCATGTGCTTGTATTGGAAGAGGCGATCCGTTTACTCATGATATGTGGTGATAAAGAGCAAGTCATTGCACGTATTCAAGCTCATCCGCTTGTCGATAAAGCGATTGATATTTGTTTTCGTAATACAGGGTCGGTTGACAATGCGCTGAATAGCTACATTGAGAGTATTCGTTCTCAATGCAGTTTACTGTCATTCGGGTTAACTCAAAACGTGTGTTAACTTTAAACATTGGCCTGTTCTTTGCTGAAGTTAACAGGTGTGGTATTTGGCACATAAATATCTAAAATGTAATTAACGCGAACAAAAAGGTTTCTACGATGCTTAACAATGATTTACTTCAAGTCACAAACTCGCCAAATCAAGCCGCTAAACCAGCAGACAACCCTTCCAATCAGAATGATGACGGTTGTCGCAATAAAGAAAAATTTGAAGATTCGCTGGAAGAAGCTTTAAAAGCGTTTTCGACAAGCAAAGACGAGTAAAAACGTGGCAAGTTTTGGCCGCTGGAAGGGGCAATTTTCCTATTACCCGCACGTTGGTGATTAACGTGTTAGTGAGTACTTCAATAGGGGCTATGGTAGCGGTTTTAATCATTGGATTGGCGAAGTTAAATAAATTCGATAAAGACCGAAGTTTTTTTCCAACACTCACTATTGTGATCGCGAGTTATTATCCATTATTTGGAGTGTTAGAAAGTCGATTTATATGGCATGAGTGGATGGTTTTTGTGCTCTTCACACTCATTACATTGTATTGGTATTCTCGCTATACATTGGCAATTGGTGTCCTTTTAATAGGTCATGGCCTTTACGATTTTGCCATGCATATTGGAAGCGTTGGTAACCATATACCGCAGTGGTGGCCAATGTTTTGCGGTGCCCTTGATGTAAACTTAGGTAGTTGGGTCCTCTGGTATTGCACTAATAAGGTTAAAAATGTTGGTTAAAATATTGACACAATTACTCACAACTTGTCGCTCCAACCATTATGGATGGAGCGACACATAACACTTAACTGCCGATTGCCAGATATAGCATCCAAAATCCCGCGCCTATCATAAATAGATTTTCGGTCAATGAAACAAACCCAAGGGGAACATTACTGTCTCCACCAACGCAAGCACATTTCAATTCACGCTTATCCACGTACACGGCTTTAAATACCGATATCGCACCTATTGTCCCAATAAATAAGGACACTGGGCCAACAACAAATCCAGACAATCCCGCAAGCATACCGATTCCTGCGAATGCTTCAGCAAATGGGTAAGTGTATCCATACCGAATACTGCGCATTGCCAACAGGTCATAAGTAATAAAAGAATTGGTAAAGCCATACAAATCCCGTAATTTTTGGATAGCTAAAATGGACATACTTAGCGCGACAAATATTTCGATTACTGAAACTGATAACAGCGATTCAATATCACCAGTTTGAGCAAAAACAATCGCCAATGCCATTAAAAATGCGGTCGCGAAAATTGCGATAACAGGTGTATAGGTTATGCCAGTCTGCCCGGCTTCGCCCATGTTGAAAAACTCTCTGAGGTTGTCATAACCTCCAACACGTTCGTCGTCAATAAAGGTTTGAGGCGTAGTTTCAACACCATGTTTATCTTTAAATTTATCTGTTTCTTCACGAGAGCTCAGCTTATGATCTTTGACGTCATACCCTTTTCTCTCTAATAAGTCTTTTGAACGTAAACCATAGGGGCAAATGTGTTCTTTCGTATGCATTCTATACAGTGTTGCAGATTTACTCATGTTGATCCTCCAGCTATTTTTTGATTGTGAAATCCCGTACTTACTCGCCTGAAAAATCCGGTACAGGACGTCTTGAGGCTTCGCTTTCTGATGACGCTATACCGTTTTCTTTAATATCTGCGATTAACCATTCCATTTCTTTTATTTCTCGCTCTTGTGCGCTGATAATCTCTTTTGCTAATTGCTGAACACGGGCATCGGCGATGTTTGCGCGGTCACTGGTTAATATTGCAATGGAATGGTGGGGTATCATCGCTTTCATCCACGCGCTATCTTCGATGGTAGCTTGCGATCGCACCAAAAATAGAGCAAAGCAAAAGACGGCAACGCTACCTGCTAAAATAGCTACGTTTTTAGTTTTGCTTTCATACATGTTGAGCATAAATAGCAGCATGATAACTGCCATCATTGCGCCCATGTAGATAGCCATGTATAGGCGAGTTTCACTAAAAAACACGTGTTCAAGTGAATACGAATTGAAGTACATCATGACCAGCATGAACGCCGTCGAAGTAAGTATCATTGCGAAAAATTTTGTATATTTAGACATATATAATTCCTTTAATTTAAGGTTAGTGTTTCATGTATCGAATAAGCACAGACGCTGAACAACTCACTAACAAAAAGCCCGTCATTGCCTCCACGCCAGCAAGAAATCTTAAGTGGTCAGAAGCCTCAATTTGACCAAGACCCAGCGTAGTTAAGTTAATAAGCGAATAGTAGAAAAGCTCAATGAATGGATTTAGTGTGCCACCACTTACGTTGCCTAAGTCCATCGTTATGGACGCTTGAAAAGCAAATGTGAACCATAGCGCTGCGAATAGTTGAGAAACGGTAATTCCACAAAAAAGCACAATTAGACCGTACGCTCCGGTGAAGGTGTTCACTATTCGCCTTCCCAAGAACTGCAATATACGGTAGTGACTCATCGCACATGCAATAACAGCAACTAATGCAATCAAAAGCTGGAGGAAAAGCGCCATAAGTTGTTGAGACAGTTCAGGCATCAGAACCACACTCGAGCACCAAGAACAATGCCTGTTTCATGAACAGGATCTCCAGTGCTCCGGAGCTTGTCTGCCGAATTTCCTAAGGCTCTTGACCAATAAGCACCAACATAAGGAGCAAATTCACGAGAAACCTCCATTCGATAGCGTAGACCAACACGAATGGCATTAAACCCAGTTGGTCTATCGAAGCGCTCTGACTCTGAGAGTGAAGCAGACACAGATATGCGTGGTTGTATGTATGACGTTTGCGAAATACGATAGTCATATTCTGCTTCCATCGAAATACTGATATCACCGTCTTCGTTGATTATTAACGAGCTATCCACTTCAAACTGGTAGGGAGCCATGCCATACAGGCTAAGAACAGCATAGTTTTCCATGTTGCTCTCACTTGTGAGTTCACCCCGAGTACCAATGCCAACTTGAAATTCCCAAAAAGGTGCGATCAATCGGCTGGCTAATAGCTCTGCTCTTTCAATGTCGGTGGGCTCTCCATCATTCTGTTGATTTTCACCTTCACTTTTAAAGTACAAACGGTAAGTGTCGCCGCCATACCATGCAATCATGTCCCAAACAGCGATGTTTTCATCACGGTTGTTTCGTGATACCTCTAGCCTATCGAAAAGTACAATCCCATTGAGCGAGTCCTTCACGGGCGAAGGCCAACTTTCGGGCGTTTCTTGCGCGATACTGCTAAATGTTGCGGTAAGTAATAGAAATCCAAATATAATTCGTAAATTCATTATAAAGACCCTTTAAGAAACGTTAACAACACGGAACATACCAGCGTCCATGTGATACAGGAGATGACAATGAAATGCCCAATTGCCTGGTGCGTCCGCACTGATCAGTAGTGACACTTTTTCGCTCGGCTTGAGGCTGATTGTGTGTTTACGAGGGGAGGGGGTGTTACCATTTTCGAGCTCCATCCACATCCCGTGAAGGTGAATGGGGTGATACATCATCGAATCATTGACAAGAATGAGTCTTACGCGCTCTCCATATTTGAAGTGAACAGGCTTATCCACTTCAGTGTACTTTTTACCATCAAAAGACCACATGTATCTTTCCATATTACCAGTCAAATGCAGTTCGATGGTTTGTGTCGGTTCACGGTTATCTGGCCACTGTATTGCACCTGTAAGATCTGAATAAACCAGTACCTTATGTGAAACACCATCAAAACCAATGCCTGGGTCGTCAAGTCGACTGACTGGATTTTTGGCAATCATAGACGCACCGGGCCCGTGACCGTCCGGGGAGTGCTTGATTGAAATTTCGTCCACAGGAATTGATTTGTTTTGCATTTCAGGCATCACATCACTGGAACTATGATTAGCCTTGCTGCCATGGTTATTGTTGGTTTTCGCAGAGCCCATTTCAGCCATTTCATGCGAGCCGGACATACCCATTGCCGCCATGCCTAATTCGGGCATAGGGCGAAGGGCAGGAACCGTCGTTTCTTTGCCGACAGACGTTGCCAATGTGCCTCTGGCGTAGCCGCTTCTATCCATGCTTTGTGCAAAAATGGTGTAAGTTTTTGTGCCTTTGGGTTTTACGATGACATCATAAGTTTCTGCTACAGCGATCCTTATCTCACCTACCGTGACTGGCTTAACGGGCTGACCATCTACCGCTACAACGGTCAGCTCCAACTCGGGTATTTGAAAATCAAAATACGTCATTGCAGATCCGTTAATAAGCCTTAAACGGATGCTTTCTCCCGATTTGTATAACGCTGTCCAGTTTGTTTGTGGGTCTCGTCCGTTCATTAGGTATGTATAGGTCGCACCTGTTACATCAAGTATGTCTCTTGGATTCATACGCATTCGAGACCACATCGCTCGTTCCTTGATCGTATTAACGAGCCCTTGATTCTTTATATCATTAATCGTGTCATCAACTGTCCGCTGCTGATAATTGTAATACCCCTCTGCAACTTTCAGGTGACGGAATACATCGTGAGGATCCTCGAAGGTCCAGTCACTGAGAATAATTGTGTGCTCTCTATCAGCACCGATGTCGCCATCTTTAGGCTCTATGACCATCGGTCCAAGATGTCCAAGCTGTTCTTGAAGACCCGAGTGACTGTGATACCAGTAGGTACCGTTTTGCTCAATATCGAACTCATAGGTAAAGGTACTGCCAGCAGCAATACCAGGGAACGATACGCCGGGTACGCCGTCCATTGTGTAGGGGAGAATCAATCCATGCCAATGGATTGATGTGCTCTCACTTAAATTGTTTGTCACGTTTATAGTGACGTGCTGACCTTCCTTTAAACGCACAAGCGGTCCGGGGGAAGAACCATTGATGGTGATGGGTCGTCCTGCAGAGCCAGCAATAAGCTTACTTTCTTTGCCAATAGCCATTTCAATCGTGTCACCGCTAAGAGTGCTGTCACCAAAGCTCGGCGTAAGGTTTTGGCTGGAGCGAGTGAGGCCTTCTGGCGTAGCCCACGCTGGTGAAATCTGGCGTAGCAGTGTTGCTCCGCCAAACGTCAAAGCGGCAGATTTAACAAATTTGCGCCGACTTTTGCTTAATTGATTAGACATAGGTCTTTTCCTTAAAAGTTGACAGATAGAGACACATTCACGACACCACATGCCGAATGTGTGTACACGGTTTGTTATTACATTTAGGGTTAGGTTTATGCTATTGGCGGTCTCAGCAACCGAATAGGGAGTGGTTGAAGTAAGTGTTCATCGAATGATGAAACACTATCATTAACGGACTTATATTCATTGTCGTAATAGTTAACAAGCATCCAAATCGAGAAACAGCTCGCATGAGAACAACTACACAGAGAAGAGCAGCACTTTTCTAGACAGTCCTGACGATCGTGTAGTTTTTCATGAGCCTGATTAGTTGATTCAAGTTGTTCGGTCTGAATTATATAATATGGTAACGAACTACTGTCAGCATTCTGACTCTCACAGGCGATTACAAATGAGCCATAAACCATGCATACGATAACTAGCAGGCACTTAACAAAAGTGCCAAAAGCGATAAATATGTAAGGGCCACGACTCATAAATGTTCTTAAACCTATATTTCCATTCTCTACTACTGCGTAAAATATTCTTGGTGAGTGCAATTTTTACTCTTAACATTTCACGAAAGCTGCTTGCTTCTAACTAAATTTGCAAACTCGTTAATTGTTTTACAAGTTTTGTGCCACAAGATCCGATTGGATGAAGCGAGTGATACAACATAATCGCGCTTGTAGTGGTCAAAAGTTAAAGTTAGCCTGCACAATGAAATGGACAAAGATATTTTGACTTAATTGGGTAGATTACCGAAGTCAAGCAAAGGGCACATGACACCGACATTACGATTGAATTACATAAATGTAATCCTAAAAAGGTAGCGTCTTTGGTTGGATAAACAATTGAAGCAGAGTTAGGCTTAGAGCAATTGGTTGATAGCTAGGGGTAACATTTATCGACGTTTATAGAAAAGCTTCATCTCAAAATCAAAATTGTTAACGATAGTTAAAACTTATTTTTGGAGTAGTTGCAATACGCCACACTCCTTCACTTTGTTATTGTCGTTACATGCTTCCATCATCAGAGCAAGCGTTTCTTTTAACTCGTTAAGTTCCTCGATTTTCCGTTTAACATCTTCCATATGATTGAATATCATAGCGTTAATAGCTGAGCAGCTCGTTTCGGGTTTTTCTTGAGTTTCCAGCAATTGCGTGATTTCAGCTAAAGTCATATCAAGAGAACGGCACTGCCGAATGAAGCGTAACCGGCTCAACGATGACAAATCATAAAGTCGATAGTTACTATCTGTGCGCTCACATGGCGAGATAAGTTTCTCTCGCTCATAGAAACGAATCGTTTGAATTGAGCAGCCGCTTTTTTTTGATAATTCTCCAATCTTCATAAAAAATTCGCATCACACATTGACTCTATACAGGGTATAGACTTTATCCTTTATTATTCTAAGTAGCAAATAGGGTCTTTTCATGAGTGACTGTGAATGTGAGGTTGAAATTAAAGATGCTTCACAAAAAAAGTATTGTATTGGCTGTTAGGTATTAATGGGGCAATGTTCGTGATTGAGTTAGGCGTGGGGCTGTTGGCTGATTCTACAGCATTAATTGCTGACTCGATGGATATGCTTGCAGACGCCGTTGTTTATGCCATTGGGATTTATGCCGTGGGTAAATCCATTATTCACAAAGCTAACGCAGCCAAAGTCAGTGGATATTTTCAATTAATGCTTGGCGTGATAATTCTCATCGACATTATTCGTCGCTCGATTATGGGAAGCGAGCCTGTGTCCTATCTTATGATGGGGATGGGAGCAGTAGCCTTGGTGGCAAACGTGATGTGCTTATTGATCATTCGTAAGCACAAAGACGGTGATGTAAATATGCGCGCCAGTTGGATATTTTCTGCCAATGACGTGATTGCCAATATGGGCGTGATTGCAGCAGGTGTATTAGTGCTATGGCTTGATAGTCGCTTGCCAGATCTAATCATTGGTATGATTGTGTCAATCGTTGTGCTGCGAGGTGCTTGGACGATACTTAAAGATGCCAACCAAGAACTTAATACAATAAATGTACCAAAAAAGTAATAAGGAAAAAGATTATGACTTTTTATCAAGCGGCTACGCCCTACGTAGAAGAAAAACTCAAGGCCTATTCACAGGCGGTAGCACAAGGTAATTATCACGAAGGGTTTCGGCATTTAGAAGATGCTCACGTGATTGGACAGCATTCCACAACGCTTCATTGCTTGGCGCATTATCACATGCTCATACATGGCATAAAACGTCGCGACCTCAAAGAAGTAGCAGGGCAGGTCTTTCGACTCATTGGTGCTGCAACAAAAACCGCCATAGGTTTTATTCCAAATGGCAATACAGGCGGCGCTAACATTAGCCCGTTTAAGCCATTACCTATCAGCCAAAGTAACCAAGTGATTTTGGATAAGATTAAGCATGCACAGTCATAATCATAGCCATTCAGGCGCGAAGAACGGCGATAATGCCTCAACCCGCATAGGCTGGGCGTTTTTCCTGAATGTGATGTTTACCATCATTGAATTTATTGGTGGTTGGTTAACCAACAGTACCGCCATCATGGCTGATGCAGTGCACGACTTGGGCGATAGTTTATCGATTGGTACGTCGTGGGGTTTAAATAAATTAGGCGATAAAGAATCTAATAGCACCTTTTCATATGGTTACAAGCGCTTTTCATTACTAGGCGCATTAATCAATGGTTTGGTATTAATTACCGGCTCGGTATGGATTTTGTTTGAAGCCATTCCGCGTTTATCTAACCCTGAAATGCCACAAGCTGACGGTATGTTGCTGCTCTCTATTTTTGGTATTGCCGTCAACGGTTTCGCGGCGTACAAACTGAGCGGTGGCAACACGCTTAACGAAAAAGTGCTCAACTGGCATTTGTTAGAAGATGTACTGGGTTGGGTAGCCGTACTCATCGTCTCTATCGTGCTGATGTTTAAGCCTTGGGCGATACTCGATCCGATACTATCGATTGGTTTTACACTCTTTATCTTATTTAACGTAGGCCGTAATCTAAAAGAGACCGTACTATTGTTTTTGCAGGCCACACCCGATAAGAAGCAATTGGAAGAGGTGCGCAATATTTTATTACAAAGTGATAACGTTGACAGTGTGCATCATTTCCACATTTGGTCACTCGACGGTGATCACAATGTGATGACTGCACATATCCAGTTAACGCAGAATATTTCATTGCAAACCATGAGTGAGTTAAAAGAGGCACTTAGGGCGTCTCTCGCTAACTATGATTTTGTGCATACGACCATTGAATTTGAATTTGCTGAAGAGGCGTGCAGAGACGAGGCGGATGCGCTTTAGAAGTATTAGAAACGTTCGTGCACAGATAAATCGTGTGCATTATGTTAAGCTTCGCAACCTAAACCATGGAATCGCAGTAATAGATGTTTAAAACAAAAGCGACGAGTTATTTAGCGATCATGCTGATTTTATGTCAGTCGTTCACGACTGTCGCCAGTCTGTTGGACTTTCATACGCTTGATGTTACGCATTTGTCTGAAGTACACAATCATGATGAGCAAGACGGCCATCATCCTCACACACTTATTGCGCCTGACACTGCTCAGCCGTCGCAGAATGCTTCTGCTTTAGACGATAATTTCCACAATCCAGCAGATTGCCATCACTGCGGACATTGCCATGGCTCACATACCCAGTGGGTAGGGAATTCATCAAGTCTCAAACCATTTTTAGTCAACGAAGGTCACGCCTTTTTCTACCTGTCAAAAGTTATTGACGCCCCAGTCTCGCGCTTGCTTAGGCCGCCCAAATACACCTCCTAGTTATCTCAAATTTTGGTTCGCTATCTCGATAGCGGGAAATATTTTTTGAAATAGTAGGATGTAAACAATGACATTTTTATCATTGAGACGCTCGGTGCGCACCTGCGTCTTGAGCGTGTGTAGTATGACTGTTTTTGCCTATTTGCCTGCCCAAGCGCAATTGCAAAGTAACAGCGAAACAGGGTCGATAAGCTTAGAAAGTGCCATCAAGCGCACCTTGGCAAATGCACCTTATTTGCATGAATTTGCCTTTAAGCAGCAAGCGCTCGAAGGCGAGTTAAAAACAGCAGCACTCAAACCTGAATTGAACGCCGGTATTGAGCTTGAAAACTTTTTGGGTACTGGCGAGGTCTCTGCCATAAATGACACCGAGCTTACCTTAAGCTTATCGTCCGTGATTGAGTTTGGAGATAAATTGCAAGCGCGAAGTGACTTTACTCGCGCCAAATCACAAGTGATTGAAGCGCAAAAGCAAATACGCACTTTGGATATCCTCGCTGAGGTCACCCGCCGCTATGTGGATGTATTGTCGCAGCAAGCATTAATTGAAGCGTATGAAGAGGCACAAGCATTAGCGATATACACTTATCAATCGGTTGCAAAACGTGTTGAAGCAGGCGCATCCCCCGCGTTTGAACAACAACGCGCCGATGCGGAGCTGGCGCGTGCAAGGCTTGATGTACTCTTGGCCAAACAAACCCACGCGGCCATGATAAAAAGCCTCGCCATTATGTGGGGCGAGCAATCACCGCGCTTTACTAAAGTGGAAGGCAATTTGTTTGCATTGTCACCATCGCCCTCTCTTTCGGTTTTATTTGAGCACGTCGCCAATAGTCCAAACATTGATGTGTTTGCACAGGAATATCGACTCCAAGAGGCGCAAGTCAGGTTAGCTCGATCGGCTAATCAAGCTGATTTGAGTTGGACAGCGGGCATTCGGCGTATGAACGGTATTGATGAAACCGCCTTTGTGGCAGGGGTCAGCATGCCCTTGTTCGCTAGCGAGCGAAACTTGGGTGAGTACGAGCAACAAAAAGCCGTGCTTGATCAAATGGAGCAACAAAGAGAAGGCGCTGCCTTAGCGCTTTTTCACCAACTCAATACGGCGCTAATGGCAAGGAATAATGCGCTGCTTAATGTACAAACCTTACAAGGTGCAATTATTCCTCCACTTGAGCAAGCCTTGACACTGGTGGAGCAGGCGTACCTTGATGGTCGCTTTAGCTACCTTGAGTGGGTGAGTACGCGTCACGATCTGCTTAATGCAAAACAAGCCCTTATTCACTCAGCAAGACAAGCCCATCAGCGATCCGCTGATATTGAATCGTTAACGGCAACGCCGTTATCTAGCATTTCGGCAACATCGGCGCAGTCTGCTTTACCCACATCATCCGTCCGTAATTTTCAGCGAGCATCAAAATGAAACGTTCAACACTAACCATCACTATTTTATCCTCATGCAGAGTTGCCTTATTGGCAAGCGCATTACTCATTTCTTTTGCTGCCATCAGTGGCGAGGGCGACCATGGCGATGAGAAAAAAGATGAGCATCGCAATGAGTTTGTAACCATGACCCAAGAAATGGCAGCACAAGTGGGTGTAACGACGCAAGCGGTAAGTGCAGGCACCCTTAACATTACCAAGACAGTGTATGGTAATGTTGTGACCGATCCTGCCTCGCTCAGTCATATTCGCGCCAGATTTGATGGCGTGGTCACACGCGTCAATGCCAATTTAGGCGACAAGGTAAAAAAAGGTGCGGCACTGGCTGTCGTTGAATCCAATGAAAGCCTGAAAAGCTATTCACTTACCGCCCCCTTTGCTGGCACCGTCATTGCCAGACATGCGAACGAAGGTGAATTGTCTAATGGACAAGTGCTCTTCTCTTTAGCGAATTACGACGGCGTTTGGGCGCAGCTTAAAGTGTTTCCCAATCAACTCCGTGCAGTCGCAGAGCAACAGGCTGTGCAACTCACACTGGCCGATTCAACATTTGATACCGTTATCAGTCATATTTTGCCCTCACCCGATGAGCAACCTTATGTGCTTGCTTACGCCAACATTGACAATACGTCCGGACATTGGCCGGTTGGTGCCGCTGTGTTAGGTAATATCACGATTGATACGCTTGATGTCGCTATGATGTTGCCAAAGGCAGCGATACAAGAATACGAAGGAAACACCGTGGTCTTTGTTAAAAAGGGGGATGAATACCACCCTGAGCCTGTCAGTCTAGGCAAACAAGACGCTGATAATATAGAAGTGCTCAGCGGCGTTGCAGTATCGGATGTAGTGGTTGTGAACAACAGTTTTCTGTTTAAAGCCGACTTGGAAAAATCGGAGGCCGGACATGATCATTAATCATCTGAACCTTCTGATCCAACGCATAGGCGCTCACCTTGCTGATAGTGATAGCCATCGCGATCGAGGAGCACTTGTATGATTGAATCCATATTAAGGACCTCCATAGAGCGCAAAGGCTTGGTGCTGATGCTGACCTTTTTGGTGATGGGGTTGGGCTTTTTCAGTTATAACAAACTGCCCATTGACGCAGTACCTGATATAACCAATGTGCAAGTGCAAATCAATACCCAAGCAACAGGTTATTCACCGCTTGAGACTGAGCAGCGCATTACCTTTGTGGTGGAAACTGCGCTAGCAGGCTTACCTAATCTATCTTACACCCGCTCGTTATCACGCTATGGTTTATCGCAAGTCACGGTGGTGTTTGATGAAGGCACCGACCTGTACTTCGCGCGCAACCTTATCAACACCAAATTAGGTGCGATAAAAAGCCAACTGCCGCAAGGTTTAGAGCCAGAAATGGGACCGATTGCTACTGGTCTTGGCGAGATATTCATGTACACCCTTCGCGCCGAACAAAACGCTCGGCAAAAAAACGGTGAGACTTATGATGCCATGGCTCTGCGAGAAATCCACGACTGGATTGTAAAACCGCAGCTCTCATTGGTAAAAGGCGTTACTGAGGTCAATGCTATCGGGGGATATGTGAAGCAATATCACGTCAATCCTGAGCCAGTCAAAATGCTGAACTTTGGGGTAAGTCTTGCTGATGTTCATGAAGCCTTAGCCCGCAACAATGCCAATCAAGGGGCAGGCTTTGTTGAGCGCAACGGCCAGCAAATACTCGTTCGTTCGCAAGGGCAGTTACAAACCGTTAGCGATATTGAAAACGTTGTGGTCAAACGCGTTAATTCGATTCCTGTTACGGTGAAAGACATTGGCAGCGTGGCAATTGGCAAAGAACTTCGAACCGGTGCAGCTACGCAAGAAGGTGTAGAAACCGTGCTTGGCACCGCGATGATGATTGTGGGCGGTAATTCCCGCGCTGTGGCACAAGCAGTTGCTGACAAGGTAGATGACATACAAGTAAGTCTGCCCAGTGGGATTGTGATTGACCCGGTCTATGACCGAACAAAGCTTGTTGATAAAGCGATTGATACAGTGCAAAAAAACCTCGTAGAAGGTGCATTACTGGTCATTGTGGTGCTCTTTGTATTGCTGGGTAATATTCGTGCCGCGCTTATTACTGCCGCCGTTATACCGCTTGCAATGCTCGCGACCATCACGGGCATGGTCAATTATGGTGTATCGGCTAACTTGATGAGCTTAGGTGCACTGGATTTTGGCCTGATTGTTGATGGTGCTGTGATTATTGTGGAAAACTGTATCAGGCGATTATCAGAAGCTCAAAAGCGCACAGGTGGCGTGTTGACATTAAAAGAGCGCCTAGAGTTGGTCTTTCAAGCCACGAATGAGGTGATACGGCCTAGTTTGTTTGGTGTGCTCATCATCACGGTCGTGTACATTCCGCTATTTTCATTAACAGGCGTCGAAGGCAAGATGTTCCATCCCATGGCCGCGACTGTCATTATGGCACTGCTAGCAGCGATGGTATTCTCAATCACTATTGTGCCTGCAGCGGTTGCCATGTTTATGACAGGCAAAGTCAGTGAAAAAGAAAGCCCCCTCATTGTGGCGGGCAAGTCGGCGTATCGACCTATCTTACGCGGCGCACTTAAATTCAGATGGTTTGTCTTGGCGGGCGCGGCATCACTTGTGGTGGTCAGCATTGTAATGGCCACGCGACTGGGTACGGAGTTTATTCCGCAGCTTGATGAAGGTGATATTGCACTTCATGCTATGCGCATCCCCGGCACGGGGATTGAACAAGCCGTGTCGATGCAAAAAACACTTGAAGATAAAATCATGAGCTATCCGCAAGTGAAAACCGTGTTTGCCAAAACCGGCACAGCGGAGGTAGCGACCGATGCTATGCCGCCTAATGTGACCGACACCTTTGTGATGTTACATCCACGTGATGAATGGCCTAACCCCAGTCTCTCTAAAGCTGAGTTTGTTGAAATGTTAGAGCAAGACTTACAGGAGGTGGCAGGAAATAACTATGAGTTCACTCAACCTATTCAGATGCGTTTTAACGAATTGATAAGCGGTGTCCGCTCAGATTTAGGCATTAAAGTATTTGGAGACGATTTAGATACCTTAGTCGCCTCAGCTAACGACATCCTTCGAGTATTGCAAACCATTGATGGCGCAGCAGATGCCCGACTTGAACAAGTCGACGATATCCCATTATTCACTATTAATCCCAAGCCCATTGCACTGGCGCGATATGGCTTAGATGTGACGGACTTGCAGACGTGGCTAGCATCAGCAGTAGGGGGCAATAGTGCAGGACTAATATTTGAGGGGGACCGCCGTTTTGAACTACTGGTGCGCTTTGATGAACAAACGCGAAGTAATTTAGAGGCAATTGGGAATATTCCTATTACGACACCCGATGGCGGTTTTGTGCCTTTGTCGGAGGTGGCTGAATTAGCTTATTCGACCGTCCCTAATCAAATTAGCCGAGAAAATGGTAAGCGACGAGTGGTTGTCACCGCCAATGTGAGAAACCGCGATTTGGGCAGCTTTGTTGATGAAGCTAAAACCCAAATAGCTGAACAAGTAGATTTGCCAGCAGGCTACTGGCTCGACTATGGCGGCACCTTTGAACAGTTGGAAAGCGCGAGTCAGCGTTTATCGCTTGTGGTGCCTGCCACCTTGTTCGTCATCTTGGTGCTGTTGGTAGTGGTGTTTGGCTCGCTGCGAGATGCGTTTATTATATTCACCGGTGTCCCACTTGCATTGACGGGCGGCGTGTTCTCACTGTGGCTGAGGGACATGCCATTGTCGATATCAGCAGGCGTGGGGTTTATCGCGCTCTCTGGTATTGCGGTACTAAATGGTCTTGTGATGTTGTCTTTTATAAAGCAACAATTTAAAGAAACAGGGGACCTCATCACGTCTATTGTTGAAGGGGCCATCACGCGATTGCGACCTGTTTTGATGACCGCATTGGTAGCAAGCCTTGGGTTCGTGCCCATGGCGCTCAACGTGGGTACTGGCGCAGAGGTGCAACGGCCTTTGGCAACAGTGGTCATCGGTGGGATAATATCGTCAACCTTGCTTACACTGGTAGTGCTGCCTGTACTCTATCGACTCGTGCACAGTAGAGGAGAACAGTAGTGTTCTTGGGCATTTATTCATAAATGCCCAAGTTTTACCTGAACGATTTTTAGGCACCCATTGACTCTATATTAAGTATAGACTTTGCAATCATATTCTTAACGTCATATACGATAAGGATTGATATGGTTTCGCTTATTTTAATCAGTAGTTTTTTATTGCTAGCCGTCCTCGGTAGGAGCTTTGTACAATACAAGAGAAATGGTGATTTTGGTATCAGAGCAGCATCTAGAAACGCCCCGTTAGTAGAAATTTTGCCGGGGGCTATATTCGTGGTTACATTTTGCCTAGGATTTGGTCTAATTCTTTTTGGTTAATTAGGACGCGTGCCCCTCATATTTGTTCCTTCAACTCCATTTCAACTTCTCGGCTCGTTGATTGGCGCTTGCGGAATTGCTGTAACCTTGTTGTCTCAAATTCAAATGGGAGATTCATGGCGTATTCGGGTTGACCAGAAAGAAACCACAGCACTTATTACTCACGGGATTTACGCAAGGTCTCGCAACCCCATTTACTTCGGCATTTGTCTATTTTGGGTAGGGGTATGTATAACGTTCCCTCATATACTGCTTTGGGCATGTGCTTTTGTATGTTGGATTTGCATTGAAGTGATTGTTCGAAAAATTGTAAGCGTCCGGTCATCCCACCTAGCTTTTAGCAAATTGCCAAGGTAGCAGTTGATCGATCTGTGGGTTTTTGTGACTCAAGGTATCGAGGCTGTGCATGATGTAATCGAAGACGTTGAGGTCATTGGCTTTCGCGGTTTCAATGATGCTGTAGAGAACAGCACTGGCATTGGCACCGTTGGCCGTTTGACTGAACAACCAGGCTTTTCTGCCGACGACGAAGGGTTTTTAATGGCTCTTTCTGAGCGGTTATTGTCTATGCTCAGCTGCCCATCAAGCGTATAGCGTTGCAGTTTTGCCCACTGGTTGAGGCAATATTCAATCGCTTCACCTAGCTTGGTCTTGGGTAGAACCTGCTGCTGAGATTTAATCAGCCAGACTTCAAATTGTTTGAGCAGCGGCACACTTTTTTCTTGGCGAATGCGGTAGCGCTCATCCATCGATTTATCTTTGATTTGCGTTTCAATGCGATACAGCTTTTGAATAAGGTTGAGCGCCCAATCGGCTTTGCCACTGGGTTTCTTTCCTTGGGCTTTTTTGGCCTCGATAAACTTACGCCTGGCATGGGCCATACAGCCGACGAGTATCGCCTGAGTTTGCTCGTACGCCTTATAACCGTCAACCTGCATAAAACTCTTATACCCTTGTAAAAAATCCACGGCGCATTGCCCAGCCCGACTGTTGTGGTAATCAAACAGCACGATGTTGGGAATGGCACTGCTTTTGATGTTAGTACTTGGCGAGTCTGCGCCTGTGGCATAGACCCACATATAGCTGGTCGCTTTGTCTTCACTGATAACGTTGAGTGTAGTCTCGTCTGCTTGGATGACGGGCTGCTGTAATAGCAGCACATGCAGCCTGTCATAAAGTGGCTTAAACAACTCGGCGCAGCGAATTATCCAGTCCGCCATCGTTTTGCGGCTTATCGCGATACCGTGCTGTTTGAACATGGCTTCTTGGCGATATAGCGGTAAGCCGTACTGATATTTGCTGGTGATTATCTGGCTAAGTAGGCTGGATGTCGCATAGCCTTTGGGGATAACGCTGTGCGGCACAGGTGCTTGTTTGATGTGATTGCTAGTGCCTTCTTTCTCGCAGGTCCGGCATCCATACTTAGGTCGGACATGCTCAATCACTTTGACCTTGGCCGGGATAAACGCCAGCTTCTCACTTTTGTCTTCGCCAATTTGATGTAGCTTGCCCTGACAACCACCACAGACTTTTTCTTCCTCACTGATATCATGCACAATCACTTCACGGGGTAAGTGTTTAGGGAGCGGCTTACGCTTCGGTTTGGTGCGGGTATAGCTGATGGCTTCCTTCTCAGGCGAAGGCGCATCAAGCTCAACAGTCAGTTCTTCGGCTTCATTAAATAACTCGCCTTGCCCGGGATGGCCTTCCGTCGACTTGCCAAACTGCTTATGTTGCGCAATGCGGAACTGCTCTTCTAAGAACTGGTATTTTTGCACAATCTCGCCAAGCAATTTCTTTAGCTGCTTGGGGTCATCTGGGAGCGATTCGATATCAATATCCATAGCGTGATTATCGCGCATTGAGGCACTGATTATCTTACTTTATTTAGACCAATTCGTGATCGATAAGCGCTGTTTATGATCTGCGGTTATAAGCCCGACGCGGTGTAGTGTAAGGGCTGATGGCCGATGATATCAAAGCCCGATAACAGCCAGTGAAGTTGCTGTTCGTTTAAACGCATATGGCTTAACTCATTCTCTTTGGGCCACTTGAACTTGTGCTTTTCAAGGCGTTTGTACCACAAGGCAAAGCCCGTTTTATCCCAGTGCAACACTTTGAGCTTATCGCGCTGTTTATTGCTGAATAAAAACAAAGCGCCTGTGAAGGCACTGAGTTCAAGTTCCGATTCAACAATAGCCAGCAGACCATTAATCGACTTGCGGAAGTCCACAGGCAGCACATGCAGATAGATATCATCTGGCTCGACGAATACCTTCACGATGCAAGCGCCTTGATAACGTGTACTAGCCACTGCGGTGACACCGCACGCTGACTTGACCGAACTGTAATCTTACCGATGGTGTGAAAGGCGTCGGTTCGGGCTTGGTCAACTTGACTAACTTGGGGCCAGTGGAACGTGTGTTGCGCCAGCCTAAATCTCGTTTGCGCTTTGAAAAATATCTCGGGCACAAACCTTGTTCTCGACAGAATTGCGAAGCGGTTACGCCACTTTCATCATGTTGTTTGAACAGTGTCTGCCATTGTTCGATTGTTCTTCTATGCATATAGCCATCCCCTTGAAGTTAAAATCAAGATTCTGGCGGTGCTAAATTTTGAAAACTAGGTGGGATGGCCGGACGCTTACGAAAAATTGAAGAGCCTTATTTGAAGAACGTGCATGGCGATGATTTTCTAAAATATCAGTCCAAGACCAACCGATACATACCAAAGCTTTTGCGATTTTAGTGTTGACGCTTAAATACTAAGGACTTTCGAACTCTACATTTTTTAGGGTGATAGCTGGCTATTGCTATCGCCTATTTGGGGTCGTAACTTTAAAAAATCCATCTATGACGGCTGTCATAACTTCAGCAAATTTAGAGCACTTTCAATGAGTATTATGACTTGAAATGTTTATGGAAAAGATGATTTAAATTGTTATTGATTAAATGACAAGCGTTAACATATAAACTGTATATAATTTCAGTATAAAAAGGACATAGCTATCGATGGAAGTGTTAACCGTAGAAAACGAGCTTCGCCAAGTTGTATCTAGACTGGTTACCCAAGTAGAGCTTGCAACGAAGCAGGGGAAACTCGATATCAACCTTGCATTGGAAGATGCTTTGATCCCTATACTGAAAGAGCTATTTCATCTACCAAAGCTACATAACTTAAATGCAAAGCAAAAAAATTTCCCGGGCATTGATTTAGGTGATGAATTTGACCGAGTGGCTTTTCAAGTAACGGCAACGACAGATCTGGAAAAAATCAAAAAGACATTGATTGTGTTTATTGAAAAAAACTACCAATCAAATTTTGATGAGCTTTACGTTTTAATGCTCGTTAAAAAGCAGAAAAGTTACTCACAATTGTCTATCGATAAAATTACAGGGGATGTATTCACTTTCAATACCAACACTCATGTAATAGATCCTGGCGACATTCTAGCAAAAGCATCTAATTTGAGGGTCACTGCTCAAAAGCGTATTTTGCATGAGTTTAAGCTTATCCTTGGTGAGATAGACGGCTACCTCGCACTCCGAGAATCAACCACTGAGTTGCCAAGAGCATATACAACTAATTTGGCTCCAATTTCTTTTCCTAATACGGTGTACGTAGCACAATTGACGGTCGTTAAAAAAGATGTGTTTGAAAGAGCCAGAGCTGAGTTAGGATATAAGGGTAGGCGCTCATCAGACATGTTTTTATGTGTGCGGTTAGCGTTAGCTCTAGAAGGCTCCCAGTTTTCTGCATGGACATTTCATGATGGGAAACTGTTTACATTCTCAAACTTTGATGATCATACGGCTTTAATGTCGATAGTAGATAAAGGAAGCATCGAAGAATTAGATTCTAACGAGCTTCATGATTCTGAATACGTTGAGTATGAGAATGTATTTAAATCACTATTGCAAGGTCAGGTTCGCGAACAAGTGAAAGACTATTGCATTGGTTTTGATATGTTCGAAAAACAATATTACTTTCAACCTGAAGATAAAGAACAGATTAGTAGAAAAGAAAAGTGGATAGGCTTAAAAGCAGCTCAACGAACCGTTTTCGAGCGCGTAGAGAGCAAAAAGGAACCCGGCAAAGCAGCTCACTTTAAGCACCTGAGTTTCCAATTAACATTCGTAAAAATACAAGATCAGTTTCACGCTATGATCGTCCCAAGTTGGCTATACACGTACAATACACGCCGTCGTTCCATGTTTCATGATAAGTTGGTATCGAAACAAAAAGGATTAGAAAATAACCAAGCCGTAAGAAATCTTACGCGGTTTGTATCGTATTTTCTTGCTCAAATGGATGCCCAATCGGGCGAAAGCATCAAATTTGAACAGCTTATACAACTCGCACCCGAAGAAAATCCTCTGTCATCTGCTGATAATGCTGAAGAAGAGGCGGAAGTATAAAACTATGAAAATTACAATCATCCAAGAGCCACTTCTTGAATTTGGGAAAGGTACTCATATATGTCCAAGGAATGGAATTGAACGTATGGGCGTATATGACACAAAAGATGAATTGCGGCGCTCAGAACTTAGATTAGGGATTGTAGGAAGAGGGGAAGGTGTTGACAAGCTAGATGTCTGGCTGGATTTATGTCGAACTGGCATTTTAGCCAAAGAAAGCCATCTTTCAAATCTATTTAAAGGCTTTGGAGGGGTGTCATTGGATTATGGGTTTCATACCCAACTACTTTCGTCTCCGGGCTACACACGCACTATTCAAAAATCATCAATTGTCAAAGTTGGTAAAAACAAAACGCGAGAGGAGCGAGTTGTCGATGCCGTGAACTTATTTTATGAGCAGATACAATTCCTTGCGGAAAATCGTTCAATTGATGTAATCATCTGTGTAATTCCTGATGAAATGTTTATCTCTCTGACAAAAAGAGAAAAGCAGTCAACAGAGGACACTGGAAAAGTTGAACTCTATCTGGAGCATGATTTCAGAAGGCTCCTAAAAGCAAAGTGTATGCATCTCGGCGTGCCACTGCAGTTAGTTGTTGAGAGCACATTGTTAACGGGGAAAGCTAACAGAGGCAATCAGGATGATGCGACACGAGCTTGGAATTTTGCCACAGCTCTCTATTACAAGGGTAACAAAACAGTTCCCTGGCGGTTAAAAGAAGAGCGATTTAAACCCAAAAGTTGTTATGTTGGAATAGGGTTTTATCGAAGCAGAGATGGTGAAACGATCTCAACAAGCCTTGCTCAGGTGTTCGATGAATTCGGACACGGTGTCATCCTCCGTGGAACGCCCGTTGTCATAGACAAAAATGATAAACGACCATATATGTCTGAGCAACAAGCCTATGATTTTTTGAGCTCGGCATTGTCAGAATATGGTAGAGCACTAATGCACATGCCTGCAAGGATTGTGATCCATAAGACGTCAAAGTTTAGAGATACTGAGATTAGAGGATTTAATCGTGTACTTGAGGAAAAGAGCATCAGTACAAAGGACTTTGTTTCGATAACAAATACTGACATGCGTTTGTTCAGCGATTCAAACTATCCACCGGTAAGAGGCACGTTACTCTCAATCAATGAAAATGAAGGTATTCTATACACAAGAGGCACCATAGATTTTTATCAGACATATCCGGGGGCATATATTCCCAATCCGTTAAAAATTGATGTGTTTGAAAATGATTCTTCGCTTGAAGAGCTTGCTGAGGAAATTCTTGGTTTAACTAAGATGAACTGGAACAACACGCAATTGGACGGACGTTTACCAATTACTCTAGAGTGCGCAAAGAAAGTGGGAGAAATAATGAAGTATGTTGATTTAGGAGAGAAACCTCAGGTCAGTTACAGTTTCTACATGTAACCCCCACTATGTCTAATACCCTTTAGTATTAGACATAGTGTATAAGAGTAAGTTATAATGTTCCCACCTTAACCTACAATAAAAACTCACTTGGCCATCACTAAACCCGCACCGTTGTTTCCCACGTATACTGAGCTGGCAGAGCTGAGTCTGTCTGACTATCCACAGCTAAGTTCATTCTTAGATGAGCAACCAACATGGATGAGACAGCACTGGGACTGGGCTAAAGATTACCTTTTGTATATCGGGCGCAACAAGTCACAACACACGTATGTGCGTTTTCGGAATGATATTGAGAAGTTTCTACTGTGGGTCTTCATGGTGGATAAGCAGCCAGTCGACGAATTACGCAAAGCAGATATTTTGCGATATATTGATTTTTGTGTAGCGCCGCCGGTTAAATGGATAAGCACTCAGCTCCATGACCGATTTAGCCTGAATAACGGTTACTTTGCTTCAAACCTTAAGTGGACGCCGTTCAGGCAAACGCCACCGAAATACGACAAGGACAGAGTACTCGATCCAAAAAAGTACCAGCCATCATTGCAAACCCTCGAATCTACTTTTGTGGCATTGAACTCTTTTTTCCGGCATTTAATAGACGAGGAAATCTGTTTTGGTAATCCCATACCTTTAGCAAAACGTGACTGTAAACACTTGATAAAAGACAGCCAGGTCAAAACAATAAGCCGTTTAACCGAGCATCAATGGCAGTACTTGTTAGATACCGCAGTGGAGATGGCTGATAACGACCCATTACTAGAACGCAATTTGTTTATTGTGGCCACAATGAAAACGCTGTTTTTAAGGCTATCTGAGCTGTCTGAACGTCGGGATTGGACGCCCATGATGAGTCACTTTTGGACAGATGAAGACAATAATTGGTGGTTCAAGGCTTATGGCAAAGGCAAGAAAATTCGCGATATAACTGTGCCTTCAGGGTATCTGCCTTTTCTCAAGCGTTACCGGGAATGGCGAGGCCTTTCATCTTTACCATCCAAAGGCGAGCAAACTATCTTGGTTGAAAAAATACGCGGTCGAGGGGGCTTAACCAGTAGGCAAATATCCAGACTCATTCAGCAGGTATTTGACGCAGCATTTACTAAGATGAAGTCTGAACTCGGTCTTGATACCGCGCAGAAGTTGAATGAAGCCACGACACACTATCTGAGGCATACGGGTGCGAGTATGGAAATAGAAAGAGACCGACCGTTAAAAGATTTATCAGAAGACTTAGGACATTCAAGCAGTGCTACCACCGATACTGTTTATGTTCAAGTTGAACGTAAACGACGTGCTTCATCGGGTAAAGACCGAAAAGTTGAGTGATTTTTGTGTTCAAAAAAAACTGTATAAGAGCCTTACTATGACAATCATAAAAAACGCAATTGATTCGATACAAATTGGCATTGAAGATCATCAAGCGAACGACGATAGACGCAATATTTCAGCAGTAAGAAACATATCAGCTGGCATCTTGTTATTGTATAAAGAAAAACTTTGTCAACTCTCACCAAAAGACAATAAAGAACTGCTAATAAAACAAAATATACGTCCTGTGCGAACTGAAGATGGCACTATTCAATTTGAAGGAAAGGGACACAAGACAGTTGACGTACAGTCGATCAAAGACAGGTTCAAAAGCTTAAATATAGGAGTAGACTGGTCAAGGTTCGACAACATCAACAGACTAAGAAATGACCTTGAACACTACTATACGTCTGAATCTCCAGATACTGTCAGAGAGATTATCGCAAAATCATTTTTGCTTATTCGTGATTTTCTGACAGAACAGCTCAAATTAGATCCTCAAGAAGTTTTGGGAAACAATGCTTGGTCAGTGTTGCTAAGTGTTACTGAAATCTATATGGCCGAAGAAAAATCATGTCAAATTAGTCTCGAGAAGGTTGACTGGGTATATTCAACTGTAACTGATTCAATAAAATATATGCGATGTACTAATTGCCATTCATCACTTATTGAAGCCCCTGATAGTGATGAATACTATACTTCAATTCCTTTAAGATGTCGGTCGTGTAACGAAGATTTCACCTTTGATGAAGTAATCGAGCAGTGTATTGATGACTCTCTTGGTGGTGAGGCAATTCAAAGTGTGATGGATGGCGACCATTCGCCGTACGATACTTGTTTGAGCTGTGACAAAGAAACATTTATCTATACTGAGGGCAAATGCGTAGCATGCGAGTTCGAAATGGAACATACAAGCTGTGAAATATGCGGTGAAGGACTTCGGCTTGAAGACCAATGGAATGAGGGTAAATGCGGCTATTGCCAGTATAAGTGGGAAAAAGTAATGGCAGAGTAATTAAAGCCAAAAACATATCTAGGAGTCATATCAAGCCACAAATGAATAGTGTTGTCTAAACAAGCTGTCAAGTACCATTTCAATTCCTATCGAGAAATGTAGCAGTTCGAAAGGCGGTTTATTGCTCAAAGTTAGATTTGGATAACGTATCCAGTTTTGTAAATGCACTTCATTCTTAAATATTTCTTTGCCGGATTGAATAACGCGCATGATTAGAAGCGCTTTATCGCTACTACAAGGGCTTAGTTTTCCACTTTGGCATTTGGAAAACGATAATGGTATCCCAAGAAGTCTTCCAGTCTCTTGTTCAGTCAAAGACAATGAGTTTTGAATTACATACGCAGCGCTCATTGGTAATCCATCAATAACTTCTTCCAACACTGAACGAGCCGGTTTTTCACCTGTGAGTGAATAATATTCCGAAGTAAAACACATATCACACCTTCATATGCCAGTAATTAGAATATAGATTACCCTCAATTCAAAGGGAGTAAAGGGATTGTGAAATTAAAATATGTATGATTTATTCATATACAAATAAATCTCATTCGCTATGCGTGTTTTTGGAGTTTTGTTTAGGAAAAGCGAATCAAGGTTTCGTTTATCAAGCCAATGCTGGACACTATTGAATGACGCTTTTGATTGAATTTAATGAAATTTGTTGCGCATTTTACCAATAGAATTATACTTTCTATTCTTGGCTACAGTGTTTGACACGACCAGATGCAACGATTACCGACCGTTTCAGCAAAAAACCGCTCACCACAGCGGTTTTTTTTGTGCTTCAAAAATATCAACTCTGCTATTTTGCTCAGTGTTGTCAGATTGTTTCGTAGCAAAATAACTCTTATATTTCCAATAGTATCAGTCACATACAAATAGATATCGTAAATTAGTGACCTAAACGGTGGTTCAGCCAATTAACGACAAGATGAGCCTAACCCATGGAACAATCCAATCTATTTGAACAACCCTCAGCGCAACTGGCAAAGGTTAAGCAAGCGTCAGTGAGTGCCACGGTTAAGGCCTTAAAAGCCGCGAACGAAGATTACGAGTGGTACCCCACCACGGCAGCACAAATCCAGGTCATCACTGATGATGTAAAGCGCCTTAGCATGGTGTATGAGCTTGAGGGACGAGATAAAAACCCTACGGTGCTCGATATAGGTGCGGGGTGCGGGCGTGTGGTCACCGCTATTCGAGATACGTTGAACGCCAACAAAGATAAAATAGGTGCCAGCGTCAAAGCATACGCAATAGAAAAGGCCGGCATTCATACCAGCACCTATCGCGGCAAGAATATTCACCTCATTGGCACCGAATTCGCAGAAACGAATCTTATAACGAAGAGTGTAACGTTTGGTTTTTGTAACCCTCCTTACCGGGAATTTGAAGCATGGATTGCGCGATTGCTTCAAGAGCTGGCGTTTAAAGTCTTGTATGCAGTAATCCCAGAGCGTTGGACCGAAAGTAAACTGATAAAACAGGCGATTAAGAGTCGCGGGATAGAGTTTTCCGAGATCATTACCACATCAGATTTCCTCGATGCCGAAAGAAAAGCGCGCGCTAAAGTGCACCTAGTACGATTTTCCTTTGTCGATTTGTCTCAAGAAGCCTTGGAAGAAGAGAAAGACGCAGCCGGGGAACGCTGGGAGCAGCGACGCTATCACTACCGGCCTGATTTGGGGATTAAAGCAACAAGTCCATTTCTAAAGTTCATTAGTGAAGAGTTGGGGCTTCATAAAACGACAAGTGAGACTACGGACAAATTTCACGAGTACGTTGAACGTCAGCGGGTGAAAGCTGAGATGAAAAAGGAAGGGACTGAGAGCTTTGAATTAGTGAAAAGTCGCGGTGTGATTTGGGCGCTTCTGGAGAGCTACGAACGCAATATGCAGCACACGCTCAATCAATACAAAACGATTGGAAAGTTAGACGGGAACTTGCTGTCTGAACTCGGAATCAAATACGAGGATTTATTAGAATCGGTAAGGGCCAAGCTGTATGGATGGCGCGGCGTATTTTGGGGCCTGTTGTTTGATGAGCTCGACGCCATCAAAGAAAAGTTAACTGCTGAGAACAAAAAGACATTGCTCAATCAACTCTCTGCTACTGCGCTCGATTTCACTTATAAGAATTGTGTCTATGTCATCCAATATGCGGTTGAAATGGGCAATGAGCTGATCGAAGAAAGTTTAATCGATATTTATAAAAGCTTGACTAACGCAGACTCGATAAAGACATACTATAAATCGAACACCCGAGTGTTTGACGATTCTTGGCGTTACAACCGCTACCATGGGGATGGAGAAAGCCTAGATAGGCAGTCAAAGCGAATGTTGGATTATCGATTTGTTATCAGCACATGGGGTAACTTTGGTCACAACAGTTGGGATCATGGATTAAACGAGTCCGCGCGCCAATTTACCGATGATTTAATCGTCGCCTTTCGTCTGCTGGGCTACGGAAATTTGTACGGCTCCTGTCGCTATGAGCACATAGGCTACGGGGATGCGTATTATATCACCGGGACAACCCCTGACGGTGAAAGTGTCGAGCTTGTGAAAATCCGTTTCTATAAGAACGGCAACCGGCACTTAAGCTTCAATCAAGCCGCGATGCTCCGCCTGAACACAGCGGTCAGTCGAATTCTTGGGTGGGTGAGAAGCAAAGAAGAATTTGCTGAGGAAACCGGCGAAGATGCACCGGCTGATGAGGTGTGGAATATTAGTGAATCAATGAAGATTCTGCCCTCATCGATGCTTAAATTAACGCAGGCTGCGTGAGTGCAAAACAAATGTCTGCGTCTGTCATGTGAAAGGCGCTGATTTGTGGTGTAAAAGCACCGCAACGGCATAATAAGCGGTAACTTCAGAACAAGGACAACGCAAACGTGCGCGACAATCATCAACTCAAACAACAAATCGAAAGCATTGGACTAGACCTTAGTGGCGTGGTGCTGGCAAGCGAAAGCGCAAAATGGGGGCTTAGTATTACTTGTGAAAGTGACAATGGTCGGGTGACAGGTGTTTTCAGTGGTTCTCAAAACGCGGTTGAAGCGCTTTATAATAGCTGCTTAACGCACCCTCGTGTTGTATTATGCCGTTACTGTTAAAGGAACTAACACCGTATGAAGCGATCATCACAACCCCAATCACTACCGCCAATCATCCTCAAAACATGGTGGGATACGTTCAATCAGAGAGAATCGGAAGAAGCGAAAAAGGTGGCGATGCATAAGCTGGTTAACCAGTTTGGCAGTATCAAAGCCGCTGTCGAGGAACTCCAAAAACACGGCATTATCAGGTAAAGCAAAGGGTAATCACGGGTTTAAACGATTATATGGGTCGAGAAACTACGTACATACCCCCTCCCCCACTAGACAGGAATTATTACATGTCGCTTCGCGAGTTTCCGCCAGAGCGCTAACATCAAGCCTAAGGTAATTAATGCGAATGAGCCTGGTTCGCTTACTGATGTAATCTCTTTGACGAGCAGTTTAGCACTATTTTCGAAAGGGTTGTCTCCGTACAAATTTTCACGAAATGAAATTTGGCTCCTCAGATATGGGTTAAAGCGATCTTCATAAAGCATACTGGCGGTTGTCTGCACCCGTTCGTTCCAAACAGTGCTCATGGAGTCGCCCAAGCGCATATAAAGGCCGGCGTATAGAAGAGCACCAGCGATTCCTCAATTCACAGAAAGCACATCAATCTGAAGTAAAGGCTGCCTATGTGCAAGGCATGTTGGATGTTGCCAAAGCAATCTGCCCAGTCAGCTGATTTGTAGTGCAAAGCGAAAAGAGCCGCAGCGAGATAAAGACTTTTCCCAAGCGGTACAGGGCAGTGTAAGAGTGTTCTGGTTTGTGGCGTGATATTCGACTTAATTGATAATGAAATCATCTCAGCAAGAGATAAAAACCTTAATGTCAATTTTGAGGAAATAATATGTCACGCGGTTTTATTAAAGTCATAGCGAAGGGTAATATCGGTCAACTAGAAGCGAAGAACCTACAGTCAGGCGATTTGGTGGTGAATTTCAGTCTGGCAAGTACATCGGCGTATACTGACAATAACGGTCAAAAGGTTGAGAATACGACTTGGCTGAAGGGGGTTGCTTACCGCAAAACAGCCGAGCTTATCAGCAACTTATTACAGAAAGGCTCCGAAATATTCTTGGAAGGCAAGCTAAACGTTTGCAAATGGCAAGATCAACAAGGCAATAATCGGGAAACAACTGAGGTCGTTGTCGATAGTTTTGAACTGCTAAGTCGCGGTAAGCAGCAAGCTGCTAATCAACAACAAAGCGCAGGCTATCAGCAAGCACAACAAACGAATAGCCATCCACCGCAAAACCAGCAGCCTGTGGCGCGACTCAATAACGGGAGAAACTATCAGCCACCACGTCCACATCAGAACCAGCACCAGCAAACACGGCATGGGTTTGAAGTACCGGACTTCGCCAATCAGTAACGAGTTCATGGTCGCCATGGATGGCAAATTGTGCAGGGAGGGCGAAGGGTCTATAGCACTAGTCCGGACAGTGCCGCAAAACACTTTTGATGGTACGACTGGGCGCTAAATTGACATTGTTAAGCAACATTAAAAGGCGACGGAATAGGCAATGACAGCAGTTCGACAGCCTCCCGGGGGTAGAGCTTGTCCGTTGCCATGAGATAGAAACCGATTCTCACTTGTTCGACAATGAGTATCTTGTCGGTCTCTGACTTCACACGCGCCCAAAAGTACACGCCCTCAATCTCATTCATCATTCTCGACACCTCCGATTTCCATATTTGAAAATATAGTGGTATTTAACCCAAACCTCACCTGTTCCTTCGGTCTGATTTCTGGCTTATTAGTGAGACCTGCTAAACCAGCTGCGTACCGTTATCCGTGCTTAAGAACACAAATCCCTTAATCACTCAATCCATAGCGTAGGAGCGACCTATGCCAGTATCTCGACAAATGCTAGCGCGTATTTTTCATACAAAAACCGCGCCGGATAACTAGTTGTCATTCAAGGGCGAGCATCGACTGGACGGGAATACGCAGTGCAGTTGGCAAGTGAAGATTAAAGCAACGATATGAGAAGAAGCCATCAAACACGCAACACAGTGGCTTGGGTCGCGGACAGAAGCGATTTCACAGGTGGATTTTGTGATAAGCAAGGGTGGGATGCTCTGCGCCTGATTTGCAGCGTGAATAAGCAAGCGCGTTAACCTGGCTTTACTGTTCACCATTGGAGCTAAATAAAATATGTCAATGCCGACTGCAACGGACATAGGGAACGCCATACACACACTCATTGCGGCTGGCTATACCGTCGGCGCCAATGACGGGAATCTTTGCTTTGCCCTGCACGACGAGGCAACCGGCGAAGACACCATGGGCGTTATCAATACTAAGAGCGGCTTAGGTTTGGGGATCCATATCAAGGGCTATGGTGACTGCTGCTCAGACGATGATATGGGTCAGCCCATTTATATTGAGAAGTATGACGGCCAATTAATGGTACGCGTATACGGCGATATAAACAGTGACTCGCCAACGCACACTATCAATTTGGAAGGGGCGCGTTTAGATAAGCGAGTAACAGAAGAGGAGCAGGGGTAATGGAGTTAAATTCCATCAGTGATTTTGAGCAAGTTAAGAAAGGCACAAAAATTCTTGTGTCGGATAGCTCACCTCAGCCACCGAAGCACCACAAGCGCAAACTGGCGACGTGGCAATGCAATAACTATACAGGCTTTTTCTGGGGTGCAGGCCACTCATGCGGTCGATTTGAAGTGCGTATCGCGGTCAACCCGTCTGGCTTTTTAGTTAACTGCTACAACGCTCAAGGCCGTCACACGTTTACTGTTGTCGAGGCTGCCTGAAATGACTAAATTAATCGAATACCAAACCATGCTGAACAACCTACTGAATGGCAATATCACACCACGCAGCGTTATCGGTAGCGGGTATAAAAACGGTAAGCAAGTCGCCAGCGGCTGGATCCGCACACAACTACATAATCTAGCTAATCCATCCCAGAAGGTGTCTCAAATCCACGTTGCATCGTCAGGCAAGGCCTACAGCAGCGAAATGCACGCGATGAAAAGTAAAGTCTACACGCAAATGCTTTTTAACGACTACACGACCATCGACGGCTCAGTAGTTAACGATTTTGGGGTAATGCCAGCAACCCTTGGCGATGGTTACGAGATTTACGTGGTGACAAAACACTCAAAGGGCAAATAATGCGCCAGTCAGGGAATGCTGGTCGCGATGCCCCATCCTTTGTTTATCAATTACAGGTTTTTACACTATGAATTTTACGCAACGATTAGAAAAGATTAAAACAGTCGAAGATGCGGAAGCGCAGCTCCGGCTGGCAAAGCAGTACGCGAAGCGATTACGCAATGAAGCAAAGAAGGCCGAGCTGTTGAGCGAGAAATTGGCGCTCAATGAAAGGCTGAAACATGCTGAGTACACTCTGCGCCAGTTGCGCCGCGCAATCTTTGATATCGAAGATGCACTAGCAGGCGGGCTACCCGTTAGCTCAATAACAGGCTAAGCTTGCCATTCATTCACTTGCAACTTGGAATATTCAATCAATGAAATCGCGCGCGGCTACGATCCTCACGGTGGCTATAGGAATATTACTTGTAACAGCTTGTGCGAAGAACCATATCAAGAGTATTCATGCAGTTGTCACCGATAATGAGCTGAATTATGCAATGAAGCTAGACGTTGTATTTGTTTACGATGAAAAAACGTTATCTCTTATCCACGAATTTACAAACCTCACGTGGTTCGAGCAGAAAGTTCCGGCAATGCTTACGTTTGGTGAAAGCATTGATGTTCATTCGCTGGAGTTAGTATCGCTTTCGCCAGTTCGCTTGACGAGCCTGCCCGATAACGTTTCTGACGTGATTGCAGTGGTCGCCTTTGCTAATTATCCGAACATTTCACAAGAGCCAGTTACAACTGGGACCTATGACAATGTGTGGCTTCTGGTGACCCCAGCTGGACTTGAGGTATCGAACAATTTCCCCCAACTGATTGATTAGACAAGGCGATGACTAATTTATAGCGGAAATACGGATATAAGTGATAGTGAGTGCAATTCAGTCACTATTAGGATTCTTAAATGGAACTGGCTATTCGCACGATGGTTTATCAACCCAAAATCAAAGACGGAAAAGAGACAAGTCTGCTTGAATACGTGAAGCAGCGCAGCTATGGAGAGCTGGAAAAGCAATTTGAAGAAGCACTCAAGGCGATTGTTATGCCGGGTTGGGATTGCTCAGCCTATGGCGCAGCGGAATATATCAGTTTTGGTGAGTACAAGCAGGATAAGCAAGCGTCTCTACCTAAGGGAAATGTGATTGTGTTTGCGCGTAGTGGTAACTGCGAAGGCTACCGGGTCGAGCTTTGTATCATCAATGATGGCGTCTTTGTACCCGTCATCAGTGCTAAGTATCTATCTGACCGTGATGGTGTGTGGGAAATAGCTAAACAAATCGATGAGGCCTGTTACAACAATGGGTTGTATGGATATTAAAATAGAAAAACGTAAGGAGAATTCTTCATGTACACAGCAGTAGTTATAGGGATCGGCGCAATCATATTGGCGAACTCTGGATATGACTTATACCAGGCACTAACCATTGACCAGACTGTAGACGATATTGCCAATCAGGACATTTCTATCATGTCGTCTTGGTATATCGCAGGTATCATTTACGGCGCAGTATGTTATTACGGACGTGAAGGCTTGGAGAAAGTTACTGGGGGCGTGATTGGTGCCACATGCACATTGATGACTGGTTATGTTGCGTTAGACACTGTCACGGAAGCCTACCTTGAGCCTAACCAAAAAATGACTGACTGTATAAAACAAGGCGATGCATTCGAGCAAAGCAATTGCATCAGTGATTTCACTGAAGAAGAGTTCCCAAACAAAAGCTAATCAATCTCAGACTAACGGCGAACTCGAGGCTCTAAGAGCCCACTATACCAATCAGCAACAATGCTAACCCAGCTGGCTCAGAGACTTAAGATATAAGCACGGTGCTACGTTTGTGGGACAATAATACGTTTTATACTCAATTATTTCTTATTGCGCTTAATGTGCTGTTTTAAGCGTTTTTGCTCGCTCTAATGTCTTAACAACAGAAGCAAAATTCACAGAATCGATAGCTTCTTTTTGATTGTTCTGGTTTAGAACATAACCTTGTTGCAACTCAGCTTTGTGAATCGATAACAACTCATCAATCTCAGACAATTCCATTGCCATAACATCATTTAGATTAAGTAAATTCATAAATTTCCAATATCAATTAACTGCTAATGAATTATTCAATTTGTCGGTTGACAAATGTGCCACTTTTTCGCAATACCCTTTTTCCTCGTAACCAGAAGGGCAAACACTAAAAGTAAAGGAAATTAGCTCATTTTCAGATCTAGCGAATGTGTAGGCTTCAAAAGGAGTTGCTTTAAGGCTGCATCGGCTATCATGAGCGATGTACTTTGCTAGGTCAGTATCTTTTTCAAAATAAGGATGCATGCTAACGTTCTCTAACAAGCATTTATTGTTTCCAGAAGGAATGGCCTTATAAGTATCTGGCGACACTTTGACAATAGACCACAATCGATCATACTGATCAATGTAGCTATTCGTGTTAGAAATGAGCTTCAAACTAACTTTGTCACCACCAACATCGTAAACGTTTTCTTTGAAGTAATCTGTTCCAGCGAAAATCACACTAACCCAAAAGAAACAAAATAGGAGTGGTACAAAAAACTTCGTCATATAGAATCCTTTTTACCTTGTTTGATAGTATTCATATTATCAAATACTCTATTTCCGCAACCTATTAAATGCGGATGTTTGATGCTTCCAATCAATTTCTCGTTTCCTAGTTCAGACTAAGACTCATTTCTTCCACAGGTAATCCATCTAACCACACCCGCAGCAAATACTATGATCGCAAGCGATACCGTGGCGATACTTATATTTAGCCACTTTTCCCTCGCTGATATATTCCTATACTACTTCCCCTCTAGCAATGCTCTCACCGCAATTGAGTGTTTTGCACGCATCGCTGTAGTTGTTATTTTCCTCGTAGAAGTTCTTACCTCAACAAATGTTTTAGCAGTATATGTCCGTTTTTTAAGTTTAATATCAGCGAACTCTTTAAATTTCTGTGCTAATTCTTTACTGTCAAGATACATTTCTTTAAATGTCAATCTAAGATTTGAAGAAAGAAATAAATGTACTATCGAGTCTTCATGGCAATGTTCATTCTGCAGACTCTCAGGGATATCGCGCATTCTCAGTTTTACCACTACTGTTGCATATTCAACGACAGATTTGTTCGGAAAATCCCCCGCGCTTCTAAGAATCACTTCTTCCATAGATATTACTTCCTATTTCAGTTTCCTTTGTTCAATACCTAACTGGCCACCACCCATTTTATCTTGCAACACCATCATTAACTCGGCTGTTGCATCGGGGTCGCCAGAAACAGCAATCGTAGGCAATTTGCAATCACTACATATTCCAGTAACAGCCACTTCAATGCCGTCCATGCCTTTTGTGTTTAATATCTCAAATGTTGACTGAGGGGCTTTACCACCACACTCATTGCACGTAATAAAATCGGGGACCTTAGCAATCTTAATCATTCGATTACTCTCGTGTCTGCGGGTCTCTAAACGTTTTTTCTCTTTCTTAAGTTTTAGCTGCCTTTTCTGGTTTTTGTTCTGTTTCAACTACATTTCCTACCTTGTTAATATACGCCTTATTAGGCTGAATCTCGCATTGGCGCAAAATCGGTCATGCCAGACTAACATGAAGGACAATAGATACTTGCCATATATTCAGCAGCCTGGTTCTGCATTCTCGTTTTCAAGAAGTGCATTATGATAGAAACATTCAGGGCATTTAACTGTTTTTGGCATGGTATTTTCTATCGCACACTTAGATGAGTTGCTCATATTGTTTAATGAATTTGATATTACTATCGACTAAGAATCGCTTACAGTCTTCGATAGCATCTTGGGCAGCCAATAGATTTTTATCTATGCCATTAAGTCTCTTTGACCAGTCAATTAACTGAGTATCTGAGAGCATTGAGGTATCTAGCTGGTCAAGCTCATCAAGTAAGCTTGGCATATCGTCATGAAGTATGTCTTTAATGACACTATAAGTATTAAAAGCCCGCACTCCATAGATTATGCCTACGGGGAGGCTCACTGTTAACAGCTCCTTTTCATTATCGGTAAGCTCTCTACCTCGCTTTTCTTCTTCAAGAACGATGTCCGCTTCAGAGGCTTTTACAGAGTCATAAACCTTCTCATCACCACTCTTTGCTCGACGTTCTAATTTGACGCGCAGAGCTCCGGTAATGCCTTCCTTGCTCTCTCTAAGATTTCTTACGCGACAGAAAAGCTCTAACCCTTCAGGTTTATACATGCGGTTTACACGCTCACGGATAAATTCAAGCTCTCCAATCCTTCGTTGTATATTTTCTCTGGCATTTCGAACATTAATATCTTTACGGAAAGTACGCTCCAGTTCATTAAAGTCCACTCCAAAGTGTTTTTTCCCACATTTATGACCAATGTTGGTTTCGATGTTACTTGAACAGACCACCAAGTAACCCTTTTTATGTGATGTATTGCATGAACTTAGTCCACAGTGGTTTTCATCGCTAAAATCGTACTTCCCGATGATACGTTTCAGCTTAACTTCAGTGGGGTTTACCCCTCTCTTGAAGCCAGGTCTTTCGAACACCTCCTCCCAGCTTTTTAGACTTATTACTGATTTTCCATCCTCAGAAAGTATGTTCATCGTGTTTCCCATTAAATTATTTTATGAAGCTTCAAGTATTCGGCAACTGCTTGTTCAGATCCAAATGCTCCCAACAACATCTTTTGTGCATGTCCACGAGAATCATCATCTTCGGCATTAAGGAGCAGTTCATACCATGTTTTAACAAGCACCAAAGGCGGCTCTTTTTTCACCGATATTTCCTATTGCGCTTTATGTGCTGTTTTAAGGTTTTTTGCTCGCTCTAATGTCTCAACAACAGAAGTAAAATTCACATAATCGATAGCTTCTTTTTGATTGTTCTGGTTTAGAACATAGCCTTGTTTCAACTCAGCTTTGTGAAGCGATAACAACTCATCAATCTCAGACAATTCCATTGTCATAACATCATTTAGATTAAGTAAATTCATAATTTTCCCTTAAGGCTGATTGCGTAGTTTTCTATTATTCTACATTCCAGTTTTCGACTGATTTATCGATACCATCAGCCAACGAACGTATCTGCGATATTTGGTAAGGAATTTTTGATTGAGGTTCATGTGCATATCTGCTCTTCACGAAATAATCTTTACAAGTAACCAGAAGAACTTTTAGTTCTTGTCCTTCTAATGTGTAGAATTTGTCTGCAAGTTTTGTTTGATCAGAAGGAGGAAGCGAAAGAAAAAGTTTTTCAAGATCATGGCCGCGAGCATTAGATTTTATTTCACTAGTTTTAGGAAGTACATTTGTATCTAGTGACTTTAAGTAAAGTTCAATGGCCAAGGCATAGTTGCATACAACCGCAATGTAAATAGTAGCTAAATCCGCACTTTCCTCTGCATACCTTGCAATATTAAGGAACTGCTTTTGCATTTAGATAAATATGGTTACTTTGCTCAGACATTTCTATTTTACCTCCAATCAAATTAAATAAAACTTTGAGAGTTTTTAACTTGTTCCAATATCAGTTATGGTAAGACCCTAGCGCACTAGACACTTTATAGCTTTATAATTGCATAAACTATGAGGTGTTGTAATGAGCGGAAAACGCTACTCCGAAGAATTTAAGATCCAAGCGACGAGCAAGTCATGAAACGAGTAACGGAGGAACGTGACATATTAAATGAAGCCGCTGTATGAATCTCAATAGCTCAGTCTGACACTTGATTGCTTAGTAAGAGACTTATCACTGTGCCACATCACTGCGAATATCCACGATATCGCCGCCAATGCTATTGCCGGATAAGCGCATGTCATTCTCGCTGTTCACCCATAAATCCATGTAGCCAAACGAAAAATCACTGATGTTTAGCGACTGCGGAATGAGATTGTCGAAGGTTTTGGTGGTAAGAAGGTAATCGAATACGTTACCTGTACTATCGGCTAGATACAGATAGGAACTAGCCCACTCTCCAGCATCTGTCAGGCCCCAGCCAGACCCATCATTGCCCGGGGACAGTTGTAACCGAGACTCATTGAAATCTGTCTTTTTACCACTAACTGAACCATTGACAAAAAATAAGCGCTGGACAGGGTTGTACGTATCGGCAAAAAGGTGGCTATTGGCGTAGTACTTAATGTTGAGTATCGCGTCATCATACTCAACGTTAGCATGCGTTAAAGAATTGCTGCCGCCTGCCATGCGGTCGACTAAATCAATCGTGTGGATGGCTTGAAATCTATCGCCGACGGTTCCATTCCGCGGACTTATTAGCTCATTAATGTCACCGACCTGAGCAACCTCACCGGTGGATGCACCTTTGGCGAAGACGTCATTACAAATAGCCGCAATGCCTGCGGCATTAAACGAGCTTCAATAGCGACTCACGACTCGTGTACCTTCTACCGTCTTCTCAAATTCGTCGTTTTTAGATCGGTACATCAAAGACTCTGACTTCACAAATCATAGTGCTCACTTTAAAAAGTTCTGCTCGTTTTCGTTCTTAAATTCTTAGAGCTATCGTTATGTAGGAGTCTAATTTCTGCACTCGGTTGATTTTGCATTACAGTTGACCTTATAACAACGTTTGAGGAACAAGTATGGGTGCAGCTGAGCAGCAACGATTTTGTTTTCGGGAATCGGTCATCCACGATCGAATCGAAGCAAAAGATTATCATATTGACGACACCGTGTTGCATTACAGCCAAGCCGACAAGACTTTGTGTATTTTCCATCAAGGAAAACACGTAGATAGCTTCTTTGTCCACGAAGACGATTACTACGAAATCCTGTTTAATTTTGAGACCACCAGCCAATACATTCCGCCTCTGGTCGTGCAGAATATCACCTGCTGTGATGAGCGCACCTGGTTGGTGGGTAAAGGCGTGTTGTGTTCTGACAGCGGCGACGAATACGGCTTTGCCAATCTCAGCTTCGAGATGGCAGGCGAGATGGTGGATATTGAGCACAACGGTCAGCGCCTGTGCTCGTTGGATGCTGATAACAATGCCGTGTTGTTGCGGGCGATGGAAACTTTTAAGCAGCAACAAAGCACCCGTCTCGCGTTCGATACTAATAAAAGTGCTCATGAAGATATGGGCGTAATGGTCACGACAGAAATGGCCGTTAACCTGCCGATTGAAACTCGCCTTGGCGTCATATCAGCCCAATCCGCACACGGTCTTAACGTCATCAAAGACTACTTTACGGGGTGGAGTGACAAGTTAGGTGGTCGAAGCTCCAGCATTCAAAACACATTAAAGGAAGCGCAAGAAGAGGTCATCGAGGAGCTAAAACGCGAAGCACTTGCACTTGGTGGTAATGCTATCGTGGCCATAGATTTCGACATAAGCCAATACTCCGGCGGGGGCAAATCCATGCTTTTTGTGGTGGCTACAGGGACAGCAGTAAAATTGCGAAGGCGATAGGATTTAAGGCGCTGTGATAAGGTTGATGGGCTTGCTCTAGAAATATGGCCAGATAACGTCATCTAGCGATAATTGAATGGTCTTTTCTTTTAGTAGGAGCCGTTCATGGGCCAATCTCGCATCAACGTATTGCAAAGTTCAACAGAGAATTACAAGACCGTTTGTTTAAGTACGCAAAGCATCAACGAGTCAGACCACAAGCAACTCGATATTCTTGGCCGAGACTCGGCCGAAGGCATGATCCAATCGCGGGATACAGGCTGGTGGGTCAAACTTTATAATGAACCTGAGTACAACCACCGCGACGGTTTTTCTGACGACTTCAATGCATTATTGGCTGACTGCTTGGTGGCAGGCTATAGAATGGTAGAGTTTGATGCCGATTGTGAGCTGGTCATTTAAGCTCAATCACCACATCGGTTAACAGTCAGCGCTACAGCGAGTAAAACGGCATCACCTTAACAGAGATAGCGGCCTTTAATTGCTTGATTGAAATAGCTGCCTTTTGAGCTGGCGCTAAGCAAAGAGCGATACATCGAGAGCGGGACATCACAGTAGTTGTAATACCGGTTAGCTAGCTGAAGTCTAAGTTCCGCTGTTTCTTCATCGTAGCAGACTTCATGCACCTACCTATTTTCAAGGTTTGAACACCAAATTACCTTAGCAACAATTCCCCTACCCTGGAACGTGTTTCATGGAAACGTCCTAAATTACGCTAAAAAGGACATTGTGAGTGACGCCGCAGAACGCGCCACTCAATGGCTAAGAGAACATATCCACCGTTTCATGGGATAAGCATGTGTATAAGTCTTGTTATCCCTGCAAACACAGCAGCTTATATCCATGTCTAGAGGTCATTTAGTTACGGATTTGATAGATACTATTTTAATCGAAACAAGCGCTTCCGCATTAACATAACAAGTGCTATCAATAAAATCGCTATCGTAGTTGGTTCGTTGACATCTTGTTTATAGACAAGATACGTACCAATGTAATCAAGAGCAACGTCTGGATCTGCTAGGACACTCTGATAATTCGGATCAGATGGCGATAATCCATCATAAATGTGCAAGTAAAATTTTTCGAAAGAAATACTAACTGATGTGGCGGCCAGTTCATAAGTGCCTTGAAACCACATTACCGCCGAATAATCACTAGAAATTGTCAATGTAGGGGTATCTGCCGTCATCTGCCCAATCGTATTGAAATACGGGGATGATGGATTTCTATCTAAGATTTCTGGGTTGCTTGGGTTTAAAAAACTGCTATAAACAGATGTTGGTGTGTATATGTCTAGCGCGATCACCGATTCCCAGAGCCTATACACCTCATCTGTAGTTGGTAGGCGCCACTCTTCATATAAACCACCAACATTTAACTCTAACATCACCTCGTTAAATGACATCCCATTATTGACACCATAATCCATCCAGACCAAACCGGTCTCGGTATCTAGAAAACTATCATCAATAACGTAATCATGGTCGATGATTACGCCATGTGCTATATGTGAAAGTGTAAGCAAAACGAAGACTGATATTGTCTTGAGCACGAATGATTTCCTGTAGTACGTCCCTGTAAGCCCATGTTATGTCATAAATATATTTAAATCAAAACGTTAACGTTATCTACGCAACAAGGCTTTGATGATATTCGAGTCCTGCGCGTGCCGCGGCGACTTTCCAATCCACCAGCATAGCCATGTATTCGTCGATACTACCTTTCAGATGAGCGTATTCGACATAGACTTGTCGTACTTGATCGGGGCGAGTTGTGCGTGCTATTGATTGCTCTTCAACATCACCTGTCCATGCGCGGTTGTACACAAGGGTGGATTGAAGGCATAGATATGTTTATGGGCAAGACGCCGGTTATTCCTACGCAGAGTTCGGATAGGTCTTACCAAGGTGTGTTTTTTCTGGGGAGTTGTAACCAAGCGGTCATGCACTGGGCTATGACCGTGCAATTGACCGATGGTGAAAGATTAATAGTGCAGTTTAATACGGTATTACATTAAATGAATTAGTCTGAACTCAATCTTATTTTTTCTATATACAGAGCTTGACCAAACCATACAGGCGGCTTCGTGCCATTGGCCGACCGTCATACCAGCGCAGGCTTAATACTGATCGTTTAAGACTTAAATACATGGTTTTAGTGGCTTAGATAATGACTTGACTAGGCCGATAATGGGATCAAACTAGTCTTTTCTTGTTATTACCAGGCCACCATGCTCGCTCAAGATCTTGCCGCTGTTTTTTCTGAAGAACATCTTCACCATAACGTTAGTGTATTTAATGCTCCGCTGCCTTCTCAGTGGTTGGAGCAAGCGCTTTCGCTAAGTGACAACGTTTCTCTCAGACGAAGGAAATTACCACCGAAGCAAGTATTAAGGCTTGTTGTTGGCATGTCACTGTTACGTCAAGAGTCGATACAAGAGGTGGCTACCCGCTTAGCATTTAACTCAGCAGGACTGAATAATGATCTATTGGCCGCGAGAAGTTCGCTAAGCAATGCAAGACAACGCCTAGGATTTAAGCCAGTCAAAGAGCTGTTTGAATTGAGTGCACAGCATTGGAACAATCAAACCCATGTAGATGATAACTGGAATGGTTTGCAAGTATTGTCGATTGATGGCACAACATTGCGTACAGAAGATACACCGGAACTAAGGGAACACTTTGGCTCAGTGCTAAACCAAAGTGATGCGAAATCAGGCTACCCCGTTATGCGGTTGACTTGCCTAATGAATGTCCGTAATCATTTGATATTACATGCACAAGCCTCTGAATTTAATGAGTCTGAATTAAGCCACGCCGCGAAACTGCAAGCGAGCGTGCCAGGCAAGAGTATCTTGCTCATGGATAAATTGTATCACTCCGCTAAGCTGCTGATTGACATAGAGAATCACGGACATCAAAGGTTCTGGATAACCCCTATTAAAAAAGACCTTAAATACACGATGAAACAAAAGTATGCGGCTAATGACGCCTATGTTGAGCGTGATCTAAGTAGCGCAAGAAGAAAGGATAAATCCTTACCAAAGCATTGGAATATGCGGCTCATTACCTTCAAAATAGGTCGTAACAAAGAAGTCAAAATTGCGACGAACCTGCCCCATGAAGAGTATCAAGCGAAAGATATCATTAACTTATATAAAGAACGCTGGGAAATAGAACTGGGTTATCGCGAAGTGAAAGTATCGATGCTGCAAAATGCATTAACGCTTCGTAGCAAGAAAAAGGACCTGGTATATCAAGAGTTATATGGCATGCTCATCGCCTACAATCTCGTGCGATATGAGATAGCATTGACCGCCGTTGAGGTGGGAATAAGACCCACGAGAATAAGCTTTACCGCGGCCTTGCGCATTGTTCTGTATGACTACCATATGATAGCGTCTACAAAAAGCTTACACACTATTCCAGCAAGAATGAAAGACATAACGCACGTGCTGAAAGACTTCATATTGCCGAAAGAAAAACGGCGCTCTAACCCAAGAGAAAAGAAGATAGATGTCGTACGGAAATACTCTACTAAAAAAGCAAAACACACTATTAAAAGTGCTTAAACGAACAGTATTAAGCGCAGGCTGGTATCTGCTTAGTGCCATTTGCAGTCCGTCATGCCTGCGTAGGCAGGTATCTGGTTTGTGCCATTTGCAGTCATTCAGTTTTTAAAAACTATTCCTGAAAGCAGACTGTCAGTATTTTTTACATTAGATCTGTAGTGAGCGATAACCAGCCCCTCATCCTTGCGAAGGCAAGGATCTCCTAAGAGCGAATACCAGTCCGTCACCGCCGCTCTGGCGGCAGTCTGCTTTAGACAATATAACGGTCAGTCAGCCTATATGAAACATTGTATTTAAGAACGATCGCAGACTATGCAAAGCGGACGTTTATTGGCTAGCTTTGATAGGCTCCACAGAACCATCAAATACAATTATTCTCGGTTATCAAAACCATCCACCTCAAATTATGCACGAAGAAGGCATCTATCTAAGTGATAATTGATATGCGCTCGGTGTAATACCAGCTATTAACTTGAATGATCTGTTAAAACTTGCTTTAGAATTAAAACCGGATTCGTGCATCAAGTCAGATAAAGAAATAGTGGGATCATGCTGTATTAGCCGTTTAGCATGATTCACTCGTGCTTCGTTTATCAAACTGGAAAAATTTTTCCCAAAGCCAACATTTATTGCTTTGGAAATATACGTTTCATTACTTCCAAGTGCACGTGCCATGTCGCTTAAAGAAAACTGGTGTCGCAAATACCAACAGTCTTTTTCGAGTCCGTCTTTTATTTTGTCTATTAGGCTTGTCTCTTTTAAAACTTCTTCAGAAATGTTTTGCTCATTTGCAGTTGGCAGCGGCTCTGGAAAAGGGAGCCGTATCGAAGAGACGGCTTTTTGTCCAAGCACCATAATAATTGCAAGAAAGATCAGGTGAAACGGATACTGCGCTGGATAGCTAAACTCTTCGACAAATCGATGAAACAATTCAAAAGTGGACCACAAGACTACGAGCGTTCCAACTAATCCAGCCATCCAAGTTAACCAGCTTACATCAAACGACTCTTGATCGCTTTCCAAATCGAGCAATTCTCGCGTATATCGACGTGCGTATAAAAATGCCTTAAAACAGCAAAATAGAGACACTGTAACTGTGCATATTGATTCAATGGGAGAGATAAACACATTGTGAACGGCAGAGCTATATGCAAACTTATCCTGATAGGTTTCAATTCCCAAGAATAAAATTGTGTAGTAGCTTGTTTGAATGAGTGCGGAAATAAACAGAAGTCTAACGTAGCGTGGCACTGGACGTTTTGTTAATTTAAGTGTGTGTAAAAGCAAAAGTGGTCCAAGCCACAACTCATTATTAAACGGAGCAAAGGTAAGCCACGGATATGCCTGATAGAATCCAGCAAATCCAATGACTTGAGGAACAGCGTTTAAACAAAATATTAGCAGAAATAGCCCTAGGTATAGACTAGCGGCAGCTTCAACTTTACGTAAAATTAAAGTAAAGGCACTTAAACAAATCGGGCAGATAAGGCAAAGTAGTAAGGTGCTTCGCCATCCAATATTTAAGTAGTCAACTGGTTGCACTCCTAATTCCCTGCCATCGTAACTTTTGAACGTCAAAGCTTCATTGAGAGCGCATGCTCCAAGATACTATCTTTATTATTGAGCCAATCATCAAGGGTTTGAGGCACGAACAAATCGGGAGTTGCTCCGATTCCATTTTCAGCGTTATCAATATTATACCGATTGAGAATCAATGGTACACGAACACTGATTTGCGAGTGTGGTAGCTTCAGAAAGGCTATTACAGACGCAGTAGTTCCACCCTGATTGCCTCCTGTCTTTTCTCCAACTAGAGTAACATGTTTTTGCTTTTGAATATGCGCCATTAACGCTGCCGATGCAGAGGCGTTATTGTCCGCCGTTAGCATCACAACTGTTCCCTCAAACGAATACTCAGCAGGTTCGATTGTCTGCGCACTAATGCCCAATTGGTTCAGAGGAATACGATAACCTTGAGTTTCCAAAGGAAGAACTGTTTTATCGAAATCAATAACCGCTCGGTCCCAACTTGTGAGATTTGCCGCTAAATCGCCTAATGGTTTGACTGATAACCACCCTCCATCGACCAGTTGAAACGGTGTATTGTAGAGGTATCGCATGAGACCAATTTGAGCATCGTCGCTACCACCGCCATTTCTGCGTAAATCGACAATTAGTTTTTCAACACTTTTATTTTTAAGCTCTTTGAATATACTCAAAAAGAGTAAGTCGGGGTCGACTGGGTTGCGGTAATTTACAAAGGTATCAACACTCAGTACTGCCGTACTGGGTTCAATAAACTTAACGCTCACTGCATCCTTGAAATCAAGGCGATAAGGTCTTTCAGCCAATGTTAGCCATTTGGAAAATTCTATCGACTGTACCTTTATATTTGTACCTTTAGTATCTCTCAGAGTGATCTCAAATGAATCAGGATACTTGTCGACGCCTAAAACTACCGGAGCGAAAAACTGCTCAAATGCAGATCCAATCAAATCAAAATCACGAGCAATTTTTCCTGCTTTTGTGAAATCAGTGTACCCGTCAATTGATACGTAAGGCATTAGTTTCGACAAAATTGTTTCAACTGGCACATTATTAATATGAGAAATTTCAGTACCCTTTTGTAAAGTTGACAATGTCGATCTTTCTACAAACATTCGATACTCAAAAAGCTTAAAAGTAAATGGTAGAAAATGTTGTTTTTTCTGTGCATCTAAGTCTTTCGGAAGGTCAGCAACAGTGTGTTCGCAACGCAAACTTGCCAAGACTCTCGAGACATCGGTATAGAACTGAAGATTCGAGTAAGACTTCTTCTTGCTTTTAAGTGTAAGCGCTGCCCACTGCCCTTCGAGTTCATGTTCGTCAATGTACCTCGCATAACCCGGATGAGCAGCAGAAAGTGTTTGTTTTAGCAAGGCTATATCTTGTTCAAAGCTCGTAGTCTCCTCACTTGTAACAAAAAAGGGGATAAAAACAAGCACAGCGAAAGCTACCTTCCAACTAAAATTTCTTTGATTTTCCATTTCACGTTCTCCGTAATTCATTCTGAAACCAAATTTGCTGAAACCCAATTCCGCTTTAAGTTCTCGTTTACGGTTGTTGCTAAATAGTCAACTCTGGTCTCGCTTCTGAATTCAGTGCCAGTTACCGACTCTGTTATTACGATGATGGCATCTTGATTGTTATCTTGGCGAAGCGCTCTTCTTATAAGAGTCCATTTTTTAGGCCCAACATACGCAAAAGAAAGTATTTCAAAAGACTGCTTCTGAGACTGATTTTTATCAAAAGTCGTTTCAATAACGGTATTATTCTCGAGGTCTAAATTGATTACTGAAAGTGAATACACTTCATAGCCCGGATCAGTAAAAATTTTATCAACAATAAGATTTAAACCATCTGAACTTTGATAAATAGAGAACCTCATTGGAATTTTGACGTGTTTGCCTGTGCCATAATCTTTGTAGTTTAGATGCCCATTATAGTCAGACTGAGGTATGTTTATCGAAGTTATTCCATCAGTTGCAATGGAGTGCGAGCTCAAAAGCAATGCGCACACAAAACAGAGTGAGCGATAAATGTTAGTAGTCATGTTTATTCCTTTCTGATTAGCTAGATTGCCAATACAGTGTAAAACTTCAATCTCCACTCGGTCGTCTCATATCACGTATAATTATGATTTTAAAAGATTTGAGAAGCCTCAATTCTTGGTTTTTTTTGAGACATTTGGCCTTACATGCCCTTTACAAGATATACACAGCACTTATAGGCATCAGAAATCAAATTCTCAAAAATTCAGTAAACTAAACGCTGCAAAGGCACATTTACCCTTATTTTTGAATTTGGTAACACAAGGTCAAGATAATTTCCTGCGCTGTAATGTGTCAAACTTCCACCTATCTCATCGCCTACCACAGTAGCATTGGTGTGTTGAATTAAGTTTGCTACGACATCAGTGCTTACGGAAAGACTGAATTTATCTACCATCACCACAATGTCACCAACAAATACATTTGGTTGCGGGATTATTTTTGGCATCAGTTCAGATTTAAAAAAAAGTTGTCCGCCTCGTTCTTCGATTAGCTGTTGTGCCTTCTCTGATTTGTAAAAATCGACCAGAGATTTATTTGCAACGTGCTCATACGTAGGAAACTGGTCTGATGCAACGGTAATCTCTTCATAGTATTTGAATGGTTCAGAAATCAAAAAGCTTAGCAATAGCGCAGCTGGTCCACTTTTTCCTCCTTTGTTGCCACGCATATCTACTACAAGCTGATTAACATCCTTTATCGTAACCTTTGACATTGCATCAAAAATAAATTCTCCCAAAAATGAGTTTTGTGCTGTTTCGGCCAGAGGGGTATTAAACGAAGAGGCCGAGCTATCTTCCCAAGACGGAATCTTGATCGTAGCTGTTGAACCCATGATTTTTAGGGAAGGATGTGACTCTTCCTTAGATTTCTTGTTTGTCTTTCTTAACTCAGCGGCGAGCGTCATTCGCTGTCCGTCAACAAATCTTATTTCAAATTGAGAAGAACGATCGAGCAAAGTAAAAAAAAGAGTCGCAAAATCCTGCTGTATAAATGCATTTTTATATGGTGTTGTATTTGCGTCACTTGGCAGATAACGTTGCAACGATTTAAGGATAGACGCTACCGTCATGTCATTTATTTCTTCAACCTGTTTTTCGTCAATAAACATCTGGTTGTTGACTATGTCAATGGCGAGTGGAAACAGAGGCTCTCTTGCCTGAATCTCTAATTCGTGTGGATTGATGACATAGGTATGTGCATCTCCTATTGAAGCTACCATTTGCGAAGCAAGTGCAAAAATGTCTGCACTAGTCTTTGCACATGCTACGTTCTGACTTAACTCTTCAGTTAACATTTCGAATTCAGCTTTTGACTGGTAATCAAATAGTGAAGGATGATTTGACCGTAAGGTCGTCTCAAGAATATGTAAATCTTCAGTAGCGCTTGTTGGCAAAATAGTATCGGTATACGGTAGCTTGGGAAATTTGGCAGAGGGCAATTCAGAACACGAAGCAAATGTTACTGAAATGGGCATGAAAAATGTTAAAACGACTACAAGGAGTCTTGTTAAATTTGACCACATAACGACGATACTCTTATAAATTTTATTTGGCTTTAATATTTGCTGCAAACTATAGATGTTGGTGAACAATGAAACGCTTTGTAGAATGCGCGGCGAAAAGTGTCGTAGCTCGAAAAACCTAGTTTCGAAGAAACGTCTTTGACGCTGATATTGTCTGAATTAAGTAATGAAAACGCATGATCTAACTTCATTCTTCGAAAGAAAGCAGCGGGGGTTACCCCTGTATGTAGTCGGAACAATCTACCTAACTGCCTCTCACTCAAATGTATATAACTACTCATGTCTTGAACGCTGATATTTTTGTATATGTTTTTGTTCAGCCATTCTATGAGGGACGACAATCGAAAACTTTGTGCAGATTGTATTTCGAGCACCGGTGAAATTTGAGCATGTTTTGCATCACGCTGACCGAACGCTACGAGCTCTTTAGCGACACTTGTTGCAACGATACTTCCTTTATCTTTTCGAATAATCGCTAACGCTAAATCCACTCCTGAGAGAACCCCAGCAGATGACCATATACCGCTGTCGTCTAGAAAAAGTGCGTTAGGGTCTACTCGGATTTTAGGAAAAGCTTCAGATAACTCAGTACAATGACGCCAGTGAGTAGTAAGAGACAGAGACCTCTCTGGTATAATTTGAGCTAAAAGAAATGCACCTGTACAAATACTGATAACCCGTGATGCTTTTGACGCAAGTTCTCTCAAACTTGCAAGCTCACTAGGCGAAAGCGTAAGTGTGCGAATCCCAAAACCACCGCACAAGATCAAATCATCAACCGAAAATTGATCGTTTGTGCTGTAATCAACCTGAATTTGTTGCCCGTGATATGTGCGAACTGCTTTTCCATTTGAGCTTACTAGGCTACACGCATAGCTATTAGGAGCAAAAGCATTTGTTTGCATAAACGTGTTTAACGGTCCGAATAGGTCTAGCGCTTCAATGTTGTCCGCTACAAAGTAACATTGTTTTATGGTCATATTTAATTCTCCTGCGGTTACAGTATCGCAATCGAATTGAATGTTTCTAACGTTTTCACGACAAAACCAGACATAAATTCTTTTCTAAAACGAAAAAAATGTAGTGCCCTTTTTTGCTTACATAAATAATCTGGGAATTTCATCTTGGACGTGTACAGTTATAGCTTTTGCAAATTGTGTCGCGAGGAGCAACTTTTCGATGTCAAATAAAATGTCTCAAACTAGACTGCTATCTTACGTGGCAATAGGTTTATCAATTCTGGCATTAAGGGTTTCCGTGATTGAAGTTTTATTTCTTCGAGATGAAGTAAAAGCTCAGGTATGGCCGTTCATACCAATACAGAAAGGATATTTTTTACTTTTTTCATCTTTTTTCACCTCAAAACTCAGTCTTTCACCTTTTAAGATTCGCTGAGTAAGTCGTTTGGATGCACTCATATAAAACTTTTTTGCAATTCCCCTTTTTAGTGATTGGCTTTGCGCTGTGACAAAGTTTAAAATGCTTCGCTCAAAAGTACTAAGAATAGACCTTTTATAGGGCGGAGACTTTGCTATTTATTTAGAATAATGAATGTGCAGCTGGTAGCCTTTTAATTGAACAAAACCCCAAATACACTCAGGCACAAAGAAAAACCACAATAGTGAAGAAACATCGTTATAAATCAGTGCATACCCCATAGTTAGACTAAAAAGCAGTCTCGCAATGCCGTCATAAAGTCCAAAAAGTGGATTGCTATACCGGAGCCTAAGCACTGCCCACACGATTACGATACAACCAAGTAAATTCACAAAAAACAGATGAAGCGGCTCAAAAAATGGGAAACTTCCTTGCATCTGCAGATGCATGTGTAGACTGCGTAAAAACTCTAATTTGAATGTGGCTACTACAGGGAGGGCGAATGCCGCTGTGGTTAAAAGATCATATAGGGCGCTTGCCTTTACTATTTGCTTGTAGCAGATCATATAACTACTCCAACTAAATCAGGGAGTAGTTATGCTAAACCTTGTCCTTAAGGGAAGAGTCAAGCATACATGGCGACATTTTCATTTTTTTTTGTAACACTGCGAGCCCTTTATCAATTTCATTCAACCGCGAAATCTCGCTAGCTATAAATTGCCGTTTTTCTTTGACAGCATTCAAAATAACCAAAGGAGGGAGTCCTCTTCTTATATCCTTGCCTCGAAATATTTCTTTCAACTCAGACAGCGTAAAACCATGAGCCTGCGCCAATTTTATCTGGCGTACTGTCTCGACATAAGTGTCATCGTAGACCCTATAGCTTCCTTGCCGCCGTGCGGGTGGGAGTAGGCCTTGTTCTTCATAAAATCTTATGGTTTTAGGCGTAGTACTGGTTAGCTTGCAGAAATCACCGATAAACAACGGTATCACCTCGCCAAGTTAAATGTGATCAAGTTATCCTAATTCTCGTTTACTTCTCAAGTGCAAAATCAACTTTGTCACATGGTTCAAGTGAGCCCCTTTATTTATAAATTAACTTTTCTGTAGATGCCAAATTCCCGGTCTTTAAACCTTTCGATCCTTTCTATCGACTAATGATAAAAATTAAAATCTTTGGTAGATGAACGATTAGGGTTAAATCTTTTTCCATTACACTTATGTTTTTTATTATCGCAAGTGCTGATGCTTCTGAGAGCTGTGATAAGGTGAAGCAGTTATCTAACTCCCTTGCACTCAAAGACTTTTCAATTTCTTGGTTGGGTGCAAACGGTGAATTTCTCTCCTTTAACACTTTGAGGTACCTCGCTTCGTCATACGGTGTTTTGCTTTTCCAGCATCGGTACAAAACTCTTATTCACTTGAAGGCTAGCGAACGCGAACGGACTGCCTGTTGGTTGTAATTGTTACCAACAATGCAAAACTGAACCATTCCAACAATTGAAATCTGATCCAGTTGTTTTAACCATGGTGCCTTTTGCGAGGCACTGTGATCACGAAAGAAGAACTCATGAAAATTCAGATTTTATATCAACAAGGGGTGTCTCAACGTCGCATTGCCAAGGAGCTAGGTATATCAAGAAACACCGTCAGACGTTATTTGGCTAAAGGTATAGATACTCCGGAATACACCAAGCGTGAAAAGCGAACTTCTAAGCTGGAACCTTACAAGTAGTTTTTGCATTAGCGTATTGCCCAGGCAAAGCCAGTTCATCTATCAGGAGTGGTGTTGTTTAGGGAGATACAGGAACTGGGGTATACCGGCAGCTTGTCGCTTCTTCGTCAGTATCTATATGAGTATCGAGGTAAGCAAGAACACGTACCGATTATTCGATTCGAAACGCCACCAGGTAAGCAAATGCAAGTTGACTGGGGACAAATGCGAGGCGGTAAACATCCTATCCATACCTTTATTGCCGTGCTGGGTTTTAGCCGAGCGATGTTTGTCATGTTCACCGATAACATGCGTTACGAGACACTAGAGCAATGTCATCGTTATTGCTTCGACTACTTTCAAGGCGTGGCAAAAGAAGTATGGTATGACAATATGAAAACGGTAGTGGTTGAACGGGACGCGTATGGTGAAGGTCAGCACCGATTACATCAGCCATTTTATCAGTTTGCCAAATCGATGGGATTTATCCCAAAGCTCTGTCGGCATTACCGCCCTCAGACCAAGGGTAAAGTAGAGCGTATGGTGCGTTATGTGCGTGATAACTTCTATCGGCCATTACAGACCAAATTAGCGGCCCAAGGCGACACGCTTGATATTGCAACCGCCAACAATGAAGTAACGCTATGGCTCGATAATGTTGCCCACCAACGTATTCATGATACCACCAAGCAAAGACCCGCAGAGCGTCTTGTCACAGAAAGACAACACCTTCAGCTTCTGCCACCCAGTGTATTACCTGTCACATCAACACTGGCAAAATCAGTCCCGTTACCTTCAGTGAACTTACTGAATCAACGCGCACTGCACTACAACTTGGCTGTGTACGACCAACTGGTGGAGGAAATATGAACTTGCAACTCTCGCGTCTTGGTGGCTTAACGGATGAACTGCAATTACAGGGGATCGCCACTAACGCCCCGGCATTAGCACAACAGGCTGCCGAACAAGAGTGGGATTACCTGACCTTTCTTGAGCACATCCTCACCAGTGAAAAGCAGCTACGTCATCAGCGCGAACAAACCATGTTTACCAAAATGGCGGGCTTCCCATCGCTTAAAACAGTAGAAGACTTTGATTTTAAGTTTGCCTCTGGTGTCCCCAAAAAGCAGGTGATGGAACTGGCATCACTGTCTTTCATTGAACGGCAGGAAAACGTGGTCATGCTCGGCCCATCAGGCGTCGGCAAAACACATCTTGCCATTGCTTTAGGGTATAAGGCAGCACAAGCGGGGATCAAAACAAGGTTTATCAGTGCATCAGAGCTTATCCTTCAGCTCGCTACTGCACAGCGACAGGATAAGTACAAAAGCATTATGCAACGCGCAGTTCAATCACCTCGACTGCTGATCGTGGATGAGATTGGCTATCTGCCATTCAGTGCGCATGAATCAAAGCTGTTGTTTGACGTTATCGCAAAGCGCTACGAAAAAGGCTCTGTTGTCTTAACCAGCAATTTACCGTTCGGACAATGGGGTCAGATCTTCGCCAATGACACTGTGCTGACATCAGCCATGCTAGACCGAATACTGCATCACTCACACATCATTCAAATCAAAGGAGAAAGCTATAGAATCAAAGAAAAGAAACAAGCTGGCCTAATGGATAAATCTAACGATTAGTGGATCAGTTTTAAATTGTTGCTGTGGATCACTTTTGAGTTGTTGTTGACAGTAATCCCACCGAAGCTAATGGGTTATCTATTATCGCGTGCCTTGCTCTTGTGTCCTTTGGCTTTGTTCGCAAACGTGAGAGCTAATATCTCGAAGATTCAAATGGCATGATTCGTCCCGTCTGTTTTGATATGGACGCATGTTTGATTTTTTATGGATTGCGTTCATTGCGTTTTTGCCAAAAGTGGAAAGGTTTCGTATTTAATAGGAATAAACGAACTAACTTACCCTATAATTTTTTGAATACTGCCTCGATTGGTCGCTTACAGCATTAGTTCGAAAACTTTCTGCATTTAAATGACAAGGGGCTGTCAAGCGCGGACTTTTGATTGTCAGTTTTAGCGCTTGAGTTCAATCGGCAGATGCAACACATCGGTTAAAATTCTGTGCAGGTTTTTCAAAGTCTAGTGATCTCTAGTGCTCCTTCGTGTAGCTGACGGAGTCAATCGAAAGAACCTTGGGGAGAACACCTTTTCGCGCTTTGTGATTCATCATACTCAAGTTGATGAAGGTCTGTTAACGCCTAACAACAGAACCTAATACCGATGAGGCTCACCGGCCGCTTTACGTACGAAGTGATCGTTCAGCAACAGGATTTCGACGATCTGCAAATGGCACAAACCAGATACCTGCCTACGCAGGTATGACGGGCTGGAAGTGGCACCAATGAAACATTTTTAACTTAATGGCGAACGTCAGGTAACTGGCCATTTGATATTTCTAACCAAATCGTCTTTTCTTTATAAGGTGCGATTGGTTGTTACTTGTAGCTCCGTGAATCCCACTACGGAGAACTATTATGGTTTCCATTGATAATTCTAAGGAAGGCAAAATCCCATGGAATAAAGGGAAACTTATTGGCCAGAAATTACCCCTTCAAGCGTCACAAGTCTGGTCGATTAGAACACTACTGGCCAAATCTGGTAATACGAGGGATTTGGCCCTGTTTAACCTTGCAATTGATAGCAAGTTAAGAGGCTGTGATCTGGTTGCTCTCAAGCGCGGTGATGTCGCTCACAGTAATCGAGTCCTCAACAGAGCAACAGTTATGCAGAAAAAAACGCATAGTCCAGTGACCTTTGAGATTACGGACAAAACAAGAAGTGCGCTTGAGAGGTGGTTTGCTGAGGCTGATATTCGACATGATGAATATATTTTTCAGTCTAGGCTTCATGATTCACCGCACATCGGAACACGGACATATGCTCGAATCGTTCAAGGTTGGGTGCAGTCAATTGGCTTGGATCCGGCTGACTATGGAACGCATTCGCTTCGCCGAACTAAGGCGTCGTTACTCTATAAAATGCGGCATAACTTAAGAGAGATCCAAATTTTACTTGGCCATAAAAAAATAGAGAGTACCGTCCACTACTTGGGCATAACCGTCGAAGATGCATTGGAGAGCTCTGAGCATCTCGATCTTTAATCCTTTTTAACGTTTAATGATTCAAGGAAGTAACCCCTTTCGCACTCATTTGCTTCACATCGGTACGGCAATGCCGTATATTTAATCTATGATTTTTATCGAAACTAGCCTGTTCACAAAAATACTTCCAAGCTACCTCGGGGAAGAAGATTATCGTGGCCTTCAAAACTATCTTCTGCAACATCCTGAGTCTGGCAATATTGTGAAAGGCTCGGGTGGCGTCAGAAAAGTTCGCTGGGCAGGGGAACAACAGGGTAAAAGTGGTGGTGTTAGAGTTATCTACTACTGGAAGAAATCGGAAAGCGAAATGTGGATGCTAACGATCTACAGTAAATCTGAAAAGGCGACTATCCCTGGACATCAACTCAAGAAGATTGCGGAGGCAATAAACAATGACAAACCGTGATTTAGGTGCAGAAATTCTCGCAGGAATTGAAGAAATTCAAAATTTTAAGCGTGGAAAAGTACAGCTCAGAACGACTGAGTTATCAGAACCATCGGCTCCTAACGTGATAAGAGCCAAACTAAAAATGTCTCAAGCGGCGTTCGCTGCGATGTTGGGAGTTAGTAAGCGCACGTTGCAAGATTGGGAGCAAGGTCGTCGAGAGCCGAATGGACCGGCAATCGCATTACTTCGAATAGCCGAGCAGCATCCAGAAGTATTCTCCGATTTACATTAATCTGGCTTAGTAATTGGATGTCTGCTTTTGGGCGCAGTTTCCATAAATAATCAACTTCTGCAATTCGCTCTAAGCGGAACTACCAACACCAGATATAATATAATGAACGAGATGAAAATTATTGTTCACCTACAGTGACAATGCGTTCCAGATACTCAACGACCATCTGCGGGTGGTATTTGAATGGCTGCTTATCTGTATATCTAGTGATAACCATAACCAGCATATAATTGGATTAATTACATAGGGGCTTGCTTTCTCACAGTCTAATTTCAAGCAGGGATATTAAAGCAGTTGAAGTTAGGTAACATTAACTAACCTTAACGATCGTCATGATCAGACTCACCCTCTGCGACCGAATCAGCTGTAGCCCTCAAGGACAGTTAATACTTAACGTGCATTCGATTAAAAGTGTGGAAGGCTATAACGCCAATGGTTACGTCCAGCAAAGCACGCAGATTGTGATGAAAGCCGTCATCACCGGTTTCCATGGTAAGAACGACGAGATTATCCAATACCAAACCTAGCACTACGTAGTCGAAACCGTCGATGAAGTAGAACGCCTGATACGCCAAGCTAAAGCTGGCGCTTAGAATTCAATGTAAGAAAAGCTGCATCGAAAAAGAGATTTCAACGTAGGATATCCGATTTGTAGCGAGTAAACGAAGCGATAGTACTATACAGATAGTGGGTAACAAAAAATGAGGCGTTGGCATGGATATAACTTTCGGACAAATCAACAACGTGTTAAACGACAAAGGCTTCGGTTTCATTGCGACTGATGCAGGTAATGTGTTTTTCCACAAATCAGCATGTCAGGCATGGGAGAAGCTAAAGCACGGGATGGCTGTCACATTTAAACTTGTCGATACCGCCAGAGGCAAAGCAGCAGAAAACGTAACCATTGTCGAACAAGCGCAAGTAAACCAGATCAGCAAAGGTTTCATTTGGCGAGAAAGCGCGACGCCAAAGCGGGGACAAGTGGAGTTTAAAGGCAGTATACGAACGCACCTGTTTGCTGCCCCCCGAGATGCCAAGGCGCACCTAAAGCAGCTCGCTAAAGACGCCAATTGCAATGCTGTCTTAAATGCTACGTTTCACAGAAAGACAGTACAAGCAGGTTTCAATTATTATACAACCTACCACTATTACAGCGGTGACATTGCACTAGTTACAGAGGATGTTAGCGTGTTACGTAGAGACGCAGAGCAGGCCGAACGAAAATATGTCTCTGACGTGGCAGTTGCAAAGGCAGCATTTGAAGAGGTTATTAGTGAGCGGAACACGCCGCAACCGCACACAACTGAGAGCAATATAGGGGCTATTTCATGGATCATCGCCGCCTGTGTATTATTGGCGATTTTCCTCTAGAGGAGTATCACTATTATTTGTTTGTTCACTAACAAGCCCTAAAGAGATAAGGGCTTGGTTTACTTATGCACAGAAGCGGAAACGTTTAGTTTTTAGTTACATGCATCTTTAAGCGCTTTCCCGGCTTTAAATCCAGGCACTTTAGCGGCGGCGATTTGAATAGTTGCACCGGTTTGTGGATTACGGCCAGTTCGAGCAGCGCGCTCGCTCACTTTGAACGTGCCGAAGCCAACTAATGCAACTTCTTCACCAGCTGCTAATTGAAGGGTGACCGTTGCGGTAAAGGCGTCTACCACCTGCCCTGCTTTAGCCTTGGAAATTTCTGCCGATTCTGCAATCTTTTCGATTAATTGTGACTTATTCAATGCTCATCTTCCTTTCTTGTTGAGATACGACAAGCACATACTTGCCGACTTGTTGTTTCGTTGAAAATAGCGACGTATCACGCAGATAGTGGTCGCGTTGAACACTGTATCACCGCTACTGCGGAGGGCAATAGTACAAAAGGCAGAATATCCACTGAAAGGGTATATTTGCCGGGCAAAGTGGCTTTACTACCCTGTCTTAGATATCGCCTAATAGATAGCGAGAAGCACCGGACGCGAGATAGTAAAGACACTTATTTAAACAGTGGTGAAATGCGCGAGCCAAATGCCATAGCCAATAAGTATCGTTTAAGCGTCCTTTAAACACGCGGGATGTCAAACGGTGACAGCAGAGTAAGCTGCAATGGTGACAACTGGAAAAGACTCCACAGAAATATATTTGGCATTTTACTATCTAGTGATTGCCTGCTATAGTATATCTACTGATACTGAATTATTTATTAGCTATCTATAGATAGTTTGTGAGGTGGTTATGCAAGCAGTCATTCAACAACACGATGATGGAGCGCAATTATCTGTCGAGCATTTGTCGCAGGGATTTCAGGTGGCGGTCAGTATATTGAAGAAATGGCAGGCCACGACCGAGCAGATGGCGGCGATTTTAGGAGTGTCAACGGCGACCATAAACCGAGCCAAAAACAAGTCGAACGTTAAGCTAAGCCGTGACCAAGTAGAGCGCGCCAGTTACGTGCTGAATATCCATGCGGGGCTACGGACGCTATTTGACAACCCAGAAAACGTTTATGGTTTTGTGCATAAGAAAAACAACAACCCGTTTTTCAATGGCCGTACCCCATTTTCGTTGATGGTGGAAGGTTCAATGGCGAATTTGTACGAAGTATTTAAACGGATCGACGGATTACGAGGGGCACGGTGGTAAAAGTAGACGAGTTACAGGCTTATGGCGATACAACGCGTACAGGCTATCGCTTAATCAATTCTAAGTTTCCGCCTATCGATTTATTTGACGATGTGGCGGATTCGGATGAATTTGAAGCGGTCTATGCGATGCAGGGGCTGACCAATCCGCGCTTACGTAATGAGCTGGGTAACTTAAATCTGCTGGCTAAAGACGAGATCCCTTATGGAATAACGGGACTTTACTATGCTATTGGCCCTTTCGTGCACGTAAATCCTGATGGTTCGCGGTTTTCCAACGGCGACTATGGCGTGCTTTATATCGGTGATAGTCCTGAGACCGCGCTAAGCGAAGTCAAACACCACCAGCAAGTATACTGGTCAAACGTAGAAGATTTGGCCTTTGAGCGCTTCGTATTTCGCCAATTGAAGTGCACCTATACATCCGGAGGCGTTGTCTCAGTTCCGCCGAGCCAAAAAGAGGTGTTAGCACCGGATAATTACACGCAATCTCGACAGTTAGGTGCGGAGCTCCACCGCAAAGGCATAGCAGGGGTTCATTACCCATCGGTGCGTTATGCAGGTGGTGAGTGCTTCGGGTTTTTCACACCTAAAAAAATCACTGAAATCATTCAAACCGTTCACATTGAAATGATTTTTAATGGGCGTATTGTCTCTACCGCTGCACTGAGTTAATGCAAAGGAGTTAGCCACGGTCTTGCGCTCAGCTTTATAGCGCCAACGACCTAGAGTGCGATACTGGTCTCATCTAGTACTACGGAATGAGACAAAATGAGCGCAGCCCTTCTCGAATCAGAGCAACAAGCCTATGATTTAGTATCGCGTATCGGGATCAATCGAGCAGAGCGGGTGCTCACCCAACTAACTAACCGAATACAGCGGCGCATCTATAGGGCAAATCAGGAGGTTATCGGGGCGTTCTTCGATGACGGTTGTATTCGCAAGTCACCGTGGGAGATAGAACTCAACTATCAGCTCAAACTAGGACTTACGCTGATGAATACCGATGGGCCATCACAGGCCAAAGCGCGCATTTTTAGGCGGATTGAAGAGAGAAAAGCCCGCTTAGCCGCGAGAAAATCTCTCTACACTTAGCTATTGTGAATTAAGGAGTCGAAACTTCTCATAGAACTCGCGTTGTAGCACCATCGGCTTTTTAAAGCTCACATGACCTTGACGGTCAAACGTAGCAAAGGACGCTTTATCTCCTCGACAGGCCGGCTGGTCGATGAAGATATCCAGATAATGCGGTTGTATATTTGGCGCATACATTCGAAGGGCGTTATCAATGATTTCCTCAAGATAATTGATGGCAGTGGCCGTTTGCGTGTCATCCTGTAGGATTGAGACACCCACTCTGCCCTCAAAGGAATGATGTGTAGTGACAATTAAGTTGGCCCGTTGCAAGAACCATTTCCCCTAATGTTTGCCCGTAAAGACTTCTATAGTAGTTTAAACACTATCGCAAATTTTGTTCATTTACTTGCACTTTACAATTACTTTTCACCAACGGTGAGCAATACCATAAATCACTACGTGCTTGAATTTAAACGAGTATTTACATTTTAAGGCTAGAAAGAGCGAAAGGTCAGTCTATTGAAGAAGCCTTGGCGGCCATCGGCAAAGAGGTGTTTAAAGCTGAGGCTGTGCACCTTTTGGAGGACCTGACCATTCTTACAACATTGATGCAGGGACTAAATTATGTTCGCGCTTTAGTTGACCTTACCACACAGGTTCTTGCTAATATTGTCTAGCGAAATATGGGAAGTCCAGAGGAAGATGAGTTCTTCATTGGTTATCAGAGTGGTATGGGGAGTTTCGACGTCCGTTGTTTACCGCAAACCCATAGCTCATGCCTTAGAGAACTGCTCGTCAATAAGGACATTTACACCGCCAATACGCCATTTACAGCGCCTTGCGTTGGCACATTCTCGCGCTTAGACGGTGACTATTTTCGAGGTTACTGGGTGAAGTTGGAGAGAGTGGAATTATCTAAGACATAATGATTCTATTAATTGCCCGTATAATTCGCTAATAAAAAACGTTTGGCTGCCAGGTATACCAAATCTGCTACAGTCGTAAGCGTTCGACTATCTTGTTTAAAATGATTATGAGAGTGTAACGCTTTATTTTACTGCCAGAGCCGAACTTGATGTTCTAATCTCAACAGCAGAGAAAATCAATGAGTTTAATATATCAAAGAACGAGGAGTTTGATTCACCAAGTGGCACCTAACAAACGACTATGGTGATAACTGTCTTCCAGTCGTTTGTTCCAACTGAAGAATTGATGTCAGTAATGAAGGCAAAGTGCTCATTCATATCATCAGTGAATAACGTCTAGAGCAACGCAAACTTTATAGTGTCAGCTCAGATACAAGCTACTGCACATTAATGTGAAACATTAAAGTGATTCCTCATCATTTGAGGCGATAGAAGCATAAGAACCTATAATCTCACAATTATTGCACTAAAACTGCTTGAAAAGATCGATCGCAGCCGTGAACATAGTACGTTTCGTCAATATGATATTTTTTTCCCAGCATATAATCTACCTTGAGTGATTCTTTCTCCCTGTCACGTAGAATATTTTGTTTCTCTTCCTTAGTCATGCGTCTCAGTTTTTTTAAGAAAGTTTTTTCCCTAAGATAGTACTTTGTATTTTTCGTTAATTCGCGGTATATCGATATTTTTCCGGCAGTGCACTGGTTTGCGAGGATTGGTTCCAACCTGAAAGTGAATATAAGATTACAATTATGACAATCCGAAATAGTACACCGCACACAGTCAAATTTCTTGCTCTTCAGCACCGTGTCATAAATTGAGGTGTGATTACCTATTTGACATTGAACTGTTATCGTTTTGTATTCCGATTCTATAAATTTCTGAATTAGTGGAGACTTGACTTGTATTAATTTCCAATAACTATCGTTATCTAACCTTGGTACTGGATATATAGGCCCACCCTTATACTTTTTAAGCAGTTTCATTAAATAGTCATTTTGATTGATAATCTTCAATAGCCTTTGGTGTAAGCAAGGCATAATAAAATGTTCTTTGTCGAAGTCACTACTTCTTTGCAGTGTATTTCTTGAAAAACCGTCGACAATTGAAGTTTCAGAACTTGATAGCTCCAAAGCCCCATTTAAAATATTATTCAGCTCACGCGCTGCATTCGGACGACTCGTCGATATTAAAGTTCCTAAAGAAGACAAATGCTCATCACAACGGTCAACGTACAACCAGCTTGTTTTTAAGTAACCAAATCCTATTTCTGATATAGCTTCTAAAATACAATGTTGGCAAAATCTAACTTTGAAGTTACCTCTGGAATTACCAATTCGCTGGGATGGAAACCGTAAAAAATTTTCAAAGTTATACACGGCTGTAAAAGGACTATGAAAAAGGTTAATTCCACCGTGCACTTTATCCATCCCTCTGAACACCCTGAACAATAAGCTTTTATCGATATTCTTGAAAATCAGATGGGCTTCACGATCAATGAGGGGATCTGAATACCACCTTCCCCTGAGGTTGATGATGCCAGAGTAATCAGTTATCCCATGCACTTTGTAAATTCGAAATATAAGACTCAGCAGTGACTCGCCCTTTGCTGGCTGGAGGCTAATCATACTTACCCATAATTATAATATTTGCTCAATGCTGCAAAATTCCAAAGCTAAATGGTACAGAGAGTGTGGATGAAAATAAGGTCCTTGAATGAATAATATATTTACTAACTTTGATTCGGCTCAAAAGACACAGACTGGATGAAAATTTTGTATAGCTCACTAGGTTTTGGTCTTTTACTGCGATTTCTAATCCTAATTTAGACATTTGACGGAATACTTTTTGAAGTCATAGCATAATCTTTATCTAAAGAGCTATATCCCATACCGCTGCGCTTCTGAACGTGGATTTGAATAGGGATACGCTCTTTCATCGATTCAATGTGACTGATGACTCCAACCATTTTACCACTGGCGTTAAGACTATCTAAGGTATCTAATGCTTCATCTAGGGACCTTTGGTCCAGCGTGCCAAAACCTTCATCTAGAAAAAGGGATTCAATATTTGTTTTATGGCTAACAATATCAGATAGCGCGAGCGCTAGAGCAAGACTAACTAAGAAGCTTTCTCCGCCAGAAAGCGTCGTCGTATCTCTTTTAACATCACCTTGCCATGTATCAATCACATTTAGGCCGAGCCCTTGTATATCTTGTCTTTGCAACAGGTATCTTCCATGTAGTTTATCAAGTCGTATGTTTGCTAAGTGAACTAAATTATCCAGTGTTAAGCCTTGTGCAAACTTACGAAACTTCTTACCGTCAGCAGAGCCAATCAAACCCGATAAGGTTTGTGCATCATCGTATTCTTGTTGCTGTAGCTCGACTTCTTTAAGAAGTGAACCATAACGTTCACGCTGTTTTTGATCGTTTCGGAGTCTTTCTTCAATAACACGCATATCTCCTACGAGAGATTTTTTGGCTTCTTGTAACGTGGCTATGTCGCTCTCAACCTGCTCTATAGGGGCCTGATTCCAAATATTGGCATTCTCGTTCAATAGTAACGCCTGTTTCTCTTTGTTCGCTTTATCCAATAGAGCTTTCGCTTTGGCCAAACGCTCATCGAGAGACTGTTTCACTGCTTTCAGCTCCCCATATTTAACCTCATCAAGCAACGATTGATGGAATTCATCAGACGTTGAGAAAGAGCTCTTTGCTAACTTCTCTTCAAACTCATCTCGTGCTTTTGCTAAGGTCTCTTGAAGTGCGGCGAGTTGATTAGATAACGTTTCTATTTCAGTTTGGCAGTTATTGAATGCATAGGTTGCTTTATGATGAGTCTCTTGAGTTTGCTCTCGCTTTGAGTGAGCCTCAAATAGCAACTCGTTTGCTTTCCGACGCACAATTGCAACTTCTTTGTCTCCAAACAGCTCCTGACGCCTGGTTACTAAGTCGCTGTGCTCACGTGATAAATCACTCACCGCTACTTTGAGTGCACTGACCTTGTCTTGAAGATGGGTTACTTCAGTGGTTAAAGACTCGATCTGAGATGACTTTACGGTCCATTGAGAGTGTAGTTCTCGATAACGAGTTTCTTTTTGTTTAAAGGTTACTGCGTCAGAGTGCTTTTGACATAGCCACGACTCCACCTTCTCCCATTCAACTTCAAAACCACTCTCACGGATATGAATGAGCAATTCTTCTTTTAATTGATCTAATTGAGCTTCGAGCATCTGAATATACGCTTCCTTATCAGAAAGCTGAGATTGCTCATTCGATAGCGCTTGATTGTTCAAGGAAGTATCATTCGATAACAGTGTTTGTGCTTGTAACTCCTTATCTAAGGTCTCTTTGGCTATATTTCTTTGGTCTGTCGCGTTTCGAATAGCACGCAACGCATTCGTATTTCTCTCGCCCTCTGTTTGTAATGCTTTACTTAGTGTTTCAATCGCGCTTATGTCTTCAATAGCACCTGAAAACTCAAGTCGTTTCGCCTGTCTTACAAACTCATTGTATTTATCTTGCAACGAAGCGTTGTTGGCATCTAATGCTTTTTTCTGAGTATGGGTCAAGTGCTCCAATGAGTTGATTTCATTGCGTTTCTCTTGCCCTTTTTCTTCCCATTCGACCAGCCTACTTTGCGCTTCATTCAAACGTTGAATCGTTTCAGAGAGGTTCAGTTCACCATTTGATAGGATGGGATGATCTAAAGAACCGCACAGTGGGCAGGGTTCATCCGTCGACAGATCTTTTCGGTATTTCGCTATTTCTTCTTCTCGCGTTGAAATCTGTTTGTAGTACTCAAAGTCTCTTTTATACGCTGTATATTTGCTCGCACACTCGTCTCGCTGCTCTTTGGCTTTAAGTAATTGACCTTCATTCTCTATGAGTGACGTTCCCGCCGAATCAACGGAGCTTTTTAATGCCAGATACTGCTGAGCAGAGTTTTCAAGTGCATGAAAATACTGCCACCTCCGATTTAATGATTCTTGTCGCTGCTGAAGTACGTTTTCGTCCCCTTGAGATAAAAGGAACTTCAGCGCTTCCGTTTTTGTGTCAAAGATCGCTTTTGCTTCGATCACCTTTTCAGCAGCATCAACCTCGTCACTGCTTAATTGTTGAGATTTTGCGGTTAACTCATCTATCTTTTTTGCAATGCTGAGATGTGCTTCTTTTTGCTGCTGTAACGTAATCCTGTCTCTTTTCCATTGACTGAAACGCTCTTGCCAACCTGAGAGCACATCAGATAGAGTGGCATCATTGGGGTGCTGCTCAATATAGCTTTTTAATTCCGCTAACTGACCAACAATTTCCGCAAGGGCTTTATTCTTGGCAGCTAATAAAGTTTGTTTGTCTTTGAGTTCGTTTTCTTTGCTTTGACGCTCGGCGTCTTTTTCAGACTGCTGCCGATGCACCGAGGCAATTTGGTGGTCAAGAGGAATCACCTGATCAGTAATCAGTGCCTCCTGTGAGTGAAGTCGTTCTTGGACTCTTCTTAGCTCATCCATCTCATTCAACTCGTCGGCCTTAGCTTTTTGCACATTGGCTTCTAAGTTGGGTAACTCCGCTCTTTTTACCTTCAGCTGATTGTTTAAGTCTTGCTCTGCTTGTTTGGCCTGTTGATATACTATCCAGGGAGTTCTTAATCTTTCAGCCGGCTCTGCAGCAGAGAGCATATCCAGCTCTTGCGAAAACGCAGCAATATCTTTTTCAACAGCTTCACTATCCGTCTTGGCTTGTTCTAATTGCGCTTGGTTTTCAGATAATTTCTTGCACCAATCAAGATGGGCTTGTTTTGCCAATATCTGATTTTCAGTGGCTTCTAAGGCCGTTTGATGTTCTTTTTTCTCATCAGTGTAATGTTGCTTTTCTTCCTCACTCAACAATTGAAAGGCAGAGGATTGTCCTTTTAGGATTTCAAGAGCCGCTTTTTCATCATTGGCTTTTTCAAACACGAGCTTAGATACTTGGCTGTAGACTTCTGTGCCGGTGAGCTCCTCTAACAATCCGGCCCTATCATTATCATTGGCATTCAAAAAGGCAGCAAAGTTTCCCTGAGATAACAGCATTGAACGGGTGAAACGATCAAAGTCTAAACCGGTAATTGATGCTACCTTAGCTATTTTTCGATTTAAGTGGGTTTCGAGAACCGTACCAGAGGAAATCTCAACCAATTCACACTGAGCTGGTTGTAAGTTACCGTCGGGTTGTTTACGGGCTCGTTTTTGGTGCCAATAAGCGCGGTATTGCTTATCCTTAACTTCGAACTCGACTTCAGCGAGGCATTCTCCCGTTCCTCGCGTCATGACCTCATTGGTGGACTGCGTAATAGAATCCTGCCTTGGCGTTTTGTGATAAAGCGCCAAACAAATCGCATCCAGGACCCGCGGGGGCATTTGAACGAGAACCTACGGTTTTGAACCCAGTGACCACGTCGAAACCGTAGGTTTCCGGCGAATCATCCCTTCTCCTCATCTTCAATAAAGTATGTACCGTTGGGTAACACATGCTTATAGGGCAACAACGAGATATGAGATAAGGTCTCGTCGTCGATTTCCTCCCCTTGCTGCCGAAGCTGCTCCACAATGTCGCTTATCTTGATGGTGTTCCAGTACAGAATGGCATTGGACACAAAGCTGAGACTACTGGCCTTGTTCATGATTTCTTCATAGTCGCCTGTGGTGAATTCACCCTGATCCGCAAAGAATATCCAGCGCGGCAGTTTATGTCGGTATTCCCCTTTATTCAGTTGCCGTTGGACGGTTTGACGGAGTTCTTTGTCAGTCAGGTACCGCAGAATGTATTCGGTCTTGATAATCCGCCCCAAGTTCGTAAAGGCTTTGGTGAGGCGATCCGAAGGTGAACTATTGGTTAATCGTTGGACGATGACGTGTGCTGGCGCAGTTTTCTGCTTCAGTGAAATCGCCACTCGCATCATATATTCCCACTGTTCCTCAATGATGGCCAGATCGGCTGTTTTGGTGAGTAAATGGTTGAGGTCGCCGTAATCGACGGTTTTGTCAATACGGTAAAGCTGCTGATCTTTGAGATCCCGAATGCGTGGCATAAAGTAGAATCCGAGCAAATGACAGAGTGCGAAGACGATTTCGGTATAGCCATGTGTATCGGTGGTGTGCTCCCGGATTTTCAGAATCGTGTTGTTCTCCAGCAGGCCGTCCAAAACATACAGCGCTTCACGCGGGCTACAGGAAATAATCTTGGTGCTGAACACTGAATATTGATCGGAAACGTGGGTGTAGATCCCGATGGCTTTTTCATAATAACCGTAGTAGCGGGGATAGTAAGAAGCCAACAGGCTGTCGGCGCGGATTTTAAAGCGTTGCGCATCCGATGAGGACAATGTACCGGTTCCGTGCACCGCACTCAACGGCAGCTCATGGTGTTGATACACAATTTCAGCACTGGCGTTGATCAGGGTTTCCTCTCGAATATAGTATTGCAGGATATGCCGGAGCATATCGACGGTCACACCTTTAACGCTATTGCTCATGGATACGACACCCAGGTTGGTGGCCTGCGAAATAATGGCGGCCATCAGGCTTTTGTAAAAGGCTTTGGGGCGCGATTGATGGTGCTGGATAGGGACAAAATGACGGCTGTAATGTGTCATTTGATCTACTTCCATCAGAAGCTGTTCGATACGTATGCTGGGCATATGTGCATCGATCACTTTTTGCAGTTGGTTGACTTTATCCGGGACCTCGAGCTTGTCATCACGTTTGAGTTTCAATCGGCCGTTTTGAATTTCCGCGAAGTTGTCCAGGCCGAACAGCTTTTTCGCTTCAGAGACTGATTCGTGGAACTGCGTTGAAATGGCGGCTCGAACTTCGTGCGGTGGAGGCTGTTGAAGTTCGGTATAGACAGCCTGTCTGGTTTCATCCCAACTGGGTTCATTTAAGGTGAGATCCCAGAACGAAACATGCTGCTTACTCTGCGGCAAGTACAAATCGCCGGAACGCAAGGCGTCTTTCATAGCGAGAGCCAATCCCATTTCCCAAACGTTGCGATTGATGTTATCGGCTTGATCTTTAAGGCTGCGGCGTAGTTCGCGGGGAATGAATGCTGTCGGTGTGTTCTCGGGTAGCTTTTTCAGGTCGCCATCATCCAATTTCCGGACGAACTCAATAGCTTTTATCAGCGGCCCGGAACCTTTAGCCACTTCAAATGGTAACCGGATAAAGTCGGCAAAATATTTTCGCAAACTGGGATAACGGGCCAGCAACAAATCGCAGTAGCCGCGTTCCTCCAGGCGTTTAAAAATGTGCAGGTCGTCAATGGATGCCAGCAGATGTTTCTCGTCAATGCGTTGCCACAAGTCCTTCTTGTACAATGGCTGTTCATCCGGCCATTCCAGCAAAACATGCGTGGTTTCAAGCACAGCATCGATGGCTTTCTTTTGGCGCTTGCGAAACTCCTTGTGTTTTTTGTCGTGGCTGTTTTTGGTTTGCCGGCATAGCTCTGTCATGTACTGATCATGCATTTTGACCAGATGATCCAACAGGATCTTGCGGGATTCCAACAGGAAGCAAACCATCAATGCATAGCGCTTATGGTCCTTGAAGCGCTTCATGTCCTTAGCGCTGTAACGCTTGGTCAGTCGGTACAGGTAGTTAAGAAAAGCGGTATCAATGACCTTTTCTTCGAACTCATTAATGCCGGTGGACACCAGATTGTCATAGCGTTCCAAATAGCGTTTCAGTGATGATATTTTCGCACCCGGCGGGTACTCTTTGAGTTGGTTGAAGTAGGTTCGTTGATTGCCGTCGGTGGCTTGCAACAAATCGTCAATGGCATCGCGTAATTCCGGCGACATCTGATCAAACACTTGCTCAAAAAGCTGAGCGTGTACCTGGTTACATATGCGGATGATCTGTCTTTCGATCGTCGTGGGGCCAGGTAAAACAATACGTTTCAACAGAAGGTGGCGTTCTGCCCGGTGAAAAAGTTCATCCGGAAGCAGTCCCTGTTGGGCATGTTCTTCAATCCAGCGGTCCAGATCTGCTTCCACTTTGTCGTCAAACCGATGAAAGCCCAGGTACTTGAGGATATTGTTCCGGTGTTCCAACACCGTGGCTTCTCTTTCGGGCACTTCCACCGTTAGCGTAGGAGGAAGATCGAGTTGACTACTCAGATAGCTGATCACTCGTGGCGAAAGATCATGAAGCTGGTTTAGAAACCGGCCATAGAGGCGCATGGCACACAGTTGGATGGCAAATCCCAGGCGATATTGCTTGCGATACTTGTTGACGACCTCGCAATCACGACGGCTTAGCGTCCAATCGCGAACCATTTCCTCATCGGAGAATCGTTGCGGCAATATTAACGGTTGGTACCGCTGCTGATTGGTTAAGAACTGCTCTTTGGCTGTCATAGGACCTCACTTGGCTCCGGTCACGCCAACTACGCTATAGCGCTGTTTTTATTGATGGATGCGGTATTTAAAGGTGCATCACCGCCTTTAAAGGCAATCGCTCTTGCCCAAGGGTTATTCGGTTTAAAAATGTGTAGAGATTATAACATATATGTGCTAAGATCTACGCATGTCCTGGATACTGCTGATACTTTCACTCCCCACTGAAAACGCCACCGTGCGCATGCGGGCATGGCGCGCCATCAAAGCCCTGGGGGCCGTTTCGCTGCGTGATGGCGTCTATCTACTGCCAGCCATCTCTGATCATGCCGAAAAGCTAGAGGCAATTGCCCAGGATGTCCGTGATAATGGCGGGACCGCCCATGTACTGCACGCTAATGATCCTGAAACCGAAGCGTTCCCCGCGCTATTCGATCGCTCGGAAGACTATGAGTCGCTGGACTCGGCGATGGCGGACCTGCGGGCAAAGCTCTTGCCGGAAACCGCCATGGAGGTCATGAAGGAAACACGCAAACTGCGCAAAAGCTTCACGCGACTGTCAGCCATCGATTTTTTCCCCGGTGCCGCGCGGGATCGAATCGATACGGCTCTGAAACAGCTGGAAAGCGATGCCAACCGGGTCTTGTCTCCCGATGAGCCGCAGCCCGAACCTCGCACAATCCGCCGTCTTGATCGAGCCGATTATCAAGGCAGGCTCTGGGCGACGCGGCGTCGGCCGTGGGTGGACCGTTTGGCCAGTGCCTGGCTGATTGGCCGCTTCATCGATCCATCCGCACGCTTTTTATGGCTGGCCTCGCCGGACGACTGCCCGGATGAGGCGCTGGGGTTCGATTTCGATGGGGCGACCTTTACTCACGTGGAAGAAAAAGTCACTTTCGAAACGCTGCTGGCGAGCTTCGACCTGGATTCACCCGCGCTACTCCGGCTTGGAAAACTCGTGCACTACCTCGATGTGGGGGGACATCAGCCGCCGGAGGCCGCCGGGGTCGAGTGTGTATTGATAGGGCTGCGCGAAACCCATAGCGATGATGATCAATTATTACAAGCTGCCAATCAGGTTTTCGACAGCCTGTTGGTCACTTACGTTAAGGAACAATAACCATGCACGAACCGTCAACTTCATCTGCACCGCCAAGCAGCGGGTCCAATCAAATCACCAGGGATGCGACCGCTGGTAACCTCAATGCTTTCGGCCATTACATCACCTTCGGGGAGGCCGTGCGTGTCTGGTTGCGGGTCGCCATCCTGAGCTTTGGCGGTCCCGCCGGCCAGATCGCGGTGATGCACCGTATTCTGGTGGATGAAAAGCAATGGGTCAGTGAGAGCCGCTTCCTGCACGCGCTGAATTACTGCATGGTGCTGCCCGGACCTGAAGCCCAGCAACTGGCCACCTATATCGGCTGGCTGCTGCATGGCATCAAGGGTGGACTGGTTGCGGGCGCCCTGTTCGTGCTGCCGGGCTTTCTCAGCATTCTGGTGCTCAGTCTGCTCTACGCTGGATATCAGGAAGCGTCACTGGTGCAGGCCCTGTTTTTCGGTATCAAGGCGGCCGTGCTGGCGATCGTGATCCAGGCGGTGATCCGCATCGGCAAGCGCGTCCTCAAGAACGCCTACATGTACGCATTGGCGGTCGCCGCTTTCGTGGCGATCTTCTTCTTTGCCGTGCCTTTCCCGATCGTAATCGTTACCGCCGGATTGATCGGTCTGCTGGGTCGGCATGTCGATCCGGAACGCTTTGTGGTCATCAAGGGGCACGATACCCCCGAGGACGCCGGGCGTGCGATTGATGCCATGATGGAGGGCGGCGCGGCAAGCCATACCCGGGCGTCACGGGGGCGGGCACTCAAGGTGCTCGCCGTCTGGCTGCCGCTGTGGTTTGCGCCACTTGTCGCCCTGCTTGTGACCTTGGGCTATGAGGATGTGTTCACCCAGATTGGGCTTTTCTTCAGCAAACTGGCGGTTGTCACCTTCGGTGGCGCCTATTCGGTGCTGGCCTACATGGCCCAGGAGGCGGTACAAAACTATGGATGGCTGGCACCGGGGGAAATGCTGGATGGTCTGGGTATGGCGGAAACTACACCCGGCCCGCTGATCCAAGTGGTGCAATTCGTGGGCTTTATGGGGGCCTTCCGGGCTCCGGGAACGCTCGACCCCTTCACAGCAGGCATCTTGGCATCGGTTTTAGCCACCTGGGTCACCTTCGTTCCCTGCTTTTTGTGGATCTTCCTGGGCGCGCCGTATGTGGAAACACTGCGCGGCAACCAGGCGGTGAGCGCGGCGCTGTCGGCGGTCACGGCGGCCGTGGTGGGCGTGATGCTGAATCTCGCCATCTGGTTCGCGGTGCACGTCGCCTTTAACGAGGTTGAAACTGTACGGGCCTATGGTATGCTACTGCTGATACCCGCCTGGGGCAGCATCCACATTGTCAGCGTCGCGCTGGCCGCGGGCGCCTTTATCGCTATGTTGCGCTTTAAGGTGGGCATGTTGCCGATGATTTTAGTCAGCGCACTGCTGGGTATTGTGTACCATCTGTTATTTGCAGGCGCCCCGGCGGCGTAACCCCCCAATACAGCCAAAAATGTTTCACAGCAACAAAAAAAGAGGAATAGCCATGACAATGTCTCCGCTTCGAGCATTCATTCTAATGTGCGCTTTATTCATTCAAGCATCCATAACAATGGCCGACGATTCCGGCCGCCTCGATGATAAGGCCATTGGCCAGGCGGCTGGCACCCAGGCAACGGCCAAACCTGATGGCGTGGTGCGTATCGGCTGGAAGCGCGACGACGTGCCCGTCACCGTTGACGGTATGAAGTTCCCGCCGCCGGCGGGCCTCGGGAGTTGGGCCGCGTTCAAGGCCTTGCCGGAGGGTGGTGTTATGGTGATGGGGGATACGGTGGTGTTTGAGGATGAAATCACCCCGGCCATGGACGCCGCCTTTGCCCACGGCCTGGACATCACCGCGCTGCACAACCATTTCGTGTTCGACCGTCCGCCGGTTTACTTTATGCACATCGGCGGCCATGGACGAAACGCCGAGTCACTCGCCGAAGGCGTTAAGGCCATGTGGGATGCCATTAAACAAGTGCGTAAAAAGCATCCCGTACCGCAAGAACGATTTCCGGGTGATGTGCCCGATATCACCGGCAAATACAACACCAAGACGTTGGAAAAGATTCTGGATGCCGAGGGCAGCCTTAACGGGCAGGTGCTGAAATTCACGTTCGGGCGCAGCGCCAGAATGCACGGTGTGGAATTTGGCGCATCCATGGGCCTGTCCACCTGGGCCGCCTTCTCCGGGAATGAGAAGCAGGCGGTCGTCGATGGGGATTTTGCCATGACCGCGGACGAGATCCAGCCGGTGATGCGGGCGCTGCGTCAGGCGGGCATCCACATCGTGGCGCTGCACAACCATATGACCGGTGAAACGCCTTCCTACTATTTCCTGCATTATTGGGGCAAGGGCCAGCCCGAGGATCTGGCGAAAGCGATACGGGCAGCGCTGGAGACGCAAAGATGAATTGAGAGTGGGATTCGTGATTTGTCGGGTTATACGGGGTCGATCAGCGTGACCAACTTTTCCATCAATATCAGCGAGGCATTATTCGAAAGTTGCTGGCCTTCTTCGATGTACTCCCAGACCGTTGCATCGCTTTTCCAGCCGCCTTGTTTCTTGATCAGCTCGAAGTCTACCCGTTCTCGAGCCGCCGAAGTGGAAAGGCCGCGGCGAAAACTGTGACTGCTCAACTCGGGCACGAAGTCGAACTGACAGGCCTTGCCCAGGGTTTTGAGCAAGTCATTAATTGCCCCTGGGTTCAGAGGCCTGGGCGTCACCTGATCCCAGCGGTTAGCCGGCCTAAAGAGCGGGCCGCTATCAATCTCAGCGCTATCCATCCAGGCCTTGATTGCTGTAGCCGGACAACAACCTGGCGTACCGAAAGGTAAGGCGCGGGCCAGCCCTGCCGCCTGTTGATCCGTTTTGGAGCGCGGCAACCGGATGATCAGGCCTTCCGGCTCCCAATTCAGATCACTGATTTGAATGGCCACCAGTTCGCTGCGACGAAAAGCGCCGAAAAAGCCGGTCAACACCAGGGCGATATCCCTATGCTTCTTTTTGCTATCCGGCAAACACCGCAGGTAATCCACCATTTGTGCGATGTGTTCCAGGCGTAGGGCCTTGGCCTTGCGTTTGGGTTGGCCATGAGTGCGACGAATGCCTTCCATGGTTTTCCGCACCAGGGGATCGCGCACCGGATCAGTGACGCCTTGGTAATGGTGCCACTGGCTAATGGCGGTGAGGTGGAGATCTAACGTCCGGGCGTTGAGCGATTCGGCCCTGGCGAGCAGATAGCGCACCACCGTATCTCGGTCAGTCGGCAACCGGCCACCCCATTTCTCAAATTGGCGAATGGCGGATCGGTAGGCCTTGCGGGTGTTATCGGAGGTGGCCGCCTGGAGGTAGTGCCGCAGTGACTCGGATTCCCGATGAGCAATCTGGTTCGATTCCTCATTACGTAATGCTAAGTCGGTGGCCATTTTGGGTGGTTTGGTGTTCATGAATTGGATTCCTATCGGTGTGACCAGAAAGGCGGCTATGTACCGGCGTTACAAGCAGAAGATTTTCAGCTTAATACCATAACCAACGATAACATTTATTATCGAAGGTTAACAATTGAAACTCAAGAAACTTTGATAAGCATAAATATAATGTTATATTACGTGTTACATAATACGTTACTAAATAGTTTGAGAGGAAATCTCCCTATGGCACGCGCCGGAGTCACTTACCACGATGTCGCCAAAGCCGCCGAAGCCATCAAAACCCAAGGCCAGGAGCCTACGGTGGATCGAGTGCGGGAACATATGGGCACCGGCAGCAAAAGCACCATCGCGCCGCTGCTCAAGCGTTGGCGATCAGACAACGGAGAGGTAGCCGATATCGGTGGACTCCCGAATGACCTGGTGGAGGTAGTGAAATCACTCCACGAGCGGGTACAGCAGATGGCCGACCACCGTATTGAGGAGACCCGTCAGGAATTTGAGGCGTCAAATAAAGAACTCCGCAAAGAATTGGCCGATTCCAAAAACACCATCGCGCAACTTACTGCCCGACAACAGGATCTTGAGAGCCAGATTGAACGGCAGAACAAAGAAAAAAGCGCGTTAGACAAGTCTCTGGAAGATGTGCGTATCAGCGTGGTCAAAGCCGAGGCCCAACGAGACGAAGCCATTGTGCGAACCGCTGAATTAAAGGAAAGTATTGCGGAACTTAAGCAGGAAAATAAGGACATCCGCGATCATTTTGAACATTATCAGCAGCGCACTGCCGAAGACCGTCAGCAAGAACGCGAACAGTTCCGGATCGATACCCAGGGGTTGAAAGACCAGATGCAGGAACTGCAACACCGGTTCGACCAGGCTGAGTCAAGAGTGTCCGAGTTATTTGATGCCAATGCGCAGTTACAAAGCAATGCAGATAAACTTGAACAGACCAATGCGACGCTAAACAGGGATTTGAACGGAAAGGTAGATGAGACCCAGAACCTGAAGCGCGACCTTGAAGACGCCATGACGAAGAACCAGGAATACCAGCATAAAAATGAGCAATTGGCAGAAAAAATAGCAGCTCTCACTGCTCAGAAAGCAGATGTCGATAAGGAATTGGCCGTGTTATCCCAAGCTTTGAAGGCCACCAAAACCGAGGTGAAAACCATCCAGGATAAAGTGACGTATCTGACCGATGAGAACAAGGTAATTCTTCAGGAAAAGGCGATGATCCTAGGACAATTCAAACAACTCCAGGGTTCGCTATGAAAAAGGCTGTCACAGCATTGAATATTCAGTAATGTTCCAAAGATGACCAAGTTTTAAGGGCAAATGCCGGGTTAGCGGCTATCTGACGGAAACCTACGGTTTCGAGGGTGCCACAGGATTCAAAACCGTAGGTTTTCGTTCAAATGCCCCCGCTGGTCCAGCTTAGCCCAGTTTAACTTTCCAAATATTGAGGAATAAATCATGTCACGAGACCAAGCTATTGAATTATGTAGAATCCACGCCCTGATTGCCGGTGAAAAAGACCAGCATGCCTATTTACCTAAAACGGAAGAAGAGGCAAACAACTGGGAGCCTCATGAGTGGGTAATAGGGGCAATCATGGAAGCCGATTTTCACGGTACCATGAAGTAAAGTGTTGGGAGAATAATGTGAACAGAGCAGTAATTGAAACCGTGCTGAGGGCAGCGAGAAAGCATAATGTGGCGTTATTTAGGCATAATGACAACTTTTCAAGAGAAGAAAAAATTAGCGCCATAGCGTTAGAAATTGAAAGCTCTGTAAACGATGCCTCTGAAGCATCTTGGGGTTCTAGGGATTTTCCCCTCTAAAAAGACATAATCCTCTGTAGACCACACCAATAAATGGCTGCGGAGGTGGTTTACTTTCAGCTTGGAGCCTAATCATCCACTATCGGCCTTGTTATTTCGCCAATATTGGGCAATTTCCCAGTATTAGTGAAGTTATACGTTCCGCTTAAGTTGATATTTTGCCACGCAACGGGCGAAACAGCACGAGTGATACCCGCTTTCTCTTCATCTCCTCTCGCTTCAAAGTGTCCCAGCAGATGACTCAGTATCGCGGAGTTGAAGTAGATGATCGCGTTGGCAAGCAATCTTGCACATTCATTCCAGATAGCGATTTCACTCTCGTTTTTGCCTCGGAACTGATCGCCATTCACCGACGCAATAGCCCGTCTCAGGAAGTGCCACGCTTCTCCCCGGTTAAGGGCACGCTGAACGTACTGCCGCAAACTGGCATTGTCTATGTAATCCAGTAAATATTGCGCTTTGACCAGTCGATTATACTCCGTCAGCGCCTGTAATGTCGGGTGCCCCGAAGGATAACCAGACAACTTTCTTACCAGCATTGCCTGTGTCGTTCGCTTTGTCTGAAGTGACAGAACAATGCGCCTAATATGGGGTTCTAGGGATTTTCCCCTCTAAAAAGACATAATCCTCTGTAGACCACACCAATAAATGGCTGCGGAGGTGGTTTACTTTCAGCTTGGAGCCTAATCATCCACTATCGGCCTTGTTATTTCGCCAATATTGGGCAATTTCCCAGTATTAGTGAAGTTATACGTTCCGCTTAAGTTGATATTTTGCCACGCAACGGGCGAAACAGCACGAGTGATACCCGCTTTCTCTTCATCTCCTCTCGCTTCAAAGTGTCCCAGCAGATGACTCAGTATCGCGGAGTTGAAGTAGATGATCGCGTTGGCAAGCAATCTTGCACATTCATTCCAGATAGCGATTTCACTCTCGTTTTTGCCTCGGAACTGATCGCCATTCACCGACGCAATAGCCCGTCTCAGGAAGTGCCACGCTTCTCCCCGGTTAAGGGCACGCTGAACGTACTGCCGCAAACTGGCATTGTCTATGTAATCCAGTAAATATTGCGCTTTGACCAGTCGATTATACTCCGTCAGCGCCTGTAAGGGGTTTTGCGCCCATCCCCTCGAAATCGGCATTAGGAATTAAAACATTGAGTCTGTTATGATTATGAAAAAATAATCAGGACTATATGCCATCGCTGCTGAACAAACAAAACGCATTCAAATACTCACGTCGTTTGAAGTCAAAGAACTTTATGCTCTCCCCAACTTTAGTCACTCCGACAGAGAAGACTACTTTTCACTCGACAAGGAAACTCAGAAACTGGTCAATACGTTGAGGCAAACAGAGACCAGAATCTATTTTATCCTCTTATTGGGTTATTTCAGATCCAGACCAATAATTTTCAATTTTACATTCTCAGATGTTGAACCTGACTTTAACTACGTTAAAGCAAAATATTTCAGCGATAAAAGCGTTCAAGATGAAGATATTCCACCGCGAACCAAAACAGCGTTAGTTAGAAAACTTCTGACTTATACAGGCTTCTCCGTTTACCAGAGCAAGAATGACAAGGCACCTTTACTCAAAAGGCTCAATGTCGTTGTTAAAATCAATCAAGAGCCAAGATATGTGTTTGATGAATGCATTGCTTACTTTGGACAAAACAGGATTGCGTTAGCTGGTTATACGACACTTCAAGATATCATATCGAGTGTACTTTCTAGTGAGCGTAGTCGCATTGAGTCTGTCCTGAACCAAAACCTAGGCAGTGATACAAAAGCTACGCTTCTTAGATTGCTTGATTCCAAAAGCACGTTCACAGATCTCGCTATGTTAAAGCGCATGGCGAAGGATTTTTCAGCCAGCCAAATATCACAAGAACTAAAGACGCATAAAATCATACGTGCGCTTTATCCAGAAATTAAGACACTGATTGCTGAATTAGAGCTGTCACCGAAAAACCTTGAATACTACGCGTCTTTAGTAAAACACAAGTCGGTTTATAAGTTAAAAAGACATGCTGATAGTCAAACCTTGTTATATCTTGTTTGTTATCTATTCTTCAGGTACCGCGAAACTAACGACAACCTCGTTTCTGCATTTATCTATCTCGTCCGAAAGCTTGCTGAAGGAGCAAAGAGTCACGCCAAACAGGGAGTTATCGAAGATATAAACATTGTCAGAACAAAATTGAAATCGGCTGGCAGTCTGCTGAATTACTTCATTGACAGCGATATTGACGATGCATTGACCTTTGGCGATGTACGCAAAAAAGCCTTTAAGTTGCTACCTGCTGAGAACATTAAATTGCTTAGCGAACATCTTGATAGCAATGATTTTGATGGGCGTAAATATGAGTGGCAATTTATTGATAAACAGTCAAGCAAGGTGAGTAAACTTCTACGCTCCTTGTTCATGGCCATAGACATTGAGTTTATCCATTTAAAAGATGATTTACATAATCAGTATGTAACGTTGCGCTCTGAACTCAGTGAATGCAAGGCTGTTAGAACCATCAACCTAGACTTGGTACCCAAAGGTGACCGAGGGTATTTGCAAGGAGAAGTTTCTAAGCAAATAGCTATTCGTTTTGAGTACTTCCTGTATCGTAAAGCAGAGCAACTATTTCAAAACAATAGCCTTACCGTAAAAGAGAGTGTCAATAATCGTAGTCTGAGTTCAGATTTAATCCAGCCAAAAGAATGGCAAAACAAAGACGATATTATTGAAAATACAGGGCTTGATAAACTATCAGCACCAATTAACCAAACCTTGGATGAGAAGCAGTATCAGCTTGAAGTGAAATTGAAAGAGGCTGGCACACATATATTCAGTGGTGACAACAAATACGTCGAAGTTATACCTGGTAAGTCAGAACTAAAATGGTCTATCCCAAATAGCCGCTGGCAACAAACGGTTGATAACCCTCTCTATAATCAAATTCAGCATATGGGTATTGTCGAGCTTATGCTGTTTGTTGACGAAAAAACTAATTACCTCAATGCTTTTACACATATCGCTACCACAAAACAAAAATCATCAGTAGACAAAGAAGATCTGGTTGCCTGCATACTCGCCAACGGTACGAATTACGGCCTATATAAAATGGCCAATATCTCCGACCGTTCGATGGGAAAGTTGCGCAGTGTTAATGATAGTTACATCAGATACGAGACGCTGAAAGAGTCTAATGATCAGATCTCTAATGCCATTGCTATCCTGCCAATATTTGCTTACTACCATATTGATGACAATCAGTTATTTTCAAGCATCGATGGTCAAAAATTCGAGTGTAGGATCAACACCTTTAAAGCCCGTTATTCATCCAAGTATTTTGCCAAAGGCAAAGGTGTCTCAGCGCTGACGTTAGTGTCAAATCATGTGCCAGTGAATACTCAAGTTATTGGCGCGAATGAATATGAAGGTCATTTTGCATTTGATTTGCTTTACAACAATACCTCTGAGATACAGCCAAATACGTTATCCACCGATAACCACGGCACGAATAACGTCAATTTCGCTATTTTAGATTTCTTTGGCTACACCTTTGCGCCTCGATACGCAAAAATGAAACGAGTGTTTTTTGACTTATTTGAAGTTACTGAAGAAGAAGGTGGCCGAATTCAGTTAAAGAAAGACGTTAACTATAAATTAGTGGCTGAAGAATGGGAAAACATTCAACATATCCTTTGTTCTCTTAGCCAAAAGACAACTACTCAAAGCACCATCATTAGAAAGCTCAGTAACGGCAAGAGTCGCACGTTGTCAGCTTTGCATGAGTATGATCGTCTAATTAAAGCGATTTACGTTTTGGAGTACGTTGATAGCTCAACACTACGCCATTATGTTCAGCAAGCGTTAAATAGAGGGGAAGCCTATCACCAGTTAAAACGAGCCATTACCTCAGTCAATGGTAATAGATTTCGTGGTGGTAACGATTATCAGGTGTCTCAATGGAATGATTGTGCGCGGCTCATTTCAAACTGTATTATCTATTATAATTCTGCCTTGTTATCAGCCTTTTTGAAGATCCAAGAAAGAAACGGTAGACAAGATGTGGTAGATATTATTTCTAAACTATCACCGGTTGCTTGGCAGCACATCAACTTGAACGGAGAGTATGCCTTTAACAAAAATCGTAAAGCGATTGATTTGGCAGGTTTGCTTAGTGGTGTGGAGCCTCTGCAAAGTGAATAATAGTTCAATGAGTTGCTTTCTTATAATCACATTGCTAAATAACGATAGAAAGTTGCTTTAGATATAGAAAGTGAATTACAAATAGACTCTATAGAAAGTGAATTATTTTGGTGCATCTGCTTTGCCATCTGGACTTTAGGGTTGTTGATACCGATTTTAGGTCTACCGCCATTCCGTCCTCGTGCTCTTGCAGCAGATAAACCAGCATTGGTCCGCTCTTGGATTAATCGTCTCTCAAATTGCGACAATGCACTAAATATATTGAACATCAACTCACCTGAAGCTGTTGTTGTATCAATAGCACCGTCCTGGATCGATTTGAATCCAATGTCTTTTTCAACTAATGACTCAATCAAATTGATCAAGTGAGACATTGAGCGGCCAAGACGATCTAATCGCCATACTATTAAAATGTCTCCAGATGACAATGTATCAAGACATTTATCTAATCCTGGTCGAGTTGATTTTGCTCCCGACGTTTTATCGGTAAAAATATGTTCAGGAGCACACCCGTTGTTCATTAACGCATCGATCTGTAGATTTAAGTCTTGATCAGATGTACTTACTCGAGCATACCCTATTTTGAGCCCCATAATCTTATTTACATGTTGAAAAATGACTTTATGAGACTATATTAAATGAGATGGGTTTATAAAACAAATAGAACCAATAAAATCAGACCGAGCGGAGAAAATACTTTTCACTCTCATAAAACGGTCGTTTTTTAATACTTTCTTGTTTGATGAATTTATTGATTTAGTATTAATTTAATTAGTTTCTTCATTGAGATACTGACGCTATCATTAACACAGCAGTAGGTGTAAATAGAGGAAGTTCAAACGTCGGCGTTGAACTAAAAGGTATTACCATTGCATAGACTTGAGAAAGAGTTGCTCGACTTAGTTCAATCCGATACGCGCATATTCAGGTTTATTGAACACTCGTCATTGGACGGTATGTGGCATTGGGACTTGGAGAACGCTGAACACTTTTTGGTCCATATTTTTCTTGGTCGAAAGATCGGATCTTGGAACAGGCAATTAGTTCAATTTCTTAAACCGAGTTCAGGTTAGTTAGACCGTCAAGTTCCTTTAGTAATCACGCGACTATACTTTAGGTATGGTCGTAGCTCGTGATATCAATTCCCAGCGTTAAGAACTTAGTTAATAACTTTATTACTTTCTGGCAAATTTTTTAAACAACGTCTTTACAAATTTGCAGATCATTTCTATGGTTATTTTGTGGTATGGACTTTCCAATTGGAAAGCCGTATGACGTTGTGTGGAACTCGCCTTGATTTTTTTGAGTTATTTTGTAGGTTCAAGTAAAACATGTGTTTGCTTTAAAGGTCCAGTTATCTGTTAGGCATTGATGTAACTCATTTTCTGCTGTCATGAACATTAGTAGCAATTTGAATTTCTGAAAAAGGTGGGCATCCTATAGACAGGACCTTACCAAGATTAACTTCGCATTTGTTCTTGGTAACTACTTTTCCAAAAAGGACTGTGAAATGCTACAAGAATCTATTGCTGTAAAAGATGTAAGCCCATTCCATATATCAACTCCATCAGAACTACTTGAAACACCTAAAGAATATCAAGATCTCGTTAAGAGGCAATTGACTGCCCATGCTGAAGGGGAACTTTCTGGAGCTGATGACTATGTAAAATTGTTTTACTTTTTGACAAATGACCCCTACGAGAAAGCAGTGTGCTGCGAATTAGCCAAGGATGAACTTGACCACTATCAAAGAGCTGCGGACATTTTATTAGATATTGGTATAAATACGTCATTTATGCTATCGCAAAACTTGAACGATAGAGCGTTCTACGCGACCGAAGCCGTAAAAAGTTGTCGAAATTGGGCTGAAAGAGCATTGATTTCGACTCTTGTAGAAGACGCTGTAATTGATGTCCTAGAGGAAATGGCTCAAAGTTCCTACAGGCCTATTGCTGACATGTGCCCTCATGTTTTAAAGGATGAAAAACTGCACGTTGGGCATGGATTCAGGATTACGAGGAGCATGTGTAAGACGAAAAATGGATTCAAGCAAATTCAAGAAGCTCTTATAAGAATGTGGCCAGTAACACTTGATACCTTTGGCAGAAGTGATTCCCCAAGGTCAGAATTGTACGTGAAATACGGGTTGAGGCAAAAGTCATATTCCGTTGCACGCAACGAATTTGCGGAAAAGGCCAGAAGAAAATTAGAAGCTCTTGGACTTCATGTACCAGACGATACTGCAAACAGAAAGTTTCTCTAATCTTATGCTAGAAGGATTTGCTTATGAAAGATGTTACCAAAAATGCAATATTTAAAAGGCTTAACGGTGACTTTGAATATTATGCTCGTTATCAACGGATTAAACAAATTAGTTCAAGAGTTAGAGTGTCAGAGTATTTAATCACTACAGCGTGCAATATAAGGTGTAAAGGTTGTTGGTTTTTTGAATATGACTTTGACAAAAGAACAAAAGATTTGTCCAAAAAGGATGAAATTAAAAAGTTTCTTATCTCTGAGAGGAATAGAGGTATCAATACTAGTCTGATTATAGGAGGCGAGCCTACGCTCCATCCCAAAAGACTCGAATTATTTGCTGAGATTATGGAGTTTAATAGCATATCAACCAATGGTCTTAAAGCTTTGCCCAAAGAAGGCTTTAAGGATTTTTCGGTTTTAATCTCTTTGTTTGGTGGTGGCTCTCTAGACGATGACCTGCGAGCGATCAAACCTAACGGAAACTCCTTTTCGGGTCTATTTGAGACTGCTCTTAAGAACTATAAATATGATCCGAGAGCCCATTTCATTTTTGCAGTGACTGAAGATGGAATTGCTCATATCGAAGAGACAGTGAGAAAAATATCGGAAAATGGAAATACAGTCTCAGTTAATTTTTATAGTAAGTATGGTACGAGCGATCCACTCCGGACCAAGTACGAAAAAAGATTACTTGATGAAATTTTGCGAGTCAGGGAGTTGTTTCCAGAGACACTCGCTAGCCACCCTTACTACATTGAAGCTATGGTAACAGGGAAAAGTCACTGGGGAGATTTTGGATATGATGTTTGCCCCAGTGTGAGTGTAGACCATCCACAAAATGCTGAAAGAATTAAGAACGGTAATGCTGTACTTCCAGGATTTAATGCCTACGCCTCAGACTGCAAAACGGTAAACTTTTGCTGCACTTCAGGACATTGCGAGGATTGTAGAGACAGCCAAGCTGTAATGAGTTGGATAATGATAAATCAAAAGAGATTCGTCAAAGATGAAAATCTACTCAAAATATGGATTGAGATTGCAGAGAGCTATTGGCATCAATTTGTATGGGCTCATGATTTCCGCTATTCCGCGCCATCATTGCAAACTAGCGAAAATCTTAATCTGAGAAATCAGCACCATCTTCTAAAGGAGGTTGGCTAATGCAATCTATGCAAAGCGTTCAGGAGCAGAAAGAATATTTGCCAGACGTAGGCTACATCATTGAGTCCCAATTACTCTTAAGTGAGAAGGAAGTAGTAGATGGAGCCAAGTTCATTGGCGATTTAAATCCTGTACATAATGACCCAGATAACGAACAAACAATTCGTCTTGGAGGGATTATTGCAAGTGGCAGCCATATCACTGCAGTATTTTCCGCTCTTCTTCCTACTCACTTCATGAAATTTGGTCCTATGCTTGGAGCTCACATGGATGTAAAGTTCACAGCACCGATAAAACCCAATACAATCTACACTATGAATTGGGTTGTACAGTCAAAGGAGTATAAAAAGAGTCTCGGCGGTACAATTTACGCCAATGCGGGTACTATTATCGATCCAGCTGGCAATGTGACAGTTAGAGCAAACGCAAGCATCATCCTCTACTAGAACTATTTAGAGGGGTGTTGATTGCTAACCCGAAAACGCCCCTCAAGTTTACTTGTTATTATTCGTTCTGAAAATTCAGATGCCGTTGAAGCAGCGATGACAAAGCATATCTGCGGCTCAACTACTGTCCATGCTGATGAAAATGCCGCTTATGATGTATTGAGTGCATACTAAAATAGTACCGACTAAACACACCAGTCAATTGATCTACATGTATCAACTCTCGATATGTTTCTAATTGTTTTGAAGTATTCAAGTGTTTAACAAGTCATTGTTGAAGAGTTGAGAGAGATAGTGGCTTCTTTAGGAAGTCGGTAGCGCTCAATACCATTGATGTCTGGTAAGTAAACATCTAGCACAATGATATCTGGTTTATACAATTGGCAAAACTTAACTGCACTGAGGTGGTTTAATTGAATTGACCAGTCCAGTTAAGGATATAATCAACCCTTAGCTGGAGAGAGTAAATGGCCGAAA
>NZ_JAHCTA010000010.1 GCF_018474025.1 Alteromonas oceanisediminis | reverse complement strand
CACATCGCCAAGCTCCCATTTGAAGAAGGGCTTACCTCACGGTAGGCCCTTTTTTATTGCCCATTATTTTCTTTTTACCTGATGAGTCGGCATTTAATCTTTTGGGTTTTTGACTCGATCGCGTGGTTGTGTAAAGTAAATCATCGACGAGTCAACCAAATCTTGTTGATGATCAGGGTGGGTTCCACCACTAACTTTGTGTAATTCTTGCTCAGAAAGTTCGGTAAATGAACGTTTTGTCTGATAAGGTGAGTTTTCCATACGTAAAATCCTTGTTTTTCTGTTTAGTTAGTTGTTGTTTCGCCCTAGTCGGCTTCCGTATGGTATTCACTAATTCGTAGTTTGAGTAATACACAACGGACCTACTATGACACTAAACGGACTTTTTGTAGTTTTCTTAGCAGTTTTCGTTGCGCTGACCGCAGGTCACACATCGGCGATTGAAACTAATCCTCTTAAATCAATCACGAAGGTGAATGGGCAACCTCTCGGTTTGATCTCCAGCGTTCATCATACAAACGGTCGGTTATTGATCGGTAGTGAAAATGGTCTATTCGTATTGGAGGGTGATAGAGCATTTAGTGTCGACTCAATTAACCACATCATTGACGCCCCAGTACAAACTATTCTAGAAACCCCATCAGGAGAGCTGATTGTAGGCACCTACGGTGAAGGTATTTTCAAACTAGATCGCCAGCTCAACGTAATGAGTCAACTAAATGCTAAAAACGGATTGTCATCAGACTATACGTTCGATCTTGTTTTAACGGGTCAGGGCAGGATTTCCGCAGCAAATCTAGATGGGCTAGATATTATCGATATAAATAGCCAGACCGTAGACCACCTACACCAGTCAGGCGATGGTAATGTTAACGCTTTAGCTCTGCTAGATGAACAGACACTCATATATGGATCTCATTCTAAACTCAACGTAGTTGATGTCGAAACTAAAGAAGTAAAGACCTTCTACGAGTTTGACAACAATCATCCTGTCTACACTTACACAATTGAAATCGTAGCTAATCAGGTTGTTGTTGGGACAAGCATTGGCCTGTTCGTGTTTGAGAAGGATAGAGACCAATACAACGTACATTATGTTCATGACATATATAAAGTCTCAGATATCTTTGTCGATAAATCATCGCGAGTTTGGATAGCGTCAGAAAAACTCTACCTCTTTGACGCTTCATCCAAAAGTCTAAGGGCGCTTCCTTACATGTATCCACTGTTTCAGAACGGTACCATCAACGTTGTTGAACAAATTACCGAAACACTCAATGGAACTATAGTATTGGCTGGTCCTGTATTCGGTATCACGTGGCTCCCTCAAACGCATGAATATATAAAATTCCCCGCTACATCTCTAAAGCAGCAATCGAATATGATTCTTGATGCGGTCTCAATAACAGAGAACAAAGCTGTTGTCATGACACAAGACGAGCTCAGTGTTTTAGATTTTGACTCTGGATTACTGCAACCACTAAAATCTCATTTGAATATTCGCAATATCAACGCGATAGAGGCTTCGAGCAACAATGAGATTGCAATAGTCGAACGTAATAGGATCTTACGCGCGACTGTGAATGAGCTTGAACTTAAGATTCACGCAGGCGACATTAGATTTGGAAATGATATAAAGAACGCCGTTGAACTTGCAAGCACCCTGTATGTTCTTACTCAAGATGGTGCTGTGTACGCGCTTGATAAACAGGGTAAAAAAATAGCAATACCTTCTTCATTTACAGGTAACCAAATTTTTTCAGCGGCGGGGCGTTTGTTCGTTGTCGACTATTACAATGGATTGTTTTCACTTAGGGAAAATGCCACGTGGGTTAAGTACGACCATAGTGAATTACTCGAAACAATGTCAGTTGAATGTGCTTCCAGCACTTTGACGGGGAGTTTGTATTTTTGTACAAGCGGAAATGGAGTAGTCGTTCACGCATCTGAAAGTAATAAATTAGTCGAATCAAAGCTGAATGACATCACGCAAAGCCATTTTGCTAGAGCAATGTTCATTGACGAAGTCGACAATATTTGGCTCACAACAAACTCTGGCTTATTTCGAACTAATGCAGGCAGTAACTGGATCCAGAGGATTAGCGAAAGCGAAGGGATTGTTGACATCGATTTTGAATACAATGGGATCTATTCAAGCAAAAGTGGTGAACACCTCTTGCTTGTAGGGGACAAACTAAACTATCTAATTAGTTTAAAAGACGTAAACAAAATCCTTGACGAATATTTGCAGAGCACGTCGAAGATGCTTGTTACACAAGTGTCAAACTTTGCTGGTAGCGGTGAGGATGAGGGGTATACTGCGAAGTTAGGTGAGGGCGTTGATGAGAATTATACACTCGTTGAAAGCGACGTGTATCTAACCGAAATGCACTTTGCGGCGAATGACGCCATAGAGCATCGCTATCTCGATTTTGAGTCACGATTGCTAGGCCTTAGTGATGTTTGGCGACCTGCTCCTGAGGGAAATGCATCAGCCACATTTTCGACATTGCCATTTGGTGATTATGAGTTCCAAGTCCGCGCAATAAATAAGCGTTCGCAGCAAGTTCAACCAATAACGGCACTCAAAATCCGTGTATTGCCGCCTTTTTGGATGACATCTCATGCATTTCTAGGATACGCGTTAGCGCTTGGGGCGTGCGTTGTAGTACTTTTTCTGTGGCAGCGATCTGTGGTGAGAGTAAGAAAGCTTGAGTTAGCCAAAGCCGTGGAAGAGCAGGCAGAAGAAGATAAAACCTTAATCGATAATCTTAACCTCAGATTAGCAGCAAAATCTGAGCAGTTCACCGTGGTATCTCACGAGATGCGGACGCCTCTCAATATCATTATTGGCTGGGTCGACAACCTTCTGGGGGATTCGACGATTGCTCAACACCATGAAGTATTGCGAAAGGTCGGGGATAATGGTGTGCGTCTAAAGCTTCTCGTCGATCAAATGTTGGAGCTGGAACGACTGGACGGGCACACGGAACAAGTATTTGCGGTATGTGATGTGAAGTCTTCTGTTAATAATGCAGTGGAATCATTCATGTCTATCGCACGACTGAAATCTCATACGTTAGAGCGAAAAGGAAAAGCGGCATTGTATGTCGGACTGCCGAAAAAAGCCTTCGACAAGATTGTCATCAACTTGCTCGCCAACGCCCTCAAGTACACACCAAACCATGGTTTCATCATTATCTCTTACAAACAAAAGGGCAAACAGGTCGAGCTTGCGGTAACAGATTCTGGTGATGGTATTCCCGACGATCAAAAAGAATACCTTTTTGAACGATTCACCCGACTCAAAAAGCACGAAGAAATTGAAGGTTCAGGTGTCGGTCTTGCGTTGGTTAAGCAATTAGTCAATTCATGCGGCGGCAGCATCGAAGTGGAAAGTGAGATTTCTAAAGGGGCGACTTTCAAAGTGCTGTTACCCATAGCGTCCGAAGAGGATTATGCTGAATATCAGGCGGCGATTGCACCATCAAATCCAGCGGATTCATCAAGTATTGCTGAGCAAGCTCGTTGTGCAGAGCATGCTGTGACAGAGCCTGCTGATAAAGCTGATGAAATCGATCTGGAATCTGACAAAAAACGGATTCTTGTTGTTGATGATTCGCGCGAACTGCGTGATTTGCTATGGGCAACATTTTCAGGTGAATATGAATGCATTCGCGCTGCAAATGGGAAAGAGGCCTACGACATCGCTAAATCGTTGCTGCCCGATGCAATTGTGAGTGACATCATCATGCCGAGATTTGACGGTTTCGACTTGCTAACACGCATCAAGAATAATGTAGACACTGAGAATATTCCCGTTGTATTTATTTCGGGTAAAGCGGACGAAGAAGTGCAGACAAAGGCGTTGCGAGAGAAAGCGGCTTTCATTTTCCCTAAGCCGGTCAATACTGAGCAGCTTCTCATTACCGTGGAAAATCTGATAGAAAACCGTGAATCGATTGCACATGAAGCTGATAAGCAATTTCTGCGCGACAGTCAAAACGCAGGTATCGATGATTGGGTCTTGCCTAAATTTACAAGCGAAAAATATGAGCGCTTCTACACACGCTTGTTAGTCGACGCGTCGAAACACTATGGCGAGGAGTCTTACAACGCGGAAGTCGCCGGGTTCTCGTTGGCTTGTTCAGACCGGCACATCAATCGACAGTTAAACATCATTTCGGACATCAACTTTGGCGACTTTATAAGACTTTTTCGTTTGCACAAATCCCGTCAACTCCTCGGTGGACTGTCTGATATTGGTCAAGTCGCCTACGATGTCGGTTTTTCTTCACCTTCCTACTTTGGTTCCTGTTTCAAAAAGGAGTATGGAATGACACCAACCCAATTTAGGGAAAAAATGACGGTAGTTAACAAAATGTCTGAATAGGATGTACTTATGGTTACCGCCAGTGTCAGTCGCGATAGCAGGAGTTAACGACCAGCCGGGCAAGGTCAAAAACAGTATTGGAAGTCCATTCAGGTGGTTGTGAGTTATCGAGAGCGCTAGTGAGTTTTACTCAATATTCTGGATCTGCTCGCGCATTTGCTCGATGAGCACTTTAAGTTCTACCGCTGACTGGGTGATTTCGGTATTGATAGACTTGCTACCGAGAGTGTTCGATTCTCGATTAAATTCCTGCATCATAAAGTCGAGGCGTCTTCCGATTGCTCCACCTTTCTTTAGGATTTTACGCGTTTCACCCACGTGAGAGTTGAGTCGGTCAAGTTCTTCTGCCACATCGATGCGTTGTGCGAGCATGATCATTTCCTGCTCAACCCGAGCCTCATCCAGCTCAATTTTAGCCTCTTCGAAGCGCGTTGTGATCCTCTCGCGTTGCCATTCGATGATGGCCGGCATTTTTTCAGCGACTTTTTCGACCTCAACGACAATGCCATCAAGGCGCTGCTCAATCATATCTTTCAGGTTACTGCCTTCCGTCGCCCGCGCATCTTTAAAGTCTTTCAACGTTTGGTCAAAGCCTTTCATGATGTCGGCTTGAATATCATCCATGTTGGTCTCTTCTGCCGCGATAACACCGGGCCAACGTAAGATATCCACTGGATTAACACCGGTTGATTGGCCGTGTGATTGCACCCAGTCCGCGGCTTTCATTAACTGCTTAGCTAAATCTTCGTTTAAGCTCAATTGACCGACCGCAGCGTCATTTGCATTGAAACGCAGGTTACACTCTACTTTGCCACGCTGTAGTGCTTTGCGAAACCGTTCGCGCAGCACCGGCTCTAGGCTTCTGAATTGTTCTGGCAGTCGGAAATAGGTTTCCAGATAGCGCTGATTGACCGAGCGTATTTCCCATACGGCAGTTCCCCAATCTTGTTTCACTTCATTGCGAGCAAAGGCGGTCATACTATAAATCATGGAAGCTCCCTACGGCGGTAATCAATGCTATTCACTGTGCTCACTAGTATACCTTTTTTGCCTGCCTAAAAGGACAGAGTTTTCCAAGTTCTGGTCTTTTACATTGGCAGGGGGGCGTGTTTTTGATAGTTTTTAAACGACTCATAAGGAAGCAGTGCTTTTAAGGAATCCCCATGTCGTATCGCTCGTTGTTAGCTGTTGTTATGCTCGCTCTTTGTGCAGCAACCCAAGCCGCCACCATATCCCCAACCGATTTGGCAAAAGATTTTAACTACGAAGCCGCAAAGTTATCACCGGATGGTTCGAAACTTGGCGTTGCCATAAACGTCGATGGTAAACGCCGTTTAGCCGTATTTGATATCAGTTCGTTTGAGGCGATAGGCGGTGCTGATCTAGGAAAAGGGCGTGAAGTTGGTAACTTTTATTGGGCCAACGATGAGCGTTTGGTCATGGAAATTTGGGAAACTGTCGGTTGGAAAGACCAATCAGAGTATCGTGGCGAGCTATTCGCGGTTGATTATGACGGCTCAAATCAGGAAGTCATTTTTGGCTATCGCGTCGCCAGTGACACGTCGGGAACTCGCGTAAAAACCAAAGAAGCCAGTTTTGCAGTGGCACGCGTGATCAGTACGCTGCCCAATGATGATCGCAATATTTTGATTTCATCGCAGCCCATGTCGAGTGACGGTGCGCGTTTGCCTTCAGCCGTGAAGCTCAATGTCTATGACGGTCGATTGTCCTTCGATAAGGTGATGTCACCAGTAACTTATTCGCGCTTCATTGCAAATCGTGAGGGAGACGTTAAATTTGCGTCTGGTATCGATGAGACCAACAAAACTCGGACGTATCGACTAAATGACGATGAGTGGGTTGAGATCAAGAACGACGCTGGCGAGAGTTTCCGGCCATTAGCGTTGAGTCAAGACGGTAACAGCTTATTTTATCTCGACAAAGTGAATGGTGATAAAGAAGGCCTCTTCACGCTGGACTTAGCATCGGGTGATACAAAGCTCATTTATGTTGACGTAAACGTTGATATCAGCGACGTCAATTTTAACGCTGACCGCAGCGCCGTTTATGCAGTGCGGGTTGACGACGGCTATTCGACCTATGTTGTATTTAATGACGTGGGGGATGAATCTGAATTGTTCCGCTCGTTGTTGTCGACATTCCAAGGTTACAACATCAACATCACCAGTCGGTCTCGGGATCGTTCATTGTGGGTGTTGTATGTCAGTAACGATATTGATGCTGGCAGTTACTACCTGTACGACAAAAATCAAAACCGTTTAATGCAGTTGTTTGCCAACCTTGATCACATTGATATTAATTTAATGGCGGAATCGACGCCGGTGACATTTCCTTCTTTTGATAAAAAGCCTATCCCGGCTTACGTCACCTATCCAGTTAACATGGCCGAAGGTACGCAAGTTCCCTTAGTCACTCTAGTGCATGGTGGTCCGCATGGACCGCGGGATTATTGGTCATTTGACCGTGATGTTCAGATGCTTGCCGCGCAGGGTTACGCCGTGTTGCGGGTGAATTACCGTGGTTCGGGTGGCTACGGCGACGTATTCATGAGCGAGGGTTACACGCAATGGGGCGATGCGATTCAAAATGATATTATTGCCGGAACTCGCTGGTTAATAGAGCAGGGCAGGATAGACCCAAATAAAGTCTGCATTATGGGGGCTAGTTTCGGCGGGTATTCAGCCGCGATGGCGCCGATGCTGGCACCAGACTTATTTCAATGCGCAGTTGCTCATGTCGGCGTGTTTGATCTGGAGATGATGTATAACGAGGGCGATATTCCGACATTGCTGTTTGGTGAGGAATATTTAAAGCAAGCTATCGGCGACGATGTGACACAGCTGCGCAAGTTTTCCCCGGTAAACAATGTGCAGACATTGAAGGCAGAGATATTTATTGCGCATGGCAAGGAAGATCGCCGGGTACCTTTCGAACACGCGCTGGCGCTTAAAAAGGCACTCGATGAGCACGATAAACCTTATGAGTGGTTTGTAAAATCATCAGAGGCACACGGCTTTTTTGATGAAGCGAACAGAGCGGAATACTACCAACGTGTCAGTCAGTTTCTCGCCAAGCATCTACAATAACGCCTCGTGCCAGCGACGCAGACACGCATAATATTCAGCGTGTTTGCAATCTCCCTTGAAACGATGAATTGCTGTATAATGGGCGATTAACGCGACACCACATTTATCGTTTTTAGGAGAGCTTCATGCGTCCAAGTGGCCGAACCGCTAGTCAAATCCGCCCAGTTACTATTACTCGTCAATTTACCTGTCATGCTGAGGGTTCCGTACTCATCGAGTTTGGTAATACCAAAGTGTTGTGTAATGCCACTGTTGAAGAAGGTGTTCCCCGCTTTATGAAAGGGCAAGGGAAAGGCTGGGTGACAGCAGAGTACAGTATGCTACCGCGCGCGACGCATACTCGTTCGCAGCGCGAAGCTGCACGAGGAAAGCAAGGTGGCCGCACCTTAGAAATTCAGCGTCTTATCGCGCGATCATTACGCGCCGCGATTGACTTGAAGCTTTTGGGTGAGAACACCATTATTGTCGATTGTGACGTGATTCAGGCTGACGGTGGTACTCGTACTGCATCAATTACGGGCGCTTGTGTAGCCTTGGTGGATGCGCTTACGCACATGCGAGCGAGAGGCATCATCAAAACAAACCCGCTCAAGCACATGATTGCCGCCTTGTCTGTCGGTATCTACAAAGGTAATCCGATCGCTGATTTAGAGTACGTCGAAGATTCAGACGCTGAAACAGATATGAACGTGGTGATGACAGATACGGGCAAGCTCATTGAAGTGCAGGGAACGGCAGAAGGTGAACCGTTTAGTTTCGAAGAGATGGAAGAAATGATGAGCATAGCGCGGACCGCTCTTAAAGAGTTGTTCGATGCGCAAAAGCAGGCATTAAATTAGGGCCAAGTCATGCAAGATTATCAACGTCAATTTATCGAGTTTGCGATCAATCGGGGTGTACTGAAGTTTGGCGAGTTCACGCTAAAATCGGGGCGCACCAGCCCTTATTTTTTTAATGCAGGCTTATTCAATACTGGTGGAGATTTAGCCAAGTTAGGGCGCTTTTATGCCAGTGCGTTAATGCATGCCCAAATTGATTTTGACGTGCTATTTGGGCCTGCCTACAAAGGTATACCGATAGCGACGACTACTGCGGTCGCGCTGGCAAACGAGTTTGATAGGGACGTGCCGTATTGTTTTAATCGCAAGGAAGCTAAGAAACACGGTGAAGGCGGCAATCTAGTGGGTAGCGAGTTAACCGGCAAAGTCATGTTGGTTGACGATGTGATCACTGCAGGCACAGCGATCCGTGAATCAATGACGTTGTTAGACGCTCACAAGGCCACGTTAGCAGGAGTGTTGATCGCTCTCGACCGGCAAGAACGCGGAAAAGGTGAGTTATCTGCTATACAAGAAGTTGAGCGCGATTTCTCAACACATGTTATCGCTATTGTTACCTTGGCTGACGTGATTGAGTATTTAGACGAAAACAACGAAAAAGAAGCTGTCGATAGCATTCAGGCATATCGGCGCGCATACGGAGTGTAGCGGGCCATGCAGGAGCCACGGGAAGAAACTTTCGACAGCGTGTTTTCAGCAGCCAACGCTGAGCTTAATGCCATCGGTATGCGCTGCCCTGAACCCGTGATGATGGTCCGTCTGCAAATCCGCAAAATGGCAGAAGGAGAACGCCTTGCCGTGGTTGCCGATGATCCTTCAACCACGCGTGATATACCCAGCTTCTGTCGCTTTATGCACCACACGTTAGTGGGAAGTGATGCACATGAAGCCCCTTTTCGATACGTTATCCAAAAGGGGCTTTAAAGCCGTTAAGGTTTAACGAACTTTAATGTCCAGCGATCAGTGTTGCCAGTCACGCTTTTGGCGCCTACTTCATATTCCAGTTCATCATCTTCGCGATAATGGATGTCAGTAAAGTCGACCAGCTCAAAGCCAGCATCCTGAATTTCTTTTATCGCTTTTACCGGATCAAAGCGGCGGCGATTAGAATCTGTCATCGGCTCCATGTGGCGAGCGGTATGGTCAACAACCGCGTAAATACCACCGGACTTGAGCGCATCAAAAGCAGCCTTATTCATTGCAGCGCGACCTTGCTCACCGAAGTTATGGTAGTTACGAAAGGTTAACACCATATCTGCGTCAGTCACTCCCAATGAGCCTAGCTCCATGGAATAAAAACGTGAGCCTTCTTCTCGCCATAACTTGGCATCTTCAGCAACAATATTCATCTTTTCAAAGCCGGGTTGACCGGCAAGTTGCTCCTTGATGCGACCAGTACCTATCGCGGCGTAATATTCGCCATGCTCGGCAACAACGGGTACCAGTAATTTGGTATACCAACCACCACCGGGCAGTAGCTCAACAATCTTCATCTCGGGTTCAAGGCCAAAAAACGTGAGCGTTTCAACAGGGCGACGATTGGCATCGCGTGTTCTCTCATCTTCGCTACGAATATCTGACGCCATGGCGATTTTAAGGGCCTCGTCAGTATTGTGGCCTTCTTCGTGCGCTAACGCGGTTGAACTTGCAAAGGCCAGCGACAGTGTTGAAGCAAAGAGTAAGGTATGTAGCTTTTTCATCATGGTTCCCATTGGTTATTTGTAAATTGTGGCGTTGCCAACAGCGTTGTGCTCGGTGTTGGCACGAATACTTGTATAGGTATAACACGAAACGAAAAGTTTGTTAGTTAAGATCAGAGGGTATTAAAATCATTAGCGGCTCAACCACCAGCCGACAACGACCAACAGCGCGATCATGATGATAGCAGCAGCCTTGTATTTTTTGATCAAACGTTCAGCGTGATTACCCGCCAGTTTAACGGCAAGCGCAATCCCAAAATAGCGAAGCGAGCGAGATATCCCAGTGGCAAGCAAATAAGCCAGCAATGAAAATTGAGTTGCCCCGGCGGCGAGCATCGCAATTTGAAAGGGGATGGGCAAAATACCCAGTGACAAGACAAACCAGAAGCCCTCGCGACTCATGCGATCTTTGACCGTTTGCCATTGTTCCGGTGATGACAATGTTTGAATTGCCCAGTCGCCGATCAAATCAAACAAGAAATAACCAATAGCGTAGCCAAACACGGCTCCTATTATGCAACCCAGTGTTGCCATGGCTGCAATGAGCCACAATTTGTCGCGCCTGGCTTGCATAAGAGGCAATAGAATTGCCTCAAGAGGAACCGGTACAATTGTTGACTCTAAGAAAGAGGCGAAAGTCACGCCACTCAGCATATGGCGGGACTTCACCAGACTTTTAAACCACTGCGTGACGCGATTGCTCATAGATTATTCTTTGTAAATTGTGCCGTCTTTCATCACAAACTGTATGTTTTGCAATAGCGCAATATTGTCTAACACATTGCCTTTTACTGCCACAATATCGGCTTTTTTGCCGGTCGATAGGGTGCCAACGTCCTCACTGATATTCAGTAAGTCCGCTGCATTTTTAGTCGCTGTTTTAATCGCGTCAAGTGGCGTCATTCCGGCTTCCACCATCAGCGCGAATTCTTGACCATTATCGCCATGAGCTGAAACGCCTGAGTCGGTACCAAACGCAATTTTGACACCCGCTTTGTGCGCACGCTCAAAGGTTTTTTGGATTAATGGCCCGATGGCAGCAGCTTTAGGACGTACCAGCGCAGGAAAGTAGCCATCGATTTTGGCCTTTTCAGCCACGAAGTTACCGGCCAAAATCGTTGGAACGTAATAAGTCCCATATTCTTTCATCAGCGCAATGGTTTCATCATCCATGTAGGTGCCGTGTTCAATGGAGGTAACGCCCGCTTTAATGGCTCTTTGCATGCCCTCTGTTCCATGTGCATGAACGGCTACGGTCATTCCGTAATCTTTGGCTGTAGCAACGATGGCATCCAGCTCATCATTCATAAATTGGGGGTTTTGGCCGCTTTTAGCAACGCTTAAGACACCACCGGTGGCGGTAATTTTAATTAAGTCAGCACCATCTTTGTAGCGCTGTCTGACCGCCTTGCGCGCCTCCGCTACGCCATTAATCACGCCGTCCTTCGGACCCGGATCGCCCATAATATCCTTGTTTGTTCCGTTTGATGGATCGGCATGTCCACCCGTCGTGGCGATCGATTTCGCCGCGGTGTAAATACGAGGGCCTGCATGAACCCCTGCATTGATTACGTTTCGCAGTGCAACTGTTTCGTTGTAGCCGTCACCGAGGTTTCGCACGGTTGTGAAACCCGACAGAAGTGTTTTCTCTGCGTAGTTTGCCGCCGCCAATGCATAATCGGCTTCGTTATGGGTAAAACGCTGCAAATACGTTTGTGGGCCACCATGTTGTTGAGATAAGTGCACGTGCATATCCATCAAACCGGGCATCACCGTCGAGTTGCGCAAGTCAATTACCGTGTCATTATCGCTGCCGGTAACAAATCCCGGTTCAATACGTTCAATCCTATCACCATCGACAACAATGGTATGCTCGCTGAGTAAAGTGTCGCTTTCAGCCGTGATCAAATAACCGGCATGGATGAACGTTTTTGCATGAACCGCAATGGTCATTAGCGTCAATACAATGAAAAGGGATATACGCATGAGTTGGCTCTGTTTGAAAAGTGGTTGATTACAGTAGATTAACTTATTGCGGTTGGCAACTTTTGGCGCGTTGTAATAAGTCACTGAGATTGTCTACACTTGTACACACCATGACACAAAGTCTGGAACAGAAAGGAGCATCAATGAGACGTGACCAGCCTATTATCGACGATGAAGTGATCTTCTCGTCCGGTCAGGAATTGGTATCCACAACGGATACGCGTGGCGTAATTACCTATGCAAATGATACGTTTTGCAATGTGGCTGGTTATCAACCCTCAGAATTGATCGGCAAGAATCATAATATTGTGCGTCATCCTGACATGCCCAAGGCGGCGTTCAAAGATATGTGGGAGCATCTTAACCAAGGCAATGCATGGCGCGGTATCGTCAAGAATTTGTGTAAAGATGGACGATACTATTGGGTCGATGCGTTTGTTACGCCAATATTTGAAGCTCAGGAGCTAGTTGGGTTCCAGTCGGTCAGGGTTAAGCCAGATGCCAATGCAGTCAATAGAGCAAAACGAATTTACAGCAATATAGCGTCGGCAAAGGCGAGTGCGTTAGCCGAAGTATCGTTCGGGGCTCGTTGCGCCACCTATTTCGCGAGCGTGGTAGTGCTCGCCGGTGCACTGGGTTATGTCTACGGTTGGTCGGCCGCGCTGGGGCTGCTGTTACTCCAATGTGTGGGGCTTTGGTTGTTTAAAACCGAGCTGGTCACAATCCCCAAAAAAGCGACTGCCCTAAAGCAACGCTACGATAGCATCAGTCGCTTAGTGTTACATGGCAAGGGGCCTATGAGTGTTATCGATTTTCATCAAGGCATTGAGCAAGGCCTTAAGAGAACCGTACTGGGGCGGACTACGGATGCCTCAGCTCAACTACGTAAAATTGCTGAACAATCATTGCAGTTTGTGCAGCAAACGAGCAAAGGCATTTCACGGCAGAAACAGGATGTGCAAAAAATCTCAGTTGCTATCGAGAAGATGGCGCATTCCAGCCGCAGCGTATTGACAAGTGTTGATCAAACCGCAGGGAATATTCAACGGACGAATGCGCAGTGTGCTCAGGCAAAAGACCTTATCTTGCAGGGGCGAGACAGTGCCGGGCAGCTCAGCGGCGTCGTGAAGCGCGCGGCGAGTACCGCTGATGAGCTCATGTCTGCTGCTGATAAGGTGTCATCTACGATGGGAGAAATCGAAGCGATAGCGGAACAGACGAATCTGCTGGCGCTAAACGCGGCTATAGAGGCAGCAAGAGCGGGAGAGTCGGGGCGCGGGTTCGCCGTTGTTGCCGATGAAGTGCGCGCATTATCAACACGCACGCAGCAGTCAGCAGCCAACATTGTGGATAGCTTGTCAATGATGCGTTCCACGCTAACTCAGTGGGTAGAAACAATGCATCAATCCAGCGAAAGTGCCTCTGTCAATGTGGAACAAGCCAATCACTCTGCGCAGACCATTGAAGCCATTTACGCCATGATTGCGGATATCAGCACCAACTCCGAGCACATTGCTCGTGCGGTCAAAGAGCAGGAAGCCGCGTGTTCCACCATCGATGATAATGTCAACGGTATTGAAGACGCCGCGAAAGAAAATGAAAGTGTCGCCGCACAAATGACCCAAACCGCACAATCATTAGCCGACAGTATCAATAAGTTAGCGGGACTTGCCAGTACCTTTAATCGCTAGGCAGCAGGAACGCTACCGATCGAAAATGTATAGTCGCGGCTGCGCATTTGAACCTGCGCTTCATTGTCGTTTACCGGCACAGTGTCGGCCTGTTCAGCCCATTGGTAAAATACATTCTGATGTACGCGAGCCCACAAATTTCTGCGTACGTTTACGTAAGGTATGTGAGTGCTGCTGTCATCATCCCAGCGCAGTTCTACCGGATGCTTTTCACTGATGATGAAACTATCTTGGGTTTGCGTGCTGACCTGAATAGCGCCATCATCGAGCCGCTGCCATTGAGTAATAATAAAGGGTACATCTTCGACGGACAGCGCTATTTTTTCAACGGGCGTTACCAAAAAATAGCGATCACCTTCGCGCTTGATGATGGTGGAAAAAAGCTTAACCAACTTGGCTCGGCCGATGGGAGAGTCGTTGGTCAACCATTGGCCGCTGCGATTGACGGCAAGGCCAATGTCACCGCAGTAGTCGGGGTCCCAATCTTCAACCGGTGGCAAGTTAGCAGAACCACCGGTTGATCCGTCGATTGATGAGGCTAGCTTATTGAGATCCATCTTCAAGCAGTTGTTGTAGTTCGCGCAATTTAGCTTTGATCCGGCGCATATTGTCAGGGCCCGTTCGCAGAAGCTGTTTTTGCGGCTCACTTAAATTTTCAATACGCTCGTCAGCGAACTTGTACGTTACACTATCACTGTAAACTTCCACTGGCGTGGGGATCTCGGGTGTATCCAAAAGCTCGTCAATTGCATTAACAAACACATCAGTGAACGGTTTATCCGGGTCACCAATTTCCGAGTATTTTTCCTGAATTTCCGGAAGGTACGTTTGATACAGAGAGATCAATTGGTCGTTGTCAAGGGTTTCAAGCGCCTCGACATAATCGTTGTAACGCTTATAGCTTGCGGGATCTATCCATTCTTTGCCGGCCTGCTGATAAACACGAAATGACTGTTCGGGCACAACAACCAACTCGTGATTGGGCGCTCTGTCTTCATTCGCTAGATTGGTTACGTTAACGACAAAACGTTGCAATAAGCTGTCATTCACCAACAGTCGCCCGATAACAGGGGCTTGGGCGATTTCGAGTAGTGCGCTCTTAATGGCGGCATCAGATGTGTCAACAATAGTCGATAAATCTGGTATCACAGGTTCTTGAGGCTCAGGATCTTCAACCGGATCCAAAACAACTTCACCGGGCGTTGGGGGGGGCTCAAATGCCTCTGGCTCGGTAAGCGTTTCAGCCTCTTCTAAAGGTTGTTCATTAACATCGGGAGGGGTTGCTGGCATGACCACATCTTCTTCTGGAAGTTGTTCAGAAGCGGGCCACAGCAGTACGACTGCAATGATCGCAATAAAGATTGCCCCCAACACAATGTGTGGAATCATAGTCTTTTTCTGTTCAGCGCCGTTGCTCATAGGCTTCCCTCTTTAATGTTTTGCACACTACTAGTGTAGTAGACATATTGTTAAACCGTGAAAATTCAAGAGTCTACATTTATTCGGGCGTTCGACGGTTCGGATATTTTGTCACACCCCTGAATTTAATTTAGGATAGCAAGAGTCGCCTGAATTAACGATGAACAATGACTATAATTCTTTTTGCCATTCCTGCGTTTTTTCTTCTAATCGCTATTGAGTTGGTTGTTGATCGCATAAGACGCACCGGTTATTACACCCTCAGTGACGCCGTTAGTAGCCTCAGTGTCGGCATGATGAGTCGGGTAGCAACGCTGCTTTATACACTTATTCCACTCAGTATATACGCGTTAATCGTTGAAGATATAGCACTGTTCAGTTGGCCGACTGGCTTGCTGGGCTGGGTCGTGGCATTCGTGCTGTACGATTTCTTATACTATTGGAATCATCGTTTGGGGCATGAAGTAGCCGTGCTCTGGGCAGCCCACGTTGTGCACCATTCCAGCGAGGAATACAATTTAACCACGGCATTGCGCCAGACCAGCGGTTCGATCCTGAACTGGATATTTTTCATTCCTCTGGCACTCATTGGCGTGCCGCTGGAAATGATGTTAAGTATTGCCGCGCTGAATTTGGTCTATCAATTTTGGGTGCATACTCGCCATGTGGGTAAGCTGGGCATATGGGATCGCATCTTGGTGACTCCGTCCAACCACCGTGTGCATCATGCACAAAATCAGCGATACATTGACAAAAATTACGGTGGTGTTTTTATTCTTTGGGATAGACTTTTTGGTACGTTTCAGGACGAAATTGATACTGATCCACCCGTTTACGGGATCCGTTCGGCGCTACGCAGTTACAATCCCATCAGAGCAAACATTCAGGTGTATCGCCAACTACTTAGTGATTCGTGGCACACCGTGCACTGGAATGATAAGTTTAAAGTCTGGTTTGCGCGTACTGGGTGGCGACCACAGGACATCAGCGCGAGCTTACCGGCAAAGCCAGCATTTGATGCAACCAATTTCAGTAAGTTCGTTGTGCCTATCACGCCGCAGCGAAGCGTTTATGCCTTGCTACAATTATTTCTCTCATTTGCGCTGACACTGTCAGTCCTGCTTACCATTGATGTGCTTGAGCCCGCTCAAATTCTGGCTTGGGCACTGGTTTTATTTTGCAGTCTGGTCAGCATAGGCTTGTTGCTTGAAGATCACGCGCTGGCACGTTGGGCTGAAACTACAAAATGGCTTTTGGTAGTCTCAGCGCTGATGTTTTTACCTCAACAAAGTTGGTTAGCACCGGCTTTCGCTGCGCTGTTAGTCATGCATCTGGTCTGGCTCATGTGGAAATGGAGCGATCCTGCACGTCGCATAAACCGTATCTAAACTAAATTTGGGATAAGAAAATCTGAGGAAATTTCAATCTTCTTATTCATCCCGAGTTTAGGTTATTGAGTGCCTTTTCCATTTTTGATGAGTTGTGCCGGTGAAATTTAAATATTCAAGCATCCCTTTGCAGGGCTTTCAGATTGATTTATTAGAAGTTCATTCGTTTGAAATGAACGTGTACCTTGTGGCGCTAAATGTTGGTCGAAACAGCGGTATGGTGTATGACGATAAGAACAAGCCTAAGCGGTTTTATAGCACACAGCAAATACGTGAGGCCTTTGCTGATTGCAGGGTAGAAAAAGCCGTTATGGTGCACGACACCCCTTATGACGAGATGATTGGAAACCCACCTAAGGCGAGCAATAAGATGGCACTGCCTTTCTCTATGCAGCAGCCCTATTAACGCCATCTCATGGCAGTAAAAAAGGCTTAGCTATCTGATACAGGTTCACTTGTGCTTTTAACCGACAGGCAAGCAAAAGTAGGCCGCCTAGTTTTCGGTGTAAGAATACGGAGTCTGCGGGTGGCACATGCCAAAATGCATCGTTGTCACTCAGTGCCATGCCCTTCTCTTGAAGGCGTTGGCTTAAATCGCTGCTACCGAAATCGTAGGTCGTATCGTTTTGCAGTGGCTCACACGCATCAAAGCACATTTGTACAACGAATTGTTGTAAATCTTCATCAAGTGACTCGCTGATAAGCCCAATATTTTGGAGCGCTTCTGCGACGCGCGCGGGTTGATTATGCATCACGCCACTCATTAGCTGCTGATACTTGTGCACGAATGCTCCGGGATACGCTCGCGTTGCGCCGAAATCAAGCAACACAATACGCTGGTCGTCGGGGTCGTACCGATAATTAGCGAAGTTTGGGTCGGTTTGTATCAGCCTAAATTCAAAGGTTTCTTTAAAAAACAGCTCGAACAGGGCGGCGATCACGGCATTGCGCTCAGATTGTGATGCATGCTCAAGTGATTCAATCGGGTCACTTTTCATGAATGACATCGCCAGCACATTCTCTCGCGTAAAATCAGCATAGAGCGCGGGGATGGCGAAGCGCTCATCGTTACCAACCTGCGTGCGATACCGTTGCAACATATCGGCTTCCTGTTGATAGTCGGCCTCACTGTGCAACTGGCGTTTGGCTTCATCCAGTAGGGGCGTAAAATCGACGCCTTTTGGCAGTAGCCCGGTGATGGATAGCAAGGTTGCTACGTTATCAACGTCGCTATCGATACTCTGTTTTACGCCGGGATATTGGATTTTCAATGCGAGCATGTCGCCGTTGGGTAATATGGCCTTGTGCACCTGGCCAATTGACGCCGCCGCTATCGGCGCATAACTAAAATACAAAAACTGGTCAGCCCAGCCGGCGCCCAAGGCGTCATCCAGTACTCTCTGCAATTGCGATTTTGGCATGGGGTCGGCATCGTTACGCAATCGAGCCAGAATGGCAGAAAGTTCAGGCGGTAAGAGGTCGCCTGCATCCATCGAAATCAACTGGCCGACCTTCATTGCTGCGCCGCGCATATTGGCGAGTTGATCAGCGATACGAGCGGCATTACCCGGTGTCAGCAACAAATTTTTGAGTGCTGGTTTTTCGCCCCGGGCAAGTTGCGCTGCGCCATGAAACAGCATATTGCCTGCAACCCGAGTTGCCAGCGAGCCAAGCATGCCAACACGAGACACTCTTCCGGTCGGTACCGCACGAGATTTCTTAGTCATAATTGCCTATCACGCAACGTCAATAGGGTTAGATTACACTGGATCCTCTGCAAATAGCCAATCGCAACTAACCTACTCGAATGTCACTTGTTGCGCCGAGTCATTCGCACCGAACATGAGAGTTTGAACGGGGCCCTTGCCCTCTACATTGACCGTGTTTGTCTGCGCAGGCCATAAATCATGAAGCGCACGGTGTTCAACGATCAAACCTTGAATATCGGGCTGTTGAGGTGTCTCTTGATAGACCCACATAAATTTCCCATCCACTTCAAAACCGACTTCGCTGAGCGGTAAGACGTTACCGTTTTGGTCGCTAAGCGAGAAGCGATCCAGCACATAGTCACTAAATTGCCTCTGCGTTTGGGCGGAACGATAAATGTCGGCATCACCATCAAATAGTCGTTTTACGGCGTGCTCTGCATCGTGGAGTATAAAACGATGCATCACCTCAATATTGTTCGTGCGTGGGTTAAACAGAACTTTCGTAATGGCCGCCTTTTGTTGATGCGCTGCCACAGGGCAGCACACCAATACCAACGCGAGTAAGAGTACCTTAATTTTACTCAGTTTCACCATCGTTCTCGTCATCACTGGTCAATTCAGTTTTACTGTCATGCATAATGTCACGATACACTTTGCCGCTACGAGGCTCAGATTTGTACGCTTCGATCCGCGAAGGAATGATACGGCGCGGATAGTGATTGTTTTCTACGTTAACGTCAGCGGTTTCCCAACGCGGATCAACCGTAACCGAGATAAGCTCTTTGTCTTTCTCAGTGACAATCAATTTGCTCACAGCCTTAGGCGTCCGACGCCAGATTTCAGCGGGAATGCGCAGCATTTCTGTACTTTCATCGGCAAACGTCAGCTCAAGGATAATTGGCATGACCAAACCACCTTGATTTGAAAATTCAAGCACGTAGTAATTCTTGTCTTCTTTGACTGCGCGTTCAAACGCTTTTCGCTCCCAGGGCTCCAAGCTTTTAAGGAATTTCTGGTAGGCGTTACGCTCTTTGTTGGTTACCGTGAACCGGTCATTCTCATCATAAAAGTCAGTAATGTCTGAGAAGCGCTCAATCCACAACTGCTTGCCTTCTGCACGATTACGTTCATCCGTGAGCGACAGCGGCTTGTCCTTTTCAGCTTGACGTTCGCGAGCGAAATCAATATCGGGGTTTTCCGTATCAAGTCTTAGCTTATAAACGCTGTCGAGCGAGATATCTACGTGATCGGTGGAATAGAACCAACCCCGCCAAAACCAATCCAAATCCACCCCGCTAGCTTCTTCCATCGTGCGGAAAAAATCCGCGGGCGTAGGGCGCTTGTATTTCCATCGTTGGGCGTATTCTTTAAAAGCAAAGTCGAACAATTCTCTGCCCAAAATCGTTTCACGTAATATATTCAACGCCGCCGCGGGTTTCGTGTAAGCATTGGGTCCGAGGCGCAACACGGAGTCCGACTGAGTCATAATCGGCACTTGGCTACTGGATTTCATATAGTCAACGATGTCGCGAGGTTCAACGCCCCAGGGGATATTTGGGTCCCATTCTCGACCCGCAACGCCATCCAAAAACGAATTCAAGCCTTCGTCCATCCATGTCCACTGGCGCTCATCGGAGTTCACTATCATCGGAAAATAAATATGACCAATTTCATGGATAACTACGCCAATCAGAAAGCGTTTTTCAGCCTGCGAATACGTGCGACTGCCATCGTCTCGCAATTCAGTACGTGGCCCGTTGAATGTGATCATGGGATATTCCATACCACCGACTGGGCCATTCACTGACTGGGCTACAGGGTAGGGGTAGTCGAAAGAAAATCGAGAGTACACATCCATGGTGTGGATCACCGCCTCGGTGGAATACTTCTTCCATAGGTCACCACCTTCTTTGGGATAAAATGACATCGCCATGACCAGCGGCTGAACATCTCCACCCTGCTGATAACCACGCGCATCCCACATGAATTTACGCGACGACGCCCAAGCAAAATCGCGAACATTATCCGCAGTGAATCGCCATGTCTTCTGCTCTGAAGTGCCCTCTTTTTCGTTCTCCAATGCCTCTTCTTCGGTCACGACAAACACAATCCGTTCAGCGGTTTTCGCCTGTTCTAAACGATCTTGCTGTTTCTGGGTGAGGACATCGCCTGGGTTTTGAAGGACGCCGGTAGAAGAGACGATATGATCAGCGGGAACAGTAATGCTCACATCATAATCACCAAACTCTAGGGTAAACTCACCGCGGCCGATAAATTCTTTGTTGGTCCAGGCTTCATAGTCGGTATAGGCAGCGAGACGCGGAAACCACTGCGCCAAGAGAAAAATATCGTTACCGCCTTCACGTGCGTCGTCAGGAAAATGCTCATAACCAGCGCGGGCAGAAACGGCATCTTCTTCAACGATATTAAAGCCAAAATCGATATTAAATATCACACTTGAGCCGGGTTTGAGCGGCTGCGCGAGATCCACGCGCATCAACGTTCCCACTACGGTGTACTGAAGTGGTCTGCCATTCGCATCGGTTACCGCGTTGAGTTGATAGCCTAATTCGTTGTCTTCAACAAATTGTTGGCGACGCAGTGCGCCAATACTCAGTCGGGCGGGCTTGTCGCCTGAGGCACCTTGCGTAGCTGGCCCTCGATTACCAATGCCTCCAAACGTGGTGGTAAGCGCTGACATCGAGTCGTCGCGGAACTTGTTTTGATCAAGTTGTACCCATAAATACTTGAGCGTGTCGGGCGAATTATTTTGATAAACAATGTTTTGCTGAGCGTCTAAACGACGCTTTTCTTCATCTAATGTCACGTTGATCTGATAGTCGACCTGCTGCTGCCAGTATTGGTGACCGGGTTCCCCGGCCGCATTACGATAAACATTTGGTGTGGGTAAGACTTCATCAAGTTGACGGAACTTGTCTTCGAAATCGCCTTTGGTTTGTTGAATAGCAGCGCTGGCTGCCGTGGCAAAAAAGCAGGCTATAACCATTAAAGCCCGACGTAGTACATACGATGCACCTGAGCAGCGCACTGAGGGTTGATTGTTCATTGAGTATTCCCGTGATCTTTACATTGCCCCTCTGGCGGGGGCATTGTTACTGTCTATCAGTGTTATAATATAACAAAAGTTGAGCCTGTAATGCAGAGGCTTAACCGTGTTTTTTGCTCACTTTGTCTCGTACAAGCGGCGTTGGTCAACGATGAAATGACCTCTCCCACGCATTCACCGCTTGTGTATTTAGCCAATTTTCGTATTCTCTGATATTTTACAGGCAAGGTCTTATCATGCAGCGGTTTACGTGGCAGCGGGCGGTCGTCAAAGTGGGTAGTTCGCTGGTGGCGCCGACAGGCTCGAAATGCACCGGTCAGTTTATTCTTCCGCTTGTGCGTTTTATCTCAGAGAGCCGAGCACTAGGAAAAGAGGTGATCATTGTCTCGTCCGGCAGTGTTGCCGCTGGTCGCGAGGCTGTGCCCGTTACCCACGTACCCAGTATCGCTGAAAAGCAAGCCATGGCGGCCATCGGACAGATGCAAATGATGGCAAATTGGGCGCGGTTTTTCGATGTGCCTTGCGCGCAAATCTTGCTGACAGCGGACGATTTTGCCAATCGCACTCGCTACGTCAATATTCAAAATACCTTACGCGAACTGTTTAAACACGGAGCTATGCCCATCGTGAATGAGAACGATACGGTAGCGACTGCCGAGTTAAAAGTGGGTGACAATGATAATCTTGGCGCTTATACCGCTTTGGTTGCTCAGGCGGATACCCTGATCATGTGCTCAGATATCGATGGTTTATACACTGCCGATCCGCGTAAAACGGTGGACGCTAAGTTGATACCTCGAGTCGAGGAGATTGATGAATCCATCCATGCGCTAGCCGGTGGGGCAGGCTCGACCGTCGGTACGGGCGGCATGAGAACCAAAATCCAAGCGGCCGAGAAATGTGCTAACAGCGGCATCCAAACGCTCATCGTCAATGGCAGGAAAAGCGACGTGTTTGACAGCCTTTTGTCCGGAGTTTGCCCTGGCACAGTGTTTGTTGCCAGTCGTTCACCTGACAGTGCTCGCGCAAAATGGTTGCGATATTCTCTTCGCTCAAGAGGACAGCTCACCATCGATAGTGGTGCGGCGCATGCTTTAAGAAATAGAGGTTCTTCACTTCTTTGCGCAGGTATTGAGAAAGTGAGTGGTCACTTCGATGCCGGGGATTGTGTTGAATTTGTGTTCCGCGATGAGGTTTTAGGCCAAGGGCTTTGCCTTTACAATAGTCAGGACTTGCAGCGAGTGAAAGGCCTACACAGCCAGCAAATCAGTGATGTGTTGGGCTACAGTCATGGCAAAGTCGCTGTGCACAAAGATGACTTAATCATTATGGGGAAAAACACCACCACAATCCAACCGATAAAGGAAGAAGAGTGAACCCCCACAACCGTAACGCTGCGCATTTAACCGGTGTGGTACTTGATTTTGATTCTCTCTCGCCAGAATCACTCGATCTGACCGCGTTGGAACAGTTGCAAGGAGTCAAATGGCAGTTTTACTCGACGACATCAGCACAGGAGGTCGCCGAGCGCATACGTGAGGCGCACATTATTCTTGTCAATAAGGTACCGTTAACGCAAGCCATTTTGCAGGATCAACCCCAGTTAAAGTACATCGGTGTTTTGGCTACTGGCATGAACAATATCGATCTCGATGCATGCGACAAACTCGGGATCTGCGTGCGCAATGTGGAAGGTTATGGCACAGCATCGGTAGCCCAGCATACGTTAATGCTGATCCTTACCCTGGCATGCTCAGCGCACCGCTATTTCGCAGACGTCAGAGACGAGCGGTGGTCAGCATCCAAACAGTTCTGTTTGCTCGATCACCCAGTGATGGAACTTGAAGGCAAGCATCTTGTCATCGTTGGTTATGGTGAGCTGGGGCAAGCGGTCGCCAAACTCGCGAAGGCATTTGGTATGCGCGTTTCTGTGGCACAAAGACCGGGAACTGAGCGGGCTGCCCATCAGGTTAACGATGTTTCTCGTCTGCCATTGGACGAGCTATTACCCGAAGCTGATGTGATTAGTCTACATTGCTTGCTTTCTGATCAAACGGCGTTGCTGATAAACCGTGAGCGTTTGGCAAAATTAAAACCAAATGCATTTATCGTGAATACCGCCAGAGGTGGGTTGATTGATGAGAATGCGCTGCTGCAAGCCTTACAGTCAAATCAGCTCGGTGGGGCAGCGCTTGATGTGCTAAGCCAAGAGCCCCCGCCGAAACATCATGTCCTTCTCAATACGGGGTTGCCCAACCTGATTATTACGCCGCATACCGCGTGGGCAGCGCAACAAGCAAGACAAAGACTGTTAAATATCGCCGTCGAGCATTTACAACAATTTTTAGGGTGCGAGTTGGATCAATGATGAACAAAATGAGTAATTACCGCGCATGAACGCAGCACTTTTTATTGCGTGTACATTAATATGGGGCTCAACATGGATTGCGATTTCATTTCAGATCGGTGAAGTCGAGCCAGTAGTTGCCGTCGCCTGGCGCTTTAGTATTGCCGTGGTGTGCTTGGGACTGTGGTGTTTGTTGACTCGAAGACCGCTACGGTTACCAGCGCACATTCATGTAAAGGCGGCGCTGGTGGGATTGTTTCTGTACACGCTGGACTATTCGTTTCTCTATGCTGCTCAACAACACATTGTAAGCGCCTTACTTGCGGTTTTAAGCTCCAGTGTCATCTATTTTACCGTGTTATTTCGGCGTGTATTACTGGAGAAGCCGATGCGCATGGAAGTTATTATTGGGGCGACGCTGGGCTTGGTAGGAATTATCTGCATTTTTATGCCAGAGTTTACCAAAATGTCTGCCCAGCAAGGTCTTGCGCTAGGTTTATTGTGGGCCTTGATAAGCTTCACCTGTGCGGCCATTGGTAACATTATCTCTGAACGTATTCTCGATGAAGGCACGCCCGTGGTGCAAATGAACTTCTATGCAATGGGATACGGCTTAATCTTTATGTACGGGTTTGGGCTTGTGTCCGGCGCGTCTTACACATTACCTACCGAGCCAGATTTTTACATCGCCTTGTTCTATCTTGCCGTGTTTGGTTCCGTACTGGCGTTTGGTTCCTATATGAAGTTGTTGCAGCGAATTGGTTCAGACAAATCCACCTATGTGGTACTGGTGTATCCGATTGTCGCTTTAGGTATATCTACGCTGTTCGAAGGGTATCAATGGACAGCAGTAGCGGGCATTGGGGTGGTGATAGTGTTGTTAGGAAACGCGGTGGCCATGGGCAAGCTGAACGTGCTATTCCGGTCATCGCAATGATCGGCCATTGCACCGTACGAAAGCGTGCCCATTACTGATAGCGGCCTCATCAGAACGAATAAGTGACACCCAAAAATGCATCCAGTGAGTGATTACTGTCAACAATCGGGCTATCCTTGATGTCACTGGCCAGACTCTGAACTCGTGTATTGGCGATGATGCGCCAGCGTTGATCAAAGCGGTAAAATCCACCTAGTGTGAGTGCTGGCTGGAACACACCACCCACATCGTATGTGGCTAAACCGGTGGTTGCTGCTTCGTCTTCAGTAACGCCGAAATAGTAATCAGCATAACGATCAGTTAGGTATTCTATTTCAACGCCCGTATTCACTGCCCATTTAAATTGCGGGTGGTGAAACAAGGTTTTCTCAAAGGTCGCTTGGAAGCGTTGTCCATTGTGCTTACCCGTTACGTCACTTTGTGCCCTAAGCATGAAGTTTCCCCAATCACTGGGGTATTCATATCGGATCCCGGCAAGTACTGAAAAGTCTCGGCGATCAATACCCTGTAATTGATCGCTGTCGTCAGGATCAAACTCATTGGGCGCCAATCCTACGTCGATGGACCAACTCGGTGTGGGTTGACTCTGGCGAACACCATAACCCGTTAATTTGTATTGCAATGAGGGGCCGCGCCAAGTCAATCGCTCGCCTTCGTACGCTACGATGGGTATCACCTGCACATTGACGTCAGCCCCAGCGTAGGGAGTGCCAGGAACAATTGAACCTACACCCACTGACCATTGCGCAGCGCTATAAAACGGCATCAATATCAGAAGACCAGTCAGGCTAGAGAACGGAATAATCTTTTTCATATCAAACTCTGTGTTTAACGGATATCACTCGTACGCGTGGCATCGCGGTAAAGTTTATTGATGACAAAAGCGTAATACTTTTCACTCGCTTGTGCGGCGTAGTGCGGCTATTTAACAAGATCCTTTATTGGATGAGACACGTTCGCTTCGTCTAAAACATCAACTAGCTTTTGATACTGTCGGCGGTCGCTTTGCAACATAGTAAGTCGAGAGGCTGTCTGTAGAAACTCAGTGAGTTGTGTGAGCAAATCCATTAATTCTTGTTGCGCTTCTGCCTTGATAAACAGCTCAGCTAACAACGTTCCAGCATACAAAACCGTATCCGTGTGCCGGTGCTCTAATGCAACGGAAAGGCCGTTATGAGCCGCCGCCAATGCTTTTTCCTTTTCACCCGCGTGGCGGTAATAAAAAGCTAAACTGACATAAAAATCAGCAATTTGTGCCTTCGCGTTATGGGCTTTAGCCAATGCTAATCCGTCGGATAGCATCTTGAATGCAGTATCTTGTTTGTCCAACAAATAATAATTGCTTGCCGCATTTTTAAGTGCATTTAATTTGACGATAGTATTGCCAGAAGCCAAAGCCGAACGGATGGAAAACAAAGTACTTTGCTCTAACTCCGCCAGATTTTGGCTGGTTGAAGCTCGCATCATAATACTTTGCATCATTGCCGCCGTTGCTTTTCTCGACAAATTAGGCCACGCGTGTTTATTAATGTTGGGAAAATTGGGCGCAGTATGATCGGGTATCAATATTTGCGATTACAGGCAATGTCATTTCAGTATACGCTTTATGCCAAAACCACAGAGACTGATAACGCCCGTTACAAACGTACCCCACGCCCAATCTTTAACAGTAATACTTAACGGCCAAGACTCTAAAATAGCGTAGTTGGTCATGTTGTATGCACCATATGCTGCCAGCCCTAGACACACACCATTAATAAATGCAGTTCGCGCCTTACCGTTAGGTGGTATAGGCTGAATCACCAGACGCACAACCACGGCGCTGTAAACACTATAGAATGTGACCCATGGCCACACAGGAATTTGCTCGCGCATTAAATGCCCGATGGCGCTTTGGTAACTTGCTTGAGACACAAGTCCAAGCCAGATAAAGTCCAGCAACAAGTAGCTCCCTAACACGGCGAGATACACCACAAAATACTGCTTCATACATGCCTCCACTGATTAAATTTATGCCGTTTTTGATTATCATCGCTTTCTCACCACATAGCATGCAACGATTATGCTCAACAATCGCTTGTTATTTCACTTCGACGGGGTATACTTTGTTGAACTGTATAGAAAAACAGGCTGTTTATGCGTCCATTAACTCAACGTCAAGAGCAAGTGCTCTCGCTGGTCAAAAACACTATGGCGACCACGGGTATGCCGCCAACGCGCAAAGAAATTGCAGATCAGTTAGGCTTCAGATCAGCGAATGCCGCTGAGGAACACCTTAAGGCGCTAGCGAAGAAAGGCGTTATTGATATCTTGCCTGGCACTTCGCGTGGTATTCGGTTGAACATCCCGCTGGATGAGGCGGAGGCCGAGGAAACGGGTTTGCCTCTGATCGGCCGTGTCGCTGCTGGGGAACCGATTCTTGCGCAAGAACACATTGAATCGCACTATAAAGTTGACCCAGAGCTATTCAAGCCGCGAGCTGACTTTCTGCTTAGGGTGAACGGCATGAGCATGAAGGACATCGGTATTTTAGATGGTGATTTGCTCGCCGTACACCGCACGTTGGATGTGCATAACGGTCAGGTGGTGGTTGCCCGCGTTGATGAAGACGTGACCGTAAAGCGCATCGAAAAGCGGGGTAGAGAAGTAGTGCTGCACGCTGAAAACGAAGACTTTTCGCCTATCAGAGTCGATCTGGCATCACAGCCTTTTTCGATTGAAGGTATCGCAGTGGGTATTATTCGCAACGCGGATTGGATGTAATTCTCTGTTGGTCCGAGCGCAGGTTAAATAAGTTTGTTCTTTCATAAACCGCGCTGTAGCGTTTAGCTACAGTGCGGTTTTTTGTTTCTGCACTCAACTTCGGTGAAGCCGGTATTTGAAATTTGATGGCTCAATTTTGAATAAACGGGGTAGAGCATAGAGAGTTATCTATATTTCATATCAAAATGCTTAAAAAACAACCGACTGGTAAAAAAAACCGAAGAAAACACTAGACTCAGCCTACCTATCTGAGTAATTCTTATACACCTCTTTACATAAGAATAACAATAGCCTGTTAAACTGTTTACACGGGTGTCTCGAATAGTCATCTCGCTAACGAAACCCCATGCGCACAATGCGTAACGTTTGACCAGACATTCACGGAGGTGTTGAGTGAAATCGCTCATCTATTCATCGATAGCAACGGTGGGACTGTTATCTGCCGGTGCCGCATTTGCGCAAACCGGTACAAAGTCCGATCCGTACCAATTGAATCTAACCAATGGCGTCACCGACATCAGTAACCAAGTCTACGGTTTGCACATGTTGATGTTTACCATTTGCGTAGTGATTGCAGTGTTAGTGTTCGGCGTGATGTTTGTGTCCATGTACCTGCATCGCAAGTCGAGAGGCGCGAAGCCCGCTAACTTCCATGAAAGTGTCAAAGTTGAAATAGCATGGACAGTGGTGCCTTTCGTGATCCTGATTTTGATGGCGATCCCTGCGACAAAAACCCTCATTGCGATGGAAGACACTACCGAACCTGACATGTCAGTGCTGGTTACGGGCTCGCAGTGGAAATGGCACTACAAGTATATGGATAACGACGTTGAGTATTTCTCATTGTTAGCCACACCGCGAGAGCAAATCGGTAATCGTTATAGTAAAGGCGAAAATTATCTTCTTGAAGTTGATAGACCATTGGTGATCCCAACGGGTCAGAAAGTGCGGTTCTTGATCACGTCTGACGACGTGATTCATTCATGGTGGGTGCCCGATTTCGCGGTCAAAAAAGACGCCAATCCCGGTTTTATCAATGAAGCATGGACCATGGTCAACGAACCGGGTGTCTATCGTGGCCAATGCACCGAGTTGTGCGGCAAAGACCACGGCTTTATGCCGGTGGTGGTGATTGCCAAAGAGCCTGCTGAGTATGAAGCGTGGATCACCGCTAGAGAAACAGAACAACGCAAAGCGAAGGAAGAAGAGCAACGCCTATTGGCCATGAGCATGAGCATGGAAGAGCTAATGAGCGAGGGTGAGCGAGTGTACAACGCGGCGTGCGCTGCTTGTCATATGCCCAATGGTGAAGGCTTACCAGGGGTGTTCCCAGCCCTGAAAGGCAGCTCAATGGCGCTAAATGATATTCCCGGCCATATTGATATCGTACTCAATGGTAAAGCCGGTACAGCAATGCAAGCGTTTGCCAAGCAATTAACATTGTCAGAAATCGCAGCGGTCGTTACCTATGAGCGAAACGCGTGGGGTAATAACACCGGCGAAATGGTGCAAGCCAAAGATGTAAACGCCATCGCAACAGGGCAATAGGAGATCATCATGAGTACTGCAACTGAACACGTCGGCCACGATGCCGAGCACGCTCACGGCGAGCATCATCATGGCGCCCCAGCGGGTATAAAACGCTGGCTGTTTACTACCAATCACAAAGATATCGGGACTCTGTACCTATGGTTCGCGTTTATCATGTTTTTGGTGGGTGGCGCGATGGCGATGGTCATCCGTGCAGAATTGTTCCAGCCCGGTTTGCAAATTGTTGAGCCTAACTTTTTTAACCAAATGACGACAGTTCATGGCCTCATTATGGTTTTCGGTGCGGTCATGCCAGCGTTTACCGGGTTAGCGAACTGGTTAATACCTATGATGATCGGTGCGCCCGACATGGCGCTGCCACGTATGAATAACTGGAGCTTCTGGATTTTACCCTTCGCTTTCCTTATTCTGCTGTCGTCATTGTTTGTCGAGGGTGGCGGTCCTGCGTTCGGCTGGACATTCTACGCACCTCTTTCGACCACATACAGCGGTGATAGCACGGCATTGTTCGTATTCTCTGTGCATATTATGGGTATCAGCTCAATCATGGGTGCAATTAACGTGATTGTGACGATTTTCAACATGCGTGCACCGGGCATGACATGGATGAAAATGCCATTATTCGTCTGGACCTGGCTAATCACAGCATTCCTGCTGATCGCGGTAATGCCGGTGCTAGCAGGTGCAGTCACCATGGTATTGACCGACAAATTTTTCGGTACGCACTTCTTCGATGCGGCCGGTGGTGGCGACCCTGTGATGTTCCAGCACATTTTCTGGTTCTTTGGTCATCCTGAAGTGTACATCATGATTTTGCCAGCCTTCGGTATCATCTCGCAAATTATCCCAACGTTCGCGCGAAAACGCTTGTTCGGCTATGCATCAATGGTCTATGCCACTGCATCCATCGCCTTATTGTCATTTATCGTATGGGCTCACCATATGTTTACCACCGGAATGCCGCTGGCTGCCGAAATGTTCTTTATGTTCGCAACCATGCTGATTTCGGTGCCAACAGGGGTGAAAGTGTTTAACTGGGTGGCCACTATGTGGCGCGGCTCCATGACGTTTGAAGTGCCCATGCTGTTTGCACTGGCATTTATTGTTCTATTCACCATTGGTGGCTTATCAGGATTAATGTTAGCTATCACGCCAGTGGACTTTCAGTACCATGACACCTATTTTGTGGTGGCGCATTTCCACTATGTATTGGTGACCGGCGCGGTCTTTTCCATCATGGCGGCGGTGTATTACTGGTTGCCTAAATGGACGGGTCGGATGTTTGATATTACGTTGGCTAAGTGGCATTTTTGGTGCTCACTCATTTCAGTCAACGTTTTATTCTTCCCTATGCACTTTGTTGGCCTGGCAGGTATGCCACGCCGTATCCCGGATTATGCGTTGCAGTTTGCTGATTTTAACAAGTGGATCAGCATCGGTGGCTTCGCGTTTGGGCTGTCGCAACTTATTTTCTTGGCGTTGTTGATCAAAGCGTGCCGTCATCAAGGCGAGAAGGTGTCTGATCAAGTGTGGGAAGGTGCAGAAGGACTAGAGTGGGAAATACCCTCGCCAGCGCCTTATCACACATTTGATACACCGCCAGTGATTAAGTAGCACTCAGGACAATTTTTGATGACACAGCCTAAAACCACGAATCCCAACAACCGACTTGTGCTTAAGTTGGTTGGGATTGTGCTTGGCATGTTTGGTTTCGGTTTTGCGCTGGTACCCTTGTATGACGTGTTTTGTGATATCACGGGGATTAATGGCAAAACCGAAAACACGGCGGCGACCTATACTGCTGTTGATGTGGATGAGTCCCGGTGGGTCACAATCGAGTTTCTAACGCGCACCAACAGTGGTATGCCTTGGGAGTTTGAAGCTAAAACCAAACGAGTACGGGTTAATCCGGGAGCACTGAATACGGTTGAGTTCTATGTGCGTAATCCAGCACGTCGAGATATCGTCGCTCAGGCGATACCGTCAGTCTCGCCAGGAACTGCAGCGCTGTATATCAATAAGACGGAATGCTTCTGTTTTAATCATCAACCACTCGGTGCGGGTGAGGAGGCTTTAATGCCGATGCGATTTTATATCGACCCTCAGTTGCCGGAAGATATCACCTTTTTCACATTACAATACACGCTGTATGACGTTACCGAAGCTGCACAGAAGAATGCACAGTCTACAGTCGCGAAAACAACATCATATTTAACCGATAAAAATGGTTAGCAGGAGAACATCATGGCTCAGCAAGAAGCGCCCGTAGCGTACGAAAAATATTATGTACCTGACCAGAGTCCTTGGCCTATCGTAGGGGCTGTTGCACTATTTCTTATTGCCGTTGGCGCAGGCAATTTCACTATTGAAATGACAAAGGGTAAAGAAGGCTTTGGCGGCTACACGTTGGCGGCAGGGTTGTTCCTTTTGATGGTCATGCTGGTTGGCTGGTTTAAAAATCAGATTGATGAAAGTATGAGTGGGCTATACAGCGCTCAGTTAGGGCGTTCATATCGGCAGGGCATGCTGTGGTTCATTTTCTCTGAAGTCATGTTCTTCGCAGCCTTCTTCGGTGCATTGTTCTACGCGCGGATGATTGCGATTCCCTGGCTCGGTGGCGCTTCAAACAACGCGATGACTAATGAAGTATTATGGCCGGGTTTTGAAGCGATGTGGCCGTTAGTGTCGACTCCAGGTGGTATTCAAACTCAGGCGATGGGCTGGATGGGGTTGCCTGCTATCAATACCGTGATATTGCTTATTTCATCGGTCACTCTGCACTATGCCCATGTGGGCCTTGAGCAGGCTAAGCGTAAGCAGTTGACCGTGATGCTAGGTGTCACTATTTTGCTCGGCTGTATTTTCCTTGGCTTACAAGTTCAGGAATATGTACACGCCTACCGCGATCTAGGCCTTACCCTGCAAAGTGGAATTTATGGCAATACCTTTTTCTTACTTACTGGTTTCCATGGTCTGCACGTCACACTAGGAACCATTATTCTTATTGTATTGTTTTTCCGCGTGTTGAAAGGTCACTTCACGCCGAAAGAACATTTCGCATTTCAGGCGGGCAGCTGGTACTGGCACTTTGTTGATGTAGTTTGGGTCATGCTGTTTTTCTTTGTTTATATTTTGTAGGACTCGCAGGGTTCTCATACAGCCACTCCTAATGGAGTGGCTTTTTGTTCAACACGGGGAATATTTTGTTAGTAAGGGCGAGGATTGGGAGTGATGATACCCATGGCCATCGCTAACAATATCATGACAACAATGATCAGCGACGTTATTACTCGTCGGCCGATGTATTTGCTCATCGGAGCTCCGTCAGGATCATGCTTAAGCATAATTCTCATCGCCATAAATAGGTTGTAAACCATATACAGCAGTAACCCACCCACAATGACTTTGACTAACATATGAAATCTACTTTTCCAACGATTGCTCTGTTATTGACGATAGCAGCTATCGGAGTGATGCTAAAGCTAGGATTTTGGCAATTAGATCGAATGCAGGAAAAAGAGCAAAGGCTTGCTACGATTGAGCAGCGCAACACACTCACACCGATGACGCTGACCGAGTTGCTTGACGCGTTCGATGACCCTCGCGATGTGGCCGTTTCGTTTTTGGGTACACCTGATCTTAGCCGCGTCTTCTACCTTGATAATCGAATCGTCGATGGCAGTGTTGGCTATGAGTTGATTGTACCGGTCGACACGAATATTGGGCCAGTCTTAGTGAATTATGGGTGGCTAGCTGGCGGTACGGATCGACGCTATTTACCCGGTTTTCAAGTCGATGACGGCTTGCAACGTTTTGACGGTGTAGTCTACCAACCTAGTCATAACCCCGCGATCCGTGAAACTGCAGATGCTGAAGACGGGTTTCCAATGCGGATCCAACAAATCGACCTTGACCGTATGGGGACTTTGGCAGGTGCCCCATTCGAATCATTTGTTGTGGTTCTGCCAACGGGTTTCAATGAGCAGTTTTCAGGAAACTGGCAGCCTGTTGTTATGCCACCGGAAAAACACTTAGGTTATGCTGTGCAATGGTTTGGTCTGGCATTAGCTGCCGCAATTATTTTTATTTTTGCCGTTATAAAAAGGAAAGGGCGTTATGAAAAACAACAGTAGAACTTCCGCTATTTTGCTCGCGGTAGTTTTCGTGTTACCCGTTGTGCTTGCTTGGTTTGCATTACAGAACGACTGGTTTACGAAAGGCTCAACCAATCGGGGTGAGTTGCTACAACCAACGTTAAATGCACAATCCTTGTTGTCTGAACAGACGCCATTGTGGCGTATTCTGTATGTTGTTCCTGCCGACTGCGACGCCGAATGCACCAACGCGTTGTATAGTATTGAGCAAATTTGGCTTGCTTTGGGCAAAGAGTCTGACCGCGCTCAAGCAACAGTATTTGTCACGGAAGAAAGCGATCCATCGGCAAGCTCAATTGATGAGCGGTACACGCACGTCAAGGTGTTAACGGTTGATCAGCAAAATGTTAAACAAGTGTTTAAAGATGGGGCGAGTGATGGTATTTTCTTGGTCGATACATTGAATAACGTCGTGCTACGTTATCCTGTGCATCAAGAACAACAACAAGCAGTTATGCACAGTCGCGATATTCTGGCGGACTTAAAAAAGTTGCTTAAGTTATCGCGTATCGGTTAGGGGCAGTATTGAATGAGAAAGCTGGTTTTAACGAGTATTTTACTAGCACTCGTGGTGATCGTGTTGGGTGCCTATACGCGCTTAACTGATGCAGGTCTGGGCTGTCCTGATTGGCCTGGCTGCTATGGCCATCTTATCGTGCCGCAAACAGAAGTCCTCATTGATCAAGCAAACACGGCATTTCCTGAACGGCCGGTTGAAGCAGAGAAAGCGTGGAATGAGATGGTACATCGCTACTTTGCAGCGGCGCTGGGGCTACTTGTTCTCATTATTGCGGCGCTGGCTTTCATTAAACGCAGTCATCATACACCACTCAAGTTACCCCTTTTACTGGTTGGTTTAGTTTGTTTTCAAGGCGCATTGGGCATGTGGACAGTTACGCTGAATTTGCTGCCCGCCGTAGTGATGGGGCATCTGCTGGGTGGCTTTACGGTATTATCTTGCCTGTTTCTTTTGTACCTACGTCTGACTCATTACCGCATACCCGGTGGTGACCCGCAGTTAAAGCCCTACGCAAAGTACGCCGCCATTGGCATCGTGATTTTGGTCGGTCAAATTGCGCTAGGCGGGTGGACATCGGCCAACTACGCTGCGTTAGCGTGCACTGAATTTCCATTGTGCGAAGGAAATTGGTTCGATAGGATTGATGTGCTTGGGGCTTTTTCAATCCCTGAAGCGCAAAATTATGAATTCGGAGCGCACAGCTACCCTGAGCGGATGACAATGCATATTGCACATCGGATAGGTGCCATATTTACTGCTGCCTATTTGCTCTGGTTGGCCTTCACATTGCACCGCAAAGCGTCGTCCGGTGTGATCAAGAGTCTGAGTGTTTTGATCGTTGTTATGCTAAGTGCACAAGTTCTTCTTGGTATCAGCAATATTGTGTACAGCTTGCCGTTAGCGGTCGCTGTTGCGCATAACGCTGTCGCCGCTTGTTTGCTGTTAGTCATGGTGTTGGTGACGTACAGCTTGTATCGAAAGATTTAATTTTAGGAGGCTTTTGTGGCTCGTTCAGCTTCAATTTCCGCTGCCGAAGCGCGCAGCGCAGCAAATCATCAGAGCGCCACTTGGCGTGACTATTACGAGCTAACCAAACCTCGCGTGGTTATGTTGTTGTTGCTTACAGCACTTGTGGGGATGTGTTTAGCCAGTGATACGTGGATCGCTTGGGATATTTTGGTTGCAGGCATTATGGGAATTGGCTTTTTGTCTTCCTCGGCTGCCGTTGTGAATCACGCTGTTGATCATCGTATCGATAGCCAGATGGCCCGCACCTTTAACCGGCCTGTAGCGAAAGGCAAAGTTTCTATTCAACGGGCCTTGGTGTTTGCTGCTGTGCTGGGAATTGTTGGGTTTGCGGTGCTGATGTTGTTCGTTAATGCATTGACTGCATGGTTAACGTTGGCGAGCCTGGTCGGCTACGCGGGTGTGTACACCATGTTTTTAAAACGCGCCACGCCGCAGAATATTGTGATTGGCGGGCTTGCGGGCGCAGCACCCCCACTGTTGGGCTGGGTTGCTGTTACCGGTGAAGTGCATGCATACAGTCTTCTCCTTGTGTTGATCATCTTCACATGGACACCACCTCACTTTTGGGCACTGGCGATCCACCGTGAGAAAGATTACGCCAAGGCGAAAATTCCGATGTTACCGGTGACGCATGGTGTCGAATTTACGAAAACGTCGGTATTACTCTACACCGTGTTGTTATGCCTCGTGTGTTTGTTGCCTTATCTAGTGGGAATGACAGGTATTATTTACCTGGCTGGATCATCCGTATTGAATTTGATTTTTCTATACTACGCTTGCAAACTTAAATTTGCGGCTGAAGCTGGTACAGCGATGCGTACGTTTACCTTTTCGATTATTCATTTGATGTTACTCTTCGTGGTACTACTCATCGACCATTACGTGACAATTTGATGATGAAACAAAAAACGATTGCGGGCATAGTGGCGGCGATAGCACTGGTTATTGGTGTTTATGCTGCCACCATCATCGCGCCGCCCAAGCAGGGGATCGGAGAACAACCTGGTAGCGCTGGCGATACAGCTTTCATGCAACGTTACCCTCAGCCTCGTGAGCTCAGCGAATTCACACTAACGTCGCACGACAGTGAAGTTTTCACTAAAGATGATTTTCGCGGAAAATGGTCTCTGCTATTTGTCGGGTACACATACTGCCCCGATATTTGCCCAACCACATTAGCCGAACTCAATAATGCATATCCTGATATTATAGCCGCTGCGGGCAACGAGCCTCTGCAAATTGTTTTCTTGTCGGTTGACCCGAAACGGGATACGCCAGAACGGCTTAAGCAATATATGCAATTCTTCAATGAAAAATTTGTTGGTGTGACTGGCGAGCATAGTGAGCTGTTTCCGCTGGTCAGAAGCATGGGCATGATGTACTCGATGACAGAGAGCACAGATAATCCAAACTACTTGGTTGATCATAGTGCTTCCGTAGTGGTCATTAACCCACAAGCGCAGGTCATAGGGCGTTTTAAGCCAGAGCACAAGCCCGGTGCGATACCCATCAGCGACACTGCACAGATTATCGCCGACCTCCCTCGTATTATGGGTAGCCGTTGAACAGTGCCGCACTAGCCTGTGACTATTTCGATTTTTCGGGCAACGCCGGACAATAGTCGCGTTTGTGCAGCGTTACTGCTCTCGTCAGCGCCGAAAACGCTAACGCATTTGCTGGCGCAAGGGAATACCCAAAGGGCGTTCGATTATTTGACTCAAGCATGGGCGTTCGGTGGCGGTCAGTTTGGTTGCGATAATCACTGGTTGGCGCAGCAAAACGGCACCACGGTGGGTATGGTGAGCGCATGGCATGACGCGTTACCATCTGATTTCGACGCTGCAACACTGGCGTCGTTGCGCAGCTACTTCTCAATAGAGGAATGCCTGCAAATCCTGGCTCGAAATGCTGCGCTGGCTCAGCAGCTACCCAAGCCTGAAGTTCAGCAAGTCATACTTGGCCATTTGAGTGTTCATGAAGCGTACCGTCGACAAGGTATTGCGCGCAAATTAATCAATCATGTCATTGAATTTTCCCGGCAGAAACAAAAAACACAATTGGTTGTTGACGTAGAGTCCGACAATATCGCGGCAATCCAATGTTATTTATTGAGTGGTTTCACACGCTCAGACAATGCCTCCACAAATACACCACAGCCTGAAACTGAGTTAAATCAGCGCCTTGAGCGGTTAATTTTGGCCGTTTAAGCCATTTAACATTTTTTCGACTCTGTGCAGTTGCGGTTCAACCGGGGCGTGCTAATCTTCTCAATAGATGTTTTGTCTAAATTGTCGTCAAAACACTGAAAAGACACTGTGCATAGATCACTATGCTTTGGGTCTCTGTAAAGACTCTACTCATGACTTCGAAGGGAACCGATGTAATGAAAGCTTGGATTTTAAGCCTATCTCTATTCGCCGCGGGCATTCATGCGGATGATTTTTCAAACGCCTTCTCGCAATATAAGCAAGCGCTCGAAAACAACGATGTGCGCAGCGCGCTTATTCACGCCAAAGAAGCCTGGGTATATGGCGAACTTAAATTTGGTAAGCGCACTGAAAATACACTCAACCTGCATTTCAATTACGCCAATATGTTGGCTCAAAATCATCTGTTTGATGAAGCTTTTCAGGAATACGGGCTGGTTGAAGAAGGTTATCGCAGATCGCTGGGTGCCTACTCCGAGCCAGTCTTTAATGTGCGTTTAGAGCGTTATCATGCTGGTTATCAATACTCGATGATCAATAGCGAATACAAATTGTTCCAAGCAAAACGGATTGGCAAGAAATTGATGTCACATGCGCTGGAACTCTCTGAACAATACCCGGCGCGCGCCGCTGATTTTCACCATCGCGTGATCAGCGTTTTTCAGAAAACCTCAAGTGCTGTGTACTCGCACACCCGAATGATCAGATTTGCAAAAAATGCAGAAGCGTTGTTGATCGCAAAGTACGGCGAAAGTGATGGTCAGACGATTGAAACTCGATTCTATTTGGCCAAGCTTTACCGAACAGACGGTCAACTCAAAAGCGCGGCTTCGAAGATGGAGGAAGTTGTCCACACATTGAAAAGCATCACTGCTTATACCCATCCCTGGCAAGTGAAAGCGCACGCGCAGTTAGTCGGTATTTATCAGGAGATGGGCAACACCGATAAAGCCGATGAGCACAGTGTAGCGATCGGCGCCATGACGCCTTGGAATGAGGAAACCATTGAACCTGAGCCCATTTACCGGGTGCAAGCTGACTATCCTCAAAGCTATGCGATGGTGCGCAAAGAGGGTGTCGTCATTGTCGAATTTGATATTAGTTTGACCGGCGAAGTGGTCGCCCCCAGAGTCGTCTCTTCAACCGGAGGTCGGCGCTTCGAAGAATCAACTTTAGACGCCATTCAACAGTGGCGTTTCGCGCCTAAGTTTGTCAGCGGCGAGGCTCAGATTGCACACAATCGCTTACTGACAATGCGCTTTATGATAGCTCATTAAGGGCCTGATTCTTTCATCAACTTCGTCATTTGTCGCTAATTTGGATTAACCAAACCACGCTCCTCATTCCTAGCCGATGAAAGAATCAGACTCCAGCCTGTGCCGGTCAGCGTTTGCATAGTATGAGAGACCAACAGGCCCTTGTTAATCAGGGTAACTACCGTCTTTTCGCGCCACGAAAAACGGCTGAGAATACCAGTAAAAACGACCTTTCTCGCCAGAAGGCGCTGTGCAGTTGACACGTGTTCTGCCAGCCTTGAGCGGCGCAGGCATGCGGAATTCAACCGTGTTACCTTCGAGCTTGAGCGCCAGTGTTTCACTGTTATGGAAACACGTTACTGAGCTAGGGTTTACGCTATTGTCTGATAGCACTAAGGATACACTGGGTTGACTACCCAGCATTTGAGCAGGTTCGTGCAACTCTGATTGCAACGGTAGCGCCTTACTTGCCATTTTGGTTTTTAACGTATTCAGATTGGCGTAAATCCCCGCGGCGGGAAACCGAGGCAGTGCGCCAAGTTCACTGCCTGTCGCGACAGCTCCAGAATGCTGGCCAAATCCAACGTAGCCCCGTTGACGCAGAGCATCAGCCAGTGCGAGATTAAATTCGCCATACGGATAAGCGACATATTTCAAAGAGTACCCGAGCTTTTCGCTCAGCATCGCTTCGGCGCTCTCAATATCATCGAGCGTGCGGGCCAACCACTGACTATCGCTCTCGTTGCCGTTACGGGTGAGCAGGTGATGATGATGCTGTGTGTGGTTGGCGAAAAGCACCCCCTCTTTTGCCATGCGCTTAATGTCTGCCCAATCAAGATGGCTAGCCTGAACACCCACTAATGCCGGATTGACGAATATCGTATAGGGCATATCTCGCTCTGCTAGCAGAGGGTGGGCGTTGTCGAGGATGTTTTGGTAGCCATCATCAAAGGTGATCGCAAGCGCCCGGTCAGGCAATGCAGTGCCATCTTGAATGGCTGTAACAATCTCAGTGAGGGGCAACACGGTATAATGCTCAGCAATGTAATCCAGATGCGAAGCAAACTGCTCTTGCGTCACGCTCGTGGATGCGGGCGTGTCTGCAGATACGTGGTGATAAAGCATAATGGTGGCGTGATTTTCCACAGCCGCAGCGCTGGCCGCTCCGAGCAAGCTCAATAGTGTCGCCATCGTCTGAAAAAGAACGGTGGCACATACAGTTAAAGACTTCAGCATAAGCACTCCCCTAAAAACACACAATTGCGTTATCCTACCATCTCACGGTTTTAACACACGAGATCAATTATCACCTTTTCAGTCAACTGGGCAGCCCATTCCAGGCTCATGGCGCTTGCTATCCCGATGATACTCGCCAATATTACAACGCCGTTGTTGGGCCTGGTGGACACGGCCGTACTAGGCCATTTGCCCAGTGTGCACGCACTCGCCGGTGCGTCTGTGGCGGCGCTTATCATCACGCAGCTCTACTGGGTGTGTGGTTTTCTCCGTATGACGGTGACCGGTTTAAGTGCACAACAGCGCGGTCACTACAAAAATGCACCCGACCCAGATTTGCAGTACTTTCAACCACTTGTGCAAGGCATGGCTTTAGCGCTTGGCTTGGCGCTTGCGCTTTTTATTTTGCAGTTACCGCTGTTCTCACTCGGCACGTATTTCGCCGAGGCCACAGAGGCAACGCGTCAAAGTATGCAGGCATATTTTTTCGTACGCATTTATGGGGCACCTGCTGCGTTAAGTAATTTGGTATTGATTGGCTGGCTTGTGGGTCAGCAGCAAACACGTGCGGTAATGCTGATCCAAATCGGCGGCAACGTGGTCAATGTGGTGCTCAATCTTGTGTTTGTTTTACTGCTTGAGTGGGGAGTTCGAGGTGTCGCTGCCGCAACCGTTATCGCTGAATTTGCCATGCTTATTGCTGGATTGATTTTGGCCTTGCGTACGCAGCGGCGCTTGAAGATTGACCCATCCTGGTTCACAGTGCCTGCGCTCAAAGGCCTGTTTTCACTGAATACCGCAATGTTCATCCGTAATTTACTCCTTCAGGCATGCTTGGCTTTTATTACCTTTAAAGGCGCACAACTTGGTGCAAGCATTGCCGCGGTCAATGCAATTCTGATGCAGTTCTTCGTCTTGATTGCGCTGGGCTTAGACGGGATTGCTTATGCGGTAGAGGCGCTGATTGGTGAAGCTAAAGGTGAGAAAAACATCAATCGTCTAGCCGCACATGCCACACGAGGATTGCTCTGGTCGAGTATTTTTGCATTGGGGTACAGCGGCTTTTTTTGGTTGGGCGGTGACTGGGTGATTATGCAGTTAACCAACCAAGCAGAATTGCAAAGCGACGCCATCGGCTTTTTACCGTTGATGATTGTCTTGCCACTGATTGCTCACTGGTGCTTTCTATACGACGGAATTTATGTTGGACTGAGCCATGCTAAAGCGATGCGAAACAGCATGTTAGTCAGTGCCGTCGGCGTGTTTTTCCCGACTTGGTGGCTTCTTCAAAACCAAGGAAATTGGGCGCTTTGGTACGCATTTAGTGCTTTTCTGGGGGCGCGCGGCGTGACTTTAGCGTGGGCTTTTCGTCGGGATCTGCAAACGGGTCATGCGCTGCGTTAAGCGCTCGCTGTTCAAGTATGCGAGCAACGCGATTGGCAAACATACCCCAATAACCGTTTGCAGCAACAATGAAGCCTGTCAGCACCACGACGATGCCGGGCCAGTAGAGCAGTGAGTGGAGCCGCACCGATCCGAATAACAGTATCAACCCTACAGCAAAGACCAGCAGCCCAAATAGGAAGCGCTGCCAACTTTGCTTAGGATGCTGGCCTGCTCGATATAACCTCGCCTTTACACTCACGCGACACCATAGCGATAATCAGTAATAGGAGTGCTCACCGGCCTCGTGCTCAGTAGCGTCTTTGACACCCGTGAGTTCACCTGAAAATTGCGCCAGCATCTGTTTTTCAATGCCATCTTTGAGCGTAACATCTACCATTGAACAACCATTACAGCCTCCGCCGAACTGCAGTACAGCGATGCCTGATTCCGTTACCTCAACCAGAGATACACGCCCGCCGTGGCTGGCAAGGTTCGGGTTGATTTCTGCTTCAATCATATAGTTAATTCGTTCAACCAATGGAGCATCATCATCCAGCTTGCGCGCTTTGGCGTTAGGCGCTTTCAGCGTTAACTGAGAGCCCATTTGATCAGTCACAAAATCGATTTCAGCTTCTTCCAGAAAAGGAGCACTTTCCTGATCGACCACGGCATCGAAGCCATTGAAATTCAGAGTAATATCAGTGGGCTCGACCGCGTCTGGTGGGCAATAAGATACGCCGCATTCAGCACCAGATGTGCCAGGGTTCACCACGAAAACGCGAATATTGGTACCCTCAGCTTGTTTTGACAGCAACTTGCCGAAGTGCGCTTGGGCTTGTTCTGATATAGTGATCATAATAGCAACCTCATTTACTGCAATGAACCTATGATAACAAAATTACTTGAGTAAAACACTCAAGTATTCGCGATATTCAGGATTTTATCGACCCTAGCGGTGTGGCAGAATGAATCGTTTTCGCGCTGAGGCTCGAATTCATCCAATGATTGTAAGGGCATGTATGAAAAGTTTTACAACACACAATATCAAGCACACAGTAATCCTGTTGATCAGCATGGCTGTTGCGTTTCCCGTTATGGCAATTAAAGCGGATCGTGATTATTTACCGAGCGATATTGAGTACGATCCTAGCATACCAACCCCCGCAAGCGTATTGCATGCGAACGTTGGAGAATGGCATGTACGCCCTGATCAACTAGTGCATTATATGCAGACTCTCGCTGACGCATCACCGCTCGTCAGCTTAGTTGAAACTGGAAGAACGCACGAAAACAGACCCCTGTTGTTATTGCAAATCACCTCCGCAGAAAAACAATCTCAACTTGAATCGATTCAGCAGCAGCACAAACAAACGCTTCAGTCGGGCGATAAGCCGACAGCAGATGCACCGCTGATTTTGTATATGGGCTACAGCGTTCATGGAAATGAGCCTTCTGGCGCGAACGCTTCGTTACTCATCGCTTACTATCTTGCTGCAGCGCAAAGCCCTGATGTGAAAACGCTACTCGACGAAAATGTTGTATTACTTGACCCGGTGTTAAACCCAGATGGGTTGGCGCGTTTTGCTCAATGGGCGAACATGCATCGTGGCCACACGCTAAATGCAGACAGTGATCATCGAGAGCATCAAGAAGGTTGGCCGTCGGGTCGCACTAACCATTATTGGTTTGATTTAAATCGAGATTGGCTTCTGCTGACACATCCAGAATCGCGCGCAAGAATTGCCCAGTTCCACGCATGGCGACCGCATATTCTGACCGATTTCCACGAGATGGGAACCGACAGTACGTATTTTTTCCAGCCGGGGATCCCGAGCCGCAAACACCCACTGACACCACAATCGAATGTCACACTGACTGCTGCTCTGGCAGACTTTCATGCCGCCGCGCTGGACGAAACCAAACAACTTTATTTCAGTGAAGAAGCATTTGATGATTTTTACTACGGAAAAGGCAGTACGTACCCTGACGCGCACGGCAGTATCGGTATCTTATTTGAGCAAGCCAGTAGCCGTGGTCATCTTCAGGAGTCAATTAACGGTGAGTTATCTTTTAGCGATACAATCCAGAATCAAGTGACCACGAGCCTGTCTACTTTTAAAGGCGCATTAGCCAACAAACAAGCCATATTAGCCTATCAGAATCAATTTTATGACGAGACTAAGCGCCTTCGCAGTGATGACAAGGTTAAAGGTTACCTGATCGCGGGTAGCAAGGATCATCAGCGCGTGGATGCGCTGCTAAACATTCTCGACCAGCACGAAATCAGCTATTCGCGCCTAAAAGAAACAACCAGTGTCGCGGATCAGGAATTTGCCCGTGGCAGTGTGTTCGTGCCAACTGACCAAGCGCAGTACCGTTTGATTAAATCATTATTTTCCACACAAACAAGCTTCGCTGATAACACCTTTTATGACGTCTCTAGCTGGAACTTACCCCTGGCTTTTGATTTGGCGTTTGCCGGTGTAGAGAAAGGTGAGCAGCGTCGACTTAAATTCAGTGACAACGTAAACAGTGTCTCTACCGTAACTTTGCCGAGCGATAGTTACGCGATTGCATTTGAGTGGCATCACTACAACGCACCAGCATTGTTGACGCAGTTGCTTGCAGAAGGGGTGCAAGCGCGTATTTCAGGCGCTGCATTCACAGCCAAAGTGACCAATGGCGAGCATGATTTTTCAGCGGGCACAGTGGTTATTCCATCAGCTCTTGAGCAGCCGCATAACATTAATGACTTGGCAATGTCACTGGCGCAACGCTATGAAATGCCGCTGTTTGCGATCCAGTCTGGGTTGACTGCCAAAGGTGTGGACTTAGGGTCGCGCCAACTGATGCCTGCTAAGTTGCCTAAAATTGCGCTGGTGGGTGGGCGCGGTACATCGCAGTATGAAGTGGGTGAAATCTGGCACTATCTCGATACTCGTATGCATATCCCGGCAAGTATTATTGAACAGTGGCGTTTAGATGAAACGGATCTGGGCCAGTACACACACATTGTGTTCGCAAGCGGCAATTATCGCGCTATGAATGAGTCTACGCGAAACGCGATTGAAGAGTGGGTGAAAGCCGGGGGGGTATTGATTGGTCAGAAATCAGCCACAGAGTTTTTTGCTCAGCAACAATGGTTGCAAGCCTCATTTATCCCAGACAGCGACATCGACGACCTTTTCGACACTGGAAAGTTAGCCTATAGTGATCGAGAAGCGCTACGCGCGCGCAAACTCATTGCCGGCGCAGCGTTTGCGGCTCGCGTCGACCTAACGCATCCGTTAACCTTTGGTTTAGATGATGATCAATTACCCTTGTTCAAAACTAACAACGCCGTATTAAAACCCACGGATGTCCCATTTATCGCACCGTTTATCTATACGCAGGAGCCTCTTTTATCTGGCTATGCTGATCCTAAGCTCGCCGATCTCATTGGCGAAACGCCTGCGGTCATTGCTCATCGACTCGGGCGCGGCGAAATCATTGGTTTTGTTGACAATCTGAACTTCCGTGGATATTGGTATGGCACCAGCAAAGTGTTCGCTAATGCAATCTACATGGCTGAGTTTATTGAGGCTCGTTGAATCAGGCTGAGTCGTATTTTTATAAAACCAGAGCCACACACCAAGCCTCGACAAGAACGTTGGGGTTTTTTGTTTTCACGGCGCTGAGCATAGCCTGCATTGTTGCACCGGTAGTGATCACGTCGTCAATTAATGCGATGTGAGTGATGTGTGAAGGAAGCGTTTCTGCGACGAACGCATTTGCCACGTTATCGAGGCGTTCCTCACGTGATAACTCAGATTGTGCGCGGGTGGCGTGGGGGCGTGACAGCACACTATGAAGCGTGTCGACGCCAATGGCGCCACCCAGCGCGTTAGCGATCTCAATAGCTTGATTGAACTGTCTTTTTGCATAGCGTTGACGGTGCAGAGGCGCCGCTAAAAGTGCCTGAGGTAATGGTCGCTGTCGATCCTGTAGACTATAAGCAAGCACCGCCGCTAGTACATTGGCGTAACGCAGGCTCGTGTGGAATTTAAGCGCTTGAACCCAATGACTGACTGGAGCTTCATATCGGCAGCAAGCATGTAATGGGGCAAGATCATGCGGGCTCAGCGCTTTCGCGACAGCCGGCCATTGCTGTAAGTCATGCTCATAATCACGTAACTCAAAATAGGGTAAAGCGGCAAGGCAATATTCACAAAGGGGCGTCAGTGAGGGGAGTTCGCAGCCGACACACATCTGCGGCCATTGAACAAATTCGCTGAGCTTTGTGAACAGTTGTTTTATCATGTCAGCGCTTTTTTAGTGACCTTCAGGAGACCGTTATCGGTAATGAACATCTAGCTTATCCCAGCGGCGGTGCACTGAACAGCCGTACGTATGGGGCAGGGCGGCCACTGGTTTTATTGCATGGGTGGGGCCTAAATAGCGGCGTATGGGATGTCGTTTTACCCCGTTTAGCCAGCCAGTTCGAAATCACCTGCATCGACTTGCCGGGGTGCGGGGTCAACGCAGGTAGTCTACCTGAACCCTATTCTCTGGAGAACATCTCTGCTCAGTTAGCGAAGTCGATCCCTGCACATTCGATTGTCGTTGGCTGGTCGCTGGGAGGACTGATAGCGCAATATTTGGCGTTGCATTATCCGCACAAAGTCGCAGTGCTCGTGGGCGTTGCAACCACTCCGTGTTTCGAACAAAAATCTCAATGGCCAGGTATTCACCCTGCAACGCTCAAGCAGTTTCAACGCCAATTAGCGCTCAACTTTCAAACCACATTGGCTCGGTTTTTGGCCATTCAGGCTCTGGGAAGTCCAAATGCAAAATCAGATATCAAGCAATTGCAGCAGAGCATTTCCCGCTATCCTGCTCCGGCGTTATCCGCCCTAAAACAGGGACTCAAACTGCTATCGAACACCGACATGCGCGCAGAGATAGCACGGATCACGCAGCCAACGTTGAACATTTACGGGCGGTTAGATTCTCTGGTGCCGGCAACCGCGGTTGAGCTGATTGAGCAACTGCAACCTGCAGCGTCGCAAACGGTTATTGCCCATGCCGCCCATGCGCCATTTGTTTCTCATCCGGAAGAATGGCTGTCTGCGTTATTCAATTTCTTTGATTCTCAGTAGACTTCAGCTCGCCATGTACTAAAAAACTTTCATTTTACGCGCTTTTGTACGATAATTAACCAGAGGTAGTGTGAGGGTAAATGTATGCCAATTGAAACAGGTAATACGATTAATTCAGCGATTCTGTCAGGCCAATTCGGTTTACAACGGGCGTCTGATGGTATTGCGCAGGCGTCGTTAAATATAGCGCAGCGCGTCGCACAGCAGGATGTCGCAGAGAACGGCCCTGCCGGCGTGCTAGTTAATGCTGCCGAGCAACAGATTGGTAATGTGCGAAACCTGCTTCCTAGTGGTGGCGACTCCATCACTAACGATTTACTCTCTTTGCAAGTCAACAGTTTGAATGCACAGGCATCTGCGAAAGTGGTTGATACGGCCAATGAAACGGTCGGTCGTATTATCGACTTATTTGCCTAGCGTATCGATACTGTCAACCGAGGCCTATAGAGAATGAATATTGTGACACCTATCCCGACAGGAATCGTATTCACCAACGCGAATGTGAATACCGAATCCGTGCGTCGTGATAATTTGTTACGCGAAACCATTCCGCAGGCGGCGAGCAATGACAATTCTGAAGCCAAATCGGGTTTAGGCTCTGAGTCTGATCGCGCCAAAGCACCGGGCCAAGTTAACGGCCCATTGGTGTATGAGCGCCCTCAGAATAATCCGAACGGGGTTTTTCAAGGGCTAGGTAGTGAAGGGTCGCAGACCGATAACGCGCAGGACGAAAGTGCCGGGCGGGAAGGTGCAGAAGCGCGTCAGCAGCAACAACAAGAGTTGGCCGAACAACGCGAAATTCAAGAGCTTAAGCAGCGCGATCAGGAAGTACGCGCTCATGAGCAGGCGCATGCCGCCGTTGGGGGCCAGTATGCAGGTGCGCCAAGCTATGAGTTTGAAACAGGACCTGACGGACGCCGTTATGCGGTGGGTGGGGAAGTTTCGATCGACATTGGCGAAGAGCGCTCACCCGAGCAAACATTACGTAAAATGCAACAGGTCAAAGCCGCTGCGCTTGCGCCTGCCGACCCTTCGCCGCAGGATTTACGTGTTGCCTCGGAAGCGACTCAAAAGGCATTTGATGCGCAAAGTGAAATTAATCAGGAGCGCAGTGAAGCACTGGCTGAATCACGCCAGAACCGTCGTAGCGGCGAAGCACCTGATCCCATTGCGTCACAAGTCCCTGAATTAGAGGATATTGTTGATGGTATTGATATCAGCGTTCCACAGCGCTCGTTAGATGAATCAGCACGCCTTGCCACCGAAGAAGACGCTCCTCAACAAAGTGAGTCTATTTTACGTCGGGTCGACGTTATCCAGTCGCGTTACCAAAACGCCTTTAGCGAACAGGTACCGGGCCTCTCATTGAGTGCTTAAGTGCATATTCTTACTCAGGTTTGAACACGCCAATAATTCCTTCCGCGCCTTTAGCAGCCGTTTTTACATCCTGATTAGACTGTGACTGATGATAACCACAGTGCGCACATTCCATTTGTTCAACATTATTCTCAAAATACAGCATTAGCGTATCCAGCTTTTTACATTCAGGGCAGATAGCGCCAGCAATAAAACGTTTGCGGGTGCGTTTAGCGGAGAGATCTTGTTGGGACATAAGCGTGTTATTTTTACCTCGATAAGAATTGGTTGCACATAATCATTCATCTCGCTAGCGCGTCATTGTAACTGATCACAACGCTTTTTACGTCAAATCAGGCAGATACGATCGCTGTGAATTTTGCTATCATGAGGGTGTTACTGCTTAACCTCGTACCAACTTATAGAGCCTTCATGATAAAAATCACAGACGTGTCCCTAATGCGTGGCACGAAAATGTTGCTAGACACTGTCAGCGCAGAAATTTCGCCGAAACAAAAAGTGGCTCTGATCGGCGCAAACGGCTGTGGAAAGTCAAGCCTGTTTGCTTTACTGCGGGGTGAGTTAACGGTTGAATCTGGTGAGCTTTATTTACCCAAGCAATGGCAAATAGTGTCGGTCGCGCAGGAAGTGGCGATGAGTGCAAAACCAGCGCTTGAGTATGTCATAGATGGCGACAAACATCTTCGCGCAATTCAGCACGCGTTGCGTGAAGCCGAGGGAATGGCTCTTGTCGACGGTAAACGCATTGCTGAACTCCACGCCAAATTGGAAGAAGCAGGTGCCTACACCATAGACGCAAGAGCCAGCACTATTCTGGCGGGATTAGGCTTTTCTCAGGAGCAATTAACGCAGCCGGTTAGTGCGTTTTCCGGCGGATGGCAAATGCGCCTGAATCTCGCGCAGGCGCTGCTTTGCCCTTCAGACCTTCTTCTGCTGGATGAACCGACTAACCATCTTGATTTAGATGCTGTTATTTGGTTGGAAAAATGGATCCAACGCTATGAAGGCACCCTGTTACTGATTTCACATGACAAAGCGTTTATCGACAGTAGTGTAGACAGGATTTTAAGTGTTGAACAGCAGCAGTTGTACACGTACACCGGCAACTACAGTGCTTATGAGAAACAAAAGGCGGAGCGTCAACGTTTACAGAACCTTGAATATCAAAAGCAACAAGAGAAACGCCAACACCTACAATCATTTATAGATCGCTTTAAGGCAAAAGCGTCTAAAGCGAAACAGGCGCAAAGCCGGATCAAGCAATTAGAGCGCATGGAGACATTAGTGTTGGCGCATGCGGACTCGCCTTTCTCGTTTGCGTTCGATGCACCGGATAAATTGCCTAATCCACTGGTGAGTATGGAAAACGTGACGGTGGGCTATGACACCACGGTGGTGTTAGATCAGGTAAAGTTGAATCTCGTGCCGGGCAGTAGAATAGGACTACTCGGGCGAAATGGAGCCGGTAAGTCAACATTGATCAAATTGCTGGCGGGTGAAAAAAAGCCCATGAGCGGACGATATGACATCAGCGCGGGACTTAACGTAGGTTATTTTGCTCAGCATCAATTGGAATATCTCGATTTAGAGGCTTCTGCACTCACACATTTGCAGCGCTTGGATCCGCGCGCCACGGAACAGTCTTTACGAGACTTTTTAGGCGGATTTAACTTTCAGGGTGACTCGGCACTGAAGCCTGTTGCGCCTTTTTCAGGTGGCGAAAAGGCACGCCTGGTGCTGGCCATGATTGTGTACCAGCGACCCAATATCTTGCTATTGGATGAACCTACCAATCACCTTGATTTAGATATGCGTCAAGCGCTCAACCTCGCCTTACAAGGTTTTGAGGGGGCTATGATTTTGGTATCGCATGACCGTTACCTGCTGACATCAGTATGTGAGGATTTCTATCTGGTGGACAGTGGAGCAGTAGCGCCATTCAATGGAGATTTGGAAGATTATCGGCAATGGTTGCTTGATTCAGAAAAGCAGGCTGAACAAAGTGGTGTTGATCCCGTAAAGCCAACACTGGACCGAAAAGTAATTAAGCGACTCGAAGCCGAATTCAGGCAAAAGACCAGTGAGGTCCGGATGAGCATCGCAAAAGCCGAAAAAGGAATGGAGAGCGCATCGAATCGTCTTTCGGCGCTGCAAGAAAAGTTAGCAGACATGGATCTCTACACCGAAGAGCGCAAAGCAGAGTTAAAAGACTTACTCAATCAACAAAAGGAAAGTGAGCAATTACTTAGTCAGCACGAGTCTTCGTGGATGGAGGCACAGGAAGCGCTTGAGGTTATGCAGAGTGAATTTGAGCACACCGTCAGCGGTAACCGCTAGTATGTCAGCGTCTGTACATGTGGAGGGTGGAGCTGCATGGCAGCACGCACTTCAACAATACGATAAAGGCACAGTTGCCAAGCGATTGATTGCGTTGCAAGATTGTTATGGTATCAATATCAATCTCTGTTTGTTGTTTGATTATCTTGATACACAAGGCTTTGTGTTCAATGACCAATGCTTTTCGCACCTCGCTGAGGCGATTAACGCGTCTGAGCAGCAATTAGCGCGCCATCGAGCGGCGAGAAGAACAGCCAAGGAAACACAACCGACACGCTACCAAGCGCTGTTAAGTGAAGAGCTTGAGCTTGAAAAGCAACAACACGGTATCATCATTGATTATCTAAATCAGACGACGAACGCTGTGAAATACCGTGTCTGTGAGGCTAACGTGAAACCGCCTCATGCATTGACCGATTATTTAACGTGGAAATCTGTGCCTGATGAGCAGATCACTGCCCTTCGGGCGCAAATAGAGAGTATTCAACAGCAGTGAAGGGAATAGACAAACACAGCCAGGCGCATGGCAAAGTATTACGCAGTGAGTTTACGCCGTCGGCATGGGCCAAGAATCGTCATGTGCAAACCATCTGGCCTCGCTTTTTTCAGCGCCGACAACCCCTAACGTTCACTGAACAACGCGTTGAAACACCGGACAATGACTTTGTTGATCTTGCATGGTCTGCTGAACCTGAGCCGTGTAAAGGTATCGTCGTCATTTTTCACGGTTTAGAAGGCTCCATTCGTTCACATTACGCCAATGACATCATGGCTTTTTTGTATACGCAGGGATGGCGTGTGGTTTTAATGCATTTTCGCGGTTGTAGTGGCAGTGTCAATAACACCACCAAAACCTATCACTCTGGAGACACTCTGGATGCCACCTTTATTTTAGAACGATTGCGTGCGCAATTTGGCGAGCAACTGATGATAGGCTTGGGCTTCTCGCTGGGCGGCAATGTGTTGCTGAAGTTATTGGGCGAACAACCGAAGCAGAAGTGGTTGCAAGCCGCGTGCGTGGTGTCTGCACCGCTCAAGCTGGCAGAATGTGCCTCCAGCATGCAGCAGGGATTTTCTCGTGTCTATCAGCGCTATTTGCTAGCGAGCATGAAGCGCACCCTGCTGAAAAAAATGCAACGCATCGATTACTCTCGCGTATTACCCATCACCGAAGCGCATGTTAAAGACATAACATCCTTTCGACAGTTTGACGAACTAGTCACTGCGCCATTGCACGGGTTCGAGGATGCGGTGGATTATTACGAAAAATGCAGTGGCTTTTATTTTCTCAGCGCCATTAGAACGCCAACGCTAGTACTGCATGCCAAGGACGATCCCTTCATGAATGAACAGGTCATTCCCGAGCCAAGTGATCTCAGTAGCAGCGTCACGGTAGAGTTGAGCGAATACGGTGGCCATGTAGGCTTTATGCAAGGTACACCTTGGCGCCCGGTTATTTGGTTTCATCAACGCGTGGCCTCCTACCTCGATCAACAAAGAGAGGCCCATTCGTGATTGTCCCGATTGACGAACTTGATTCTGAAACGCTGCGCAATATCGCTGAAAGTATTGTGCTTCGTGAGGGTACTGATTACGGCGAAGAGGAAGTGAGTTTTGAAGAAAAAGTGACTCAATTGCTCACTAAACTCAAGGCTGGCGAAGTCTACATCGAATATTCAGAGCTGCACGAGAGCATCACGCTTATCGCTGCAGATGGCTCCTCTTAACATCACTCAATACTAACTTTTCGGTAGGTAGGGGGTTAAATCGGGAATGTCCGCCGGCAATGTTAGCGGCGCGGGAAGTTCGCAAGCCCACTGCCGTTGCTTGGCCAACGCATGCATCATCCGATAGCCTGAATGGCTGCGCATAGCATCGTACAACGGCTGATTGTCACGGTTCAATTCGCGTGCCCGGTCAAAATCTCCCGCCTTAACCGCCGCCATAATCGGCACTACACGTTCTGGTAGCGTGCCAGCTAAGGTTGAGTACCACGCGCTACCGCCACTGATCATGGCTTCACAACAACGTGCGTCCACCGCATAACCGGGTTCGATAGCTAACTTACCGAGCCGCTCTTGCTGTATTCGGTTATCTTTCTGTGCAAACACTTTAACGGCGTGAATATTTTCGTGCAGAGAAAGTGCATGAATCAATTCATCGCTCAACGCCAGTCCTGTGGTGACCGGATTGTCATAAACACACACTGGCAGGGGGCTTGAATCCGCAATATTAAGAAAGTAGTTTCTTTGTTCCTCATCACGCAGCCCCACATAAGAAAATGCGTTCACGATAACGCCTTGCGCGCCATTTTTCTCAGCAGCATGTGCTAATCGAACGGCGCCCGTTGTGGTTGTGGCACTGATGCCGGCTATCCAAGGGGTTTTCAGCTCGCTCCAACACGCCATCACATCGATGCGCTGTTGTTCACTCAAATAAGCAAAGCTGCCTGTGCTGCCAAGCACGCCAATGGAATCCAGCCCGCTGTGATCTAAATGCTCGCGGATTTTGGCCGGGGCCTGTTGACCCTTCATATTATGCAACGTCGAGCGCCCAATATTTCACAATTGAGGCGTGAATGCCGAAATTTAGTCACTCTAAATGAGGGATTCACAACAAAAAGTGTGGATTATTGGGACTCGACCCATGGGCTGGGCCTGATTCTTTCATCAACTTCGTCACTTGTCGCTAATTTGGAATAACCAAACCATGCTCCTCATTCCTCGCTGATGAAAGAATCAGACTCCAGCGTTGTACAATATGAAGGGTGAACAGGCCCCAATAGAAAAGTCAATTGTGCCACCGCGCATTGGGGTAATGGGAAAACCACATAGGCCCTTAAAGATCATGTTAGCTTGCGACGCTGATTATTGAGGCGCAAAGGTCACCGCAAAGCTGACAGGAACGGTATGACTAATATTATTTAATGCAGCAATCGCTTGTAAAGCATCGACACCTGTCTCTAAATCAAACTGACGAGCATCAACCAGTATCGGTTTTACTGTTACGGCACTAAACGTATTGTCGATGAGTTTTGTCACATGCACTGTCACAGGCATTTCAACTGTTTTGCCATGCAACGTCAGTGAACCAGTAATGGTCAGCATCCGCGCATCGCCGGTTGCCATCGCCATGACGTCTGCAGGCAAAGCCGTCATAAATTCTGCAGTGGCAAAATCGGACACGTTGAATAACATGTCTCGCATACGGGTGTTACGAATATCTATCAAAGTGTTAACCGACGCCACATTAATCGACACCGTTAACTCACCTTTATTATTGAGCTTGCCGCTGAACTCATCAAAAGAATGTGTCTCAGCAATATGCACATTCTTTGTGGAAACAAAATGCAAGGCGCTGCGTTGCGGGTCTAAGCGCCAATCGGCATTTGCATGAAAAGAAACTAAAACCAAAAAAGTGGCAAACAAGCGCATTGCGGCGGCTCCTAGTGGGTTAACGGTACTGAACAACATCGCGCCAATTGACACGGTCATCACCCAGCACCACAAAATCGGGGTTATCTAAGGTTTTACGCAGGTTATATGTCAAAGGCTCAAATGTGGCACTCAATATCTGGCCACCCGCTTCACTGACGATGCACTGTGAAGCGCCAGTATCCCATTCTCCTGTGACGCCCAAGCGCATGAAAACGTCAGCTTTGCCTTCGGCAATAAAACAGGATTTTAATGAGCAACTACCTAATGGAAGTGTTTGATAGGTGCGCTCTTCATTCATACGCGACAATACTTTGTCACGTGATTGGCGGCGACTGATGGCAATGATCACAACGCTATCATCTGGCTCATCGAGCTTGCGCACATGGATCTGTTGCTCGCCCTCAGGGCTGCGTTTGAAGGCACCCTTTCCGGCAGAAGCATAATAAAGTGATTGCCCGGGCGGCCAGTAAATGACCCCAATGGCTGGCTGGTTGTTTTCAATCAATGCGATGTTAACGGCAAAATCGCCACTGCGTGCGATAAATTCCTGCGTACCGTCAATCGGATCAATCAACCAATATCGGGGCCAGTGTACGCGGTCTGCGAGATTTTCCAGCGTTGACTCTTCGGACATGATCGGAATATCAGGCGTAGCGTCCTTCAAGCGCGCGGTAATGATTTCATTCGCGCGATAGTCTGCGCTCGTCACCGGAGATTCATCGGCTTTTTCGTAGCTTTTGTAGTCCCCTGAATCATAGATTTCCAGTATCGCATCCCCAGCGGCTTTGGCGGCGTCAATCGCGAGGTCGAGAAGTTGCTGCGTACTGTATTTATCCATGTTTATTGGTCCTTTAACCACCGTTGTAAAAGAAAGAGTGCTGCGATGCCACGCGCTTCGACAAAGTCTGATCGCAAAAGTAGCTCGTCCGCTTCAGCTATCGGCCATTCGACCACCTCCAATGGCTCAGGTTCATCGCCTTCCAGTGATTGGGGATATAAATCCTGAGCAATCACGATATTCATATGCGCATTGAAAAACGTTGGTGCCATGCCAACCGTATGGATATCATGCAACGTGCGTGCAGCATAGCCGACCTCTTCCTGAAGTTCTCTATTGGCGGCTTCGAGTGGTGTTTCCCCAGCGTCTATCAGGCCTTTCGGAAAGCCTAATTGGTATGAGTGAGTTCCTGCTGCGTACTCACGGATAAGCAGCATCGTGTCTTTATTCAGCAATGGCACTATCATTACTGCACCACGGCCCTTGCCTGCCATTCGTTCAAATTGCCGTGTTGCGCCATTGGAAAACTCTAAATCAACTCGTTCCACTTTGAAAAAGTGACTCGTGGCAACAATTTCGCGCTGATGAATAATCGGCAATTGCTTGTTCGGGTCTATTTTACTCATGTATTGAACCGGCTACACTGTACATAGTTTGTTATACCGCTTTTTAGTGCTAAGTGATCGTAAAGTATTCGCTTTCAAGCCACAAGCTTACTGCAAAAGAAGGAAATCCGCTTGCCATTTCTGCCTTGGAAAAATATCGACACCGTCTTGCTTGATATGGACGGTACGCTACTCGACTTACATTTTGACAACCATTTTTGGATAGATCATTTACCGGTGAAGCTTGCCGAAAAGACCGGCCGAAGTGTTGAAGACTGTCGTTCGCAGATGCACGCACATTATGAACGTGTGATGGGCACCATCGACTGGTATTGCCTAGATTATTGGGCAGAGCAGTTAGACATGGATATCATGGCGGCGAAGCGCGAAGTGCAGCATCTGATTGCGATGCGACAGGATACGATCCCCTTTTTGGATGCGCTGCACGATAGTGGTCGCGACGTTATTCTACTGACTAACGCGCATCCTAACAGTCTGTCGCTAAAGGTTGAGCACACACAATTGGATAGTCACATTGACCGATTAATCTCCACCCACCAGTACGGCGTGACCAAAGAGTCACAGCAACTGTGGCAGGCACTGCACGCGGATATCAAGTTTGACCCGGCCAGAACGCTGTTTGTAGACGACAGCTTGCCTATTTTAACAAGCGCTAAAACTTTTGGCATTGCGCATTTACTCGCAGTTGCAAACCCAGATAGCCAACTACCTATTCGCACCATCACGGAATATCCGGCGGTGAGTGATTATCGACATTTACTCGATGAGATCCGAAATAATCCGGTAATGGCAAAGGCCTAACAGCATGTTATCAATTCAGGTCGGATCAACGAATCCAGTCAAAGTCTCGGCTGCGCAGCGTGCTATCAGCCAGTGGTTTGCGGATCGCCACGTTGTGGCTCAGGGGGTTTCAGTGGCATCAGGTGTCGCAGACCAGCCCATGAGCGAAGCGGAAACCCGCCTTGGCGCGGTGAACCGAGTGAAGCACTGCCTTGATTTACAAGTGGAGTCCGACAAGCACTATGCTTGGACACTAGCTTACGAAGGCGGGGTGGCCAGATTTGAAGACGGCCCAGCAACCTTTGCCTATGTGGCAATCCATCACAACGGTCAGTTAGCTGTCGGACGCAGCGGTAATCTAGCGATACCAGAGCCTGTCTTTACCGCCTTAGAGGCTGGTGAAGAACTGGGTGATGTGATGGACCGTGTTTATCGTACTCACAACATTAAACAAAAAGGCGGCGCTATAGGCTTACTGACCCGAGGGCTAGCGAGCCGCACCAGCGTTTACGAGCTTGCGACGCTCATGGCAATGTCACGCTTCGAGTTTATAACTTAATCGGAAAATACCCTTGCGCGTCAGGTTGACCGAAGAAACGCGCTGCTTGATGGACTTCTTCAGGTAGTTCTGGATCAGGCTTAAACTGACCTGTTACACGGATATTGCGTAGGCCCGCCATGGTCGCGCGAAGTGTTAGTCCCAACCGATTAGGTTCTTCCACCGTAGCAACAATTGCATTATCTTCGCATCCGAGCAGCGCACTAAATGTACCTAAATCGATGGGGCCTTGTGTTCCTGCTACGCTGGCATTTAGCCATTCCCCATACGCGACCAGCGACTGGCACTGCTGGTCAAAATCCAGTTCGTCAACAATCACGCGAAAACGCCCCCCAGCAATAACCGGTAGTGGTAGCGCAACATTTGCCAATACTTGGTCGGTGGGCAGAAAAATAATGAAGTCGTCGCTGCTAATGTTAGACGTGTCGGTGAGACGAGTGGTTATCTCACCCTCAAACGATATTTCGTCAACCGCGCGATTATTTCCCGCGCTCACATCTAGCATAACGGTTCCCCACAAAAGCGGTATTGCTCTGAGTTGCCATTCAACTCGTTTTATTGGCAAGCCATTCACCGTGACACGCGTTGCGTTACCACTCCACAGCGTGCCGCTTACGCCAGCAATGTGCAAATTGCTCGGCAACGTGATACGCCCTAAAACTTGGTTGGCAGGTAGATAGGCGACCAAAAATATGAGAAACAGAGCGATAGCGGCTAGTGTTAGCCCTATTTTAGATTTCATGCTTTTCCTAACTGTAAACGTCGGATACGAATTTGACCGGGAGACTCGGCTTCAGTTACGTCAACCTGCAAAATCACAACACCCATCGTTTCCAGTGCATTGAGCCAATCGATCACACTATTAAAGGCAGCTTGGTCGACCCAGACCTGTAATTCATCTCCCTGCGGCTGCATGCGTGAGATTGCAATGTCATAACGAGCTGTTGTTTGATTAACCGCTTGAGGCAGTGATCCATTGAACGCACCACCGGAGCGGCCTGACTGACGTAGTTGAATGGCACGTTGGGCACTTTGCTGTACCCACGTAAGTAGTTCCTGCTGATCGGCAATGGTATTGCGCTGACGCTCGATATTGGTATTTAGCGGCGACCAGATGAAGAAATAGAATAAACCAATGAGTACCACAACGCTGGCCGTAATCACCAGTATTTGCTCGCGCTCAGTGAGCGCGCGAAAGCGGGCTAATAATGCCTGCATGCTCAGCCCCTTATGGCGATAGACCCAATCACTTGGTCATCGCGGTTGTTGATAGCACCTTGTTCAACAGTATAACCTGCCGCTTGTGCGAGATTCCGAAAGCGCTCCAGCGCTTCAAAGTCGGTAGCAGCTGCCTGCATTCTCAACTCGCCACGTTCACCGTCATAACGAATAGACTGAGGTTTCACGTTTGTCTGATCGAACGCACTGGCCAGCTGGTTGAGCATGACTAACATGGAAACCTTGCCACCCCCTTGTTCGAGCTTGGCCAATTCGCTGCCTACACCACGCTTCACATCGCGGTAACCCCCTATGTCCGGGAAACCACGCTTAATTTCGGCATCAATCTGAGCGGCTAATGTTTCTTGCTGTGCATTCAACGTTGTTAACGTGATGACCCGGTCAACCAGTGATAGTGTCAGCGCCACAACCGCTAATATCGCGGCCAATCGCCATTGACGCCACTGACTGTTACGTTGTTTTTTAACTTTGAAGTCACCTTGCAATAGGTTGAAGCTGGCATCTTCACAACCTTTCACTAAAACGTGCATCGGAAGTTCAAGTGTTTGTGGCTGCCAATCAACATTCGGCGGAACGACAATTTCCAAGCCACTGTAATCATGAATGGTTAACGGCGTTTCCTGTTGCTTGGCATAATGAGAAATAGCAGGCATTAGCCAATCAGGCTCGCCCTGCATACCGCTCCATTCATCTTGCCGAATAAGCCAATTAGTGCCTAATGAAAGCAGACTCCACCCCTGTTCGTTGACAGGCAGTGCCAGCACGTCGGGCAGCAACTTCTCGCAGCTTAGGTCGGCATTAGAAAGCATGCTTTTCCAACGCTCCATCTGGGCTCTTGCCACAATCGCGACCGCTTGCTCGTTACCTCTCTTTGGACCTATGGCAAAGAACTGTTCGCTCACATCGGTGGAGAGCTCATCCTCTAACATATAGGGAATGGCCGCGATAACTTTGCGCCCTGCACGGGGCGGTAGTGTAACCCATTTCAGAAGAATATCGCTGGTCGGTGCTAAGGCAATAATCGGGCGCTCGCCAGCACGTTCTGACAAGCTAGAAAGCGCATCAGCGTTAGGCAGCTCGCCTGAAGCAATGATTTCTTGCTCGGATTGCGACCATACTATCCAGTGCACGGGCTGATGGTGATCTGAGCCTAGCCTGACAATCAGTTGCTCCATTTAATATCTGCCTCCAAATTCGCGCCGAATGACGCTGACTTTTTCACTGTCGTCGATATAAAAAACAGACGACATCGAAAACGTGGCGTTATTGTACCGGGTCTTAGTGTATAAAATAAAATGCTGTGTTGTCACGGTGAACCACTGGCGTTGTGCGTCAGTAAGTTGCAGTGCCTGAATATCCGGTTCGGAGAAAAAAGCCTGCGTGTCCTGCCAGCCATCTTGTGGACGTGAAGCAATCAGCGCAGAAGCTCTGCCAGCGTCGAGTCCGGTCAGTGCCGCCAGTACAGGCGCCTGATCTTCCGAAACGGTATTCACGTTGAGCTGCATAGATGCATCATTGGGACGCGCGCAGACGTACGCAAACAACGTATTAATCCACTGTGCTGACACGCCGTTGACCATGCGTAATTCTGACTTATTTTGCATCATCGCGTTGGCAGCGAGATAGGGGTGAGGCAGCGACTCATAATCAACATCTTCAGCACCAAATGCTCGAATATTATCATCTGCGTCCAGCCAATCAGCGAGTGAATCACGCACCGTATCCGCGGTGAAGCTATCCATGTCGGGGATCATGCCCTGGGTAAGTAGCAGTCGGTGAAATGCCTCCATGGCTGGCGTAACTTCAACATCGGCGGGATTGGTACTTTGCCCCTGCTCCTGGCCGTTCGCATTCGCGTTGCCGTTAGCAGGTATAACCGCATTCAGGTTAAAGCAACTCTGCATATCCACAAGATCCGCCTGTATACCGCCATTATCCAGAGGGTAGAGAAATTGCTCAGACCAAGGTTGATTCAGGTGGATGACACCATCGGCCTGCTCCAGTAAAAGTTTGATCGACTTTCGCGCGTACTGCTCTGCGCCCAATGCATACCAGTAAGCTTGGTTACTGTCTTTGATGTTTGCAGTACGTTGAATTTGCAGCTGCAAACGCATACCCATCTCAGTCCCCAGTATGGCCACAAACGCGACGACCATGAGCACGATGAGCAAAGCAACACCCCGTTGGTGTCGAGCGAAACGATGGTGAATGATCATTCCGACTGCCCGCCACTGGTAATAAATTCCCGGCGGATCTCGCCAAATGCCTCTGTCGTGATGATAATGGCGACCGCGCGTGGCAGCACAGTGCCTTGATAGCTCTCATTCCAGTCACGCTCATCTTCTGGTGCTCCGCTATCTTTCACGAAGAACTCGACTTGAAAGTCTTCAACACCCTCTATCAGGGTGCGAACCTTGGGCTCAAAGCCAATCACATTGTCGACATAATTACCGTACAGTCTTTCCACCGTGTCATCTTTTAGTCGATACGCTACGTATTGCATGTTGCTGCGCGGTAGCATGAACTGAGGGTTGTGCCACCCGCTGCGAACAAAGCCAATGCCATCCGCATCACTGCCACTGGTAACGCCACCCGACATCACATTTTCGTTGATATCGCCATCCACGCGAATAGGCCGAGCAATGGCTTGCAATAAATCGCGTTCGATAATCAGCATGCCTCGTTGTAACTTTTCAAGTTGCGCAAATCGTTCATCACTGAGACTGTTGCTGTCGATAACGCTACTGAGCAACGCTGTGGAGGCAATGCCAATAAGACTGAAAATCGACATGGCGATAAGGATTTCTAGTAGTGTAAATCCGCGCGAGCGGAATACATTGCATGATCGGCGCCGCATATTAGTCGCCACCTGTTGCTTTGGCGACGAAGCTCATTGCGCTGCTTACGCTGTCTGAGTAGTCCTGGCGTAGCCCAACTTTCACTTCAACGGCGCGAAGATCCTTATCATTTGTTTGTGTGACAATCTGCTGCCAATACCACACCCTGCCAGCCATCTCGGCGCTGCCTCGCAGATTGTTTTTCGGCGGCCATTGGTCATCCAATTGGGCGCGGGTGAGCTGGTTATTTGCAACCCACGTTGCCATGGTGACTTCTTCAATTTGACCAACACTGCGTAAGTGGTCACTGGCGGCTTTCAGGATAGCGGTACCGGTAAGTGCAAAGATTGCTAAAGCGACCATGACTTCAATTAGCGTCATGCCAGATGTGCGCGGTAGGCCCGCGTGTTGCGGCTTGATCATGGCAATACTTCATCCGGAGAATTCAGCGGACCAATGCGTTCCAAAGGAACAGTTTCCTGTCCTGTCAGACGAAAATACACGGGTTGATCGCCACCAAAGTCGGGCTCGTAGGCAAACTGCAAACTAAAAGGCGTGATGTCGCCGCTCGACAGGATCAAGATCTGTGGAGGCGGGGGAGGCTCATCCTCTTCGCCGATGCTCACGCCGTCTTCGGCTACGCTGAGTGACTCATCGAAAACACCGCGATCAAACAAGCTGTCTTCTTGCTCCCAAGGTAAATCGTCCAGATTCAGTTCCAAATAGAATAGCTCTGGTAGCGTATGTTCCGCAAACGTGGGGCTTTCCTGAATCGGCTCCCATTCTTGTTCTTCATTGAGGATAGCAAAATGGTAGCGCTGGTTTTCCTCATCGATATAGAGGCCAAGCTGCTGCTGATTCAATACAGCAAAATCAGACGCCATATCGAACACAACCTGAAGACGCTTCACCTGCTCCTGTAATCGGTCAGCCTGACTGGCTGAAAATGCATTAAACAATACAACGCCCGCCGCTAAGCCGATGAGCAATAGCACGATCATCACTTCTAAGAGTGTAAAGCCTCGTATTGTGTGGCTTTGCGAATCGGGTGTTGTCACTAGTTTAGGTATTCGTTGATATTCCAGTTACCGATATCGTCGTCTGTACCGGGCTGACCATCAGGACCGTTGGAAAAGATATCGACGACACTGAGCTCTCCAGGGCTAATTAAGCCGTAAGGATTGCCCCACGGATCATCAGGCAAGCGCTTGATAAATCCACCGTCGGGGTAATTGCGCGGTAAGGGTTCAATGGTAGGGGCAGTTACCAGCGCGTCCAAACCTTGTTCTGTGGTCGGGAATGTGTTGTTGCGCAACTTGTACATTTCGAGTGCCCCTTCAAGTTGCTGAATATCCACCGCCGCTTTTTTAAGCTGCGCTTCTTCCTGATTGCCTAAAATGTTAGGCGCAACGATAGCTGTCATGATTCCGATAATCAGTATCACAACCATCACTTCAATTAAGCTGAATCCTTTATTTTTCATCGCGGTTCCTCGTCTAAATCATGTTGTTCAAAGAAATAATGGGCAGCAAAATGGCGATGACGATAAAAAACACAATGCCAGCCATTGCCAGGATCAACACCGGCCCCATAATCGCCAACGCAATGTTGACTTGAGTTTCAAATTCGCGTTCCTGATTTTTGGCGGCTCGCGCCAACATATCTTGCAATTCGCCACTTTTTTCACCCGATGCAATCATGTGGATCATCATGGGTGGGAAGACCTTGGTTGCCTCTAGTGACGCACGTAAACTGGAACCTCCTTGTACTTTGGCAGCAGCGTCTTTAATAAGTTGCTTAATATAGGTATTTTCTAACACATTACCTGAGATGCGCATACCCTCTAGAACCGGCACTGCACTGGCGGTTAAGATACTTAACGTGCTTGCAAATCGAGAGGTATTAATACTTTTGATGACGCGACCAAATACCGGTATTTTCAAACGCACTTTGTGGGATTTTAGGCGAAAAGTGTCTGACTGCATAAGCTGACGATAAGCCACATAACTCAGCACTAAAAACCCCACAAACCACAGGCCGTAGTCCGTGGTTGCTTCGGATAACGCAATCAGAAACTGCGTCACGCCGGGGAGTTCCTGCCCCATGTTGTCAAACTGACCGATGATTTTCGGAACCACATAGGTGAGCAGCAAACTGACGATACCAATAGCAACCACCAACATAATGATGGGGTAAATCATGGCTTGAGTGATTTGGTTTTTGACCAAGTTGCGTTGCTCAGTATAGTCAGCCAGCCGGTTTAAAACGGTGTCGAGGTGGCCACTTTTTTCGCCTGCCGCGACCATCGAGCGGAACAGATTGTCAAATACGCTGGGGAACTCGCCCAGTGCGTCGGCTAAGGCGAAACCCTCGACCACTTTAGAGCGGATTGCCATCATCATGTTCTTGTGCCGAGGTTTCTCGCTTTGCTCAGCGACTGCCAGTAACGCTTCTTCTATCGGCAGGGCGGATTCTACCAAAGTCGCCAACTGGCGGGTAAGTAGCGCCAAGTCAGCTGCAGAAATGCGCGGTTTGAACAGTGAGAAGCCGGTCTTTTTCTGATTGGCTTTGGCTTTTTCACTGACTTCACTGACTTCAATCGGAATTAGCGCCAAGTCGCGCAGTTGCTGTCGCACCTGGCGTTGATTATCCGCTTCTAATACGCCAGACTTGTTGCGGCCACCTTGCGTCAGCGCTTTATAAGAATAAGCTGGCACGGCTAGTCCTCACGTGTAACGCGCAGGACTTCTTCAAGCGCGGTGACACCCTGCAAGACTTTGCGACAGCCATCATCACGAATACTCGGTGTTGTCGTTCTAATATGTCGCTCGATGCTCTGTTCACCTTTGCCGGCATGCATCAAGTCGCGAACTGACTCATCCACCACTAACAGTTCATGGATACCAGTACGCCCGCGATAACCCGTTTGATTACACTCCGCGCAGCCCTTTGCGCTAAATATCTGGGTGGTTTGCGCGTCAACAGGGGACAGATTTAAGATAGCGGCCTCTTGCTCGTTCGGCGTGTGAGGCTGCTTACAGCTTGGGCACAATGTACGTACCAGCCGTTGCGACAATACTGCCAGTAATGAAGAAGACAGCAGAAAAGACTCAATCCCCATGTCTTCTAAACGTGTGATTGCACCTGCCGCAGTATTGGTGTGTAAGGTGGATAACACCAAATGGCCTGTCAATGAGGCTTGCACAGCGATTTGCGCCGTTTCAACGTCGCGAATTTCCCCCACCATCACAACATCCGGATCTTGGCGAAGAATCGCCCGAAGACCTCGAGCAAAGGTCATGTCGACACGTGGATTGACCTGCGTTTGACCAATACCCTGAAGGTCGAATTCAATCGGATCTTCAACCGTCAGGATATTGCGATCCTTACTGTTTATTTCGCTTAAACCAGCGTACAGCGTGGTACTTTTACCCGAACCGGTTGGGCCGGTCACCAAAATAATGCCGTGCGGCTTTCTGATCAGCTCAGAAAACAGTGTCCGATTGGCTTGCGTCATGCCCAAATCTTCCAGATTTAAGCGCGCATTGTTTTTGTCGAGTAAGCGCAAGACCACGCGCTCTCCATGGCTTGACGGCATAGTAGACACCCGCACGTCAACGGCGCGGCCAGCAATACGTAGCGTAATTCGGCCATCTTGTGGTACTCGTTTTTCGGCAATGTCCAGTTTGGCCATAACCTTAATACGAGATACCAGCATTGATGATAATTTTCGGTTCGGGCGGAGAATCTCGCGCAATACACCGTCAACACGAAAGCGCACAACTAATTGGTTTTCAAAGGTTTCGATATGAATATCGGACGCGCCTTCCTTAATCGCTTCACTAAGCATGGCATTGATCAACTTAATGATCGGCGCGTCGTCTTCACTTTCCAGTAAGTCTTCTGTATCAGGCAGCTCTTCAGCCAATGAAAACAAATCGCTTTCGTTGCCGAGATCCTCCATCAACTGTTTAGCCGCAGAAGAATCCCGCTGAAACGCGTTAGTAAGTACATACTCAAAGCGATCGTTCGAAATTTCTTCAAGTACAAAAGGCGCACCAAAGAAGCGGCGAACCTCAGCAAAAATTTCAAACGGTGTTTCGTCAGTGTGGTAAAGTTTTGCAGGCGATTCGTTGGTTTCCAAAATCACTTTATGCCGCTTAGCGAAACCAAACGCCAATTGCTTTTGACCATCTTCTGTTTGCGCTTCAAGCACGTCATCACTGACCAGCTCGCTAGCTTGCTGAGCGGCCTCTAATGTGGCGCTATCAAGCGCCCTATCATCGGGGCTGTTATCTGATGCATTTGATACTGGTGGCGTGCTCATATCAATCCTGCTCTTTTTCCGCTTTTTCCTTTTCCATCAGATACTGGTCATAGGTTGGTGGTAATGCCAATTTGTCGTTCCATTCCGGTATGATGGGACCTTTCGTATTCGGCATCAACGGCACACCCTCGGATTGGCGTTTTAATTGCTGAGCACGGATATAGTTATACTTGCCGTGGCTAATATTGGTCATAGTGGCGCCGTCACGCACTATAGTCGGGCGCAAAAATACCATCAAATTGCGTTTACGTTTACTGGTCGAAGTCGTTTTAAATAAATGTCCTAAAATGGGAATGTCACCCAACAGTGGCACTTTGGAAACACTTTCCTGAACATCTTCGTCAATCAATCCACCCAACACGATAGTGCCGCCGTCATCGACAATCACTGTGGTTTTGATTTCCCGTTTATTGATGGAGATATCCACAGAAGTTGCGCCACTCACACTAGACACTTCCTGTTCAATCAGAAGCTGCACGGCGTCACCTTCATTAATTTGCGGCGTCACTTTCAACTTGATACCCACTTCCTGACGATCGACCGTTTGAAAAGGGTTGGAGTTATTGTTACCCGTGGTGGTGCCGGTAATGATGGGTACTTCCTGACCCACGATAAAGAAAGCTTCTTCGTTATCCATTGTGGTTAAGTGGGGAGTGGCGAGAATATTAGAGTTCGTGTCGGTACTCACTGCCTGGACCACCGCGCCCCAGCCATTATCAATGATGCCGGCAATGAGCCCGTTTGCGCCGCCTAATAAATTTGCCAAAGGCGTTAAATTTCCTTCAATCGTATCTGTTGACTCGACAACCTGGCCATTGGCAGTGGTGGTTGTGCGAGTCACTTCGCGATCTTCTGCCTGATAGAGCGCGACACCCAGAGCGCCCACCGGGGTGACACCATTAGTAAACTGCGTACCACCGCCCTGTTCGGAAACGAGTTGAACGCCTAACGTTGTGCCGTCACCTTCAAACACTTCTACAATAATCGCTTCAACCTGAACTTGCGCGCGGCGCACATCAAGGCGACGGATCACTTCTTCGAGTGAGCGCATCATGTCTGGTTCAGCGGTAATCACTAACGCATTTGAGTCTTCATGTGAGTCAATACTCACTTCGCGATCTGCCCCGCCCCTACGGCTGGTATTACCGCTTCCTTGTTCCTCAGCCTGAATACTTGCGCTCACGCCCTGCAGCACTTTCACCAGATCTTCAGCTTTTGCGTAGTTTAAAAACAGTACGCGTGTATTACCATTGCTCTCAAGCTCCTGATCCATCCGGGTGATCAAGTTGATCAACCGCTGACGTGCTTTTACATCACCGCTGACGATGACACTGTTGGTTCTATCATCGGCAACAACACGCGGATCAGACTTGGCGCCCGTGCCTGCTTGCTTGCCTTGCGATTTGTTAATACTGTCGATGATGCGTACCATTTCAGAGGCAGAAGCATATTTTAATTTAACAATTTCAACCTCTTCATCACCGGCACGGTCAACGCGTTCTATAATTTCCACCAGCCGATTCACCACGGCTGCGCGACCCGTTAACATCATTACGTTCGACGGATCGTGGCTCACCACATTACCACCACCGGCCTGATCATTCAGTTGGCGCAGGATAGGCGCCAGCTCTCGCACCGGCACGTTGTAAACAGGCACAACACGCGTGATGAACTCATCACCATTCATCAATGCGCCTTCAACGACAGGAATGTTTGACGCCTTCGCATCTTTCGACCGTACCACCTTTAAAATACCACTGGGCATTTCCACGACAGCAAAATCGTAGACCTGTAATACATTTAAAAAGAATTGATAGTACTGTTCTTCGGTGAGTAAATCGTAACTACGTACCGAAATTTTACCGCGTACGTTGGGATCAACGATGATGGTTTTTTGTAAGTTTTTACCCACGATATTGATGAACTCACTGATTTCCGTATCTTTGAAATTTGGGGAATACTCCGCGGCCGATATCCCAATGGATGACGTCAGCACAAGTGAGGCAGCCGCAACCACCCAGATTCTACATTTTAGTTGGCGCAAAAAGCCCATACACATCTTCCTATTCGTCAATGCCTGGCTCTGGTAAATCCAGATACAGGGTAAGATATTCGTTGTCGCGCAACACAGTTAACTGAAGTGTTTCCGCCGAGCGGAGTTCGCCTAGAGCCTCAGTTGCCTGTTGAGGATCGGTCACATTCAAGCCGTTAATTTCGGTGATGATATCGCCTGCCACTAGCCCCGCAGCTTGAAATAAGGCAGGATTTTTGCCGGGTTGCAAACGATAACCAAGCAACTGACCATCTGCCTGCGCTGGCGACACCGAGATAAAGTCGGTAAAGCTCGCAGGTTGGTCACGAAGCTGGTGAGTGGCTTCAACGGCATCTGGGCTCAACCGAGAAGCTTCTCGCGGGTTTCTTTGCTCGGGCTGGCGGGTCGTTTGTTGGCGCTGTCTGCGTTTGTTGGCTTCATCAAAATCGATACCATCCAACATTAATGTTTCGTTTTGAGGCCCATTTCGAATAATAACACGATCGCGAAATACTTCGCGGAGACTTGCGTTGGTCCCTTCGATTTTATCGCCAATACCGTAAGTTAATTGATCTCCGCGGTTCTCGATGACGGCCGCCCCCTCATTCTCGATACTACTGGCAACCACGCCAGTGAGGGTCAGATTCAAATTTGTTTCCGGGGCATCGGTAACGGTTTCTTGCGTTTCCGCTTGTGAAGGAGGGGTAAACTGCCCAAACAAATTGAGTTGCTTGATACGGGCGATATTCACGCGCGCTGACGTCTGTGTCGAGTTTACGTTCACGCTGCTTGTCTGTGCCGCGCCGCTGTTTTCGGGCGCAGGAACAATCCGCCACGTAAGCTCTGCGGTGTAGGCAATCAAATAGATGGCCAGCAAAACCACGATGACCGTATTGATGAGTGCCTGTCGTTGGCTGATAAACTGTGTCACTGACTGCAAATTTGACATTAAGAGTATTGATTACCACTGCTGAGCGTCGTGTTAACGCAGATTTATTCTTATTGTTGAGAAACCACTATCACGCCCCATAATAGCCTAGTCGGCAGGAGGGTCACAACAGTAAAGCATGACCATGATAGAAATATGACACCTACGGTACTACATTAATTTCCTATGGACGAAGTAAAACAAGCAATTCGGTTAGACAAATGGCTATGGGCTGCGCGCTTTTTTAAAACACGCGCGCTGGCCAGAGAAGCTGTGCAGGCGGGTAAAGTTCAGTACAATGGTCAGCGAAGCAAGCCGGGGAAGACCGTCGAGTTGGGAGCACGAGTGTGCGTGCCCAGTGGTTATGATGTGCGCGACATAGAAGTGATTGAACTGTTTGATAAACGCAGAGCTGCGCCGCTGGCCCAACAAATGTATCGGGAAACGCCAGCGAGTATGCTTAAGCGCCAGCAAAATGCTGAGGCGCGCAAAGCGAATGCATTTCACAACCCTCATCCGGACCACCGACCTGACAAAAAGCAGCGGCGTCAATTAATTCGAATGAAGCAGCCGCGACACAATGACGATTAATCAACGAGATCCAACGTTATGACAGACCAATTACAACGCTATTTATTTGCGGACCACCACGTTCGTGGTGAACTTGTGCAACTTGATGACAGTTTCACTCAAATACTTGCCACACAAGACTATCCTCAACCGGTGCAGCGTTTGTTAGGTGAAATGCTGGCAGCAGCAACGCTGCTCACTGCTACGTTGAAATTTAAAGGCGAAGTAAGCCTGCAAATTCAAAGCGAAGGAGCGATTAAATATGCGGTGGTAGATGCTACCCATGACCAAAAGGTACGTGGCGTGGCTCGCTATGATGACTCGCTGACAGACGACACTCAACACGACGCCATTCCATTCAGTGACTTATTTATTAAAGGTGTCATGGCAATTACCATTACCCCCGCAAAAGGCGAGCGATATCAAGGGCTGGTCGGATTAACTGAGTCAACGCTGGCGGCATGTTTGGAAGACTATTTTACGCAGTCTGAACAATTGGCGACTCGCGTACAGCTGCTAACCTCTACCGAGGACGCGACTAAAAGGGCAGGTGGCTTATTGTTGCAGATCCTTCCTGAGTCGAGCGCCGCTTCTGACGCTACCCAAAATCACGCCTTCAATGATTTAGCGATATTAACTGACACAATGACCGCCGATGAGTTATTTAGTCTGGATGCAAAGACATTACTGCATCGTCTGTACCACGAGTACGATGTCACACTTTACGCACCGCATGACGTGGTGTTCAGTTGCAGTTGCTCGAAAGAACGAAGCGCGCAAGCACTGCAAAATATCGATAAACAGGAATTACTCGACATCGTCGCGGAAGAGGGCTGCATTTCGATGGATTGCCAGTATTGTCATGCGCAATACCAGTTTGATGCGATGGATATAGAAGCGATCCATGCCGGTTTTTCACAATCTGTTAGCCAGCAAGATGGTGATCTTACCCAGTAGTTTGGCCTACGCCCTAACCGTTCGTACGGAATTACTCTGATGTCAGTGGATCCTTTTCGCTGCCAAATTACCGACTATTTTGAAGCGGCCATTGTGCTCAAATATCAGCTTGAGGTAACGCACAATACGCATGGCATGCTGTTTGGAATAGCCGTGGATATGAAACCAATTGATCGAAAAGAAACCGTCATTTTCAAAACGCCGACACGTGAGTATCGACTATTGCTGGATGACATTTCGCACGTAAACGTTCTTACTCCGGGCGCCCAATTCAAAACGATACCGTATTTTCTCGGTTAAATTTGCGCGTTTTATTGCTCATTACATATGTTATGGTTTTATAATGAGCGTAAAAACGCGCGGTTTAAAACTATGTTCGCGATTGATATTCAATTAAACGGTGACTGGCACACGGCTGGGCACCTCGTTGAAAAGGCAGGTTCACTGGCTTTCGAGTATGACCAAAATTATGTTATCGAAAGCCACCAGAGGTTCACCTCATCTGCGCAACGGTTAGCGGCAGCGGTCCACTCAACGCTTCCGGTTCATTTGATGGAACGGTATGAAGGTGCCAGCTTGACTGGATGGTTGAACGACATGGGCAATGTGGAAGATAGCCTTCCCGGCTGCGACAACCAATTGGGCAATCAGCGCTGGCGTCATCAAATGGATAGTGTCGCTGATGAAGAGATGCAAAATCCGATTGGCATGACTCTTGACGACGTATGGGATGCATTGCATAACCCTTCACCGAACTCGTCGCTCGCTCGGTACGCGCACCGCAACACGTCAATCGATTGGCTATTGGGCGCAACCGACGGGTATGAACTCTTTCCAACATCAGCGGCTTTTGTTGAACAGACTCAATTAACACCAATAATGATCCCCCAGCTGGGGTTGCAGCCACGCAGCGCATCACGACATGAAACCCGAAAACTTCAATTGGGGTTAGTTGCACTGAACCGATTTATTTCAGACGTTTTCGCCAACCGAAGCGCGTATGATCTGCCGTCGCACCTGCCCGCTGAACTTGTTTTAGCGCGCCCCGACGTAAACGATGGCGAAAAAAGCACGCTTGTTGCTGTCGATTCACTGGCATCGTTGGGTTTTCACTATCGAAATGATTCCGTTCTTGCATCGGATATTATTGAATTTGTGAGTACTAACAAACTGATGAAATCTGGTCACTTTCCAGTGAGTACGTTTCTAACGCAATTGTTGACACACCGCCTGATTTGCAATGTATTGGAGGTACCCTTCTCCAGTGAGTGCGTCTTGCTGAATCGAAGCGAACAGGGTTTCAGTCTTATACCGCCATTGGTGGGCTCTCTGAAAACTCGGGATTACAATGACTTTGAAAAATGTTTTGTTCTCGACTATGCACATCTCGCCAACGAATTGTCCATGTTGCTCGATCCACATGAACTGCTTTACACGCTCAGTGAGGTTGCCGACTGCCTCAGCGCACTACCAGGCGGCCTGCTTGCGCGTTTGGGCAGCGACGCCGAGACAATCATCCAACGGATGGGCTTACATAAAGTTTCACATCGCCTCGCTCGGCAGGGTTTATTGCTATGAGACCGCGCCGAACTCAGTCAATCCAGCGACAAAAATCCACTGACAATAAAGAGCAGATCTTGTTTGAGGCCATCGCCGATTTACTCCGTGGGAGTCGAACGAGGGGAGAAATATTACGTGACCTGCGAAAGAACGTTTTGAAAATGAATCAACAGGATTTTTGTAAACTGAGTAGGATTAGTAGGCGCTCACTTACTGATTTGGAGAACGATTACGGCGGTCTCAATGAAGAGACGGTCAACAAGGCATTCGAAATCTTCGGACTCAAGCTCGGTTTGGTTCCGTGCTCGGATTCTCACGTGGAGAAGCTACTCGCAGGGCAGCTTAAATAGCGATTTTTTCTTCAAAGAAAGCGTTGAAGTCGATTTTGTAATCGCTCGCAAGCACTGCCTTCTCAACACTGACTTTCGCTGTCTTGGCGGCTAGATTGATGTCTTGTGGTGCGACATAATGATTTCCTTTCAGTGAGTAAAATACCTTCACTACAGGCTTTAGCGGGGAGTCCTCATTATGCTTAACCACCATCGCTATCGTCTCGTCATTGAGTTTGACCAAACTGCCGACTGGATAGATGCCAATGCACTTAATAAATTTTTGCACCAATTCCCTGTCGTATTTATCGGGTGTATCTTTAAGTAGAATCTGGAGCGCTTTTTGACTCGGCATTCCTGCCTTGTAAACACGATCGGCGGTTAACGCATCGTAAACATCAACAATGGATATCATGCGACCGTAAAAGCTGATTTCGTCATCGCGTTTACCTTCCGGATAGCCAAAGCCATCGAGGCGCTCATGGTGCTCGCCAACAGTACGGATCATACGTTCCGGTATATCCATTTCTCGCAATGCTTCAATGCCAAAGACCACATGATCGCGCATCACATTCATTTCCTGATCGGTTAGGCGGCCAGGTTTATGCAAAATCTTATCGGGGATTTTGATCTTGCCAATGTCATGCAGAAAACCTGACAATGCAAGCTCTTGCACGATTTCCTCTTTCAACCCAATATACTGCGCGAAGTTGGCGAGAAGAATCGCGACATTCAGTGAATGCTCTAGCAAATAATCGTCTTTCTCACGTATTTTAGTCAAACAAAGGAGAGCATTTGGGTTTCTGTCGATGGAGCCGACCAAATTCTTCGAGAATTCTTCTGGTACCGCAATATCTGTTGGTAAACCTTTCGCTACATTGCTGAGCATGCGCTTCTGTATCGATTTACCTTTTTTATGCAGCTTATTGGCTATCGCCACCTCGTCGTCAAAGGTCACTTTTTTGCGTACCGGCTCTGGCTTGGATTCTGGCGTCGGAATTTCGATGTCGTGTACGGCTTGCTCGATAGGTTCGGGAGGCGGCGCATCTTCTGGAATGAATTGTTTTGATGTATCGACTATGACTGCAGTCACACCACGTTTTTTTAATGAAGCAACGATAGCGCGTTTTGTGACTTTGCCACGGCTAGCAACCTGTAAATTACCCTTTTGCTCGGCGATTTTTTCGACATACATACCGGGCTTGAGGTCGTTGATGCTAATTTTAACTAAGGTATCAGAAGCCATTTAAAATAATTCTTCACTGCATTGAGCAAAATTAAAGTAAAACGCGACTCGACACAAGGATTAAACGGCTGCATTTGGAGACAGATTAAAACTCAAGTTCATAGAGTAGCGTTGATATTTCAGGTTTCCATCCAAAACGTTGCATGCAAATCTGCCTGCCATTGACGTGAACGCCCTCAGCGATCAATCGGACTCGCTGCGTTTGTGCGAGCTCACTCCCCGCTGGAAACGCAATTTGACCGGTACTTCTGACAATGCGATACCACGGCAGTCCCAAGCTTTCCGGAGCTTTACCCAGCGCCTTGGAGGTTAACCGGGCGCGCCCTGGCAAGCCTGCTAAGTCTGCAATCTGCCCATAAGAAGCAACGCAACCTGAAGGAACTAACGTGACAACTCGCCAGATTTTCTCGAAATTACCCACAGCGCGAAAACGGTTAAGACTTGAGCGCTGATCATAGCACAAAAACCGAAATCATCTACGGTTGTGCGGATAAGGCAAGACTTGTACTAAATTACTGGTCGATGATGGTTTTAAGGGATATCCAATCCATCAATGAAAGGCATTCTATTAGGGCTTAGGTCATCTCATCACCAAGATTTAATTATCAACGGTCAGTCTGCGTTATGAAGATAAATTGGAACGCTTAATCGTTCATCTCAAAATGAACAAAAGCCAGCGCCTAAGCCAAACTCACAATCAGCTTACATTGTTTGCAGTAGTCAGTTCTGCTTGGTTCTCTACTGTAAGGTTGATAGCTAACAAAATTGGATAAACATAGGGACATATTGCAAGCACGAGAGCACTAGCATACACTCCAACATCAAAAATATATCTTGGATTAAATTGTGATAGGTGCTGTGATTAAAGGATTAATTTTGGTTTTTACGGTAAGTATACTTGCTGCTTGTTCGGACGATGTACAGGAAGTTAATGTGCCATCCCAACCCAAGCCGGTTGCGCCAGCGCCCCCACCTGAGCCGGCAAAACCTACGAATGTTATCGTGTTTTTTACCGACGATCAGGGTTATGCTGATATCGGCATTCATAATCAACGAAACGATATTCGCACTCCAAATATCGACAGCCTAGCGAATGATGGTGTCTTGTTTACCAATGGTTATGTTACCTCTCCTCAGTGCAGCCCATCCCGAGCCGCATTAATTACCGGACGCTATCAGCAGCGTATAGGTTACGGTGAGAATAAGTTTGGTCCATTATCCGTTGATACCGATACTCTTGCCGATCGATTCAAAAGCCTTGGCTACACTACCGGTATGATGGGTAAGTGGCATCTTGAGTTGCAGGGAAACATGACTGAATGGTTATCACAAAATCTTGAAAGCTACTTTCCTGGCGACAGAATAGACATCAATCAAGTGCCACTTGAGCTCAAAATGCCGTTTATGCCTGAGTCACGGGGGTTTGACTATGTATTTGACGGTTATTACAAGTATTATTGGACTAACATGCAGCGAAACGGCACTGAGAAAGCATCTGGATGGGTTGAAATAGACAACTATCGTATTGACGTTATATCGGATGCTGCGGTGGGCTTTATCAATAGCCATCATGAAAAACCCTTCTTCTTGCACGTGGCGCATTACGGTCCGCACGTTCCCATTGAAGCGACCCAAGAATTGCTAGATCAGTTTCCCGACGATATGCCTATACGACGAAAATATGCCCTCGCTACCATGCTGGGCATTGACAATGGTGTAGGCAAAGTTATCCAAGCTCTAAAAGAGCACGATATTTTTGAGAATACACTGATAGTGTTTATGAGTGATAACGGTGCACCCTTAGATACAGACAGGGCTGATGTGCCTTTAGATAGTCGAAGCAGTTGGAATGGATCGAGAAATGATCCCCTACGCGGCGAGAAAGGCATGCTGATGGAAGGCGGAATAAAAGTGCCATACATCATCCATTATCCGCGTTTTAATGCTAGTGGTATTGTTATCGATGAACCTGTACTGAGTTTAGATGCCGTTGCGACAGCGCTGAAACTAGTCGGTGGTGAAATAGATGACCTAGACGGCATCGACTTGCGACCGGCAATTAGCGGCGATAGAGAATATCTCAATGAACGCCCCATGTTCTTTCGCTTCCAAAATCAAAGAGCTATAAGGCAAGGTCGTTGGAAGTACCTAGAAGCCGGGTGGAATGACTATCTTTTTGACATGTATGCAAACGATCCCGAAGCGAATAATATGATTGAGGCCTTCCCGGACATCGCAGAGCAAATGAAAAATCAATATTTCGAATGGTCTGGTCAGATGCCGCGCCCTGATGATATGTCGCGTATTTTAATTCCTTTCCAAATGCGTTACGACTATCACCTCGACCCTGAGCGCGACCCAACGCAATAACGAGATTTAGTTGCATGAAATGCCTCCTATCATAGCCGACAACTGACATCTGCGAATTTAATCTGCATGATCCTGTTAAAGTCGATGAACTATCTCGGCTCAATTCGATCGAAATTAGCGCTTTCACTCGATGAGCCGTATCGCACCTTCGTGGTTGGCCTGTAAAATCATTATTTAGAGAGAGCTCACCAACTGATTGGGTAAGATGAAGTGCCTTTAACTTCGCATTACATCCGTTTACGACCTAACTACCAATACTCTCAGGTTGCACAAATTAGAACATGAACGTTGTTGAGCGACTAGAGTAAGCGGCCGGGGCGATATATATGACAAGCCCACGATTAGGTAAGAACGGCAAATACCCTAACTACAGACCAGCACGCGCGTTCGAAAACCTAAAGTTGCCAACATTACTGAATGGGCAGTGTCTGTATTATTTAATCAAAAGTGTAGTCACAGGTGCTATGGATCGCGGTAGAACTTGCCAGAGCATTTGGACGGCAAGCATTTGAGCAACATCACATCGTTAAATGTTATCGATTAGGTTCAATATCTTATTAACTCAATATCGGTGGTGCTGATGGCCGCTGCCGCCGTCGAGAAATGCCAACGAAATTCAACCGTCAACTTTGCCGCGTTTTTTACGCTTAACTTGTGCACACGAGCAACCTTAAGGCGCATTGCATCGTCCAACAAAGAACAACGACTACATCAGCCAAAAGGAGTGTGTATGTACTGCATTCCGGCATTTTTTGCAGCGTGCTCATCGTACACATAATCGCCCACATACAGAATACGATGAGGTTCGATTTGCCACAGGCTGGCAATATGCAATAGCGCCGTGGGGTCCGGCTTTGGCGGCGCATCTTCGCGGGTGACGATGATATCGATCGGCACCTTGTTATTGCGGAGCTTAATTTGAGTGGCTTCCACACTATTTCGAGTCACGATGGCCAACGGCATTTTTTGCGCGACCAGTGCGTTGATGTACTCACATGCCCCAGTTAGCCAACGCGCGTTAGAGGCATCGGCTAACTCGTGTCGCAGCACAATCTCAGAAGCCGCATGGCGCAAGTGTTCAGGTTGTTTATCGATAAACGTCAGTACATCTTCATCAACCGGACACTGTAGCTCTCGCCGGATCTGGCTGAAGTCCAAATTCGATTCAAGCAGAGTGCCGTCCATATCGAAAATGACCGCATCAATGTTTTCAAGTGGCAGCATTTTAACACGCTCCAAAATTAACTGTTTATTTATACAGTTTAATGGCGTAATCTTGTACACACATTATGACCGACCCAAGCACAGGAGCATTCCATGGCTATCACTGTACAGTATGTTGTTACTCATAAAGGAGTCGAAAAGTTGGTTACTGCAGATAAAAAAGCTGCTGATCAGTACGATAAGATGCTTGATGTTGCCGACAACCTTCAGCACTACTTAGTCAGCAAAGGCGCAGAGTTGTCTGAAGCTGACCTTGAATCGTTGGTATTAACCCTTGCACAAAACAAAGACAGTATCGGTAAGATTTTGAAAGGGACTGAGGCGGATAAGCTTTTGAGCGCCGAAAGTGCCGAAGTGGTTAAGATCAAAGCGTCTAAGTAACGAAGCCAATCTCGCGGGCACCGATGACGAACGTGTTAGGAAGCGAGTTGCTCTAAGTGCCTTACTGGAAAGGTAATGGCGATAGAAAGCCCCGAATCCTGCGGATTGAAACAGCGGATTTTTCCGCCTAACCGTTGTGTCGCTAAGTTATACACGATACTGAGACCTAGTCCGCTGCCGCCAGATTGGCGGCTGGTTGTGTAAAAGGGCTCGAAGAGTTTAGGCAAGTTCTCAGGTTTTACGCCCTTGCCGTTGTCGCTGAATACGATGCTAAGCTCCTCGCTCTGTGAGAGCGTAACGTCAATGGATATGGCTCTGTGCTTGATATCGGTGCCTGAAAAGCCATGCTTTATTGAGTTGAGTATCAGGTTGCTGATGATCTGACTCAGCGCGCCGGGATAGGTCTCTATTCGTTGATGAGTGTTTCCTGAAAAATTCACGCTTATCTGATGGCGTTCAATGTCTTTTTGAAGACTACGCACGATCAATTCTAAATAGTCGTGTAGCTGTATTTCACGTTTTCTGTCGCTGGATTGATCAACCGAAACCGCCTTAAAACTTTGGATCAGCTCGGCCGCCCGCTCAGTATTTTTGGTTAGGATGTCCACGCAATTGCTGGCGTTTTCGATGAAATCATCGAGATCCTTTCGTGAGATATTATTGTTCGCATACGCTTTTTTGAGCGCCGCTAATCGCTCCTCTAAAATACTGGTTGCCGTGACACAAACGCCAATGGGCGTATTCACTTCATGCGCAACGCCCGCAACCAAAACGCCTATTTGCGACATCTTTTCTGACTCGACCAATTGATTTTGGGTTCTAATTAACTCGCGGTTAACTTTCTTCACATCAATCACTGCATTTTCCAGTTCTTCAGTACGCAACTGCACTTTGCGTTCAAGGTTTTGCTGAAACTCTTTTATGTTACTCGCCATGTGCTCCAGCAAAACAGCAACTCGGTCAATCTCCACAAACCGAAAGCGCTTGTTGTGCGCAGAGAAATCGCCACTGCCAAATTGCGCAACGATGGCATTCAATTGTTCAATAGGTTTTAGCTCCAACCTGACAAACAACCAGCCGAGAAGAATGAACACTAGCATTGCGGCAGACGTGTAAACGGTATACTCCAACGTTAAGCCATCAACCGCAGAAAGCGCATCGTCTTCGGTGCGATAAAACCGTGCTTCAACGGCGATATCGCTGAGCGGAACGAGCATTGAAGCCGTTGTGCGAATACTGTCTTGCGGCATGATATCTTGATAAACATCTATCGCACTGCTACCTATCGAAATACTGTCGAGTAGCAGATTGCCACTTCGTTGATAAATCAGCTTGGCGAGGTCGCTAAAAAGTACCAGTGATACTAGCGTACCCGTATGACTACTTCGGGAGTCAAGCACCTCCGTCTCACTGACATAAAGCGGCGCTGAAATCACCAAAATCCCCGTTTCATCTTCTGTATTAACGCTGTGTGGGCGTGTAAAACGTCTTAGCTGCATGGCAAATTGAGGATGACTGATGACATCAATATTTGCGCCATGTGCCGCAGAGTGTGGATCGAGTAGTTCACGCTGCTTCAACGGATAAACATCCAACAACAAGGCATCTTCTGGATAGGCTTCGACGATATTGCCCTGATTATCGATCAATACCGCAGCAGCCACAAAATGGTGACTATTCACATGCTCGTTCAATGCGTTAGCAGCACTGTAGCCAAATAGCGCAGATTGACCGGCTAGCGCCACATTGGTGTCGCGACTGGTTTGCACTAACGACAATTCAGCTCGCTCCAACGCAAACCTCGCGCCTTGCATCACAGAGTCAGCAATCGCCTGTTGTTTCTCTATCTGCTCATCAATCTGGATATTTCGAAAACTTGATATCAGCACCGCACTGATCACAACAAGTGGCAATAGCGCACATAACACGTATTGTGTTATCAAAATCACTTTAAGACTGAAACGAGGCCTTCGCATCAGTTCGAGCGCTCACTTTGTGACATCTTGTGAAAGTCAATCAATGCCTGTTTCTGCATAAAATCGGCACTAGCCTGAGCCGATAAACGCTGTCGTTGATGCAGCTTTAGGCCGCGTCGCATTCCGCTCCAGATAGACACAAATGCTCTACTCGCCGGCATCAGTACAATTTCACTACTGAGTTGGCGCTGTGCATGCACGAGAGGCACCATAGAAGGACTTTCAATTATTTTGTCGTCAAGTGGCCAACTATGGGTTTCACGCAACAACGCGCGCTGGGCTTCTTCAGTTTGCAGGAACTCAACGAATTGATGGATCGCCGGCCCGTTCTCACCTGTCAAACTGTTGTTCGGAAACGACAACGCCACCAGTGAAGAAAGCGCTGTCATCTGATTACCTCGATAGGACGGCAACGGCGCAATACCCAGATCATCACCCAGCGCTTTGTGAGCTTTTCGCAGCGACCAGACACCGTTGAGTGCGTAGGCAACTTTGCCATTAAAGAAGTCGACTGAAACACAGTCGTAGCCACATTGATCGTCAATCACGCCTTTAGTAGCCAATGAACGAAAGAAATCCAACGCCTGCGCCACCGCCGGTGAATCCAGAGCAGGCTTGCCATTTTGAACGAATTTTCCGTCGAATACACTGACAAAGTGAGCAAACCAATAGGGCTCGGCATACAGCACGCCCACAGGCAACAGGCGATTTTCTCGAAAATGTGCGGCTTGGGCGATGAGAGCCTCCCACGAGCAAGCTGGGGTTTGTACCAACCGTTTGTTATACAACATCAATAATCGACTATAGCGCTGGAGAGGAATACCGTAAAAAATGGAGTCTACTTGAAGTGCAGCCATTTCCTGCTCAGTGAGAAAGGGCGCAATGCGCAGCGACGCTGTCTCGGGATCAATCGCACTAAGCTTCATCACATTGGCATAAACCAGATTGTCGGATGAAAAAATAGCGATGTCAGGCGCATTACCGGCCATCACTGTTTTCACTATCGATGTTTTTAATTCCTCGTTAGGCAGTGTCACAATAGTGACGTGCTGGTGAGGGTTCTGTGTGGAAAATGTTGCGGCAAGTTCAGTGAGAACATCTTCTAGTTGTTCTGAGGCTGACCAAATCGTTAACGATTCTGCCACACACCTCGACGAGGCTGACGCGGTGAGCACAGCAGCAGCAAGACAACTTAAAAACAGGCGCGTGTAGGTCAAAAGCAGTAAGCACGATAAGTGGGCAACTTGCCGAAGTATAGACTAAACGAGCGCAGCTTGGCGAATCCCAAACTGCGCTCGTTAACATTGCAAACAATCGCTTCGTGGCAGGAAGCGGCGTTATTTGGCCTGTTCGACGGTTTGCGCGATCTGGCCAAACAGGGATTGACCCTCTTGGTCGAACATCTCAATACTCACCGAATCCCCGAACTTCATAAATGGGGTTGTTGGTTTACCGTCTTGAATAGTTTCGATCATACGTACCTCGGCGATACAGCTATAACCTACACCACCATTCGCAACATGTTTGCCGGGGCCACCATCCAATTTGTTTGATACCGTACCAGAACCGATAATCGTTCCGGCTGCCAACGGTCGAGTCCGTGCTGCATGAGCGATCAATTGGCCAAAATCGAATGTCATATCGACGCCAGCTTCAGGTTTACCGAAAATTTCGCCGTTAAGGTGAGACACCAGCGGCAGCGAGAGTTTGCCGCCCTGCCAGCGATCACCGAGTGTATCAGGCGTTACGCAAACCGGGCTGAACGCACTGGAAGGCTTAGATTGAAAGAAACCAAAGCCTTTGGCAAGTTCGCCCGGGATCAAGCCTCGTAAAGACACGTCGTTTACAATCATAATCAAGCGCACATAATCCAAGGCATCCTCAGCAGATACGCCCATAGGAACATCGCCCGTGACCACGGCAACCTCAGCTTCAAAATCGATACCGAAGCCTTCGTCCTGTGGCATAACAATATTGTCTCTTGGACCAATAAAACTGTCTGAACCGCCTTGATACATCAGTGGATCAGTCCAGAAGCTCTCCGGCATTTCAGCATTTCTGGCTTTTCTGACTAATTCTACATGATTGACATAGGCGCTTCCGTCGGCCCATTGATAGGCGCGAGGCAATGGAGAAGCACATTGCGTTTGATCGAATGCCTCCCCCTCTGAATCGCTTGATTCAAGTTGGTCAGCCAAGGCTTGTAGCTTAGGTTGTACGTCGTCCCAGTTATCCAGGGCATTTTGCAAAGTCGGTGCTACGTCAGTTGCATCAAGCATGCGGGTTAATGCCGCATTGACGACAACTAATTTGCCATCTCTACCGTGTTTCAAGCTCGCTAGTTTCATTGATTTCCTCCTGGAAAGCCTTGGCCATTGTGCAGCCAATCAGCATGTTTCGGCGCTTTTTTCGTTTCTGACCACTCTGCCAGCATGGCAGGAGCAACGCGTTTTAACTCTGCCATCATTTCAGGTGTGTGGGTGTTTGCGGCTAATTCAATCCGATGACCATTGGGATCGAAGAAATAAATGGATTTAAAAATACCGTGATCGGTCGGGCCAAGCACCTTGATATCGTTGGCTTCCAATCGTGCTTTGGCAGCTAACAGTGTGTCCATAGATTCTACTTCAAAAGCAATGTGCTGAACCCATTCTGGCGTATTTCCATCGCGACCCATTTCTGGCGAGTTTGGCAGTTCAAAGAAAGCCAGAACGTTGCCGTTACCCGCGTCTAGAAACACGTGCATGTAGGGATCTGGCGCTTGCGTTGAAGGCACTTTATCCTCTGCGATTGCCAATTGAAAATCCATATCGAGCATGGTCTGATAGAATTCGACCGTCTCCTTGGCATCCTTGCAGCGGTATGCTACATGATGGATACGAGAAAGTGACAAAGGTGAGTCTGCCATAATTACGCGTCCTCTTTTGATTTGATAACACCACGTGCGACTTGGTCTCGCTCGATAGATTCAAATAACGCCTTAAAATTTCCTTCACCGAATCCATCATCTTGCTTGCGTTGAATAAATTCAAAGAATACTGGGCCCAGCAATGTTTCAGAAAAAATTTGCAGCAGTAAACGTGGCTGGCCGCCTTCGGTGGTGCCATCCAGTAAGATGCCACGGCTCTGCAATTCGTCGACGGGCTCACCATGATTAGGTAGACGTTCTTCCAGCATTTCATAATACGTTGCCGGAGGGGCGGTCATAAATTTGGTGCCCTGCGCCTTGAGGCGATCCCAACATGCTAGCAGGTCATCACACGCAAATGCGATGTGCTGGATCCCTTCGCCATTATACGCCATCAAGAATTCTTCAATCTGGCCACCGCCGCCACCGCCGGCTTCTTCATTGAGCGGAATGCGAATTTTACCGTCTGGAGCAGTCATCGCTTTAGACAGCAAACCGGTGTACTCGCCTTTGATATCAAAGTAGCGAATTTCGCGGAAGTTAAACAGGTTAGTGTAAAAATCAGCCCAGTAGCCCATGCGACCACGGTATACATTGTGAGTAAGGTGATCGAGTGTATGGAAACCGCAGCCTTCTGGATGACGGTCAACGCCCTCAATCCATTCAAAGTCGATGTCATAAATGGTTTCGCCTTCTTTATAGCGATCAATCAAGTATAAGGCAGCACCGCCAATACCTTTGATTGCCGGCAAACGAAGCTCCATTGGGCCGGTGTACATCTCGACCGGCTGTGCGCCTTTGCGCAACGCTTCGTTGTAGGCAAACTGTGCATCTTTAACACGAAACGCCATGCCACAGGCTGAAGGGCCATGCTCTTCAGCGTAATATGCTGCAGGGCTTTTAGGCTCATAGTTTGTGATGAAATTAATATCGCCCTGACGCCACAATGCCACATCTTTTGACTTGTGGTTTGCCACTTTTGTGAAACCCATGGTTTCAAAAATAGGCTCAAGGACACCTTTTTTGGGTGCTGTGAACTCAACAAACTCGAAACCGTCTAATCCCATAGGGTTTTCAAATAAATCAGTCATCGTGGTACCTCAATCATGTGAAATTTGACTATCACGCGCATTTGTACGTTAATAGTTGCTATGACAACTAAATTAGTTGCTAATACAACTATTGTCAAGCTAAGCGGTTATTTAATCATTCAGCGTTACCTTAAAGGCAGTGACTCCATGACAGCACCATCATCACATCGCAGTATGCCTAATCAGTTAAATCTCGCACGGTTCCTGCCGTATCGACTATCAATCCTGTCCAACAAGGTCAGCGGCATCATTGCGCAGACCTACAAAGACAAATTTGCGCTGTCGATTACTGAGTGGCGCATCATGGCGGTTCTGGGAGAGCATAGTGGTATCTCGGCAGATGAGATCTCAGTGAAAACGCAAATTGAAAAGTCGATACTTAGCCGGGCAATCAGTAAATTGTTAAATCGACACCTGATAGTTCGTACGATAGCAGAGGATGACAGGCGTCGCTCAGAGATCCGGTTGTCTGATACCGGGCAGACGGTTTATCAGGAAATCGTACCGCTTTCTTATGCGTATGAAGAAAAGTTGTTAAGTTGTTTGTCTTCGCAGGAACGGCATCAGTTTAGTGAGTTGATCGACCGGCTCGCCGCGCACGCAGAGTCTATGCAGCCCTAGACTATTGCGTGGGCGTATGCCGTTCAAAAAACTCAAACGTATCCTGCCACAGCGAGCTAGCAGCACTGCGAAAGTAACCCATGTGCCCAATTGAATCGAGCCCTGCATTAGCAGGGGCTATATCCACACTGCGTAGTGCTGCGGCGCTATAAAACGGCATAAACGCATCGCGCGATGCCGGCATGGCCCATTTATCGTCCATGGCATTGGCGGCTGTGATGGGAACTCGTACCTGTGAGAACTGCGCTTTCATTTCGGGCGTATCTGGGTCATCGAAAAAATAATGTGGAAACCCACACCACCGTTTCCACTGGGTATACACGCCTTTGGGCAGGTCTTCACCCATACCCAATATGCTCCAGCCCAAATAGCCTTTCAGTCCAACAATAATGGGAGCGATGATATGCCAGAGTAGAAGAACGCGAACTTGCTCTGATTTAGGCATCCAGCCATGCCATCCCGCCCCAGTGCCAAATGTGTACGCTGCGCTCAGTTCGCCATGGTTTTGTGCTAATCCCAGTGCGTGCCCACCGTACGAATGACCGACCAAAAAACGAGGCAGATTGGTTTGAACGGCGTATTCAATGGCTGCTGACAGGTCGTAGCGCCCCCAATCCCGATAATTCATGTCGTACCCGCGCAGCGACTGAGGTGCGCTTTCACCGATGCCGCGATAATCAAACGTGACGACATCATAGTGTCGTGCTACTGCTTCAAGCGCAAATTTTCGATAAAACCCTTGTGGAACGCCAGTCGCACTGGCGACGATGATCACCCCAACCGGCTGGGACGCTTGGTAATGCAGGCCGACAAGGGCCTGGCCGTCGCTGGTGGTTAATGAGATGCGCTGCGGGTTATTGTTAGGTTCAGACATATTCTGCTCTTCAATCACGTGATACTGGTATCCTAAACGATGGAGTATACTCCACAGTCAAGTGCTTTTAAGGTGGAGCTGAGTGCAATGAACGCTGCTGAAGTCGCGCTGCTGACCAATCCGCAGCCAGATTGCCCGTTGTTGAACAATGCGTTGACGGAGCAATTGTCACGTATCAACGCGCGGATCGAAGAACTGGAAGAAGCAAAATCAACTATCACACGCTGGTTGTCTACATTGCATGAGTCTTCAAAATAGCGAACGTACCTTTGCTTGGAGTACAGGCACGTGCTCGCTTTCAAACCATGTGTGACGGGCTAGCCAGCGATTATTCCGCCCCGACGGATGGGGTAGTGCGCACACGTTACCAACCAGATTAGGTGCATTGATTGAAGCGGGGGTTCTCGTCGCCTGAATAGCTCGGGTGAGTGTTTGATATTGCGGCAAGTAATGCTGCTGTGCGTAGCGACCAATCACCAGGATTAGCGCGGGCTTCATCGCCGCCAGAAACCTTGGGTGCCACATTGGTGCACACGGTTTTAAAGGGGGAGCATCTGCATTGTTTTTGTAACCGGGAAAACAGAAACTCATTGGCACAACAGACACCGCATTCGAGTCGAAAAACTGTGCTCGACTCAGGCCTAACCAGTGTCGTAGGCGATCACCCGACGGGTCATTCCACGCTATCCCAGAGTCATGCGCCAGTTTTCCCGGCGCCTGACTGATCAAGCAAAGCTTGGTTTCCTGCGCCAGCATAAAAACAGGATTTGGTTCGTGAGGTATTAGCGCAGCGCAATGGCGACAGGCTCGCGCCTCATCGCGTAAGTTTCCCAACAGGTTATTTGACATGTGAGGGTGTGATTTCCCGTGTAGCAATGTATCCTAGTTATTATGAGCGAATACAGCCTTTAGCCCAATGATGAAATCACCAATTTTACTAGTTGATGACAGTGAGATAGATCGTTACATATTGAAGCGTCAACTAAAGACTATCGGTTTTACCGATGTAATAGAAAAGCTCGATGGCATAGAAGCGCTCGATTATTTAAAGCATTTAGCCGCCACGCCTGCTGGCAAACAGGTTCCTTTACTGATAATTTTGGATGTGAATATGCCACGAATGGGCGGATTTGAACTACTGGCAAACACAGTTCCCCTGTTTGAAGAAGTGCTCAAAGATACTACCGTAATGATTTACTCGGGTAGCGAGAGTGAGCTGGAGAAGCAACAAGCAGCGGCTTATCCTTGGGTAAAGGGTTTTCTGCCGAAAGGTGCAACACCTGAGCAACTTGAGAATCTTGTGGGCCACTTTCGAGTCCCCTCGTAATAGTTACTGACCATAAATAGGAAACCATGCACAAACCGACACTGCCCGACAATGAAAGCCAACGTTTAAAAGCCTTGGTCAGTTATCAAATCATGGATACTGATCCCGATCCGGTATTTGACGACATTACGGCTATGATTGCTGAGCTGTGCGAAACATCTATTGCACTGGTGAGTCTGATTGATGATTGTCGTCAATGGTTTAAATCAGCGTTCGGATTAAGCGCCACCGAAACAAGTAAAGATATTGCTTTTTGTGCCCACGCGATCCATCAAAATGACATTTTTGAAGTGACAGACACACTCAAAGATGAACGTTTTCACGATAATCCATTGGTTACTGACGAGCCCAATATTCGATTTTATGCGGGTATGCCGCTCGTCGACGAGCAAGGTTTCGCGTTAGGTACACTGTGTGTTATCGATACTCAACCTAAGCAGCTTTCAGTTCGCCAACGCCGCTATCTTGCAGTGCTTGCCAGAGAGGTTACAGCGCGCCTTAACCTGATACGCAAGAATCGTGAACTGGAAGAAGCAAAAGCATTGCAAGAGCTAATTACTCAAACCAATCAAGATTACATTTTTGTAAAAGACAAAGATTTCCGTATTGTTCAAGCAAACCCTGCGTTTATGTCGCTATATCCTGAACACGCGCGAGATAGCGTGATCGGCTTTACCACGATTGAAGAGTTTGACGCACAGGCGGCAAATGAATTCCTAGAAGATGACCGACGAGCCTTCGAAACGGGTCGAAATGAAACTGTGGAAACACTGGTGTGCCCGGATGGCAAACTGCATACCATTCACACCCTCAAAATTCGTTTTGAAGATCACCGTGGTGAACCTTTCATTTTAGGGGTGGGCCGCGATGTTACTGAGCGGGAAGAGTTGATTGCATCGTTGACACGGTCGAATAAGGAGCTGGATGAATTCGCTTATGTTGCTTCCCATGATTTGCGCTCGCCGCTCACCGCTATCCGGCGCTTAATTGGCTGGGTTGAGGAAGATGAAGAATCTCAGTTAAGTGAAGAAAGTGCTTCTCACATTGCGATGATAAACGTACGTGCAAACCGTATGGACCGATTATTAACGGATTTACTCGACTATGCTCGTGTCGGTAAGGAAGAGCACCAAGCAGAACCACTTAATTTTCGTAAAGTTACCATGGATTGCGTGGCGCTGCTGGATATGCCAGCGAGCTTTAGCCTCACAGCGGAGGATAGTCAGCTTCAACTTCCTAAATTACCACTGCAACTGGTCCTGACCAATCTGATATCGAATGCCATAAAGCACCATGATCGTAGTGACGGCAATATCCGTGTGCAGTGTTCTCATCAGCAATTCGGTTACGAGATCACAGTGAGCGATGACGGACCAGGAATCGATCCGGCTTATCACGAAAAAGTCTTCCAACGTTTTCAAACGTTGCAACCCAGAGATAAAGTGGAAGGCACCGGATTAGGGCTATCAATGGTGCAGAAAATGGTAGAGCATTACGGCGGTTCAATTTCGCTGACGTCATCGCCAGGTCAAGGGGCTTCTTTTACGATCGTGTGGCCAGTAGAAAAGTAAATCATCTGACCACACGTTTGGTACTTTAGATGTCCTGACTGGTCTTAAACCAGCTTATCCAGTTCTCGCATCACGGTTTCGCTGGCGGTTTCCATGGCCACTAGCATGGCGTTGCATTGTTTAGCATTTTTCTGCTGAGCCTGCTTTAGGGCTTCAACGCCAAACTTGTGCATCTCCATATGAGGTTTTTCAAGTGCTTTAAACGCGGGGTTGGCACCAAATTTAGCGCGGCCTTCACTTTGATACCATTGACCCAGTCGGCTGCTGTGGTGATCAGAAAAATCTTCAACCGCTTTGTTGCTCTGGCCGCACACCACGGCATACACCTGACTCTTCCAAACGAGATGGTCGAGTTTGACGGTCTGAATGAATGAGCGCAGTGACGATGAACCAATCGTGCGTTTCATGCTGTCACAAGATTGGATGATGGCAGCATAGTTGTCATTGAGGTGACCTACGCCTGTCGCCAATTCATCGTTATTGCCTTTCAAGTCCTGAACAGAGTCTACGGCGCTGCGCGTTGACTTAATAATACGATTAACCAACTCGGCGACTTCACTGGCGGATTTATTGGTTTCGTTTGCCAATGCGCGAACTTCGTCTGCGACTACGCTGAATCCACGGCCCGCATCACCTGCACGAGCCGCCTCAATAGCCGCGTTTAATGCGAGCAAGTTGGTTTGATCGGAAATACTGGTAATCGTGGTGACGAATTTATTAATATTGTCAGCGGTAACCGAAAGGCCCGAAATTCCTTCGCTCATGCTACCCATTTGAGAGCTCAGGCTGTCCATATTCGTGACAATATTGCCAAGAGCAGAGGTGGAATGATCAAACAACTCATTAATGTTGTCGACCGACTGGCTTTCTTTTTTAATGTGTTCGTAGGACTGTAAAACGGTTTGTCGGATCCCTTCAATTTGTTTCATTGAACCCAGCATACATTTTAATAATGCCTGCTGATCAGCGCTAAACTGTTGGCTTTGCTCCGCGGCTTTCGCTTTTAACATTTGATTTTCGGCGGCGAGACTATCACTAATTTTCACCTGTTTGGCATGCTGTTTGAGCAACTCTTGATGCTCCGCCACTAATGCCTCGTACTTTGATTTTGAGACCAGCATAGTTTTTTATTCCTTCTACTTCGTAATATCAGTACAAATTCACTTGCGTATGGTTCTTAAAAGACTCAGGCTAACAAACCTTGTGCAGCAATGAGTAGACCATGGACGCTTTACACCTAATCGGCTATCTCGCAGCCATTTGTACTACCTGTGCATTTTTACCTCAGGCGCTCAAAGTGCTGAAAACCGGCGACACTCATTCTTTATCGTTAATGATGTACATTATCTTTAGTACGGGCGTAGCGCTATGGTTAATTTACGGTCTGCTGAAAAAAGATCTCCCCATCATTGCTGCGAACACCGTAACCTTGGTTTTCGCGCTCCTGATCCTATCTGTGATCATCAGAAATCGCCTGCGCAAAACCGCGCAGGCAGCTCAACTGGATTAGCGGTTAGGGTTTCGCACACTGTGTCCCGGGCCCATATCAGTAGGGAAAGGCTTCGCTTTTAGTGGTTTCACGGGCGCGTCTTTCAAGCGTTTAGTTAACCATTTTATGGCCTCTTGCAACTGTACATCGTTGCCGTTAAAGGTGGCGTGCGGTAAATTGTCCACTTCCACATCAGGCTCAACGCCATGGCCTTCTACAATAAATTGGCCATCGGTATTAAATACCGGAAACTCAGCCACCCGTGCAATGCCACCGTCGACTAAGCGATTGCGACCGGACAACCACACGCCAGCCCCTGCCGTTTGTTTGCCAATTACGGTGCCAAGGTCCAGTGCTTTCACGCCGGCGGTAAATGTTTCGCCGTCTGAATAAGTAAATTCATCGGCAAGCACCACCAGATGACCGCGAAATGTCTGCTGCATATTAGTAAATTGCTCGCCATTGGTTGATTGCCAGAACGCCCATGTGCGTTTAAGCAACTTTTCCAGTATCCAGGCATCAATATTGCCTCCGCGATTACCTCGAACATCAATGATCAATGCAGGTTTATCGTATTGCGCGTAAAACTCCCGAGCAAAATGGGCGATGTCACGACCGCCCATCGCATAGAGGTGCAAGTAACCAATGTCGGCAGAGGCCTTAGTTACCTTTTCGAGGTTTGACATTGTCCAATCCTGATAGCGTAGACGCGCTGCCTGCTGCGCTGATACTGGCGTGACGACCGCATTGAATGACTCACCTTTGCGGGTGAGCGTTAGCAAAACCTGTTTTCCTGCCTGATTGCGTAACTGGGTCGCTAGTGCCGCATTGTGCTCAACAGGTTGATTGTTCACTGCGATAAGTACATCACCAATACTGACATCAACGCCTGGCTGATTCAGTGGTGAGGCATCGCTTGGAAGCTCGGGATCAGTGCGATAGATGTGCGACACTATCAGCCCCGCATCAGCATCCTCAAACACCGCGCCCAGATCAGCTGGTTTAGGTGCGTCTTTGTCACGGCTTACGTCGCCGCCACGAACCTGAGAGTGAAGCGTGTTGAGTTCGCCCATCATCTGTTCAAAAATATCATTCAACTCGTGTCTGTCGGTGATCCGAGCTAACAAAGGGGTATATTTTTCGCGCGTAGCTTGCCAATCCAGACCGCGCATCGTTGCATCAAATAGCGAGTCTCGATGCATTAACCACGCATCACGGAATATCTGCTGCCATTCTTGGCGGGGATCGATGACCAATTTCCATTGTGCGGTATGCACCTTGGCATTTTTAGTGTCTTTTGGAAACGTACCGGCCGCATCTACAATGAACAGGTTTGCATTGTCACCGCCTTCTTTTCTGACAAACATACGCTTGCCATCATAGGAAAGTCGATAGTCGACAATCCCTTCAGCAAACGTCTCCGGTTTAGCATCATGCGAAAGCGCTAACGATTTTAATACCGGCTTTGAATTAGGCTCTGAAACGCGATCACGCACGAACAGAAATTTCTCATTCATACTCAGCATAGCGTAATTTCCAGACGGCATCGGCACTTCCCACAGGCGTTGGGCGATATTGTCCCACGCGATCTTCGTAGGAGAAGGTGGGTTAGCACCTTGTTCTTCTGATTCTGAATCTGGTAGCTGAGTTTGTTCTGTGGCCGCGTTATTTTTTTCACTTGCGCGTGCGTCGGTGAGCTCATTGGGTGGTTGAAAAGCAAAGTCGGCACTCGGGTCGAGGCTCACCGCATAAATTTTGGTACGCCTATCAAACATGGGCCCCATATTGCGGTCGCCCCACGGCGCGCTTGGCGAAGCAATGAAGTCGCGGTCAGAGAGAAAATATAACCACTGATTGTCACTACTGAACGCGGGTGAATACGACTCATATTTTTCTGATGTCAGAATACGTTGCTTTTGCTCCGCTAGCGAGTAGAGCAATATCCGTGGTCGCTCTACTTGTTTTTGACGATACGTGATCGCCAGCAAATGGCTATCGTTAGACCAAACCACATCAGAGATCGGATCTAAACCGGTGTTGTCGTCAATGATGGCTGTGTTTTTGCCTGACTCAAGGTTGAGTAACCAGAGATTCCCCGCTTTATCGTCATGCGCAATCCATTTTCCGTCAGGAGATGGATACAGGCTCCAACGCATCGTGCTGCCATCAAAGGTTAATTGTGTTGCACTGCTCTTACCATCAGCTGAGAAACGCCAGATTTCGGTTTCACCTGAGGCATCACTCAAGGCGTACACCCATTTCCCTTCGTGACCAAGTATGGCTTGTCGGGTGCGGGCTTTTGCATCCGTGGCTATTGGCGTTAATCGTGCTGACGTGATCCCAGCAACAGCGCTGTGGCCACGTGCTGTCAATGTAACTCTGTCACCGGCACCGGAATAGCGGGCGGACTCCAACTGTTTGAGCGGTTGGTTGATCCAGTTTTCTCGCAACGCCGGAAAGTCAGAAATAAGCTGAGGTTGAATCGTGTCGACTTGGCCTGTGGCCAACGTAAGGATCTTAATATCAGCGCCGTGCTGAAAAGCAATACGACCGTTGTTCAACATGGGCTCACGCACGGCCCAGTCGTCAAACTGAGTCACTTGTTCAAGCGCTTTACCCTCAATGGTCATTGACCATATATTGTCTAAGCCACTGTCATTACTAATGAAATAGACTTTGTCACCTGCAATCATCGGCGACCGCACTGAACCTGCGTGCGCGGCAGTTAAATGCGTTGCTTCCCGATCCGTGTTGAGTTCAAAGCGCCATAGTTCACCTTTCGCTCCGCCACGATAACGGTTGGCATTATCAGTTGATACCTGCAAACCGTGCTGCGCAAATACCAGTGTTGAATTGTCGATGTCGCCTTCCACCGCATTGGCAACGGGTAATACCGTGCTTTTTAAGGTGTCGGGGTTAACTCGCTTTAACACCCATGAGCCTGCGGTACCAATACGATTCGCGGTGGCGAACAATATGCCGTCTTCTGACCAGGCATGTAACTTAATCTGGTGGTTTTCAAATGTGACGCGTTTAGCAACCCCGCCACGCATTGGCATCGTATACACCTCGGTCGCGCCTTCATAATTGGCTGCGAAAGCAATCTGATTGCCGTCCGGTGATATAACGGCACTGTGCTCTTCAGCGGGGTGGGTGGTCAATCGCATCGCGTGTGAGTCACCCAATTGCATACGCCAAATATCACCTTCAGCGGTAAACACAAGGGTATCGCTATGTAGCGAGGGAGCTCGGTAGTAACCCGGTTCAGCAGCTTCCGATAAGAACGGCATTGCCAACGATGCAGCAAAAATAAACGTAATTATAATTTTCATAGGGTTTTCTTCTTTTTAATATACCGACTAGGTTATAGCGAACGCGCCTGATTTTCTAATCATTGTCGCGAGCGAACCGTTTGATGTGCTCATTCACACTGACAATGAATGCCATCAGCCGCGGACTGTTGCGGCATACAAATGCCTCATGAGAAATATAAACCGGTTTATCTTGTGCGAAAAAATCAAGGGGGCGGTGCGCTTCACGGTAGATGGTTTCAATATCACTCAGGTAGGCGATAAACGCATCTGCTCGTCGCAGGGCGAGAAATTGAACAAGCGCCTGTTCGGAGTCTAAATCGATATACCGAGCCGGTAAGGTTTCTCGAATGCCACCCACAGACATGCCGCGGCGTATCGCAATCGTTTTACCCGCAAACTCTTGAATATCGGAATAAGGGTAGGGGCTGAATAAATAGGCGGGAGATTGAGTGAACGGAAGACTTTCAATCAGTTCATCTTTATTTGGGATCGTAACCGTGCTGGCAGGAAACAGGCAATCCACCTCGGCACGATCAAAGAGGCGCTCGACTCTACTGTAAGGGGCAAAAATCAGCGTCACATCGGTTAACTGAGCCAGCAACTGGTCGTATTCACCATTCGACTGGCCGTGTCGGGTCAATTGCCCTGGAATTTCGGTGGTGCCGATCACGACGCTATGCTGGTCTGCATGCACCGCATTGCTCATCAGCAAAAACGCAAGCAGCAGAGTGCTATATTGAAAAGCATACTGAAGCAATGCGGTTGCCTGTTTAGACATAATCGACTAATTCAAGGGTTCGTATTATTCAAAAAATACCACACAGATTTAAAAACGCGAGCCAAGCTCGATGAATTAAGCAAATTTGCCGATGATAATCCTTATCTGAAAATTGAGCGAATAACCGCATTTTCCAATTGCTCTTGCTGGCCGCTTACGGCTCGGGGCGAGATATTCCGCTTAAGCGACCAATCGGCAAGTGATGCCAAAGAAAATTCTCCTTGCAAAATATCCTGGCCAGTAGGATGTTTCCAAGCTGAGTATCGAGTCTCAACAGCCCTGCTTAACGCTTCGCTTTCTAGCAGACATACCGCTTTTCTGAGCGCTAATGCAAGCGCGTCCATTGCACCGATATGACCGTGGAATAAATCCGCAGGGTTGCAGCTTTGGCGGCGCAGTTTACAATCAAAATTTAAGCCACCAGTGGTAAACCCACCAGACTTAAGGATTTCATACAAGACCAAGGTTAACTCTTGGATATCATTTGGGAATTGGTCTGTGTCCCAGCCGTTTTGCGCATCCCCTCGATTGGCGTCAATACTACCAAAAATACCCAACGCGATAGCAGTGGCGATTTCGTGGTGAAAAGAGTGCCCTGCAAGGGTGGCATGATTTGCTTCAATATTAACCTTAAATTCTTCTTCAAGGCCGAACTGTTTCAAAAATCCATAGACTGTCGCGCTGTCATAATCGTATTGATGCTTGGTAGGTTCCTGCGGCTTAGGCTCAATCAGTAAAGTGCCCTGAAAGCCGATTTTATGTTTGTGCTCGGCCACCATGCTGAAGAATCGACCTAATTGCTCGCGCTCGCGCGCCATATCAGTGTTTAACAGTGTTTCGTATCCTTCTCGACCGCCCCATAACACATAATTTTCACCGCCAAGTCGATGAGTTGCATTCATGGCGTGGAAAACCTGCGTTGCGGCGTAGCTGAACACTTCAGGGTCCGGATTGGAAGCCGCACCGGCAGTGTAGCGCGGGTTGCTGAATAGATTTGCCGTTCCCCACAATAATTTAACCCCGGTCGTATCCTGTTTTTGCTCAAGAACATCAATCATGCTGGCGAAGTTATTCACATAGTCGCGCAAATTATCGCCTTCTGGCGAAACATCAATGTCGTGAAAGCAGTAATAGGGAACAGTCAGTTTTTCAAAAAACTCAAATGCCACATTGCACTTTTGCTTCGCTTGGGCCATTGAGTCTGCGCTTTTCAGCCAAGGCCGGTTAAAGGTGCCTTGTCCAAATACATCAGCGCCATCCCAACAGAAATTGTGCCAATAGCAAGCAGCAAAACGCAGGTGCTCTCGCATTGTTTTACCCAAGATCACCTCATCAGCACGATAATGGTGAAAGGCTAACGGATTGTCTGAGTCTGGACCTTCATACGTGATCGTGGGGATAGCATCAAAATAAGTCGACATAATGGTTTCCTACGTTAAGAGTGGTAGTGCCCTGACAGCGCAGAATACAAGGCAACGAATTTGTGGCGCCGCTGCGCCAACACCGCATGTTTAGCAGGAGTGGGGTGGTAGCGTTTAATCAGACGTGGCTGAGTGCATATCTGTGACACAGTTCGGTGTGTTTCTATGGCAATTTGCGCAAGTTTTGCCGCGCCTAATGCGGGGCCGACTTCGCCATCTTCTCGGTAATCCAAAGGCAAATTCAGAACATCTGCCAGCATCTGTCGCCAAAAGTCGCTGCGAGTACCACCACCAATCAGGGTAATATTCTGTGCAACCGTACCGGTATTGTGCAAAACCTCTACGGCATCGGCAAAGGCAAAGCTAACGCCCTCTAACACGGCAACAAGCATTTGCTGCTGAGTGGTTGAGTGCGTTAAGCCGATGAAGCTTCCCTGCACTAACGGATCGTTATGCGGTGTGCGCTCACCACTCAAATAAGGCAAAAAGTAAGGGATATCTTCGGCAATGGTGCATTCGGACTCGACTGACTGCATTAACCTGTCTAGCGGCTGTTTGGCAACCTGATCAGCGAACCATTGCAAACAACTTGCCGCACTGAGCATGACAGACATCAAATGCCATTGATTGGGTAACGCGTGACAAAAACTGTGTACCGCGTCTTCACAGCCTTGTGAATAACGCTGCGCCGACACAAAGTAAACCCCAGACGTACCCAACGACAGCATTCCTCGCTGCTGACCGACTACGCCCACACCCACTGCGCCTGCTGCATTGTCGCTACCGCCTGCGACGACAGCAACACACTGCATCCCCCAACGTTTTGCCAGCGCAGGTTTGATGATCCCCGTGATTTGCGTTCCCTCATACAGGCGCGGCATGTGCGAGCGGTCAAGTCCACAGGCTGTCAGCATGGTGTCAGACCAGTCTCTGCGAGCAACATCAAGCCACAAGGTGCCGGCGGCGTCAGATACATCAGTGGCGTAATCATTGGTTAAGCACCAGCGCAAATAATCTTTGGGTAGCAATACCTTATGAATACGCGCAAAAGCTTCAGGCTCGTTTTGTTGTAGCCACAGTAGTTTGGGCGCGGTAAAGCCTGGCATGATCAGGTTGCCGGTAATTACCTCAGAGTCTGCCACTTGGTCTTTTAACTGTTTGCACTGCTCTGACGAACGCCCGTCATTCCATAAAATAGCCGGACGGATTACATCGCCGTGCGTGTCGAGCAACACAGCGCCATGCATTTGGCCGGTAAGACCAATCGCTTCGATACGCGCGGCGTCGTTTCTCTGAATCAGGCTCTGCATGGCCGCGTCGAACGTATGCCACCAGTCGTTCGGGTGTTGTTCAGACCACAGAGGGTGAGGTCGCTCTACATTCAACGGTGAGGATACCGAGTCGATCAGCTTTCCTGAGCTGCTAAGCAACACCAGTTTTATGTTTGAAGTGCCTAAATCTATGCCTAAATACATCGCCATCACGTGTTAACCAAGTCATGCTCTTATCGTGACACTCGCACCACGAAAAACAATTACGAAATTTCATAATTAAATTTCGTAATTTCTTCAAGGCTGAGTGTATTCTTCTGTATAGTGATTTACGTCAGGATCAACATAAGCATCAGTTCATGCAACAACGGCGTATCGGACTTCTTTTCAACGCGAATAAAATTTATGACCGTCACGTGATTGAGGGTATTGGACATTATCTGCAATCAACGCAAGTTTGTTGGGACGTGTTTTTGGAAGAAGATTGTCTGGCTCGACTCAAAGAACTCCACCAATGGGAGGTGGACGGGATCATCGCCGACTTCGATGATCCAGAAATCGAAAATGCCTTGCTGGGTAAACAAATACCGGTTGTCGCTGTAGGGAGTTCGTATCACGATGAGTCGCTTTACCCGAATGTCCCCTACGTTGCGACTGACAATAACGCCATCGTTGCATTGGCGTTAGCCCATCTGCGAGAAAAAGGGCTTGAGCGTTTCGCATTTTATGGCTTGCCTCACGATAATCGACATCGATGGGCACGTGAGCGAGAACGCGCAATGATATCGCAATGCCGCGATGCGGGCTTCTCGCTCAGCGTCTTTCGTGGAGATGTTACACGCGCAACAACCTGGGAAGTCTCTATGCAGCGTCTGGCGGGTTGGATTAATGAATTACCAGTGCCGGTAGGCATTTTGGCCGTAACTGATGCCCGTGCCCGGCACATTTTACAAGCGTGTGAGCGGACCAATCGGGCTGTGCCTGATCAGGTGTCGTTGATTGGGATTGACGATGATGATATCGCACGTAACCTCAGTAAAGTCAGTCTGAGTTCTATCAACCAGGGGTGTTTTGAGATGGGATTTAGCGCAGCAAGGCTGCTGCATCTGTGTCTCACTTCACCAGTTTCACGGTTACCCCCGAGGCTATTGATCGCTCCCACCGGCGTCGTGCAGCGGCAGTCAACGGATTTTAAGTCACTCAATGATCCTTTAGTGATACAAGCGATGCACTATATTCGGCAGCGCGCCAGCCACGGAATAAAAGTGGAACAGGTAGCGCAGCATCTGGCAGTCTCGCGCTCACAGTTGGAAACTCGATTCAAGCAGGAAGTGGGGATGTCGGTGCACCAGCAGCTGCATTTATGCAAGCGCGAGGAAGCATGCCGATTACTAAAAGACACTGATTTTTCACTAGACGATATTGCCAAGCGCAGTGGCTATCCATCGCAACAGTATATGCATGCAGTCTTGAAAGAACACTATGGCAAAACTGTCAGTCAACTTCGCCTGCAATTTAAAAACGCCGATTAAGTCATATTGGTTAGCGGATTTGTATTATCGCGCCAGCAAAAATCCGTATTAGCCTTAACCTACTGTTTTCAGATGGTTTACGAACAATGCCGAATTTACGCGTTCTGTTTGCTTTTTTCAGTCAGCCCTGTCTAGCATTGGCTTTACTCTTCTCGCTGTCAGTTGGCGCAGCACCAGCCGGATCGCCGGTCGCCCTGTATGGGCACCTTGCGACCAAACAAGGCTATTTGGTGAGTGAAACTAACGTGCCGCTATCATTGGCAGGGCCAAGTTTGTTTTGGAGCAACAGTGGGTGGCCGGGAGAGGCATTCTACAACGCTGGCGTGGTAGAAACCGTCGCTAAAGACTGGAACGCCAGTGTGATCCGCGCTGCCATGGGCGCTGATAGTGGCGGCAGTTACATTAAAGACCCTGAAGCCAACAAAGCACGAGTCATCGCCGTGGTTGAGGCCGCTATTGAACAGGGAATTTACGTTATTATCGACTGGCATTCGCATCGGGCTGAGGATATCGAAGCACAGGCCGTCGCATTTTTCTCAGAAATGGCGACGCGCTTTGGCGATTCACCCAATGTCATCTATGAAATTTACAATGAACCCCTTAACACAACCGATTGGCAGGATGACGTAAAGCCTTATGCCAATAAGGTGATTTCAGCCATTCGTAAAATTGACCCCGATAATGTAATTTTGGTCGGCACTCCCACATGGTCTCAAGATGTTGATCTTGCGGCGAAAGACCCGCTAATTGGCTATGCAAACATCGCTTATGTATTGCATTTTTACGCTGGCACTCACAAGCAGCCGCTGCGTGATAAAGCGCAAAAAGCGATTGATGCTGGCTTAACACTGTTTGTTTCCGAGTGGGGCAGTGTAGAGGCAACCGGGGATGGCGACATTGACCTTGAAGAGTCGCTGCGCTGGTTAGTGTGGATCAAGCAAAATCATTTGTCTCATGTGAGTTGGTCAATCACGAATAAACAGGAAGGCTCTGCGATGTTGTTGCCACACGCGCCGACCAATGGCAAATGGAAGGATGAGCACTTGAGTCCGAATGGCTTATTTTTGCGTGAAATATTTCGAGCCTGGCAAGTTACACCGTAGACGACGCACCGAGAATCAGGTGTTATCGGCAGCGATACTGGAAGTGTCCAACGGGGTGCTGGCCTGCGGCGCGGGGGCAATACCAAATTTAAGCAGGATATTATGAAAATCAGCTACATTTGACAGATAGAGCACGTGCGTATAGCCGGATTGCATAATTTTAAGTTTCTCATACATGTCGATATCAATTTTAGATAGCTGTGCAAAACGCTTACTGGTCAAGGGGGTTTCCGCAGTATTGCACCGAATGGCGCACAAGTGAGTCACGCACGCTTTAACATTCTGTTGAGCAACGTGAGCGCTGATCTGTAGCCTTGTTTTGCCATACAGAAAATCATGCTCTTTGACATAAATGATGCTCTGATCTTTGTTCTTCACCACGTGAATAACGTGCACATCGCGCTGGTCATGTTTAAGCATGTTGTCAAGTGTGGTCGATTTTGGTTTTGTTGCCTCTTTATCCGCAAAAAATCCATGTAATGGCACTTCGTTGGCCAGCACGCTAAACGGCTCAAGGTCGCGATCATTTTCAGCATGATATACCGTTTTGAGCCGATCAATTGTGAAGCGATTGTTGCTGATCAGCACAGACGCGCAGGGCAGATTACGAATACACAACTCCCACAGAAAACGATGGAAATTGCGTTGCTTGCGACTCAGATCGCGCTGTGAAAAATAGTCGGCGTTGTGGCTGAATAGGCGTTTCAGGCGGCTGCGGTTTGATGCTTTGTTTTCGTTGGGTAATTTTAAGCGTAGAATGCCAGAGCTGCTGTTATAGCCTGCCACTTCATACACTTCATTGCTCACTTTTAAATCTTTGATGCTTACTTTGACTGTCTGGGACGGCTCGAACTCTTGAGGCTGGCTCATGATCAACTTTAGCCCACTCGCTGAGAGGTCGACCAGCTTTGCGGGAGCTTGCGTGAAAAGTCCTGTTTTAATACTCGATTCTGAGTCCATCACGTAGCGTGCTTCTTTGCGCCGATCAGAAGCTTGCTCCATGACAGCCGTCAGTGGCCACTCCGATGCATCATCAATGATCGATTTCGGAAACGGTTTAAATGGCTCGGGTGCGGCGACCACCAAATCGCCTATCCAGTTTGTCACATCCTTACAAAATAAAATGTGCTTGACGCTGGATAGTTCAGGATAATCATTCGCAATCATATCGTGAATATCCATTGCCAGCGCTTTATGCGCCGCGCTAACGGAGCGCAGCCGGCACTGCAGCACTTTAAAGCTGCCCGATTGCGCCGCTAGCTCAATGAATTGTTTAACGCTGTTGGTCTTACATAAATCGCGATAGGTAATCGCGACATTAAACGACTGCTCGCCGCGGGTAAAAATCCCTTTGAGTAAAAAAGTTTCCTGATGCTCAATCAGCTCGCTCATTAAGCGCTGAAAGATAGCGGAACCTGGAAGGTCTCGCGCGGGTACGAACGCTTCATTGTATTCAGCGTTAGTGGGCGTGATTAATTGAAACCTTGGGGTGAATTTTTGTGCGTCGCCAGCCACAAAAATCGGGATCCATGGGCTGAATGAAAATATTCGGTCTCGTTCCAAGTCCTGCATCACGCGTTCAATTTCGAGATCGCGCTGCAATGGCACCTGATTAACCATTTTTTCAACGTAATTGGACAGGCGCTCGACCAGCTTCCGCGGTGTTCCCTTTGCTAGCGTAAACTGGGTTTCAAACACCGAGAGCGCGCGATTGAAACGACTTTCACCCATCTCAAACGCGATCTGTGTGCCTTTACTGGTTAAACCGGCAATGTCTGGGAAGGTGAAAGACAACGTATCATGCTCGCCCTCCACAATCGGCGCTCGCTTGGTTTCAACGATCATTCCTGAGCTAGACAGAGCCGCAAGGGGACAGTTTCGGCCTTTATCAAACTCAGCACAAAATACAGTAAAGTTGGGCTTAATGGCCAAGTCGTCGGCAAAATCGATATCTTTAAACGACTGAGACTCAACACTAAAGGCTTTAACGATCTTTTCCTGCTGTTCCTGCCGAACTTTCGATTGGTAATGCTCAGAGTTCATCACCGACTCGAACACACCAACCGTGTAGCGGTCGAGAAAACGTTTGGTTTCACGGTCGAGAATTTCTTTGCCGACTTTATCCAGCCGCATGGGGATGCCGAAGTGTTTAAATTTCAGCACGGGGAATTTTGCAAACTCGGAATTATCCGCGCTGGCGTCGGTCAATGAGGTGAGTCGAATCACTTCCTGCTTGATAATATTGCGAACGCGACTAGGAATTTTATCCGAAAACTTATTCAAGCCTTCTAGCAGGCGGTTTTCCTGTTGTAATGGAATAAGCTTGTCAATCAGAGGCTTATACTTTTGGATCAGTAAAGCTTCATCACTAATTTGACCGGCGCCTATCGGTTTGTCACTCACCTGCCCAACACCCTCTCCATTGGATTTCTGCACAGCTGTCTTTGTGTATAACGTAACTTTCACTCAGTGTCTATTAAATCAACGCTGGTCGGTGCTGATTATTTAGCATGAATTGCCAGTTTGGATAACGACGGCAATGCCAGAGTTTGATAACATGAATCGCATTCAAAGGACTGTCGATTTCTGCGACATGACTGACTACCAAACTACCGGAGATCACCCTGTGTCACAACTTGCCAACTCACCCGAAGACCAATGCACACTCATCATTGGTGGCGGTGCAGGCGGACTTGAACTGGCTATCAAGTTGGGGCGTCACTATCGTGGCTTTAATCACAAAGTTATTCTGGTTGATCAAAATCGAACGCACATTTGGAAGCCGCTACTGCATGAAGTGGCGGCTGGGGCGATGGATCCCGATATTGACGGCGTGGACTATCTATCTTTAGGCAACAAAAATGGATTTGTGTTTCATTTAGGTACCATGGTGGGGTTGGATCGCGACCGCTGCGTTGTGCAGTTAGCTCCCTTATTGGACAACGAAGGGCAAACCGTGCTGACACAACGTGAACTGCATTACACTCGGCTGGTTTTTGCGCTCGGTTCAGTCACCAATGATTTTGGTACAGAGGGCGCGCGCGAGCACTGTATATTTTTAGACTCACCGCAAAGCGCGCAGCGCTTTCATACACGCTTGCTCAATGAATTTCTCAAACTGCAAGCAGATGATACCAAGCATACGCTCGAAATCGCGATTGTGGGTGCCGGAGCAACCGGCGTGGAACTGGCGGCAGAATTGTACAAAACCACCGAGCTGTTAAAGTCATATGGGTACAACCATCTGTCTAAAAATCGCTTAAAAGTACGACTGGTCGAGGCTGGGCCTCGATTACTGCCGGCTTTGCCTGAGCGTATTGCCAGTGCCACTAAACGTGAATTGGAAAAGTTAGGCGTCGAGATATTACTCAATACGGCAGTATCGAAAGTTGAGGCGGACGGTCTGCATACTCGTGAAGGTGAATTTATTTCCAGTAAAATGTCGGTTTGGGCAGCGGGCATCAAAGCACCGGATTTTCTGCATGAGATTGGCGGGTTAGCAACGAACCGGATCAATCAAATCAAAGTGGATCGCAAGTTGGTCAGTACCGTGGATAGCGCCATATTCGCATTGGGCGATTGCGCCCACTGTGAAATGCCAGACGGTTCGAAAGTGCCGCCTCGCGCACAATCTGCACACCAAATGGCCTCGCATGTGTTGAAAAACATCAAGTTGATGGATGCCTATAAACCGTTACAGGATTACCAATATGTGGATTATGGTTCACTGGTTTCCTTGTCGACCTATTCGACGGTAGGCAGTTTGATGGGCAACCTCACTAAGGGCAGTATGTTTATTGAGGGTCGGTTAGCCAGAATGGTCTACATCAGCCTTTATCGCATGCATCAGTTCGTGATCTATGGGCGCTTGAAAACCCTGTTATTCATGTTGGTGAACCGGATTAACCGACGTTTGCGGCCAACCCTCAAACTGCATTAGCTTGGCGTCCAAAACAGTTGTTAGTCTCAGAGTGTACGCTGTTGAGCGAAACTGTTGAGCACAATGAAACCGGAGCGGCGTAGTTTGCGTATTGTCGATTAATCAAAACTGACCAAGGATTGTGATGAAACTAACTCCGCATTTGCTGCCTAAAATCGTTATCGTGGCTACCCTCAGCTTAACTGGCTGTATCAGTTGGGTATTTGCCAAAAGCACCTTCAATGAAATGCCCAGCGGCGAATATACCGTCGATCTTACTCACGCCAGTATTGTCTGGAAGGTGTCACATCTTGGTTTATCAGATTACACCGCACGCTTCGCTGATTTTGATGCGAGTATCACCTTCGATGCAAACAACATCGAGAAAAGCACGGTCACCGCCACAATTAATCCGATGTCCATTCAAACCGCGTACCCCAATGCCGATGAAAAAGACTTCGACAATATTTTAGCCACAGACGAGGCATGGTTTAACGCCGGGAAGTTTGCCAATATTACCTTTCGCTCAACGGGCATCGATATGCTGACGGAACAACGCGCTGAGATGAGCGGTGAGCTGACCTTCTTAGGCGTTACCAAGCCTGTGACGCTAGACGTCGAGTTTAATGGTGCAATGCAGCGCCAACCCTTCAGTGGAAAGCCTACGATGGGCTTTTCTGCAACCACCACAATCAATCGTTCTGAGTGGGGTATGACGAAGTACGTGCCGAACATTGGCGACAGCGTTGATGTGATGATCGAAGGCGAATTTATTAAGACTGACGAATAGGTAACAAAGCAATGGCTGCGCGTTACCATAGTGTGTCGATTGCTCTGCATTGGCTGATTGCGCTGGCGCTGTTGTTTATGTTCGCAAGTGGTTTGTTCATGGTGAATGTCGATATGAGTAAGGCAGACCAGTACAAGCTGTTTCAAATACATAAAAGTGCCGGTGTGTTGGTATTGCTGAGCATTGCGCTGCGGTTAATTGTACGCTGGATAACCAGCCAACCGCGTCTGCCAGACGCAATGACCCATCAGGAAAAGCGCTTGGCAAAGTGGGGGCATTGGGCGTTATATGCTGCGATGATCGTGATGCCACTGTCTGGGTGGTTAATGGTGTCCGCCAGCCCCTTTGGCTTACCTACCATTGTATTTGACTGGTTTGAATGGCCACACATCCCAGGTGTCGAACGCAATAAAACCATTGAATCAATTGCGCGTGAAATCCATTGGTACACTGGGCTGACGTTCCTTTCGCTAATGATTTTGCATATTGCCGCTGTCATTAAACACCGCGTGAAAGACAACCTCAATTTGCTGCCGCGTATGTGGTGGCGAACACACATCAAGGAAAAACCCTAGCATGCTCAATCGTCTTCTATCAAAAGACTTCCCTGTACGTTGCCGGTGCTTATGGCTAACAATGGTTATATTGATGAGCGCACCGTTTGCAACTGCCAATACTATCAACGCCAGCGACGCCAACAGCACACTTATATTCCGTGGTGAGCATGCCGGTATGCGTTTTGAAGGCAAGTTCGACAATTGGCAAGCAACGCTGGTTTTACCGCCCGCGGATAACCCGCAGATCACGGCAACCTTTGATCTTGGCTCGGCAAAAACCGGCGACCGTACCTACGACAGTACATTGCCAGAGGGAGATTGGTTCGATACGGAGAATCATCCGCAAGGGCGCTTCACGTCTACGGCTATTAAGACGACCTCAAAGGGCTACGCCATAACCGGCGATCTAACATTAAGAGGGGTCACCAATCCGGTCAGCTTTGAACTGATGAATGACGCCGAAAACGCAATGACCGCGACCATCCGCGTTGACCGCCTTGCGTTTGATATTGGCAAAGAGTCTGACCCCGATGCGGAATGGGTTAGCCGTGAGATCGAATTAGATCTCACAATAACCGACTAGAACGTGATTTAGGCAGAGTTTATGCGGCGATGGTTCATCCTTTTGGGTATTGCCCTGATGATTGCTGGGCTTGGCTTCTTGGCTTACCAGTATCTGCCGGATCGTTACAACCCGTGGGCCGTATTGAATATGGATTCGCAACCCACATTTGTCACCAAATTTAAAATTATGCAACTGAAAAACGCGCCAGAAGATTGCTTCGAGGTGCTATCGAACAGCGGTGTGAACTACGAGCGTATCACCGATCGTGAAACCGGTGAGTCGTGTGGCTTTAAAAACGCGGCAGTGCTTAAGCAATCGGGTATTTCCTATGGGGGAGATATTCGCCTTACCTGTCCGGCATTGGTGAGTTTGCTACTGTGGGAACGTCATGCAGTGTTGCCGTTGGCTCAGACGTATTTAGGTCAAGATGTTCAGCGCATTCGCCACTATGGCACCTACGCGTGCAGGAATATCAATAATGCTCGAACAGGAAGGCGCAGCGAACACGCTTACGCCAACGCGATTGATATTGCCGGCTTTCAACTGGCTGACAACACAGAGATATCGGTACTCGACGATTGGCCCGAGGCAACACCAGAAGGTGAATTCGTGCGAGCGATGCATGCGTCAGCCTGTGACTATTTTAAAACCGTATTAGGGCCGGAGTATAATGCGCAACATGCCAACCATTTCCACTTCGACTTTGGTGGTTCATTCGTGTGCCGCTAACTCGGCACTGGCAAGGCAACACGTCTTAGTTTCTGTGTGAGTCTTCATTTATCCATTGCAGCACTGTGCGCAATAATCCAGTAAACTAGCGATCAGTTTGACGTAAAAGGCAGTTAACGTGGCGTTACAATGGTTTCCGGGGCACATGCACAAAGCCCTTAAAGAGATAAAAGAGTCGCTTACTCAGGTCGATATTTTAATTGAAGTACTTGATGCCCGTATTCCTTATTCCAGTGAAAACCCTGAAATCGCTAAGATTCGCGGTGATAAGCCGTGCTTAAAGATCCTGAATAAGTTCGATTTAGCCGATCCGGAAATAACGGCCAAGTGGCAGGCTCATCTGGAAGCCGAGCGCGGGGTCAAGACGCTTACGACATCCAGTGATGATCCCGCTAATACAAAGCAAATCATGGATTTAGTTCGTTCTATTTGCGCGCAAAGGGATGCCTCGACCAAGAATATTAATGCCATGATCACTGGCATTCCTAATGTGGGCAAGTCTACTTTGATCAATATTCTGGCTGAACGTACTATTGCCAAAACCGGCAACGAACCCGCGGTGACCAAGGCGCAGCAGCGTATCAATCTTGGTAGCGGTATCGTTCTGTTTGATACGCCGGGTGTGCTGTGGCCGAAGCTTGAAAACCCGCATTCAATCTATCGCTTAGCGGCTTCTGGCGCGGTGAAGAACACTGCGATGGAGTACGATGACGTCGGGTTTTACGCGGCCGATTACCTCATTAAAGCCTACCCTGATGCGCTAAAGACACGCTTTAAACTCGATCAGATTGCAGACACAGAAATCGAATTTCTGGAAGCAGCGGCGCGCTCACGTGGCGCCATAATGAGAGGCGGCAGGGTGAACTTACATAAAATTTGCGAAGTACTGCTACACGAGCTTCAATCGGGGAAATTAGGTCGGATCAGCCTTGAAACCCCTGAGATGCTGGTGAAGGAAGAGCGAGCAATGGCGGAAGCTGCCGAGAAAAAACGCGCTGATAAAGCGAAGCGTAAAGCGCGCTTTAAGACCGGCTCTCTGACGCCAGATAAAAAAGACCGCAAAGAAAAGCGCACTGAGAAACGTGCAGCGCAAAGCCAGCGCATGAAAGCTGAACATCAGAACAAAAAGCGCGGTGGCTAATGCCGTGCATTAGTGGATTAGTTCTCGCCGTTCAGATTCGCAGGCTGAGCCTCGGGATGTGCCAACGCCAACGCTTCGGCAACACGGATACCATCGATCCCTGCAGACCAGATCCCACCGGCATAACCCGCGCCTTCGCCCGCCGGATATAGCCCTTTTACATTGATACTTTGATAGTCAGCGCCACGCTTCACACAAACTGGAGAGGACGTGCGTGTTTCCACACCGGTCAGCAATCCATCCTGCTTGGCGAAACCGCTGATCTGACGGTCAAATGCCGGTATGGCTTCACGAATAGACTCTGTCACATAGTCGGGTACAACCGTGCTTAAATCAGTCAACGTAATGCCCGGCGTGTAAGAGGGTTTGACCTCGCCCAGTTCATTGCTCGGTCGACCTGCCAGAAAGTCACCAATCAACTGAGCGGGCGCATGATAATTCTCACCGCCCGCCTGATAGGCCAGCGCTTCAAGCTTGCGTTGCAGTTCAATACCCGCCAGTGGGTGGCCGGGGAAATCTTGCTCTGGCGTGATGCCAACGACAATAGCGCTATTTGCGTTGCGCTCATGGCGCGAGTATTGGCTCATGCCGTTGGTCACAACCCGACCCGGTTCCGATGCTGCTGCGACGACGGTGCCACCAGGGCACATACAAAAGCTATACACGGTACGACCATTGTCGCAGTGATGTACCAGTTTATAATCGGCTGCGCCTAAAATCGGATGGCCAGCATTGTCACCAAATCGGCATCGGTCAATCATGCTTTGTTCATGCTCAATCCGAAAGCCAATTGAAAACGGCTTTGCTTCCACATACACGCCTTGGTCGTATAAGGTTTGAAAGGTATCTCTGGCACTGTGTCCGACGGCCAAAATCACTTGTGAGCATGGCAGATAGTCGCCAGTCGACAGGTGCAATCCGCGCAGGCTCAAGTTTGAAATAGCCTGATCCTGTGCAGCGTTTTCAGCGGCGTCATCGGGAACCAAATCGAATGAATCAACGCGCGTGCTGAAACGGATCTCACCGCCCAGTGCGATAATTTGCTCGCGCATTTTTTCGACCATATTGACCAGTTTAAATGTACCAATGTGGGGTTTACTGACGTACATGATTTCTTCCGGCGCGCCGGCAACCACAAATTCATGCAGCACTTTGCGGCCATAGTGCTTGCGGTCTTTCACTTGGCTATACAATTTCCCATCAGAGAATGTGCCCGCGCCCCCCTCACCAAACTGCACATTGGATTCGGGATCAAGCGGTTTTTTGCGCCAAAACCCAAACGTGTCTTTGGTGCGATCTCGCACAGCTTTACCGCGTTCTAACACGATGGGCTTGAATCCCATTTGTGCCAGAATTAATGCTGCAAACAACCCACATGGGCCCAACCCTACCACGACCGGACGAGATGTGATTGTGGGCGGCGCGTGAGCTACAAACTGATAGCGCATGTCCGGTGTAACGCGAACGCGTGGATCCTGAGCAAACTGTGATAACAATTCTGCTGGGTTTTCAACGTCTACATCCAATGTGTAAATCAGTTGAATATCCCGATTATTGCGCGCGTCGTAGCCACGCTTAAACACATCAAATGAGCGTAACTGCGTCTTATCAATCTTGAGTTTCGTCAGAATAGCTTGCTCCAGCGCAAGCGTGTCATGATCCAATGGTAATTTGATGTCAGTTAAACGCAGCATAAAATCAGTTACTCTTGAGTGGCGCTAAATAGTCTCCCCAGCAGGGGGCGTGCAGTTTAGTGTAGTTGATTCGCTTTAGGTAGGTAAATCGACGTTTCCTCGCTTGAGTTTTCAAAACGCTACTTTACACTTAGCGGCATTTCCCCTTAACCAAAGCTAACACGCATGACCTTTGTAGTGACTGACAACTGCATCAAGTGTAAATACACCGATTGCGTAGCGGTGTGCCCGGTGGACGCATTCTTCGAAGGGCCTAATTTCTTAGTGATTGACCCTGCCATTTGTATCGATTGCGCATTGTGCGTTCCGGAGTGCCCGGCGGATGCCATTTTTCAGGACACTGAGTTACCAGCCGAGCACGGAGAATACCTTTTGCTCAATGCTGAACTCAGCCAAACCTGGCCTAACATCACTGAATTAAAAGCGCCGCCTGACGATGCGGATGAATGGAACGGGGTAGAGAACAAGCGCCAATTGCTGGAAGGTGAATAAGCGCTATTACCCTTTAAAACCTTTTGCAACAAGGTAGACTTCGCGTGAGCGGGGTCTGGATGCGGCAGGTTTTCGTACAAATACCTGCTTAAACGAACTGCGCACGTCCTTGACGTACTCTTCGTAGCCAACACCCTGAAAGACCTTTGCACAAAAAGCGCCATTTGCACGCAATACATTGCGAGCCATATCAAGTGCTAGCTCAACCAAATACATCGAACTGTACTGATCAGTGGTATTCACGCCACTCATATTGGGTGCCATATCGGATATCACCACATCCGCCTTACGATCACCGAGTGCGTTTAGAATGGCGTCGTAAACCGCTTCCTCAGTAAAGTCGCCCTGAATAAAGTCGACACCGATGATGCTGTCCATCGGCAGGATGTCAGACGCAATCACCTTGCCCTTATCCCCCACCACAGGTGCAACAATTTGTGACCACCCCCCCGGCGCTGAGCCCAAATCGACCACCACACTGCCCGCGCTGTAGAGTTTATCTTTATTATTAATTTCTAACAGCTTATAGCTTGCTCTGGAGCGATAGCCGTCGGCCTGCGCTTTTTTCACGTAGGGGTCATTAACGTGCTCATCGAGCCATTTTTTACTGGTTTTAGAACGCGCCATAGCATGAGCCTGTTGTGAGTATCGCTGAGACCGCGCTATTGTAGCCCCGCATCAGTGATTTGCAACCGAACGACGCGCTGAGGCAAGAGTCGTGATAACCTTAACCACACTGAATCACGATCCTACAGCACCGCCCGTTTATGAAGCTCGATGACCTCAAAAAACTTCATCAAAAGAAATATCGCACTCAGTTTGGCTACTACCTCGTTGAAGGCGAACATCTGTTATTAGAGCTGTCAAAAGCCTATGGTCACAATGCTGAACGCAGCGGTATAACGGTGTACGTGACAGAGGCCTATCGCGCTAAGACTAAAAATGCCCTCACTGTGTTTGAAACGATTACGGTAAGCGAAAAACACATGGCTCACATCAGTGACACGAAAACGCCTCAAGGTGTGGTTGCGTGCGTACCCATCACCAAGGTGCCGGATAGCAGCATGTCGGTAGGGCAGGATAGGCGTTGTATCTATCTGTATGAACCACAGGACCCGGGTAATCTCGGCACGATTCTTCGCAGCCTAGCCTGGTTTGGTGGATTCCAGTTGCTCCTTAGCCCAAACAGCGTCGACCCCTTCAATCCTAAAGTGGTGCGAGCGAGCATGGGCGCTATTTTTCATGTACCGATGGAACTCGATGTGTCTTTGGACACGCTGCAAGCACGGTTTGAACGCTTTGCCTATCTAGATCTGCAAGGTGACAGTATCCGCACACCGGCGTTTTCAGCGTTTGACTGTTACTTATTTGGAAACGAGGCGCGTGGTGTGCCCGCAACAACACTGGCGGGTTTGAACGCTAAGGCATTTACGATCGCCGGTACGGGCGATATCGAGTCGCTGAATCTGGCCAGTGCGGTTGGTATGTGCGCTTTTCAGTTGTCAGCATAGCGGGGCGTTAAATTGGCCCGAATATTAAAAAAGGTACATGCAAATGAGCCAAAATAAAACTCAGCCTACAACGCAGCAGGTGAAGCAATTTATAGAGGGCGTTGAGAATGAAAAAAGGCGTGACGATGCGAAAACGCTGTTAAGAATCTACCATGATGTGACGAAAATGGAGCCAGTTATGTGGGGCCCCTCAATTATAGGTTATGGTCAATATCACTACACAACCGCAAACGGCAAAAAACACAAGTTTTTGCGCACCGGCTTTTCACCACGTAAATCTAACTTATCGATTTACTTGATGAAAGGAATGGAGGAAGCTAAAAAGGCTGAGTTGCTCAGTCAATTGGGTAAACACAAAACGGGTAAATCATGTCTATATATCAACAAGTTAGATGATGTTAACCTCAACGTTTTAGAGGCGCTCATTACATTGGACTTTGAACAAATGAACGCAACATATCCATCATAAAAAATAATTGGAAAAGGATGTACAAATGAAACCTTATACAAACGTAACTACGCATAATTTGGGATTGTTATTGCTGCTCGCCAGAGTAACGGCTTATGTAGGCTTTCTATTAACGGTCATAGCCATTGTGGCGTCTATGGTAGGGTTTTTGACAGCCAGCCTCGTTAGTGTGATTCCGATGCTCACTTTAATTCCTATGGCAGTATCGGTGCTGTTCTTTTCAGGTGTTATGGCCGCCATTGTTGCCTTTGAAGAAAGCTACAGGAAACGAACTGAACACCTGATAAGCGATCACGAATTGTAAGGTGATTACCCGCCAGTGAAAACGTGGAAGAAAGTTGTCCTTTGTGCAGGATCAGTGATTGTTGGTATTCCAATAGCGATGGTGGGCCTGTTCGTCTATGTGACGAGCGACATGTGCGGCAACGACATCTATTCTGAAACAGTCTCGCCTAACGGAGATCTCAAAGTCGTCGTGTTTCAACGCGATTGTGGCGCTATGACGGGGTTTAGTACTCAGGTTTCCATCATTGACGCTGATGACACGCTGGAGAATGAAGCGGGCAATATTTACATCATTGATGGCCATCCTGAGATCTCCGAGCTCATCATAAACTGGGCTTCTGATAATGAAGTTATGATTGAGAAAGGCATCGCTAGCAGGGAGTCTAAAGCCGAATCTAGCTGGGGGTTCTTCGACAAAATAGAAATACGTTACAGTAAAAGCACGAAGTAACGAATGCGAGAATATCAACAGGCCCTCGACATTCAAAAATCATGGTCGACCAAATAGTGTGTAGCACTGGCTGAAAAAATGTTTAGTGCACTGTTTAAAACGCAGCCGGCGACCCTGTCCGATCTACTTTGACGATTGGCTGTGGATGCGGAGGATAAAACCGTTTAGGGTACTGATGGCGCTTGCCTCCGACACTTGCGACAGATAAAGGCGTCGAAGGTAACTGAGCGATATTAATACCTGTCAACTCAGTCGATAAGTTTGCGATAACTTCACAACATCACTTTTATGTGTATAAGGAGAATTTTATTTTGAAAAATTTCAGTATCGCCATTCTAGCTTGTTCCTTTCTGCTAATTCCGAATGTGCAGGCGCAAACCATTGCGCATGTCGATTATGAAAAAGTCATGTTGGAAATGGTTGAATATAAACAAGCAACAAAACAGCTTAGAAACTATAGTAAATCTATTCAAAATACCTTCGAAAAAAAACAAGAAGAGTTTAAAGAATATCAGAGTCAAATTGAGAACAAAATTGAACAAGGGCTGCTAAACCAAAGTGAGATATTGCGTGAGCAGACAAAAATCAGACAAAGATACAATGACTTAGAGCAGGAATTATTGCTAGCAGAGGTCGATCTCAAAACAAAGGAGCAAGCGCTAGTTGCTACTGTTCACAATAAACTAAACGATGCAATCAAACTGCTTGCGAGGGAAAATGGATATGCGTACATCGTTGACAAAAATCATTTTCTTTACGTTGACGGAGGAATTGATGTAACAAACGACCTAGCGTTGACAGTGGGAATTGTCGGTTTTCGATAACACAGCATTTAACAAAATAGTTTGAATTAGTTCCGACCAGATCTGACACAGCTTCTTGAAAAGGTGAGAGTTACCCGTTTTGATAAAGGTGCTGAATCTTTAATCAAAACATACAAAGAGGTAACTCTCATGCTTCATACTAACAACACAGTCATCAAACACAAAGCTGGTTTACTCAATCTGGCTACGCCACGATTTGGAAAACTTCAAAAAGCGCCTGAAAGCGTTGGAAGCAAAAGTCGCCCAAGAAGGCATTATCCTCACGGATGCACAGGTTGCGGCACTTGAAAAGAAAAAGAACGATGATGAGGCATTATTACAAGAGATAAGACCGACGTTGATATCTCGTGGTTAAAGGATGATTCACTTGAAGATACCGAAAGGGTTCAACCTCCAGCGGTTATTGCCAGTGAAATAGTTGAATTATTGACGGCAACGCTCGAAGAGTTCGAAAGCGTCGAAGATGCGCTCGTTGAGGAAAATCCTTTTCTTGATTAGTTAAGCGTCATTTGTGGGGCGCACAAAAAACGAACCGAAAGGTTCGTTTTTTTTAATTAAAGAAAGTGAAGAGCAACTCCTAAAAGCCTGCATGTCTGAGTTTCAAACTTTAATATCCAGTTTCAAACGTTAATATAGTCGTTCAACTGTGGGAGGACATTAAAGATTGAAACTTTTCTCTCGTGCAGGCCTTAATTTCATCTAGCACCAAATATGAAAAAACGACAATAAAGTTTGAAATTAATCTAATAGCACTTCAATGAATATCATAATTAATGACAATAAAGATCGAAACTAGCTAATTGTGATCCTTTACTTTTGGCTGATTAATAATTTACAGGTCCTTTTAATTGGTTTTATCAATCGGTGTAAAAGCTTCTTGTAGGTGATCGCGAAACCATCGGCGGCGCTCAACTTGACGAAACTCGTTCAAGACAAACCGATAGTCACACGAGCCAAGACGATCACCACAACCACATGGACAAGGTAATTTATTTGCCTCACGCTTGCGCAAACCTAACGCTTTCAGTGCCCGTAGAACTGATGCTTTACCATTAACATTGAACAACTGAGAATAATCATCAATCAGGCCTTTCTCACCATGGTCCAGTTCGCCATAGGGAAAGTTGCCAAATTCAACCCTATGGGACACCGAATAAAGAAACCTGACAACAATCTTTTCGAAAAAGGTTGTCAATGACGAGTCGGTTTTCAAAATTGACTTAATTTTCAGGTCTGAGCCAAGACAAAATGATCCGTCAGAGTAAGTATGGAAGTCCTGATTACGAGGAAAGTAACCAGCGGTATCAAACACCACTGGTAAAGCCCTAGGATAATCACTTGGGCATACAATCCTTAGAGAAAATGTTCGCTCTATAAACCGACTTCCAGCTAGCTGTGCTTTTAACAGATACTCTCCCTGCAACTCAACCTTATCTGCATGGACATCTACTAATCTAATGTTCGGATAAGCCGAGAGAAAAGCCTCTAGGCCTACAGCCTTCCAGTGCTTCATCTATTGCTTAAACCATGGCTTTGGATCAGATGATTGAATTGCGAAAGTTGGTTTTGCTGTCACCGCAGGAATACCCAAGAGACGTGCTACCGAACTTGAATCAAGCTTCAGATCCAAACCATTTTGCGCCGCATTTACTATTCGTTGCGTATCATTACTTGAGCAAAGAGCACTAAAATCAGCTCTAGCTTGATACAGCCATTTATAAAAGTTTTCTTGTAATCGGTATTGAGCAGATTTTTCGTCATACCACTTGTCTGCAAAATCTTCGGCTGGGTTAACTGGGTTCGGAATCATTGGCGCTTGTGCAGAAATATGGTCATCCATCTCGGAGAGCACCGTATTCAACGCTGAAGCCAAATCACTTTCACCTTTATATGATTTAGCAGCCAATGTAGTGATGATTACCGATATTGGCTTACTATCCTCATTGTTTTTAAACGTAGTGTCACGATGACGCTTCAATAATTGGATAACCTGCTGTAAGGGTGTCTTCCATTGATAATATGGCAGACTATCTATACTGGCTTTAAATCGCATTTCACGTTCGTTTATTACTAACCGTGCCGTCTTCATGCGCGTTTCAAACCATCGAGCATATCCTTCAGGATTGCTGATACGCCAATTTTCATCCACAACTGCATAAGTGGAATCTGTGTTGTCGGTAATCGAAACTGCGAGCTGAGACACGTTTTGAGCCAACTTTTCATCAAACTTAGAGTTTTCGACCATCCGCTTTTTCAACAGTCCTCTTCCTGTATCACTCTCTGGCACACACGGAACTATGTCCATGTGAAAGCTAAGCCCATCGGCATACTCTAAGCGCCAACAGCGTTTCTTCTCGGCTAGCTCTTCCTTAATGCCTCTGGCATTTCGATAAAGCTCTAATTCATGACCGACTAGGTGCTTTAATTGCTTTTGAGTGATAGACGCTTTATCAAGGCCACGCCGAAGATTGCACCCCATGTCTAGGTCATACTGTTCTTCTGAATCGGGCCTAATCGCCGTACCTAGACGAAAGGAACCTTGAGAAAACACGTGGGGATCAAAATTCACACATGTTGACTCTGGGCGATGTAACCAATCACCTAGATCCTTATAGCGTTTTTCAGCCTTTTCATAAGCACTGTCAGGTAGCTCAATTTTTTCGAGAATTGTGTTTAGAACATCGTTACTTTTGCTATTACTCATATAGATCTCCTCGAAGCTCGATTGCCATTACAAATTGTTGTGTTTTTATGTCGTGGTCATAAATAAGCCATGGCATATCAGCCTTAGGCATTCTGGCCCGTCCTAATTCGACGGCACACGATACTGGCATCACAGGAAAAATTTGCAGTGGCGTCGCATCCCCGTGTGTATTTTTAATTTCAACAATCAGCTTTCTTATGCACTTTCTGAACAAGGAGAGCTGCTGCTTTGACTGCATGAAATCATTATGAGGCTGCTTGATAGTCACTTCCCAAATCGATGTATCTGGCCCTATAACCCGAGTAATTCGCTCATGCGACACATGGTCACTTAAAGAAAGTACCAGGGCTGGCTTTCCCTCCATATTTTGAGGTCTGTTGATGATGTACTCAAAATCATCTGAACAGTCTTGCCAAAACCAGCCTTTAGGCTCTCGATGTAGCTGATAAGTCTCGACGTCAATTTTGTCGGTGAGCAAAGCGCCAAGTTTTATTAACAATGGTTGAGGAGCTAACGCGAACAATGAAAAATGCTTACAAGAATCCTCTTCGATGATTGATGAAATTTTACTTTGAAAACGCTTCGTTAGGTGTTGCGACTCTGCTTGCCAAAATTGTTCAGAGTGATCCTTCAGCTCTGATACCATGGATAGTGTCACTGGCTTTTCAGTTGCCGGATACAAATTCGGAAACATTGCCTCAACACAACTGTGATAACTTATCGGTGATCTTTCAGTTCCAATATTGGCACCATATAAAACAACATTTGATTTACGATCAGGAGAAATGCCCGTGAGGATTTCTATACGTTGCTCATGCTGCATTTTCCAACTAATCAAGAGGTCGGCTGGATACCTATCTTCGCTGCCTTTCTGGTCAATTTTTTTGTGACAGTCGTAGCACAGCAACATGAGGTTGCTGACGTCATTCAAACTGGTTGGCTTAGTTTTAAAGAGTCCCCGACCACGAGGCCCATTCTCCGAAAATGCGTAAATATGAGCATTTTGAGAGACATTGACCGATTCCTGGGTCACCGCTGATTTGTATAACAATTTATGACACCCGCTAAACTGACAACGAGCAGCTGCGCGAGCCCAAAGCTCCCGCTCAACAGGACGCTTAATGTGCCTCGTGACTTCAACGACCATTCAAAACTCCTATAGTTTGCCAATTAAAGGAAGTGAGCGCGGTGTTGTCGCATCACAGAGCAAATGGCTGACATAAGCACATCCGGCGATTAGCCCCAGCCCGCGAAGACACTGATCAATTGCCTCTTCCGGTTGCCACTCATACAAATGTTTGAGACCAACACCTAGTGCAGTTAACACCAATAGACTGTGGCAAAACTGACGATGGTGAGGGTTACCCAAAGAGGGTTCCAGAATATCTGGAAGCTTGCCAAATAGAGAGCCAACCGTAATGGCAGTTAGAGGATGGTGACTGACAGCTTGTTTTTTGTTGTCCGCTAGGGCAACGGTTAAACCAACCGCAGCCCCGACGACCAAATGGGTTTTACCATTAGCCAAACTATTTCTCCTTCCTGACGCCTTTAAATGGCGTTTTGTCAGATGTCTTTACATCCATGAATCGACCAGTATCAGCATCTCGCTTTACCCAATGTCCGCTTGGCGTCTGAGTCTGAGATCGACCTTTAACGGCACCGTTTCTGTGTCCGTCACCTGATGGGGGATTTGTAGCCATAAAGCCTCCTATTCTGCTTAACTTAATCACATTTATCAGATATTGATAAAAAAGATCCAAAGGATCTGATCAAATAATAAACTTTGATTCTGATTAACGCAAGCAGATTAACCAGAAAACCAAAAAAACTACACAATTGATCGGTAGACAAATTCCAGTCCACCTGACTCTGCCACTTCTTTTTGACCTAACACAAGACCTGTAGCATGAAGCTTCTTTAATCGACCACTGGCATTCTGTGCTGAAATGTCAAAGTGCTTAGATACATGTGACGAAGTCACTGTCTTTTTTGCAATAACAAAATCTAGAAGCTCTTTGACAGTCGCACTGAGTTTTACTCCAAGCACTTCGTAACCGCTATCGCTCTTGACTAGAAGAGGTTGATCCTTGGCTTTAGCGCCATAAGACCAATTGTCCAGAAGATCACGACTCGGTACATTAGAAAGGTAAAAACCTTTTTCTCCTTTTAATGCTTTAGCCAACGAGATTACACTTTCACGAGGAAATGAAGCATCAGTGAATCGAATCCCTTCCAAGCTGATAGCAAAAATGTCGCATGATGGGTGACCATCAACGATCTTTTTAATCTTCACATAGGCTTCACTACCTTCATCGTTACCAAAGGCATGGTCAGAACCTACGACTTCTGAAAGAAGAATTTTATGAGTTAACTGTTTCATCTGCTTAAGTTGACACTATTTATCAGAAATTGTCAACATAGAAGTCAAAACAGATATGGGTTCCCGTGATAGGGACTAACCCTCGATCTTCAGAAACATTGATGAGTTGACCCTTCGAGTATTCCAAAGCCAATGAGAAAGTTAGCTGCCTAATAACAATGATAACTTTCTCTTTGCTAGCGTGCTCTCGACTACTCTTAAAGCCTAGCCCCCGGCCTTTACCAAAGCGACTAACCTCACCAGATGTAAATGCTTTTTGAACGAGCGCAATGTCATTCTCAACAGTTTCCGCTGAAAACTGTGCGTACAACTTCGGATGTTCACTTTGTAACGTTGTTCTCAAGGTAGCGGCAATACCTAAACCAGAGTCAGATATGACTGTTTGAATATGCTTTGGTTTATTATACGGTCGATACACTTGCAGACCTGCTAGTCCAGGTATTTTGGATTCACTGTGATCAGTAACGTTGCCTACAAGCTCTGAAAAAACAGTCTTAGCCGCTAAGAAATAGCTAGCTGAAGAATGCTCTACAAACCTGTCGCCCAAACGAATTACAAGCTCCTTGTTTTGGGTTGGCTGTGCAATTTCTCCTAGTTCGACCAAGGTATCGCTATTATCCCGATAAGTTTTAGCAGCTGACAAAACGGGCCTTTCAGGAAGACAAGTGACACTTTGATTAAGATAATCAAAGAAGCCATTTCTGCTGAAAAAACCGCGTGTATTAGGACATGCTGTAGTATCCATCACCACATCCTTCCCATTCGCAGTAAGCTGATTCGCGAGAGCAAGAAAACGGGCCAATGCTATCAGCAAAAACTTACAATCGATGCCGAATCTAAATGTTATCTTGTTTGCATCTTTTTGATACGCAAGCTTACCGATAGCACTCTCAAAGGCTTTATCATCAATCCAACCTGTAGCGAAATCAATTTCCACATGCTGAGCCCGTATCAAGCACCATTCATGATTTGAGTCTTTCACAAACGTATCCTGGTTTTTGTGAAGAAACGAGTTCACTTGAGACTTATCCAGCCCCAGCTCCTTGGCAATTTGTCGCCCTTTCATTCTCGGTGAACGGTACAAAAAGTCTGATATAGCTCTTAGCAAACCGTTTCCTCCATTAATATCTTCCGTAAAATGCCTTCTATATCTGCCCACCCACGCCTTTGAATTTTTCAACAAAAGCGGCAATTTTCTGAAAAACCGTTTGCTTCTGGGTTCGGTACTGTGGGTTCAATGGGCTAAGTTTGGGCAGCGCTTCATTAAGTGCAGTGCCATTTTCAGAGGCGTACTCACGTTTGAGTGATGACGCAATATAGCGTTTGGCAGCATCGATATTGAGCTTTTCAGAGGCAATAATTGCATCGGCTTCGCGCTTCTGCTCCGCCTGGGCGAACCTGAAGAAAGCGTCGATAATGCTGGCTTTGTCATTGATTTCATCTAGGTTTGTTTGGTTTATAAAATCCACCACCAAACTCTCTTTTGCTCTATTGCCAAGGCTACCGCGGATCATACGACGAACTTCTTCAATCAAGCCTTCTTTGCTCTTGTTCTTCTTATTGTGATCAAAAATCAGTTCAAGAATGTATTCGAGGTTTATTTCTTGGGATTTAAGCAAATCAATTTCAAAGACCACATCGTCCCAGTCTACCGTTGACTTATCTTTGTCCTGACCTTCTTTATCGCGTCGCAACCAGTCGCGGGTATCGTTGTAGGTAGAGCGATAATCTTGAATAGCACGCTCGCTTGGCATATTGATGGTTTGCATTGCCTCGATGTCAGCATCATCCAGATAGTACTTTGACTTAAACTCTTCAACAGCTTGTTCATCACTGGTATCTAAGCTTTGCAGTGCTTTTAATCCAGTAAACTCATCGTAGTTTTGTAAAATATTTTCTGCTTTTAGGTATTCACCAAACAGCTTGGCAAATTCTTTTTTATCTTGTTCTTTTTCAATATTTTCTGGGTTTGGAAAACGTTCTTGCAGCTCTTTTACGATATCAACAAAACCTCGACGCGCTTGGCCAGTAGCAATATCGTTAAAGCCTTCCATGTATTCTTTGTAGCTCTTCTCCAACACCACGTTTTTGGTGTTTTTGTCACCAAACAAGGTGATAGCATCAATGGTTGCCTGTTCCAAGTCCCGGAAGGTCACAATATTGCCAAAGGTCTTCGTCGCATCATAAATGCGATTAGTGCGGGAAAATGCCTGCATCAAGCCGTGATAACGCAAATTCTTATCAACAAACAAGGTGTTAAGCGTAGGCGCATCAAAGCCCGTTAAAAACATACCGACCACTATGAGCAGATCTATTTCTTGATTCTTCACGCGCTGTGCAAGGTCACGGTAGTAATTCTGAAAACCATTACTGTCCACGCCGTAGTTAGATTTAAACATGGCGTTGTAATCGTTAATCGCGGCGCTCAAAAACTCCTTTGCGCTGCTGTTCATGGCACTAACTTCAAAGCTCTCATCAAAAATATCACCGATAGCGTCCTGCTCTTCATTTGCAGCAAATGAGAAGATAGTCGCTATGCGCAGAGGCTTACTCGTGGGTTCATTTTCGGCCTCGGCCTGCAATGTTTTGAAGGTTTCATAGTACGCTTTCGCTGCATCAACACTACTTACCGCAAACATGGCGTTAAACCCTTTGGCGCCAGAATAGGCTCGATGCGTTTTCTGGTTAAAATGGTTCAGAATATACTGCGAGATTTCACGAATGCGCATTGGATGTAAGAACGCTTTCTTGTTCTCCGCCGCACTAAGCTTCTTATCATCCTGCTCAGTCTCAATGCTCTTAAATTGAGGACGAACATCGTTATAGTCCACTTTGAACTTGAGTACTTTTTCATCACGAATGGCATCAGTGATCACATAAGTGTGCAACTGCTGGCCAAACACGCTACCCGTGGTTTCAGCACCCAAGGCGTTTTCAGGGAAAATTGGCGTACCGGTAAAGCCAAACTGGTAGTACTTTTTGAATTTCTTCTTCAGGTTTTTCTGCGCTTCACCGAACTGGCTTCGATGACACTCATCAAAAATAAAGACAACCTGCTTGTTGTAGATAGCTAAATCGCTTTCACTTTTGATTAAGTTATTGAGCTTTTGGATTGTGGTGACGACAATCTTGTTATCGTCTTTATCCAGGTTACTCTTAAGCCCTGCGGTACTGTCTGAACCGTTCACACTATCAGGCGAGAACCGCTGATACTCTTTCATCGTCTGATAGTCGAGGTCTTTTCTGTCCACCACAAAAAAGACTTTATCGATACAGTCTAAATCGGTGGCCAAACGTGCCGCTTTAAAGCTGGTGAGTGTTTTTCCTGAACCGGTAGTGTGCCAAATGTAGCCACCGCTCTCGGTGTTGTTCCAGTTCTTAGCGTTAAACGCGCTCTTTATCTTCCATAAAATGCGCTCAGTGGCGGCAATCTGGTAGGGGCGCATTACAAGTAAGGTATTGCTGACGTCAAACACAGAGTAACGCAAGATCACTTCAAGCAGCGTCTCTTTCTGGAAAAATGTGGCGGTAAAGTCTTTTAAATCCTTAATCAGCGTATTGTCTGACTTCGCCCAGTTCATCGTAAAGTCGAAGCTGTTTTTATCTCGTTTAGTGGTATTGGCAAAATAGCGCGTGTTGGTGCCATTAGAGATCACAAACAGCTGCAAGAACTTGTACAACGAGTTCTCTGCATTAAAGCTCTCTTTGCTGTACCTATGAATTTGGTTAAACGCCTCACGGATTGCCACACCACGCTTTTTAAGTTCGATTTGCACCAAAGGCAAACCATTGACCAAAATCGTCACATCGTATCGGTTGGCATGGCTTCCCGTTTGCTCAAACTGCTTAATGACCTGCACTTTGTTGCGAGCAATGGCTTTCTTGTCGAACAGGTAGATGTTTTCGATATGGCCATCATCAAAGACAAAATCGAAGATATAGTCACTGTGCACCTTGCGAGTTTTATCAAGAATATTATCGCTTGGGGTGTTTAAGTATTGCTCGCAAAAGCGAGCCCACTCGGCATCAGTAAACTCGACTTTATTAAGGGCTTGTAGCTGCTTGCGAACATTCGCCAGCATGGCGTCTGGTGTCGTTAGCGCGGGTAAATACTCATAACCTTGATTGCTTAGGTCTTGAATCAGCTCACGTTCTAAATCACCTTCGCTTTGAAAGCTTTCGTTAACCTGCCACTCTTTAGTGTATTTATCTAACACAATAAAGTTATTGGATTCTGCCACCGCTTTATAAGTCGTCATTCGTTTACATCCTTTTTCTTACTTCCATGCCCAAGTAGCTTTTTAACTTCACGGTCAAAGTCAGACTCTATTTTTTGTTGTTTGTTAAATTGTTCATAAGCTGCATGGGCTTTTTGCTCGGCGGCCTTGCGCGTTACATTGCCATAGCCTTCTAATACTTGGTACTCATTAAACGCCAAAAACTTATTTACGCTTTCTGCAAAGGCTTCCATAGTAAAGGTATTACGGCGTTCAATAATGCCTTCTATATAATCAAAAAATGCTGACACAGCGCGTTCGAGCTTTTTGATTTCATCCTCTGCCAGATAGTTTTTTGCAATGGTAGTGTCTGACTTAAGTATCCGCCCTTCTGGGGCATTTTTATACGTTGTCATACCCATTAATGGCTGACTAGCATCGGCTTTTAAAGCGATGATTTCTGAGGATGTATGGCCGGTAATCGCAAAATGAAACTTGTCTTGTACATGAGCGTAAAACAAACGGGTGGTTTCAGATTTAGGGTCATAATCAATGCTGCATTCAGCAAAAATGTCAGTGATTTGCTGATAAATACGTCGCTCGCTAGCGCGTATCGAACGGACACGTTCTAGCAGTTCTTTAAAGTAATCTTTGCCAAAGAAGCGGCCATTTTTAAGGCGCTCATCATCCATAGCAAAGCCTTTGATGATGTAGTCTTTAATTAATGCTGTCGCCCAAATACGAAATTGCGTCGCTTGCGCTGAGTTAACGCGATAGCCAACCGAAATCACTGCATCTAAGTTGTAATATTCTAGCTTACGCTTAACCTCTCGCTTACCTTCTTGTTGAACTGTTTCCAAAATGGAAAGAGTTGCCTCGCGTTGCAATTCGCCTGAATCGTAAATATTGTCCAAGTGTTTAGAAATGGCCGGCACACCAACACCGAATAGCTCAGCAATACGCTTTTGCGTCAGCCATATGGTTTCGCCGCTGAGTAATACTTCTACTTTCACATCACCGTTAGGCGCAGTGTAAAGTAAAAACTCAGAGCTTTGATCTTGTATTGTCAAATTCTTATTGGTCACCTTCCGCCTCCTGTTTCCAAAAGCCATATTCAAGGCTTAAAAAATTAACAAGTTCTTTTAGTTTTACTTTGTCATTTTCATCAACATCTCCAGTCTCCTCACCTGCATGTGCAGAATGGCTAGATAACTGTAGAATTCGATTTGCATATGAGTCGAAGGAATTATCAGCGACTTTGGGGAGAAGGCTTTCCCATTTATCGTGCCCTAAAAATGTAGCGGTTTTCTCTAAAATATTTCTTAGAAAGTTAAAGTGATATTTTTTAACTTGATTATCATTAATGGCTTTTCTTATCTCTGACAATAAGTGCAAATGATATGAAAATGGCGTTTTTACACCAAGTTCAATTAAATCAAACTTCTCTTCGAGATTTTTATTTAAACGATATTTTTGACATTGGTTTGGCTTGTAAGTCCAAACACGCGGCTCAGCTTCAGGATTGTTACACCATTTATTATTAAACTCATTAGATAGCACATTATAAAAAAGCGGATTATGCGTGGTAATTACAAACTTAATATTACACTCACTTGATTTTATAAGGCTGGCCAAATTAACTGCTAATTCAATTAGGTGGTTATCATCTAAAGAGCTTACTGGATCATCGATAAAAACATATTCAAGCTCGTTAAAATAGTCATCTTCACGTTTATCCATATCAGGTTCTTTTAAGATCTCCATAACTTCTTCAAGTAGTGTAAAAAAAACACTCCATACGAAGTTACTTTCTTCACCTTTGGATATTTTAATCAGCGGGGTATGTTCTGTTCCACGCTCATAGGTAAATTTAACTTCCGGAAAGGTACTTATATTAACCCTTCGACCATTCTCAGATATTTGCTTTGTTTGCTCAATGAACTGAGGCGTTAACTTATTATTGGTATAGCGCTGAAAGTTGGTAATGATGTTTTGATCTTGTCCGCGATCTCTTATGATCCAATCAGTAAACGTATTGGGTTGGATTTTTAACTTCGGCTCTGCATCGGCATCTAAATCGTTATCCCAGTAAAACAAGTCTTCCGTAAACGCGTTGTAATATAAAATCTTGTGGCGCGACAGTGGCACTTGCTCTGCATCGTCAAGCGCATCTTGCCCATCGTCTTTTCGTGCTATGATCTCTTTAAATTCACGCGATAAGCGCGTCTTACCTGTGCCATTAAAGGCATAGATTAACTGTATCTTTTTGTCGGACGCTTGCAACAACTCTGCTATTTCCGTTAGCGTTTTACTCATTAAGCTGCCTCATCTGAATGAGATTTCGGGAAGCTCAACAGCAGGTCACGATAATAATCGTATTGTTTTTGGCGAAGCTCGATTTCGCGTGGGAGACCTTCTTGCAGCGAAGTTGTTAACGTGTCGAATTTATCCAATATAGCTACAATTCTCGCTTGCTCGACCAATGATTTCTCAGGATCGTTTGGAAATGGAATTGGAACAGTGATCTTTTTTACCATTGGAACCGTGAGTTGCGGAATTCCCCCTTCAGTACCACCAATCGGAGTCATGTCTAAAACATAATTTAAATATCTCGTGGTAACTAAATTTTTATCAGCAACTAAAACAATTAAACGAATAATTGGTGTGAACTTAGCTTCCCTTACAGTGTGATAACCGACTTTTGCACCACGCGCAGAAATAGTTACTGCATCACTATCAATCTTATAGTTATCAGTGAAACCATATAGCCCTTTTTCATCTGTAGCGTTTGCATAAATTGGGTATGGATATTCAGAAGTTGGTTCGGTTTGCCCTTTAGCGCTATTTTTAGGAACATCTCCACCGGCAGAGATGGATCTACAAAGGAACTCTAATGATTTCCACTCAACTTCACCATCTTCAAAACTTAGCAACAGGTCGCGGTAGTAGTTGTATTGTTTTTTCCGCATGTTAAGCTCGGCGGTCAGCTCGGCGGTCAGCTCGGCGGTCATGGCGGTAAATGCGTCCAGAATACGCACTATTTCAGCTTGTATTGCCAGCGATTTTTCTGGGTTATCTGGGCAAGGAATGGGGAGCGGTATATCAACCAATTTTCCTTTGGTCAGCTTGGCACGACCACCGCCAGATAAAAACGGAACAAAGTTAACAATACAAAGATAGTGATATAGGTAGCGTGTATTGAGACCTTCTTTACCTCTCACAACATGAACATGGTTGTTTGCCCAGAACCTACCCGTTGCGTATTGAATAGAGTAGTTCTCAAGACTTGCTGAACCATCTTCAGCAATAAGCACGAACTCACCATCATGTGTGTAGCCGTCAACATAGTCTTGAATGTTGTTTGCGCCATAATACGGCGTTTCTCCTGCTACACGCAGCGCTGCTTTTACGGGCTTTCGACCACTATTGGCTATTTCAACCGCGTGTTCATTCCCTAGAGTTGTCCATTCAACCTCAACCCCATCCAGCAGTTTCTCTAAACAGTTCAACTGACTCATGCCTCAAGCTCCTCACCTTCAATTTCTGCCACAATGGCGTCAATATCACTGCGAAGCGCATCAATTTTAGCAACGGTGGTTTTAAGCTCTGCGTTGAGCTTTGCAATATCTACCACCTCTCGGTTGTCTTTAGCTTCCACATAACTGCTTACCGAAAGGTTGTAGCTATTGCCTGCTATGACGTCCAAATCAACCGATTTAGCAAAGTGATCAACGTTCTCTTTGCTGGCAAACACCTTCATAATTTGCTGAATATGACCCGGATTTTTTTCGTCGTCGTTGTCCGTTAAGACGTTGTTATTGGTTTCTTTTTTAAACAAACCGCTGGCATCAATAAACTGGGTGGTAGTGTCGGTTTTGTGTTTAGACAGCACCAAAATATTCACGGCAATGGTGGTGCCAAAAAACAGATTAGGAGCTAATGAAATCACGGTTTCAACGTAGTTGTTGTCAACCAAGTACTGGCGAATTTTTTGCTCAGCACCGCCACGGTAAAAAATACCGGGGAAGCAAACAATCGCCGCACGACCTTTGCTTGATAGGTAACTCAGTGCATGAAGCACAAAGGCAAAGTCGGCTTTTGATTTGGGTGCAAGCACACCTGCGGGCGCGAAACGGTCGTCGTTAATTAGGGTTGGGTCGTCGCTACCAATCCATTTCACTGAATAAGGCGGGTTAGATACAATGGCATCAAAGGGTTTGTCATCTAAAAAGTGTGGTTCGGTTAAGGTATCACCCAACTGAATATTAAACTTGTCGTAGTTAATGTTGTGCAAAAACATATTCATACGCGCCAAGTTATAGGTGGTGTGATTAAGCTCTTGACCAAAAAAACCATCTTCAATGATATGCGCATCAAAGTGCTTTTTGGCTTGTAACAGCAACGAGCCCGAGCCTGCTGCTGGGTCATAGATTTTATTGACGCTGGTTTGGCCGTGCATGGCCAACTGTGCGATCAGTTTTGAGACGTGCTGAGGGGTGAAAAATTCGCCACCGGATTTACCCGCATTGGCGGCATAGTTTGAAATCAGGAACTCGTAGGCATCACCGAATAAATCAATTTGGTTGTCTTCAAAATTACCGAAGGTTAAACCTGCCACGCCTTTTAACACAGCTGCAAGGCGTTTGTTTTTTGCCTCTACTGTATTACCCAGACGATTACTGGTGGTATCAAAATCCGCAAACAAGCCTTTGATGTCTTTTTCTGAATCATAGCCATTGGCTGAGTTTTCGATTGCAGCAAAAATTGCTGCCAAATCCGTATTTAAATTTTCGTTTTTGTGTGCATTAGCCGCCACATTGCTAAACAACTGGCTAGGGTAAAGAAAATAGCCTTTGGTTTTAATGGCATCTTCTTTCGCAAACTTGATGTTTTCATCATCGTCAGACATGGCGGCATAGTTAACACTCTCGTCACCGCCTGTGATGTAGTTGACAAAGTTTTCACTGATAAAACGGTAGAACAGCGTACCCAGTACATATTGTTTAAAATCCCAACCATCCACTGAGCCTCTTACATCGTTGGCAATCGCCCATATTTGGCGTTGAAGTTCGGCACGTTGTTGTAAACTTGTCATTTGTTAATTCCTGCTTTTAATTCGTCATAATTCGTTTATGGGTTACGCAATGTTCACTGTCGACGAACATCATTCGTTAAACCCTGGAGCTAAATTCAAATTTCCGACCCCGTAGAGTGTCGGAGTATTCTTTAACCAAAGTTGGTATTCAGTGCCTTGAAGGCTGTGTGCTTTGGTACAATCCACATGCCATTGGCGAAGCAAATACCCAGCGGTTGCAGCTCTAATCTCAACCTTTAGAACGCCACCCGTCATGCCATAGTCCAGCTCTATTGCTTCGCTGTGCTCAATACGTGGATGCGGCACTAACTCAAGCTCTACAAAGCGATTCCATTGCCGGTCTTGGGTTTCGAGCTCCGTTTCAGACAACGTAGAGTCTTCAAGCACAACCGCTGCTTTAATTCGGGTCATTACAAAATCACGGAACTCAGCATGCTTGCGGTCAAAACCACGAACATGCCAACGCAGGCCATTGTCCACCAGCGTATGCGGCACAATTTCACGCGTGGTTTCACCGCTCGATAACGACACATAGGTGATACTCAAGGCTTTGCCTTTGTGGATGGCTTCGGTGACTTTCGCTACTATCGATAAACTGGGCTTGTTAAGGTGATAAGGCGCTTCACAAGCCAGAGGCGGTTTTACCTTGCCAGTGAAGCCATCGCCATAGCCTTGGCTAATCGTCGCCAGGGTTCTCACAACGTCATAGTCGAACAAGGGTTTAAATGCTTCGCCACGTTTATGCAACTTGAGCTTTTGGTCATACTCAATGTTGCCTGGCGCAAGCTCCCTATACATGGTGAAATCTTTCGTTGCTTGTGCAGCGGCTATGCTGAAGCGATCAACTAAATCCGCCCGTACCGCTTCGCCCTTAAACAATAAGGTGAAGTCGATGTGGGCAATGCGATCCCTGGTTGCTTGTGGCAACTGCGCTATCTGCGAAAGCCTATCTGGCTTTCCTTTCGCGCCTTCTTGAGCGAGTGAACTCGCTGCTACCGTTTGTTTCAGACCATCATTTGTCATGCGTCTTGTTTATCCAATTCAACCAGATTCTTAAAACTCTTTTTATAAAGTACCGTCAGACATCGCGGAATCACATTGAAAAGCATCACTCAATGCTGCTCTTCATCCGCAATGACTTAGAAATCTCTACCGGTTGAAGCTGGACAGATGGTCATAAAACACTGAATAGGCTTCAACCTAATTAATTTTATTAGGTATCATCCTATCACAAATTATTTTGTAGGGAAGAGTAAGCGGCAGCTACATGATCTTTAAATTAAAGCTTATTGGCGACCCTTCCAGCCCAATCCAAAATTGATTCCGTCGCGATACCTGTCGGATGTCCGTCAATAGACTTAGGGTGAGAAATTGCAATATGCTTTTTGAAGCCAAACATGGCATCCATCTCTTGCGTTGGCCATCCTAGATACTTCGTCACTACGCCTTTTTTGATTCGAGAAAACTGTTCTTTCCAATTACGAGTGTCAATTTCACGTATGCATTTAGTAGAAATCCATTTGTTCAACCCCGTTACATCAATCTCAAGCAAGTAGTTAACATGACCGTCCCGTTCAACTAAAACACATCGAATCGTTCTTTTCGCGCCAGAGTCAATCAAGTGGCATTTGCTACGCCCGACCTGATCAAGTTCATGAGTGTAAGACTCGATGATTGTGCAGGCGTATTTTTCTTCTAGCATTTGCACCATCATGTTAAAGGCCGCAAAGCGAGAGGCATACTCCTCTGACCTATCAGTGCAATCTTGCATACCTCCCCCCATATCTGCTGAAGGTATCTCGCCGTTACTACCAGGCTTATTGGTACTTACCGTATCACTTGCTTTCTTGGATGCATCTCTGCTTCTATCTGGTCGATGACTCCTTTGTGGGGTTGTTGCTTTCGACGTTGCAAAACGATTTTTAAACCTTATTGAGCAGGTATTTTCTCCCAGCAAAAATGCATGGTTCGCATCGGAAGGTTCTCTATCGTCATCGATAGTATGATCTTCCGGTCGCTCATACGGATCAGGCCCTTTACCACCAATTGTTGGCTTTTGGTTGTCATCAGGGTGCCTAAAAGATGGGTTATGGAAGAATATCCTAGATGGCATTTGAGCATTAATTTCAATATCAGTGATCACTTCAACCAGAAAATAGCGGCCACTTGGATCAATTCTGCCTTCATAGAAGAAAGACCACCCCGACATTTGAGGTGGGTCGAAATGAAATAGCCAACGTTTATAGCCCGCAGATACATCTTGTTCTTTCTCGACGTTAAAGTATCTAAAAATCGATTCGAACGAACGTTTTGCATTGCTATCAATAAGCAACCAACTCAACATAGCTCTTGTTGCAGAATCATTAAACGCCGAAGGAGGGAAATTTGACGTTTGTAGAACTTCGATGTTTGCATAATCAGCCCTCGCATTAACTTCTACTTTAAAGTCAGTTAGTAAACGAGAAGACATCAGTGATGCTCGAGCTAAATAAGAACTGGCGTAAAATAGGTAAGCGTACGGTCATGACACCTTGATCTCATTTTAAGTGTCCACTTCTTTTTTAGTGGACATCTATTTTTAGAGTGCGTCGGTAATGTGAGTTTGGGTTAAGTCGATATTCCACGGCAACAGTTCATCAACGCGATTGATGGAGTGTTGGCCAATGCGTTTGAGTACAGCGGTAAGATACTGACTCGGATTGAGTCCATTGAGTTTAGCTGTGCTGAGCAGACTGTATAATGTAGCAGCACGTTGCCCGCCTGCGACTGAGCCGGCGAACAGGTAGTTTTTACGCCCTAGTGCAATCGGGCGCAGCGAACGCTCTGCAGTATTGTTATCGATGGATACTTGCCCATTTTGGGTATACGCAACCAGCCCTTCCCATTGGTTTAAGGCATAGCGCACCGCTTTGGACAGGCTGGAGCCTTTCGATAGGGTACGCAATGTATTGCAGCCAGGTATGCAGTTCATCCAGTATGGGGATGGCCTGCTGTTGTCTGACTTGTTGTCGTTCGTCCGGCGGTTTGTTTTTGATATTTTTTTCAATGGCGTAAAGCCGTTGGATAGTGGCGATGGCCTGCTCGGCAATCGGTGAAGGACCCGATTGGGTTATGTCGTAGAACTTGCGCCTGACATGTGCCCAACACCCGATAAACGTGACCTCTTTACGGTATACGTCGTTATATCCGGCATAGGCATCAGTTTGCATTGAGCCTGTATACCCTTTTAGGTGCAACGTGGGATGAAGGCTCTTTCTGTCCTCAGAGTATTGCAGCCACACGGCTGGTGGGACATGCTCATTCCAATCACGCCCATCACGTACATAAGTCCAGTAGCGACCGGTTTGGGTTTTGCCCTTACCTGGTTTTAAGGTCGGTGCCGTGGTGTCATCCGCATAGAGATGGTTGGCGTTTTTGACGTGTTTACTGATGGCATCGACCAAGGGAGAGATAAGGGTACTGACCTGGCCCACCCAGCCTGCCAAGGTGGAGCGTTCGATATCCACACCTTCACGTGCCATGCGCTCGGACTGACGGTACAGCGGTTGATGGTCGAGGTATTTATCGACCATGACCTGGGTGAGCAACGCGCTACTGGCTAAGCCTTTGGGGATAACGCGCTGTGGCGCGTCACCTTGGATAAGCGTGTCACAGCACGCGCAGCTGTATTTGGGGCGCACGATTTTAATCACGCGGTAAGAGGCCGGCACCACATCCAACACTTCCGAGACATCATCACCGATAGGCTTAAGCTCGCCGCTGCACTCTGGGCACGTTTTAGCAGGCTCAACACGCATCTCTTCACGCGGTAAGTGCGAAGGCAAGGCGGCTCTGGGTTTAGGCGCATCCTTTGTTTCTGCACTGGGCAGTGTCACATCCGGTGTTTGTGCCGCCTGGGTTTCTAACTCTTCAAGCTGAAGCTCGATTTGATGGATTTGTTTGTCGACTTGCTCAGAGGAGCGGCCAAACTGACGACGACGCAACACCAACAACTGCTGTTGCAAGGTGAGAATGAGGGTATCCTTTTGCGCCAGTTGCGCCTGCATTTGCAACACGATTTGTTGCAGTTTCTGCGGGTCATCGGGCAAGGGTTGTGGCATCGTTTTCATGGCAGGATTATACCATTGATGCCACATTAACACATTGATTTACTGTGTTTTTACAGCACTTTTTATCACCCTCTACGCCGCGTTTTCAGGGGCTTTGCGACGTGCAGGCGGTCGCCAATCCACCCCTTCTAAAAGTAATGATAATTGCGCGTGGGTTAAGTGCACACTCCCTGATTGGGCAGCAGGCCAAACAAACTTACCTTGCTCTAATCGCTTGTAGTACAAACA
>NZ_JAHCTA010000001.1 GCF_018474025.1 Alteromonas oceanisediminis | reverse complement strand
ATTTATTTAGAGCGAGAAAACAGCTAATTATGGACCGAAAAAATGTCAGGGAGACACTCGGTTTTTATTGACAAGGGAAGTCATACCAACGCTAAGCTAAAGGGCGTAAATGTGGCGCGAAAATGGCGAAGCCGCGCCACGTTTGCGTCCCAGCCCCGACAGGGGCGTTTTTGAGCGCCTTGTTAGCGCCCAATTCGCTCAGCCACAGATGCTAAATTTTTATGGTTTTCAGCCCAACCAGCATGTATGGATATGTCCCCTTCAAGTAATTGAGGGCAATTAATTTCTATGGATGCGGAGGACTCGGCATTTATCCTTGCTATTCTCTCGCATTCGATTCGATTACTCTGCTCGAACCAAACTACAACGTCTCCGCCGAAATCATGATTGTTGACAACCTTGAATCGCTTTAGAGGGAAAGAGGTACTGTCGCTACCACCAACGAATAGATCGTTGTCATTAAGGGTAAATGGATTATCAGAGTCGTTGCGAAGTCCCAGCGCTTTCAGGATTGAATTATTTGAATTTATTACTTTATTGCTAATCGTTTTTCCAAAGAAGTCAGCTCCTGAGTAGGCGCTTATGTGTGCGAGGACTAAAAAAACCAAAAAATAACAAATACGATATGAAATTTTTGTGACATTGTTTTTTCCTTTTATTATCAAAATACTTTGTGTATTGCTTATAAAGCGTCAAAAGCCCCGGAGGCTCGTTGAATTGGGCGCTAAAACCCCGATAAGGGGCAATTGCTTGCATGCGAAAATCGCGAAGCCGCATGCGAGGAATTGTCCCAGCGAGCGGAGCGAGTGTGTTGATTGGTTTGTTAAGCGCCACTACGTGTCTAAGCATATCTCATCCCAAGATTCTTCAGCGTAACATACCCACTCAAGAGATTTCCTCCGCTCAATAATGATGTCCATATTGACTAAGTTTGTAGCTTTATTATTCATTTGCGAATGCCTACAGAACCAATGTGCCCTGTAAAAGGCATCCAATTTTTCAATAATTTCTTTTTCTGATCTCAATGTAAATGAGTTCAAGAAATCCTGCGCGGGTTCGTTGTCTACAAAACTAGGTAAATAGGACGCGAGTGAGTCTTCAACCTCAGAGTTGAATGTTAAGTTGCCATGATAGCCTCCGCACCATGTGAGAGCCCATATCGCTTCTATGCTCCAATACAAATCAATTTTAGTCTGGTCTTCCCATTTATTGTATTCCTGCCCCAAAAGAGCAGTCTCTTCCTCAGTGAGATGCCGCATGAGGTTATTTTGCTTCAAATACGACGAAACAAATTCGTTTGTTGCTCCAAAGTGAGATTGAAGTAATACCGCAAGAACGACACATCTTTCTGCAACTTCATGCGCACTACGAAATTTTGGAATGTCTAAAGCGGGAAGATGCTCTGGAACAATTATTCCCAGTTTTGAAAGAGTCTTCGTGTTTTTCTTTTTGATTTTCTGTGGGTTGATTCTAGAAAAAAACATGAGATGCTGAATATCCGTGGTGCTTAACAATTTATTAGTTTTCAATCTGGGGTAAAGAACTACGACGAAGTGGGGTATAAGTCCATGACTTTCTTTGGCTGGCATTTTCCTCAGGCCTCTCAAAACCTCATACACTGGGTAAAGTAATTCACTCTGGGGTAATTAAACACCCCAAAAAAGTGCTGCATATTTTGAAGCAGTCAATATCGTTAAAACTGTTTTTGTGTACAGTGTTTAAGTGCGCAAAGTAGAGATACTGTGGCCGCTGCTTGGAGGAAGCTACATGCCGTCACAATTTTTGCAATACATCGAGGCATTCATGTGTCGTAAACGCTATGCAAAGCGCACAATCGAGTCATATGTGTCGTGGATCGCTAAGTACATTCGATTTCATCAGCTTCAGCATCCGTCAAAGCTGCACGACAATGATGTTGAAGTATTTTTGTCGTTTTTAGCATCCGAAGCAAACGTTGCTGCAAACACGCAAGCCCAGGCGCTTAATGCATTGACATTTCTTTACAGCAAAATTATTCAGAAGCCATTAACAGCAGACTTGCGCTTCGCTAAAAGCCATCAACAAAAAAAGCTGCCGGTGGTGCTTACTCGGGCAGAGATTACGGCGTTGCTAGCGCACGTTTCGTCGCTGCATTTGCTGGCTGTCAGCATGCTTTACGGAAGCGGCTTGCGCCTGATGGAGTGTGTTCGCTTGCGTGTCGGAAATATTGATTTCGATTTTAAGTGTGTCAGGGTTTACAACGGAAAGGGGGGCAAGCATCGAGTGGTAACGTTAGCTAAAAAATATGCACACGCGAATAAACAATTGGAATGGCAGTATTTATTCTCGGCAACCAAACGCAGTGTTGACCCGGAATCTAAACTTGTGCGCAGGCACCACATTGATGAAAAGCAAATCCAACGCTCGATACGCATTGCAGCAGCTGATGCAGGTATCTCAAAAAATGTGACACCGCATACACTCCGGCATACCTTCGCAACACACTTGCTGCAATCGGGAGCCGATATCCGAACGGTACAAGATCAACTGGGTCATACCGACGTGCGAACTACGCAGATTTATACACACATTTTACAGCGGGGCGGTAATGCCGTTGTCAGCCCGTTAGGGTAAATGGGCACTAAGCATTCCGCTCGACGGCAGTGTGGGCTAGCGCAACAAGCGCCTGTTTGTAATCGCTATCAGGAATTTCATTCAGTGCCTGAATCGCAAAATCGGCTTCAGCTTCGGCTAATTTTCGGGTGTAATCGAGGGCGCCGGTTTGTTTGATAACAGCTAAAATTTTATCGAATGCAGGCAAGCCATCGCTGTTTTCAATGGCACTTCGGATCAACGCCGCGTCTTCCTCGTTTGTGGCATTCCACATGGCGTATAACAAAGGCAGCGTGGGTTTGCCTTCGGCGAGATCGTCGCCGGTATTTTTACCCATCACATCGCTGTCGGCGTCATAATCCAAAACGTCGTCAATTAACTGAAAGGCGGTCCCTAAGTGTTTACCGTATGTCTGCATTGCGTTTTCAATCGCATCAGGCTGTTCGGTCAACACCGCGGCAAGTTGCGTGGCTGCTTCAAACAGACGTGCCGTTTTACTGTAAATAACGTCCAAATAGCGCTCTTCGGTGGTGTTAGGATCGTTGCAGTTCATAAGCTGCATCACTTCACCTTGAGCGATACGGTTTGTCGCGTCAGACAAAATATCCATGACACGCATGCGTTGTAAACCCACCATCATTTGAAATGCGCGAGAGTACAGAAAGTCACCCACCAGCACACTGGCTTGATTTCCAAACAACTCGTTCGCGGTTTCTCGCCCACGGCGCAATGTCGATTCATCAACGACATCATCATGCAGCAGTGTCGCGGTGTGGATAAACTCGATAATCGCGGCTAAATGAATATGTTCGTTCGATTGGATGTTCAATGCTCTGGCGGCAAGTACAGTGAGCAGAGGGCGTAGTCGCTTACCACCACTGTTCACAATGTAGAAGCCAAGCTGATCGATGAGGGCGACATCAGAGGCGACCTGTGATTGGATCAGTTGATTGACCGCCAGCATATCGGTTTGCGCTAGCGCTTGGATCGCATCTTTATCCATAAAAAAATCTGACTACCCGAGACATCGAAATTGTCGTGAATTGTACAGCAATAAAGCTTGGTATCCAGTCGGGAATATCGGAAAATACAGGTCGTTCGGCGGATTTTACAACCGACCAAACCCTCAGAAACACTGCGCTTTGGCTGGTTTTGAAAAAAGTGTTGCAAAAATAGCCATTTTTCGCGGCAGGGCACTTGCCTCAAATTTGGTTATCACGTACAATCCGCGCCCTGTTTTTGTAATCAGCGCAACAGTGCGCAGAGCGGAGTAATTTATGTACGCGGTTTTCCAAAGTGGTGGTAAACAACACCGTGTGGCCGAAGGTCAAACCGTTCGTCTTGAAAAACTTGAAGTCGCCCCAGGCGAGTCAATCGATTTTGAAGACATCTTAATGGTAAGTAATGGTGATGACGTTAAAATCGGCACACCTTCAGTAGCGGGTGCTAAAATAACAGCTGAGGTTGTTACGCACGGTCGTGGCGAAAAAGTTAATATCGTCAAGTTCCGTCGTCGTAAGCATTCACGTAAGCAAATGGGTCATCGTCAGTGGTTCACTGAAGTGAAGATCACTGGCATTAGCGCATAATAGGAGCACGTACACATGGCACATAAAAAGGCTGGTGGTAGTACCAAAAACGGTCGTGACTCAGAAAGCAAACGCTTAGGTGTTAAGCGTTTTGGCGGTGAGTCCGTTCTAGCCGGTAACATCATTGTTCGTCAACGCGGAACTCGTTTCCACGCCGGTGACAACATGGGTATTGGTAAAGACCACACTCTATTCGCTTTATCTGACGGTAAAGTTCAATTTGAAGTGAAAGGTCCAAGAAACCGTAAATTCGTCAGCATCGTTGCTGAGTAAGAGAATTTAGCGAATTCGAAAAAGCCCCGCTTCATGCGGGGCTTTTTTATGACCGCATTGAATAGCAAAATAGCGTAAGCATGCAGTGTTGACTACACTATGTAGCATTAGGTAAGCGAACCAGGTGGTCGCTTACCACAATTAGCATTTAAGGTTTGGCGCTGGCTAAACTTTTCAGTTCGAACCCAGTAAGTATTAACAGAGATAATCATGAAGTTTGTAGATGAAGCGGAAATTCGCGTCGAAGCCGGCGATGGCGGCAATGGCACTATCGGTTTTCGCCGAGAAAAATATGTTCCTCGCGGTGGCCCCGATGGTGGCGACGGTGGTGACGGTGGCAGTGTTTATTTGGTGGCTGATGAAAACCTCAACACACTGATTGATTATCGTTTTGAGCGTTTCCATCGGGCTCAACGTGGCCAGAACGGGCAAGGCAGTGATTGCACAGGGCGTGGTGGTGAAGATTTAGAGTTGAGGGTGCCTGTTGGTACGCGAGCCACGGATAAAGATACCGCAGAACTGCTGGGTGACCTAACCCAACATGGCCAACGCCTTAAAGTGGCGCAAGGTGGCTTTCATGGGCTCGGAAATGCACGTTTCAAAAGCAGCACCAATCGTGCACCTCGTATTAAAACCGATGGTACGCCGGGTGAAATCAGAACGTTGCAGCTCGAACTGATGCTACTCGCCGATGTGGGGTTACTGGGTATGCCAAATGCCGGTAAATCCACTTTTATTCGAGCCGTTTCTGCGGCAAAGCCGAAAGTCGCGGATTACCCATTTACCACATTGGTGCCTAATTTGGGTGTGGTGAGAATGGATTCACAGGAAAGTTTCGTGATTGCGGATATTCCAGGGCTGATCGAGGGCGCTGCAGAAGGCGCCGGCTTGGGTATTCAATTTTTGCGTCATCTCGAGCGCTGCCGTGTGCTGCTTCATATGGTTGATATTATGCCCGTGGATGGCTCCGATCCGGTTGATAACGCCCGAGCAATAGTTAACGAGCTGGAAAAATACAGCCCTAAACTGGCCGCTAAACCGCGCTGGTTGGTTTTCAATAAGATTGACCTGTTAATGCCAGAGGAAGCCGAAGCATTGACCGCTAAAATAGTCAAAGCACTTGAGTGGGAAGGCGACTATTATCAGATTTCGGCATACCAGAAACTCGAAACGCAGTCGTTATGTCGCAAGGTCATGGACTTTATTCATGCGTTGCCAGCCGACACAGGTGCTGAGGATGATCAGCAACCGATTGACTTTAAATGGGATACGTTTGACAAAAACGCCGCGCAAGAGGCTGATTTTGATGGCGATGATGACGATTGGGATGACGACGATGATGATCATGATATGCAGATCATTTATCGCAAATAGCACTGCGCTCGGGTAAACTGCACAGCATTGAGTTTTGTTTAGTACCCGCCTCTATGCGAATTTCCATGATAGCAGCGATGACGCCAGCGCGCGTTATCGGTGCTCAAAACACCATGCCATGGCACTTGCCTGCCGACTTACAACATTTTAAACGGGTTACGTTGGGAAAGCCGGTGATCATGGGGCGCAATACCTATGAATCTATCGGCAAAGCGCTACCCGGGCGACCGAACATTGTTGTCTCCAGTCGAGATGACTATGTTTTGCCGGATGCTTCAGTCGTTAATCATTGTGAAAAAGCCCTTGAGCTGGCGCAATCTTATGCCGGTGAAGAAGTCATGATCATTGGAGGAGGGCGGATCTACCAGAGTTTCTTACCGCAGGCTCAACGGTTATACCTCACCCTGATTGACGCGGACATCAAAGGCGACACGTATTTCCCCAACTATGAAGATGCAGCGTATTGGCGCGAAATTGCCCGTGAGCATCGTGAAGCTGATGAACGTAACCCACATGATCTCACGTTTGTGACGCTGGAACGGATTTCTGCGAGCGCCACAGAGTAATACTGTAGCTGTACGCGTACACCGTACTGAACACAATAGAAGGCGTGACAGTTAGCCACAGATTTGGCGTTTGATTGAGTAGATTCACACCCACCACGAGTATTGATTGAACCAGAATCGGCAAGATGGGGGCGAAAACCACGCCCGGTAACTGAGCGCCTGCTAATCGACGTGCAGATTGGTCTAATGCATCGTTCATTGCATCGCGCATTGCCGATGCCTGCCGAGATGGGCTGTGTACCGCACATAACACCGGTACCATAAACGCCAACGACAAGCACCGATGCGCCAGTGAATGGTTTGCTCGTTCAAGCAAGAACGTAAAGCCCAGTGTGATCAGGCCACTGTAAGCACCCTGCACAAAGGCGCTTTGAAGCGTCATTGCGGGGTCAATATCGGGCGCGCTGTTTGCCCAATACGCCCATCCGAAATAAAAAACAAAGGCAACAGCGCCGGATAAGATCAGTCTATAGGTCGAATTCACATGGATGTTTGGTTAAACAACGCTTCCAGATTAAGGCCTTGATGACCCAGCATATCGCGTAAGCGACGCAAGGCTTCAACTTGAATTTGACGAACACGCTCACGCGTAAGACCAATTTCCGCACCAACATCTTCGAGCGTTGACGGCTCATACCCCATCAGACCGAAACGACGCGCTAAAACTTCCCGCTGTTTCGGATTGAGATCGCTCAACCAACGAACAATACTTTGCTTTATGTCGCTATCTTGTAAATTTTCTTCCGGGCTGTATTCGTTATCATCAGCGATAATATCCAGCAGGGCTTTGTCACCATCACCACCAATGGGGGTATCGACGGAGGTGATACGCTCATTTAAACGGAGCATTTTCGTCACGTCCTCAATGGGGCGGTCGAGTTCGGCGGCTATTTCCTCAGCGCTGGGCTCGTGATCAAGTCGTTGCGAAAGCTCTCTGGCCGTGCGCAGGTAAACATTTAATTCTTTGACGACATGAATAGGCAACCGGATCGTGCGTGTTTGGTTCATGATGGCACGTTCGATGGTTTGACGTATCCACCAGGTCGCATAAGTCGAAAAACGGAAACCTCGCTCAGGGTCGAATTTTTCTACGGCACGAATTAAACCTAAATTACCTTCTTCAATCAGGTCGAGTAGGGCGAGACCACGATTATTATAGCGACGAGCGATTTTAACCACTAAACGTAAGTTGCTAACGATCATGCGTTTGCGTGATGCTTCATCGCCTTTCAGTGCTTTGCGCGCGAAAAACACCTCTTCTTCGGCAGACAACAGCGGTGAAAACCCTATCTCACCGAGATAAAGCTGGGTCGCATCAAGTGTTTTGGTAAATTCTTCGGCCGTGAGTGAGTCGTCGGCAGACGTATCAGGCTTGGATTGTTTGGATTCAGCTTCAAGAGAGGCTTCATCAGGCTCCATGACAAGGGTGTCTATGTCGCCGTCTATCTCATCTTTTGTGGTGCCGGGAGCATCCGCTTGCGCATCATCGATTACAGCGTTTTTGGTTTGTCCCATAACTGCATCTCCTTTGTAGTTTCCTACGTCATTAGTTTTGTACGATCTCTCCTGTCTTTCTAATTATTATTTATTGTTATTATCGGCGGGGAAGATAGCGTATCGGGTCAAGTGACTTGCCGCGATATCGAACTTCAAAATGAAGCATGACCGAATCGGTACCTGAATTTCCCATTGTGCCTATTTTTTGCCCTGCACTAACCCATTGCTGCTCTTTCACCTCAATGGTGTCGTTGTGTGCGTAAGCGCTTAAAAACGTATCGGTGTGCTTAACAATAATTAAGCGCCCATAGCCTCTCAGAGCTTCACCGGTATAAACAACTTTGCCATCAGCGGCGGCAACCACAGGTGTGCCACGTTGATTGCGAATATCGATGCCTTTGTTACCCGACTCACTGGCATCAAACAAACCGACTAACTCACCCTCTGCGGGCCACACCCAAGTGTTTACCTTACTGGCAAACTGCGTTGGCGGAGCGCTAGACCTAGGCGGCGCTGGTGTGTTGCGTTTCGGCAACTCGACTCTTCTTGGCACCGTCTTTACATTTTGTTCACTTTCACCATACGCCTGCTCTGGTTTGCGGTCAACTGGCTTTGGCGCGACAGGGGAACTGGTTCGACCTCGCGAAGCGACAGGGGCTGTTAGGCGCAGCGATTGGCCCACCTTAATGGTGTAGGGAGCCGACAAATTATTGTATTTTGCAAGGTCCCGGTAATCGTTGCCGCTGTACCATGCGATGGCGAAGAGTGTGTCACCGGGTTGAACGGTGTAGGTGGAACCGGAAAACGGACCTGCCGGTTCTTCAACTCTCATATCCAATGTGGTGACCGGCGCGGGTGTATGTTGTGTTGAGCACCCTAACAAAAGTGCCGAAGAATACAGTGCGAGTAACAGGCGCGCTAAGTACCGGAATGGGATAGTACAACGAAGGTCAGCACCGGTAACAACCACGGTTTTCTGTCCTGTCAACGTAAGTAAAAGTAGGCAGCAACAGCCAGTAAAACAACCGCCCAGCCCAAAAACTCTACCCATTCGCGCAATTTACTTTCCATTGCTGGGCCACCCCACCGCATTAAGGCGGCGACAAGGAAAAAACGCATCCCGCGGCCGACCGCTGATGCCAGCAAAAAGGGTAAAAATGCCATGCTTAGGAAACCCGCGCTCACGGTGAAAATTTTGTACGGTATGGGTGAAAAGCCGGCAATAAACACAACCCACACACCGTAAAGTTCGAACCATTCTACCGCGCGGTCGACTTTGGGTTGATAACCCATGGTTTCAATCCAGGGGGCGATAAGGGCTTCAAACGCAAACAAACCTAAGAAGTACCCTGCAATACCACCCAGTACTGATGTTACTGTGGTGATTAACGCAAAACGCCATGCTTTGGAGGGTTGGCCAAGTGCCATTGGCGCGAGCATGACGTCCGGTGGAATGGGAAACACCACTGATTCGGCAAAACTCAATACGCCTAAATAGCGTTCAGCATGCCGATGTTTGGCCCAGCGCAGCGCGAGGTCGTAACAGGGCTGAAAAATCTTCATGCAATAGCACCGGCCACTAAAGGCACGAAACGAACTGACTCAACTTCTTCAGTCACCAATTCCCCATCGCGGCGATCAATGCATAAAAGCGTTTGCGAATCATGGCCTACCGGAATAATCAAACGCCCACCCTCGCTCAGTTGATCGGTTAATGCCGTGGGCAGAGAACTCGCCGCGGCGGTTACAATAATGGCATCAAACGGACCTTTGCTTTGCCACCCTTGCCAACCGTCGCCATGCTTCATTGAAATATTGTGCAAATTAAGGTGATTCATGCGTCGTTTTGCTTGGAACTGCAGTGATTTGATGCGTTCTACGGAAAAAACCTTAGTAAACAATTGGGCGAGAATAGCGGTTTGATAACCAGAGCCTGTACCGATTTCCAGCACACTGTTTGCTCCATTCGGCGCGTTCAGCAATAACTCGGTCATGCGCGCTACAATATAGGGTTGAGAAATGGTTTGGCCCTGACCAATGGGTAGCGCGGTATTCTGAAAGGCTTTATGTTTTAGCGCATCTGGCAGAAAGAAATCGCGCGGCGTGCCTGCGATCGCGTTGAGCACCCGATTGTTCGTAATGCCTTCCTGCACCAAAAGTTGGGCGAGTGCGTCGCCTTTACGTGAACTTGCTCTCATGAGGATTCAGTGTGTCGGTCGATTGTTATTGGTTTTTTCATTATTGTCACGGTTCAGATGGATTTGTTCAACCAATCTTTCATCTCATCCATGCTTTGGTACGCCGTGATATCAACACTCAGTGGTGTGATTGAGCTGTAACCATTAGCAATGGCGTGAAAATCGGTGCCCGGTCCAGCATCTTGTTCACTGCCCACGGGGCCATACCAGTATATTTCGCGCCCGAAAGGATCGGTGTCTTTCACCATGGTTTCAGCACGGTGACGGCGCCCCTGACGAGTAACCTGCACCCCGTTTAATGAGGCGTAGGGTAAATCGGGCACGTTGATGTTCAGGATCTGATTGGCCGGTAACGGGTGCGCCTTCAACTTATTAATGGTATCTACTACCACTTTGGCAGCGGTTGCAAAGTGTTCACCGCGTTTGCTGGTAAGTGATACGGCAATGGCCGGAAGCCCCATGTATCGGCCTTCAGTTGCCGCCGCAACCGTGCCAGAATAAATCACGTCATCGCCAAGATTCGCGCCATGATTAATGCCGGAAACCACCAGTTCAGGATCATCCTGCATAAAACTGTTCACACCGAGATGAACACAATCAGAGGGGGTGCCGTTGACTGAATAAAACCCATTTTTCATGGTCATGACGCGCAGTGGGGCGTGTAGCGACAAGGCATTGCTTGCGCCGCTGCAATTTCGATCGGGAGCGATAACCGTTACATCATGGTGTTCCGCCAAGGCGTCATATAACACTGCGAGGCCTTCGGCATGCACTCCGTCGTCATTACTCAATAAAATTCGCATGATGTCTCCTCAGTATCTGATGATTTCTCGCAGCACAGACGTCGCATAACACCCCGATGGTAACGAAAACTGCAGCTCTAAATCATCACCATTCACCTTCCATGTTAAATCTTGTGGGGTGGTTAGCAAAGCCCGTCGCTCTTGGCGTAAACCTAATTCCGACAGCAGTGCTCTGGCCGGTTCAAAGCCATTGAGCTGAGCGCTTTCCCATGCAAATGCCTGATCTTTAGAGGCCAGCTCGCCTTTGCCGAGCATTGGCGCGGTTAACAAAATATCGCGTTCCTGCAGCCGCTTTAACAATACCTCATCCACCTGGTCACAGATAAAAAAACTATTGCTGCCAGACAGTTGTATAGCATCACCCGGTAATGGTTGATGCGCTAATGATGCCTGCACTCGGGCGCTGACGACCGTATTAAATACCCAACTGCGCAAGGCAGAAATTGCCATAGAGCGCTTGTTGCGATTGCGGATTGTCTCTCCTGCCAGCATCTTTTCCGCCAGTGCGAGATTACCGCCGACCTGCCAGGTGTCATCCGGTGTTTGTTTAACACCAAAACGCTGCTCGGCGAAATAGTTGGGCACACCATGGGCGGTGACGTTGGCAAGTCGTTCGGCAAAATCTTCGGCCAGTGTGACATCGCGAAGCCTGATGTCAAACGCATTACCTTTCAGTACGCCCGTGCGCAATTTTTTCGTGTGGCGCTGGCTGCTTAGCACGCGAGCGCCCTCCAGCGCAAAGGATTGCCAATCAGGCTCGCTATTGCCAGGTATGTGCAAGCCGAACCATTGTTCGGTAACGGCCAGCTTATCTTTGCGCCCAGCGTACGTCACATTGCGCAACGGGATCTGACAAAACTTGGCCAGCTGTTCAGCCACAAAGGCGGTATTCAGGTTTGTTTTTTCCAGCCACACGTAAATGTGCTCGCCCTCGCCTGAGGGTGCATAGCCAAGCTGCTCGCGGACGATAAAATCTTGTGGTTGTTGCTTAAATGTACCGGTGCTTGACGGTTTACCATGCAAATATTGCCAACCTTGCGTATCCAACACCATTACCGTGCTTCCAGCAAGACGACAGCGTGACATGCAATGCCTTCTTCTCTGCCGGTGAAGCCGAGCTTTTCGGTCGTGGTTGCCTTCACATTAATCATGCCAATCGCCGAATCGGTATCGTCAGCAATGGTGCGGCGCATCGCTTCAATATGCGGTGCCATTTTTGGTGCCTGAGCGACGATAGTCATATCGGCGTTGCCAAGGCGATAGCCGTGTTCATTAAGCAGTGCCATCACATGACGCAGCAACACACGACTGTCAGCGTTTTCGTAGTTAGAGTCCGTGTCGGGGAAGTGTTGGCCAATGTCGCCCAGCGCCGCTGCGCCAAGCAGTGCATCGCACAACGCATGAAGTAGCACATCACCGTCAGAATGGGCAATAAGACCCTGCGCGTGTTCGATAGCCACGCCACCGATCATGATGGGGCCGGCACCGCCGAATTTGTGCACGTCAAAACCGTGACCAATGCGCATGTTTGCTCTCCGTTACTGCTGCTTATTTTGGGTCAAATAGAAGGTGGCCAGCGCTAAATCGTCTGGCGTGGTGATTTTAATGTTGCTTGCGTTGCTCTCGATTAGCGCAACGTCGAGCCCTTGAGCTTCCATCGCCGATGCTTCATCAGTGATGGACAATCCTTTTTCAAGACCGACCTCGATGGCATCAATCAATTGAGTCAGTGGAAAAAACTGCGGGGTTAGCGCATGCCATAAAAATTCACGGGGCTCGGTGCGTTCAATCACCGGTACGGCAGCCTCGCTGCATTGTGAACGTTTCATCGTGTCGCGCACGCGCGACGCTAAAATGCCGCCAGCGCAGGGTTCACTGCGTAAGGCTAACAAATTGCTAATATCTTCGTGGCGTACGCACGGTCGGGCCGCATCGTGTACCAGCACCCATGACTCTGCATTGCTTTGATCACTATTTTGGCTGTCTCTAACGGCGCGCAATCCGCACAATACACTGTCAACGCGCTCATCCCCGCCGATCACGAGCTGAATATTGCTCTGTTTCGCGATCGTCAGGCCGCTAAAGATGGTGTCATCGGTACTGATCACAACGTATATATCGCCGATGCGCGGATGTGAATCGAGGGTTTCGATGGTGTGCTGTAAGATCGTTTTTCCGGCGATGGTTAAATACTGTTTAGGCATGCTGGCTTGCATGCGCTTGCCAATGCCCGCAGCGGGTATAACAACTGGGTAAAGAGTCGACATGGGTTATTGCTCTGCTGGCAGAATACGGTAAAACGTTTCGCCTTGTTTAATCAGGCCTAATTCGTTGCGAGCGCGTTCTTCGATCGCTTCAAGGCCTATTTTCAAATCGTTGATGTCTGCTTTTAGCAAATCGTTACGCTGAGTCAGATTCGCATTTTGCTGCACTTGTGCGGCTATTTGCGCTTCCAGTTCCCATAAGTCGGGAATACTGTGCTTGCCAAACCAAAGGCGGTACTGCAGCAGCGCCAGTAAGGTGATAAGCAACAGTGGCAATAAGCGTTTGCGCAACATGAAAATGCCTTTCATTGAGATGCGCCTATTATGCCGCGTATCGATTCACAATCAAAGCTTTCACCCGCCTAGTTTGCCTTTAAGCTTATCAAGTAGCTTTTTCTTCTGATCGTCAACCACATTGTTGAGTTGGGTTTGCAAAAGGTTTTCTAGCGTTGTCGCATCGCCTGATGCGAGTGCTTGCCAGTCGACCGTTTGAGCCAACGCCGCATTCGTTTCGCCCAGCGCATCAGCGGCTTTGGCGTTCAACTTATCACGCAGTTCGCTGAGCTTTCCACTTTGCCCGCCAGACAAGTTTGCTGCGATCGCGCCAACCAATTGCTTATCCAGATTTGAACCAATTGAAAAACGCGGACTGTTGATATCGCCGCTAAAGCCAATATTCATCGCGAGCGAGGAAATATCTTCAAGCGCGTCGGCTAGAGCACTGGTAAAATTGTCGGTGCCGCTGGCTGTCAATGCAAGCTGTACCAAGTCAACTTTGCCCGTACCGCTTACCTGATTATCTGTGACCTTAAGCGAGCCGCTTGACGCCAGCAACGCTTCGGCGATCTGCGCCGTCATGCGGCCACCGTCTGATAAGGTTAAATTGTCTAAATTCACGCCAGAGAGTGACCAGTTTTGCTGCGCATCGATACCTTTGTCATCTAATTTGAACTGACCAGATGTGTTAAACGCGCTCCAAAACGCGCCTGCGGCTGCATCGACAGTAAACGTGGTAGCCGCGTTGATCAGCGCATGTTGGTCGGTGATATTTTGCCATTGCGTTGTGATGGATTCGCCTTTGACGTTAACCGAGGCTCGCGCATTCTTGATCCACACTTTAGGCAACCCGTCCGTATTGATTTCGACAGGTTTTGCATCTTCGGTATCGCCTTGCAGCATGGGCGCTATGGTTTGTATCGCCAGCGTGAGGTACTGCGTATACTGTTCGGCTTTATCACCAAACACACTTTGCGTGACTTGCTGCAAGGCAGCCTGGTCCCCAGCAAACACACCTTGCAGTAACTGATAATCCTGCTGTGGCGCATTTCTCAAAGCGCTGACGGCTTCACTCAAATCAGCCTTAGCGGTTTGTGCTGCCTGTTTAAATGCCTCAATCTTTGCCTTATCAACGCGCATCTGCTCTTTGAGTTCATCAAACTTCGCTTTTGCCTGTAACAGTGCTTGTGGGTCGTTGAACTGAGTTTCCTTCAACGTTTTAATTTCCTGCTTATAAAATTCGAGACGTGCTTTATCAGGTAACGACTGGTATTGCGACTTAAGCGTGTCGGTGTGCGTTTGATAGGTTTGCTGAGCTTGCTCTACCGCTTTGGTGGTTTTTAAGGGAGAGTTTGCCAATAGTTCATCCACAGACGGAATATCCTCGGCTGTCGGAAAGGCAAAACCGGCACTGGGGTCGGGTTTTCGAATCACTTTGCCTGCGCTTGCTCTTGGTTGCGCAAATTGAACATTATCAATATTGAGTTGATTGGCGATAAGTTTTTGTTTCAACAGTGGCATGATCTCAACATCGGCAAACGCTTCACCAACAACCACTTTGTTTTGCATCGGTTTGGCGGGGTCGGTGAGTTGTATATCTCTTAACGTAATCGTTGCGGGAAACAGGCTATGGCTGACGTCACCAATATTCACTTCAGCACCATAGGCCTCTGTCAGCTGTTGCTCGCCGATTGTTTTGATGAGGTAATCAAGCAGGAAAAAGTAGGTCACCAACAGCAAGGCGACTATAATCAGCAGCGTGTTTCTAAGCAATTTCATCGTATTTCCCATATTCACTAATACCATCGACTGCGGCCTGTGGCCCTATCACTAAAGACAAAAATGGGTGCAGCGAGTTCAACGCCATGGTCGCACAGTGATGTTGATCTACCGACTATGGTTGATACTGAAAAAACATCAATGATACGCTTGTTGTCTTGCGTTTATTTTACGCGCTGTCAGCATTATTCAACGTCAATGAGTTTGGCACACTCTGTTGTCTTTTCAATTTAACTAGAGGCTCATATGCTTTTTTCTGATCAACTTTGTTCGGCATTACCACTTCGTCAGGCTATTCGTGATTATCATCGCATTGACGAAGAAAAAGCGATTGATTTCATTCTTCCCGAAGCTGAAATCAACATGCGTGCGCGCAGCCGAGCCTGGGACCGTGCGCGCAAGCTGGTGTTGCGCATCCGTAAGGAGCAGGAAGGTCACGGCGGCGTAGACGCACTATTAAATGAATATTCTCTCTCTACATCGGAAGGTGTGGTGCTGATGTGTCTGGCTGAGGCGTTACTACGTGTGCCTGACAAAGAAACGCAGGAAGGTTTAATCCGCGATAAGCTGGCAAAAGGTAAGTGGGCACCGCATTTAGGCAACAGTGATTCGTTTTTCGTGAATGCGTCATCGTGGGGCTTGTTGCTCACCGGAAACATGGTGAATTACGCCGATAAGCGCAAAACCGAGCAATTTAATCTATTAGAAAAAACCATGGGGCGCTTAGGCGAACCGGTGATCCGCCGTGCTATGAATATCGCGATGAAAGTCATGGGCCGTCAGTTTGTCATGGGTGAAACCATTGACGAAGCGCTTAAGCGTGCACGCGAGAAAGAACAGCAAGGCTATGTTTATTCCTATGACATGTTGGGCGAGGGGGCACGTACTTCGGCTGACGCGGAGCGTTATTTTAAATCTTACGAAAAAGCGATCCATGCGATTGGTAAAGCTGCCAAAGGTAAAGGGCCACGGCTCAGCCCCGGTATTTCAGTCAAACTTTCGGCGATCCATCCACGTTATGAGTTCACCCATCGGGATCGTGTGCTCAAGGAAATCCCGCCTAAACTGCTTTCCCTGTGCTTGCTGGCAAAAGAGTACGACATCAATCTTACGGTAGATGCAGAAGAATCAGAGCGTTTAGATATTTCATTGGACATTATTGAGGCTGTGTTTCGCGACCCTCAGTTAGGCGATTGGTCTGGCTTCGGACTTGCGGTGCAGTCATACCAAAAGCGAGCCATCCATGTGATCGAGTGGCTGCGCGCGTTGACGGTTGAAGAGGGCCGCAGTTTGATGGTCCGTCTGGTTAAGGGAGCCTACTGGGATACCGAAATCAAAGCGAGTCAGCAAGGCGGGTTGGATGATTACCCCGTATTTACGCGTAAATCCTCTACAGACGTTTCATACCATGCGTGCGCGAATCGGTTGTTGGCCTATCGGGATTCTATCTACCCTCAGTTTGCTACGCATAATGCCTATACCGCGTCGGTGATTATTGAGTTGGCGGGTGACGATAGAACGGGCTTTGAGTTTCAGTGCTTGCACGGTATGGGCGATACCCTGTACGACAGTGTCGTTAATGAAGAAAAAATTCAGTGTCGTATTTACGCGCCGGTGGGCGATCATGAAGATCTCTTGGCATATCTCGTGCGCCGCTTACTTGAAAATGGTGCGAATTCATCTTTCGTTAATGCCATCATCGACGATAGTAAGCCGGTTGAATCTCTACTGGAAGATCCGGTCGAACGCACACAGCGCCTCACTCAACGCGTGAATCCGAATATTCGTTTGCCCAAGGCAATTTTTGCGCCTGAGCGGGTCAACTCAGCCGGCATCGATATCACCGATTTAAATCATATGGTGCCGCTGAAACGCGGTGTGGAACGCTTTATCAGCCTTTATCAGGTGGATGAGCCCACGCTGCCGGAAGGGGCCGTTGCGGTAAGAAACCCCGCCAATCAGTCGCACATTGTCGGTTACCATGAGTACGACACCAAAGCGCAGATGCAAGAAAAACTAGCCAAGGTGACTGAAGGTTACGAAAGCTGGCACACGTTGCCGGTTGCAGAGAGAGCGCATGTGCTAAACCGCATTGGTGATGCGCTGGAGCGCCATCGCGATGAGCTTATTGCGCTTTGTATTGTCGAGGCGGGTAAGGTGACACAGGATGCGATAGATGAAATCCGCGAAGCGGTTGATTTTTGTCGCTACTACGCCGTTGAGTTAGAGAAAGTTTGCCTGGATGAGCGTTTGCTCTCCCGTGGTGTTGTGTTGGCGATCAGTCCTTGGAACTTCCCACTGGCGATATTTTTAGGTCAGGTAGTTGCTGCCCTTGCGGCCGGCAATACCGTGATTGCGAAACCTGCCGAACAAACAGCGCTGATTGCCAGACGGGCAGTAGACATCATGTATTTGGTGGGCTTGCCGGAGGACGCTGTTCAATTAGTGATTTCCGACGGTGCGCCGGTAGGCGAAACGCTTTTGCCAGACGAGCGCGTCAATGCCGTTATGTTTACCGGATCTACGCAAACTGCCACCTTGATTGCACGCACACTCGCTAAGCGAAGCGGTGCTCAGGTGCCGTTGATTGCTGAAACAGGCGGTCAAAACTGCATGATTGTCGATTCCACCGCGTTACCCGAGCAAGTGGTTGACGACGTGGTGCATTCTGGTTTCCAAAGCGCAGGCCAACGCTGTTCAGCGCTGCGCGTGTTGTATTTGCAAGAGGAAATCGCTGACAAAGTCATTACCATGCTGGTAGGGGCGATGAAAGAATTGTCTATTGGTGACCCACGCTGGTTGAGCACTGATGTTGGCCCGGTGATCGATAAAAAAGCCTTAGACACGCTGCAAAGCCATATCAAAAATATGGAAGGAAAGGCCAAGCTGCTGCATCAATGTGACTTCGGCAGCGAGCACGTTGAGGGCGTTGATAAGGGTCACTTCTTCCCGCCAACATTATACGAGATTGAATCGGCAGACATTTTAGAAAAAGAAGTCTTTGGGCCAATCATTCACGTCGTACGCTTTAAAGCAAATCAGCTTGAAGCAACCGTAGAGAAAATTAACGCGCTGGGCTATGGCCTGACCATGGGCGTGCACTCTCGCATTGATGAACGCGCACAGGCGCTGGCAGAAATGGCGCGTGTCGGGAACGTTTACATCAATCGTAATATTATTGGTGCGGTCGTCGGTGTGCAGCCCTTTGGTGGGCGAGGCCTGTCTGGAACGGGTCCGAAGGCGGGTGGTCCAAACTATTTGCCGCGGTTAATGCTGGAACGCAAAACACCAAGCGATATCTGGACGGCGCCTGATCCGACCTCGCGGGACTTTACGCCCAATGAGGCAGACGATGAGAAAGTGGATCAGTGGATGCAAAAAGCCGCTGAAGCTCAGCAAAAATGGCGTCGTTTGGCGCTCAATGATCGGATTTCATTTGTACGTCAGATGTTGGCAAAACTGGCACGCGACGATGTTAGTGAAGATTATGCGGAAGAGTTGGATGCAACCCTGTCCGGCGCTCGTAAGCAATTGACGCTGATTGAAAAACTGTTGAAAAAGCACACCGCGTTACCGGGGCCAACCGGCGAGGCGAACGAACTGCGGTTTGAGTCTCGTGGTGTGCTACTCGGGTTTGGTGATACCAGTGTTAACTTCGACTATTGGGTATTGTCGTTGGTGACTGCGCTCGCCACGGGTAACGCCATTGTGACGGTGGTTTCTGATGCTTACTATGGCGAACTGGAAGCCATTAAGGGTTATCTGGTTGATGCTGGTGCGCCACCTGATGTGCTGCAAGTAGCACGTCCGGAGCATTTGCACGCATTGCTCGCCCACCCAGTGTTAGCCGGGGTTGTGGTCGACAGTCAAAACAATCACCACGAGTACTTCTGTGCACGGCTTGCCGAACGGGAAGGCCCAATCCTGCCGGTTATCACCTCAGAGTATATGGATAACCTGATTGTGCGGCTGATGACTGAAAAAACCATTAGTATTGATACCACTGCATCCGGCGGTAACACCTCGCTGATGACACTGGTTGATGATGACTAATTAGCGCCTGTTGGTCGCTGATTTTAAGCAACAGTGAGACACAAAAAAGGGCGTTCTAAACGCCCTTTTTTAGTGCTCGTTATCAGTCACTCGCTTCCATTACATCCATTGATCTTCACGGCGACGTTTTTTCGGCAGGTAAGTCAGTAATATGCCAAGCAGAATACAGACCACGGCAACGATACCGCCGCGAGTAAACCATTCAATCATGGCGGTATTGTCTGCGTTATCCAATTCCGATTGCAGCGTGATATTGCTTTGCAGTGCTGTTTCCAGCTCGCCAGCCATACGTTGATTTTGCTGCTCCAGGGCGTTTTTTTCGCTGCGAACGCGTTGGTATTGCTGCTGTAATGAACTGAGGCGTTCTTGCAACTCGCCCACTTGCTCTTCCAGTGCGGGCAGTTGTGCACGTATCGATGGCGTGTTGGACACATACTGGGCTTCAACCCACCCGGTCTGGCCTTCGTTATCGGTCATTTGAATAAATTGCGGGTCGCCATCACGTTGCAAAACCGTGATCGGTTGGCCTGCCTGTATGGTGCCTATAATACGATAGTTCCGACTGGGGCCTGTGTGTATGAATACCGTCAAATCATCGGTGATACTAGCTGTTGTAGCATCACTGCCCTGTTCTTGCAGAGCGATAGCTGAAAAGGAAAACGAAGCGAACAATAATAAAGCGAATAGTCGTTGCATAAATCCAAGCGCACACAGCGCGATTAAGAATAATTACCCGATGGTATTCGATGGTGAACCGATTGCCAAGTGAAAGGGGCAAGAGTAAGGTTACAGCGAGACCAACAACTTAGGTGGAAATGTCCGGTTTGATTAACGAACTTGAGATGAAATTTGCCCTGTCCGGCCAGGGGCATGCCGTATTTCGTGAGCAACTATTGCCCAATCTGTCGGAGAAATTGAGTCAATCTGACGGCTTACAAGTTGATTTTGAGTGTAAGCAGCTCACCAATCATTATTATGACACGCAGGATTTTTACTTTGCTAAGCATCGCTTTGGTTTTCGGGTACGCGGCTGTGACGGCGTTTTTGAGCAAACGCTGAAAACCCATGGCAGTACCACGGGGGGGTTGCATCAACGCGGTGAATACAACATCCAGTTACAGGAGCCGACCCCGGATCTCACACTGTTTTCGCGCGTCGAGTGGCCAGACGATGCCGAGCCAAGCACGTTAACGAAATCGCTGAGCCTGCGATTCAAAACTGATTTTGAACGCAACGAATACACTTTACGGTTCAACGATGCGGTGATTGAACTGGTGTTCGATCGCGGCGAAGTGAGTGCCGATGGCGACACAGTGCCTATCGATGAAGTAGAGATTGAGCTAAAAACGGGCAATGTGGATCGCGTATTTGAATTAGCGCGTTTACTCAATAATACATTGTCGCTTCGTCTCAGCGACACCACTAAGGCAGCATCGGGGTATCACCTTATTGGCGAGTCGCTCATTCAGCCACACCCCTTGCCCGAATACTTGCCGTTAGCGCCTAAACTTTCCACCGAAGATGCCTTCTGCCAATCGGCACAAAAAGCCTTGATGCATTGGCAATATCACGAACAAGCGTACCTGCAAACGCACAAACTCAAATATTTAGACTTTATGGTGGAGGGGGTGCACTTACTGCTTCACTGTGTATCGTTGTACTTGCCAGTGTTGCAGTGTCCGGAGTTACTGAAGCTGCACAAACAATTGATCAGTTTTTCGCAACGCTGGCAATGGGTGAATGAGCTCAACAGCATTCGCTACCTGCGCTCAAAGCGTGGGCCATTTAGTAAGTATTTGAATGAACATGACGCGTTAATGAGCTATTTACAGGGGCGCAAGATGGGCTTATTGCAGGGGCGTGCCGCCCGAACGCTTTTTTTTGATAGCACGGCTAATAACATCAAATTGCTGACCAGTGAGGTTATTTTAAAGCGGCCTTGGCAAGCCACGGTATCAGGCGCCGACAAACCGGTGCTAGAACATGCGCGTGGCTGGCTATCGCAAGGCTGGCAAAACGTGATGCAAAGTTTGTCGCAAGCTGAGCCATTAGCAGATTCGCATTATGTTGCTACCGAGCATGTATTGCGCCAAGCACTTACCAGTGGTTTCTTACTGGCCGATTTGTTTGGCGATGAACGCGGCGAATTTAGAGCGCCCTGGCTGGATATTCTCAGTGGTATTCAAGAGCTCAGGGCATTGCTCGCCTTGAAGTCACTGCTGCGTGAAGCTGAATTTGATCAAGACCTTGAATTAAAGTCGTGGGCGGCCGATAAAATAAAGAACCTATTGCACGTGATTGAGCGAACGCGACGCGTGGCAATCCAATCTGAGGCTTATTGGTGATGACGTGGCAGCGCTGGTCGATTTATATGTTCTGATTTTATGTGGATTATGGGTAGCACTGCTGGGTTTAGCGTGGTTTCGTTTTGATGATCTGCCGCATGGCCGCGCTTTATTTATTCTGACTTTACTCTGGCCTCTGAGTCTGGTTGAAGAGCTCATTAAGCTTTTTCCGTCGGCCACATGGCTAGCGAGTCTGGTGGGTTTGACGTACGTAGCGCCGGTTTTGTTAAACGTTGGATTAACCAGAATGCTCTACCCGCTCATCGTTGAGCAGCCTCGGCAGCGGCGCAGACTGCAATCGATTATTGTCGTGCTCATTGTGTTGTTGCAAGTGCCCATCATATTGCTTCCGCTTGATGTAAAGGTGGCATTACTTGATGCCTCGCCGGTGGGCGAGCCTCTGTATAATCTCCCTCTTTATGCCTGCTACGCACTTGGCGGTGCAGCGATAGTGGCGATGGGGATCCAACTTGTCGAAAGCATGCAGGCGCATCAAGCGTCACTGCCTGAACAGGTTGTTGATATCCGCTATTACAAAATGCCTGCTGTCATTGGTTTGGTCGGTACGCTGGTGAGTATTGCATTTTGCGCAGTGATTATTGTGAGTCTGGTGGCTTTTTCTGTGCTCGACTTTTCTCTCTGGCAATCGGCGCTGCATATAGCCTACGCCACGGTTTTGCTACTCATCTTGATATTGATGACCGAGCGACGTCGCTACTCTCCACTGCCCATCGACCTCGACAAAGTCGCCCAGCGCCCCTATAGCGACGAATTGCTTCGACGCACGCTGACTTCGGCAGAGCAGGCGATGATCCAGCAAAAAGCCTATAAGGTGATTGGTTTGCGACTTCGACAACTGGCTGACGCTGCCGACGTTGACCCGACGGTGCTTGCTGCCGCAACACATGCACTACTGAAGCGAAACTTTCGAGCCTTTGTGTACCATTATCGATTGGAATATGCGAAGAAGGTGTTGATGCGCTCCGATGCCAAGGTGTCTTCGGTCGCGAAACGGTTGGGTTTCCACTCTGAAAAGTTCCTGAGCGGCGTATTTGTCAAATATATCGAAGCGACGGGCGATCCGGATGAGTCGCCCGCAACGTTGCACCCTGAGAACGACGCGTTGATGTTGTCAAAGCGCCGCGAGAAAAGCTGAGCGTCCTTCCTCATTGCTCCTAATGAGCAACAATAAACACAGTCTAATTTTATGTTCTTTGATTTCGTGCACTGCTGACATTCATCATTTGAGATTGACAGGCGGTTTGAGACGAGGAGAAGTAGTAAACACATTCAACTACGATGACGATTCTTCGTAGAGAGCCAGCAGTGTGTTTCTTCGGTTCGTGTCAACGTCGGTAAAATCTACGCTACAGGTTTTCAAAACCAAACGCGTCATTCAGAATTTGCTGAGTAAAGGCTTTGCGCAGATAAAAGCCGCGCGGGCGCGTTTTAATCAGGCGCCCGTGTTTGCCGATAGCGTCAGTGAGCTGCTGGCCGTCAGCTGCTTTGGGTCTCAGTTGCAAAAACTCACCCGTTCGGGCGGTGACCGATTCAATCTCGCCCAAACTGATCCGCTCCATAAGCTCTTCCCAATCGGCTTGCAGCTGCGCCAGTTGGGAATGATCAGGCGACCAGAAAATGGGCGATCCAACGGTGCGCTGAGCGGGTGGAATGTGACGATCGCCAACCACGGGTATCCACAGCACTTGCTGCAGCTTGTTGCGCACGTTGCTCGTTTCCCACCGAGTGTCCTCGATGCCTAACAACGGTGCGTAGCATACATAGGTTGTTTCGCAGGGGGCGCCCATTGCATTGATGGGAAGTGTTTTCAGTTCAACACCCAGCTCTGGAAAATCTTGCTGCGGTTTTGAGCCAGCCGTTGCCCCCAACCAGAGCTCAAGTAACTGGCCGCTCCAGCCTTTTTCTCGTTTGAAATTTTCAGGCACTTGAAGGGCGGCCATGTTGGCTAAGTCGCCCAGCGTCAAACCGGCTATTTGCTCAGCTCGTTGTCGCAGCTCATGGAGGGATTTTGGCGGCTGTTGTGGTGGCTGCATGGCGGCGTGCTACCTGAATTATCATTCAAACTAATTAGCGCTAATGCTATGCAATTCATGCAGTTTATGGAAGAATGAATTCATTGATAAATGAGTTACGCACTTTGGAGTCTACGTGATAGACGCAGACGGATTCCGTGCGAATGTTGGTATCGTAATATGTAATCGTATGGGCCAGGTATTTTGGGCTAGGCGATACGGGCAGCATTCATGGCAGTTCCCGCAAGGCGGGATAGATGATGGCGAAACCCCTGAGCAAGCAATGTTCAGAGAGCTGTACGAAGAAGTAGGTTTACAGTCAAAAGACGTAGAAATTATTGCTTCGACACGCAATTGGGTTCGTTACAAGTTACCAAAACGTTTGATCCGGCAGGGCTCGAACCCCGTGTGTATTGGTCAAAAACAAAAGTGGTTTTTGTTGCAACTGCGCTGCGATGAGTCGGATGTGGATGTGCTGCAGTCAGGCCATCCAGAGTTTGATGACTGGCGCTGGGTAAGTTATTGGTATCCTGTGCGCAACGTGGTGTCGTTCAAGCGTGATGTGTATCGGCGTGTGATGAAAGAATTTGCGCCCATCGCCATGCCTGCCAACGCGAAACACATTTTTGGTCAGCAACGGCGAAAACGTCAACGCCGCAATTAATTCACGTTGGCATAACAGGAGCTTATGCTTACTACTCTTAAGCGGATTGTACAAGAAGTTAACCGAATTCCGGTGCTCGATGAGGCCATCGGGCATTTGGTGCTGCGTGTTAAACAGACCATGCAGGTGGACGCATGCTCGATGTACTTGGCAGATTATCAAACACAGTTGCTCACACTGGTCGCCACGGAAGGGCTGGCGAAATCGGCCGTTAATCGGGTGTTAATCGGTTTTTCTGAAGGGCTGATTGGGTTGGTAGGGCAGCGCGAAGAGCCTTTAAACATCATCGATGCGCATAACCATCCGCGCTTCAAATATTATCCTGAAGTGGAAGAAGAGCACTTTAATGCGTTTCTTGGCGCGCCGATCATTCACCAGCGCAAGGTGCTGGGTGTGATCACACTTCAACAACGTGACAAACGCCGCTTTAGCGAAGATGAAGAGGCTTTTTTAGTCACTCTGGCAGCACAGATTGCACTGGAAATAGCCAACGCGGAGATCCGCGGAGCGTTGCGCACGCCGTCGAAAATAGGTCAGCTTACGTCACAGAAAAATCTCCATGGCGTGGCAGGATCATCGGGCCTCGCGTGCGGCACGGGCTACCAGCCAAACATTAAGATTGATTTAAGCCGCTGGCAGGTCAAACGCACGACTGACGTGAGCGCAGCGATAGCCGATTACCGCGCGGCGGTAGACATCACTCGTCGCGAAGTGGAAGGCTTGTCATCGTCATTAGAGGGAACAATCCCTGAAGATGTGCGCTCGATTTTTCAGCTCTACCATCAGCTTCTGGACGCCAATAGCCTCGGGCGCGAAGTTGAAGCGAAAATCAAGCAACAGGATTGGGATGCGGGTTCTGCATTAAAACTGGTCGTCGAGAGTTACGCGGCACAGTTTGAAAACATGGAAGATCCCTACATGCAGGAGCGGGCTATTGATATCATTGACCTGTCGAATCGAATTTTACGCAATATTGTGGCCCGTGCTAGCGGACACAAAGGTCCGCAGCAGCGCCGTATTGAGACGGATTCTATTTTAGTGGCCGAAGAAGTGTCTGCGCCTATGTTGGCCGAGTTTCCACGCAAGCATTTGGTGGGCATTATCTCCATCCGTGGCTCAAACAACAGCCATACTGCCATTCTGGCCAGAGCGATGGGCGTGCCAGCGGTGATGGGTTTAAACAATGTGTCGCCGGAACTGTTAGATGGCAAGCCCATCTTGCTCGATGGCTATTCCGGTGAAGTGATTGTTAATCCACAGCGGCATATTGAAGCAGAATTTAAACACCTGATCGCTGAAGAGCAGGAACTATCAAAAAAAATTGAACAGGAAGCCGTTAAGCCTAGCGTGACTGAAGATGAGCATGCCATAACGCTGCTTGTGAATGCGGGTTTGTCGGTAGAACTGGAACTGCAACAGGAGCAAGGCTGTGGCGTAGGGCTTTATCGCACAGAAATTCCGTTTATGTTGCGCGAGCGATTCCCCTCAGAGCGAGAGCAATTTGAGCTGTATCGTCAGGTGTTGCACAGCGCAGCCGAGCATGAAGTCACGCTTAGGACCTTAGATGTCGGGGGAGACAAACCGTTACCGTATTTCCCCATCAATGAAGAAAATCCCTTTTTGGGCTGGCGAGGCGTACGTTTAACGCTGGATCACCCTGAGATTTTTCTGGTGCAGATCCGTGCGATGCTAAGAGCCAGCGCGGGTCTGGACAACCTGCACATTATGTTACCCATGATCACTTCAGTGAATGAGGTGGATGATGCGTTGCGGCTAATTGATCAAGCCTATCACGAGGTCAATGAAGAACTTCAAGGGCCCGGTGGCTTGCTGTATAAGCCAAAAATTGGTGTCATGTTGGAAGTGCCTGCGGCAATTTATCAAATCCCCCAACTTGCGTCCCGCGTGGATTTCTTTTCGGTTGGTAGCAACGATTTAACCCAATACTTACTTGCGGTGGATCGCAACAATGCCCGTGTGGCAAACCTCTACAGTAGTTATCATCCTGCGGTTTTAAATGCACTTGCAACGATTGCGACTCAATGCAATGCCCACAACACGCCTGTTACCGTGTGTGGAGAACTGGCCGGGGAGCCCGGAGGCGCGGTGTTACTCGTCGCCATGGGATATCGGAAACTTTCCATGAATGCGCATAACTTGCGTAAAATCAATTGGGTGATCCGCAATATTTCCGTGGCGGAGGTCGAACAATTACTACCGGCGGTATTGGCCTGTGATCTCCCTGCCGACGTATTTGAACGCGTTAATAAGTATTTAGACAATAAGCAATTGGGCGGGTTAACCCGAGCGGGTTGGTAGGATGGAAATGATGTTGGTCATTGTTATCACCTGCATGTTACTGGGGGCTGTAGTAGGCGTACTGGCGGGCTTACTGGGGATTGGTGGTGGCCTGATCATGGTACCGGCTCTGGCTTACTTGCTTGCGGGTTGGCTCAATATCCCACCGACAGAAACGATCGTTATTGCCATTGCAACGTCATTATCAACCATTATTTTTACCGGCATGTCATCCGCGCGGGCGCATTATAAGTTGGGCAACCTCAGTCAAACGATTGTGCTGTGGTCAGGGATTGGTATCGCCTTCGGTGCGATCATTGGTGCACAGGTGGCCAGTCGCATTCCTGGTGCCGTGCTCAAAGGTATTTTTGCTGTGCTGGTGATGCTGATCGCTCTGTATATGATGTTCGGCAGTCGGCGCGAATCGACGCACACAGCGTCGCAACCTAAGCTGGTTGGCATTGGCGCATCGGTAGGTACGCTTTCCGCACTCATGGGGATTGGCGGTGGAGCACTGTTGGTGCCCGCGCTGGTGTGGTACCGGGTGAATATTCGACAAGCGATTGGATGTGCGGCATTTAGTGGTATTCTTATCGCTGTTTTCGGTAGCGCCAGTTTTGTCATCTCCGGTTGGCATTATGGGGCGCTGACAGAGGGGTTTATCGGTTATGTATTTTGGCCAGCGTCAGTGAGTATCGCTGTTATATCCGTATTCACAGCACCTCTGGGTGCCAAGTTGGGTCAAAGGATGAACACGCAAGGCTTAAAAAAAGTCTTTGCCGTTTTTTTAGTGTTAGTCAGCATTCGTATGCTGTGGGGATTGTAAAACGTGTTAGAGCAACAGCATTGGGTGTTTCCGCAAATTGATCCGGTCATCTTTTCTCTGGGCCCTGTCAGTGTGCGCTGGTATGGCTTGATGTATCTGGTCGGCTTCATTGCCGCATTTTTATTGGCTAAACAACGCATTCATCGCATTGGGTGGAGCAAAGAGCAACTCAGTGACTTTCTGTTTTGGGGTTTCCTTGGGGTGATTGTGGGAGGTCGGGTCGGTTACGTACTCTTCTACCAGTTTGGGTTGTTTCTAGACGATCCTTTATATCTTCTCAAAATATGGACAGGAGGCATGTCTTTCCACGGTGGCTTGCTGGGTGTGCTCGTCGCCATTGCGTTGTACGCTCGAAAAATGAATATGCCGTTTTTGGCGTTGGGTGATTTTGTCGCGCCGCTGGTACCGATCGGGCTAGGCGCAGGGCGTTTAGGTAATTTTTTAAACGCAGAGCTTTGGGGGCGTACAACCGATGTTCCTTGGGGCGTGATTTTTCCGGGTGCCGGGCCGATTGCGCGGCATCCGTCTCAGCTTTATGAATTTTTTCTTGAGGGCGTGGTGTTGTTTATCCTGTTGTGGTGGTTTTCTGCTAAACCGAGACCTCGTGGCGCGGTAGGTGGCCTGTTTTTAGCCGGTTACGGGTGCTTTCGATTTATCATCGAATACTACCGCGAACCAGATGCCCACATTGGTCTTTACACTTTAGGATTGTCACAAGGTCAGTTATTATGCATCCCAATGATTGGGTTAGGCGTATGGCTTATCGTTCGAGCGTATCGAAAGCCCGTTTTTGATAATCTTAACACGCAACATAAGTAGTCATCTATGCAGCAGTATCATGAATTAATGCGGCACATTTTAAATAACGGTGTGCGCAAAGAAGACCGCACCGGCACCGGCACATTGAGTGTGTTTGGGTATCAAATGCGCTTCAATCTGGCCGACGGTTTTCCGTTAGTGACGACCAAAAAGTGTCATTTGCGCAGTATTATTCATGAACTGCTATGGTTTCTGAAGGGCGATACCAATATCGCGTATTTGACTGAGAACGGCGTGTCTATTTGGGATGAATGGGCGACCGACGAGGGCGAGCTTGGGCCGGTTTACGGGCAACAGTGGCGCAGTTGGGCGGGCCAGAACGGAGAAACAATTGATCAAATAAGTCAGGTGGTTGAGCAAATCAAAACTAATCCTGACTCTCGCCGGTTGATTGTCAGTGCGTGGAATCCGGCGGTTTTGCCTGATACCAGCGTGTCACCTAAAGAAAACGCGGCTCGCGGCAAACAAGCGTTGCCCCCATGCCACACCTTATTCCAATTCTATGTGCTGGAAGGCAAATTATCCTGCCAGTTATATCAGCGTAGCGGCGATGTGTTTTTGGGGGTGCCCTTTAACATTGCCAGTTATGCATTATTAACCATGATGGTGGCTCAGGTCTGCGAACTCGAACTGGGTGATTTTGTCCATACGCTAGGTGACGCGCATTTATACAGCAATCATCTAGAGCAGACAGAATTGCAACTTAGCCGCGAACCTTTCCCGCTACCTACGATGCAGATTAATCCGCAAATCAAAGACATTTTTGGATTTACTATTGATGATTTTTCGCTTAAAAATTATCAATCTCACCCGCACATCAAAGCGCCAGTGGCTATTTAGCGATGACGACCAATATCCTTATTTGCGACGACTCCGGCTTTGCACGTAAGCAAATGGCACGTTCTATTCCAGATGGCTGGGATGTTGAAATCAGTTTTGCCGAACATGGACAGCAGGCCATAGAGCTTATCAAGCAGGGAAAGGGCGATGTGCTGTTTTTGGATTTGAATATGCCGGTCATGGACGGCTACCAAACGATGCAAGTGATCCGCAGTGAAGATTTGCCCACACTGGTCATTGTGGTGTCCGGCGATGTACAGCCAGAAGCGAGAAGCCGAATGGTCGGCATGGGTGCACTGGATTTCATTCGCAAACCGATCGACAACGCGAAGCTGACCACTATTTTAAGCCAGTACGGGCTTTACTCTGGCGCGCCAGAGGCGACACAGCGCTCCACCACAACGACCAATGTCGCTCCGCAGTCAACGCAACGTGTAAGCAAAGCGGATGACAAGATTGATGCCTACCGAGAGCTGGTGAACGTGGCAATGGGGCGAGCCGGAGAGAGTTTGGCCAATCTGTTCGGTGAGTTTATTGATTTGCCAATACCGAATGTGAATGTGCTGGAAACGACCGAGCTGCACATGGCAATCGCCGAAGTGCAACGAAACGCTAGTATTTCGGCGGTGTCGAAAGGCTTTGTCAGCGCAGGCATTACCGGAGAGGCGTTAGTGCTGTTTGACGACGAAAGCGTCGATAGCATGATCGAATTACTTAAATATGATGAAGTTGAAGTCACTGAGCAGCTTGAGTTAGAAGCGTTTATGGATGTTTCCAATATTCTTATCGGCGCGTGTCTCAACGCCCTATCGGAACAATTGAACGTGAAATTCAGTCACAACCACCCGATTATTCTGGGCCGCCATTGCGACTTGGATGTATTGCTTGATGGTACGGTATCCCGGTGGAATAAAATCATGGCGATTGAAATATGTTACGCCATTAAGAAGCACGATCTGACCTTTGATCTGTTGCTGTTGATACCGGGCTCAGCCATGGAGCAAGTCTACACAAGGCTAGTAGATACAACGGAGGCGCGGATCTGATGAGTAAACCAATGAGCGATGTCGCCGATATGCACTGGCAGTACGATTTACTGGGTTCGATAGAAGTTGGCATCGTGGTGGTGAATCGCGACTACAAGGTTGAAATGTGGAACCAGTTTATGGAAAACCACAGTGGCTTGCTGCCAAGCAAAGTTGTTGGGAAAAACCTTTTCGATGTGTTTCCTAAAGTGGATAAGGGCTGGTTACAACGCAAAGCGAAGCCGGTATTTGACTTAAAAACACCCGCGTTTTTGATTTGGGAACAGAGACCTTTTTTATTCGAGTTTTCGACCAACCGACCTATTACCTCTGCGTCGAGTTTTATGTACCAGAATGTCACTTTGTTTCCGCTGGCTTCCCTGTCTGAAACGGTAGAAAAAGTATGCATCGTTGTCTATGACGTTACCGATCAGGCGTTAGGTCAGATGAATATCGAGCGCTTAAACAGCGAGCTTGAGAATATGAGCCGTATTGACGGCCTCACTCAACTGTTCAACCGTCGGTACTGGCAGGAACAATTTGAGCGGGAATATAAACGAGCCCTGCGTACTGACGAACAGGCGACTGTGCTGATGTTGGACATTGACCATTTTAAGCGGGTTAATGATACCTACGGCCATCAAGCGGGAGACAAGGTCATACAAGCGCTTGCCGGTATTGTGAAAAGCTCTGTGCGCGAGACCGATTATGCAGGGCGGTATGGCGGCGAGGAGTTTGCCATTTTGCTCCCCAATACCAGTGTAACCTCGGCAGTGAGTGTGGCAGAACGTATTCGTGAAACCGCAGAACACACGGAAGTCACTCATGAAGATGACCATATCCGTTTTACTGTCAGTGTGGGTGCTGCTGAGTTTAGCGCAGATTACGCCACTGCGCTGGCCTGGCTTGAAGATGCTGACCAATCGTTATACGCGGCGAAAAATGGCGGACGCAACCAAGTTCGCATCCACCAACCAGAAAATCGTTAGTGCTCGCTGCGTTGCTCAAGTGCGTGAATTTTGTGCCTGATCCGATATAAGAACAGCAAACTTGGGATCACCATCACCGCGGTAAGCGCAAAAAACACGCTCCAGTTTCCATCTAAACCATCCACAATAAAGCCACTGCCCGACGCCAGTACCGTTCTTCCCAGTACACCTAAAGACGCCATGAGTGCATACTGAGAGGCCGAAAATGCTTTGTTGCACAGCAGCGAGATAAACGCGACTAATGCGACCGAACTCCATGCCGCGGTGAAACCATCGATGATAATGGTTGCAACGAACAGCGGTTTGCTTGGGCCTACATGCGCCATCGCTGAAAACATAAGGTTACTTGCTGCCATAGCGATGCCTGCAATCATGAGTCCGCGATAAATACCATAGCGGATGTTGACGAGGCCGCCAATCACCGCAAACACGATGGTAACCCACCAGTTGAGAAGCTTAGACAATGAGCCTATGTCACTGTTGCTAAAGCCGAGCTCTTTGTAAAACACAATACTCATACGGCCTAAAAACGCTTCACCAATTTTGAACAGAAAAATAAACAGCAATACCGACAGGGCGAATTTCACGCCATTGCGATTAAAAAACTCTTTAAATGGCTCAACAATAGTAACCAATAACCAGGCAGTGGCTTTGCTGAGCCAGGAATGACTGCGTCGCTGCAATAGTTTCTGTTGATAAAATGCCATTGCCTCAGCCTGCTGTGCCGCGCGATCGGTTTTAGGCTCTTCGACAAAGTATACGGTGACGTGCAACAGTAGCATGATTGCTGCTAGCACAAAGTACACCTCATGCCATGCCCAGTGGGGAGAATCTGCCAAAAAGAATGGAATAGCCCCAAGCCCACCATACCCTGTCCACCACCCTGCAGTTGCCATCGCCGACGCAGCGCTGAGCTTATCTTTTTCGTCGTGGCCGATCACATCAATCCGAAAAGCATCAACAGCAATATCCTGTGTGGCGCTGCATATGGCAATCAGCAGCCCGAACAGCGCAATGTAAAACAACTGTAATTCGAGCTGAAAGGTCGCCATGGCCATGCAACAGCCAGCAACACCCCATTGTGTCAGGGCAATCCAGCTACGTCGTTGGCCGAGCTTGCGCGATAATAGGGGTAAGCGCACGCGATCCAGCAGCGGTGACCAGAGAAAATTAATTGAATAGGCGGCAAAAATGATCCCGAACAAGCCTATGGAGCCTCGTGATAAGCCGCCGTCTTTTAACCAAGCGGTAAGTGCTGAGCCAATCATGACCCACGGAAACCCGCTGGCCATGCCAAAGCAGAAAATAGCGGCGATGCGGCGGTCACGATAGTGACGCAGCGACGATAGTAAAGGAGCAGAATGCACAGACACGACTTCTATTATGCTGATCGGAAGTCGTTATTGGATCATGTTAAGGCGATGAACGCAATGTTTGCATCACGGACGAATACCGATGCAATCGAAAGGGCATAAGCCGCGCCCGTCGAGGTAATGTAAGCAGTTGCTTAGCTCTTCATGCAAAAAAGTGTCGAAGCGCAATTTTTCTGCCGGCCAGTAATGGAGTTGATGCAGTACGTGCCAGAAAACACGCTCTTTCTGACTGTAGGGTTGTGAGCGATCATTCACGTCGGCCCATTCCTCAAGTGTGTCCCAAAAAAACAGAACAAGCTCGGCATGTGGAAGGTCACCGCGCCAAAACGCGTGGACATAAAACGACAGCTGCTTTGATTTGGAATCAATAAACGACGGCACCTGCACTCGACTATTAACCTCTAGCTAACCTTAATTCAGAGTATAGTCACGGATGCAGGCTTTTACCTGTTTCATTGTAGAGACACGCTGCAGAATACAAGAACCTATTGAAATGGAAGATAAATTATTTTGTGAACACGCATCGATTGATGAATGTAATTTACCAGCCCAGAAAGGTCATCCACCCATAAATATTTTTACCAACGCTTTGATATTGCTGAGTATTGTACTGGGTGCCGTTAATATCGCGTTGGCGGTAATGCATCTTCAGCTCGGTGGCTGCTCGCACTTTACGTTGTTTTTCAGTCAGTACACTCCAGCGATTATCCCACTCGTTGGTCAAATCAAGCACCGGAAAAGTCGTTTGCGCCAGTTGCATGGGAATATCATCATTGAGGTCACGCTGTGGCCAGAATGGACCAGCCACCACGAGCCCATCAGGCTCGATGACATTGCCTTGCGCATAGAGTCGGATCAAACCAGCGCTGGCGATGCCATGACTGATCAACAACCGATAACCTGGCGTGCTCTGAATTTCTGCAAACGCGGCTTCAAGCCTCTGGCTGAGCGCCAGAGAGTAACGCGTGAGTGATTCCGGATGAATGGGCGGCATGGCGCTACGGGCGTTCACGTCAGTGATCGCGGTCGGATTGTGGTTGCTACTGAACAGTACCGCGGGTGCCGGCATAGTCAGGGTCGTCCAGCCCCAACCATTGAGTTGCTCAGCCACAGAACTGACGCCCTGTGTGCCAAAGATGCCTTGCAGTGATTCAGTCACGATAATCGCCACGCCGCGTGTGAGTGGCGCGGTGGCGGGGGCTATTTTAACAGGAACCTCGTCAGTTCCAGCAACGATAACCTGTGTTTCGCCCAGAGGCATCGATGCCTGTATGTCTTGTGTGAACAACGCGCTGGACGAGAGTGTTTCCTGCGCATTGGCGCTGGAAGCAATGGCAGTCATCAGCATTGTCGCCGCGCAAAACGATTTAAGAAGCATAGACAATAAGTCGGTTAGCCGATGTTAACAGTATGAGTATATTATCGGCGAATAGCGCGTTTTCTTCACCCCTGATCCACGCGAATAAACGTTTGGTGCTCACAGTGGGTCTCGTGACTGGGTTCATTGGCGAAGTGATGGGGCGAGAAAAACTGCACCTCGCCCCCATGCAGCGGATGCTTGAACGCAATAGCCTGTGCATGCAACAGTAGTCGATTGGAAACGTTCAAGGCGTGCCCCTCGGCGTACAGTCGGTCGCCTAATATGGGGTGACCAATGGCTTGCATATGAACACGCAATTGGTGCGAGCGGCCTGTAATAGGCGATAGCGCTACCAGCGAGCTAAAGCTATCCCGGCTGATCACACGATAATCGGTGGTCGAGGGCTTGCCATTTTCATGATCGACCATCTGCTTCGGACGATTGGGCCAATCACAGATCAATGGCAGTTCAATGCGCCCAGCATCCTCAATGGGATGGCCGTGCACACGCGCAAAATAGGTTTTTGACACTTCGCGCTGCTGAAACTGGCGGGAAAGCTCTCGATTTGCGTCTTTTGTCAAAGCCATCAGCAGTAGGCCACTGGTCGCCATGTCAAGCCGATGCACGATGCTCGCGGTGGGATAAACCCGCTGGACGCGGGTCTGAATACTGTCAAAATGGGCCTGAGCGCGACCTTTCACGCTGAGTAATCCACTCGGTTTCTCTACCACCAGTAGGCTGTCGTCGCGATACAGAAAGCGTAAATACGGCGACACAGGCGGATCATAGTGCAGCAATACCATCAGGGGTTATTCACGACTAAGCGAACCGCATCGAGCTGTAATTGAGCGGTTTGCATACTGCCGTCAAGCTGACGGATTTGTTCGCGCAGAAAGTGTATTTCCTCTTCACGAATTGAGGGGTTATGCGCTGACAGTGCGACTAATCGATTCACCTCATCGCCAAGCAAACGGTGCATTCGCTCAAGTGCATCATGCTGAATTTGATTGGCACGTTGGTGCGCGCTGCGTTCAGCCACATCCAGATTTTGCATGATCGCCGGTTTCAGCGCGCCAATCAGTTTGTTCGCTGTGGACTTATTCACATTGAACAAATGGCCCATCTCCGCCTCGAAGGGTTTTCCTTTCGCATCGATACACACACTGATCGGCGTTTCGGGTAGATAGCGGCCTAGTTGCAGTTGTTTTGGCGCCTGCGCAGACAACACAAAGATTGTCTGAAGATAATAGGCTCCTTTGGGTAATTCCGGGTCTTTGATAAACGCCACACTGGCTTTGCCCATCACATCAGTGATTACCGCGTCCATGGTGTTATGCACCAACGGATGATCCCAACTTAAAAAATGCAAATGCTCCATACTGGCGGCAGTATCACGACGATAGGTGACTTCCATGCCTTCAGGGTCGAGCCCCGGGATCGCGCTGACCATTGACTCTGTTGGCATCAGTACATAGCAGTTTCGTTCAATTTCATCCTGTTGAACGCCGAAAGCGTCGAACAGACGATTCATGAAACGCGGCAGATCGCCTGAGGCATCCTGACTGGCTATTTCATCCAGTAATGGTTCGATCTTGCCCGAGCCGGCTGCATTCATTTCGAGTAGTTTGTCACGCCCTGCATCCAACTGTGCTTTATACATTTGGTTGAGTTCGTGCGTGTTCTCTATCAACGCGTTAAGTTGGGCAGTGTTTTGTGGCGTATGCAATGCTTCGACGAGCGCCCCTTGAGTTTCCTCAAAAACGCGCGTGCCGGTAGGGCAGGTTTTTTCAAACGCACCCAGACCGCGATGGTACCAGTCAAATAAAACATGTTGTGCGGTGTGTTCGAAATACGGCACATGGATCTGAATATCACGTCGCTGACCAATGCGATCTAATCGACCAATGCGCTGTTCAAGTAAATCCGGGATAAGCGGCAGGTCGAACAGCACCAACTGATTGGCAAACTGGAAGTTGCGCCCTTCACTGCCAATTTCACTGCAAATTAACACTTGCGCGCCATCCTCGGCCTGCGCGAAGTAATGTGCAGCTTTATCACGCTCGACCAAACTCATACCTTCATGAAATACCGTCTGGCGGATGCCGGTTTTAACCCGAATATGTTCTGCCAGTTGCTGTGCTGTCACGGCACTTGCGCAAATCACCAATATTTTCTCTGGACGTACCTCAGTCACAAAGTCGCACAACCAATTTACCCGAGGATCAACGCTCAGCCATTGATCAAAGACTTCGGGCTGTTGTTCTGGATGCAAGCGAATGTAGGTATCGATTTCATCGTCATGCAATAGCGTCTGGTAAGATTCAGGCAAGGTTTGTGGATGGGCATGTACGTGACGCTCGGGAAAGCCTGCAATGGCGGCGCGGCGGTTCCTAAACAGCAACCTACCCGTGCCGTGTTGGTCGATAAGCGTGTCAATCAACGCTTCTCTGGCTTCGCGTTGGCTAAAATCCGTCTGTGCTGTTAACCATTCTCCGGCAACGGCTTTGAGCTTTGTCAGTTCTTCGTCATCAGGAATACGGTAATCAAGCAACGGCGCGACAGCGTCCGCAAGTTCACCATAATGGCGCTCTTCCTCTAGAAATTCGTCGTAATCGTGAAAACGTGCCGGGTCGAGCAAACGTAAACGGGCGAAGTGGCTCTGATGGCCTAACTGATCGGGGGTTGCCGTTAACAGCAGCACACCTTTTGTGGCGTGTGCCAATGCTTCAATCGCCTGGTATTGCGGGGAGGGCAACTGCGGTTGCCATTGCAGGTGGTGTGCTTCATCCACAATCAGTAAATCCCACTGTGCTTCAATTGCTTGGCGGCGATATTCGTCATGCTCGGTAAGAAAGCTCAGTGAGCAAAGCACAAGCTGTTCGCTGTCAAAGACGTTAACCGATGCCGTTTTTACTGAGTCTTCACCCTCTTCGCCAGTCGCATTGCTTTGCTCTTCAGCAATGGCTTCGCAGCGGCTTTCATCAAACACCGCAAAATTCAGATTAACGCGGCGTAGCATCTCTACCAACCACTGGTGTACCAAACTGTCGGGAACAACAATCAGCACGCGTTGGGCGCGACCGGTTTGGATTTGCTGGTGGATGATCAGAGCGGCTTCGATGGTTTTACCTAATCCAACCTCATCAGCTAATAACACGCGGGGGGCATAACGTTTACCCACTTCTGCGGCGATATGTAACTGATGGGGAATTAAATCAATTCGTGCGCCAGCAAGTCCCAACGTTGGCGATGTCGCGTGCTGGTGTTGATAGTGCAAGCTGTCAAATCGCAGATCAAACCATTTGGGCTCATCAATCTGACCACTGAACAGGCGTTTTTCTGGTTGATTCAAGCGAATGTGATGGTCGAGCCCGGTTTCATGTAGGCTGGCATCTTCCTTGGTATCTTCACGGATGCCCTGATAGCGAATAACGCCCTCAGTATCAATCACGTCGGTGATCGCCATGTCCCAACCTTCAGCGCTTCTGACCACGTCACCCACCTCAAACGTCAAGCGCGTTAGTGGCGCAGAATCCAGCGCATAGGTGCGCTGTTCTTCAGTCGCGGGAAAAAGAATATCGACTGTGCGCCCGCTGACACTCAAAATAGCACCCAGCCCTAAATTAGGCTCGGTATTGCTGATCCAACGCTGACCCACGTTAAACATTTGAATTTCGGCCATGTTTGTACTCCAACATCAAAGGTCAACACGCCCCACGGCGTACAAAAGGGGCGGTATTGTAGCGATAAGTGTAGCAAAGTCACTGAAATTCGCGGAAAGATCCTAACATGCGTTGTGTGGGTCGGTCTGACTGGTCGCATGAATTGGTGAATATTTGAAAAAATCAGGTGCGAAGCGCCGAAAACTTTAATATGGTGAGTGATAGACATCGCAGTTCACCTTCTGGAGTAATGGATGCCACGAAAAAAAGCGCTTACCAGCAAAATCTATGTGCTCGATACCAATATTCTGCTTCACGAACCGCTCGCCTTTTTATCCTTCAAAGAAAATGATGTGATTGTACCCATGACGGTGCTGGAAGAACTTGATTACATCAAAGACAGTAAAAAAGATGTCGCCCGTGATGCCCGCGTGTCTATTCGGGCGATGGAAGATTTACTGCACGATGCCACGCCAGAAGACATGCTCAAAGGCGTTTCGATGCAGGGGATGCTAGCTGGCGATGCCGCCCCGACGGGCAATTTGTCGATATTCGCTGATCTGAATATGCCTGAATCTCAGCAAGTCTTTACCAGTAACGAGAACGATAACCGCATCATCAATGTGGCGCTTCACTTACAGCGAACCTGTGCTCCGCGCGCGGTTATTCTGGTTACCAAAGATATTAACATGCGCCTCAAAGCGAAAGGCGCAGGCATGGCGCTGGTTGAAGACTATCGTACCGACCAGTTGATCAGTGACATTAAGTATTTATCCAAAGGCTACCACCGCTTTGAAGGTGACTTTTGGGAGAACGTGAAGTCGGTTGACAGCCGGACGGAGGGCCGAGATACGATCCATTCGATTCCGCGTAAAGTCCTTCCAGAAGGGTACATCAACGAATTCCTGCTCGACGATAGCCAGCATTTTGCCGGGTTAATTGAGTCGATGGACAATGACACAATGGATGTGCTTGATCTCGGCTACGAGCGCTTAATGGGGCGGCATGCATGGGGTGTTTCACCGAAGAACATTGGGCAGGCCATGGCGCTTCATTCACTGCTCGACCCACATATCGATTTGGTCATACTGACCGGACCAGCAGGCAGTGGTAAAACCCTACTCGCATTGGCCGCTGCTCTGGAGATGGTGGTAGAGCGCAATATGTACGATAAAATCATCGTAACGCGGTCGACCCCCGAAATTGCGGAGTCAATCGGCTTTTTACCGGGTACAGAAGAAGAAAAAATGGCGCCATGGTTAGCGGCGATTACCGATTCTTTGGAAGTTCTGCATAAAAGTGATGAAAATGCTAAAGGCTCCATGAGTTACATCATGGAAAAGGCCAACATCCAGTTCAAATCCGTTAACTTTATGCGCGGACGAAGTTTACAAAATGCGATTGTGATCCTTGATGAGTCACAGAATCTGACCGCGTCACAATTAAAAACCATCATCACGCGCTGCGGCGAAGGAACGAAGCTGATTTGCAGCGGAAATCTGGCGCAGATTGATAGTAACTACCTGAGTGCAGTTACATCCGGTCTGACCTATATCGTTGAGAAGTTTAAGAATTTCTCAGGCAGTGCGACGATTAATCTTGATGGAGTGGTACGCAGTCGCCTTGCTGAATTTGCCGAAGAACAACTGTAATGTATGAAAATATGCTGCGGCGTTTAAACGACCGCAAGGCTCAGATCCTGATTGTGGATGATCAAATCATTAACGCTGAGATTTTAGCCAATGGCTTGAGTGATTTATACGACGTCATAATTGCTACCTCCGGACAGGAGGCGCTCGCCTGCGCCAAGCGAGATGTGCCCGATTTAATTCTGCTCGACATACGAATGCCAGATATTGATGGCTATGCGGTGCTCAGTGAGTTACAGGAAACCATCGCCACACAAGACATCCCGGTTATTTTTGTGACTGGCGAAGACAGTATGGATGATGAACTGAAAGGCTTGCAGCACGGCGCCAAAGACTATGTACGCAAACCCTTCGAGTTGGAGTTGGTTAAAGCGCGGGTTTCTATTCAAATAGAGCTTAAGCGTAAAACGGATTTACTCAATCTGATGGCAAGCGCTGACGGCCTAACCGGACTTGCCAATCGACGTAAATTTGATGAATCGTTAACGCGGCTTATACGCGACAGTGCTCGCCACAAAACGCCATTAGCCCTGATTTTACTGGATATTGATTTCTTCAAACAATACAACGATTTGTATGGCCACGCCGCAGGCGACCGATGTTTAATTGATGTCAGCGCCGTATTGGCAACGGTGGCTAAGCGCACAACGGATGTCGTCGCTCGTGTAGGAGGCGAGGAATTCGCCCTATTGCTGCCCAATATGGACACATCCCGTGCGGCGCTGTTGTGCGAAAAGCTACATCGTAGTATTGCGGAACGCAAGATAACTCACGAAGGCTCATTAGTGGCAAAAACATTAACGGTGAGTATTGGCGCAACGATAGCAACGGTCGATGCCGAACTGTCGTCAGAGGCGTTTTACAAGCGCGTGGATAAATTGCTTTATCAAGCCAAAGCCAATGGCCGCGCACAAACCTGCTTAGACTGAAGCCGCCACCGCTACCGCTTGTGATGTGAATTCTCCCTGAGCAATCGCTTGTTGACTGTCGTCACCGATTTCACCTAACGGCATTTTCGCCGGTCCGGTTGGTTCAAAAAGGATATAGGGAATGCCGTCGATATTCAGCGTAGCATCAGTGATTTCAGTGTTTAGGCTTATTGCCAGTAAGGCATGGTTGCGTAAAAATATCATCCGCATAGGCACCTGCGGAAGAAATGCGCGAATAATCGCGGCGGCCAACACCGATTTGCTGTCGCAATCTCCTTCGTTCTGATTTAACAAACTGACGGGCGGTAAAAAGCCAGAGCCGTTGCTGGTAATGCGATCTGTGAGCGGTGAGTAAGGGATGGATTGCAGCCACGACAGCATAAAGTTGATGTACTCGCGTGCATCACTACTTGCGTTTAACTTCTCGTAAATAGCCTGAGACAATGGGATCAGCGCCCGCGTGCTCTCATTCACATAGCGCAGATGGTCCGGCTTAATGGCTTTCTCGTTGAGCTTGGTGCGGTAGCGCTCGTAATAGTTCTTGTAAAGGTAATCATCAAACGCTTCCTGTTCTTTTTCGCGCATTTGAGCCTGATATTCAGCAATCTTTTCTGGAAAGCGAGAACTCACTTCAATATTAATGTCTTCACCACTGGGGCGAATATTAATACGTACCTGTTTAGGGTCGTAAGTACGCGCATGCTTGAATAACGATACCACCACATGGCGCTGGGCTATGGCCTGCTGATAATTGCGCTGGGTGGACGGCAGTAAGGCGATATCATCTCTACTCAGTGCAAACGAAAGTTGCCGAGCAGTGCGTTGATCATCTTCCCAGCCATAGGAGAACTGAACGCTGTCTGCCGTTGATTGGCGTTTAAACTGGGTCTGTTCAGCCAGCGACTGCGTAGCCCAGCCACTGAAGAAAGCTGCGCAGCATACTACGGCGGGAATTAAACGTCGTTTTCCGAACATGTTTGAAACCAATTCAACTGATTGTGCAGTGATACTACACCGCCCACGATGGTCAAGGTAGGGGGTTTGATATCATGCTCAGTTGCAATTGACTCGATGGTGTTCAGCGTGCCGGTGATGACTTTTTGTTGCACCATCGTGGCAGACTCTACCAATGCAATGGGGGTGTCTGCTGGCAATCCGTGCTTTATCAACTGCTGGCAAATAATCCCGAGGCCGGTCAAACCCATGTAAAACACGCAGGTTTGGTTCGGTTGCGCGAGTGCTTGCCAGTTTAAGTCAATGCTGTCGTCTTTCAGGTGCCCAGTGGCAAATACCACACTCTGGGCAAAATCACGGTGTGTTAATGGAATGCCCGCATAGCTCGCCGCGCCAGTGGCAGCGGTGATCCCCGGCACGACTTCAAAGCCGATCTGGTGTTTGAGCAAGGTTTGTATTTCTTCGCCGCCGCGGCCAAACACAAAAGGATCGCCGCCTTTCAGGCGAACCACTCGGTTGCCCTTCAGCGCTTCGCTAACCAGTAACTCGTTAATATCCTGCTGAGGAAGCGTATGACGACTTTTCGCTTTGCCAACATAAATCTTTTCAGCGTCACGACGAACCAGTTCCAGAATGTCAGGTGACACTAGCCTGTCGTACACAACCACATCGGCTTTTTGCATCAATCGCAATGCTCGAAAGGTGAGTAAGTCAGGATCACCCGGGCCTGCGCCAACCAGATAAACCTGCCCTTGCACCGGCTTGTCTGATTGATACTGTGCCAGCAATTCAAGCAATTTCTCAGCAGCGAGTTCGTCGCGTTGCTGAATGACATCCTCAGCAATATCGCCGTCGAGCACATCTTCCCAAAAGTAGCGACGCTCGGTGACGCTTTTCAGTGTGTGCTTTACTTTGTCTCGAAAACGCTCTGAAAAAGTACCCAATCGACTGACCTGCGCTGGGATGACGCTTTCGAGTTTCTGTCGCAAGTAGCGCAGCAGCACAGGCGCAACGCCGCCTGAACTCATGGCGATGATGATAGGCGAACGATCCACGATAGAGGGGGTGATAAATTTACACAGCGGTGTGTTGTCGACCACGTTGACCAATTTATCCTGAGCGACGGCCAAATCGTGAACGTGTTGATTCACCTCTGGTTTGTCGGTTGCCACAAAAATCAGATTATTATCGGCAATATCAGCGTCTTCGAATTCTCGCTGTTTAAGCGTGATGTCATTGTTGGACACCAGCTTCATCACGGTAGGGCAAACATAGGGGGCTACCACGGTGATGCGAGCTTGCGTTTTTAACAGGAGTTCCAGTTTGCGCGCGCCCACTTCACCGGCACCCACCAGCAACGCTCGTGTGTGTTGTGTATCCACAAAAACCGGGAAGTAGCGCATCGTACCAAACTCGCTATTTGTCGAAACGCGGCTTTCTGCGTTTACTGGCGTCGGGTTTGTCGCCACGGGGCTTGCCTGCCCCTTTTTTAGGTGGCTCATCAGACCATTCGCGCAGCGCGATGCGTTGGCCAGCGACGCGCGTGTTCTGCAGCAAGTCGCGTGTCTCTGCTGGCATGCCCTCGGGCAAATCGACCGTGCTGAAATGATCGTAAATCTCAATCGCGCCTATATGCTTACTGCTGATATTGGCTTCATTTGCGATGGCACCCACGATATTACCCGGCTTAACACCGTGCGAGTGGCCTACATCAATCCGAAAACGCTGTTTACCCGCTTCAGCTTTGCCTCCCCTTGGCGCGCGAGGCTTGCGCTCACCCCGATCAGGTCGGTCACCGCGATGACCACGTTCTTGGCGATCGCCTCGGCCACTGTCACGCGTTGGGCGAGCCGTCAAATCAGGGCGATCAGACTCTTTCAATAAGAGTGGCTCTTCACCTTGAGCAAGCTTAGCCAATGCCGCAAGCAAGCGCTCGGGTGCGACGTCGTTTTCCTCTCGAATACTGTCGATAACCGGCATAAACTGCTCAATACTGTTATCTTCAAGCGCTTCGACGACATTACGTTTGAAGCGCGACAATCGAGATTCGTTTAATTCGTTAATGGAAGGAATTTCCATTTGTTCAATCGGTTGCTTGGTGGTTTTCTCTATCGAAAATAACAGGCGCTTTTCGCGATGTGAGATGAAGAGAATGGCATCACCTGTTCGACCCGCACGGCCCGTACGACCAATGCGATGCACGTAAGACTCTGAATCATAAGGGATATCAAAGTTAACCACGTGGCTTACCCGTTCAACATCCAGCCCTCGCGCCACAACGTCGGTAGCAACCAGTATATCAATTTTGCCTTGCTTCAAACGTTCCACGGTGCGCTCACGGGCGTTTTGTGGAATGTCACCATTGAGAGGTTCTACGTCATAGCCGCGCGCTGAGAGTTTTTCGGCCAGTTCTATCGTGGCCGTTTTTGTGCGCACAAACACAATCACACCGTCGAAAGGCTCAACTTCCATAATACGCGTAAGCGCTTCAAGCTTGTGATGCGGAGCCACTTGGCAATAACGCTGGCGGATGGTGCTTGCTGTGCTTACCTTTGACGCAATCTTCACGTGTTTGGGCGTTTTCAAATAGCGCTGCGTGATTTTGCGAATAGGCTCTGGCATGGTGGCCGAGAACAGCGCGGTTTGACGCTCTTGTGGCGCGTGGCTAAGAATGTGCTCCACGTCGTCGATAAAGCCCATCCGAAGCATTTCATCCGCTTCATCCAACACCAAAAATTTAAGCTCGTTAAGTTTGAGTGTGCCACGATTAATGTGGTCAATAACGCGCCCTGGCGTGCCGACAACGACCTGAACGCCGCGTTTCAGTTGACGGATTTGATTGTCGTACGATTGGCCACCGTAAATAGGTAGTACTTTGATTTTTTTCGAAAAGCTGGCGTACACTTGAAAAGCTTCGGCCACTTGGATCGCCAGTTCACGCGTAGGCGCAAGTACCAGAAGCTGCGGAAGTTTTGCTTCGGCATCAATCTTTGCCAGCATGGGCAATGCAAACGCCGCGGTTTTACCGGTACCCGTTTGCGCTTGGCCAAGTAAATCATGGCCTTCTAAAATGAGCGGTATTGCTTCAGCCTGTATTGGTGAAGGTTTTTCATAGCCTACTTTTTCAAGGGCTTGGAGAATAGCGTCGGGGAGGCCCAAGTCGCTAAATTTAATGTCGACAGTTGTAGTCATGTAGTGTCCTGAAGTGTTAGGGCGGGGCAAAGCCGTAGCGGTTGCTTTGAGCCGCACTGAACCCTCAGTGACTTATTGCTGCTAAAACCGCTTTAGTGTTGCAAAGATTGTAGTATATTCGATAACCTCTTTGCATACCATGTTATCTAACCGAGTTATTCTCACATGGTGGCGTGATTACTGTACGATACGCACGCAAATTCAACGTTTCGACAAGAAGGAAGTGAAATGAGAACCCGATCAGGTCTCCGCCCATCTCGAGCACTGGCACTGAGCATTGCTGTTATAGTCATGCTCTCCGCGTGTTCCAAGAAAACCAGCGAAGAACATATTGAAGCTGCGCAGGCTTACATCGAAGCTGATGACCCAAAATCGGCGGTCGTCGAGTTAAAGAATGCGATTCAAGCGGACCCTGACGCTGCTGATGCGCGTTTCGAGCTAGGCAAGGTTTACCTTAGCCAGAATGAGTTTGATAGTGCTGAAAAAGAGCTTCGCCGTGCGATGGATTTAGGCCACCCCGCCTCTCAAGTTGTACCACTGCTTTCTCAGGCTTATCAGCGTACCGGTGCCTTTAACGCGCTGGCTGATCTGGATCACACTGAAAACGACATGACCACAGCCGAGCGGGTGGAAGTGGGCTACTACAAAGTACAGTCGTTTATTGAATTGGATGATTTGGATGCCGCCAAAGCCCTTATTGATGAACTGGTGACGCTCGACACAAGTTCGGTGTACAAGGGGCTTGTTGAAACTCTCGGTTTGGTGATTGATGGGCAAACAGAACAAGCACTTGCGCAGGCAAAAGCCCTGCGTGATCAATCGCCGCTGAATCGCGATGCACTGATGCTATTGGCGCGTTTGTATCTGCAACAACAGGAAATTGATCAGGCGGTTGATGCGTATGTCGACTATCTGGACAAATTTCCTGAGGACGTCAACACGCAGTTCATGTTGGCCTCAATGCTCATCGAATTAGGCCGAACTGAGCAGGCTGAAACCTACGTTGATGAACTGCTGAAGCTGAGTGCAAAAAACCCTATGTTGAACCAGATGAAGGGGATTATTTTAGCGCAGCAGCAAGAGTACAAAGCCGCATATTCGTATCTGGAAACGGCAATTAACGGCGGCCGGAATGATCCCGTATTGCGTTTAGTGGCAGGTTTTACCGCTTATGAGTTAGGTGATTTCGAGTCGGCAAATACACATTTATCACTGATTGCTTCGGTGCTTCCAGACAACCATGCTGGGCTTAAATTATTGGCGGCCAGCCAGTTACAATTGGGTCTAGTCAGCGATGCCAATTCGGCGCTACAACGTGTTGACGCTGTTTCTGAAGACGACGCTGAATTGTTTTCCAGAGCGGGTTTTGAACTGCTTAAATCGGGCAATCTGGCGGATGCTCAGAGTATGCTTGAGCGTAGCAAAGGCGTGTCAGAGGATGCCGATGACTTACTGCGCACGGGTGTGTTGCAGATGTCGATGAACCAGATTGAGGGCATTATCAACTTGGAGCAGGCAGTCGAGAAAGCGCCTGAGTCAGCCACGGCGCAAACCACACTGGGAACGGCTTATCTGGCCACGAATCAGCTTGATAAAGCATTAAAACTAGCGCAGGAATGGAAGAAAAATTCACCTGACAGTGTCACGCCATACTTGCTGGCTGCCGATGTTGCCCTGCGCCAGAATGATATGGCTGAAGCAAACAGACAATATGATGCTGCTGCTCAAATCGCACCTAATGATCCTTCATTATTGATGGCTCGCGCCACGTTGTCGGCGCAGCAAGGCGAGCATGCTGAGAGTTTGGCCCTTGTGCGTAAAGTGTTAGCGCAAAAGCCGGATCATCTGGGCGCGCTAGCGATGCAATATCAGGTAGAAAAGCGGCAAGGTGATGCAAGCAAAGCGCTTAAAGCGACCAAATCACAGCTCAGTAAACAGCCCAAAAATGAAGATTTACGCTTAGTTTATGCGCGCATGCAGGCATCGGACGGTTTGTATGAAGATGCCATAAAAACCTTGGAGCCGATAAAACCTTCACGTCAGGTATCGCGCGATTTCTGGCAGCTCAAGGGACAAACGTTGTTGCAGAGCAATAATTTAGAAGGGGCTCAACAGCATTATGAACAATGGCTGTCACTCTATCCATTCGACAAAGATGCATTACTGGGGAATCTGTTAATTTTTGACTTGTTGAACCAACCGGCCGACGCCATCGCTATTATCAAGCGATTTAAAACACAACGAGATGATGTGCAAGTCGATTTGTTACACAGCCACTTTTTGAGCTTGCAAGGCGAAGTGAAACAAAGTCGTAAACTGCTGGATGCTCTGCCTGAGCAAGCGCAAGAACTCGCCTTTGTTAAGGGTATTGTGGCGCGTAACCTGGTACAGGAAGAAAAATTTGATGACGCTATTGCGCCTGCGAGTTTGGCGTATGAAGCAAGACCGAACCTGCGCAATCTGCTGCTACTGTTGCGCACTCAGGAAGGTGCTGACGAAATGGACGCGGGTTTTGCTACCTTAACTGAGTATGTCAGTGAAAACCCAACTGATGAACGCGCTCGAATGCTGCTGGCTGAACGTAAAATCAGTCGCGATCCCAGCGCTGCAGTGAGTGAATACCAAGCGTTAATCGACACCAACAGAAAGAACTTTGTGGCGATGAATAACTTGGCCTACCTCAAACTGCAGGCAGGGGATTTGGCAGGAGCACAACCACTTGCCGAACGTGCTGTGTCATTACAGCCCCGCAATGCTGCTGCCGCTGACACACTGGCGCAAATTTATGTCGCACAAGGAGAGTTCGATAAAGCGGTTGGTTTGTATGAAAAGACGATTGATGACAGCGTGCAAAGTGAGGAAATTTATCTCAATTATGTACAGACATTGATCAAAGCTGACAAACTGACAATCGCCAAGCGCCGGTTCAACGAACGTCAGTTTACGGCACCTGAATCACAACCCGTCGTTAACGACATAAAGCAAGCGCTGTCTCAATAGACGGCGCTTGGCTGAATGCCTAAGCGTGCCATAAATATTACAGGCTTCACTTGAATAACCGAGCGCGCGGTCATATTAACTGCGCGTCTCCGCTTTTTTAGATTAGAACATCATGACCTATCAGGCTATGCAAGAGCGACTACTTCGGCTGAAAAACAATCGTGCTTTTGAGCTGTTTGTGGTTGCAGTGATCATCGTTTCTGCATTGGAGATCGGCGCTAAGACCTACGAGTTACCCACCTTTGCTTACTCGTTGACCAGTGTCTTAGATGTATTTATTACGGTGTTCTTTCTGTTCGAAATTACCGTTCGCTTCATTGCCGAACCGAATAAAAAAGACTTCTTCAAATCGGGTTGGAATGTGTTTGATACGCTCGTGGTAGTGGTCAGCCTGATCCCCATTCAAGATAGCGAAATGGCGCTGCTTGCCAGATTGGTACGCGTTTTTAGAGTACTGCGAATGGTCTCCATCATTCCTGAACTGAGGGTACTTATCAACTCGCTACTGAAAGCGTTACCACAGTTGGGCTACGTCGTTCTTCTGTTGTTTATCATCTTTTATATTTATGCCGCAGTCGGAAGTTATCTGTTTAAAGATATCAACCCCTTCTTGTGGGGTAACATTGCCCGATCGATGTTGACGTTGTTTCGTGTGATGACCTTCGAAGATTGGACGGATGTGCAGTATGAAACCATGGAAATCTACCCCATGAGTTGGCTGTACTATATGACCTTTATCTTCCTCACTACGTTTGCTTTTCTGAATATGGTGATTGGTATTGTGGTGAGTGTGATGGAAGAAGAACATAAACGCGAAGCGGCGCTGACCAGCACGGAGCCAACCCTTGACGACCTGCACTGTGAGATCAAAGAGCTCAAGGCGATGGTCAAGCAGTTGGCAGAGCAGACACCGAAATCCTGACGGGCTATTTTCAATCTCGTCAGGATCCTGTATGGTTTGCACTACAAAGCAATGGACGCCATCATTCAGTGCAAGGAGAGCTAATGAAACCTGTACAATATACGTCGGCGACGTTACGTGAACAATTACTCCAGGTCAGCCAGCGGCTAGCAGCATTATCCCACCCAGCTGCAACCCAAGAAGTGCCGCCAATGTCATCAGTGAATGAGGCCCATCAGCTCAAGCAGGATATTCAGGAATTGCTCGAGAAAATGCGGCGACTGACTTCCGCTTAAGGCTTAAATAACGCGTTAATGCGATCTTGAGTAACGCAGAGTTCTGAGTTTGACGGCGCTGCCGGACGGAGTGGTCCTAAATTCAAGTTAAATAAAAATCCCGCTGAGTCGGTTGTCTCAGCGGGATTTATCTTTTCATGCAACGTAGACCGTTGTTAAAGGTCAGCGGTATTTCAGGAAGCCTCATCCTCAATAGGCGCAGGCATTAACCCCTGATTGACGGCTTCGATATCACTTTTTGACAAATTGCCCGCGGCACGTTTTAAGCTAATGATTGACTGGATAAAGTCGTAACGTGCTCCAGCTAAGTTGCGGCGCGCATCAAATAAGTTACGCGTGCTATTCAGCACATCAACAATCGTTCGTGTACCCACTTCAAAACCAGCGTCAGTCGCTTCTAGCGCGCTCTGCGCTGAAACCACTGCTTGGTCAAGCGCGCGAATTGTGGATATCGCTGCATTTACGTCGTTGTACGAACTGCGGACAGAACGTACTGTCTGACGATAAGTAAGCTCCAGACTTTCCGAAGCCGCTACATAACGATAACGTGCCTGCTCTGTACGTGAGCTAACGGCACCGCCCTGATAAATAGGCACATTCAACGTAATGCCGATGGATTGATTGTTCAGCTTAGGTACGTCTAAATCACCACCGCCTTGAGCAGCACCTACTACGGTTGTATCCGTTTGTCCGTAGCTGCCGTTGAGTGAAAGCGTTGGATAATGGCCCGCATGCGCAATATCAATATCTTCTTTAGCGATGTCTTTTGCAAAGCGCTGAACCAGTAACTCCAAATTGCCTTCTTGAGCTAACTCTAGCCACTGATTGACCGATTCTGGCGAAGGTTTGCTGGCACTGAATTTTTCCGTATCGAGCACGAACAAACGATCATGATATTTACCCGTGATTTCGCGCAGTTCTTCCAAACGCAGTTCTAGATTGTTCTCTGCCCGGATTTGCTGTGCCACCGTGTTGTCGAAATTTGCTTGCGCTTCGTGTACATCGGTTATCGCCGTCAGACCCACTTCAAAGCGTTGCTTGGTTTGCTCCAATTGACGCTCAATGGCGCGTTTCTCGGCCTTAACGAATTCGACATTATCTTTAGCGCGCAACACATTTAAATAGGCGGTAACCGTACGTTCAATCAGGCCTTGTAAAATGGATGAATAATTTGCTTCGCTCTGCTGCGCGACCAACTCGGCACGATCCAGCCCTAACCAACGGGCATGATCATACAGCGACATTCTAAGTTCAGCCCCATAACCCAGCGTTTCAGTTTCATTTTCGAAAACGGCGAACCCAAGAAACTGTTCGGTGACTGGATCAGTGATTGGGTTGGTGTTGTCCCGCGTGCTCATGGTGTAACTTAAATCGGCGGAGATTTGCGGCAACAATGCTGCGCGACTTTCCGTGATAGCCTCAAAAGCGACATCTCGGTCTGCTTTAGCTCGATTTACCACCGGATCATTTTCGACCGCTTGTTGATACACTTGTACAAGATCGTCGGCTAACGCGTTGGAGGCGAGACCAACGCCAACAATCAACGAGATTAATGTTTTTTTCATGTATGCGCCTTAGAGGTTTCGGGAGTTCTGATATATGCTTACGAGTCTACGTAATTCAAGCACCGTAAAACATTAAATAGTCGTAACACTTTGCTACGAAGTGTAACAGAATATGAGAAATGGGTGCGTATTCCTATAGGTAACTCGGATTTGAACGACATTAAACGACAGATTCAACGGTTTTCACGACAAGATATCCGCCAGCTTGAAAAATCGCCACTCTATGATGGCTATTTTAAAATGGTGAAATATCAGTTCGAACACCGCTTGTATGGCGGCGGGTGGAGCGAGCCGGTAGCGCGCGAAATTTTTGAGCGTGGGCACGCGGTAGGCGTATTGCCTTATGATCCTATTCGCGCAGAATTCATATTAATCGAGCAAGTACGCATTGGCGCACTGGCCACCAGTGACCGGCCGTGGCTGATTGAAATTATCGCCGGCATTATAGACCCTGGCGAAGAAGAGCGTGCAGTGTGCGTACGCGAATCACAGGAAGAAGCCGGTATTGAGATCACCCAGCTCACCAAAGCCTGCACTTATTTGGCTAGCCCTGGCGGTACCACAGAAAGAATGCACATCTACATGGCATGTGTAGACGCTGCCACGGCAAAGGGTGTGCACGGATTAGACAACGAAGCCGAGGATATATTGGTACACAGAGTGAAAGAGTCAGAAGCACGACAGTGGCTTGACGACGGTATAATCGATAATGCAGCCGCGATGGTGGCTTTGCAGTGGTTCTTTTTAAATAAGTCTCGCCTAATGCGCCAGTGGCAAAACAGTGATGCTGAATAAACGCAAATACGTGCCTCATTTACCGTCGATTTTGGCAGTATGCGAAGCAAACTATGCCAAACTAATGCGACTGCTACCGGATGTCGACACCGAGCGACTGGAGTATGTGTTTAGTGCCGGTGAGAAGTTGCGCTTTCGTATTCGCATACTCGATTCGGCACGTTTTACCAGTACGCTGGAAATGCGTCAGGTGCAGTCTAACAGTCCGGCGTTTTTGCAACCCGCCATGGAAGTCAGACTGTATCATGATGCTAATGTCGCAGAAGTGTTGACCAGTCAACGAGTTGGTGCATTGGACCCGTCTTACGAATACCCAAACCGTGGCATGCATCAGCGGAATGAAAAGCAAATGGTTAATCGGTTTTTAGCCGAATGGCTGACCTTCTGTTTGAGTCATCGTCAAGCGTCAGTGTCAGGCGCTTAGTGGTCAAACATAAGCCGCCATATGTCATCGCGCAGCTGAGTGATTGCCATCTGTTTGCTGAGCGTGACAAGTGCGGGTATAACGACATTAATCCCTATGATGCTCTTGCTGCTGTATTTTCGGCTATTGGTGGGTATCAGGTGGACGCCGTATTGTGTACCGGTGACATTTCCGGTGACGGTAGCGCACAGAGTTATCGCCATTTTCAATCGCTGTGGCAAGCCGCTGAGATTGAGGCTGTATTGTTCACACTGGCCGGGAATCATGATTCTCCGGTGCACTGGCCTGCAGATTGGCAGCCATTTACGGCGTATCAGTATCATGCTTTGCCTGCCAACTGGCATCTGCATTGCCTGCCCAGTACATTTGCAGGGGCGCGCGGCAGTTTGACTGAAACAGGCATAGGTCAATGTCGGAATCGGTTAGTAGAAACAGCCGGTTCGAACCAGTATCATTTGATGGCAATCCATCACCCGCTGTATCCGGCCAATGAATGGATGGATAAACATCGATTGGACAACCCTGAGCAACTACTGCATTTGATTGAGCAATCCGAGGGTGTGCAAGCCGTGGTTCATGGTCATGTGCATACGGCTCGCGTGCAGCAGCACAGCAGGCCCAATGGCGATGTCTGTCGTCTGTATGCCTGTCCGAGTAGTTGTTGGCAGTGGGGAAACACCGCACACTTTAGCGTTGCTGCACAAACACCCGGCTTTCGGCTTATAGAGTTAAGTGATGGGGGGCAGTTGCACACGTCCGTACACTATCTCGCTGACAGCCCGACTATTTCAGATGCACAGAAAAGATGAGGCCTATGACACCCATAGTCTACCTGCACGGATTTTTAAGCTCACCACAGTCGGTGAAAGCACAGCAAGCTGCTCAGTACGCTGCTCTTCACTTACCCGACATCGCACTGATCACGCCGCAGATCCCCAACACCATCAGCGAAGCTGTACCCTTTCTGCAAAGGCTAGTGCAACAACAGGTGATTGACCAAGGCTATGTTTTGCGTTGTATTGGCAGTTCCATGGGCGGATTTTTAAGCACCTGGCTGGTGGAACAGTTCGGCGGAAAAGCAGTGCTGATCAACCCAGCCGTCGCGCCGTACACCCTGATGCAGAACTACATTGGCGAGCACGTGAACCCTTACACTCAGGAATCGTTCAGTATTGATACGCAGCATATTGCACAATTGCGCGCGCTGGAGTCATCAAAAATACGCGACCCAGAATGTTTTTCTGTTTTTTTGCAAACGGGCGATGAGGTACTTGATTACCGGCGCGCAGTGAAACGCTACGAGGGGGCCACCCTGGTGGTGGAAGAGGGAGGCGATCATAGCTTCATTAAATTCGACCGCCACCTGAAAGCGATATTCGAGTTCTTGCGTGTATAGCGCAATTGCCCTTCAAAACACAGCTTGCTAACATCAAGCACCTATATGCGATCGATACGCTGGCGCAGGCCTAACAGAGAATAATATTAACATGTCGAATCAATATAATGCGGATGCTATAGAGGTACTCAACGGCCTTGATCCGGTAAAACGCCGCCCCGGTATGTACACCGACACCACGCGCCCTAATCATCTGAGTCAAGAGGTTATTGACAACAGTGTGGATGAAGCGATGGCGGGGCATGCATCCAGCATCAAAATTACTTTGCACAGTGACCATTCTCTGGAAGTGATTGATGACGGACGCGGGATGCCGGTTGATATTCACCCCGAAGAAGGGATATCCGGTGTGGAACTGATCATGACCAAGCTGCATGCCGGTGGAAAGTTCTCCAATAAGAACTATGCGTTTTCCGGCGGCTTGCACGGCGTGGGTATCTCGGTGGTCAATGCCTTATCAACCCGCGTTGAAGTGACTATCCGTCGTGACAGTAATGTCTACCAGATTGTGTTTGCTAACGGCGATAAAATTGAAGATTTACGTGTGATTGATAGCTGTGGTCGCCGCAATACGGGTACCCGGGTACACTTTTGGCCTGATCCTCAGTATTTTGATTCAGCAAAGTTTTCAGCAACTAAACTGCGCCATATTTTGCGCGCCAAAGCCGTTCTTTGTCCGGGGCTGCGTATTCGTTTTGATGACAAAGTTAATGTAGAAAGTCATGAGTGGTATTTTGAAGACGGCCTGCGCGACTATCTTACCGACTCGCTGGCCGATGCGATCACCCTGCCTGAAGATGCGCCCTTCGTAGGCACGTTTTCTGCGTCGACAGAGCAAGCCGACTGGGCTGTGATGTGGTTGCCTGAAGGTGGCGAAATGGTCACGGAAAGCTACGTTAACCTGATCCCTACCACACAGGGTGGTACACACGTAAATGGTTTGCGCCAAGGCTTGTTGGAATCGATGCGTGAGTTTTGTGAGTTCCGTAACTTGATGCCGCGTGGCGTTAAATTGACCCCAGAAGACGTGTGGGACAGATGCAGTTATATCCTCTCAACTAAGATGCAGGATCCGCAATTTGCTGGGCAAACCAAAGAGCGATTGTCTTCCCGTCAGGCATCGGCTTTTGTATCAGGCGTAGTGAAAGACGCTTTTAGCCTGTGGCTCAATCAACATACTGACGTGGCAGAACTACTGGCTGAGCTGTGTATCAGCAACGCGCAACGACGTTTACGCCAAATCAAAAAAGTCGCGCGTAAAAAAGTCACACAAGGGCCTGCGCTACCGGGTAAGCTTACCGATTGTTCATCGCAAGATATCAATCGCTCAGAGCTGTTCTTAGTTGAGGGTGATTCAGCGGGCGGCTCTGCCAAGCAAGCGCGTGATCGTGAGTTTCAAGCCATCATGCCCCTGCGCGGTAAAATTCTTAACAGTTGGGAAGTAGATTCCTCACAGGTGCTGGCATCGCAGGAAATTCACGACATTTCAGTGGCGCTGGGTATTGATCCTGACACCGCCGATTTAACGGGGCTACGTTACGGTAAAATCTGTATTTTGGCAGATGCGGACTCCGACGGCTTGCACATTGCTACCCTCTTATGCGCCCTGTTTGTACGGCACTTTCGTTCACTGGTTGATCAAGGGCACGTGTATGTCGCCATGCCCCCCTTGTTTCGTATCGATGTGGGGAAAGAAGTGTATTACGCCCTCGATGAAAGTGAGAAGCAGGGCATACTTGATCGCATAGAAGCTGAGAAAAAGCGCGGAAAAGTGAATGTACAACGTTTCAAAGGGTTGGGCGAAATGAACCCATTGCAGCTGCGTGAAACCACCATGGATCCAAACACTCGGCGCTTAGTTCAACTTACCATTGATGACGCTGAGGGCATGCTTGAACTGATGGACATGTTACTGGCGAAGAAGCGTTCACCAGACAGACGTCAGTGGCTTGAGTCAAAAGGCAATCTAGCGGAAGTGGTGTAGTGTTGGTATCGCATCTGCCGCGAGCACCGCTGGAAGCTCGAAGGTTAGCGTACGCAATGGTCCCGACTGTCTTTCAGCTGTATTGGTGTAAAAATATCGCTTGTGTGGGTGTTGATGCTCAGTAGCAAATATTAAAGCCGACGTCGTGTGTAAACTGCTTCGGCAACCGGCCATCTTTTACCGTCAAGACTTCTGCTGTATCGTCATGTTTAAAGCCTAGGGGATCTTTAGAAAATATCTCCGCTGAAATCAGTTCACGGTTGCCATTGAGCACACATCTAATCTTCGTCGCATGCTCAACGGGGAGAATTCTCTCAAGAAAATCATTTTGAACTTCATGTCGATTGGTCATGTGGCGGTCAATGGCTTCCATACCATAATGAGAAAGCGTTAGATTGTGCACACGAAAGCCTAACTGACAATACGTATTCACTGAAACTGTGACGTTGTAATGAAGACAGTATGCTTGACCAGGCGTCGACAATAAACAAAATGAGACCAAAGAAATGAGTTTGATTGAGTCCATGTGCATTGCCGTACTTTCCGAGTTGTTGTGTCCTATCCTAATTGAATGAGAGTAGACCAATTACGCGATGACGGCTAATTTCTCGTGAGTTTCTTGACCGGTCAAATCCATAAAGGATCAGAAGATTTGATACCACGCTCACGGTGCGAGCTTTATACTGACTTACGAAGAAGGGCTCTCGACAGGCACGAATCAACATACTAGGAGTCAGTTTGTCACGCGGGTTCCTCCAATCACCCGCGCGTCAGCAATGTCTGGTAGTCAACAATCTGCGCCTGCGTATCGGTGAGGCTGTCCTGATTCACCTGGATTAGGCCGCGTCTGGGGCGATCCAAATCCACCACGATAAACACCACCAATACAATCATGCCAGACATCAGTAGGGTCGGGAAAGCAGGGCGTTTGCGATGCAACCCACTGGTATAGCCAAGCATGCCTCCGGCGGTGATAAATACCAGAAATAACAAAAACAACACCGGCTCAGGCACATGCAGCCGTAGCATCGCATTGCGTTTATTTTCCAGATAAATCATATTGCTGAGCGACTGAAAAAATGCATTCGCAACCGCTGGCTGGGTAGACACTTCAAGCTCTGCCTGAGCGAGCGTTGTCAGGTTCAGTTGCAACGCACTGACTCGCTTGCTGAGTTCCCGCCGCGCAGCTTCGTCAGACAAGTCGATTTCACTGAGGGAAATACGCAATGCAACATAGTCGTTAAGCAACGCCAGCGCCTGCTGTTGATTCGCCCGGCTGATAAGACTAGCCTGCATGGCCGCTTTACTAATAGCGCCAGACTCTTCAATCACAATGTTGCTGCGCGCGTCATAGCGCTGTAGCGACATGTTAAAGGTAAAGCCGAGCAGCAGTGCAAGCAAGCCGACGATCCCCGCTTGGATTGCAGCGGTTTGCGGCTTGACCTGATCATTTTCGTCCGTCGCTTGAAATTTGCGGCCCAGCAAGTAACACAGTTGGTTGACCAGTAACATGCTCAAAAAGAGCAATACGGCAATCACTACACTGTTTTTATCATACATTATTTCGTGACTCACTCAGATCCCTATCGACCATGGTTTGGTTAAAAAGCGCGCAAGATTGCCGTAGGTTGAGAATAGCGTCAAGCGAAAAGATCATAAAAAACGTTTGACCATCGACAGTGGAACATCGGTATAATCGAATCAAACACTTAGACGTGATCGTTATTCATTATCATCAGCTGCGTTGCCAAGCAGAGCAGCTCTATCGCAATCGAGTACTGCCGAAAACCCTATGAAACGCTTAGCCCAAATTCTTGTTGGAATCGTTTTAGTCGTCATTTTTCTTGTGATGATGGGGTGGTTTGTTTTAACTGACAGCAAGCCCTCTGTCAGTGCCTCAACCATCAGTGGGCTCAATGAAGCGGAGTCGGTGACCTCGTTACTGGGCCAACTGCAAACCAGCATTCATGATCGCCACAACGCACACACAATCACGGTCACTAAACCGCAAATAGACAGCTTGTTAGCGTTTGCTGAACGCGCAAAACCTGAGTTTAGAGGTAATGCTGAGCTACAGCAGTACAGTGCGACGTTACAACTATCGTATCAGCTTCCACGTCACCTGATGGAACGGTACGTCAATGTGCGGGTAACTGTGCTGCCGGGTAATCGTGTGCATATTGATCAACTGGTGGTCGGTGATTTAACGGTGCGCGGCGACTGGGCCCTCGATGGAATCATCATGTTGGTCGACTGGTGGACGAACAGTGATATTGCCAGTTTCGCCTACGAACAAGTCACCCAGGTGGCAATGACTACGGATGAGTTGAGCATCTCGTTACAGCCGTTAAATGCGTTGATGGACCAACTCAATATGATCAAAAATGGCTTGTCAGTGGAGCAGGATGACTGGCTTAGCCAGCGCACTGCGGAGTATTTGCGTTATTTGGCCATTATTTCTGTGGACGACAAATCCATTTACCATAATACCCAACCCTCACTGGGGATTTATCTATCGGCGGTGATGCGCAGAGCTCAGTCGACAGGCACGCGCACAGCGGTAGAAGAAAACGAAGCGGCGCTACTGGCGTTGACCATTTTCGCAGGGCACCACCGGTTTGCCAATCTTGTTGGTGCCGTTCAACCAGACCCTGATCGTGCTATTCGGCCGCCGCATCCTACTGTGTTGGCTGATCGCAAAGATTTAAGCCAACATTTTATTATTTCAGCGGGCTTAAAACTTTTGTCTGAGCAAGGCTTAACCAATGCGATAGGCGAGTTTAAAGAGCTGATGGATCGGGTATTAGGCGGCAGCGGGTACAGCTTTGTCGATTTAGCCGCTGATCTGGCCGGTGTAAAATTGGCTAAGATGGCGATCGATCCGCGTTATGCAGCAGATATTCAACAGCGTCTGGCAGAAAATGCTGATGAATCACTATTCTTCCCACGCATTGATGGGTTGAGTGAAGGCTACAGTAAGGCAGAATTTGTCGAACGTTTTACCAATGTTAACAGCGCGGCTTATCTTGCTGAAGTTGAGCGGGTTCAAGCGCGTGTGGATGCTGTGCCGCTATACGATGATCTACGCGCACAGTGATGCTTATGTTTTAACGACGGCTTTGAAATCGTTCAGTGTCACAAACATCAATTCAATTTTCTTCACCACCGGAGGCAATGCGGTTGGCAACTCATCTTGTGGTAACGCTTTTAAATCCTGAATATCCACTGCTAACTCTTCCATATACGGCGAGAATCGTTTAGCGCGCGTGGTAAATCCACTGTCTGCGTCGAAAATGGTCGTGAACTTCCCCTTGCCCTGACGCTGTAAATCGTCGATCGCTTTGTCTGCATCAATCGCTTTGCGATAAATAAGTTGAAGGTTTTCAGTGAGCTGCTGGAAAAGTGCATCCATGGGTAAAAATTCTCTAAAGATTTTGGTTAGCGGGTCGATATATAGAGCGTGTTGATCTTTGCGGTGCATTTTTGCAGCAAGCGCTGCCCGCAGGGTTCAGTTCTATGGCTTGGGGCTCTCGTCATTCGTCATTCACTTAGAATAACTAAGCTTCAATCCTCTTTTCTCAGCCGCAAGCCATAGAATTGAACAAAATTTGTACCGCAAAGATCAACACGCTCTACGAAGCAGGCAATTGTGCCTGCTTTTATTCAATGCTACAACCAAACAGGAAATGGGTATGGATTTACAAGGTGCTTCTACCTCTGGAACGTCCGGTGCATCGCTTGAAATCGCGTCGCTAAAGTTGGCAAAAAGCCAACAGCAGCAAGACGGTCAAGCGTCGCTTCAGCTGCTGGAATCAGCCGCTGACGTACCAAAAGCGACATCTGCAAACGCAGCTATCGGCCGAAACGTCGATACGTTCGCTTAGCATTTCAGTGCGAATTAGGAACTGGCCGAAAGGCCAGTTTTTGTTTGTGCGCTCGATTTAGTCAGCGGTACAATGCAAATCAATAGGACTTTTCGAGCCTTCACCGGCGACTTCTCGCACCAGTTTCGGCACTAGAAACCCGGGTAGCTGCAGTAGCATTTCCCGCACAATGCGTTTTGCCTCACCCGTCGAGACCTCAAAATGCGCAGCACCTGCGACTTTGTCTAACAAATGTAGGTAGTAAGGCAATATGCCAGCATCAAACAAGCCTTCACTGAGTGCAACCTGCGTGTCCACCGAATCATTAATACCGCGAAGCAAAACGGCCTGATTTAACACCGTAACACCAATCTTCTTTAACGCCGAGACGGCATTGACCAAAGCGGGGCTGATTTCATGTACATGATTGATGTGCAACACCATGACGCGCTGAAGGGGGAGAGCTTCCAGCCAACTCAATAGACCGGTATCGACCCGATGTGGCAGTACCACCGGTAATCGCGTGTGGATGCGTAAACGTTTGACCGACGCAATGTCAGCGATTTTACTGGCAAGATCTGCCAGCGCAAGGTCTTTCGCCATGAGTGGATCACCGCCCGATAAGATCACTTCGTTAATCGTTTCGTCAGCGGCAATTTTGGTCAATGCATCGTCCCACTGAGCGCGACTGGGTGAGTTATCAGCGTAAGGAAAGTGCCGCCTGAAGCAGTAGCGGCAGTTTACCGCACAACCGCCACGCACAATCAGCAATACCCGAGAACGATACTTGTGCAACAGTCCCGGTGTGGTGTTGTGCTGTTCTGATAAGGGGTCATGCGTGAAACCCGCCACCTTATCGAATTCCGCTGCGCGCGGAAACACCTGAAGTAAGAGCGGGTCGTGGCGGTCTTGCTGATGCATCAAAGACGCAAAATGACGCGGTACACGCATGGGAAAGAGCTTGCGCGCTGCCACGTCTTCTGAAAATTGGCGTGGGTCGAGCTTGAGGTAGTGCAGCAAGCTTTCAGGATCGGTAAATGCGGTCGCTAACTCTTTTTGCCAGTTTGACTCTACAGAAACGAGATTTTTAGGTATTATCTGCGCCAATTACATCACTCATCAGTCACGGTTATACAAATTATGGCGAATTTTAGCACCAATGAATTCAAAGCGGGCCTTAAAATCATGCTCGATGGCGAGCCTTGCAATATTCTTGAAAACGAATATGTGAAGCCGGGGAAGGGGCAGGCCTTTAACCGAGTGCGTATTCGTAAGTTGATTTCCGGAAAAGTACTGGAAAAAACCTTTCGTTCCGGTGAGTCAGTAGAAGGCGCCGACGTGCTGGATACGGAGCTTGCTTATCTTTACACCGATGGCGAGTTTTACCATTTCATGAACAATGAAACGTTTGAGCAAATCGCCGCGGATGAGAAAGCGGTTGGCGACAACGTAAAGTGGTTGGTTGAAAACGACTTATGTACTATCACGTTGTGGAATGGCACGCCAATTACGGTCACACCGCCTAATTTTGTGGAGCTGGAAATTGTTGAAACCGATCCTGGTCTAAAAGGTGATACAGCGGGAACAGGCGGTAAACCTGCCACGCTAAGCACTGGCGCTGTTGTTCGTGTTCCGTTATTTGTGCAAACCGGCGAAGTGATCAAAGTTGATACGCGCAGTGGCGAATACGCGTCTCGTGCGCAGAAATAGTCGTCTGATTGCATCCAGAAAAACGCCTGCAGATGCAGGCGTTTTTGCTTGCGGTGAACGTTTTTTGAAGTCTGTACTCAAGGCATAATATGGCAAACAAAGTTCTGCCAGCGTGGCACCCGCAAGCGGATATTGAAACGCTGCATGCGCGCGCGCACCTGCTGCACAGCATTCGCGCCTTTTTTGCTGCGCGCAGCGTGCTTGAAGTTGAAACGCCGGTGTTATCCGCTCATGGCACAACGGATCCATACATCGAGAGTTTTTGCGCGGCGAAGCCCCGTAGCGCGCATAATAGTCAGGCTGAATTCACCCATGCGGGCTACTTACAAACGTCGCCAGAGTTTCCAATGAAAAGACTCCTTTGTGCTGGGTCGGGCTGCATTTATCAAATTTGCAAAGTGTTTCGTCAGGAACAAAGTGGGCGACGACACAACCCCGAGTTCACCTTGCTGGAGTGGTATCGCGTTGGTTTTGACCACCATGACTTAATGCAGGAGGTCGACGCGTTTCTGCAACATACTTTAGCCTGTAAGCCAGCGCAAACGATCAGTTATCAGGCGCTGTTTGAGCAGATTATGCAGATTGATCCGCTGAGTATCACTCACGAACAGCTAGTAAATCACGTTGATACGTTGGGGATACTCGCTGGCACTGCTGATGAATTCAGTCACGACGACCTGTTAAATCTACTCTTTAGTCATGTGATTGAACCCAACCTCGGTCACGATAGGCCGCTACTGGTGCACAGTTTCCCCGCCAGTCAGTCAGCGCTCGCCCGAATCAATGCTGATGATCCACGCACCGCTGACCGATTTGAGGCGTACGTTGCTGGTATGGAATTAGCCAACGGTTTTTATGAATTGGCGGATGCGCCCGAACAGCGCCAGCGTTTCGAATCCGACAACCGGGTTCGAGCCAGGGCCGGCCAACCCGAAATCCCTCAGGATGAACACTTGTTGGATGCGCTGGCGCACGGTCTGCCAGATTGCGCAGGCGTTGCTCTGGGGCTTGATCGCTTGTTGATGCTGAAAATGCAACGGGCTGACATTCAAGACGTGCTGGCGTTTCCTTTCCAGCGAGCTTAGTGCGCTGCCTGAAAAATCTACCGCCGCCGAATTGGCTGCGATCGCTATCGACAAGCCCTAAAGACCAGTTCTTTTTTGAAGATGGGATGGTGACGCTGTAATTTAATCGAAATGCACAAGGTGAAGTCACCTCAGTCACGTTAAAAGGCACACGGCAAGATCAAATTTGGCAGAAAACGAATAAGGTTGTGCCAACCGATAGCGACCCTACGAGCTAAGCGAGGTTTGCTTTGCTGCACATTTTAGAAGTTCGAACTTGAATTCGTGGCTAGATGTTATAGTATAACGTGACATATGTAACAATATAACATCATTCTCATCGGACTTTATATGCGTTTTACTCAATCCAGACTCTCACTGTCAATCGCCACGGTATGTGGTTTAGCGGCTACCCCTATCGCCAGCGCGACCACCATCAATGGTGTGGTTAAAGACATCAATGGTGACCCTGTTAAGGGTGCCACGATCAAAGTCGAAGGTACCAGTAAAACCGCCTTTACCGATGCCAGCGGTGAATACCAGCTGACTTTGAACGAGAAAGAAGCGGATTCGCATATCCACATTCACGTTTACTCGGCAAAGCATTTGCACGGAGACAACGATCTTGGCTTTGTTGAAGATGACCAAACCGTTAATTTCACCCTCTCCCCAGTGGTGTTCGAGAATGTGTTGGTTACTGCCAACGCATTGGAAACCTCAGTATTGGAATCGATTACGCCAGTGACGGTGTTGGGTGCAGAAACACTGCGTAAGCGCCAGGCCCCAACGTTGGGTGAAACACTCAAAATGACCCCAGGCGTTCACAGTACGTATTTTGCCGGCGTTGCTTCAAGTCCTATTATTCGTGGTAACGACGGCCCGCGCGTTAAGATCGTGCAAAACGGATTGGATGTGTCTGATGTATCGCGGGTCGGGCCGGATCACGCCGTGGCCAGCGATGCCAGTAGTGCGACACAGATAGAAGTGTTGCGTGGCCCGGCCTCCTTGCAGTACGGCAGTGGTGCCATCGGTGGTGTGGTCAATATTGTGGATAACCGGATTCCGACTTACCTCAACCCGGAATTATCCGGCGAAGCTGAAGTGCGCTATGCAACGGTGAATGAAGAGAAATTTGCCAAAGTCGATTTAAACAAGAGTGTGGGTAATTTTGCGTTTCATTTAGACGGATTCACACGAAAAACCGATGATATCGAGATCCCTGGGTTTGCCGAACTTGATCCTCATGAGGAAGATGAAGCGGGGTTGATCGAGGGGTCTTCGGTTGATACAGATAATCTTGTAGGCGGTTTGTCCTATATTGGCGATGAAGGGTACGTGGGATTTTCCGTCCAGCGTTTGAATAATTTTTATGGTGTGCCGGGACATGCTCATGGGCATGAAGAGGAACACCACGAAGACGAAGAAGAGCATGAAGGCGAGGAAGAGCATGGTCATGACGAGGGCGAAGAGTCAGTAAACATTGATGCCAAGCTCGATCGATACCAGCTCGCTGGCAAATGGTACTCGCCGTTTGAAGGTATTACGTCAATTGGTTTTAGCGCGGCCTATAGCGAGTATGAGCACGCTGAAATAGAAGGGGACGAGCTTGGCACTCAGTTTACCAATGACGGGATAGAAGTACGTACTGATATCCGCCACGAAGATATTGGCGGTTGGCATGGTGTGGTCGGCTTTCAATATGCCAACAGTGATTACACGGCAGTGGGCGAGGAAGCCTTCACACCACCCGCTGAAACGGACTCGTACGCCGTATTTGTATTGGAAGAAAAGCGTCTGGAAGACTTCACCCTACAGGCTGGCGCGCGCATTGAACGCACCGAATATGCGGCGGACGACGTGCTACTCTCATTTGAACTTGGCGAGCACCATGACGAGGACGAGGGTGAGGAACACGACGAAGAAGAGCATGAGGAAGAGCTTGAGTTAGTGTCATTTGAGGACTACGGCTTCACTGCGGTGTCTGCATCAATTGGCGCCAACTGGCATTACGATGAGCAGAGTTCATTAGCTGTTTCGTTGTCGCGTTCGGAGCGCGCGCCGAGTCAGCAAGAGCTATTTTCTGGCGGAGCGCATTTGGCCACCAGAACCTATGAGCTTGGGCTTGTGTTCGACGTTGATGAAGAGGGCGATATTGTCAGTACGGCAGGTAACGTAGAAAAAGAAGTGAGCACAAACCTGGATGTCACCTGGCGTAAGTATTACGCCGACTGGGGGTTTAGCGCGTCGATTTTCTACAGTGGTGTTGATGACTACATTTATCAGGAAGACAGCGGTTTCGTGTTTGCAGATTCACATGGTGAAGAGCATCACGATGAGGAAGACGAAGGCGAACACGATGAAGAGCATGCTGATGAACATGAGGAAGAAGGCTTGCCAGTTTTGGTGTTTCAACAAAACGATGCCACGCTTTACGGATTTGAATTTGATGGCCATTACGATATCAATCTGAATTGGCGCGTGAGCCTGTTCGGTGATTACATTCGCGCCAACATAGACAGCGATGATCTACCTCGGATACCACCGCTGAGGTTAGGCGCTGCCGTGCAATATCAATGGCAGGGTTGGGATGCTGATATTGAAGCGACATGGTACGATGATCAGGACAGAACAGCGACATTTGAAACTCCCACGGATGGCTACACGCTAGTCAACATAGGCGCGACATATACGACGATGTTGTCGGATATGGAATGGCAGGTATTTGCCCGTGCAGAAAATGTGTTTGATGAAGAAGCTCGCGTGCACTCGTCGTTCCTGAAAAATGAAGCGCCACTGCCTGGCCGTAACTTTCAGATTGGCGTACGCACTTACTTCTAATAGGGGTTTGCATGCACAATAATACGCATCCTGATTGGCAGGATGCGAAACACTTTCTACTCGGCTATGGTTCGCTGCTGAGCGACGATAGCCGATTTCGCTTCAGCCAGAATCCTCATCCTGCCGCGAGCGTGCTCGTCGATGGTTTTCGGCGAGAGTGGATAACGCGCTCAGAGCCAGAACAGCAAACTTACGTTGGCGCGATAGCCGACGCCACATCTCAACTTAACGCACATTGTATTCCCGTGGTCATAAACCCCTCGCTGCAACAGCGCGAGCAGGATTACCGGTTCGTTCAGGTCAGCAAATCTCAGGTGAGCGGATTAGGATGTCAAAATGCGCATTTGCTGGCTGCCATTGAGCCAGCTGATGTTACTCTCTGGTTGTGTGAGTCGTTGTTGTGCCAACGCCCCACAGCCGAGTTTCCCATTCATCAGACCTACATTGATACCTGTTTATCAGGCAGTTTACAGCACGGGGGAATCGACGAAGCATGGCGCTTTATGACCTCTACTGCTGGCTGGGATCACATCGTCAATGACCGAGATGAGCCTCGCTACCCGCGAGCCGCTAGGGTCAGCCCAGCCGTTATTAATATTATCGACCAGCGTTTAATGCCGCATATCACTGGTCAGTAGCGGGCTTGTCAGCGGATACGTTCGACGCAAAGTCGGCTAATGCTTGCAACTGCATGGCCTGCACACTATCAACAATCGGGGCAAGTTCGGCAAAATCAGTATTATCCAGACCATGCACCTTATAGGTTAGGGTGATCTGCGTGCCGGCATCAGCCTCAACAAAGGTCCAATCCAATGCGCCAAACATGCCCATGCCTTGCAGTGGCCCAAGGCCACCACTCATTCGCAGCACTGAGAATTGATCAACATAACTAATGCGCATGTGCTCCGCGCTATTGTGTTCGGTGGTTTCACAAAAACACCCACCGGCCTTCGCATCGATTGAGAGGGTGCCGCGCCACCAGGTATGATCTTTTGGCCACCATGCGTCTATGTCGTCGACCAATGCCTGCCACGCTTGCGGTGGTGGGGCAGTGGTGATCACTGAGTGATTTACCACAAAGCCGTGTTCAGTCACGTGCGTGACCTCCGCATTAACCATTGACGTTAAGCATGCCAAGGACACACCGCCAACTACCATCGAGAGTATTTTCATTTATTCTTCCGCCAGTATGGTGGCTTTTTCAAGGATCACGGGTTCAACGGGTACGTCTCGCATACCTGAAACCTCAGATACGCCGGTTTCGACCAAAGAAAGGGCGTCGAGTACTTCACTGCCTTTAATCACCATACCAAACACGGCATAGCCCCAACGTCGGCCCGGATCGAGACTCTTGTTTTCGCCCATGTTGAAATAAAACTGACGGGTTGCGCTATGCGGATCATTTTGTCTCGCCATGGCGATGGTGTATTTATCATTGGTTAAGCCATTGCCAGATTCGTTGAAAATAGGGTCAAAGGCTACTTTCTCTTCAAAGTCTGGGTTGTAGCCTCCGCCCTGAACGACAAACTCGGGGATTACGCGGTGAAAAATCGTATTGTTGTAAAGACCTTTGTCCACGTAGCGAAGAAAATTGTTAACGGTAATCGGGGCTTTGCGCCGGTCCAGTTCAACCACAATACTGCCCATGGTGGTATCTAACTGAACCTTGGGGTAAGAGTTACGCATTTGGATTTGCGAACCATCATCGACTTTCTCGGCCTGTGCATTGGTGCTCATGCAGCTGAGCAACATGATGAGCAGCGCTGCAAAGTGCCAGCGCAACGGTAACAATCGGGTTAGGTTCATAGCGTATCCTTTTTCAGTTAGCGTTTTATCGCACTCAAAATAACAAATTTCTTTTCACTTGCCACCACACTAAACCCACCAAATATCTTCTTTAACACCTCGCCATAGGGTAAATGGCGATTAGCCACCACGCGCAGTTCACCACCAGACGTTAGCACGCGGTGTGCGTCAACAAACATTTGTCGGGCAATGTGTTCTGTTAACGTATTTTGCTGATGAAAAGGAGGGTTGCACAAAACCAGATCGGCTTGCCCATTATGATGGACGTCATATTCATCAAGGCAGTTACTTGCAAGAAAACTGCAATTACCCACCATTTCGGCGACATTCTTCTCAACACTGGCTTTAGCGGAGGCAATTGCCATGTAAGACTCGTCCACAAAGTGCAGTCGCAAAGCCGTGTTGCTGTGACGCTCGCGTGCTAATAATGCGATACCCAGCACGCCGTTGCCGCAGCCCAAGTCAATTACATTCGCGGTTTGCGGCAATGAATGTTGCGCGGGGAGATGCTTAAGCATGATTCGAGCGCCAATATCCAGGCTTTGCCGGGAAAACACGTTAGCGTGATTGACGAGTGTTAGCGCTGTACCGGTTTCCGTTGTGCTGGTGGTGAAGACAGTAGGATACGGCGCCTGTGATGCAAGGCTTGCTGCTCTGCTCTGCGCATCAGGGCATTGTGAAAACAGCAGTCGCGATTTCTTTTTTGCGAGTGATGTTGTCACGTTGCCGCAATATCGTTCAAACAGCTTAAACACCCCGGCAGGTAGGGCGGTCAGTTTGGCACCAGCGATAATGGGAGTCGCCGGTGCACATTGGCTGCTCAATAAACCCAGCTGATACTCTAGCAGCGCTAATGTGCGCGGGATTTTAATAATGTTCAAAGTGAGCTTGTCGGGTAGCGTATCCAAACTACTGTGATAGGTAACGTGATCCGTCAACCGATTGGTATTGAGGTTCTGCGCGCAGCCAAGTTGGCTGACGATAGAGTCGGTGATGACATGCACCTGCGCGTCAGGAAACAGCGTGCGGCACACGCAGCACAGCGCGCCAAACTCGTCATTAAATAATGCAATGCGTTGAACCTCTGGGCTAACTTGGGTAGAGTCACGCACAGTCAGCAAATGATTGGCGATCAGTTCATCGGCACTGTCCCATGCCTGCAGACTTTTGTGCTGCTGTTTGGCCGGAAAGCGTCGCAGCCTAAGGGCTATCTCGCCAACCTGAAATTCAGTCATTATCATGATGTGGTTAACTTTTTATCTGTGGTCGTTATGCAGCAATCCGTATTTTTTGACAATCAGGGCTGCCATACGCTCAATATGGCTGATGCAGATGTCATCTTTTTGCCTAACTGGCTCACCAAAGCGGCGGCGGATAATGCCTTTACTGAGCTGCAAGATACGCTTCAATGGCGTCAGGATACCATTAAGCTATACGGCAAAGAACATTTAATCCCACGCTTGCAAGCATGGTATGGCGATAGCCATGCACAATATGCCTATTCGGGTGTGGCTCTAGCGCCTTTGCCGTGGACATCGTGCGTGAGCGAACTTAAGGCTCAGTGTGAAGCAGCGGCTCAGCACAGGTTTAACTCGGTACTGGCGAACTGGTATCGGGATGGTCGTGACAGCATGGGGATGCACAGCGATGATGAGCCGCAGTTAGGCAAGCAGCCGGTTATCGCGTCTGTCAGCTTAGGTGCTGAACGTAAACTGTTGTTTAAACACAAACAGACCAACGTAAAATGCAGTATTGTACTAACCCATGGTAGCTTGCTGATCATGGCAGGTAAAACCCAACAGTGTTGGAAACACGGCATCAACAAATCAAAACGCATCGACACAGGACGGATTAATCTTACTTTTCGTCATATCCAGTCAGCACTTGAATCACCGCTCTAGGAGGCTAATGTGATTGTTCAACAGCGTATTATCGATAAACTGAATACGGCGCTTTCCCCCGAATATTTACAGGTTGAAAATGAAAGTCATAATCACAACGTACCGGCAGGCAGTGAAAGCCACTTCAAAGTGACCCTCGTTGCGCCAGCCTTCGAAGGCAAACGCCTTATTCAGCGTCATCGGTTGGTCAACCAAACACTTGCCGACGAACTGGCAAATGACATTCATGCCTTGGCGTTACACACGTACACTGCAGCCGAATGGCAAAGCAAATTCGGGCAAGTCCCTGAATCACCAAAATGCATGGGGGGAGAGAAGCGCTAGCGTTTTTTTCGTGTGGTTTTGCAGCAACAAACTTGTGAAAATGTGGCTAAGCAGCGAAACTTAATCGGGCAATACTAGGGCCTAGCCTAATCAGGGTACAAGGAGCGATTATGTTAGATGACATTCTTGCGCTGGCTGAAAAAGCACGGCAACCGCAACGGCGCATTGTCGGTTTGATGAGTGGCACGTCGTTAGACGGGCTCGATATTGCGCTGTGTGATATCGAAGGTCACGGAACGGATACCCGTTTGCGTGTTGCAGAGTTTATCACGGTTGAATTCAGTGAACTATATCGTGATCGCGTTCGCAGTGTGTTTTCAAAGCGGCAGGTCGATTTGCAGCAAGTCACCGTGCTAAATGCGTGGATAGGTCGTGAGCACGCACACATGGTCAATCAAACGCTGAAAGACTGGGGTATCGATGCGAGCGACATTGATTGCATCGCCAGTCATGGGCAAACGATTTTTCATGCGCCGCAGCATCAACACGGGCTGGAGGATTTACCCCATGCCACTTTGCAAATTGGTGACGGCGACCATATCGCGCATTTAACCGGTATCCTCACGCTCAGTGATTTTCGCCAGAAACACCTTGCCGCAGGGGGAGAAGGCGCGCCATTGGTGAAGTACGGTGATTTTCTGCTGTTCTCGAATGCACAGAAAACGCGGATCCTTCTTAATATCGGTGGCATCGCCAATCTCACGTACTTGCCCGCAAAAGGCGGGTTTGGCGATGTAGTTTGTGGTGATGTGGGACCCGGAAATACCTTGATGGATCAGTACGTGCAGCGCTGCTACCCGGGCAATCAATTTGATCGCGATGCCGGCTTTGCACGCCGAGGTCAAGTCAACGACCGTTTGCTGGCCGCGCTGTATCAACATCCGTATTTTGCTAAGTCTTTGCCTAAGACGACAGGCCCGGAGCTGTTTAATCTCGATTTCGTGTTAGATGCGCAGCGCCGAAGCCAGACTGAGTCGGTGTCGGCGGATGATGTTATCGCTACGCTGAATCAGCTCACCGCGCGAGCGATTGTGAATGCAATCGAGCCTTTGGCGGTGCAGGATGCCGAGCTTTACATCAGCGGCGGCGGATTACACAACCCCCTGCTGATGCAAACTATTCGTGATGCACTGCCTCAACTGACACTGGATTCAACTCAGGCTATCGGTATGCCAGCGGATGCTAAAGAAGCTGCGTTATTTGCTTTGTTGGCAAATGAATGTATCGCTGGCACGAAACACACCTTTGGCTCTAGCCAGGTGGCGCAGGATCAAGCACCACTGGCGTTGAGCCTGGGTAAGATCTGTTTGCCTTAGCGCGGCGTCGTTGCCATAGCGCCGCGCTCAATCCCAATAATACCCAAAGTCCTGATGAACCACCGCCGCCGTTGTTGCCGGGCGGGGGAGTTGGGGGTTCGGGTGAGGGGGCAGGCGCGTCGGCCACGTTGGGGTCAGTGCCGTTGACGAATTCATCGACATTCGACACGCCATCACCGTCAGCATCTTCAGTGGCATCACTGGGATCTAGCGGATCAAAGCCGTTGTCGTTTTCGAAGCTATCAGGCATGCCATCGCCGTCATCATCTTCATCAGCATTGTTACCAATACCGTCACCGTCGGTATCGGTTGTTTCGTTGGGATCTAGCGGTAGGTCATCATCAGGATTCAACACGCCGTCATTGTCACTATCATGATTGGGGTCATACGGGAACTCATCCGCCAAGTCACTCACAAATGCCACGCTCACCGGCCTTGCCAGGCCTCCTTCACCGCTTTCTACAGCTACATCAATAAATGCACCGCTCGCGCCATCAAAGCGTAACACTTGATGGGTTTCTAGGCTGCATACATAAAGCTGACCTTCAGGACCGAATGCCAAGCAGCCTGGCGTGGCTAAACCACCACTGCCTGCGCTAACGAAGGTTCCGAGTGATTGACCTTGGGCATTAAATCGACGCACGGTGTTGTCACTGACGTCAGATATGTACAAGTTACCCTGCGAATCGACCACGAGATGTTCTGGCTTTTCCAAGCCGTTGTTGACCAATACATTGAATGCGTTGTCAGATTGCTGTGGATTGAAGCTGAGCACCTGCTGGGTGCTGCGAGACACCACATAAGCCAGATTATTGCGTACTACTGCTAAGCCCCGCCATATCTCACTTGACGATGTGCTGGCGGTCAGCGTATTACCGATGGCGGTCAAACCAAAGCTCTCGACAAAAGAATTGCCTAATCCATTGTTGACCAATAACCGATTTGACTGCGGCGCCGCCAAATGGACTGGAAAATTCGTGGCTAACCGCGTACGGGGGATTGCCATGCTGGTCGTGTTACGTAACCTGTCATGTTGCAGAACATCGCTAAAGGCAATGAAGTAGATCAGGTTGTTTGGCGCTTCAATCACGGCTGAGCGGAAGGTAATACCACCTGGCGCCACTTCGGCCATCACCTCCACAAAGTCACCGCTGTCTGCGCGGTATGCTAACAACTGGTGTGTATCAGCGCTGGCAACAATCATTTGGCTTTGCGCGATAGTGGGGGCAGGGAAATAGTCGGGTACGCCGTCGTTATCGTCATCGTTGTCTGCCAGATCACCCACGCCGTCATTGTCAGCATCAAACTGTTCTTGGAAATTATTGTCCAGCGCATCGCGACTCACGCCAAAACCGTCTGCGTCGGCATCGACGCTGTCGCGGTTATCTAGCGGCAGGTCGTCCTGACTATCGGGTACATCGTCGTTATCATCGTCGGTGTCGCTGTTGTTGCCCACTCCATCGCCGTCTGTATCCAGCGTTTCGCTGGCATCATTGGGAAATGCATCGGTATTGTTGCCAACGCCGTCATTGTCATCGTCATCTCGCTCGCTGGCGAGAAATGGGAAATGATCATTCTCATCAATTGTGCCGTCACCATCGGTGTCGTTGCTTTGTTTGGGCGGGGGCTGCACTGAGCCGGGCACGACTTGTGCGCGCAAGGCTGCATTTTGCGCTGCGAAGGCATTGACGGTGCGGGCATTATCAGCAGTGCTGGCGTTACCACACACATCACCACCGCAGTTGTTATTCGTATTAGAAAACACCGCAAGGCCTAAATTACGGTTTTCATCGCCAGTGCCAATGGATGACATGATGGTGTTGTATTGACCTGACACAATCAGCGCCCCCGAAAACGGTAAGGACCCGACACTTTCACCGTTACGCTGTTGATGGCCGGCACCGAAATTGTGGCCGACTTCATGCGTGAAAGTATCCACACAGTTTGAGCCGCCACTGATACCTACGTTACTTATATTGGCCAATACATCGCTCTGCGTGCTGGGAAAGCGCGCGACACCGCACACTTCACGCTCGTTTAAATCATGTGTTCGGATCATCGCCACCAGATCGGCGCCAAGTGCGTTGCGTCTGGCGCGCACGGCATTGAGCGAGGGGTCTGGTTGGGTGCTGTTGTCATTGTCTAGTGCGGCAAATAGGTCGGTAAGCGCGTCCAAACTGGAGGGCCGGGTATAATTCACGAACTCATCCCCGACCAAACGCAACTGCATGTTAATATCGCTATTGACGAAGGTTTGGTTTGCTTTAGCGATGAGGTGATTAAGTAAAGTTTGCGTCATTGCACCCGGATAACGCTCTACGATGTTCGGTGTGAACAACAGTAAGGTATCTACCATGATGGGCATTTGCTGAGTCAGTGCGCTATCAGCTAAATGCGCAGCGTCTTCTGCACTGAGCACACCAACCTCATGCGGATTGGCAACATCATTTTCATACAATGACGGCAATGTTCGGGTGGCCGCTACGTCAACCACTTTGACTTCATCACCACGCCATTCAAAATACAGCCGCTCACCAGCGCCTATGATTTCACCCATGCCCGTTTCTATACCTTGGGTGTAATACAGCGTGAAAGGCTGCTGCGCCACATAATACTTATGGCTAATAAATCGGTGAGTTGATGATAGCTGGCGCATGGCCTCAGCGGGCAACGCCAGTTCAGTTGTATCTGCCATGCCGTGTTCAATCAAAAATGGCAGGTGGATAGCCGTTACTGCGGTATTCTTGGTATGTGTTTGCTGTGTGAAAGTGACCAAGCCCTGTTGGGATGGTTTAGGTGAATTCAGCGTGAAGGTTTGTGCGCTGCTCGCCCCGAAGATCGTCTGGCCCCCGCCTTTCTCAGCGGCACCCCAAGCGAAGCCAACGGAGATTAAAAACGTAAGCGCCGTGCACGCTGTGAGAAAAAAAGGTGTCCGTTTACTCGTCATTGTCGGTTCTCCCTAAAATGTGTACCACAAAGATCAGCACGCTCTAGCTGGTCATTCCTGTCACTCCAATATAGCCCACTAACGTGGCGGGGATCGACACAATTGTGCTCACCGCAACAATATTGGCCGCTAAATCCGTGTTGCCCCCCATACTTTTGACCATAATAAAACTGACTGCCGCCGTGGGGGCGACTGCCATGAACAACAGTGTTAACTGTTCGGTTTGATTGAAGTTAACCAAGTAGCCTACCGCGACTAAAAACAACGGATACAAAAAGCATTTGCTGATCACCGCGAAGAGCAATGCGTTGCGTTGCCCCCCCATACCTCTAAAGCGAATCGACGCACCGGTACACAGCAGTGCCAACGGCAATGTGAGTTGAGCAAAGTATTCGGTACTTGATTGCAGCAGGGTCGGCAGTGAAAGGTTAAAATACGAAAACAGCAACGCCGCGATAATCGACAGCATAATAGGGTTACGAGCGATAGCGAATACTGTATTCAACGCGTTTAATCGATTCGGCAGATAATGATTCAAAACCCACACCGACAGCACGTTATACACCAGAATGAGCGCGCCCATGTAAACGGATGCCTGAGCAAATTCATCGGCTGCAAAGGTATTAACCGCATAAGCTAAACCGACAACCCCTAAATTTGCGCGAAAGCTGCCCTGCACAATCACGCCTCTGTCAGCTCTACAGGTAAACAGCATATGCACGCTCAGAAGCGCTGCGACAAAGAACATCAAAGTGCACAACACGCCAACGCTGATCAATGCAGGGTTGGCCGCTTGACTAAAGTCCGCCTGACTTATCGAGATAAACAGCAAGGCGGGCAAGGCGAAATTGAACACTAGCCGAGAGCCTCCTGCGACGAAGGCATCACTTAAGTGGCCTGTGGCGTACAAGGTTTTCCCCGCGACTAACACCAGCATGACAGGGCCGATGACATCAAGACTAAATTGGATAAAATCAGCGTTCATTTTGACGTTGTGGGTGCATGAATGCAGTGACTATAACGTAAATCCTGGCGGATCCCATCGTCATTAACAAACTGTTAAAAGATTTTAGGCGTGATACCTGCTAGTATCGCCGCCTAAAATTTACACAGCAATAATAAGTGGTACAGGCTCTATGTTTGATTTGATTACCAAGCAACAAGGTAATATAAAAAATGATGTGCTCTCTGGCATTACCGTGGCGCTAGCTTTGGTGCCAGAAGCGGTCGCCTTTGCATTCGTTGCCGGGGTAGAGCCGATGGTAGGTTTGTATGCTGCCTTCATGATGGGTTTGATCACATCGGCGATTGGTGGTCGTCCGGGCATGATTTCTGGCGCAACCGGTGCGATGGCCGTGGTTATGGTGGCCTTGGTTGCACAACACGGCATTGAGTACCTATTCGCTGCCGTGGTGCTGGCGGGTATTCTGCAAATACTGGCAGGGGTATTCAGGCTGGGCAAGTTTATTCGCTTAGTGCCGTATCCGGTCATGCTGGGCTTCGTAAATGGCCTCGCGATCGTAATTTTTCTCGCGCAAATGGGTCAGTTTAAAGTCTTAGGGCCGGATGGAAGCATGCAATGGATGCAGGGTGAAATGATGTATATCATGCTCGGACTGGTTGCGCTGACAATGGCGATCATTTTCATTCTTCCTAAGCTCACCACTGCTGTACCTGCGTCGCTGGTGGCTATTATCACCGTGACGTTAGCTGTTCACGGGCTCGATCTCGAAGCGCGTACCGTGATCGACTTTGTACGTGATATGTTGCCCGCAGAACAACAGGCATCTGCAACGTTGGCGGGTGAACTGCCCTCCTTTTCGATTCCCATGGTGCCCTTCAACGTTGAAACGTTGATGATCATTTTACCTACTGCGGTGATTCTATGTTTGGTGGGCCTGATTGAGTCGCTCCTCACCCTGACGTTGATTGATGAAATGACTGACACACGTGGGCGTGGCAATAAAGAATGTGTAGGGCAAGGCGTGGCCAATACCGTCAATGGCTTTTTCGGTGGTATGGGAGGATGTGCCATGATTGGTCAAAGTATGATTAACATTAACTCAGGTGGCCGTGGGCGTTTATCCGGTATTACCGCTGCGTTGGTATTGCTAGGTTTCATTTTGTTCGCTGCTCCGTTGATTGAAATGATCCCATTAGCCGCGCTTGTCGGCGTGATGTTTGTTGTCGTGATTGGTACGTTTGAATGGGCGTCGTTCCGCATTATTCGTGGCGTCAACAAAGAAGACGCGTTCGTGTTGTTTTTGGTCACTGCCGTGACGGTCATCGCTGATTTAGCCGTTGCTGTAGTGGTCGGCGTTATCGTATCTGCATTGGTATTCGCATGGAAACACGCAACTCATATGATAGTACGTACTCACACCGATGATGATGGATGGAAAGTGTATGAATTGGAAGGGCCGTTGTTTTTCGGTTCGGTGACGCATTTTAAAGACTTATTTGACCCACAAAACGATCCGAATGATGTGGTCATGGACTTCGCTGAATCACGTATCTGGGATTCATCGGGGATTGATGCGCTGGATACGCTCGCAGGGAAATATGAAAATTACGGCAAAAAACTGCATATCCGTCACATCAGCCCCGACTGTCGCGGCCTATTGGTGAAAGCTAATAAGTTTGTTGAAATGAACGTGAATGAAGACCCGCGCTACAAAGTAGCTGTTGATAAAGCTGAGTAGCTAAAGACCAGCAAGCTGAGTCGCTCGCGGTGAGCTGACTCAGCTTGTATTCAGCGCGCTCCTCAGTTTGTGCTCAACGTCACAGCGCTAAAGTAAGCCACACAAGTCGATGATCTGACGAGCTTTGCCTGTCTTTTACAAGTCTGTATAAGGGATCGTCTTTGGAGGGCCAGAAAACGCCTCCATTCGCGATTTTGAGCTGTTTAGAGGGGATCACGTAATCCGCACGAGCCCCCCAGCTTGCGGTATGAAACTTGGCAGAAGCATTGTCTGGTCTGTTCTGTTTCCCAGCTTCGCTCGTGGGAGTGAAAGTGTTGTTGACCTGAGGTGAAGATAACAGGTTAACGATGACCTGAGGTGTCTCGTTGGGACGATCAGGCGAGGCATTTTGGTCACCTAAAATGACGAATGAAGCGTCGTCTTCTAAACCACCTTTTAGTCCTCTAGCATCGTAAATGTAGTTGCCTTGTCCCGGCGTCACGTAATCTAACCAGAAACGTATTTCATCGTGGTTACGTTTGCCATTGCGATCTTCAGGCCCATCAAAAACCGGCGGTGTGGGGTGGCTCGCAAGAACATGAATTTTCTGGCCGTTTATATCGATAGGAACATCCCAATGAGATTTAGATGACAGACGCAAACTTTTCCATTCCAGTTCAGAATGAAATGGCGTGTTGGATTCTGGCGTGAACGGCCTGAGCGCGTTGGGCATATCGGACCAAAGAAAACGTTGAAACGTGCGAACTTGCTCTGTGAGTATTGGAAACTTAGACAATAGCACCATCGCATAGTGTCCCGTATACAAACCGTAGCCCTGTGCATCCGCACCGAACTGTTCTCTTTTGCCGTTGTTATCTAAATCAAACGTGGTTGGAAGCCCAGTGTTCGAAGGCGCATAGTAAATATAATCGTAAGTAATCGCTGAATTGCCGTTTTGAGACACAGCGAGGTAGTTCTCTTGAAATGCATTGATACCTAAATCGGGGTTCTCAATGTAGTCAAACTCATTCAGCAATATCACATCGGGTGCAACGCGCTGGATGATTTCAGCGATATTGCGAATTTGAGCATGCTTGCCTGTTGCCAAATGCTGGATTAAAAGCTCTGGGCCAATCTGCGTGGCCCCAGTGCCATCTTTCTCAAGTTCACCCGCATAATTTTGTGCTTCCATGCTGACGTTAAACGCCGCAAATTTGACCGCTGTTTTTGGCTCAGCATTTACTGGATACGAGCAACTTATTAACGGAATAAACGCAATGAGGAAGCCTATGTATCGCATCATTAATCTCTTCAAAAGTCCGACGGTGCAGGTGGCACGGTCAAGGGTTTTTTACGCTTATCTTCCAACGCTTTGAGTAACTCTTCGATAGCGCGGTCGAGAGAAGGATCTTTGCCCTGATAAATAAGCTCTGGTCGGTCAATAACTTCAATATCAGGTTCCACACCTTCGTTTTCGATAATCCAATTTCCGTCATTGTCTAAGATTCTGAAGGTCGCCGCGATCAACACGCCGCCGTCAACAAGATCAGGGTTGCCAGACGTACCGATTAACCCGCCCCATGTGCGCGTACCAATCAACTTGCCAAGTCCAGCTTGTCGAAAATAGTAAGGGAGTGCGTCACCGCCGGAGCTAGAATATCCGTTGATGAGCATCGCTTTAGGGCCATCATGGGCGAAATTAGGGGTTTTAGTAGGCTCGACGCCACGACGCTTCCAATAATTTAGTGGCTTACGGGCCAACCAAGTGATCATATGCTCAGGAATAAAACCACCGCCGTTGTATCTGTCGTCGATGATCATCGCATCCTTGGTCGTCTGTGGCATAAAGGTTTTGAACATCTCCCGGTTTCCTGCCATGGCCGTGTTAGGTAAATGCACATAGCCAATTCGACCGTTCGAGGCTTTACGAACATAGTCAATACGAGATTGTACCCAGTTGATGTAGCGCAACCCCGTTTCACTCTCGACAGGTTTTACCGTCGTTTCCCAGGTTTTTTTCGTGTTGGGCGATTCGCTCAATACCAGCTCTGTGGGTTGGCCTTGGGTGTTTTCCAACAACTCGTACACATTCGATACGGCGTTAGTCAACCGACCGTTTATTGAAATGATAAAGTCACCGGCTTTTGCTTTTACGCCAGGTTCATCGAGTGGCGAACGGAAGTTCTCGTGCCAGTTTTCACCTTGGAAAATGTGGTCAATTTGCGCAAAGCCTGAATCATGCTGCGACAAAGTTGCCCCTAGCAAACCATGCTTAAGCCGGGTCGCAGCGGGTGTGTCACCTGCGTTGACATAGATGTGCCCTGCATTTAACTCACCTGCAATTTCCCCAAACACGTAATCCAAGTCGTTTCGATGGGCAACCGCATCAGCCATAGGTTGATACTTTGCGCGGATCGCCTCCCAATCCTGACCGTGATGGTTCTCGTCATAAAACCAATCTCGTAGTGTGCGCCAACCTTCTGCGTACATCTGCTTCCATTCTGTTTCAGGATCGATTTTTAGCATCATCGCGCTCAAATCTAACTTTGCTTCCGCTAGGTCTTGTTTTTCTTTGGGCTCAACCAAACTGTATTGGTCTCGTGAGTTAACCAACAAATGCTTGGCATTGTGTGAAAGTACGTAACTATCGACCTTCTCAGCAACCGTTTTGACCTCGCCTGACCGACCGGGCTCGACCAACTTGAGTGTTTTTTCAGATATTGCCAGCACGCCGTTTTCAACACCTGAAAGCTGACTGAAAGTACCCGCGGGCGCATTCAATACTTCGATGCGCTGCATAAACTGATGAGTATCGAGTAGCGTCGACACGTCTTGTTCGTCGTTTTCCTTTTCACTTTCCTTTCCCTTTTTCTTTTCAGTGTCGCTATCGTGATCACCGTTAACGACGATTTCATCACTTTTAAATCGATTAATTCTGTAGACCTCATTGTTGACGGCCGCACCATAAATGCGAGTTGCGTCGTTGTACAGGTAGTCAAATTCATAACTGGAAAAAGCGAGGTTGAAATCGCGCTCAGAAGTGAAATACACATGATGTCCGTCTGGCGAGAACGCCGGATTTGACTCGGAGGTCATGTCATCAGTTAACTGGGTAACTTTCTGAGTTTTAAGGTTGTAGTGAAACAACGACGATAACCGATTTTCATTATTTTTGACGTAAATGATGTCCTGACTATTCGGCGACCATACATACTGCGTTAAACCACTTTCATCGAAGGTGGCGACATCAATTTTGGTCTGCTTTCCGCTTTTGACATTCAACACCCACAATGTGTGATTTTTATCGGCAAACAACAGGTGCTTATTGTCTGCGGACCATTTCGGTGCAAAACGCCAAATTGTGCCGTTGTCGGTTAGCTGCTCCACGTTATCGTTATTCAGCCTGTCAATGAGATAGACTTCATATTCGCCGGTGATATCACTCATAAAGGCAATAAATTGTCCGCTAGGCGACCAACTGGCCTGAATTTCCCTGCCTGCTGGCGTGTAGGATAAATTGCGCGTGGCGCCGTCTTTTTTAGGGACAGAAAACAACTCACCTCGCGCAGTAAACAGTACGCGGTTGCCACTGTTGTCAACAGACATGCTGTCGATAAATTGACTGACATTTTTACTGTAAGGTTGCGCATGTTGGCGCACGCCAGGAATACTGATTGATAACTTAGAAGACGCGTTTGTTGTAGGGTCAAACCGATACAGGTAGCCGCCATTTTCATACACGATGGCATCGGGTCCGGCAGAGGGCCAAAGCACATCATAGTCGGTATGATTTGTCAGTTTCTTCGCTTGCCCCGCTTGCTGATATTGATAAAGATTGAGCGTGTAATCGCGGTCCGAGACAAAATAAATCGTGTCGCCCACTATCGTAGGCTGGTGGTCTGTGGCACGGTTATTGGTGAGTTGCTCCGAAGTATTGTTTTCAAGGTCATACACCCAAACATCCTGTGCGCGGCCTCCACGGGTGCGTTTCCAAGTTCTGAATTCCCTGTCGATAGGCGTGTAAATATAACGTTTTCCGTCAGGTGAAAGCATGCCCCCGCCCGTTTCCGGTACGGCAATCGGCTGTTCAATACCGCCGTCAATTGACACAAGATATGGACGGCCCATGCGCTGCCCCCAGGGTAAGCGGTTTGCTCTGAATAAAATCTGCTTGCCATCGGGTGTCCAGTCAAGAATTCGATAGTCGTAACCGCCTCGTGGTGGCATGGGGCCAACATCATTGTAGTAAGTCAGCTGTTTTACGCCTGAGCCGTCGGCATTCATGACATACACTTGTCGACTGCCATTGTATTCTGCTGAGAAAGCGATTTTCTGACCGTCGGGTGAAAATTTTGGAAATAGCTCCAGCCCGTCATGGTCAGTTAAACGCTGACTTTCACCCGTATTGTGATCAGCAATGTAAATATCTCCTGCATACACAAAGGTAACCTTGTCTTTGTGAATATCGGCAAAACGCAGTAAACGAGTATCTTTTGTGTCGTAGGCGTGTGAAGTCGCTGACGCTATTAGCATGCATAGGATGAGCAAAGGCTTGAATTTCATGAATTCCCTTAATTATTTTAAAAATTAAGCATTGTTATAATATAGCAATAATGGCATGGACTACGTAAAATTCACAAATAAATAGAAGTAGGCTACATTTTAACGATAGAACGAGAAAACCTGTTGAGAAAACATTCTTTCGTTAAGCAGGTAAACACAACGCTTCCGCACGAGTCCTCACGTCGACTCATTCCCACGCGAAATAGAGTAAGGTGTTTAAGCGTACATTCTGATTTCAATAGATGTGCGTTTTCCATAAAAAAAGCCCTCGTGAGAGGGCGATTGTCGAATATGGTTAACCATTGATTACTTTTGCTTGCTCAGCCACACAATCAAATTGGTCATGTCATCCGGTGTCATATCACGACTGAATGTTGCCTGATACTTACCGTTAACAATGAAGTTAGGCACACCGCTAAGATGAGAGCGGAATTTTTCTATTTCTTTATTGTTTTTTTGTACCATGCTATTCACGCCAAAACTAGACGCTAACTTATCGAATTCAGCTTCATCAACGCCATTAACGACGAAGATGTTACGCACATCCTCTAAACCAGTAATGGAAGCACGCTGTTTGTGGATATAATTAAAGATAGCACCGTTTAGACGCTCTTCCTGCTTCACAGCTCGCGCGATCATCATGCCACGCGTCACTTCATCCTGAACGTCGGCACTGGTGAAGCCCATGAAGTTAACATGCACTTTATTGAACTTTACGTCTTCCGGCAGTTGCTTTTTAATTTCCGCAACCAATGGCTCAAAATTGTAGCAAGCGGGGCACCAAAAAGAGAAAAACTCTGTCACCACGGGTTTCTCTGTGGCGGTATCACTGATGACTTTAAAGTGTTTTCCTTCCTGCCATTGCTCTTGCGCGCAAGCTTGTAGGGGAATTAATGCTGCAAATACAAAGCTTAAAAACAGTTTTTTCATGACGGGTCTGATTCCTTAAATAAAAACGCGCACAGATTAGCATAGCTAGCCTGTGCGCGACTAGATCGTGCTTAGATATACGACAAGAAGGGGATCTTGTACGACTATTGCCAGCCAACTACCACAAGTAGGTTACGCCTAGACGGATCTGCTGTGGCTTGCCGACGAAGCCGACGATATCTTCATACGTCTCGTCAAATAGGTTAGTGGCACTGAGCTGAATGCTGGCTGAATCATCAATCGCATAGATCACACTGGCATTAACCAATGTGTAAGGGCGCAAGCCAACCCGCTCAGGCGACTGAGGAAACGGTGGAAAAAACTGGTCCTCACGAGAGCCGGTGTAATCAGCTTTCACATTAATGTTCAGCGGTAACTGCGTAAGCGCGTAGTTCAAGGTCACCGAGCCAGTATGCGCTGGACGTCTTAACTCAGTTACTGCCGTGCCTGTGGCGTTTGCTTCATCAGCATCGACATAGCTATAAAACAATGCCAGAGATAACTGCGACCAAGTTTGCTGTAGCGCAAACTCAACGCCGCTGCGCTCGCTCTCGTTGTCACTGTTGGCAGCAGTAAAACCGCCGCCGACAGGGTCAAATACAAATCCGTTTATTTCATCTTCTAAATCGCTGTGATAGCCATTCAGTGAAGCGATTAGCCCGGTCGCTGAGCTATATTCAACGCCCACTTCTGTCGTCGTTACCGACTCCGGTGTCAGGTCAGGATTGCCGATGAAGGAGCCCGGGAAAAACCCGTATCGTTCAGTAAATGTAGGATTACGTACAGCGGCTCCGTAGCTTGCAAACAACCGCCACTGGGGCGTCATTGCGTAGCTAACGCCTGCTCGGTAACTTAGGTCATTGTCAAAGTCACTGTTACTGTCGTACCGTGCGCTTGCATTCATGCTGATGTGTTGGTTAAGGGCGATGACCGCGTCCGCCAGTGCGGCGTAAGACGTTATGGCCTGATCCTGATTCGGATCGCTAAACCCCACTGGCCCGCGCTGACTAAATTCATCGCGTACCCATTCAGCGCCTACGTTGACTGTACTCTCGGAAGCCATTGCGATACTGGCATAATAAAGTGCGCGCTGTTTGTTGGTATCTGTTTCTGCTGTGGTCGTGCCCGCACTGAAGTTTTCAACCTGATTTTTGCTGTATTGGTAATCCAGCGTATGCTTAACGCGACTGTTCTGGGGGTTATACTGCCAGCCGACTTTACCTGAGTACTGCTGGCCTTCGCTGACATTATCTGCATCGACTGGTAAGCCTGTGACAGCAAAATCGACGCCGTCGAATTCCGTACGATAATCGACGCTGCGCACGCTGGCAGTGAGTGTATGCTGGTCATTGAGTTGCCAATTAACGCTGCCGCCTAGTGTGGTGTTGCGATAACCATCATCCTCATCGCCTTGCCGGGAGACATTCGTTCCATCACTTCGTTGATGCGACAGATTGGCGTTATAGGTGACATTGCCATAATGGGTGTTGATTTCACGCTGTGATGTACTCAAGTCGGCGGCGTATTGACCATGATTACCGGCGCTGGCGCTGATACGCGTAGCGGGCTGACCGCCAGTGGTCGTTATACTGAGCACGCCTGCAACTGCGCCACTGCCCCATAAAGCACTCTGTGGGCCCTGAAGCAGTTCAACACGAACAATGTTTTGCGTGCTGATATGCGCAAAGTCGACAAAGCCTCCCTGGCCTTCATCGTTGACCACCACACCATCAATCATCACCAGTAAATGATTTGTTTCGCCGCCACGCAGACGGACCTCTGTTAAGCCACCGACACTGCCCGATGAACTAATGCTAATGCCCGGCATGCCACGCAACAAATCAGCCAAATAAAGTTGGCCGGATGAACTGATGGCAGCCTGATCGAGCACATAACTGGCGCTTGCCAGTTGATGGGTTGGGGCTGGAGTTCGCGCACCCACGATTGAAACACGTTCGATTTGAGTTTGATCCGGCGCGGTTTGCGCAGCGACCGTAGGCAACGTCAAGCTGTAAGCTGACGCAACGGCGATAGACACCGCTTTTGCAGAAAATAAAGACATATTAGGTAAGTTCCTTATGCGCTCCACCCGAGCACAGGGGATAAAATTCCAGCGCTTTGCTGGGCCTATTCACAGGCCGGTATCCGGGCTTACGTAAACAACACGTAGAGTGTGTTGTACTGGAATTGCACCTTCCCATGCCGTTAGAGCACAGTGGTGATACAAAAGTATCGCGCAATACCACAACGTTCAGCGCATGCACTGAAAGCTGACGTTCACCGTTGCGGGGGCAGCGCTGGTTTCACACCAGCTTCCCGTTTAACTGCATCGTAAAGCACGATGTAGCACCTGGAACTCGCGCAGTATAACTAAATACACTTAAATTGAAACCGCTTATTACTTTTGGGTCTGTCTCGCCAGCGTTAACGACCTGCTATAGGGTGGCTGGAGCAATCTACAGACTGAATATGGAAAATTTTCACACGGAAACGGGCTGCGGCAAGGTGAAAGCATCTTCCTTATGGCAACGAGAAAATCAAAAATTTCAGTAAAAACAGTTCGTTTGATTTCAGCCGCCACGCGTGCCAGTAGTCGCTAACCAGTTTGGCATTTTCTCTGCTAGTTTTTCATTGAACGAGGGCGAACAGCCTATCTTACGAGGAGAACGACCATGCAAGCGAGTACACGTGTTGTAAAAAACAGACGCCCAAATCGTCATTTTGACGACTACGATGTGGCGCCACGCGACGCCTACCGGAGTAAGCGATTTAAAGTGCGTGATGAAGCGCTAGACGGCGATATGGGATTAGACGATATTGATCAGCAAATCGACGAATACTTTGACGAATTGCGCTGAGCTTAAGCAGGCTTTTCAAGCAACTAGAGCACGCTCTAGTACATTGGCGTTAAGCGAAGCGGTGGTTCCTGCAAGGCTGACAACTGCTCTTTGAGTGCGAGTATTTGTTGTTCCCAATATTTGTCCGTGCCAAACCAAGGAAAGGCTCGCGGAAAAGCGGGGTCTTCCCACCGCTTTGCTAGCCACGCCATATAGTGCACCATTCGCATGGCTCTTAGGGGTTCGATGAGTGCTAACTCAGTTTGATTAAATTCGTGAAATTCTTCGTAGGCTTCAATCACGGTTTCCAATTGTATCAACTGTTGTTGGCGGTCGCCCGACAGCATCATCCACAGATCCTGTATCGCCGGGCCGCTGCGGCAATCGTCTAAATCAACAATACTGGGTCCATCACGCCACAGAATATTGCTGGGGTGACAATCGCCGTGCAAACGAATAAAGGGTGTGTCGGTAAACTGAGATGACGCTTGTGAAATAACGTGCTCAAGTGTACCAAAAAAGGCGTTATGTAAACTCGCAGACACCATGCCACAAGATGCTAATGCCTCAGCGGGATCAGTTAAGAAACTCTGGATGGAAAACGCCGGCCTGTGGAGAAATGTTGTTGTTTGTCCGACACGGTGCATGCGGCCCAGATAACGCCCAACCTGTTCAATCTGATCCAAATCGTCAACTTCGAATTGCCTGCCGCCGACCGATGGAAAGAGCGCAAATCGATATCCTGATGCATGGTGAAGCGTGCTGCCATTGACACGCTCAGGAGCCACCACAGGAACATCGTTGTCGAGCAAGTCTTGTGTAAAACAATGCTCCTCAATAATTTGCGCGTCTGTCCAGCGTTGGGGTCGGTAGAATTTCACCACCCAGCGCCGTTTGTGCTCATCCACAAACTGATAAACGCGGTTTTCGTAGCTGTTCAGTGCAAGTAATCCAGACTCAGGAAAAACACCGACTGATTCAATCGCGTCGAGTATAATGTCTGGCGTGAGGTCGGCGAACTCAAACCGACCTGGTGCTTCTGTGTGTGCTATCACCGATATAAAAACCGTGTAGGTTCATTAACTTCGATGAGGGTACCGTCTTTATCCTGAGTTTGCACATGAATAAAGATATCGGTGACGCGCTCTTCCAGATTATAGGCATCTGTTGCCACTGAAACGGGAATACTGAACACCTCACCACCGCGCACAAACACTGTCTGGTCACCATAAAATTCATAATCTGGTAACCCTTTGACGGTGATAGAGAAGGTGCGGTCATCCTGCGATTTATTCAAAATTTTCAGGGTATATACGTTTTCAATTAACCCCTGATTGGTCTCACGATACAGAGAGTTCCGATCGCGTATAATATCAACTTCAAGCGATGAGCGCGTCGCCATTTCGTACGCCAGCAAACCCACCATCACCATCAACACGACAAAATAGCCGATCAGCTTGGGACGAATAATGTGTGTTTTCCCGCCGTTCAGCTCATGTTCTGACGTGAAACTGATCAGGCCCTTCGGATAGTTCATTTTCTCCATCACGCCGTTACAGGCATCTACGCAAGCACCACAGTTAATACATTCGTATTGCAATCCATTCCGAATATCGATGCCCGTAGGACACACCTGCACACACAAATTACAATCAATGCAGTCACCTAAGCCTTTATCAGCGAGTTCGTCATGGGGCAATTTTCGAGGTCGGGGGCCGCGCTGTTCACCACGAGAGGGGTCATAAGCAACGGTGAACGTATCTTTATCGAACATGGCGGACTGAAAACGCGCGTACGGACAAATGTGAGTACACATAATTTCTCGCATCCAACCGGCATTACCGTAGGTGCAAACGGTAAAAAATATGACTGAAAACCCGGCCCAAAAACTGACGTCGAATGTGAAAAAGCCGAGGAATAACGCATCAATCGGCGTGAAGTAACCCACGAATGTCAAGGCGGTTAACAGAGCCACCAATATCCATGCCGTGTGTTTGAGCGTTTTGCGCCAGAATTTATCGAAGTCCATTGGCCGTTGGTCAAGCTTCATCCGCTTGTTGCGGCTGCCTTCAATTTGTTCTTCAAACCAAATATAAATGAATGTCCATGTGGTTTGCGGGCACATAAAACCACACCATACGCGCCCAGCGAAGGTGGTGACGAAAAACAGGGCATATGCCGCCACGATCAGCAGCCACGCCAACAACGTCAAATCCTGTGGCCACAGCGTAAGGCTGAATAGGGTAAATCGCTGTTCAGCAATGTCGAGTAAAACGGCTTGGGACCCGTTGTAGGAAATCCACGGAATGATGGCAAATATACCCAAAAATATCAGCCCAAAGAAGCGCCGGAAGGTTTCCAGTGATCCTTCTACCGCGCGCACATAAATGCGGCTGCGCGGCGTGTAACTGTCATTTTGATTACTGCGTTTAGGTTTATGAACCTTGACCGGTGTGACATCTTTGACCGGGATTTGGTTAGTCATAAGCGAACCTTTGAAGGCAATGAGCAAGCTCATTAATGAATGCGATTAGGTAAGTATATCGTATTCGTCAAGTTCCGACTTAACATAGATCAATAATCTACGGGTTTGATACTTAGGTATTGAACTTACGCTTTATTCATTGATGAAATACGGTACATTAACGTTATGACTTTCCAATATCTACGACTATGTTACGCGGAATAATTGTCCTTATTGAAGTGGCTTTGCTGATCATCTTGCTTCGCTCGCCGTTTGTCCAATACTGGCTAAGCGATGCTCAGACTACGGTGTCTGGTTGGATATCTCATGTCGCTACAATGCCTGAAAGGCAGGAATTGGACAGTTTACGTGAACGTCTCGCTCCGCAAATCGCGAATATGTCTGAAAACCAAAAGGCGTATCTGGAAACGGTGTTAAGCTCTAAATCGTCATTGATTCATTTTCATCGGCTGTATTGCCAACGGCAGGAAATCAACCCGTACATCTTCGGTGCAACACGAACCGCTGTTTGCCAGCGTATCGAAAGTAGTCAGGTGTTACATACTTCTGACTAACCGCTTGCTCAAGTCTGAAGGAAACGTTAAAAAACTCATGGTTTGTTTTGCTGCAACTTATCTACTCGTTTGGTTTCTCAAGGAGGTTACCGGTACTACCGCCAGTGACTGGGTCATAATATTCGGCCAGCATATAAAATAATCGGAAATACGATCCAGACTACTTTCTTGTGGAAAAACAAGCGGTTCGCTTATGGAGAGAGCAATTCGTCCTTGGCTGCTTTTAAAAGATCATCCCATCCTTCAGGAGGATGACCAGTCTTTAACATCTTTTTGAATACTTTGTAAGCATCTGTTTTGCTGCCGTACGCACGTTTATTCATTTCATCATTGACCCAAGCATAAACGATGACTTTTGATTCTAGGTGATATCGAAAAAACAGACGGTATTGCTGAAAGAACTTTGCCCGAAACCAGTGTTTGTTATCAATACCTAATGTGTTTCCTTGGCGAAAGTCAGCGCTGGTAGGATCATGTGGTATTAATTCAAAAATTAGTCTTTGAATAGCGGCTAATCGTTTCGTGGCGTTCTTTTTAAGGTAACCTTTTGGATCTTTTTCACGTAAAGCCTCAACGTGTGATTTCAGACTTAGGTACTGCTCTTTAAACAATGGATGAGTGTAAAGTGTCCAACCATTTACGACCATTGGTATCGTTTTTTGCAAACTTACTCGTCCTCATCCAATAGCGGAGCATCTAAATCAATTTCAACACCTTCAACCAACGCATCAACGCTTTCTCGCATACTTGCTGATAACGGCTCTAGTCTTTCAGGGTGAGCCTTCATATCACGCGCTATGAATGATAAAAACTCGCCCAGTACAGGGTCGCTTTCTTGCGCTTCTGCACGCGAGATAACCACGCTGCCATCAGACTGTATCGCGTATTTAATTTTGTCTTTCTTGCCTAAGCGCAACGCCTGACGAACAGGACTAGGCACCGTAGTTTGAAAACGGTCTGTCAATGTTGATTCAGTTTCTAAAGCAACTTGTGCCATAACAACCTCTATCATTTACTTGTTTCAATTGTTTTGATTTTAGTATGGATGGAGAGGTAATGCAAATGCATTACCTTTTATGGTAAGCTAGAAAATGCTCAAGTTGCTTAACGCTGAAGGATGGGACTTGACGTGGACGTCAGCAAGCTTAGAGCGTGAAACGTGAATATAAATTTGTGTCGTGGAAATATCAGCGTGAGCTAACATCTTTTGTACGTGACGCAAATAAGCACTATTATCAGGCATTGTTATAGCAGTAGCATGGCGGAACAAATAGCAAGAGTCAGCACGTTTGATACCCGCCAACATAACCTAGCGAGACACCCTATCTGACAACTTATTGGGTTCAAATCATCCGCCATTATTTGCGCAAAAATAATGCGCCATTTGAGCTGATGACTTGCGTTTGCAAGACCGTTGTCGCTTTTATTTTATAAATTAAGCCACTTCTTTCCCTTTTCCTGATTTCAATGTTTGAATGAGGAAACTTTTTAACTGAAAAAGGCAATAAGGTGTGTTGGAATGCCCTGACATACACGCTAGCGGCGTTCGCAATATCTGGCTAAGGGAAAACGTGAATACTACTGCGTTACCATTTGCAAAGCTTGCCGAAGCGCGGCAACATCGATAGTGTGATTACTCAAAATCGCTTAGTACTTATACGGTCAGTATCCCTTGGTAATCACACTAATATATGTTGAGAAAACAGGAATGACAGAGATTTTCAAACATTACCAAAGCGAACATTCTTCTATCAGTTTAATTTGGCATTTGGGTTAGTGTGATTGATTGCAGTCGCCAACTTATCACTGAAATCTCTTCGTTTCATGGCCCATTTACTTGATGCTTCGACACTTTTTAATGCAAGCTCTTTTTTTTGCTCTCCAACTGCTTGCTCAATTTGGCGATCAATTTCAGCCTGTGCTTGATGTTCTGAATACAATGCCTTGGCAGACATCAATAGGTCTTGCCATACTTTTATTAAATCGTCCGAGCAAGTCTCCACGTCCAAATTCGCTAGATCATCTATGAGTTCTGGCAACAACTTTTTAAAACCTATCGAATAATTCCTTTTATCAGAATTTCGAAGTAGGGCCTTATGAGCAGATACCCATGACGTCATAGAATCGTTGAATTTACTGTCGCAATTTTCTATAGACTCGGTATTAAATGCTATTAAAGCAAAACAAATTGCTACCACAAAGGGCCAAGCAAAATTAAGGCGCTCCATTCTACCTCCTTAACTCTGGAACATTTCTTACTAACAGTTCATACGATTTTGAGTTTATTGAATTTAGGTTATTAAACTGTTTAATATGAGCTGTAGTTATTTGTGCTTTATACTGAATCAGTTTGTAAGCGTAATAAGCAGCCTCAGTATTTATTTCTGCACCTTTCAAAGCCTTCATCAAAGGATCTTCAATATTGGCTCCATTTTGAATTTCAACGCCGTTGTAAAGCAAGAAATCAAACATTCTCCGAGCTGAAAATGTTACTAACAGAGCATTTAAAGCATTATCACCACTTGCTGTTCTAACATGAATACTCAAGCCAAGCGGAATAAGCTTTTCCACCATTTCAACTTTATTTTTCATCGCTAACATCATCGTATGTCTAGGGAGAAACCTCGCTCCTCTCGATATAAGTTCTTCAAAAACATGAAGCGGCGCATTGTGACGAATTGCAGAACTGATAGAAGCAGATAATAGATAATCTGACATCGTTTGAAGGTGCACCGTCTCATCTAAAAAAAGCTCCCAGTCACCTTCTTTTGCAGCTATCATTGGAGCCTTGATCTTTTGATCTCTCTCCAATCTCTTTTGAGAGACGTCTCTCACACCATATTGGCTTGGATATATCTTTGTCCTAAAGTCTTCCTTTATTGCAGCAAACTCTGCCTTTCGTTTTTCTGACAGTTCTATGGTTTCCTGCGACGCTAGCTTATCGCCTAAGTCCCGTTCTGAAAACCCTGAAAGGTTTTCTGAGTGTAGTGGCTCGTTAGAAGGTTCAGGGTGGCTTTGCACAATAACGGGCCTGGACCAGTTATGGAAAACGATAAATCCGCCAACAACGAGTAAAGTAGCCAGAAATATAAGACGGGCTGGCTTCTTATTAAAAGGTTTTATCGCTAAATTCATAGTCGTTACTCGTATAAATTTAAGGCATGTTCTAGCCACCGAAGTTGCGCTCACAATATGCTATGTCATCACCGTACTCATCGGAACACTCTCCGAGATCATAGTCATAACTGTATCTAGCATCGGATACACAATCATGAATATCATCTCCCGTTACATATGGGTCTCGTGACATTGAACCACAGTAATCGGTGGAAGTCTGAAAATTATAGTCTGCAATACCTCTGCAACTAGAGTAATGGCCTTCAGCGCCGGAATAACAGTTTTCCTTCTGTTGTTCTTCGCCTGCATCACCACCGGGGCTTCCTGTCCCTCCATCTTCATTCCCATCATTGCCTCCGTTAGAACTGTCGTCCCAACCCGGCTCGTCCCAAACGGGGTCAATAGGATCAAGTGGTGTTCCAATCACATCAATAATTTCAGTACAAGAATTGTAATCATCACATGCATTCGCCGTACTTGTTCCCCAATTCCATCCACCTACAGACAGCTTTGAAGCATTAAAATAGGAATCCTCTTCTAGGTACGCCATATCATTCGGAGAGTTATAATATATACCACCTCAATATCTGGCTGAGGGAAAACACGCATACTACTGCGTTACGATTGGCAAAGTTTGCCGAACCGCGGCAACATGAATAGTGTGAAAACGTCAAAATCGCTTAGTACTTATACCGTCAGTATCCCTTGGTAATCAAACCTGACTAACGGCTAGCGTCAAAAGTCAACACGCCTGTGATTCGCCGGAAAACCATAGCGGTTGTTAGCAGCGAGCTTCAGCAAAATAGAGGTGAGCAGTGTGTAGCATGCGAAATTTGCTCATTCAGTTAACGTTCACATCTTTCTGCTAAACTATTTACTATCAAGGTGGTCTTAGTAGAGTCGATTGATGGATTCAGTGCAAGTCAAAAGGCTCTGGATCTAGTGGCCATTGAACATTGAAAAAGAAGTGAGGTTTTTATGAAAAAATTTAACGTAAGCTGTGTTTCGGCAGCGCTCTTACTATGTTTTTCTGGTTCGTCATTCGCCGAAAAATCTGCAGTTAACGATGATCCAGAGACAGAAAATAGTCAAGTATCGGTAACGTGGCAGTCGCCTGATGATTATCGTGATGTGCGGCCTACAAATCAATCTCGCACGCGATTTCAGGAGCAAACCTTTAACCGCTTAGAGGCACATTTTGCCGAGATGGCAGAGGCTCTACCTGAAGGTCAAATGCTTGAGGTAACGGTGACTGATGTCGACCTGGCGGGTCAAGTCTGGCCTTCATCTTTTGTTGGGCTTGGCAGCGGTGCAGAAGATGTTCGAATCATTAAAGATATTGATATTCCGCGCATGTCATTTAGCTACCAGTTGAAAGAAAATGGTCTTGTTATCAAGGAATCTGACGTTGATTTGAAAGACATGGGGTTTCTTCACACCAGTCTTCGCGGGTCCGATTCAGAGACGTTGCGTTATGAAAAGCGCATGTTAGATGATTGGTTCAAAAAAGAATTTTCCGATCAAATTGCCAAGCAATAAGCAGGTAACGTCTACACTGCATTAAAAACGGTGGTTAAAACGCACTGTGTGTTAGCACACAGTGCGTTTTTTTATTGTCTAAACCTTTCCGAAACAATAGTGGGTACGAAACTGTTTCGCAATATCACTTCAACCATTACGGATTATTCGTGAAAACTGATTTTTCAACGAAGTAAAACAAAATAGAGTGTCAGGTTTTTTTCCAGCTTCGCAAATCGACGTCATGTCAACTGAGCTAAGTGACTGTTTTTGTTTGCGTTGACCCAATGGGGCTATTTCTTGCTTAACGGATTGATGTTGGGAAATGACGCATTGGCGTTAAATGGTCAAAATGTTGTCACATGAATGTCACAATATTGTCGCACCATGCCAGCCCATTTGACCGAAAAATAATAAGTCGAATCATCGACACTCTGTTTCCTCTTGGAGAGATTATGAAGCGAAAAATAGCGGGGGCACTGTCGGCACTGTGCGCTCTATCTGCGCAAGCAACGACCGTATTCATCAACGAATTGCATTACGACAACGACGGCGCTGACAGCGGCGAGTTTGTTGAAATTGCCGCACCACAAGGCACCGATCTCAGTGGTTGGACAATCGCACTTTACAATGGCACGAGCTCTCAACGCAGTGTCTATGCAACGAAAACGTTGTCTGGCGTGGTTGCTGATCAAAACAATGGATACGGATTTGTCAGCGTAGCGCATTCCGGCATTCAAAACGGCTCGCCAGACGGCCTCGCGCTAGTCGATAACAATGGCGCTGTTGTCCAATTTTTAAGTTATGAAGGTAGCTTCGAAGCGGCCAGTGGCCCTGCTGTCGGCATGACAAGCGTGGATATTGGCGTTAGCGAAAGTGGTGGTACAGCCGTGGGCGAATCACTTCAGCTAACCGGTACAGGCACACAGTATGCTGACTTCACGTGGGTCGCCAATCAGGCAGAAACCCCTGCAGCGATTAATCTGGAACAATCTTTTGGCGGTGGTTCAACCATTGATACGCCTCCCTCTGTAACGATTACGCCAGCAGATGGTGCGGCTAATGTTGCGGTAGATGCCAATATTGAATTGGTTTTCAGCGAAGATGTGGTTGTTAGTGCCATCAACGCCGTTAACTGCACAAGCGATGTAGCGATTTCTGCGGAATTAAGCGGAGAAGGGGCGCGTTATGTCGTTAATCCTGATCAGGATTTCGCAAATGCAGATGAGTGCTCATTTACACTGAGTGCGGACGATGTAACTGACTTAGACGGTGAGTCGGATAACTTGGTTGAGGACGTTACTGTCACCTTTACGGTTGTGGATGCAAACGCATCAACTGCCCTGGTCATTAATGAAATTCACGCTGATCCAGCCAGCGATATAGCCGGCGACGCCAATGGCGATGGCACGCGTGATTCGGGTGATGATGAATTTGTAGAGCTTGTCAACGATGGCAGTGAAGCCATTGATATCAGTGGCTGGACACTCAGTGACGGTTTTGGTGTTCGTCATACCTTCCCGGCAGAAACTCAGGTTGAAGCGGGCTGCGCAGTGGTTGTGTTTGGTGGCAGTGAACCTGTCGGCACATTTGGTGGCGCGCTGGTACAAACGGCCACGGGTGGTTCGCTTGGATTAAACAATGGCGGCGACACCGTTACCGTTTCAAACGGTGTGGAAACGTTTGAAGTGGCGTACGGTTCTGAAGGCGGAAACAACCAGTCAGTGACACGCAATCCTGATATTTCGGGTGAAAGCTTAGTGCAGCATAGCACTATCGCTGCCGCCAATGGCGCGCTGTATTCGCCCGGTACGCAATCCAATGGCAGTAACTTCGCAGGTTGTACTGTGCCGGATGTAGCGCCTGCTATCGTGGACGTTACACCCGCAGATAATGCCACCAGTATCAGTGTTGATACTGCCATTGTACTCACATTTAGTGAGGCCGTTGCGGTCAGTTCAGTGCCGGTACTTTCATGTTCAATCAGTGGCACCGTGGCACTGACAGCTGAGCTCAGTGACGTGACTTACACGCTCACACCTGACGCGGATTTGGCGGATGGAGAAATCTGTTCGCTATCGGTTGCAGCCAATTCTGTGACTGATCTTGATGGTTCGCCAGATACGTTAGCGGCTGACTTCGCAAGCAGTTTCACCACGATAGAGCAGTTGTCGTGTAACAGCGATGATGCGTTCACGCTAGTGTCTGCGATCCAAGGCAGTGGTTTTGCCAGCCCTCTGGAAAATCAAGATGTCGTTGTACAAGCCGTGGTGACAGCGGTTTTACCTGAATTGAACGGTTTTGTGGTTCAAGAAGAAGCCGTTGATTCGGACAACAATGACGCAACGTCTGAAGGTCTGTTCGTTGCGATGCAAGCTAACGCATCCGCGCCTGGCATCGGTGACGTAGTCATTGTTTCAGGCTCGGTATCAGAACGCTTCGGCCGCACGCAACTCAATGCGGTTGCTGAACCGCAATTGTGTGGTGAAGGCAGCATTCAGGCGACTGAATTTGCGTTGCCAGTGAGCGCCACAACGGATTTTGAAGCATTAGAAGGCATGTTGATTACAACGGCGTCGCCGTTGGTCGTCTCAAACAACTTCGAGTTGGGTCGGTACGGTCGTGTGACGTTGTCTAACGGTCGCATCTTCAATCCAAATAACATTTTTGCGCCGGGCTCAGCACAGAACCTTGCGTTAGCTGAAGCGAATGAACTCAATCGCGTGTTACTCGATGATGCCAGCGATGATCAGAACCGCGAAATCGTGCCGTTCCCTACGGGTAACTTGTCGGCGAACAATACACTTCGCTTGGGCGATACCGTTTCATCACTCACGGGTGTGCTCGATTTTACGCGCGGTGAGTACATGATTTACAACACCGAAGCGCCTGTATTTGCAGCAACCAACCCGCGTTCTGCTGCTCCAAGCTTGGCTCAGGGTAATGTCACCGTTGCAAGCCTCAACGTGCTTAACTTCTTCAATAATATCGATTCAGGCCCAGATATTTGTGGCCCGCAAGGCAATCAAGATTGTCGTGGCGCTGATGACAACGGCGTTGATGGCAGTGGTCGCACGGAATTTGAGCGTCAAAAGCTTAAGACGGTTGCCGCCATTGCTGCAATGGACGCAGATATCGTGGGATTGATGGAAATCGAAAATAATGGCTTCGGCGCGGGCAGTGCGATTGCTGAGCTGGTGAGCAGTGTTAATGAGGTTGTCGGAGAGGGGACATATGCCATCGTCAATCCTGGTAGCCCTATTGGTACCGACGCCATCACTGTAGCGCTTATGTACAAGCCATCGGTGGTCAATCTTGACGGTAATGCAGTGATTTTGGATAGCAGCAATTCGATCGCGGATGGTAATGGCCCGTTATTCAACGACCGTCGTAATCGCCCCTCGTTAATTCAGCAATTTGCGCTGGTGGAGAATGGTGAAAAGCTCGTGGTCAGTGTTAACCATTTGAAATCAAAAGGTTCAAGCTGTGGTGCTGGCGATGACGATACACAAACGGGTCAAGGCAGCTGTAACCTGACAAGAACCCGAGCGGCACAAGCGCTAACGGCATTTTTGGCCGACAACTTTGCCGACATGCCTACGCTCATCATTGGTGACTTAAATGCCTATGCGAAGGAAGATCCTATTACTGCGATTCTGAGCGAAGGATACACTGATTTAGCCAATGCGTTTGGTGGCAGCGAAGCCTATTCTTACTCGTTTGCTGGTGAGTTAGGTTACCTTGACCACGCGCTCGCTAATGACGTCTTACTTGAGAATGTGGTAGACACCACCGAGTGGCATATCAACGCGGATGAGCCGATCGTATTGGATTACAACACTGAGTTCATTGCGCCGGTCAATATTGACAATTTCTACGCACCCGATGCGTATCGCATGTCGGATCATGATCCTGTCATCGTTTCACTTCAGCTCGACGCTGAGGCATTACGTGGTGACTGGGATAATGACGGTGATGTAGACATTAACGACTACCGTGGTCTGTTGCGCGCCATTCAGCGCCGTCAAGACGTGGGTATGGAGTTTGATTTAAATGGAGATGGACGTATCACAACGCTTGATGCACGCGTTCTTCTCACTCTTTGCACGCGTACTCGTTGCGCTGCGTAATCTTAGGAAGTAGTAAAATGAAACAGTTATTTTTAGTTGTCGCGTTAATGTGGACCTCAATGGCGAGTGCCAATATTATCGAAATCAGTACAGATGAAGTGAATGTGGTTGCTGGCAATGAAGTCAATTACTCTATTCGTTTGGTCGATTTTGAAGAATTCGATTTTCTGACTTTTTCGCTTAATTTTGACGATGTATTGTTAAGCTTTAATTCAAGTAGTATCAGCAGTGATTTTGCCATCGTTGATTTTTTCACAACGTTTGATGGGTTAGATGTGTTTGAGGATGCTTCGACGTTATTCTTTACCCTAAACTCAGACTTCATGATGGGCGAAACGTTTGCTGGCAGTTACTTGTTAGCCTCGTTTTCATTCGATGCGAATGCTAACGGTGTCGCACTGTTTGGCGGTGAGTTCTCAGCGATCGATAGCCTTTCACTGAATTTCACTGAGATAACGCCTCCTTCTTTTACTGTCGCGTCATCGGCGACCGTATCTGAGCCTTCCACGATTGCTCTGTTTGCGGGTCTATTGATGGCCGGCCTTGTGGCGCGTCGCAAAGTGTTTTAAATTCGAACACGTTATTATTTGATAATAAAAAGCGGAATGAGGTCATTCATTCCGCTTTTTTTATGTCTAGCGAGCTTTGTGTCACCGTTTACTATGCCTCTAATACACCATTCTGCATATCTGCGCTGAGACGTCTGCTATAGATAATCAAATTCGCGATCGTCAACCGCGAGCAAGTCATCAGCTCCCACCGTAATGCTGGCTTTATGCATATCCTTGCGTGGAAGTAAGCGCTTAATGTAGAAGTCACAGGTTTTCACCTTCCCGGCTGCTATGGCTGCATTGTCACCGCGTACAGCCGCATCAGCCATGCTATACCACAGCACACCCAGCAGTATGTAAGATGAATAGTTCAGGTAGTCACAGGCTGCACCTGCCACATCTTCTGGTGAGAACGACATGATGTTGTCTGACACTTCCAACCACTCTGCCAGTAAATCCTGCGCTGCAACACGTCGGCTGTCGTCTTCGATGGCATCCGTCAGCTTGATAAACTCGGCACGCGTGGCACGCATCATTGTCCCACCGCTTCTGGTCAGCTTTCGGCCAATCAAATCAACTGCTTGTATACCGTTAGTGCCCTCATACAGTTGCGCAATTTTAGCATCTCGCATGAGTTGCTCCATGCCCCATTCGCGCACATAGCCGTGACCTCCGAATACTTGAACCCCATGATTGGCGACTTCGAGTCCCATTTCGGTCATAAAACTTTTACAGATAGGAGTGAGATACTGGAGCACATGTTCTGCGTTAGTTTTTTCCTCACCACTGCTGTATTTTTCGATATCCATCGTTTTCGCGTAAAATAACGCAAGCGCCCGACAGCCTTCAGCGAAGGCTTTCTGAGTCAACAACATCCGACGTACATCAGGTTGATGAATAATTGAATCTGCTTTTGCGTCAGGTTGCTGCACACCATAGGGAGCACGGGATTGTAAGCGGTCACGGGCGTACGCCAAGGCGCCTTGATAAGAAGCTTCAGCAATGCCTAAACCTTGCATACCCACCTGAAAACGCGCATCGTTCATCATGGTAAACATGCACGCCAAACCTTGGTTTTCGTCTCCCACCAACCACCCTTTGGCACCGTCGTAATTCATCACACAGGTGGGGCTGGCTTTAATGCCCATTTTCTTCTCAATACTACCGACAGACAGTGCATTTGCTTGGCCAGGCTCGCCATTTTCATCGAGCAAAAACTTTGGAACCAGAAACAAGCTAATGCCTTTCACGCCTTTCGGCGCGTCCGGCAAGCGTGCCAAAACAAGATGCACTATGTTTGAGGTCCAATCGTGATCGCCACCGGTGATAAATATCTTATTGCCGGTAATGGCATAGCTACCATCGGCCTGAGGCTCTGCCTTGGTCGTTAACAATGCCAAATCTGAGCCTGCTTGCGGCTCGGTGAGATTCATTGTGCCGGTCCACTCCCCGGAAATCAGTTTCTCAAGGTACTGGTCTTGAAGTGCTTTGGTGGCGTGTTTGTTCACGGCCAACACCGCACTTTCGGTTAGCATGGTGGTTAGCCGCCAGCTTAGATTCGCTGAGTTGAGCATTTCATGGATTGGCACCGCAGCCGAGTAGGGTAAATCCTGGCCGCCAAATTCCGGATTGCCCAACATCGCGTTCCAGCCATTTTGAATATAGTCCGCATAGGCTTGAGCAAAGCCGTGAGGCGTAGTGACCTTTCCATTGGCTAAGGTGCATCCTTCTTCGTCACCTTCGCGATTCAGTGGGGCAACCACTTCTTCAGCAAACTTTGCACCTTGCGCCATAATTTCAAACACCAGCTCCGTATCATAGTCTTCGGCGCCGATACGCTGATAGTGCTCGTTGATATTCAACCAGTCCTTCAACAGAAACTGAAAGTCAGCCATGGGGGCTTTATAAGTTGGCATAGTGCTCTCCTAAAAATTCAAACGCGCGTTTGAATTTAATTATACGGGCTAAATTTCTAAGTTGATACGAGTTTATTCCGGGTTTGGTGCAGCGGTGCCAGTCGCCGTGCGACCCGCCGCAACAAAGGCGTCATTAATCACCACGTGCTGGTCTGCAAAGCGCCAATCGTTGTGCGTTAATGTGAAGGGATCTATCCACTGCACCGAACTGACTTCGGCAAGAGCCCATGGGGGAACAGCCATTGGATCTGCTGACCCAAAGCCCCCACTGGGCTGGCAAGCGAAAAGCCACAAACCGGAATCTGTTGTACCGATAAGTTCAGTGACTTCAACATTGAGGCCGGTCTCTTCAAAGGTTTCGCGGTGAGCTGTGCAGGCTGCTGATTCTTCACTGCTGCCGGTTCCACCGGGCAGATCCAGCTTGCCGCTCAAACGGTGACCAATTGTCAGTAGATGCTGTCGATCAACGATGACACAAGCCGCGAGCGCACCAGACGGCACGGGCGATGTTACGCTTGAACGGCAAGTCGGGTTTGCCGGTGAAGATTCACTGCACGCACCGAGCAGCACAACCCCTAGAATCGCTGAATGACGCAATCTGCTCGACAAAACAAATCTGAATTCCATGAAAGCCTGTAAACTACTGAACAAATGTCTCTACACCTTACGGCGTAGTTTTTTCGAGTTCAACCTCTTGATTTTAGAACCGGCCCAGCATTAATTCGACGCGGTGCCGCTGAGTTCTGATGGGAAATAGCATGGCGCGCAGTTTACGATTTTCACCTCTCATTCTCGGTATTTTTTTACTGGCTGGGTTTTTGGCCTACCTGAACTGGCCAGCAGAAGAGCAAGCACAGCAGCGACGCGGCGGGGGCGCTACCCCAGTTGTTGCCGAGACTGTTAGCGTAGAGCCTTTCGCGATCGTGATTGAAGCATTAGGCACGGCTCAGGCCAATGAAAGTGTTGAACTGACTGCTCAGCAAGCGCAAACCGTAAAGCTAATTGCCTTTGATGATGGTGATATCGTCGAAAAGGGCGACTTACTGGTGGAACTCAACAACCGCGCAGAGATTGCTCGGGTCAACGAGTTAGAAATCAATATTGCTGATGCTAAACGCCAGCTTCAACGGATTGAAAATTTGGCCAAGGATCGCGTTGCTTCCCAGCAACTACTTGATGAGCAGCGTGCGCGTGTGGATGCGCTGAGCGCGCAGTTGGATGTCGCCCAAGCGAATTTAAGTGAGTTAAAAATTCATGCGCCGTTCAGTGGCAAGTTGGGTCTACGCCAAGTCAGCATTGGTACCTTAGTTCGCCCCGGAGATGTGATCACAACATTGGATGATATCGAGCGCGTCAAAGTTGATTTTAATTTATCTGAAACGCATTTAGCCAGTGTCAGTAAAGGGCAGAGTGTTACCGCAGCGTCGGTAGCGTACCCGGGAGAAACCTTCACTGGCCAAATATCGACCATTGATGCTCGCCTTGATCCTATGACTCGGTCAATCAACGTACGCGCGATTATCGACAACCCTGAAGGAAAACTGCGGCCGGGGATGTTGCTGCAAATTACTGTGCAAAAGCGTGTGTTAAACACTATCGTCATTCCAGAGAAAGCGCTGATCCCTAATCAGGAGAAGCAGTTCGTGTTTGTGATTGAAGAGGGCATAGCGCACTCGCGCGAAGTGAAGGTTGGCGAGCGTCGCCCCGGTATTGCGCAGATAACGTCCGGTTTGTCGCCGGGCGAAACAATTGTCACGGAAGGCACGTTGCGGCTACGTGATCAGTCTCCCGTTCAAATTCTAGATACGAAATAGGGTACCGACTATGTGGCTTTCAGATACGTCCGTCAAACGCCCAGTCTTTGCCTCGGTCATTAACTTACTGTTAATTGTATTCGGCTTAGTGGCCGTGTCACTGCTGTCGCTGCGCGAATACCCTGACATTGATCCGCCGATAGTGTCGATTGAAACACGATACCCCGGTGCATCCGCAAACATTGTAGAAACGCGTATCACGCAAATTCTGGAAGACCGCATCAGCGGTATTGAAGGCATTAAAAATGTGACTTCAACCAGCAGCAATGGGCGTTCCAGTATCAACATTGAGTTTACATTAAGCCGTGATATTGATGCGGCCAGCAATGACGTTCGCGAGCGAGTGAGTAGGGCATTGAACAATTTGCCTGATCAAGCTGACCCACCCGAAGTATCAAAATCAAACTCCGATGAGAACGCGATTATCTGGTACAACTTGCGCAGTACCAATTTAAACACCATGGAATTGACCGACTATGCGCGCCGGTTTGTGGTGGACAGATTGTCTATTGCCGAAGGTGTCGCACGAGTACAAGTCGGTGGTGGGCGTGATTATGCGATGAAAGTCTGGCTTGACCGCAATGCAATGGCGGCACGGGGGGTTACTGTAGCCGATATTGAGCGCATCATCCGTTCCGAGAATGTTGAGTTACCGGCAGGTCAGGTCGAGTCAGTCGACCGTGATTTGGAGGTTCGCGTTGCACGTACTTTCCTCAGCGCAGATGACTTCGCGAATTTGACCGTCGCCGTAGGGGATGACGGCTACTTGGTTCGATTAAAAGAGGTCGCTAACGTCGAGCTGACGTCGGTTGATGACAAAACCGATTTCCGTGGTGATGGGGTCAACATGATTGGCCTGGGTATTATCAAGCAATCAAAAGCCAATACGTTAGAAGTTGCCCGCTCTGCGCGTGAAGCGATCGAGCGCATTGAAGAGACGCTACCTGAAAACATATTCATTGTGCCCAGTTATGATTCATCCGTATTCATCGAGGAATCCATCAACGAAGTCTACAACACGCTGGGGATCGCAATGTTGATGGTCGTGATTGTGATTTATGTGTTCTTAGGCAATGTTAAGGCAACCTTGATCCCCGCGATTACAGTGCCGGTAGCCCTTATTTCAGCATTTACTGTGATGTACGTCATGGGGTTCTCGATTAATTTGCTCACCCTGTTGGCTCTGGTATTAGCCATTGGACTCGTGGTGGATGATGCGATTGTCGTACTTGAGAATATTTATCGTCGCATCGAAATGGGCGAGCCGCCGATTTTAGCGGCCTATCGAGGCGCTCGTGAAGTGGGGTTTGCCGTTGTAGCAACGACGCTGGTACTGGTATCGGTATTTTTACCCTTAGTTTTTTTGGAAGGGAATATCGGTCGCTTATTTACCGAGTTCGCAATAGCTATTGCCGCGGCGGTGGTGTTTTCAAGCTTTACCGCACTCACGTTGTCGCCCATGATGGCGTCGAAAATGCTTGAAAAACGCGAGCGCAGTTCTCGATTCGGCCAGTTCGTCGACAACAACTTCAAAAAGCTCGAAAAGCGCTATTTCAACAGCTTGGCAACGACATTACACCAACCCGTGATGATGGTTGTACTGCTCATTTTTGCGATCGTTGCTGTGTATCAGCTATACAATTTGATCCCGCGCGAATTTGTCCCCAGAGAAGATCGGGGCAATTTTTTCATCCTCATGCAGGCGCAAGAAGGCGCGAGCTATGAGAGTAATTCGCGCAACTTAAAAAAGATTGAAGATATCTTGCTTGAGTATCGTGAAAGCGGCGAAACGCAGCGTGTTCTGGTACGTACACCGGGTTTTGGTGGCGGAGCGGGTATTGCCATTGTGGGCGCGGCCAACTGGGATGAACGCAAACGCACGACCTTCGAGCTGATGGACGAAATCAGCGGCAAGTTAAACGATATTCCTGATGTGCGGGCATTTGCCATTATGCGTAGTTCTATTGCTGGGCGTGGTTTTGGTCGGCCGGTACAGTTTGTATTACAAGGCAACACCTACGAAGAGTTGGTGGATTGGCGTGATACGTTAATAGAAAAAGCCTCAGAGAATGAAAAGTTGCTGCGCTTAGACTCTGACTATAAAGAAACAACGCCGCAACTGCTGGTGAATATCGACAGAGACAGAGCGGCTGATTTGGGCGTCTCCATATCTGACATTGGCCGAACGCTGGAGACCATGCTGGGCCAGCGGCGTGTATCCACATTCCTGGATCGTGGCGAAGAATACGATGTCATCATGGAAGGCATCGACGAAGACTTCCGTAGCCCACGCAGCATCGACAATCTTTATGTTCGTTCGCAGCGCACCAGTGAACTGATCCCAATGGATAATTTGTTGAGTTTCGATGAACGCGCCACATCATCACAGCTCAATCGTTATAATCGCATGCGCTCTATTACCATCAGCGCCAATCTGGCTGAGGGTTATACCGTAGGCGAAGCATTGGCCTATCTTGAAAATATTGTTAAAACAGAACTGCCTGATTCTGTGTCTATTGATTACAAGGGCGAGTCGCAGCTTTATCAGGAATCAGGTAACTCGTTTATCTTTATTTTCATACTGGCTCTGGCGATCACCTATCTGGTACTGGCCGCTCAGTTTGAGAGCTGGATACACCCTTGGGTGATCATGCTAACCGTGCCGCTCGCGCTGCTAGGCGCTTTCGTCGGTCTGTATCTCAGCAATATGAGTATTAACATATACAGTCAAATCGGTCTTGTGATGCTCATTGGCCTTGCCGCCAAAAACGGCATCCTTATCGTTGAGTTTGCCAATCAACTGCGAGACGCCGGCGAGGAATTTGAGATGGCGTTGCGCAAAGCATCGAGTATGCGATTACGCCCGATTGTGATGACCGGATTTACTACCGTTTTCAGTGCGTTACCGCTGGTACTTGCATCAGGGCCAGGGGCGGAAAGCCGAATGGTGATTGGTATGGTTATTTTTGCTGGTGTTATTGTGGCAACGTTTATGACGCTGTTTGTTGTGCCAACTGCGTATGCGTGGCTGGCGCGAAATACCGGTTCTCCTCTGGCACGAGCACAGAAAATTGAGCAATTAGAGGAAGAGATCCCGTATGATAAGGGTAAGATGGAGTAATGTTCCGTTATTGACGTTTTCTCTGCGACATGAGTTCTTCCTGTGACACCCACACAGAGCAACGTAGCGTTGCTCTGTTCGATCTTGACTACACATTGATTAGCTCAGATTGCACGGCGCATTGGCTGCGTTTTATGTTGACACGAAATTGGCGACGTAAGCTTTTGACACTTTGCCTGATGCCACTGGTGAAGTGGGCAGATTGGCGAAAATGGACACTGGCACAACGAAATTCTGTATATTTGTGGGCCGCCACGGCTGGATTGTCACGCCAACGTTATCTAACATTGCGTTGGCGCGCAGCGCGTTACGTCATTGATGACAAAGGTGTTCAAGCCTATCCTGAAGGCTTGGCAAGGTTGGATTGGCATCGCTCGCAGGGTCATCATGTAATCATTGTCACAGGGGCGCTACGCTGGTTGGCAAGAGACATTTGTCGCGCCTTGGGTATTCAGTATGACGTACTGCTGGGTAGCAGTGACGCTAAGTTTTACGCCGGACGCATCAGTGCAGAGTTCTGTTATGCGCAAAATAAAGTCAACTTGCTCAATGAGCGCGGGCTGATTGCCCATGGCGCAGACTACGCCTACTCAGATAGTGCGGCCGATATCCCTTTGCTGAGCGTGAGTCGGCGCCGCTACGTGATCAATCCTAAACCTGATTGCCTTATCCAATTCCAAGATCGTTTTGCTGACAGCGCGCAGGTATTGCATTGGTCTCGTGCGCAAGAATGAACCTTTTAGTGCGCAAGCCTCTGAAACTTTTTGTATCCCAGCAACGCACATTAGCGAGTAAAGCGTTATACTGCGCGCTTGTTGCGCAACATTTGTTATAGGTCTTTTTTCTCGATGTTGGAATCAGTCTGGTTAGATAATATCTCTGCGGTGCTTTTACAGTATCGCACCCATCTTGTCTGGAGCGTGATACTGCTTGTCACTTATTCGTTACTCACACGGTTGGCGTTACCGCTGATCGAATCCAAAGTGATTAAGTCGAACCTGAAAAGTGAAGCGGTTAAAAAAGCCAACCATATTACGCGCGTTATCGCTGGAATTGTGTTTTTTGCTTTGCTGCTGATCGTGTGGGGGATCGATTTTAGTGGTCTGCTGCTGATCTCAACCTCACTGCTGACATTAACCGGTGTCGCACTCTTTGCCAGTTGGTCGCTGCTGAGCAATGTTACATCGTACTTTGTGCTGTTGTTTCAACCCTCTTTTCGCCGTGGTAACTATGTCCGGATTGTTGATGGTGACAATTACATTGAAGGCTATATCGCCGAAGTAAATCTGTTTAATGCAAAATTAATCACCGATGAGCGCGAGATCATTGTGTATCCAAATAACTTGATCCTCACTCGCCCGTCGATTATCAATCCACGTGCTCGTTTTGCATCAATTGGTAAATTCCCGCTTGCGCACTTTAATCAACCAAATGCAGTGCAAGACACCGGTACTCAAGTGCCGCCAGTTGGCCAGAATAATCCGGCTGCGAATCCGCCACCAGCGCCTGCCCAGTCAGCCTCATCCAGTTCGTCTAATACAGGGCCTTTTGAACACAAATAATCCTGTACCGCCAATAAAAAAGGCCCCTAAAAAGGGGCCTCAAGCAAAATAAATAATGCTTATTATTTAGCTTTTCTTCTAAGCAACAACGCGCCTAGTGCAAGCCCAAACAAGCCGAGTGTTGCTGGGGCATTAACTGCTGTTGGCGCTATCGCACTGGCATCAAACTGCAATTCGCGAATTTCAAGATTGCCACCTTGTGTCGCAGTAATATTGATGGCTAACGACTTAACGCCTTTAAGTGCGCTTACATCACTACCAGAAAACGTGCTTGCAGCGAAGCTATTGGTTTGTAAGCCAGTAAAGGTATTTGAACCCGTCGCGTTGCCGTTCATGTCGAAACCAAAGATGGTGATTGCACTGACTTGCTGTTCGAAATTGTTGCCCCAATCATTAAAGAATGAAAACACATTGATGTCGAACAATGAGCTAAACGTCACTGCAATAGAAATAGGTGCGGCTGCATTAGGCTCGGCGCCGCCATTGCGGAAACCGATGAATCGTGTAGACGGTGCTTTGGTTTCTACACTGCCGTTGAACAATTCATTGATGTTTAAAAAACTCCATTGCGCAGGGCCTGTCACGCTAACAGATTCGATGTCGGCAGACGTAATAAGTGCCGCATGCGAAGCCATTGAAAACAAGGTGGTCACTGATACTAAACAAGCCAATACTAATTTTTTCATTTATCTCTCTCTATTTTTCCCTAAATTCACGTCTGCTGACGCGATACCTTAGATTATAAGCAAGAACCGAGCCCTAATTTTAAAGCGTTGTTTTGTTTGTAAATATTGTTTGTTCGGTATGGGTTTTTAGCAGACTTGTAAATTATCTTGACAGGCAGCTTTGTCAGGCAAAAAAAAGCGACTCCACCGGAGTCGCTCAACTTTTGACTATTGACGCGTGGTTGATTACTCGTCTAAGAAACTTTTCAATTGCTCGGAGCGACTGGGGTGACGCAGCTTACGTAACGCCTTCGCCTCAATTTGTCGAATACGCTCTCGGGTAACGTCGAACTGTTTGCCAACTTCTTCTAACGTATGGTCCGTGTTCATATCAATACCAAATCGCATGCGCAGTACTTTCGCTTCTCGTGCAGTCAACCCGGCTAATACTTCCTGAGTCGCATCTTTTAGACTGCCACCCGTGGCGGAGTCCAACGGCTGAATAATGGTGCTGTCCTCGATAAAATCACCTAAGTGTGAATCTTCATCATCACCAATGGGGGTTTCCATTGAAATTGGCTCTTTGGCAATCTTCAACACTTTACGGATCTTGTCCTCAGGCATTAGCATACGCTCAGATAACTCTTCTGGCGTTGGCTCGCGGCCCATCTCCTGCAACATCTGGCGAGAAATACGATTCAGTTTATTGATGGTCTCAATCATGTGAACAGGAATACGAATAGTACGCGCTTGGTCAGCAATTGAGCGTGTGATGGCTTGACGGATCCACCATGTTGCGTATGTTGAGAACTTGTACCCTCGGCGGTACTCAAATTTGTCGACCGCTTTCATCAGGCCAATGTTGCCTTCCTGAATAAGGTCAAGAAATTGTAATCCGCGATTGGTGTATTTTTTGGCGATAGAGATCACGAGGCGCAAGTTGGCTTCAACCATTTCTTTCTTGGCACGGCGCGCTTTGGCTTCACCAATCGACATACGGCGATTAATATCTTTGATATCCGCAATCACCAAGCCCGTTTCAAGTTCGACCTGGTTCATCTTGCTGACGCTACGTTCAATGTCTTCTTTTTGAACTAAGATCCCTTCAACATAGTCTTTTTTGCCCTTGAGGACGGTTTCGAGCCAATCCGTTGAAGTTTCATTACCCGCAAACGCTTTGATAAAATCTTTCTTTGGCATTTTCGCATTCACGACACAATACTTCATGACCAAGCGCTCTTGAATACGCACCCGATCCATCATATCGCGCATATTTTTAACCATGCGATCAAATTGCTTGGGCACTAAGCGAAACTCTTTAAAGATGTCGCTCAATGCTTCGATTTGTTTACGTGCTTCTTTATGTGAACGGCCTTTCTTCTCAATGACATCACGCGCTTTTTCGTATTGAACTCTCAGTTCACTGAATTTCTCGCGGGCGACTTCTGGGTCAACGCTGTTATCGTCTTCCTCATCATCGTCGTCGTCATCGTCGTCATCATCTTCGTCATCTAGCTCTTCTTGCGATAGCTCAGAACCTACGTGCGTAGCGGTCGGCGCAACGTCTTCTTCATTCGGGTCGACAAAACCTATGATGATGTCGCTAATGCGGATTTCTTCTGCTTCGTAAAGGTCCCATTGGTCAAGCAAGTAAGTGATGGCTTCAGGGTACTCTGCCACGGAGCATTGAACTTGATTGATGCCATCTTCAATGCGTTTGGCGATTTCAATTTCACCTTCACGCGTGAGAAGTTCTACCGTACCCATTTCGCGCATGTACATGCGTACCGGGTCAGTTGTACGACCAATCTCGCTTTCAACCGTTGCAAGTGCCTGTGCGGCGGCTTCAGCAACTTCTTCATCGGGCGTATTTTCCTGCATGAGCAATTCGTCTGAATCTGGCGCAGATTCAGACACTTGAATGCCCATGTCATTGATCATTCGGATTATGTCTTCAATCTGATCAGAGTCGATAATGTCTTGCGGTAAGTGGTCGTTAACCTCAGCAAAGGTTAAATAGCCTTGCTCTTTACCTTTGGCAATCAAAAGTTTGATCTGAGACTGCTTGTTTTGCACCATAAATTTTACACTTCTCTCATTCGAAAAATTTGTGACCGTGACAGTGCATAGCGTAACTACCCACAATCCCGACTTAAGCGTGTTCTGTCGTATTTGCTGCTTGCGTGTTTATACAAACAATGGCACAGTTTAGACTCGATTCGGGCAATGGCTTTTCGGTGTTAAGTGCGGTGCGTACCGCCAATGTTTCATCTCGAAAGCGCTGCATTCATTATTGCCACCACTCTGGCACTGTGCCTAATGCGAATTAGCCAGTATAGCAGAATTTCGTTACTCTTCGCCACATCAAAATGGTTACGATTCAGTCAATTTCAACCGCATTACCCTGGCTTTTTTGCCTGCATCAATAAATTAAGCTCCTGCTTTTCATCGGCAGAAAGACCGGATACACGAGCCTTAACCATGAGTTGTTCCATACGTTGTTCGCAGTGCCAATTGATCAATTTTGCGAAACTGTCAGCATATTCAGCCTTCGCTCCCTCATCACTGACAAAATGTTCCTGAGTGAGCAGTTTCGACAAAATGCGTGATTCAGCGGTATTGCGAAAGTGCTCAAGTACAACGCCGGTGTGCGCGTGCGGATGAGCGGCACAGAATTGGTGAACTTTAACCAGAACATCTAAACCCGGTATGGCCGTTTCTACCAAAGCGGACAGGTCGACTTGTGGAGATTCAATCGCTAGGCTTGGATTATCAAGCAACAATCTGATCATCATGCGAACCGGCGATATGGTGGTCTTTTGCGGCGCACCAGACGGCACATACCGCGGGCGAGAACTGTTCTGATTCGCTTGCTGAATGTCTCTATCGCGTCGATATCGATCACGTTCGCCGCATAAACGGCTAAGCTCTTCAAGCAACAAATCACGCTGGTTATCGCCCAGTATCTTCTCAATCAACGGCTGTGCATGTGCTTTGAGCGCGGCTTTGCCCTCGGATGATGACACATTATGTTGCTGCATAAGATTGTCAAACAGGAAACGTGACAGTGGCTGTGCTTCGTCCAGCTTGGCTTCAAAGGCTTGTTGACCGATGGATTGCACCATGGTGTCTGGATCTTCGCCGTCCGGCAAAAAAAGAAATCGCATGGTAACGCCGTCTTTGAGATAAGGCAGGGCATTCTCCATGGCGCGCCATGCTGCTTCACGGCCCGCTCTATCGCCATCATAGCAACAAATAATATCGTTTGTTGCGCGCACCAGCATTTGAATGTGCTCAGGCGTCGTGGATGTACCTAGCGAAGCGACCGCATAATCAATACCGTATTGAGCCAGAGCGACAACATCCATGTAGCCTTCTACGATTAAAACCTTATCCAACTGCCGATGTGCTTGTTTGGCTTGATAGAAGCCATAGAGCTCATTGCCTTTGTGAAAGATACGTGTTTCCGGTGAGTTGAGATACTTGGGGCCACCCTCGTCTAATACTCGGCCTCCGAAGCCAATCACGCGACCGCGTTTATCGCGGATCGGGAACATCACACGATCACGAAAGAAATCAAACCTCTTGCCGTTGTCGTTTTCTGTGATCAGCTTTAAATCCAGTAACTGTTGCTGTCGAGTGGATTGATCCGCGCCTTTACCAAATTGACTGAGCACGGCATCCCACTCAGAGGGGGCATAACCAATTTCCCAATGCTTCACCGTTTCCCCGCTTAGGCCACGCTTTTTTAGATAGCTAATAACGTGTTCAGAATTGGCGTGCTTTTTGAGTTGCTGCTGGAAAAATTTGGTGGCTTTATCCATCAACGCATAATCGTTGTCGAGCTGTGCTCGCGGGATCGAGGGGCGATCTGATGGGTTACCTTTTTCACGGGGCACGTCAACGCCGTGATAACGGGCCAGTTCCTCTATGGCTTCTGGGAATTCAAGCCGGTCGAATTCCATCAAAAAGGAGATAGCATTGCCGTGCACACCACAGCCGAAACAATGATAAAACTGTTTGTCCTGACTAACCGTGAAAGACGGTGATTTTTCATTATGAAACGGACAGCAGGCTTGGTAATTTTTGCCTGCCTTTTTCAATTTAACGCGGCTATCAACGATATCAACGATATCGGTACGCGCGATCATATCGTCAATGAAATCTCGGGGGATCATGCCGGCCATGGAGGATGATTACTTCCTAAATAAGAACTCAGACTGTAGCAGTAAGCTGGCGCTTATAATAGTACAATAGCGCTCTTGCGCTAGCCAAGCTTGGCTTTAATTCTGCCGCTTAGCGCCCCCATATCAGCGCGGCCTTGGGCAATCGGCTTGATATGCCCCATTACCTTGCCCATGTCCTGCATGGTCGTCGCACCAGTGGTTGTCATCGCTTCCTCGATTAACTCGTCAATTTCCTGTTCACTGAGAGGTTGGGGCAGAAACGATTCCAACACGACAATTTCCTCGCGCTCTTTGTCAGCCAGATCGGCTCGGTTGGCATCATCAAATTGTTGTGCTGCGTCTTTACGTTGCTTAACCATTTTGGTCAGTACACCCAATACGTCTGAGTCATCTAAAGTAATACGTTCGTCAATTTCGCGTTGTTTGATCGCAGCTAAAGCCATACGGATAGTGCCTAAACGTAGCTTATCTTTCGCTCGCATCGCGTCTTTTTGGGCTTCTTTTAACGTTTCTATCAGCAACATGATTTTTCCTCCGAAAAAAAACGCGCCATAAGCGGCGCGTTTTTCTAAATAAAATCTATCTTAGTAGAGTTTTACGCGACGAGCATTTTCGCGCGCCAACTTCTTCATGTGGCGCTTTTTAGCGGCTGCTTTCTTACGCTTGCGTTCCCATGTTGGTTTTTCAAAAAACTCACGACGACGTACTTCAGATAGTACACCGGCTTTTTCACATGAACGCTTAAAACGACGAAGAGCAACGTCAAACGGCTCGTTCTCTCTAACTTTAACGATAGGCATTTACAAATTCACCTCAAATAGTAACTGATCGACCGGGATTTCATTGAGGGATTAGCTCCACCCGGGTTAAAAATGGTGCGGAATTCTAATCATATCTGAAAAAGAAGTAAAGCCGAATTTGCGAAAAACTCGGAAACACGTAAACTACGCGCCAAGCTAAAACACCACCATATTATTGAGCATTTACCATTTCCATGCGCGTACTAGGTATTGAAACGTCCTGTGACGAGACCGGCATTGCCGTTTATGACACCACAGCAGGTTTATTGTCACACTCTTTATATAGCCAGATAAAGCTCCACGCTGACTATGGGGGCGTTGTGCCTGAATTGGCGTCGCGCGATCATGTACGTAAAATTGTACCGCTTATTCGTGAAACGATTGCCGAAGCGGGGCTTGTCTCGTCTGATATAGATGGGATCGCCTATACGCGAGGCCCAGGTTTGGTAGGTGCTCTCTTAGTTGGCGCATCGGTGGGGAAAAGTTTGGCGTACGCATGGAATATTCCGTCAATCGGGATACATCACATGGAAGGCCACTTGCTTGCACCGATGCTGGAAGATGACAGGCCGGAGTTCCCCTTTGTCGCGCTGCTGGTTTCCGGTGGACACACCCTCTTGGTCGATGTGCAAGGCATTGGGCAATACACCGTGCTTGGCGAGTCCATAGATGATGCTGCCGGTGAAGCATTCGACAAAACCGCCAAACTCATGGGATTAGACTACCCGGGGGGGCCTTTGCTCGCCAAACTGGCGGACCATGGTGAGCCAGGGCATTATCAGTTTCCCCGACCAATGACCGACAGGCCGGGACTGGATTTTAGCTTCAGTGGGTTAAAAACCTTTGCGGCGAATACTATCCGAGCGTCTGACAATCAAGATCAGACCAGGGCCAATATTGCTTTTGCCTTTCAGGAAGCGGTGGTAGACACCTTGGTGATCAAATCCAAACGGGCGCTTAAACAAACCGGGCGAAAACGGCTTGTGGTTGCTGGCGGCGTTAGCGCAAATCATTATCTGCGAACCCAACTGAGTGAGGTTATGCGCTCGCTGCGGGGGCAGGTGTACTATCCCAGTCTGGCATTTTGTACCGATAACGGTGCGATGATTGCGTATGCTGGCGCACAGCGATTAAACGCTGGGCAAAAAAGTGACTACGATTGCCGCGCAAAACCGCGATGGCCTCTGGAAGAGCTACCTGCACTCTAAGTCACTCCCGGGTTCTGCCTTTATCCCAAATCTTGCTTTCTTCACGGTGCCAGAGTCGCCTGATGTTTTCATGATGTCGAATAATAATCAGTACTGACAACATCGCCACCGGAACCGTGTACAAAGGCTTGATTAAAAAGGTGAACAACGGTGCCAGAGAAACGGCAACCAGCGCGCCTAACGACGAATAACCAAAAATCAACACAGTGACAAACCAAGCTGCTATCAGCAGGCCTGCTAAATCGAGGCCAATGGGTAGCATCGCGCCAAATGCCGTGGCAACGGCTTTACCGCCCTGAAAACCAAAAAATACAGGGAATATGTGCCCTAAGCACGCTGCAATCGCAATCAGGCCCAGAAAAAGTGGCTCAATGCCTAAAAAATAGCTCAGGTAGACGGGTATGGTGCCTTTCAGAATGTCGCTGACCAACACGAGTATGGCCGGTATCCGGCCACCCAGACGGTACACATTGGTTGCGCCCGGATTCCCCGAACCGCTTAGGCGGGGATCAGGCAGGCCGTATAAACGACATACAATGACAGCACTGGAAAGCGAACCGCACAGATACGCGGTACAGAACATCAAAATTATCAGTGCAGCCATGTCATCATTGCTAGGTTCACGGTAAACTGACGCCACATTACAAGAAAGCGGTTGCTCGCGCTAGTTTAGCCGCGCACTGTTTCCGCTCAATACTGTGACAGTTTGCCTATGGAACAAGTAATTATTGAAGGCCTTGAGGTTTCAACCGTGATTGGCGTGTATGAATGGGAGCGCACCAAGCCTCAAACGCTTTATGTGGATTTGGTGATAAATGCCGATCTAAATACGGCCTGCATGTCTGACGATGTCTCTGACACCATTGATTATGCCAAAGTTGCCGAATTTTTGGTTGCTGTTGCCGCCAATGCCCGATTTGAGTTGCTTGAAGCGCTGGCACAAAAGTTTTGTGATCAGCTATTTGCAAATTTTAGTCTGAGGCAAATCGATGTCACGATCACCAAACCGAACATACTGCCCAATGCACGCAAAGTTGCTGTGCGGCTAATCAGAAAAGCGTAAACCGTGAGTATATTACGTCATCATATTCTTATCAGTGTCGGCAGCAATATTCAGCGTGAAACTCACACCCGCAGCGGTGTCGAAGCATTGCAAAACCTATTTTCAGATGTCACCTTATCGTCTGTTTATGAAAGTGAAGCGGTAGGGTTCAGCGGAACTGCATTTTATAACTTAGTGGTGAGTGCATACACCACCATGGCAGTGGGCGACGTGTGCCGGACGCTGAAAGCCATTGAGCGTGAAAATGGCCGCATGCCAAGCGAAAAGAAATTCGCGCCAAGAACGCTGGATTTGGATTTGCTAACCTATGATTCTCTGGTGACTCAGTCTCCCGTTGTGCTGCCACGAGAGGAAATTACCTATAATGCCTTTGTTTTGCAGCCTCTGGCGGAAATTGTGCCCGATGAGGTTCATCCCGTTGTACAAAAAACTTATGCCACTCTATGGGCTGAATATGATAAAAAACAACAACGCTTGTGGCCAATTGATTTTTCATGGAACTAAACGCCAATGACATGGTTTGAAATAATAATACTGGCGATTATTCAGGGCATCACAGAATTCCTGCCGATATCAAGCTCAGCGCACTTATTGTTACCTGCTGAATTACTGGGCTGGCGCAGTCAGGGGCTTGCCTTTGACGTTGCTGTGCATGTTGGCAGTTTGTTGGCGGTACTCATTTACCTTCGTCAGGACGTGGCGCGCATGACAGTCGCATTTTGCTCGCATGGTTGGCGTGCTCAGCAAACTGATGATAGCCGCTTGGCGTGGTGGGTGATCGTTGGCACGATACCCGTGGTTATCGCCGGTTTCCTGATGAAAGATTGGATCGAATTGAATGCGCGTACGGCACTGGTCATGGCAACGACGACGATACTCTTCGGACTGTTATTGTGGTACGCCGATGCAACCGCGAAACTCAGGCTGAAGATGGCTAACATGCGGGGTATGCAGGCGTTGCTGATTGGTTTGGCGCAAATCGTGGCGCTAATTCCCGGTACATCGCGTTCTGGGATCACCATGACGGCGGCATTGATGCTCGGTTTCACGCGGGAAGCCGCAGCACGCTTTTCATTTTTGCTGTCCATTCCAGCCATTTTAGGGGCTGGCCTGTTAGCCACAGTGGATCTTCTGCAAAGTAGTGAAGCCGTTGATTGGTCAGCGCTGTTTTACGGCGCGGCATTTTCATTTGTCAGTGCCTATCTCTGTATCTATTTATTTCTTAGTTGGATATCACGGATTGGCATGTTGCCGTTTGTCATTTACCGGCTAATGCTCGGTGCCGTTTTATTGTGGTTTGTGTTTGCATAGCAGCCTGAAACGAGAACGATGCCACGCACATTTGAAGGAGAAGGTTATGAGCGACACTATTTTTGACAAGATTATTGATAAAAGTATTGCGGCGGACATTCTTTATGAGGATGACCTCGCGCTGGCATTTGCTGATATTAACCCACAAGCGCCAGTACATTTTCTGGTCATACCCAAAAAGCGTATTGCCACCATCAATGACATCAGCAAGGATGACCGCGAGCTGGTAGGGCATTTATATTGGGTTGCCGCGCAACTAGCTGATCAAAAAGGCTTTGCCTCAGAGGGATTTCGCACGGTCATGAATTGCAATGAGTTTGGTGGCCAGTCGGTGTATCACATTCACTTACATGTGCTCGCGGGTAAGCCGCTTGGCTGGCCACCTTATTCAGACGAGTTAAAGGAGAGTTTGGAATAGGTTAACTGTGTCAGGTACGTTGATGAGCCCGTTGAATTGGGCTCATCAATCTGAGTCCTATTTCAAATACTGTTTACCTTGCTTGAAGTGGATATCGACCGGAATATTCGCGGCTGAAAGCCGCTCAAGATCGTCAGCCAATTGTGGCTTTATAACGCCCATGTCGTTAACCAGCTGAGCCACCCCCGCATAGTCGCCATCGCCCTGCAGCATAAGTATCTTTTGTGAGAGCGCTTCGATGGCGTCATCCATTTTGTCAAAATTGACTTTATACAAGCCGTTTTCGTCGCGACTAAAGGCACCCGCCTCGGCGAAGAAGTTAAAACGGATCATGTTCGCTCTGCCGTGAGCGCTCGATGCACCAAATCGGACTGAGCGGAAGATGCCTGCCATAAAGGTTGTGTAGTAGTCTTCGATAGTACCTTCGGTAATTTCGCCACGCGCCAGCAATTGCTGGATCATGTACAAGCCTAAGATATCAGCCTTACCTTCTTCTAACGCAGAAGCATGTTCTTTAAGCGCGCTGCGCACAGTTCCCTGACCATCCAGCGTGTTCTTAATACCTAGCCCATGAGCGACTTCATGAAACATGGTATTAGCAAAGAAGGCATCGAACGTAATGTTATCCCGTTGTTCAGGCACAATTAGCTGCTCTGCGATAGGCACTAAAATATGCTCAAACTTGGCTTGCATGGCATTTTTCAGTTGTAACCGTCGTGTGCCTTTCTCTAATTGCACTTGTTCATCATTCGGAAGATTGATCGCAATCGTTTTGCTTCCGGCATTACTGTGCCCCGCGTAGTAAATCACATCGTAAGCGTTCAAATCAGCATTCGCACCGGGCATTTCGGCTTTATATTCAGCAGGAACCGGCAGACCTTCCTGTAGCGATGGCAAAAACGCCGCGAACTTGGCTAACCTCTCACTCCACGACAAATCCTTAATCAACACGTAGGACTCAAACGCGGCACGGTAACCGAATAGTTGATCCTCATAGGTCTCGATGGGACCGATGACCAATTCGATCGGATTGGTTTTCATGTCCATCCACGCCATATCAGAGGCTTGATACGCGTCAGTTAGCAACGCATCAGCACGCAGTGTAAGATAGCGCGCAAACTCCTCGTTCTCAGCCAATTCGGCAGCCGCTTGTAATAAGTTAGCCGCTTTGCTCAGTTGCTTTGCGTATTTAATCGAATAGGGCACCGTGACAAGCGCACCGTTGTCGTCACGCTCGACCATGCTGTACAGGCCAGTTTTGTCGTCGAGATCAGCACTCTCAAATTCAGCTTTGGTCATATCGGCTGGGTAAAATTGTGCCCCCAGCGGCTTTTTACCGACGCCAGACAAAAACGGCGCGTCACCGGCTAACCTGTCCCACGGGCCGTAATTAATCGAAGCAAAATGGGCAACGGCATCGTCGCTAATCTGGGTGATTAAATCAGATTTCGAGTGCCCGTATGCTTGTAACCAAAACAAAGAATCCATTATTTTTGACGCATCAATAAGCAATTCGAGCATCTTCTTTTGATTGGCACTGAGATGGCTTATATCAGCACGTAGCTCAACCGGGTAATAAATATCCAGTCGCTGCCGGTTACCGATAAAGGTTAACTCTGGTGCTTGCTTTTCAGCCGATGGGCTTTGCTGGTTCATTTCAGAGCGTTGTTCAGTCTTGGGTTGGCAGGCGCTCAAGCCTAGGCAGACAGCTAATGTGAGTAGAGTCAGTTTTGTTGTTTTGCGTGAGAGGGTCATGGTGATTCTCTGTTGTTTTTATTGCACGTACTATAGCCCCGAAAGCGTTATCTGCAAAGTTGCTACCGACTGATTAACCCGTCATTTTCTTGATTCGGATCACAGGATTCAAACGCGAGAGGATTGACTGGAGCATAGATTAGGATACGCTATGACTTAACCGATTTGGAACGCAACGCTTTCGCGTGTATGGATTACTAAGGCACAACTATGTCAACACAAAATGCATTACTGACAATCTTAACTGAGAAAATCAATAACGACACCTTGGTCTTACCTACGCTGCCCGCCATTGCGTTAAAGGTACGCAAAGCCGCAGACGACCCGGATATCAATCTGAACGACATGGCTGATGTTATCGGGCAAGATCCTTCGCTTAGCGCCAGAATGATCAAGATTTCCAACAGCGCCTACATGGGCCGCAGCGTAAAGGTGAACTCTGTTCAGCAAGCGGTAACACGTATCGGTTTGCGTCAGATTAAGAATATTTCCACTGCGTTAGCCATGGAACAGCTGTTTGTGTCTAAAAACGATTTGGTGTCTGAGTACATGAAACGTGAGTGGGAAAAGACCATCGATATTGTGGCCAATGCGATGGCCGCATTGCAGGTGCATACTAAAGAAACCAAAAACCGTGACCTTCAGCTTGATTCAATGACCTTGGCCGCCTTAGTCTCAAAAATTGGTGTGTTGCCCATTTTGACGGAAGCAGAACGTCATTCAGAAGTATTTGCGAATCCTACCTTTTTAGAAGACGCCATCGAGAAGTTATCAGGCCCTATCGGCGCAAATATTATGAACGCTTGGGGTTTTTCTGAGACATTTGCGAGTGTGGCATCAGACTGGCGTGACCTGGGTGTCATTCCTGACACGCTCAGCTACATTGATTTTGTGCGAGTGGGTGCTGCGTTAAGCGGTCAGATGGGCAGCAAAAAAGATGCAGTGTTAAACTTAGCCTTATCTCGCAAAATGGTGAGTGATACGAAAGCCTTTGATTCAGATGAGTTCCACGATATGCGCAATAGCGCCAAAGCCATTTTTGCTTAACACCAGTGCAGATGTGAAAAAGGAGGCTGACGTTGCCTCCTTTTTTTGTGTTTCAGATACGGCACATTACAGGTCTTGCAATTAGTCGTTATTCAGTGCCAGTACTGTAATCATGTTTTCAATGAACGCCAGTATTTCTCCTGACATCAGCGCAAAGTCAGCATCCAGTTTCGCGGCGATCTCGTCTTTAGGGATATCCGCAGTTTGCTCTTTGACCACATCAGTAAATTTAATCCGCTTAACAGAGCCATCCTCATGAATCAGGCAGCTTAAGCGCTCATCCCATTCGATCGCGAGTTTCTGTACCAGCTTGCCAGACTCCAGATGAAGATTGATTTCATCGCTGTGCAAATCTTGATTCTTGCAACGGATGATAGCGCCTTCTTCACTGATAGATTTCAATTCGGCTTCTTCCAACAGAACCACTTTTTCGGGCGCTTTGTCAGTCAGCCATTGGGTTAACTCGCTTTGCAAGCTTTGGCGTACGAGAGGGATGGCGGGTACTGAAGTTAATGCTTTACGCAAATAGGCGAGAAACGCTTCCGCTTGACCATCACTGGATGCCTCGACCAGAATTTTGTCATGCTGCGTGGCAATCATGGCGTGAGTATAACTGTTTTTGGTAAACGATTGCGGTAGCAACTTAAACACGATCTCTTGCTTAAGATCCTGTTGTGCCTTTTTGCCCACCGGCGCACCGGTTTGTGCCTCAATGTCTGCGACTTTTTCGGCAAGTTCAGCATTGACCACCGCTGCCGGTAAAATTCTTTCCTGCTTTTTCAAACACAGCCAAAAGTTTCCATTTGCTGCATGATGAAGCGAGGTGGCATTGCGCATACCCGCCGCAGCAAAGGGAGAAGAGAAGCCCATAGTGGCAGTGTCTTGTTGCCCACAGGGGCGAAAAGAAAACTCTGCGAGCGCATTTTCCAAGCTGTCGGCGTCTAACGATAAAGGCGAAGTCAGGTGATAAGTCTTAAGGTTTTTAAACCACATATTTTTCACAATACAGTTGCAACAAAACGGCCGCGAAGACTAGCATACCTGTGCGCCTAAATCATTAGTGGCACGCGCCTTAGCGTCGCGGAAAACGAATGGTGTAATGCAACCCTTTTCCGGTCTGTGAACGGGCTTCAATCTGGCCATTCAGCGATTGAGTGACCAAGTTATACACGATGTGAGTACCTAAGCCGCTACCACCGCGAGAGCGCTTAGTGGTGAAGAAGGCATCGAACAAACTGTCTAGGTGTTCGGGGAGTAGCCCAATGCCATCATCCGAGTATTTCAGGGTCACGGTTTTTTCATCGGCTTCAACACTGATATTGATATGACCATTAACCTTGTGCTCAAACCCATGCATCACCGAGTTCATGACTAGATTAGTGATAATTTGCGCAATCGCGCCGGGGGCGCACAAAATATTGAGGGTTTCGTCACAGTCCACTTCGATGGTGTGGTGTGTGTTCTTGAAGCTGGGTTTGAGAGACTGAATAACCTCCTTGAGATACTCACACAACTCAAAACGGCGCTCAGCTTCACTGGTTTGATCCACAGCAACCTGTTTGAAACTCGCGATCAGCTCAGAGGCCCGGTTTAGATTATTCATCAGCAGTGCGGTGGTTTGCCCGGCTTCTTCAATAAAACTGCTCATCTGTGACTGCGTGATTGATTTGTCGTTAAACGCCGTTTCTAAACTCTTGATACGTTCCTGCAGGAAGCTGGCAGCGGTAACCCCGACCCCCAAAGGCGTATTGACGTCGTGCGCGATACCGGCCACGAGGCCGCCTAACGAAGCCATTCGCTCGGAATCAACTAATTGTTGCTGTGCAGCCTCCAGCGTGTCCATGGAGCCGGCCAACTCTTCATTGCGCTTGCGGAGCTCCTGCTCCACATATTGGCGATTATCGATTTCCTGACGCAGTGTTAACTGCTTGCCTAACAACTCGTCTTTTTGCGCTTCCAAATCGAGCATGATTTGGCTGAGTGCCGCCGTTTTTTTAGCGACCTCTTGTTCGAGCAGAAGATTTTGGTCATCAAGCTTTTGATTTGCTGTGGTCAAATCTTTTTGCGTTTGGCGCAGCTTAGTTTGGCTTTCAATCAGATCGGAAATCACCTGATTATAAGAATACTGAAGCTGCTTTAATTCATTATCATCTTCGACCTCAACGTTGAGCTTACTGTCTTGCAGGTTCTCAGGGTCGAAATTTTGCATTTGTTCTGTGATGGCATTGAGAGGCTGCGATAACATGCGGCGGAACGCGGTCAGGAATAAAAATATCAGGAAAGTCGTTTTGACGATCGCATTACCGATCAGGAAAAAGATACCCACTTCAATTCGGCCAAGAATAATTTCAAAGCTGGAATAAAGCGACACATCGCCAACACTGGATTGGCGGCCAGAAAACTCAAAAACCAAGGGAAAGCTGTAGCTGAACAAACCACCGGCGTGGTTACGAAATCCGTCCAGACCCACAGGCGCGGCTATCTTGGGCGCGGTGAAGCCGAAATCGACAATATAATTTCCTGCTTCGTCACGGATCTGCACACCTTCAACGATGGGCAGCTCCATCAACCCTTGCGCTATGGAAACGGCTTGAGGCGTATTCAGCTCCCATATCGCACGCGTCAGGCTGTCGCTGAACGTGTTCTGCAACGTCTGTAGTTCATCTTCAATCTGCTGTTTGGTACTGGTGTATTCAGCAATGATCTGAGTTGCGGTCACCACAAGCGTTAGCACAAAGTAGACTGAAAACACGCGCGTTAGTAGTTTGCGCGACAGGCTTGATGAGCCCAAAGCCATAAAAACCCTTTTTCATCAATCGTCTATCCTATCTGTTGAAGAATATGTTGATTTAGACGATTACACAAGCAACACATGTGGCAATCTTCACCTTTACTTGACAGCCGGGTTGTAACACTTTAATAAAAGTGTCACAGATGACCTTAATAATAGCGGCGTTTTTATGAACCGAGTGAAACCCATGTCAAGAACTGTGTTGCTTGTCGAAGATGAAGCGCCGATCCGCGAAATGTTAAAATTTGTACTCGAACAATCGGGTTTCACCACCGATGAAGCCGAGGACTATGATATTGCGCAGCAAAAGATTAAAGAGCCTTACCCAGACCTGATTCTACTGGATTGGATGCTTCCCGGTGGTAGCGGCGTTCAATTGGCGAAAAGCTTAAAGCAGCATGAGTTCACGCGAGATATTCCCGTGATCATGCTGACCGCACGCGGTGAGGAAGACGATAAAATTCGCGGTTTGGATGCGGGTGCTGATGACTACATCACAAAGCCATTTTCACCCAAAGAGTTAGTGGCGCGGATCAAGGCTGTGATGCGCCGAGTCACACCCACCAGTAAAGAAGAGCCGATCGATTTTAATGGTCTTAAACTTGAGCCCGTTTCACACCGTGTAACGGCAAATGATGAAAGCATCGATATGGGGCCGACGGAGTTTAAACTGCTGCACTTTTTTATGAGCCACCCGGAGCGCGTGTATAGCCGCGAGCTGTTGCTCGATAATGTGTGGGGTACGAATGTTTACGTTGAAGATCGCACTGTGGATGTGCACATTCGTCGTCTGCGCAAAGCCATTGGTAAATATGGGCACGACGCGATGATACAAACGGTGCGCGGTGCTGGTTACCGGTTTTCCGCAAAATAACGGTGTACTATCCGTTTTCGTGGTTTAAAAGTGTCGGTTTGTTGGCTGCTTATTTGGCAGCCTTTGGTGTGTTTGGCTGGTACATCAATGAGTTCATTGCCACATTAGCCATCGGCGCCGTTGGGTTGCTGTGTTGGAACTATTGGCAGCTTTATAAACTGAATAAATGGCTCTGGCATAGCAAGAAAATGTCACCGCCCACTGCGGTCGGCATCTGGGAGCATGTTTACGAAGGTATCTATCACCTGTCGCGCCGCAACCGCAAAAAGCGTAAGGAGCTGGGAGAACTGGTTAAGCGCTTTAGAGAAGGTTCTGAGGCGTTGCCAGACGCTGCCGTGGTCGTTGATGAACACGCAAACATTGTGTGGTGTAACCGACTCGCTCGGATCGAACTGGGTCTGCGTTGGCCTGATGACGCTGGGCGCCGCATCGATAATCTGATACGCCACCCGAAGTTTATCGAATACTTTCACGCTGGAAACTATCACTATCCGGTCGAAGTGCCTTCGCCAGCGAATATTCGAAAAATCTTTGAATACCGTATCATGCGTTACGGTGAAGAACATCTGTTATTGATCGCACGGGATGTGACCCGAGTTTCCCAACTGGAAGACATGCGTCGCGATTTTGTCGCCAACGTATCACATGAACTGCGCACCCCACTGACGGTGATCAACGGGTATCTTGAACTGCTACCGAACGCGCATGACGACGGTTCAATGACCGGCAAAGCCTTAAGCGAAATGAGTGCGCAAACGTTACGTATGCGTAACTTGATCGAAGATTTGTTAATTCTGTCTCGGATTGAATCCAGTGCGGAGCGGATCTACGAAAATACCGTTGATATGCCCAAAGTGCTTTCCACCATCGAAATTGAAGCGGCCACGTTAAATCAGGACCGCCATCACCAAATCACTTTCCATATTGATGCCGATGTCGAGCTGTTTGGCGTTGAAACAGAATTGCGCAGCGCGTGTTCTAATCTGGTTTTCAATGCAATCAATTATACACCGTCTGGCGGCAAGATTGATGTGTTCTGGCAAAACCACAAAGAAGGCGTTCGTTTTGCGGTGCGAGACAATGGCGAGGGGATCGAAGAGAAACATTTATCCCGCCTGACAGAGCGTTTCTATCGCGTTGATAAGGCGCGTTCGCGTAAAACGGGAGGCTCGGGCTTAGGCTTATCCATTGTCAAGCACGTACTTAGCCATCACAATAGCCGCTTAGACATCACGAGTGTTGTAGGGGAAGGCAGCGAGTTTTCGTTTGTGCTTTCTGATGAATTAATTAAAACACGCGACCCGTTGAGCGTGCAGAGAAACTCATGACCAACCCACGCCTTTCATGCGCCGTTTGGGCCAGTTTGTTCATCATGTTGGCGATGATGATAACTACAAGTCGTGCTGAGCAACTGAATACACCGCAGTCAGCTAAGCGGGCTAGCGTTGACCTTTCCCCCTACGCGCGTTTTCCTGGCGTAGACGGCAGTATTACGTCAGTGGGTTCTGATACGCTGGCAAACCTGATTGCGCTGTGGTCACAAGAATTCAAAACTTTTTATCCGCATGTGAAATTTCAAATACAAGCTGCCGGTTCCTCAACTGCGCCGCCAGCCTTAACTGAGGGCACAGCCACTATCGGGCCGATGAGCCGAGAATTAAAATCGAGCGAGATTAACGCGTTTCGGCGTAAATACGGCTATTCCCCAACACTGTTGCTCGTTGCCGTCGATGCAATCGCCATATTTGTCGACAGAAAAAACCCGCTACCCGGCTTAACGATGTCGCAATTAGACGGCATTTTTTCAGTCACGCGGTTTTGTGGCGCGCCCCAGCCGATTCAGCGATGGGGGCAGTTAGGTATCGATTATCTGGGCGGTGATCATGCGATCCGTTTGTTTGGCAGAAACTCTGTGTCCGGAACCTATGGCCTGTTCAAAGATATGGCGCTATGTGAAGGGGATTTTAGAGCTAACGTGAATGAGCAACCGGGCTCTTCGTCGGTCGTATTGTCGGTTGCTTCCTCTAACGGCGCGATGGGATACGCGGCCTTTGGGCACAAAACCGCCGGTGTGCGAGCGCTGCCTTTGGCCAAAGAAAACGGGGCTTTTGTTCCCCTTAATGAACAAACGGTGCGCAGCGGTACTTACCCGTTCACGCGCTATCTTTACATCATGATCAACAACCCCCCAGAGCAACCTCTACCCACATTGGAACGCGAGTTTCTGCGTTATATTTTGTCGGCTGAAGGTCAGGCGTTAGTGGCCAGAGACGGCTATTTCCAAGTGCCTTACGACGTGTTGCAGCGACAACTGCGCATTCTCAGTGGCGATGACGGGCTGATACCGGCACGCTAGTCCCCCTTTAGCGCACGGACAACACAAATTCTCTGTAGTTTGTGAAAGTTTTGTGACAATCACCTGGTGTAACAAATTTGTCATTTGCCTCGGTTAGGCTTCTTGCGTTTTCAATTAATATAACATTCGACTGGAGTCTAGAATGCAAGTGAAGCACCTCTTTAAAGCATCTGCGATTGCAACCGCATTGGTACTAGCGGGTTGTGGTGGTGATATCAATATCAGCGAAGGCGATATTGACAATAGCACGGTTAATAACAACACGAATAATGGCGGTGGCGGCACGCCCACACCACCACCGGCAACAGATAATACTCCAGGCGAAGTCAGCTCATTCCTTTCTGGCGAAGTGTCAGCGGCATTCGGTCAAACGGTTGAAGTGCGTGTGCTTTCTGGTCGCTTAACAGATGATGACGCGACCAACGGCAAAGTCACGCTGACTAACGACAAAGTGTGGGCATTGGAAGGCCCTGTATTTGTTGGTGGCGACAATGCAGACAGCACCGTGCTTGAAATTGAAGAAGGTACGGTTGTGTTTGGTCGCACCGGTAACGACTATCTCGTGGTTAGCCGTGGTTCACAGATTGAAGCCATGGGTTCGGCGTCTAGCCCGGTCATCATGACATCTCTTGCTGATGTGTTAGGCGATGAAGTCGGCGCAGGCCAATGGGGTGGTGTGGTTATTCTCGGTAATGCGCCGTCGAACAAGTGCCCAGTTTCTGGTGAGTGTTCGCTTCAGGTTGAAGGTGTTCAGGAAGGTGCAGTCTTTGGTGGAACGGATGAGACTGACAATTCAGGTACGTTGAACTACTTTGTGGTCAAGTATGCTGGTTTTGAGATTGCGCCAGATAACGAGCTAAACGGCATTACCTTCGGTGGCGTTGGTTCTGGCACCACCATTGATTACCTTCAGGTTCACGCGAATGCGGATGATGGTATCGAATTCTTCGGTGGTAACGCGACGCTTAAGCACGTTGTATTAACGTCTATTCAAGATGACAGCATCGATTGGGACAACGGTTACCAAGGTAAGATGCAGTATGTGTACGTAGAGCAGGATCGCGCCTCTGGCGACGCTAACCGCGGTATTGAAGCGGATAACGATGGCTCTACGCCAGACATCGAGCCTCAATCTAACCCAATGATTTCAAACCTTACCATCGTCGGTAACAATTTTGACGGTGAAGACGACTCTGAGGGTGTTTACCTTCGCGAAGGTACAGGCGCACAGATTTACAACATGGTCGTAACTGGCCCTGCGGGTATGGGTGAATGTTTTGAGGTTGAAAACTCAACTGAATCTCAGGCGAACCTGGACGACGGCACCATCACAGTAAGCAACTCAGTGATTGCGTGTAACAATGGCGAGAACTTTAAGTCTGACACGGCTAACGGTGCGACAGACTTAGAAGATTGGTTCTTGAATGTACAGGCGAATAACTTCGTGTCTGAATCAGTCGGTCTAAACAACGACGGCACACCTACCAGCGAAAGCCCGCTACTGGGTGCAGGTACAGATGCTTCACAAGTTGATGGTTTCTTTGAAGCAACTGATTTCATCGGTGCATTGGGTGCAGACGCGGACTGGCGTCAAGGTTGGGCATTCGGTTTTGGTGGTGGTGAAGTGGGTGTTGTTGATTCAGCCTCAGGTTGCCCTACCGGCACTACGTCTATCTCTCCGGTTGATGGTACAACCACAACGTGTCAGGTAAGCGGCCGTATCACATCAGATCTTACGCTAACCTCAGGTAATCTGTACGCATTATCAGGTGCTGTTTTTGTCGGAGGTGATAACACAGACAGTGCTACGTTGACTGTTGAAGCGGGTGTGACGCTTTATGGTGCTTCTGGTAACGATTATTTGGTGGTAAGCCGTGGTTCACAGCTTGTCACAGAAGGCACGGCAACAGCGCCAGTCACCATGACATCGCGTGACGACATCGTTAACGACGCAGGTGCCGCGGGTCAATGGGGTGGACTTGTTATCTTGGGTAACGCGCCATCGAACAAGTGCCCAACAACAGGTGATTGCTCACTACAGGTTGAAGGTGTTCAGGAAGGTGCGGTATTTGGTGGCACCAACGAAGCCGATAACTCAGGTTCAATCCGTTATACTCGCGTGATGCACGGCGGTTTCGAAATTGCGCCAGACAACGAGCTAAATGGTGTGACGTTTGGCGGTGTTGGTTCAGGCACCACAGTTGAATACTTACAAGTTCACAAAAATGCTGATGATGGTGTTGAATTCTTCGGCGGCAACGTGGATGTTAAGTACCTTGTGCTAACGGATATTCAAGACGACAGCATCGATTGGGACAACGGTTTCCGTGGCCGCATGCAGTATGTCTTGGTACGCCATGCACAGGATAACTCTGATGCCAACCGTGGTATTGAAGCGGATAACGACGGTTCAAACCCAGCGATTGAGCCTCAGTCAAACCCAATGATTGCTAACGTAACCATTATCGGTAACGACTTCGACGGTGAAGATGACTCTGAAGGTGTATACCTTCGCGAAGGAACGGGTGCACAACTCTCTAACTTCATCGTGACAGGTTCTGCGGGTATGGGTGAGTGTTTCGAAATTGAAGGCTCAACTGAAAGCCAGGCTAACCTGGGCGACGGTACAACCACATTCAGCAACTCAGTTATCGCCTGTGAAAATGGTGAAAACTTTAAGTTCTCTGACGGTGACGTGAACCTTGAAGATTGGTTCCTGAATGTTCAGGCGGGCAATGCAGTTGAAGCGGATCGTGCCGCAGTACTTAACGGTATCTACAGCATCTCAACCCAAACGCCTAAAGATTTCTCTGGCGACACGTTCTTTGACAATGCTGACTTTGTTGGCGCAGTGAAAGAAGATGCAGACTGGACAGCTGGCTGGACAGTCGGGTTAGAGTAACATTCGTTATTACCTACTTATTGTGACAATACAGCGCATGCAGTCTTTGCATGCGCTTTATTAATCAGAACGCATTTTTATGAGGTTAATAATGAACAAGCCTGCACAAAGGTTCCCCTATAACCGCTTAACCACAGCGATCGTAACGGGGTTATTGTTGCAACCGATTGCAGCAGTTGCACAGGAATCAACATCTGCGCAAGATGAAGATCAGGTGATTGAAGAGGTTGTTTCAACAGGAACGCGTCTTAAAGGCACGGCAACAGCCGTTTTGCAAGAGCGAAAGAATCAAGCTTTCGTTGCTGATATTCTTGGCGCTGAGCAAATTTCTCGAACAGGCGACAGTGATGCAGCATCAGCACTACGTCGTGTGACGGGCCTGACACTGGTTGACGGTAAATTTATCTACGTACGTGGTTTGGGTGAGCGTTACTCAAGTACGCAGCTGAATGGCGCGTCGGTACCCAGCCCTGACCCTACACGTAATGTTATTCCGCTGGATTTATTCCCCTCGGATATTATTGAGTCATTATCGGTGCAAAAAGCGTTTTCACCGTCTATGCCAGCGTCTTTCGGTGGTGGTAACGTTGATATTCGCTTAAAAACCATCCCCACCGACTACATATTCAATATGAGTGGCAGTTTGGGTGGCAATACCGAGAACTTTGACGACGCCTACCAGTACGGCGGCGGCGATAATGACTGGGAAGGTCAGGATGACGGGTTTAGAGCAGCACCTGCAAGTATTGCCAACCGCTGGTCTTCGAAAAATTTCTTAGATAACCTTGACCAAAGTACGGCAGTGGATTTATTGCGTGATGTTCAGCGCAATTACGATCCGGCGCTGGACAGCGTTAACCCTGATGTCGGCTTTAATGTTGCACTCGGTAACAGTTTCGATTTCAACCAAGATATCCGCTACGGCTTTTTAGCAACAGCGGGTTATGACAATAGCACTCAGGTGTCTGAACAGTTTCTGGGTGAACAACAAAGCCGCGATGGCGAGAGTGTGCGCTTCATTCGCTTTTTTGATCAGGTTGACTCAACTGAAAAGTCTGTCAAATGGTCAGGTATGTTCAATTTTGGTATCGACTATCAACGCAATCATCGTATTGACTACAGCTTAATTGCTCTGAACGATACTCGCGATGAAGTGCGTGAAAAGATTGGTAACACGGCCAATATTCAATTGGTGGACAATCAGCGTATTCGTGACGTCGAAGTTATCTACGAAGAGCGCCAGATGTACACCAATCAGGTGCGCGGCAAGCACACTTTCCCGGAATTGGCATTCCTGGGATTTGACTGGAAATATTCATTGGGCCGCTCGAATCGAGATGCGCCGGGTAATTTCCAATCACGTTTTATTCTGGAAGACTTTAATGGCGACGGAATATTCGACCGTGATGCAGAAAGTAGCCTGAGTAATGCGCCCACAGCGGCACGCTACTCGTTCCAGACATTGCACGATCGCGTAGAAAACTACGGCTACAACTTCAACATTCCTTACTATATGGATAAGTGGGAAATGGAGTTTAAAGCCGGTGCCGACTTTATCACCAAAAGTCGTACGGCAGAGAATCGTCGTTTTGACGTGAACACTCGTGCATTTGCAGATTCAAGCATTCTGACTGGCAGCGTTTTCTCTGATATTTTAAGTGATGACGTGCTGAACAATGCGGCGTTTACTAACCAGCCGATTATCCGTGATACCACGATTGCTGGTGATGATTACGTCGCGGGTCAGAAAATTGATGCTTATTATTTCGAAGCAGACTTATTCTTCGACAATACATGGCGCATCAGTGGTGGTGTGCGTTACGAAGACTTCCGTCAGGCGGTAGTACCTTTCGACCCACGTACCAATCAGATTGATATCATCGACGGTGCTGACCGCTCTCAGCTAGCGTTTTTGGAGGATGATTTTTATCCCGCCATTGCACTGACGTATTTTATCAACCCTGACATGCAGTTGCGTACCAGTTTCTCTGAAACTGTGGTTCGCCCTGATTTGCGTGAAGTTTCCTCAGCGACTTATCTAGATCCACTGACAGACAATCCGATTGCAGGTACACCCGGCGTTCGTACCACGTCTGTGAAGAACTACGATATACGCTGGGAATGGTATCGCGAAGCGGGTAATAACCTGTCAGTAGGGTTGTTCTACAAAGACATGACGGACCCGATTGAGTCGGTACAGTCACCTGCGCAGGATGGCCCGCCGCTTATTCGTATCGCGAATGCCGAAACCGGTGAGCTTTACGGCGTCGAAGTCGAGTTTTTGCAAGGGTTAGACGTCATCGGTGAAGGCGTGTGGGATAACCTGTTCCTAAGCGGTAACGTCACCTTGAGTGATTCTGAAATCACACTTGATCCGGTTGCCATTGAAGAACAAACGGGTGTATCTGCCGCTATCACGAATACTCAGCGTCGCTTGACGGGTCACTCTGAGTACGTGGTCAACTTGCAGTTGGGCTTTGACTCTGACAATGGTGAGCACTCAGCGTCATTGGTCTACAATGTATTCGGTGAGCGAATCATTGTGCCAGGCATTGATTTCTTTGATGACAACTTCGAACAGCCGTTTCACTCACTTGATGTGGTGTACAAATTTTATCCTGACTTTAACAGTACTCTGACACTCAAAGTGCAGAATATTCTGGATGAGTCTCGCGAACTTGAGTTTGAGGGGGTGACCTTTCAATCAGAAACCAAAGGCATTGGCTTTAGCTTAAGCTACAAATATGAGTTTTAAGGCTGCAAACTAACAAAAAACCCGCTGGATCAGCGGGTTTTTTAATACTTAGCAATCTAGTCATGCAACTAATACTTATTAACGACCGTGAGTTCGTCCTTCACGGAATCAACATTGTCAGTATCTTCAGCAATCGCTAACGCTATCTCACGCTCCGATTCTGATTTAACCTTACCTTTCAGCGTGACCACTCGATTATCGACATCGATATCTATTGTTTTAGCGGTGAAGTCAGATTCACGCATGAGTCGCGTCTTTATTGACTCGCTAATGCGCGTGTCGGCAGTCGCCATGCCCATATCAGCATCGTCCATGCGGGTCATTTCGGTGTCGCGTTCAGTGTTCATCGCTGTACTGGTCATCGCTGAACCTGTTTGACGATTCATGTCGTCCGTGTCATCCATACCGTCGCGCTGAACGACGAGCATGTTGTTGACACTCATAACACCATCAATATCACTAACTACCTCTTCGGCAAGCTGTTTATCCATTTCGCTTTCGACATTGCCACGAAGCGTCACGTTTCCGTTATCAACATCAGTTTCAATTTTGAACGAATTTAATTCAGTATTGAATAACAAAGAAGCCTCAGCTTTTCCGTCAATCCAAGCATCCTTTGTTTCGCCTTGCCATGTATTTTCGTTTGCCATCGCCGTAGAACTTAGCGCTGCCATTACCGTTAAAGCCATTATATTACGTTTCATAATGTATCCTTAGGTATAAAAACCAATATTTAACATAGGTGATTAAATTGTTTACATCGATTAACTCAGTTAATGACATGACACCAAGCTTAATGCATGCCAGATGGTAACCAATTGATTTAGCAGTCTTATTCTTGAGGTTAGCAACAAGGTCTACGTAATTAATGCAAGCTACTGTGTACAATTTGCTGAGTTTTGTGGTGTTATTGTCAGCAGTTGCCATTGCTGACAACAGACCGAATGCGAAATGACCTGAACACCAATTCGGTCGAATTTAGAATTTTGTGAGATATTTGTGATGAAATTAAGACTAGTAGTGGGTGTGTTGATTACCCTTTGTTTTTCCGCGAACGCCACGCAAACAAGCAACCAACAGAGCCTCAAGCCAGCGAATATCGGTATAGTGGCTGATCGACTGGCTGAAAAGAGTGTGTCCGATATCATTACGCTGGCCATGCGGCTGCAACTAGAATGTCAGCAGGTCAGCGATGAAGACGTGTGCGGGGGCGTTAACTCAATACTCGCTGTCTTAGATGAACGAATCGAGTCCTTGCCTGCATCATACAGTAAAGTGTCTCTGGCATTTTTATCCGGGCTGATGGACGGGGTTAAAAACGCAAACAGAGATATGCTAAGCAGACTGCATCGGACGGAGTAACTATACGACCCAAGGGTATGCGTTCAATTGGTTGAAGCGTGTCGCTAATTTGGTCTATCGTTCATGGTAAATAATTCTTTTCTGAGTCGAGAATAGACAAATACCAATGCATAAACCAAATCTTCTGATTGCAATGAATAGAGTGATTATTACGCTCATTTATTTAGTCACTCCAATTGTTGTGATTGTGCCTATTTTAGGCGCTCACTTTTGTACGCCGCTGACGTGTTTTGCACACCTAGTGTCACTCTCGTCAAAATCCTTGCTTGGAATGGTTATCTACGCGCTGTTTATTTTGGGGTGGACAGCGGTTTTCTATCTGCTCTTAGTTCAAATCAAAAACCTAACGGTATTTCAAAGATTGAAGATGAGGCTGCTTATACTTCTTTTCTGTGTATTGATTCTCCTGCTAGTCTTGCCCATCCACGGAGGTTCAAAAATGATGTCTTTCTTTGAGCACCTCCAAAATACGATTGAATTCCTCAACACAGCAAAGACCAACAGACCCTAGCGATTGCCCGCCGCTGATAAATACTCAGGACAACTGAGCTTCAAGATAAACCCCAAAATGTAATAAAACTGTCACAGACAATCTTCATACTTGCCGGCAGTTTGAATGGTCGGGTTGTGCCGGCTTTTTTGTATCTAGGATTGGTGAGTATGACCTTAAAGAAATCGCTGCCCTTTGCACTGCTTGCCAGTGTTATGGCAATGCACACAGCTACCGCTCAAGAAGAGGATCTTAAACCTGTCGTTAAGATCGCGCAGGAGACAAATGAGTCTGCTGCTAACTCTCAGCAGAGAATCAATAATATTACTAACCAAATCGACGATAAACTGGCTCAGTTTAAAACGCTGAACAAAGAAATCGAAGGGTTAGAGGTATATAACCAGCAACTGCGTCGTCAAATTGCCAATCAGGAACAGGAAATGGCTGATTTGAATGATTCAATTGATGAAGTGAGCGTGATCGAGCGCCAAATTACACCATTGATGTTGCGCATGATCGAAGGTCTTGAGCAGTTTGTTGCATTGGATATGCCCTTCCTGCCCGAAGAACGCGCTAACCGTATTGTCGACTTGAAGAACATGATGGATCGCGCCGACGTAGCGCCTTCAGAAAAATTTCGTCGGGTGATGGAAGCCTTTCAGGTTGAGATGGACTATGGCCGTACCTTAGAAGCGTACAGCGGTATCCATTCGATTGACGGAGAAGAGCGAGATGTAGAGTTCTTACGCTTAGGTCGCACCGCACTGATTTATCAAACACGTGATGCCAGTCGCCAAGGTGTTTGGAACAAACAAACGCGCCAGTGGGAAGAATTACCGTCTAGCTATCGTACTCAGGTCACCAAAGGTCTACGCATGGCGAAGAAACAACTTGCGCCAGACTTATTAATGCTGCCTGTGGCGAAGACGGACTAAGGGGTGATATCCATGAAAACAGTATTTAAACAGGCAATTGTCGCGCTAACGGCTTGCGTTTTTGCTGGTCACGTAGCGGCACAAGATCGTGCCCTTGATTTGGATGCATTGCTTAAACAGCTTGAAGAAGGCAAGTTTGCACAAGCGCAGCAGAATACCCAGCGTGAGCAGGAGTTCATACAGAAGCGTGCTGAGCAAGATCAAATGTTGCGCAACACAGAGCAACTGCGTGATCAAACACTGCAAACTTCAGAGCGTTTAGAAACCACGTTCGAAGAAAACGAAGTTAAGCTTGCCAATCTGAATGAAACGTTGAACAACCGCCTAGGTTCTCTTAAAGAATTGTTTGGTGTGTTACAACAAGTGGCTGGCGATACCAAAAACAAATTCTATAACTCAGTGATTTCTGCGCAAATACCGGGTCGCTCGGAATTTCTTGATGAAATGGCTCAGTCGATGGGGTCAAGCTCTAAGTTGGCTTCCATTGAAGAAATTGAGCGTGTGTGGTTCGAAATTCAGCGTGAAATGACCGAGTCAGGCAAGGTCACTTCATTCACCACCGATGTGGTTGAAGCGGGTGGTCAGAAGGTCAATAAAGAAGTGGTTCGCGTCGGCCCATTTGCGTTAGTCGCTGACGGCATGTACCTGGATTACAACAACGCGACCGGAACAGTGTCTGAGCTAGTGCGTCAACCGGCTGACCGTTACAACGACAGTGCGGCTGAGTTGCAAGCCTCTAACGGTGAAATTGTTCAGTTTGGTGTGGATCCTACCGGGGGCTCTATTCTGGGCTTGTTGGTTCAGGCACCGAATCTTAAAGAGCGTGTTGAGCAAGGTGGTTTGGTCGGTTACATCATCCTGATTGTGGGTGCGATTGGTCTGCTATTGTCGCTTGAACGCTTGATTACGCTGACGTTGATAAAATCGAAGGTAAATCGCCAGCTTAAGTCTGACACGTTCAAAGATGACAACCCTCTTGGCCGCGTAATGCAGGTCAAAGACAAGTATCCAGAAGCAGATACCGAAGCGCTCGAACTGCATCTCACCGAAGCTATTTTGGGTGAAGTGCCTAAATTGGGGCGCAACCTTACCATCATTAAGATAATTTCAGTGGTCGCGCCATTGATGGGTCTATTGGGTACGGTAACCGGTATGATTAATACATTCCAAGCGATTACCTTGTTCGGTACGGGCGATCCCAAACTGATGGCCGGTGGTATTTCAACGGCATTGGTTACCACCGTGTTGGGCTTGGTTGTGGCAATTCCAACCACGTTGCTCTACGCCATGTTGAATACGCGTAGCAAGAACATTGTGTACATCTTGCAGGAGCAAGCTTCGGGTGTTATCGCGGAGCGCGCAGAGCGGAGCTAACTGATGATCGAGATATTTGAAGCAATTCGCGATTTTACAGAAACAGGTGGCCAAGTTCTCTTGGTCATCGGTTTGCTGATATTCGTGATGTGGCTACTGATACTCGAACGTGCGCTGTATTTGTTCTTTGGCCACAAAGAAGCAAAACGTCAGGCTATCAATGCCTGGAAAGCGCGAGACGATAAATCGTCGTGGTTTGCAGAGCAAATTCGTCAAAAAACGATTTCTACGTTGAGTATCAAGTTAAACGGCAGCATTCCCATCATTCAGGCGCTGGTGGCGTTGTGTCCACTCCTCGGATTGATGGGCACGGTAACCGGTATGATTGAAGTATTTGATGTTATGGCTATTTCAGGGTCGGGTAACGCTCGCTCAATGGCGTCTGGTGTGTCAAAAGCGACCATCCCAACCATGGCGGGTATGGTCGGCGCGCTGTCCGGAGTTTTTGCGGCGACGTGGCTGACGCGCACCGTAAAGTCTGAACGGATGCACATTGAAGACGCGTTAGCGGTGAAGCGTTAGTCATAACCCTAAGATTAGGATTCTGGCGGTGAAGACACCGTTAGAGCACGAGGAAAGAGATTATGAAGCAGCACTTTCAAAATTTGGTCGACGAAGAAGAAGCCGCAATTGATATGACGCCCATGCTGGACGTGGTTTTCATTATGTTGATTTTCTTCATCGTTACGGCGTCGTTTGTGAAAGAGGCCGGTATTGATGTAAACCGCCCAGACGCCGCCACCGCGGTGAAAAAGGATCGCGCCAACATTTTGGTTGCCATCAGTGATACCGGTGAAATTTGGATTAACAAACGTCGAATTGATGTGCGCGCCGTTCAAGCCAATATTGAGCGTTTACACGCGGAAAACCCACAGGGTACGGTGGTCATTCAAGCCGATAAAAAAGCCACGACAGAGACGTTAATTAAAGTCATGGACTCTGCCAGAGCGGCCGGTGTTTACGACGTATCAATTGCTGCACAAGAGCCGTAAATCATGCTTCGATTCCTCATTGCCATTGTACTATCAGCGCTGATCACTTTGGGACTGTTCTTTTTGATGCAGTCGTTGATCCAAGCGGGTGGTAGTGCACTCACTGAGCCACCGCAAGGCAGCGTTTTGGATTTTGTGCGCGTGAAGCAGAACGAGGATGTTCAGCAAAAAGACCGCAAACCCAAAAAGCCACCTGCGCCCAAAGAGCCGCCGCCACAAATGGAACAGCCGCAGCTAGACTCGCCAACGCCTGATGGGGAAGGCAGTGGTTTAGACTTTGCTGCCGATGTGGGGGGAGATGTTGCACTCGATGGCGGCCTCGCGCTGGAGTCTGGCGACGGTGAGTATTTGCCGATCGTTAAAGTCGCCGCCGTTTATCCGCGTCGTGCATTGCAGCGAGGTATTGAAGGCTTCGTGATTGTTGAGTTCACTGTAACCAAGCAAGGTTCAGTGCGCGATCCCGTGGTGGTTGAAGCCAATCCGCAGGGTATTTTTGAACAAGCAGCGATGGACGCAGCGTTAAAGTTCAAATACAAACCGCGCGTAGTGAATGGTGAACCGACCGAGGTTGCCGGTGTTCAAAACCGTATAACATTCAAGATTGACGGGTGATACACATGACGATGAATTATCCCACGTGGCGTTCGGTTGTGAGCGGTTTCGCATTGAGTGTGTTGAGTGTTGTGATACTCAGCGCCGCGCCTGTTTCTCAGGTCTCAGCGCAAGAGCAAAAGGCCAGCGAAAAACAAACGCGTAAAACGCCAGCCTTGCGCGCAAGGGTTTATGATCAGCTATCGCGGGCTCAAACGGCGGGTGACGCCGGCAACACGCAAGAAGCTATCGCGATCCTCAAAGAAGTGGAAGATAAAAGCAGCTCAATGAACAGTTATGAGCTTGCTATGTTGTACAACTTCTATGGGTTTATCTATTACAACGCCGAAGACTATGACGAAGCCATTGAATCGTTTGAAAAAGTGGTTCAACAACAGCCGATACCAGAAACGTTCGAGCAGACAACGCTATTCAGCCTCGCCCAATTGCACCTTATGCGCGGTAACTACGCTAAAAGTATCGAGGCGCTTGAGCGTTGGGAATCTTTGCAGACCGGTCCCATTCCGCCAAAGAATCTGGTGATCAAGGCGCAGGCTTATTATCAGAATAAGCAGTACAAAGAAGCCGAAAAGTTCATCACTGCAGCGATTGAAGGCCATGAGGCGGACGGCATGCTGCCAGATGAGGGCTGGTTGATTTTGCAGCGCGCTGTGTTTTATGAGCTGAAACAGCCTGAAAAAGTCAAAGATGTTTTGATTAAGTTATTGAAGCTCTATGAAGATCCAAAGTACTGGATCCAGCTAGCTGGTATGTATGGTGAGCTTGAGCGTGAGGAGGAGCAGTATGCGATTATGGAAGCGGCGTATCAGCAAGGCTATGTGAAGTCTGCATCAGACACCTTCAATCTTGCGCAACTGTATTATTTTCATCAGGCGCCGTACAAGTGCGCTCGATTGATGGAACAGGCGCTGGCAGATGGCACATTGGAACGTAATCTACGCAATCTGAAGTTTTTATCGCAATGCTGGACGCAAGCGAAAGAAAACGAAAAGGCCGTGCCGGTCATGCAGGCCGCTGCTGATTTGTCGGATGATGGTGATTTAGATGCGCAGCTTGGTCAGATTTACCTGAACCTTGAACAGTGGGATAAAGCCATTGCCGCCACGCAAAAGGCGTTGGAAAAAGGGGATTTGTCCAACAAAGGCACAGCGCACTTAGTGCTGGGGATGGCGTATTACAACAAGCGCCAGTTTGTTGATGCATTGAATGAATTAGCAGAGGCTGAAAAAGACAGTAGTAGCCGCGGTATGGCGCAGCAATGGCGCAAATACGTGCAAGGCGAGAAACAGTCTTACGATGCCATTCAGGCAGAGTTGTCGTCTTAACTGATTAATTTGGCAATCAAGCATAAAAACGTCGCATCTGCGGCGTTTTTTTATGTATATTCGTGGCAGACTTAATCTCAGGGCTTATTCGTTATGACGATGCTTCGACTTTCTGCCGCCGGTGCGGTTGTACTTCTCGGCACCGTGCTGACTGCGTGTTCTCCAGCACAGTCACCGGCTGACTCATCCTCTGATCAATCACCTTCAGGTACTAACTCAGTGAATCAATTTCCTCGACTTAAAGCGCTGGATATCCCCGCGCCCAGTGTGCCAGCGCGGCCAGCACAGGTAAACTATCATGGCCAATCGATTGAAGACCCTTACCAATGGCTGCGGGATGAAAGCTACCCTGACACCGACGATAAAGAAGTGCTGGATTATTTACATGCTGAGAATGACTACTTCAACGCCTTTCTAGCGCCTCATTCAGAACTGGTTGATACATTATTTGAAGAATTTAAAGGTCGTTTAGATGAAACGGAAACTTCGGTTCCCTTCGTGAAAAACGGTTACGAGTATCGCTGGAAATATCGAGCAGGCAATGAATATGTAACACGTATTCGCAAAAACCTTGAAACCGGCGAGGAGAGCGTATTTTTAGATGAGCAGGCGTTGTCAGAGGGCTATGACTATTTCCGTTTGCGCAGCTATGATATTTCACCTGACAATCGGCTGGTCGCTTACGCACTGGATACAGATGGTTCTGAGCGCCACACTATTATAGTTAAAGAGATAGAAACTGACACCGTGTTGCCATTGGATATTAGCAACGCGGGGCAATCAGTCGCCTTCTCCAAAGATGGTAAGGGCGTGATCTACAGCCAACTGAACAGCGAACGCTGGCACGTTGAGTCTGTCAATCTGCGTCGCATCGCCCCAGAAGCGGGAGAAGCTGCAGACACTGTGTTATTTAAAGAAGACGACAACGCGTATTTTCTGGGCGCATCTCATTCATCAGACGGTCAATGGTTAATTAAAACCTCCGGTCGCCATCAAAACAATGACGTTGAGCTATTGCCCGCCTACGATCTTGGCGCAGAGCCTATTGTGGTGGTCAGCAAAGCGGATAATGTCATGGCGTCTGTTGATACCGCCGGGGATAGCCTGTACTTACTCACGAACGACAGCCACGTTAATTTCCGACTGGCGCGCGCAACACTTAATGATGCTGAAACGCCAGTCGGTGATAAGTCACAATGGCAAACTCTGGTTGAAGGCCGTGACAGCCACTACTTAATGGGTATGCAAACCTTCAGCGACTTCATTGTGCTGTCGCTGCGCGAGAACGGGCAGGATCGTATCCAATTGATGGAGCATGATGGCACCTTACGTCAACAAGTCGAGTTTAGTGAGTCGGTGTACACGGCTGAGATTGATCACAATCCCGAGTTTGACCAACAACACGTGCGCTTGTACTACGAGTCGATGATTACGCCCGAGACGATTTACGACTTTTCGCTAGAGACTACCGAACTTGTCGAGCGCAAGAAGCAACATATCCCTTCGGGCTACGACAAATCCAACTACCGTACTGAACGGCTTATGGCGCCAGCGCGCGATGGCGTTCAGGTGCCTATTTCAATTGTGTATCACAAAGATTTTGAGAAAAACGGCAAATCGCCGTTGTCACTTTATGCATACGGTGCATACGGTAGCGGGTTATCGCCAACCTTCAAAACTGAAAGGCTAAGCCTGCTGGATCGCGGTTTTGCATTTGCGATTGCACACGTGCGTGGCGGTGATGAGATGGGGTATCAGTGGTATCTGGATGGCAAAATGGACAAGCGCAAAAATGCCTTTACTGATTTTATTGATGTCGCTGATTACTTGATTGAACAAGGCTACACCGGCAAGGGCAATATCTCCATTTCAGGGCGCAGTGCGGGCGGCATGATGATGGGAGCGATGACCATTCAGGCACCCGACTACTGGCGCTCTGTGAATCTGGGTGTGCCGTTTGTTGATGTGCTTAACACTATGCTGGATGCCAGCCTACCGCTGACGCCGCCTGAGTGGCAGGAGTGGGGCAATCCGATTGAGAATAAATCAGAATTTGAGTACATCTTGTCTTATTCTCCCTACGATCAAATCACGGCGCGCGACTATCCGCCTATGCTCGTAACGGGAGGATTGAACGACCCACGGGTGACCTACTGGGAGCCCGCCAAATGGACGGCGCGCATGCGAGCCACCAAGACCGACAATAACCTGTTAGTAATGCGCATGAATATGGGCGCAGGGCACTTTGCTAACTCAGGTCGCTACGGCAAATTACGCGATAGCGCGGAAGAATACGCGTTTGAATTACTAGCGCACGGCATAGAACATTAGCGATTAACGCTACCCTAATACAGCGATTGATACGATAAGACAACGACAAGGAAAAGCCATAATGAACACACCTCGTACCGCTTTGGCAATGGCGCTGGCAACAGCGCTGATGGGCAGTTGCTTACAACCGGTTTATGCTGTGCAAAGTACAACGACAGCGCCGGTCGAAGCGGCATCTACCCACGAACAGCAGTCCGAAACTGAGCGCTTGAATGCTTGGTTTGAAGCGCAATACGAGCAACAGTTGCAGCAATCTCCTTTGCGCATGACAAGCCTAGGCCGCAAAGACCGCTACGGTGAAATCGATGATATGTCGGAAGCCGCGGCCGACGCTCAATTTGCCAAACTTGAGCAGAGTGTGACTGAAATGCAGAGCACTTTTGACTACAACAAGCTCACAGACGATGCGAAGATCTCATATGATTTGTGGATCTACGGCTACGAAACCGCTAAGGCGATGCGCCCTTACAGCCGCCGTAGCTATGTGTTTACCCAGATGTCGGGCGCGCAGAGTTCGTTACCTAATTTGCTGATCAACTTTCACAATGTGAGCAGTGAGCAAGATATACGCGATTACATCTCGCGCGTATCAGGTTTAGGTCGCGCGATATCGCAGCTACTCACGCGGGCCCAAGTTCATGCTGAGGAAGGAGTGCGCGCTCCATACTTTGCGTATGATGGCGTTATCGAACAGGCAACTAACTTAATCACTGGTGCTCCCTTTGCGCCAGACAGCGATACCGATGCGCCCCTCTACGCCGATGCCAAGCGCAAAATTGGTGCGCTTGAAGAGGCGGGTAATATAGATACCGCGACCGCACAGGCGTTAACCGCGTCAGTCGAACAAGCATTAATCAAAGACTTTGAGCCAGCCTATGCTCAGCTTATCGCGTGGATGCAGACCGACCGGGCGAATGTCAGCGAAGAAGCAACCGGTATGGGGGCGCTGCCTGACGGCGTTGCCGCCTACAATGCGGCGTTGCGCAGCAACACCACAACGGCGATGACCGCTGATGAAATTCACGCACTGGGGTTGGCTGAGGTAGCTCGCATTCGCGCTGAAATGGAAACCATCAAAGCTGACGTCGGGTTTGACGGTTCACTACAGGCGTTTTTTGATCTACTGAAAAGCTCAACTGACGATGAACGCTTTTACTACCCCAACACCGACGCAGGCCGACAAGGCTATTTAGACGATTCAACCGCTTACCTCGATTACATCAAAGACAAATTGCCAGAGTATTTTGGCCTATTACCCAAAGCGGACCTTGTGGTAAAACGCGTTGAAGCCTTTCGTGAGCAACCGGGGGCGGCTCAACACTATTACCCCGGAACGCCAGATGGTTCACGCGACGGTATTTACTATGCGCACCTTTCTGACATGACGGCGATGCCCAAAAATGAAATGGAAGCCATTGCCTATCATGAAGGTAACCCCGGCCATCATATGCAAATTTCAATTGCACAGGAGCTTACCGGTGTACCAACCTTCAGAACGCAGCAATTCTTTACCGCGTACATCGAAGGATGGGCCCTCTATTCTGAATTACTGGCAAAGGAGATGGGCGCATATCAAAATCCATACTCTGACTTTGGCCGGTTGGTCACAGAAATATGGCGCGCGATTCGGTTGGTGGTCGATACAGGGTTACATGCCAAAGGCTGGACAGAGCAACAAGCGATTGACTATTTTAAACAAAACTCGCCGATCGCCGAAGACGCAGTACGCTCTGAGGTGCGCCGCTATCTGGTCTGGCCCGGTCAAGCCACGGCATACAAAATCGGTATGCTAAAAATACTTGAGCTGCGAGAAAAAGCACAACGTGCTTTGGGCGATCAATTCGATATTCGAGGTTTCCACGATGTTGTGCTCGGTGGCGGTGCCGTGCCTATGCCAATCTTGGAGCGCATGGTCGACGACTGGATAGCGCACGAAAAAGCGAAATCAGCCTAACCACTAAAGCGATTTACAAAAAGCGCAGACAAGGGCTCATCCACCAATGAGCCCTTGTCATCACGAAACCGCCACGTTGATGACGTAACCATAGGGCAAACAATCGCCTTTTGGGCTTTAACAACAGTCTGAAGAGCTAGGGAAGAGGTGATATCGTTATGATGCTCCATCGCCCGATACGCACATCAAATCTCACTCCGCAAGCTGGTATTGTCAGCGCGATCCTGCACCATCTACAACGAAACTATCGTTATGATGTATCGGCCGATGCCTTTGGGAATTGGTCGGGGAACTCTATCGTTAGGCAATCGATAAACCAACCAGAGCCTCGATTTACTGGCACCATAGACACATCAAAACTAGATGCAAAATTAGCGCAACAGTTTGGTAGTGACTTTGATAAGGCGACTGACAACCAAATAAGTCAGATAGCCGAGCAAACCGCGACAAACTTGACTGATACTGTCGTGATACCTGAGACAAATTTTGCAGATATCACAACGTTTGCGAATTCTAATGCAGGTGTCAATTTAGCGCTGTCATCAGTAGCGCAAAGTAATCAGTTGAATCGTCGTTTGGGTGAGCAAGCTCTGTCTGTAAGAAATGCGCAAGCTCTAATTGGCGCAACTCAAGTACAAGATACTATTCGTGCGCCACGAGAGACTGATCCCATTGCAGCAGCGGATGCGCTAGCAAGAACTTCTTCGACTAGAAGTGCTCCGGGGCCGTGGAGTGATGGCTATGTATTTCCAAATACCAAATACCAAAGAGCGAAGCGCTTGGGATATCACAAAAGATGTAGTTGGTAATTCATTTGAGATATATGGAAACGCATTCGAACGGATTTATGAAGCAGGCGCGGATTTATTAACACTAGAGCATCAAAACAGTCAACCCATCCGCTCCAACACACTTTCTTTCGGAGGACTAAGTACTTTTAGAGATGTACTTGGAGGCAGTGTAAACGTTAACGTTGGTGTTCAGAGCGATGGTACGATCGGTTGGGCAGCATCTGGTGATGGATATCTTCAGGCTAGCGAACAGCACTTCAAACAAGGCAGTTTCAAGCTTGGTGCTGATGTTGCTTTACTGAATTGGGAAGGCGTTAACAGGGAAGCTACACTTAAAAATATCTTTAGCGGTTACTCCACTAATACCGATTACGACCTTACAGCCTTTAAATATGACATAGGGTGGAAGGAGTCATCAGCATGGGTCGATAAGCCATTTATTTCACCGTTAGCAGTAGAAGGCTCAGGTCCAAGACTTGGGGTTGATTTATTTGGTCGTAGCGACAAATACCGATTCCCATTTGAAGTTTCTACAGGTATTGGTCATCAAATTGGTAACGAGGTAAATACATATGACGCTGGAGTTGCAGGTCGTTGGTTGTATTGGTTCACGAGGCAGTAATGATCTATGACGTCTTAGCAGAATGTGAAATGTGGGAAACCTTTAGGTTGGTGTTAGCACCAGCCTTAGGGCTGATTTATTATCTATTTTTACCTAAGTTAAAAAGGAGCTTAGAAAAACATAAACTTATTGTTCTCAATGTATTTATTACGGTTTGGGTTATAGCAATATTCCTTAGTTACCTAAATGCTGTAGAGAGAAATCAAGAACTAAATGCCTTAAAGCTAGATTATAGGGAAAACAACTACCAATCTGCTCAAGGAACAATCCACATAGAAATATATAAAAATGATGGGTTAGATCGATTTACAATCGATGGACAAAGCTTTTTAAGAATTGACCCACATAAACAGATACCTCAGCATGGCTGTTGGAAAGGATTCGTGACTAAGCAGGAACACCTTGATGGGAAGTATGTGAAAATGGATTTTATAAACTTCCAAAGATGGGTATCACCACCATTAGATATGGGTGAAGAAAAGCTTGTTCAGATATGTATCTTACGGCTTGAGATTATAAATCAATCATAAGCGGAGATTTACTATGTAGCGGCCGATGCCTTTGGCAATGCGTTGGGGAACTTCATCGATAACGCTGGGTAGCCTACACCGGGCGCCGTCGATACTGCGAAATCTGAAAAGCCGCTACAGGCAGGTCAAACGGCTTAGTTAGTCACAACATGACGCTGACAGCAATCTGACTGCCAGTCACCAAGAAATGGTTACCGAAAAACACGGGGCAGCCTAAAAAACACCATGTGTTTTACCCTCGTGCAAAAAATTCAAATTACGTTGGTGAAGATAAAACGGTCGGTTATGTTAACCGCTTGGTCTCGTTCAAAAAAACAGGGTGTATCGTTTATATAGTGAACGATAAATGGTGTGCGTGCGATACGCCTACATGTATGACATGTAAAACGGGTGGCAAAATGTTATCTCTTAGACTCTCAAATGATGCAGAAAGCCGATTGGCAAAGCTTGCAGAAAGTACTGGCCGTTACGAAGTCGTTTTATGCCAAAAAAGCGATCATGAAGTATCTGGATGAAATGGAAGATACCTCCATCGCCATTGACCGCGTAGAGCGTCCTGGTAAACGCATCTCAATGGCCGATGTGGGTGATTGAATGGAACGAACGTGTATGACTAAGTTGCCGGTTATCGTATTTACATGCAAACGCATTCTACATACGGAATTCCCATCACATAGATTGCTTGCTTCATCTCATTTCTGCTTTATCTTTCCCCAACACGACTACTACCGAACATTCACACTGGTGTGACTGGCCTGCTGTTCGATGGGCGGCATAAAAGACTTGGCGAGAGTTTTGTTCACACGCCACTACACACCGGCTTAAAAAAGGAAAAGTCATGAGAAGCGTTTTATCGGTTAGTGTCGTTTTTGGGGCAATATTGTCATTCAGTGCCGTCGCGCAATTAGCCACGACCAAAATCACTGAAAATGTCATCTTGGTCAAATCCAGCGGTTCCAATACAAACATTGGCTTAATACAGACTTCGCAGGGCAATGTTGTGGTGGATCCTGTGCCGGGCGCAGCACATTTAGATGCACTGAATGTACTGGCGAAGGAGCATTTTGGCGGTTCAGTGGATTTAATTCTCAATACCCATCAGCACCGTGATCACAGCGGCGGAAACGACTATTTTATAGAGCGTGGCGGCAAACTTATCTCACAGGATAATACGTTAGATAGTGTGCAGATCCTCACCGTGAAAGCTCACTCAGCTGAAGACAACATTATTTGTCACTCCGACAGCAATGTAATATTCGTTGGCGATATTTATGACACTAGCTGGCACCCAACGTTTTGGGCGGGAGGACGCGCCGGTTTCAGCGCCGCAGTGAGTAAAATTTTGGAGATAGGTAATGATCAAACGCTGATAGTGCCCGGCCATGGTGAACCATCATCTAAAAAACAGCTGACAGAATTTCTGGGGGCAACGTTGGATTGGGTCGCTCATGTCGAACAGCTACACCGTGAAGGGAAAACGGTCAAAGAGATCCAGACTGCAGCCAAGACCCGTGAGATCTTAGAGCGATTTAACGTTGAAAATAAATCGCCGTTTTTACCTCAAGGTTCGATCACGACCTTTATCAATCGAACGCTTCAGGTCATTGAAAATGAGATCAGGCCCACGCCGTAGTGGGGGCTTGAGCACATTGAATCCATACCCCAGCAGAACCTTAGCTTCGCGTTATTGACGTAACTCGCGGCGCAGAATTTTACCCACGGTGGATTTGGGCAGTTCATCAATCACGTGTACTTCTTTAGGAACCTTATAACCGGTTAATTGTTCTTTGCAGAATGCGCGAACCTGATCTTTATCAATCGGGTTTGCGACGGTCACATAAGCACATACGCGCTCGCCACTTTTCTCATCAGGCGCACCGACCACGGCGGCTTCAACAATATCCGGGTGAGACGTGAGTACATTTTCTATTTCATTCGGGTACACATTAAAGCCAGACACGATGATCATGTCTTTAAGCCTATCGACAATCTTGATCGCGCCGTCTGGCAAGCGGATACCGATGTCGCCGGTTTTAAAGTAGCCGTCAGAGGTCATTACCTCTGCGGTCGCGTCATCTCGTTGCCAGTAACCGAGCATCACCTGCGGGCCTTTCACAGCAATTTGCCCTTCATCACCGTCTGCAACCGGCTGGTCGTTTTTGTCCAGAAGCTTTACCTCGGTACTCATCAGCGGAAAGCCAATAGTGCCAATCTGTTCGTGACCCGGCTGGTTGAATGTGACCACGGGCGCGGTCTCTGATAAACCATAACCTTCGGTTATGCTGCAACCCGTGGTCTGCTGCCAGATATCCACCGCCGCAGACGTTAACGCGGTGCCACCGGATAAGGTGAGTTTTAAGGCGCTGAAATCAAGCTTCTTAAACTCGGGGTGCTGGCTGAGGCCAACAAACAACGTATTGATCCCGGCGAAGGTCGTAAATTTGTGTGGCTTGAGCGCATTGATAAACGCATCTGGATCGCGCGGGTTTGGAATTAGCACGGTGAGACAGCCTTTGGCAAAGAACGTCATCATGCATACAGTGAAGGCATAAATGTGATACAGCGGTAGCGGACACACCACGATTTCTTCGCCAGAGCGGAAGCTATCACCCAGTCGATCCAGTGTTTGTACACTGTTACTCAGCACATTGGCGTGAGATAAGGCTGCGCCTTTAGAGAGCCCGGTGGTGCCGCCTGTGTATTGCAGCATGCACAAGGTGTCTAACGTGACTTCGGGTCGTGCGAATTCAGCGCAGCTTTTGCCTTGCTTGATGGCACCGGTCAATGAAATGTAACTTGGATGCTGGGGCGCACTGTCGGGTTGTAAAAACTCCGTTGCCGAGGTGATGACCACGGTATCAATCGTGGTGTTCTCAATGACCTTTTCAAGATTTGGTAACAAGTCACTTAAAATAACGATGGCTTTAGCGCCAGAGTCGCTGAACTGGTGCTGCATCTCTCGCGGCGTGTAAAGCGGGTTGGTATTCACGACCACCAATCCGGCACGAAGCGCGGCATACACAGCCACAGGGTTTTGCAATAAATTGGGTAGCTGAATGGCGATACGATCACCCGGTCTTAGGCCCGCCTCATGCTGAAACCAGTTCGCCAGTGCACGAGAGCGTGTTTCCAAGTCGGTAAAGGTGAACGTTTGGCCCAAAGCGCAATAGGCTGGAGCATCGGTGTAGGTTGAAAAAACGTGCTCAATATAATCAGGGAGAGAGCGAACGTCAGCAGGGAGAAGATCGGTATACATGGCGACTTTTCTTATGGTTTGGGACGACTCATCTCACCATATACGAAATCTGTTAACAATTCGATTACATTGATACTGATGTATGTTTTTGGCTGATAATGCGTGCGAAGACGTAACCGCCCATCAAGCCGGCTGCGCATTGAAATAAAAAGCCCAGTGTGCTGCGCGCGCCCGCAATCAAAGTGACATTCAATATAGGCTGCATCGCCAACAGCATCACTGCCATTGCAAACGCAGCAGCGAAAGGAAACAGCCAACGAGGAACCTGACCTACGTAGCGATTCACCCCAGTTAAGATAATAAAACCCATCAATAGCGCAAAGGCAATAGCGCCGCCATAGCTGGGGAGTAACCCGATGAAATCACTCAAGGTCATCGACACCCATTCGCTACTGGGAATAGCGATGTTCAAACGGCTTAACTCGTACAGCACAAACTGGCTATGGAAAACACTCGCCAGCGCAAAAGTCACGAGCGCAGCAATGATCCACGCCGCAATCCAGTGAAGTATCGGTTTCATCTTTTCGCCCTACAGCAACTTTGATAATAACACCATAGCGCTTACAATTTGTGAACACAATGACTAAGCTAATCCCACTTGGAATAAAAAAGGACCCATTATGCGGCCTATTGGTACATCGCTAAACCCACTAATCGCCCTGGTGCTTTTTGTATTTGTCGGCATCAGTAGCGCCGTCGCTCAACCTGTATTTCCGAATGTGACGGTCGAGACAGTGGCGACTGGCTTGCGCTCTCCTTGGGCACTCACTCAGTTGCCCGACGGGCAGTGGTTGATCAGTGAAAAGTCGGGGTCAATTGTGCTGCTCAGTGAAAACAATCAAAAGCAGTATTTAGGCGATGTGCCTCCAGATATCTATGTGGCGGGGCAAGGTGGTCTACTCGACATTGAGTTACATCCTGATTTTGCGCAAAACGGCTTTGTCTATATCACCTATGCTGCAGGAGAGCCGGATGCCAACTATCTCGCCATAGCCCGCGCAGTTTACGCGCAGGGAAGTCTAGCTGCATGGGAACGCCTGTTTTCAGTCAACTCATTGAAAGACACGCCTGTGCATTACGCCGGGCGACTGGCTTTTCTTGCTGATGGCAGTTTGTTAGTTAGCGTAGGGGACGGCTTCGATTACCGTGAAGACGCCCAGCGCAATACGTCGATGTTAGGAAAAATACTGCGCCTCAGTGACACGGGGGAGGCGCTAGCGGATAACCCGTTTTACACGGGAGCGGGCGGCCCTCAGGACTTCATTTACTCGTTAGGCCACCGTAATATGCAGGGGCTGGTTTACGATGCCAAAAACAATCAGGTGTTAGCTCATGAGCACGGCCCAGCAGGCGGTGATGAGATAAATGTGATCACGGCAGGGGCAAACTACGGTTGGCCAGTGGTGACCCGAGGCAAAGATTACTCTGGCGCTAACATCAGCCCGTTTGAAACGTATCCGGGTATGGTTGAGCCGATTGTGAATTGGACGCCATCAATCGCGCCGGCAGGCATGGTGCAATATCGCGGCGAAGAACTTGCGGAGTTGGATGGCGACTTACTGATCACCGCACTTAAACCACCCCATTTCCACTGGGTGCGTATACAAAACGGCGAACGACTTATTCAGAAACCGGTTGTGGGTAGCCTCGCTATGCGTTTGCGCGACGTTGCTGTAGGTCAGGGCGGCGCAGTGTACCTGTTGACCGATGGCGATGATGCATCACTTTTACGAATGACTTCAGCCGATTAGATTCCGCTAGTGAATATCGGCTATAATCAAACTATTAGCCCATTCTGATTTAATTTAAACCGCGAAAACGCTATACTTCGCGGGTTTTATTATCACCCGATCGCGCGAGTTATTATTCCGGCGGTCATAGCTCCAACCACGAGGACCAAAAAGTGTTAGAAGAGTATCGTAAACACGTTGACGAGCGTGCCGCTGAAGGCATTCCCCCGAAGCCGCTTAACGCTGAACAAGTTGCAGGACTGGTCGAATTATTAAAAAATCCCCCGGCAGGTGAAGAACAATATTTGCTTGAGCTTATCTCAGAGCGCGTTCCTCCTGGTGTTGATGAAGCTGCGTACGTGAAGGCGGGTTTCTTAAGTGCGATCGCGAAGGGCGAAGACAACAGCCCGTTGATCGACAAAGATGCCGCTGTGCAACTCCTCGGCAATATGCACGGTGGTTACAACATCGAAACTCTGGTTAGCTTGCTTGACGATAAAGAGCTTGCTGAGTTAGCAGCAGAAGAGCTTAAGCATACTATTTTGATGTTTGATGCGTTTCACGATGTGGAAGAAAAACACAAGGCGGGCAACGAGTTCGCGACTGATGTGATTAATTCGTGGGCAGAAGGCGAGTGGTTCACGTCACGCAACGACCTACCTGAGAAAATCACTGCGAGTGTGTTTAAAGTCACCGGTGAAACCAACACGGATGACTTGTCTCCTGCACCCGATGCGTGGTCGCGCCCCGATATTCCTCTGCATGCACGGGCAATGTACAAAATGACACGTGATGGACTGGAGCCTGAAAAACACGGCGAAGTAGGTCCACTGGCGCAAATTGAAGCGGTAAAAGCAAAAGGCCACCCCGTGGCATTTGTGGGTGACGTAGTGGGTACAGGCTCGTCGCGCAAATCAGCGACTAACAGCGTATTGTGGTTCTTCGGTGAAGACTTACCCGGTGTTCCAAACAAGCGTGGTGGCGGTATTTGTATCGGCAGTAAAGTCGCGCCAATTTTCTTCAATACCATGGAAGATGCCGGTGCATTAGTGTTTGAAGCTGATGTTGAAAAAATGGAAATGGGCGATGTTATCGACATTTTCCCATTGGATGGCAAAATCCAGAATGCTGAAACCGGCGAAGTATTGGCCGAGTATAGCTATAAATCTAAAGTATTACTTGATGAAGTGCGCGCGGGTGGCCGTATCAACTTAATCATTGGTCGTGGCTTAACCGAAAAAGCGCGTGAAGCGCTAGGCATGGGTGAAACCGATTTATTCCGTCGCCCAGAACAGCCAAATGATACGGGCAAAGGTTATACGCTGGCACAGAAAATGGTCGGCAAAGCGTGTGGCGTAGAAGGTATTCGTCCGGGCACGTATTGCGAACCCAAAATGACCACCGTGGGTAGTCAGGACACGACCGGCCCTATGACTCGCGATGAGTTGAAAGACTTAGCCTGCCTTGGTTTCACTGCAGACTTAACCATGCAGTCGTTCTGTCACACTGCGGCGTACCCTAAACCAGTAGATATCGACACTCAGCACACATTGCCTGATTTTATTATGAATCGTGGCGGCGTTTCATTGCGCCCCGGCGACGGTATTATTCACTCATGGCTCAACCGCATGCTTCTGCCTGATACTGTAGGTACAGGCGGTGATTCGCATACACGTTTCCCCATGGGTATTTCATTCCCAGCGGGTTCTGGCTTGGTGGCTTTCGCGGCCGCTACCGGAGTTATGCCGTTGGATATGCCTGAGTCTGTATTGGTGCGGTTTAAAGGAAAAATGCAACCGGGTATTACCCTGCGCGACCTCGTTCATGCAATCCCGTTATACGGTATCAAGCAAGGTCTGTTAACGGTTGCGAAGAAAGGCAAGATCAACGCGTTCTCAGGTCGTATTCTTGAAATCGAAGGGCTTGATCATCTCACCGTTGAACAAGCATTTGAATTGTCGGATGCGTCAGCAGAGCGCTCTGCGGCAGGTTGTACCATCAAACTGTCTGAAGAGTCGATTGCCGAATATTTACGTTCAAATATCACCATGCTGCGTTGGATGATCAACGAAGGCTATGGTGATCCACGCACCCTTGAGCGTCGCGCGCTGAAGATGGAAGAGTGGCTGGCCAACCCTGAATTGATGCAAGCGGATAAAGATGCAGAATATGCAGAAGTGATCGAGATCGATCTGAATGACATTAAAGAGCCAATTTTATGCTGCCCGAACGACCCGGATGACGCCAAAACGTTGTCGGAAGTTGCCGGTGATAAAGTTGATGAAGTGTTTATCGGCTCGTGCATGACCAATATCGGTCACTTCCGTGCGGCGGGTAAACTGCTGGAGCAATTCAGTGGTACATTGCCAACGCGCTTGTGGATCTCTCCTCCTACCAAGATGGATCAGGCACAATTAATGGAAGAGGGTTACTACAATATTTATGGCCGTGCTGGTGTTCGTACTGAAATGCCAGGGTGTTCGCTGTGTATGGGTAATCAGGCGCGCGTGCTGGCAGGTGCAACGGTGTTGTCAACGTCGACGCGTAATTTCCCGAACCGTTTGGGTGATGGCGCGAATGTTTACTTGTGCTCGGCTGAACTGGCCGCTGTGGGTGCGATTGTTGGCCGGGTGCCAACCACAGAAGAGTACATGCAATACGCCAGTAAGATTGAATCAATGAGTGCTGAAGTGTTTAAATACTTAAACTTTGATCGAATGGATGTGTTTAAGAAAGCGGAAGAGAACGCGAAAGCGAAGATCATCCCAACGCTAAACGTCGCCTGATTCAGCTAGCTGAATGACAAAACCGGGCCTTCGTTGAAGCGCCCGGTTTTTTTATGGGAGAAATGTATGGTTAAGCAGGTTAAATACTCGTCAGCAGCATTGCTTTGCTGGGGGCTTTTTGTCACTCTGTTGTGCTTCAGCGCTGTTGGCCAGAGTATCGAAGCGGATATCGAGTTTGGTCGCGCTGTCGTTGAGGTCAATGATATTCAGTTGGACGTGGAGTATGCATCGACCTACGCACAGCGGGCACGTGGTTTGATGGATCGCGCTGAGCTGTGTGGCGATTGCGGTATGTTATTTGAATTTGAGTCGGCACGAATGGCCGGTTTCTGGATGAAAAATACACTGATTCCACTGGACATAGCTTATATTGACAGTCGCGGCATCATTGTAGACATTAAGCCTTTGCAGCCATTGGATTTGACCTCAGTGCCATCGTCTAAGCCCGTGCTTCATGCGCTGGAAATGAATCAAGGCTGGTTTGCCGCCAATCAGGTCAGCGAGGGAGACACCCTCACGGTATTACAGCGCTTTAGCGCCCAAGAATTGAAAGAAGGAGTCAGAGTCAGTGAGTAAGGCCATCAATATCGCCAAATTTGGCGGCACCAGTGTGGCGAATTTCGACGCCATTTCAAATTGTGCGAACATTGTAAAGCATAATCCCGAAACACGCGTGATGGTTGTCAGTGCGGCGGCTGGAGTGACTAATTTGCTGGTAGAGTTGGCATTTAGTCCCTTAACGCAGGCACAAATTGCCGAAACGTGCGAAAAAATCAGGCGCATCGAGCATGCAATATTAGCACGCCTTGATGCATCAGAAGCCGTGTCCGATAAGCTGGAAGCGCTGCTGGCAGAAATTGAATCACTAGCGTGCCACGAAGAGATTTTACATCGCGATGATTTAAAAGATGAATTGATGTCAATGGGCGAGCGCATGTCGTCTTTGCTGTGCACTGAAGTGCTAAAGCAACAGGGCGTGAACGCACTTAATTTTGATATACGCAAAGTGTTGGTGACTGACAGCACGTTTGGAGAGGGCGTACCTCAGCTAGATTTGATTGCGCAGCGCGCAGCAGAAGTATTAACACCAGAGTTAACTGAGCATGTGGTGGTTACGCAGGGCTTCGTGGGTGCCGATATTCATGGCAATACAACCACGCTAGGGCGAGGCGGTTCTGACTTTACCGCTGCGCTGATTGCTGAAGCGCTTGATGCAAAAAGCTGTGAAATCTGGACTGATGTCATCGGCGTTTATACCACCGACCCTCGCATCACCAAAGCGGCGAAACCACTACCTGAACTCAGCTTTGAAGAAGCCGCCGAGATGGCGACCTTTGGCGCGAAAGTGCTGCACCCAGCGACTATGGAGCCGGCGCTTAGACGTGATATTCCAGTATTTGTAGGCTCTAGCCGGGAACCCGAAAAAGGCGGAACGTGGATTGTTAAAGATTGTCAGCATGAGCCTGCGTACCGTGCAATAACCCGCCGTTCACAACAGGTAATGGTGACGGTGAAAACGCCACAAATGATGTACGCTCAAGGTTACCTTGAACGTGTGTTTGGCATCATTGCGCAACACAAGCTATCCGTCGACCTGGTGACAACATCAGAAATCGCGATTTCATTTACGCTGGACAACCCGCCTAACTCAGTGGCAGAACGCTTGAATAAAGCAACCATTGCTGACCTTGAAGCCATGAGCGAAGTGACGGTTGAAAAAGGCTTTGATTTGGTGACGGTGGTCGGCAATCACATGCAATCAGCCAAGGGCGTGTCGAGCCGAATATTTAATGCGGTGAGCGATTTCAACGTGCGCATGATTTGCTTTGGTGCGAATCCACACAACATGAGCTTTCTGGTGAATGAAGCAGACAGCGCAAACGTTGTCACCGCCCTGCACAGAGATTTGTTTGAGTAGGCAGACTGATGAAGAATATCAATATATTGGTGGTGGACGACGATGTTGTCACACTGGAACTGGTCACCCTTGTACTTGCCGATTACACCGAGGGGCAGGTACACACCTTTACTAAAAGTACGGATGCCATTCGTGCGATTGAAGAAGCGGGTGCGTTTGAATATCAGTTAGTGATCAGCGACCTGATGATGCCTGAAAAAGATGGGCTGGATGTATTGGCAGCGCTAAACGGCGCTGTTTTGGATGCAAAGTTTCTGATGCTTACCGGCAACGCCACCCGTGAAAAAGTGTTAGAAGCACGCAAATTAGGAGCCGATGCTTTTATCGCAAAGCCATTTGCCACTCAGGACTTGCTCGATAAACTCGATGACATAGTAGATTAGGAGAATCATGAACTTCGACAGTTGCCCGGACCGCGCCAACACCGATGCCTTCAAGTGGAAAAAATACGCAGGAACCGACATTTTACCCATGTGGGTTGCCGACATGGAGTTCACCTGTGCCCCATCAATCTTATCCGCTCTGCGCGGTGAAATTGACCATGGGGTACTCGGCTACACCTTACCCAGCCAGCATACCGGCGCGAATCAAGCGGTAAAGCATTGGTTGAAACAGCAGCACCAGTGGGATGTGGAGACAGACTGGATCGTGTGGATGCCAGGTGTAGTGCCGGCGTTTAACGCGGCCTGCAAAGCGTTGTGTCATGCAGGTGACAATGTGATTGTACAAACGCCAAACTACCCACCTTTGTTAGCCGCGCCAGCTTTGCATGGTTTAAACCGCTTAACGGTAGATTGTGTGTTAGAAGATGGCCGCTTCACGCTGGACTTTGACGCTCTCGAACGCCACGCCGCACTGCCAGAAACGAAGCTATTTATTTTATGTAACCCAATGAATCCTGTTGGCAGCGTATTAACTCAAGCTGAGTTAGACAGAGTCGCAACGATTTGCACAGCCCACGATGTGGTGGTGTGCTCGGACGAAATACATTGCGATTTGGTCTTGTCGGAAAACGCTAAACATCTGCCTGCGGGAAATCATTCAGCGTTGCACGAACATAGCATTACGTTGATGGCGGCGAGTAAAACGTTCAATGTTGCGGGTTTAGGTGCCGCGTTTGCCATTATTCCAAACCGACAACTGCGCGCCCGCTTTAATCGCGCTTCGCAGGGTATGATCCCGTGGGTGAATATTTTGGGTTTAGTGGCTACCGAAGCGGCGTTTACCCAAGCCGAGCAATGGCATCATGAGGTGCTCCAGTATTTGCGCGGGAATCGCGATTATTTGGTCAAGCAGATTAATCAGATTGACGGCCTGAGCGCCGTGACCCCCGAAGCGACATTTTTACTGTGGGTTGAGGCCAGTGGTTTAGGGGTGAATGACACTCAAGCATGGTGTGAATCACGCGGTGTGGGCCCGTCGCCTGGGGCTGATTTTGGTCAGGCCAGCGGGTTTAGAATTAACTTTGGTTGCCCGCGAGCACAGCTTGAAACCGCAATACGACGATTAAAAAACGCCGATGAGTTTGCGCAAGCCCAGCAGCAAAGTAAATAATACAATCGCACCGCCTACGACGTTCATCAGCATGTGGTTGCGGTGTTGCCCCAAGCGGTTTTTGTCATTCATCACCATGATCAGGAATAAGGCCACAAAGGGCAGTAAAAGCCCATTGGTGGCTTGAGCGAACAACATCGCTGCCAGCGGTTTGAAGCCTATGCTGGCAACGATGGCACCACACAGCAATACCAGTAGCCACACAAATCGAAAAGGTGTGGTGTGGATTGCGGTGGATAATCCAAACGCGCCACATACCGCATAAGCGGCAGCCAGTGGTGCGGTTATCGCGCTGGTGAGTCCGGCGGCGAATAAGCCAACGGCAAATATATCGGCTGCACCGTCGCCCAGCAATGGTTGAAGCTGCGCGGCAATGTTGCTGGCACTGAGTGTGGTTCCGGTGGCATAAAATGCACCGGTCGCTGTGGTTAGGATAGCCAGCGTGATAAAACCGCCACACGTAATCGCGATGGCACTGGAGCGGCGTTGCGCGTTAAGTTCAGCGTGCATGTCGCCTGAGTACTGGCTCACGACACTGGCGTGAAGAAATAAGTTGTAGGGGACAATGGTGGTACCAATCAAAGCCAGCACGATGGTAAAGGTGGCAGCGTCAAAGCGTGGGCTGAGTGCGTTGCTAAGCAATACATTCCAGTCTGGACTGGCAACGATGGCAGTAGCAATAAAAATGAAACTCATGATCGCGACCAACAGAAGCAGTGTTTTTTCTATTAGCTTATAGCCGCCAAACCACAGCAACAAAGCCGAAATCATCGATAACGTGACCACCCACACCGGCATTCCCACGCCCGTGAGTTGCGACAGACCCAAAGCGGCACCGGTGAGATTACCGCCTTCATACGCTGCATTGCCGATGCCGATAGCGCCAACAATTAACAGGCTAAACCCCCAGCGGACGGCGGGTGCTTTTACACTGTTTTTTAGGGCTTCAGCTAAGCCAGAACGAGTCACAACGCCAAGCCGCACGGTCATATCTTGAAGCACCAGAGTGGCGACAATTGAAAACAGCAGCGCCCACAATACACTGTAACCAAATTCTGCACCGGCGATACTTGCTGTCGTTACCGTGCCAGGGCCAATAAAGGCGGCAGCAATAAGCCATCCTGCGTGTTTGTTTGTGCCTTTTTGTGCCATGCTGTGTTCATCTTGATCGTCGTGGTGGAAGTGTTCACTCTACGAAGAATCCTGTTAAGCTGCAATGCAACAGAACGAAAACAGGACATTGACGCCACGTGAAACCACTTGATGGTTTGTATTCAAAAACACATTACCGTGCTGCACTGCAACCCAAACCTTTCGTAGAGGGAGTGATTGCGGCGGTCAGTTGTGCGCCGGAAATTCCCATGCCACCCGAGTGGATGCCGTGGGTATTCAATGTAAACGTAACGGATGATTCAAGAGTTGATTGGGAAGTGCTCACAGACGCCTTGGTCAAGGCACTACGTGACACCTTAAGCCTTGTTCGCGCTAACGAACCTTTACTACCAAAACAGTATTGTCTTGAACTCACGCTTAGCGACAGCGAACAAGCGCAATGGTTAACCGGTTTTTTGTATGCCCATCAACAACTACAACCTGTATGGCAACGCGCATGGGAACACCTGCAAACAGCTTCCATTGAAGAAGCGGAGACCGCATCACACTCACTCACGCATTGCTTGAAAGTGTTTTCTGCGCTGGCAGATCCGCAAGCGCTGCTTGCCAAGTCAGATGCAGACACCTTGCGAAAGAATCTACCAGAGGTCGCTAAAACGTTACCGCGTACGTTACAGCAGTATCGCCAGTTGGCGGATCGGTTAGCAGGGTATTTGCCGAATCAGTTTGAGTCGTTTACGCAGCGCACTGATTAGCGCGTTACGTTATCGTGCGGGCTTGAGGGTAAGCCCTGCTTAACGGAGGAGATATATTGATTCAGGTCGCGCTTGGCTGCTTCATACGCATCCTGCAAATCATGTGAGTTCGGATCTTTCAATAAACTTTTAAACGCCGAATCAGTTCGATCAATCAGATCGCGTAAATAGGCATTATTGACATCCATGTTGCGCTCCAACCTAAGTGAGACATGTGAATTATTACACCGGCTTCACAATGGCCAATACCACAATGGCAAAAATGAGTAGCACGGGTGCTTCATTGAGTATGCGATAAAAAAGCGGACTACGCATAGGCTTATCCGCTGCAAAATCACGTAGTACCTTAAATAGATAGAAGTGGTATGCGTAAATAGCAAGCACAAGCAGTAATTTAATGTGTAGCCACGCAGAGGCCGCAAACCAGGCCTTACCATAACTAACGATTAATGCGATCCCAAAAATCAGCGTCAAGAGTGCAAACGGCGTGACAAAAAACCATAATCGGCGTTCCATGATTTTGAACTGCTGATGTACGTCCTCACTGCTCTGCGTGTTTCTATTGATGGCGTGATAAACGAATAGACGTGGCAAGTAAAACAATCCCGCCATCCACGCGAGCATGAAAAACACGTGCAGCGCTTTTAACCATAAAATGCTCATGATGTGTCCTTTTTTATCTCTATTGTTCTTTCATTAAATAGCTTTGCAGCGTGTTCCAATTAACGATGCCAACGAGTTCGTCAGGTTTATCACCGTAAATGTAAACAGCGCCGCTGCGCGCTGACTGCAAAACGTCGTACACTTCCGACAACGTTGCTTGGCTAGACAAGCCAGCCATGCTGCTGAAACTCAAGGGACTGCCGTCGTGCTCGAGACTAACGTTATAGGCAACTAATTTGAATTGCACATCTAACTCAAAGTGAGAGCGCTGCACTACCGGGTGAGTCGGTGACTTATCCAGAAACGCTAATATCGCTTTGTCAGGCGCATCGTAAAAAACTTTAAACTGGGTATCCATGACTGCCAGTACACCGGTTTTCTGTAGCGTTTCTCGCACAGATGAAGTGGCGTAGGGGAGTTTTTGGTAATCCAGCTGTTGAAGGAAAATCGAACGGTTTTTCAGAAACTGTGTCGAGGTAACATACGCAGGCACAATTACCAGCATCGCAGGCAGTATAATTTGCGGGTTATAGGACAGTTCCATCACCGCAGAGAGTGCTGCCAGCGGTGCGTGCAGAACCGCTGTTAGCATGCCTGCCACGCCCAGTAGCGCAAAGCTATTGGTCAGAGGGGTAACGTCGACAAAGTAGCCCACGGGCACGAGAAGCAATGCGCCTGCAATCATTCCCAGAATCATCACTGGCCCCATGATCCCGCCCGGAACACCAAGCCCTATCGCTGTGATGGTCAATACAAACTTCGCCAGTAGCACCACCGCCAGCAACCATAGACCTGGGTCATCGGCAAAAAGAGTTTCAACCGCTTCAAAGCTGCCACCCATCGCTTCGGGTAAAATTGATCCTATGATTGCGGTAATCGAAGCTGCTAAGACCAATCGCCAATGCATACCGAATCGCCTGAATAAGCGCATTACAAACATGAGATTGCGGTTAAACAAGGCTGCCAAGCCGCCCAGCAACACGCCGAACACGACGAGATAGGCGTATATCCACAGATCGAATTCGGCGAACGACAGAAATGCTAACTCATTAAACTCGCCAAATACGGCGCGCGTAAGCAAGGAGCCGCAGGCCGCTGCCAGCATAACCGGCACAAACATGTGAATACGGTATTCTCTTAACACCACTTCCATCACAAAGATAACCGCAGCAAATGGCGTGTTAAACGACGCGGAGATACCGGCTGCTATCCCACAACCGGCTAATATGCGAATGCTATTAAAGGGCAACTTTAGCGACTGCCCGATGAAGCTGCTGCCAGCGGCGCCCAAGTGTACTGAAGGGCCTTCACGCCCTACTGAAAAACCAGACGCTAGGGCCAACATGCCGCCGAAAAATTGATTGATGGTTGTTCTAAACGGTATGTGGCCAAAATGATATTTGACGCGGTGGATAACAAACGGGATCCCAAGACGGTAGTGACGAAAACCTGTTAAATAAGCCACCAGCAAGATGCCGACAATGGCGGCAATTGGCATAAAGAAACGCGTGAGCGGCGATACGCTATCAAACGCACCAATGTGTGACAAAACTTGCAATTGAATCCATTCGTAGCACAATCTGAACACAATGATAATTGAGGCTGCAATAACGCCTGCCACAATCCCCAGCACACAAAGCTGTACACTGGTTCGCGGATGGGCTAATTCATAGCGTAGGGCGTGAAGGCTCATGATTGGCTAAGCAAAATAACGATATGTGCAGCATAACACAAGTGCTTGTATTGCATAATATTAAGCGTGGTTTGATAGCACACAGAACGTAGGGTACACACAGATTTGAATCTACATGAATTGCGTAGCGGGCTTACCCGGATGCGTTACACGCTACTGATAACACTGGTAATGCTGGTGATGACGTATTTCGGCTATCAATTAGCCCAGTTGCATCATCAATACCTGAGCGAGCAATTGGCCGTTGCCGAAACCACCGTGCGGAATCTATCGGCGGAAAACCAAACCTTGATCCAGACTAATAATCAACTAAAGGCACAGTATGAAATCGCTGAGTTGGCCAACGAGGCGCTCGATCAACGCATTCAGCAGGGCTTGCTGCGCGAGCGTCAGCTTACCGAACAGGTGACTTTTTATCAAAAAGTCGTCGCGCCTGAACTGAGCGAAGAAGGATTCAGTATCGATGGTGTACAAGTTGCCGAAACGTCCAGTGACGACTATTTTTCGCTTTCTATGGTGTTGATCCAGCAAACGCGTGTTAAAGCGACGATCAAAGGCGAGTTAGACATTTTTTTATACGGCAGCCTCAATGGTCAACCGATGGAGCACCGATTAACCGCCGACAATGGCTTGATAGGCGATCTGAATTTTAGTTTTAAGTATTTTCAAACGCTGCAGGTTGAATTTCAACTGCCTGCGGGTTTTATTCCCGACCGCCTACAGACCAGCACCAGCATTTACCAGTATCGCAAAAAGCGTGGCGATTATGAAAAAAGCTTTGCGTGGTCGCAAATAGTCAATGGCATTGACGAGCGAGAATAACGATTAGCTCAAAACACTGGCTCATTTAGCACCGACCAATTAACCGGTACGTCAGAATAAAAACTGTGAATATACGAGGTAGGCGCTGATAACGGTGGCGACAAATCCGCCTGTAATTAAGATGCCGTCTTCTGTCGTCAATCCAATCGCGGTTAATGCAATGGCGGTTCCCGGCACGGCGGCGGCAAAAGGAAGCACCTCCAAAGGGATCATCAGCAATCCGGTCAACCCACACAATAGTGCAATGATGCGTTTCACCCAATTTTGCGTCAACCACGGCATACGCGGTTCGAAGATAGCATCAATTTTAGTGGTATATGGCTTGGCTGATTCAACCCCTTTTTTAAGCTTGTCACGCTTAATGCTGATATCCTCCAGGCGTTTTGGCAGCCATGGGCGTTCATCGCCATAGCAAAGCTGAATCGCAATCAAAAAAATGGTGATACCACAGGCCGATGGGATGCCGGGAATCGCGCCTGTGGGCAAAATAGCAATTAATGAAGGCACCAATAGTAAAGGACCAAAACCTCGGCTTTTGAGGTGATTAATCAGTTCACCCAACGAAGTCTCGCTACCCTCAGTGTCATCAACGAGTTTCTGTAATACATCTGTAAGCTTTAATCTATCTGACACGCGCTTTTCACCTAAGTATTTGGTTCACAAAAATACCTGCTTTGTATATTAGCAGCCTACAGCCTGATTGCGTCAAAATCATGAAAACGCGAAGATAACCGGGTGCGTCGACAAACGGTTTATGAAAACGTAGACTGTTTCATCGACAAAAATGCGATAAACTGATAGATATATTAGTTTAAACGTGGCGAATGATTGATTCAGCATGACAAATCAACCGAAACAAGCGGTAACAAAAACCAGAAGAAAGCGCGGGGAAACGCGGGTTGAGATATTACGAACCGTGATGCGGCTGCTGATGCAGGAAGGGCCGGATGTTATTTCAACCACGCGCCTAGCGAAGGAAGTCGGCATTGTGCAATCGGGTTTTTACGCACACTTCAAAACGATTGAAGAGTGCCTGCACGCTGTAGTACACGAAATTGATGTGAATGTGCGTACGCCGCTGTCCAACAGTATGGCGCAATTACGCCTGACGGATGCCTCCGATGTGGATCTGCTGGAACAGTTTTTTGATGAACTGTTTGATACCGTGCAAAATAACTGGTCGTTAATGGAGCTGTTTTTACATTATCGAGGTGACCATTCAGTTGTAGGGCGACTGATCGGTGAGTTTGAATCGAGCTTAGTGGCTGATCTGCAAGCGCATTTACGAGCATTACAGCACTCAGACACAGTAGAGCCGGTATTCGATGATATGTCTGATCTTACGCTATCGGCTTTGGCACATTTGATGATGAGTCAGTCGTTGGTGGGGATATCGCAGTGGAAAAGCGACGCTATATCCCGCAAGATGCTGGCGCGCTATTTAGCGGAGCAAACCGCGCATATTGGCAAGAGCATCGAAGCGGCTCAGGCACGAGACCGAGCGCACTAGCGTTCGGCCGGATTCTATGGTCCCCTCAGAGAATTGCTTCTCGAACAGATATTGCCCCAACCACGGTAGTTTAATCAGCCAACACGATTTGCAAATATGAGTTAGCGAGTGTGAATAACAAGTCGCCAACTGATAAGGCACGGTCGATGGATGTATTTATTGGAAGACAATGAAAAATGCTCGTTGTTAATTAACGTCACGACTCCTATTCACATCCCTAACGCCTAAGCCCAGCTCCATCACGGTTATCGTATCGACTGTGTCGAATTGCACTTTGCACCCCGCGTCAATCATGGCACGCCACACATACCGCAATGCGTCGGGGCGCTCGCCCTTCCAAAAGTCTTCGGTTTTCTCAAGATAGGCAAGCACGGGTTCCACGTGCCCTTGACGATAAATGTGTCGAACAAATTCAAAATCAGGACCAAAAGAACTCATCATCGCGGAGTCGCTGCGGTCAACAGACGCTAATAGTTCTGCGAATGATTTTTCGAGATTGCCTTCTCTAAAAGCCACCCATGCGCGAGCGATTCCTACTGAGTGAGTCTCAACACTGAATCGGTCGACCACATCACCCGCTATTTGCTGCTCGCGACTGAGCATGTCGGCGTGAGCAAACACACGGTCGATTTTATCAGCCACAATATCTAAGGGATCAAATTGCGCACTGTACTTGAGGTGTCTACTGAGCTCGCTGATGACCTGGTAGCGATTGCGATTTAGCGAAAGACTCAGTTCGTAGTTGCGCAATGAATCTGAATAATAGCGTTTGCTTCTCGCTTGTGCATCCGCATACCGCTCATCCATGTATCGTGCGTAACGCGCATCGTTGCAGCCATCAGGATAATTGGCGCAAGCGGTAGCGCTGTATAGTACAGCGAATATTGCTAGGGGGATAAGGGACTTGTTCAATGACATTAACTCTTGGGTAAATCATAATTCAAGCGCTAGATGGACGATTTAATGTAAACGCACGTTTAATTCATCAATGACTTCGGCCCACAATGCATCCTCTACCAGCGCCTCTTTCAAAAATGTGCGCTGGGCATCATTCCAATAGTCGGCTTTATGCAGATAGGTGGTTTTATTAAGGCCTTTGTGCTTCTCAATAAATTGTTCAATGGATTCATCGTCACTCTTCAGTCCCAATTGCTGAAACAAATCCGACATACTGGGTTGGTTAATGTCCATAATTTAATGCCTCGCTGTGATGTATTTATTGATTCAAACGGAGCAGGGGCTCACAAAGATCATCTAGCGTTATGCGTGAGCCGCTAGGCTAAACCTAGTCGATGGTCTGCAATAAGTAAAACTGCGAACCCTGTGTTCTTGAGTGAGTTCATACCCTATTCGAGTAAGGTCACAAAAACCATGCCTTAATAGTGTTTACGCGACGCAAAGTTTACGGGTTAGTGGTACAGTTTGAGACAGTAGAAATAACGCCACTTTGTGCAGTCGCTTAGGTTTTTCGTGAAAAGTCGTCTTATCTCAATATTATTGCTGGTCACTTTTGCTTTCTCCTCAACGGGTTTTGCCCAGCAATCACCCAGCGATGAACTGCAACTGCAGCAAGCGATCCAATAAGCTCGCATGCAAGGTAATATGGATCACGCCGACGTGGCATGCTGAGGCGCTGTACGAACAAGCTCGCAACAGCATGGAGCGAAACCGGTACGAAGAAGCCTCGAATCTATTGAATCAATCAATAGCGCTATTTCAAACATTGGATCAGCGCAAGCGCCTTGCTGATGCCTATCGGCAGCTGGGCTTAACCTATCGCTATCAAAGCCGCTATTCTACCGCTTTGGAATATATCTATCTGGCGATGCAGATTTATCAGGAGTTGGGTGACAAGAGTGCCATCAGCTCCACCTACAATAGCATTGGCACAGTAATGGAAAAAATGGGGCAGTTAGAAGAAGCGTCGCAGGCGCACAATCAGGCGCTCCAACTGCACTATGAGCTCGATGACCAACAAGGCATTGCCAGTGCGCTTTACAACATTGGTGACATATATCGTTCAATGGGCGACTTTGAAAAAGCCTTACCTTATTTACAAGATGCGTTGAAAATGGACATCGCTGCGGGCGAACCTAAGAATATTGCGTATAGCCTGAATAAATTGGGTTATATGCTTAACCAAATGGGGCAGCGAGAGCAGGGACGCGATTATTTGTATCAAGCCCTCGCATTGTTTGAAGATATACAGGCCCCTCGCGATACTGACTGGGCATGGAGTGCGATCGCACAGCTAGAATTAGATGACGGGAACATTGATTTAGCCAGCGACATTATCAATGGCGTAATCAGTAGGGCGACTGAAAATAATTACAACAGTCTTCTGGTCGACGCGCATTTAGTCGCGGCGAAGATTGCGATACGGCGCAAACAGTTTGAGCAGGCGCTTAGTGTAATCGAACAGGGTATAGCACAGGCGATTGCCAATGATGAGGTGAACAAGCAAGCCACTTTAGAAGCGTTAAGAGTTGACGTTTTATACGCAAGCAACGCGGTGGAAGCAGCGTTCAACGCCTTGAAGCGTCAGAAAGCTCTGGACGACTCGATTTTAGACGCCCAACGAATCGATACCATCGCGCGCATGCAGGCTGAATCTGATTTCGTTATGCAAGCGCAGCGTATTAAGTTATTGGAAAATGAAACTGCGCTGCAACAAGCTGTTATCGAAAAAGAGCAGTTATCGCTTCGACTGTGGGTTATTTCAGTTATCGCCATCAGTGTATTTGTCGTTTTGTTCATCGGCAGACTTAATCAAAGAAAACTAAACCGGGAATTGAGCCAGCAGGTACAAGCAAGAACGCACGAACTACAAACCAAAAACGGTGAGTTGAGCAAAGCATACAAACGCATGGAAGCACTGAGTATGTCAGATAAATTAACCGGAATTAACAATCGCCGGTTTCTGGAAAAGTATATTGATTCTGACATGGTCCAAACCATCCGCAAATATGAAGATTGGCAACAAGGGCGAACCGCGAAACCAAAAGAAAGCGACATTGCTTTCTTTATGTTTGATTTAGACAACTTCAAAAAAATTAATGACCAGTATGGCCATACCACGGGTGATGAAGTTCTGATCGAATTTGTGTCGAGAATGAAAAATGTTTTTCGTCAGTCTGACTATTTAATTCGCTGGGGCGGTGAAGAGTTTGTTGCTGTCGCGAGATTTATCGACGCCTCGTCAGCTCCCGTTCTGGCGCAAAGAATGCTCCACGAGGTGAGCGCATATCCTTTTGACGTGCCTTCAAGTAAGCCGCTGTCGCTTACCTGCTCAATCGGCTATTGCTGCTTTTCCGGTGCGCACGAGCAACAAAATACGTCATGGTACAACTCAATTGCCGTGGCCGATGCTTGCTCATACATTGTCAAGTACAGTGGAAAAAATGGGTGGTTTGGTATTGAGAGTATGAACCAGACACTTGATTTAAGTGCACAGGTGACCCCAGAAAAGCTGGGGCAATGGTACGCAGAAGAAGATATTGTTGTAAAAACTGATTTTGAGCCTCAACAGCTCAAATGGTCAGCGAGCCGAGCGTAGAACACGCGCTATAAAATATTGCCTACTCATTCTCTTTTTCGTTGCGCGTCAACTTTGAAAGGCATTAAGCCGTTTAATGGAGAAGCAAAATAGCCCGAGCCGTTAGCTGACAGCGATGATGGCTTATCGCGTTGGTTATTTGGTCTTAAATAAAGACTTCTGCTCTGGTTTCTCGAGTGGCGATACCGAGTTCTTGCAATAATCAGACGCAGAAAGCCAGCCTGGCGTGCCGTCAGGTGGTCGCTAGCTCTCAGGTTGTTTAAGAAGACTTTCGATATCTCTGATCGCGCGTGTGTCATTGTCTATACGTTGCTTAAAATACAATTTCTTACGTTCAAGCTGCGCAATAAATTGGGGGCACAGCGCACCCAACTGCTTATAGCGATTGTATCCTTGCTTAATGTCATCCAGAGAAAAGCCAATCGACTTGCCTTTCTGAATAAATGCCAATTCATCCATCTGAACGTGGCTGTACACCCTGTACCCGTTCGCACTTCTACGGGGTGGGGTCAGCATACCAATTTTCTCATAGTACCGGATGGTGTCGCGCGATAACCCGACCTTCTTCTCAAAAACGGAAATCTTCATATTTGCCCATTGACTGTGGAGTAACTTCATACTTTACCATGCTTTGGAAAAGGAGTGAGTCATGAAAATTACACAGATTAGAAACGCCACAATCATCGTTGAATCGCAAGATATTTGCATGATTGTAGACCCGATGATGGCAAAAAAATCAGCTTTGCCGAAGCTACGTTACTTTAAAAGTCAGTTGAAAAACCCGTTGGTCGATTTGCCCGCCGAATTTAGCGAATTCGAAAGCAGGATAAACTGCGCACTTATCACACACTGTCAAAAAGGTCATTTTGATCACTTGGACCGCGCGGGCGTGAGGTGGTTAAAAGAAAAGCAGCTTGTCACTTTTTGTACGCCTCGTGATGCTTCGTATCTAGCTAAAAAAGGTATTCATACACATGAGCTGGAGAAAAAGCGCAGTGTATTTTTTGACGGCACGATAGTTCAAGTCCCAGCAACACACACCAGTGGATGGTTAACTCCATTTATGGAGCATGGAACAGGATACTTCATTCAGTTGCCGAAGGCGCAGAGTGTTTATTTGATGGGAGATACTATATTAACTGATGAGATAAGAAAATTTGTTGTAGAGCAGCAACCTGACTTTATTGTCGCGCCTTTATTGCTCAATGAAGAAGAAATACTTGAATTGGCCTCGTTGTTCAATGGCAAAGTAATTTGTAATCATATGGAAGCGCTAGATCACTGTCGGATCAATCGACATGATCTGCGCGACTTAGTCGCTTCCCACGCGCTCAGTCATCGATACATTATTCCCCGTGATGGAGAGACTATTGACCTTTTACCATCAGAGTAATTGATTCGATCCAGTTTCTCCTTGCGAGAGCGTGAGGGAAATCTGCCCAGTGGAGACCCGTCATTTGGCGGTTTTGAAATGCAGTCGCGTTCCGAATTCAAGGAAATAATACTTGGAAAAGAGATCAAGAGAACGAATTACATTACACTAGTCAAATGGGGCATCGAAGACATGATTTTTAATGCAGACACAAATACAAAATTTAGTAGGTTGTGGTCAGTGAATGGCGAAACCGGCAACGTCAAATTAGTTGGCAATATAGACTGGAATGACGGCTTTGAACTGTGCTCTGTAATTAGCAAAAATGCATAATAGGGCGCTAACTGCGCTCACTGGGGCAGCAACGAGCGGCACTTCGCGACAATGACGCTACGTCACTACTCATTAGCTTACCATTACGTGCAAAAGAAGTTTTAATGCCAAAGAATAAAAAACTAATCATTGCTGGGTGCTTGAGCTTTGTAGCTTCTCTTCTTCATATTGCTTGCATTTTTGGTGGTCCAGATTGGTATCTTTTCTTTGGTGCAGGGGAAAGAATGGCTCAACTGGCTGCTGCCGGCGACCCTTATCCTACACAAGTTACGCTGGTTATCGCCTCTATTCTCGCGGGTTGGGGACTCTACGCTTTTTCTGGCGCAGGTCTTATTTTTAAATTGCCGCTTTTAAGAACGTGCTTGGTTCTTATCTCAGCCGTATATCTTATTCGCGGAGTAGCCGGATTGTTTGCTCCGTTCATTACATCAGATCCTGTCGTGCATCAAAACTCTGTCACCTTTTGGATTGTTAGCTCAATAATCTGCTGTATTTATGGTACTTATTATTTATTGGGTACAAAGCAGATATGGCGCTCGGTTTGAATTCGTGGATACACGCTTTGGTGACTAAGATTCCAAGTCAACCTTAGGCTGTATCTTTATCCCATCAAGCACCGCCTCTCATCATGGTACTGCGAAAGGGCCTTAGTCTCGCATATACAGCATCATGGCTAATGCTTTTAGATTTTCCTTTTGTGACCGTCCTCTCACGCATGGCTTAAAACTATTTACGTCGAATTCCCTGCTTATGAATGACGAGAAAACTCTATTTTTTTCCGGCTATTTTTACGAGGGGATTAACTGGCTTAAAATGGGGGATTACAGGGGGCAGTCGAAGAAACCACGCTATCTCTGCGTGGTTCTTCAGGGCTCAATGTCTATTATTCAGAGTCATCTGCTCCATCATTGACATATTCAGTGTACTCTTTTTTACTGACATGATTATCTTTGTCTTTATCAAGGTACGCAAAATGACGACTAAGCTCGCTATTCTCAGCCTCGCCCATGGAAATCATCGCATTTTTATCTGCGTCCAGTTCATCAAACGACTCCAGCGGAGGCTCCATTTCAGTGGATCTGATAGTTGACGTCATTGAGTCAACTTTATCGTCTGAATTCGTCTTGCGTGCGTGAAGAGCCAGGAATTTATCAAACTCTTTCTCTGACAACTTGTCATCAGCAGTCGATTGAGCAAGACCATCTATTTTTGCGAAATAATCAAGGACTTCATGCCCTTTTGCTTCCTCGCGCGAAATATATCCATCCTTGTCTTTGTCTAGTGTGTCAAAAGAATGAGGTATTTTTTCGTCAACACTCATTGATTCCATGTTATCGGCGTAATCTTGAGCCTGTGCTGACAAAGACAATGCGGCTGTGACAAATGTTGCTACGGCTAGCTTTTTCATAATCAATCTCCTTGCGTCAAATGTTGGCCTGCATGCAAACCGGTGATTTAGCATTTACCAGGGGTCATACAATTCACATACCATTTTTATTACTTAAGTAATTCAATGGGTTGAGGAGGTTTCTCGGGTTGCAAGTACCGGTAATTACGTAGTATTTATGTGGTTTGTGTAAAACGTTCAAATGTGATCGTAGGCTCAGAGACATTTTCTGAATAAACGGGCAGTGTGTGGCGGTTGGCCTTAGCTCATGAGTTAGCTTAAGCTATGCGCTAAACACAGAAGAAGTGAGTCAAAATGAGCCAACATCTAAAAATAGATATTGTATCGGACGTGTCCTGTCCGTGGTGCATTATTGGCTATCAGGCGCTGGATAAAGCGTTAGCGAACCTGTCGCCTGATGTGAGTGCCGACATCACTTGGCAACCGTTTGAGCTCAATCCTCATATGCCCCCGGAAGGTCAGGAAATTACAGAGCACCTTACACAAAAATATGGAATAAGTGTTGAGCAAGCTGATCAAAACAGAATGCTAATAAAGCAACGGGGCCAGGCACTGGGCTACGAATTCGGCAACCGTGGCGGTGGTCGGATTTACAATACGTTTGATGCTCATCGACTGCTGCATTGGGCGAAGGAAGAGGGTAAGCAGACCGAGTTAAAGCTTGCCTTGTTCGACTTGTACTTCAAGCACAACGGAAATCCCAGTGACCATGAGCAACTACTAAAAGTAGTACATAGCGTTGGTTTAGACCTGAGCAGGGCTAAACAAATACTTGCGTCGAATGAGTATGAAAACGATGTGCGCGCCCTTCAACAGCGCTATTTATCGGCTGGAATAAGCTCAGTACCCGCCGTTATCGTTAATGACAAGCATCTGATAAGTGGCGGCCAACCTGTTGAGGTTTTTGAGCAAGCACTGAAAGACATCGCGGCTGAAGCGTAAGATCGATAGCACAAGGTCGTGAACACTCGCGAGTAGCGACAATACTTGATTGATTTACTCAAGTATTAGATAATACGCGCCAATTCTGTCTATTTCTGCACCTTGTATAAGAACAGGTTTGCGAGACCGCAAATTTGTTAACGTGCATTTGCGAAGTGAGGTTAGGTACGTGACTGTAGAAAGTGCAATGCCCATTGAGTTTTCTGAGGCAGCGGCAAAAAAAGTGAAAGCGTTGATTGAGGAAGAAGAGAATCCTGAGTTGAAGCTACGTGTGTATATTACTGGTGGTGGTTGTTCAGGTTTCCAATACGGTTTCACCTTTGATGAAAAAGTCAATGAAGGCGATATGACCATCGACAAAGATAGCGTCACCCTTGTGGTTGACCCAATGAGCCTACAATATCTGGTCGGCGGCGTTGTTGATTATACCGAAGGTTTGGAGGGGTCACGCTTTTTGGTCAATAACCCTAACGCAACAACGACTTGCGGCTGCGGCGCTAGCTTTAGTATTTAAATGTGGTAGGGCAGTTGCATCGCCCGGATTGCAACTGCTAATCTCTGTACACGTTCTGTTGAATAGCACACTGTTATGATGAAGTTATACGGTTCAACCACCTCTCCATTTGTTCGCCGTTTACGTATATGGCTTTCCGCCGTTGAGCACGAATTTATCAACATGCAAATTTTTGATGGCCCCGACCGTGAACAGCTAGCGGCGCAAAACCCAGCCATGAAGATCCCCATGCTCGATGATGACGGTAACGTTATTTTCGATTCACGGGTCATTTATCGTTATGTCAGTGATAAGTTGAAATACCCGTCGCCGAGTTGGGATCAGGAAAACCAGCTGACCGTTATAGACGCAGTGAATGATTCACTCGTACAGATTTTGTTGCTACAACGTTCGAACATTAATACTGACGACGACAAAATGTACTTCCGGTTACAGCGCGAGCGTGCCGATATTAGCTTGCTGTATCTCAACGAGCAGGTGCAACAGGGGCAGTTTGACGACTGGCATTACCCCTCTATTTGCTTGTACTGTTTGATCGATTGGATTGAGTTTCGCACTCTGCACGACCTCTCTAAGATGGATCATTTAAAGGCGTTTCATCGCGCCAATCATGATCGCATTGAAGTCACTGCTACCGACCCACGCACAAGCTAAGCTTTTACTGGCTTCCCCACGCTGGAGGCGGCGTGGGCTGAGGTTTACTTAAATCAAAATCTACCCGGAATTCGCGGGCTGGGCGAACCAATCGGTAGCTAAAGGTTTTCTCATCAATGAGCATTTGCCACGTATTGTCATTCGACTGCGGGATGTGTTGCTCGACAAACATTGTCTGAGTGAATGTGTCAGCGGGGAAAGACTGTACACTCGGCCATCCTACGGTCGTTGCAACACCGCCATACTGTGTCAGGGCGTCCTCACTGCCATCGGCATGGCGATGATCATGTTTCAGCATTAAGTTGCCGCCGACATTGCTTAACACCCATGTGCGTGAACGATCTTCGCCGACATGAAACGGGATGCGGATCACGCTTTCAGAGCAATCGCTGATGTGCATAATGAGCGTATCATCAAACCCGTCACTTTTCGGTGTATCAACCGTCACTTTACCAGCAAATGCCTGGCCACAGAGCGAACTTAAATGATTGAAAAATGTTTGCTGCGCTGCTGGCAGGGCGGGAAGTGCTGCCTGAATAGTCTGTTGTTTCGCGACTGCCGAACTGATGCCAATCAATGAAATGACTAGCATGGTGTGCTGTAGTGCTTTCGCCGTACTTGTAAACATGAGGGCCCGTAAGTGAATTAACTCAACGTGCGCAAAGCATGCCAGTAAATTAGCAAATCGGCAAATAAACACGCCCTAGTACCCTCTGGCAAAATCCACCACGTAATTGAGCGGCTCGTTGCGCTGCCAACGCATACAATTTTCTCGAAAGACATCAAATACGCTATCCGGACGGGATATGGCGGCGGTGTGACAGGTGACAATGGCATTGGGTAACTGCCAGTACGGGCTGTCAGGCGGTAGAGGTTCCTGAGCAAACACATCCAATACAGCCGCCTTTATCTGTTGATGTTGGAGTGCGTGGATCAGTGCTGTGTCATCGACTGTCTGACCGCGACCCGCGTTGATCAATACGCTGCTGCTGGGAAGCGCGCCAATAAACTCGGCATCAATAAAATGCTGCGTTGCCGCCGTGTCGGGCAATAGAGAAACGACATAATCTGCGCCATCAGCAAATGTTAAGCGCTGCTGTGGTGTAAATACGGCGTCATAGTGTCCGTTTGCTTGGCCACTGCGAGTCAATGCCCTTGTTTGCATACCAAAGGCCGTCGCTATCGGCACCAAGGCTTTGGCAATATCACCGGCGCCTAGCAATGCCAGCGTCTTACCCTGCAATGGCTCAAACACAGGGCGATGCCAGCTTTTCGTTTCAAAGGCAGGCAGATTTCGCGCAAAATGCAATAGATAGGCGAACACATATTCCCGCATAGCAGCACCAAAGATACCTTTCGCGGCAGTGAGGATGTAATCATGTTTTGCATGATTGATCAGCGGCGCATTGCCAGCCCACATGGACTGTAGCCACTGTAAATTGTTGCAGTCACCAAGTACCTTGAGCGCTAAATCAGGTTCGCTGAGCAATACCTGAACGCGGTTAGGTTGAATGCGCAAAGGATTGTCGGTAGCGATTGCCAGCGTCAGCTGATCGTGAGCACTGGTTGATGTTGGCTGTTCCATCCAGTTGCGAAACAAAGTCTCGTACGTGGCCGCATCGCGACTAAGAATGGTGACTTCAAGCATGACGTTTGCGCATCCTCAATTGGTTTAAATCGTGTGTACACGCTTGTCGGGCAGTGTGCACAACTGATTCGTCAGAGTAAATCTATATTGACAGTGCTAGACAAATCGTTCCTTTCTAATGTCATATATTCGTTTACAGTGCCGCTTAAGCGAATTATATTCGTTACAAAACGATTAAAAGAGAACTGAAATGTCACAGCTGCCTTCATCCTTTAATAATTCCAAAGTGCTTTCTCCAAAGCGCAATACTTCAAGTGCAACAAATATTGATGAACTGGTGGTAGAGCAGTTAGCGCACTTTGGCATTGAGCGCGATACTGAATATGGTCAGGCGCTGGCCGCTGCGGCTGCGCATTTGTATCAAACGCAATCGGATGTCATGCAATTGTGGTCAATTACGCAAGCAACCTTATCCACCATTAGCCAGCAAGAAAAAGTCGCTTATTTTAATGCAAAGAAGTTTCTGTCATTTCAAATTGCGAAAATCTTAGACTCGCTGCAAAACCCGTTTCGAGCCACTTACCAAAGTCTGTCGAGTGCAGATGCCAACGCTGGAAAATCACATTACCCCCTGTTTGACAATGTCACCGCGTTGTTCTCAGCAACCCCGGTGGTTGTGCGCACTGCGACCTATGTTTACGCCTGTACCGAATGGGTAGATGATGCGTTTCAGGGAAAAGAATCGACCCACCAGATTTATACACGCCTGCTCAACCCCACCAATATTTCACTGGCAAACGCTATTGTCGATATGGAGGCCGGCCCCCATGCCGCCGATTATCTCGCTTGGAACTTCAATTCGGGCATGGCGGCGATTGATGCACTGCTGTCCAATGTGCTGTCTCGCGGTGATGTATTGGTTGTTTCCCGCAATGTTTACGGAGGCGTGTACCAATTACTGCATGACTTTTTTGCACGTGAAAATCGTTATGATATTCAACTTGTCTGGTTTGATGGTTACAGCGCAGACGAGTTTGAAGCGTGCTTTACTCAAGCGCAATCGGATTATGCTGATCGCCTCGCTAATGGCAGCAAGTTGCATGTCTACATGGAGTCGCCGTGTAATCCGCACGGCTATGTGTTAGATGTGGCCGGAATTAGTCACATTGCGCATCAGCACAACGCACTGGTGATGCTTGATAGTACGCTAGCAACGCCGGTGTTGGCGCAGCCGCTGCAACACGAAAACAAAGATTGTCGCCCTGACTATGTGGTACACAGCTATACCAAAGACATTTGTGGCACAGGCGCGACGACAGCGGGCGTCGTCATCGGTGAAGCCTACCGCATGTTTCAATCTAAGGGTGATTGCGTTAATGGTTGGGACTGGTCGAAAACCCTGTTCTGGGATGTTTACTATATCAAAGGCGCGTTCCTCGATTCTGAAAAAGCGTTCGACGTGCTCACGGGTATGAAAACGCTGCCGCAGCGGAGCATGAACAAGGTCATCAACACGCGTGTCTTTACTGAGTTTCTGGCTTCTCATCCCGCATTCAACGTTAACTCCCACGCACTGGAACAACACAAAAATGCGGCACTGCGCCGGCACACGATGAAACACGCTTGGCCATGCGCTCTGTTCACGGTTGATATGGAATCTGCTCAGCTTGAGCGCGATACCTTCGTACGCTTTTTCGATGCATTAGAACCCGCATTTGGGCATCAGGTAAGTATCGGTCAAACTAACACCATTGTCTTGTGCCCGGCACTTACGTCACACAGTGAGCTAAGTGCTGAGGAGCAGCGTAAAGGACAAATCTACCTGACCACCATGCGCATCGCTATGGGTACCGATAGTGTGAAAGCATTGATTGCTCACTTCATTCAAGCTGCCAAGCTGCATATCGATCCCAGTCATGCTGGATTCTCCGAGCAGTTTATGTCGCCAACTGAAATCGATGCACTTCACCAACGTATTGCTGGTGAAGTGTGTCAACAGCATTTCGCAGCGCAACCGAGCATGCAGGCGCTCATGGGGTTATCTGAGTAACGCTATAGACACCGGAGTCGCAGTCGATACACTAGTGACATGATTTGTACGGGATATAAGTAACGATGTTTCAGTTATCGCTGACCTTGCTGGTAAACGCAGATGCCGAAAAAGCTTTCACGGCTTTTTCGGTACCTGAAAAACTTATTCAATGGTTTGCGCCGGGTGATGCTCAAGTCACGCAGGTAATGGCAAATTTTACGGTCGGCGGACGATACGCATTGACCATGCGGGAACCCAATGGCGAAGAATTCCAACTGGTGGGTGAATACCTCGCCATTGAGGATAATGCCCATCTGCGTTACTCGTGGGCGTGGGCCGATGCGCGGGAAGAAACCGTCATGACCGAGGTTGATGTCGTATTCGTTGAAACGACTCCTGACACCACGGAGATCACGCTAACCCATTCGGGTTTTGCCAATGAAGCGGAGCGCGATCAACATCAACACGGCTGGGTTGCTTGCCTTGAGAAGTTATCGCGCCTGACACTTTAGCTGGCAACGTTCTCAACTACTGGGGAGTTTCATGCTCGCGCAATAGGGCGTCCATAAATCGTACTCCCCAGCCGGATGCGCCCTTCGGGGCGATATCGGTTGCTTCGCTCAAATAATCGACACCTGCGATGTCCAAATGTATCCACGGAAGATCATCAGCCACAAAAGTCCCAATCACTGCGGCGCCGATACTCGCACCAGGGTTACCTGCGCCAGAATTTTTGATATCAGCAATGTCTGATTCAATTTGTTTGTCATGATTAGGGTGTAGCGGTAAAGGCCACACGGCTTCGCCCGAACGCTCACCCAATGCCATCATCTGCTCGCTCAAGGCCCAATCACGCGTGATCAGTGCCGCGTACTCGTCACTCAATGCGCGCGCCGCAGAGCCGGTGAGTGTGGCAATATTCAATAACAGCTTCGGTTGATATTGTTGCTGAGCATAAGTAACAGCATCCGCCAAAATGAGCCGCCCCTCTGCATCGGTCGATATGATTTCAATGGTTGTACCCTGCATGGTGGTCAGCACATCGCCGGGGCGTATAGCGTCTTCGGCAGGCATATTTTCTGCCAGTGGCATAAGTCCCACGACATTAATTTTGGCATTGCGCTTCGCGGTGGCAAGCATTGTACCGGCAACCGCAGCGGCACCAGACAGATCGGATTTCATGGCCCACATCCCATCGTTGCGTTTCAAGCTGATGCCGCCGGTGTCAAAGGTAATTCCTTTGCCAGCCAGAGCTATCGGCGCAGTGTCATCGTTCGCGCCGCGATATTCAATGATCAACAAGCGTGGCTCGTGGATAGACCCTTGACCGACGCCCAACAAGGCGCCCATGTTGTACTCAGTCATTTGCGCAACATCGAGCACCGTGATCGTGACATTATCCAGTCCAGAGAAACGTTCAGTGACTTGGTCAACGAAGGCTTGCGGGTAAATGGTTTTACCGGGTTCGCTCGACATATTGCGTGCGAAGCTGACCCCTTCAACTAAATGCGCCAACTCTTTAGTATACAGCGTTGCAGGCGCCTCACCTTCGGTGGAATGAACAACCAGTTGGCTAGCCTGCTTGGGTTGAGGCGTGGTTTTGTACTTATCAAATCGGTAACTACGCAGCGCAGCCCCTGCTGCGAAGTGAGCAAGATGGGCTGAAGATGCCGAAGACGAACCCACAATAACGTGTAAGTTATCCGTCGGCTCGTGTTGATTTGCAAGCGCGATCGCTTGACCACCGAGGCTTTGCCACTGTGATAATGCGGATTTTTCGGCAAGCTGCTGTTGAGGAACGTACTTGATTAACACCTTGCCCGACGACATGATGCCATACAGCACTCTCGTTTTTGCAGTGTCGTCAAACGCAAACGACGTCATGGCGTCGGTAAGGCGTTGGCTTGCATTTTTACCCAATAGATCAGCGTGCTGACTGATCGCCTCGGGGCTGTCGACCAACAACAATACGTCACCAGACAGTGGCGTTGATTGAGTGTTGGCGAAGCGCACTTCAAGTGCTTGGGCCTGTTGGCCTGCGAAGGCAAAAGCCATAGCAAGCGCTGCAATAAATCGGATCATGAATAAACTCCTTGTTTAATGGACATCTAGTATTACTAAATGACATGCACAAAAAAACCTGATTATTTATACCAAATAATCAGGTTTTCACTGTGCTTTAAAAACGCTCGACGTTACGGAACTGGGGGGAACTCGGCCAGCATCGCCGCGACAACCGTGTTAATTTTCTCTTCTCGCTCTTCAGGCGATAAATGTTTAGACAGGGTGTTTTCCGCAGAACTGCTCCACACGACCGCTTTCTTATCGGCATCAATAATATCAACCACTAACGTGCCGACTTTATACTCTCTTACGCGTGTTTGGGGGATATGGCCCCGAAACAGTGGGTCATAACCCCAGTAAGGGCGGATCCCCCAGGCGGTATAGTAAGTGTCAACGTCGATACGCTTTTCATAACTGGTATGGTAAGCAACCAAAAAATCAGCGTCGGCGTCACTCGTTTTAGTATGCCCATTTGCCACTAGATGACGCTCTAACGCATCACGTACACGTTTAGATAACAAGGTGGTGACCGTGGCTTGTTCAGCGGAGTCAGGGGCAAATGCGAAAGTTTTATACTGCGCAAAATTGCTGGCGGTATCAAAATCGGTATGAACACGCGGCGCAGACGCACAGGCACTTAAAAGTACTAAAACCACAGCGGCAATGCCAACTCGAAAAATCATGTATTAACTCCTGAAAATAAGGAAATGTACAACAACACTATGGTATAGACACTCAAACGTCCGCACAAGTTCAGACTGCGACAGCGCGGCGTGAATATGCACAACCGGCAACCATCACCAGGAGGCTCATATAGAATACACCGCACTATCAACCAAGGGGAGGGACTCAAATTCGGGTTTAGCGAAATAATAGCCTTGAAACAGGTGAATACCGAGCGTTCTAAGTGCAATCATTTCTTCGCGACTCTCTACCCCTTCTGCCAACGTGGTAATGCCCAGTTCGTCATTGAGTTCGACCATTTTTGACACAATGGTGCGCTTGATCGGATTCAGGTGAATATCGCGGATCAGTTCCATGTCTAATTTAATGATATTGGGTTGAAAGCTAGCCAGTAGGTTAAGGCCAGCGTAGCCGGCACCAAAATCATCAAGCGCTGTTTTGAACCCCTTGGTTTGGTAGTATTTAACAATATTGCTGAGGTGTTCGTTGCTCTCTACGCGTTCTACTTCGGTCACTTCAAACAGTATGCGCTCAATTGGGAAGCCATGAACTTCGGCGGCCTCCAGCGTTGTGCGGATGCATTGCTCTGGGCGATACACGGCATTAGGTAGGAAGTTAATGCTAACGTAGGAGCGGATGTCTAACTGCGCCGCTAAACGGATGGCTATGACACGGCAGTCTTGATCAAAACGGTACACGTTTTCATCCGTAACCTGGCTGATCACATCACGAGCAGGTTGCCCCTGCAACCCTCTGACCAGTGCTTCATAGCCAAATATACGCTCATTTTGGGTATCCACAATCGGCTGAAACGCCATGGAAAAATCAAAATCTAAAGGCTCGCTGTTTCTGCATTGCTGGCAAGTAAGTGATTGCGGAATATCGCGTTTTTGCATCGGCGGCGAACACTCTTATTTTTTTCAATAGTGGATAGAATAGGCCAAGTCAGCTGAAATGCAAAAGTTACGGATACACCGGTAGCTGTTGGCTCACTTTTACATCGTACACTAAGGCAGTTTCAACATGGTTGACTTCTTGGCGACTGGTTATTTGGTCAAATACGAAATCGCGCAGGTGAAGCGCGTTAGGTACGCTAACGTGCAGGAGAAAATCGTTTTCGCCGCCAGTGTGGTAAATTGAAACAACTTCGGTCGTTACCAGTAAGTCACGTTGGAAGCCAGCCACGGTGTTGCGGTCATGAGCCGACAACCGCACCGCTACCATGGCCTGAATATGCCCACCTAAGCGCTCCATATCAACGTGCAACTGTGTTGAGATGATCACGCCTTCATTGTGCAATCGCTTGACCCTTTCATGACAGGAGGATGGAGCAAGCCCGACCTGTTCTGCCAGCGTTTTATTATTCAAATCAGGCTGCGTATACAGAGCAGCGAGAATCGCTATATCAGTGGTGTCTAGTCCGCGCACAGGCTCAATTGTCTGTGCGGTTAAGGGCCAGGGCCAGCATAATACGCTTGTTGTTACTGAGCTGTTCGATACGGGTTGCTGCCAGTTCAGTGAAAGCAGCGCGCTCTTTCGCATCAATCGGGTCAGCTTTTGGCAGTTCTACGGTGCGAGGGTTACGGTGTACACCATCAACTAAAAACTCGTAGTGCAAGTGGGCGCCAGTGACCATGCCGGAGCTTCCCAAGTAACCTATCACTTCGCCCTGTTTCACCCAATCCCCAACTTTCACCGCGCGTTTTTTGAAGTGTAAATACTTGGTGGTGTATTTCTCGCCGTGTTGAACGAACACATGATGCCCGTTGTATTTGTCGTAGCTGGACCGGATCACTTTACCATCGCCCGCAGCCATAACTGGCGTACCGACTGGCGCGGCGTAATCAACGCCCCGGTGCGCTTTCCAACGCTTTTGCACGGGGTGGAAGCGGCGCGGATTAAAATTAGAACTTACATAAGAAAAATTCACTGGCGCGCGCAGGAAGCTTTTCCGCATGCTACGGCCATCTGCGGTATAAAAATTACCGTCAGTGTACTTAATGGCGCTGAAAACTTCGCCTTGGTTACTAAATTCCGCCGCAACAATGTCGCCGAAGCCAACGAACTCGCCATCAATGTAGCGCTCTTCAAACACCATGTTGAATGTATCGCCTGCGCGTAACTCAGTGGCAAAATCAATGTCCCAGCCGAAGATACCGGCCAGCCGCATGATCTGATTATTGGTTAAGCCTGCTGCAACACCCGCATTCCAGAAACTGGACGTGATTTCACCCTGTGCAAAGTTATATCTAATATCGACATCTTTTCGTTCAACGGACGATGTGAGCGTTCGTTGTTCCGCTTGATCCATCGTGGGCGTGATATACAGGGTTTCGGTCGGGGAAAAGGCATAACTCAACCCGCCAAACCCGTGTTCTGGATCTAACTTGATGTTGATTTGCTCTCCGGGCAGCAAAGAGACCAGCATCTTTGCTAGCTCGCCAGCACTGCTTACGTTATACGTATCGCGGGCAGTTAAACCAGCGCGTTTAAATATTTTTGCGAGAGTATCGCCTCGTTGCACTGTGTAAGTTGCCCACTCCAGACTATCAGGCTCTTCAATGATCAAGCTATCGTCGCCGATCGTGGGGACATCTAATTGATAGCGAACGCCGGTTTCTAAAAGCGCTGTTTCCGTGTGCTTTGAGGCCACAACGGGTTCCGAGGGTAAAAAAAGCAAAACTGCACACACCGCAGCGGAGGTGGCCACCGCTATTTTATGAGGATGCGGCAATTCCTTAATGAACTGCATAAGGCGTTGTTTAAGTAACATATCCAAGAATCGAAGCTTCAACACCACGGCAGCTTATAATGAATTGACGGATAACTCCAGTAAAGCGACGCTGCAAAACACATTTTTTAGGTTGTTTTATAGACAATGGGGGTTAAAAAATTATACCTAATCCTTCCCATCAAGCGCACTGGAAAGTACACTACGCGGTTTATTATCAATGACCTAAACAGTGGGAATAAGCATGGCGGATTGGCAAGCGGCGTTGGCCGAAATTAAGCGCGGCGCAGACGACATTTTGGTTGAAGCCGAGCTAGTCGAAAAGTTAAAGACGGGTCGTCCGCTAAGAATAAAAGCTGGTTTTGATCCTACCGCGCCTGATTTGCACCTTGGGCATACCGTGCTAATCAACAAACTGCGCGCATTCCAGCAGCTCGGCCATGAAGTCATTTTTTTGATCGGCGATTTTACTGGGCTGATTGGCGATCCAACCGGTAAAAATGTGACGCGCAAACCACTCACACGCGAAGCAGTGCTGACGAATGCAGAAACCTATAAGGCGCAGGTTTTTAAAATACTAAATCCTGAAAGAACCACCGTTCGTTTCAATTCTGAATGGATGGATTCACTCGGCGCCGCTGGCATGGTTAAACTAGCCGCAAGCCAAACCGTTGCCCGCATGCTGGAGCGAGACGACTTTAAAAAGCGCTATGCGGGGGGGCAACCCATCGCTATTCATGAATTTCTCTACCCATTAGTCCAAGGTTGGGACTCCGTTGCATTGGAAGCTGATGTCGAGTTAGGCGGAACCGATCAGCGGTTCAATCTTCTGATGGGGCGTGAACTACAAAAAGAGCAAGGCCAATCGCAGCAAACCGTGCTAATGATGCCGTTGCTGGAGGGGTTGGATGGTGTGCAGAAGATGTCTAAGTCGCTGAATAACTACATTGGTATTACTGATGCGCCGAACGACATGTTCGGTAAAGTCATGTCAATTTCTGATGACTTGATGTGGCGCTACTACGATTTGCTCAGTTTTCAGCCGTTAGATACGGTGGCTTCAATTAAGCAGTCTATCGCTGAGGGAGCCAATCCCCGAGATGCTAAAATTGGTCTTGCTAAGGAACTTATCGCTCGCTTTCACTCGGAAGAGGCTGCAAAAGCGGCTCATAACGATTTCATCCAGCGCTTTTCGAAAAATGCCATCCCTGATGATATGCCTGAACTGACCTTAACACTGTCATCGGAAGGGGTGGCAATTGGTAACTTGCTGAAAGATGCGCAGTTAGTGGCATCCACTTCAGAGGCGATGCGAATGATCAAGCAGGGTGCTGTTAAAATTGATGGAGAGCGGGTGGAGGACACTCGCCTCGTGCTTTCAGATGATGGCACTTTTGTCTTTCAGGTCGGCAAGCGCAAATTTGCACGTGTAGCGCTTAAAAGCGCGTAAAAGCGCCATTAGGCGCTTTTACGTCAAGCGCTCGATAGGCGCGGCAGGTATTACGGTTTAACGTCGGGTTTTTCCAGAGGCAAATTGCTTTCTTTCCACGCCATAATGTCGCCTTCAAGATGCAGAACATCACTAAAATTCGCTTCGCTTAAGATATCTGCGGCTTTCGCTGCTCTGTACCCAGAGCGGCAATAAACCACCACGGGTTTGTTCTGGTACTCGCGAATATCCGCCAAACGACCCGCTAGCTCGGTGTGGCCGATGTTCATTGCACCCGGCACATGGCCATCGGCGAACTCTTCTGCACTGCGCACATCAAGGATCAACCATTCAGAGTAGTCCGCTGCATTTAGCTCACTAGCAGAAACGGATGCTACTTCATCTGCGATGGCGCTCGCCGAGGTCATCAGGCATACCAACAGAATAACGAGAAAATTTTTCACGGTAACACCTCCAAGTATCAGTAACGGTAGTCGTCACTTTTGAATGGGCCTTCAACCGTCACATGAATATAGTCGGCCTGTTGTTGTGTTAGGCGTGTAATCACACCGCCAAACCCTTCTACCATATACCGGGCCACTTCTTCGTCTAACTGTTTTGGCAGTACTTCAACAGTGAGCATATCGCGCTGCTGTTGCTCAGACTGTTCAGCAAACGCTTGCTTAAACAAGTGAATTTGAGCCAGTACCTGATTGGCAAAGGAGCCGTCCATGATCCGCGATGGATGACCGGTCGCGTTGCCTAAGTTCACCAAACGCCCCTCTGACAAAAGGATCACGTGGTCTGCATCGTCATCACTACGAAAGAGTTTGTGAACTTGCGGTTTAATTTCGTCCCAGCGCCAGTTTTTGCGCGTGTACGCGGTGTCGATTTCATTATCAAAGTGACCAATGTTACAGACAACAGCGCCATTTTTGAGGGCGCTGAGCATATATTGGTCGCAAACATTGACGTTGCCAGTGGTAGTCACCAATAGATCAGTGGTTTGCAATAACGGTTTATTGACTGTGCTGCCATCACCCTGATTGATGCCATCAACATAGGGAGAAACCACTTCATAGCCATCCATACAAGCTTGCATAGCGCAAATCGGATCGATCTCGCTGATCTTGACCACCATGCCTTCCTGACGAAGCGATTGCGCAGACCCCTTGCCAACATCGCCGTAACCGATGACAAGCGCCTTTTTGCCCATCAGTAGATGGTCGGTTGCACGTTTGATGGCGTCACTCAAGCTATGACGGCAACCGTATTTATTGTCGTTCTTGGATTTCGTCACCGAATCGTTAACATTGATGGCTGGCACCTTGAGTGTGCCTGCTTTGAGCATTTCCAACAAACGATGCACGCCAGTAGTGGTCTCTTCTGTCACGCCATGAACGTGTTCGAGAACCTGCGGGTATTTATCATGCAGCAGCTGCGTTAAATCGCCGCCGTCGTCCAAGACCATATTCGCGTTCCAGGGTTGCCCCTCTTTCAAAATCGTTTGCTCTAAACACCATTCATATTCAGCTTCTGTTTCGCCTTTCCAGGCAAACACAGGCACACCGGCTGCGACGATGGCAGCGGCAGCGTGATCTTGGGTTGAAAATATATTGCACGATGACCAGCGCACCTCAGCACCCAAGGCAACCAGTGTTTCAATCAGCACGCCGGTTTGAATGGTCATATGAATACAGCCAAGGATCCGCGCTCCTTTGAGCGGCTGTTCAGCCATATATTTATCACGTATTTTCATTAGCGCGGGCATTTCGCTTTCTGCGATTGCCAACTCTTTGCGGCCCCAATCGGCCAGTGAAATGTCAGCGACCTTGTAGTCGCCCGTTGCCATTACGTGATTTTCTTGATTCATAGAATTCTTCATTATGTGAGGGTGAAAAGGAAACTTGTTACGTCAATCTATACGCAGTATATCGGCTGTGGTTCAAAAACCAACAATCTCTGTATTGATTTCAGTCAATCTGCGGCAGCCGCTGCATGAATACGGGTGCACAAATGCGGGAGTATCTGCGTTAAACGTGGCGTAAAACGGTGGATAATATCACCCTCCACCGCAATGATCGGGGCATTTAGCACCTTCTGATGTGGCGTCCAAAACAACGCAAGTTGAGCCGGGCTTGCGTCGATAGGCGTAATTAATGCGACCGGTTGACGACGTAACACTTCGGTGACTCGCACTTCAGGGTAATCGGTTGGTGCGTCGGTAAAAATGGTCTCTGCACCGCAGTAGCGTAAGACCTGATTCGCCCATGCATGCTCACCGATACTCATCATGGGGGTTGTTGAAAGATAGAATAATACAGGGTGAAGGAACTTGGCCTGGGCTCGGGAAAACTTGGCATCGATCGCATTTAACGTAGTTATAAACTCGTCGGCCAGCGCTTCTGCACGCGATTGTTTCGACAGTAAACGCCCAAGCTCACGCAATTCGCGAGCAATATCCTGCGGCGTTTTGACCGATGAATGAAACAGTGTAAAACCGAGCGATTCAAGGCGCGTTAAATCTTGTGGTTTATTGCCGCCCTCCCACGCCAAAATAATACTCGGCTTTAGCTTGAGTATCTGTCTGAAATTAACCCCGTTAGCGTCAGCAATAACCGGATGTTCGGCGGCTTGTGCTGGGACATCGCTAAATGCGCTCACGCCAACAATGTCATCTTGCGCGCCGAGTAGGTAAACCCATTCAGTTAAATGCGGTGCTAACGTAATAATACGTTGTCGTTCGCCGGCATGCGCAACGGCAACAAAACACAAGAGCGTGTTCAACGCCAGCACGGTGATAAACCAATGCATCGTCAACCAAATCCCATCATAAACAGGAGTGCCGCCGCGATTAAATACCCTGACAATAGCGCCAGTTTGGCCGCCGTGACATAGTTCAAAAGTAAGTTCAGGTGCGCTAATTTTAGTGGTTTTTGTTGATGGTAACGGGGGTGGCGAAACTTCGTGCCCGCATACAGTGCGGGACCACCCAGTTCGCAATCCAGGATCGCCGATGTGGTTTTGATGAAACGGTATCGATTGGGTAAGGGCAGTGAGGTGAAAAATGCCGGCAAGGTTTTCCACGGGCGAAAAAACAGGCCGAGCCACAAAGTATTTATCATACCGGGAAACCACTGTACGACGCGATTGGCGCGAGCAATCGGCGCGCCAAAGTACTGCATGTGCGGTTGGCGAACGTGCCACACATGGCTGCACTCCAATACCACCCTGAGCGCTAATGCGGGTAAAGCACCCAGACAGAAAAATAGCAATAACACGGCAGCATATTGATAGTGTAAGCGCAGTGCGACACTCTCCATGGCTGCCTTGGCACAGCCCATGGGTGAGAGCGATTTTGTGTCACGCAATACCAGTGTGCCGGCCACCTCTCTAGCCAATACTTTCTGTTCTCTGGCAAGGCGCACGGCAGTTTGTCGTGCTCGTGTAATCACTGGCGTAAATGAGAGTGCAACTAACAACAGCAACGCATCAAACACAACGCGGTAGTGCACAACACTGAGAAACAAAGCCAAGATCAGCAATAGCGGAGTAAACAACACGACAAAACCGAGCCCGCCCGCTATCGCATTTTGCCGCGGGGAGGTTTTGCTGCCCTGATTGACTTTTTCCGCCATACGCAGGGCGAGTAATCTTACAAAGGTGAGTGGATGGTATTTCTCAGGCCATCGCCAGAGTGACTCAATGGCAACTACAACCAGCATAACCACAAATGCCTGAACATAGTGATTTGCTAAAAGCTGCTGCCATAGCTGCATCGGTTAGTTAACCCTTAACATCTTTTAAACTTTTGATCATGCCCATAACCAGTTGTGCCGAATGTTCTGCAGCCTTATCAATGTAAGATTTAAATGACACCGAAGAGCTTTTTCCTGCGATGTCTGACAACGAGCGGATCACCAGGAAAGGTGTGTCTAGCATAAAGCAGGTTTGGCCAATAGCCGCGCCTTCCATTTCTACAGCACACATGTCAGGGAATAAACCGCGCAAACGATCTACCGCTTCATCGCAGCCGATAAAAGAGTCACCGGTACAGATAAGACCACGTTTGCTGGTGACATGGATCACATCATGTGCTGCAGCTTCCGCTGCGTCAATCAGGCGAATGTCACAGGGGTAAATATCGGGCATGCCAAACACCTGACCGCGGGCGTAACCAAAGTGTGTTACGTCGACATCATGATGTTGAACACCACTGGCAATCACCAAATCGCCAATTTCAAGCGTTGGATCAAAACCACCGGCCGAACCGGTATTAACCACAAAATCAGGTGCGTATTTATCGATGAGTACCGTTGTCGCAACCGAAGCGGCAACTTTGCCAATGCCGCACTTGGCAACGATTACGTCAACGCCGTGCAGTGAACCCGAATAAAACTGCAGGTGGGCATACTCTGCCACGGTAACGTTTTCTAACGAAGATTTAAGTAGCGCAACTTCCTGATCCATTGCGCCCAAAATAGCGATTTTCATGCATTCTCACTGCGGGAATAAATTTTGCGCGCAGTGTAATCGAAAAACGCGCTAACCGATACCCTGCGCTACGCGGTAATAGGCCGACTTGAGCGCAGTGGGCGAGTCGGGCGCTTATTGCCATCAGCGAGCTTACCGTGGCCATTCACTAAAGGTTCGCGTGTCTGCGCCTTGCGGTACATGATGAGTTTCGCCTCAATTGAATCTCGCACCTCTGCAACCGTATAACCAGATTTTACTTTAACCCGCATATGCGGCACTTTTGCCGCATCCAGCGCACCATTCACAAACCAGTCGCGTTGCTGCTTGTAGCCTTCTTTGCCGTGCTGATTGACTAAGTCAATGGCGAGTACGGGATCCATACTCTGTTTGTCACACAACACAAAATCAAGTTGTTTACCGTTCGCTTTGGATAACGCTAGTTTGCTGTTCTTTTGATGCGTGTCTGGACGAATGCTGATCATGTCTGCCAGCTTCACACGACATAAAATACGGAATTCGCCACCAATCGCGTTTTCGAGCAACGCTAAAAAATTACGCTCTGCCGGGGTGAACAACTGTTGTCGCCGCCGAAAAGGAAAAGATAACTGAGACGCTGTTGCCTGATCGCTCAGCTTGACCGCGCCAATCCCCACAACAATGAGCAGCATCATCAACACAATCGCAAGTTCCATGGTTTACCTCATCAAAATCACATTCAGACAGTCGCCCAGTGCCAAGTTTTTGACGAACCTGATCACCAGACGGGGCTAGGAAGCCCATTGCAACGGCAGTGCCAGAATGATTTTTTGACGCGCTTACAACACCAGAATATCGATTTGCGAACCTTGACGGTCGGTCGAAATGGCGACTCGCAAATCGTCTTGCTGCGCCATCATCAATGTGTGTTGATTGACTGATGAATGAATACGCAGCGAGTGACGCTGAAAATATTCCACCGTGCTTTGTGGTGACATAGGAACATAAAAGCTCAGGGACCGGCCAGTTTGCTCTGCGCTGGGGGAAAACTCACGGCATAAGGTAGCGCCTTCGGGCAACGGAAGTGATTCGAACGTCGTGGGGCATGCTGATATTGCAACAGGTGCTGAATGAACGCTAAACGCTAAAGCGACTGTGGTGAGCAATACAACGCGTTTCATAAGAATCCCTAAAATATTTTGTATCTCGCTCACTATAGCTCGCAATGTGAGGTGGAACAAACGCGCAATCAATACTCAAGTATAATTATATCAACACGCCTTAATCTGATGAGTCTAGGCTAGGGAAGAAAAAAAACGCGGCTCAAGCCGCGTTTTGTGACAACCTTATTGCCGCTAAACTTTAAACTGCTGAATAGACTGTTGCAGTTCTTCCGCCAAGCGAGCGACTTCGTGGCTGGATTCAGAGGTTTGCTGTGCGCCGATCGTGGTCTCTTCGGCGATGCCAACGATGCTCTCTAATCGTTCACTGATTTCCTGAGAAACCACATTTTGCTCGCGAGCTGACTGTTCGATTTGTGAACTCACGTCGTGCGCTTTATGCACGGCATCTGAAATCAAGTCGAGCGCTTTTGTAGCCTTATCCGTTTGTTCAACGCACACAGACGTTTGCTCTTTGCCTTGATTCATCACGGCCACCGCCTTTTCAGCACCCGCTTGCAGAACTTCAATCATGGCATTGATCTCTTGCGTACTCTCTTGCGTGCGGCTGGCGAGCGTGCGAACTTCATCAGCGACAACGGCGAAACCGCGGCCTTGTTCACCGGCACGAGCAGCCTCAATCGCCGCGTTGAGTGCAAGCAAGTTGGTCTGGTCAGCAACACCACGGATCACATCGAGAATACCGCCGATACTGGCGCTGTCCTGATGGAGCTTGTTAATAACATCGGCCGCTTCCTGTACATCACTGGCGAGCACTTCAATAGTGCGTTTGTTTTCCAGCGAGATGCTGCGCACATTCTGTGCCTCAGAATCGGCATGACGAATTTGCGCGAGTGTATCTTCAGCACTCTGTGTAACCAATTGCGACGTACTGTGCATTTCGGTAGTGGCTGTAGCAACCTGCGCAATCTGTGATTTTTGATCCTGAATCGAAGCCGTCGTTTGCGTTGTGACGGTAGAGGTTTGTTCCGATGCGGCAGCTAGCTGCTCAGCACGTGTGCGAATACCTGAGATCAAACCGGTTAGGCTGTTGATCAAGTTGTTACAGTTACGCGCCAGCTCGCCAAATTCGTCTTTGCTGCTTTGATCGAGTTTATGCGTTAAATCGCCCGACGCCGCAATGTTCAGCAACTCATTCACTTTGCGTAACGGCACGGTAATCGCACGTACGGTAAGATAAGCGATGGCGGCAGAGATAATCAGGGAAATAACAATGATCACCCATATTTGCGTGTTGGCAGAATTGACCGACTTATTCACGCTTTTTTCTGTCGTTTTAACTTTCTCGTCGGCTAACGCAAGCAATGCATTCAGCTCTTCGATACCGGTTTGAATGTTTTCGTCAGACAGACTCAATGATTTGCGTGCAGCAATATCACTTTCGAGACGCTCTACGTGCAGGGCAAGCACACCGTCGTTAGCTGTAATGGCTGACGTGGCGGCGCTGATCAGCTCTGATATTTCTGACATGGTTCCAGAACTATCGCGGCCACCCTCGGCTTGTTGCATATTGGAAAGTTGTTCGGCAACCTGACTAACTACAATATCAACTTCGTTACCAAGCGTTTGTGAACGTTGTAATGTCGTGGTTTTTGCGTACTCAATGGCAACCGTTACCAATGACAATAAATTGGTTTCTATACGGCTACCGATTTCCGCTGCGCGAGAAAGGCTGTCACTGGATTGAACCGCATCAAGGTCGCTAAAATCGAGAATGAGTGATGAAGCATCATCTGCGTTATCTTCTAAATCGCCAATACGACTTTGCGTTTGATTACGTAGCTCAAGCTCTTTTCGATGATTGGCATACATCGACTCGACATTATCAGTGTACTCATTAAAGGTGTTTGACACACTGGCAAGCGCGGTACGAAGCTCGTCATCACCGGACACCACTTGCTGCAGAATTTGTAATTCTTCGACAAAATTTTCTCTGCTGGTCGTAAAGCCCGCTTTCTTCTCATCCAACCCGTCGAGTGTCGGTTCGTAATACGATTCAAAGGTTAATCGCCCCATATTCAAGAAAGATGCCTTGAGACTATTACTGCCCGCGACTGCCGGAATGGCGATTTGATTGACTTTTTCGGTCTGCTCCTGAATGGAATTGAGGTTGCTTAACGATGACCAACTGATGATCAACAACAACAGGGTGATTATGGCAAACCCCCCGATAATGCGCATTGCAACGGTTATTCTCATGCGAGCTCCCAAATTTATTATGTGTCTACCAGTGAGTAGATGTTTTGTTATGGAAAAAAGGCGCTTGTTTATTGACCAAAACGTCCATAGGGTCTGTTGATCTTTGCTGCACAAGTTTTGCTCAATTATAGCCTTTCTGATCGCGACGCTTGTCCGCAGGCTTAGTTATTCTAAGTCAAGGGCAAGCAACAAAGAGCAGGAAGGCTATGGTTGAACCCTTCACGCAGGGCTTGTGCTTCATTTCTACTGCTTTATCGTTCCTTTATGTAGAGTCACTACACCACAGTCACTCTGCATTGCATAAATGAAGCACAAACCGCTGCAAAATTGAACAGCAAAGATCAACACACCCAAGCCAGTTTGACAAAATTAGCGTTCAATTACACCCCCTAAAGCGAAAAAACTTTCGTTTTACCACCGGCGATCTAAGCTTTTATCGACTTATCTTGCAGGGACTTTAGCGGCGAGGGGTTCGAAAGGTTAACGAGGCGCGCTGCTCGCGAATAAGCGCGAATCTTCCAGGCGTATGCAGGTCATCTTTCCCCCCCATACATAACCGGTATCCAAGCCAATAAATTGCGGCTGCGTGAGTACGCCATTAAGCGCCGCCCAATGCCCGAACATAACTCGCTGTTCCGGTAAGAGTTGTTGGTTAGCGCAGGCAAACCAGGGTTTCAATGCACTGGGTACTTTGCTGGGTTTGTCTTTATGCGAGAAATCCAGTGCGCAAGACGTGCCCACGTAACGCATTCGTGTGCAGGCATTAATGGTAAAGCGATGTTTGTCTGACACCGGTAAATCGTCAGCCCAGATGCGCGGTTCACTGCTGTACATATCCTGTAAAAGGTGGGTGTACTTCGAACTTTGTAGGACCTTGCTGACCAGGTCTGTATTGGCAAGACATTGCGCAAAACTCCAGCGAGGGTAAAGCCCAGCGTGAACCATCAATGTATTGGGCTCGATGAGTCGTGCCAGAGGCTGCTGACGCAACCAGTTTAATAAGTTATCCCGTTCAGGAGATGCCAACAGCGATTTCAGATTGTCGCTGGGTTTGGCCGACTTGATACCGCTGGCAATTGCCAGCAAATGAAGATCGTGGTTTCCCAATACCGGCTTAAACGCGTCGCCTAGATTATACAGATATTGTAACGTTGATAGTGAATCGTCGCCTCTGGCGACCAAATCTCCGACCGCCCACAGTGTGTCAGTGTTGGCGTTAAAATTGATTTTCTTGAGCAACGCGCAAAGGCCTTTGTAACAACCTTGAATGTCGCCAACAACATAACTAGACACGATCAGTTAACAGCGTTGGGAACACGTAAACTGAATACATCGATGGGGGCTTTGACTCGCTCGCCACTGGACGTCAGCATTTCATAATAGCCTTGCATGCTGCCTACCGGCGTTTCGATCACTGCACCGCTGGTGTAACTAAACGATTCACCAGGCTGGATCGTGGGCTGTTTTCCTACCACACCATCACCACTCACTTCTGATGTTTTTCCGTTTCCGTCGGTGATCAGCCAGTATCGTGTGAGTAATTGTGCAGCCTCATCGCCAAGATTTGAAACAGTCACGCGGTACGCAAAAGCAAACTTACCTTCCTCAACCGGAATTTGATCCTCAAGAAAACGCGTTTGTACCTTTACCTTAATATCAGGAGTGATCACCATCGCGTTTCCTTTCCACAAAGTTAGCCATTTCTGCGAACTGCGCCAAAGAGACATTTTCGGCGCGAAGATCCTCAGCCACACTCAAATGTGACCAATCATCAGGCCCAATCAGTTCCTTCAGGCTATTACGCAGCGTTTTACGCCGTTGATTAAATGCCATTGCCGTTACCTGATTGAGTCTCTCAAGGTTATCAACAGCCACTGGCGGAGATTCGTAAGGGATTAGCCTTACCACCGCGGACTCCACTTTAGGGGCTGGCTTGAATGCAGTCGGGGGCACAGGTAACACGGGCATCACTTTGCAATAATACTGTGCCATAACCGACAAACGCCCATAGTTCTTATGGTTGGGCGCAGCCGCTAACCGGTTAACCACTTCTTGTTGCAACATGAAATGCATATCAGCGATACAGCCAGTGAAACTGAAAAGATGAAACATCAATGGCGTTGAAATATTGTAGGGCAGGTTGCCAAAAACGCGGATTTTCTTGCCGTCTTCGACCAAGCTTGAAAAATCGAAATTGAGCGCGTCTTCTTCTATCACTGTGAGCTTAGACTGCATAAACGGATGCTGACGTAACCGCTTAGCTAAATCTCTGTCTAATTCGACCACGGTGAGCGCATCAATCACCTCGCACACTGGCTCTGTGAGCGCGCCCAGACCGGGGCCTATCTCAACTAAGTTCTGGGCATTGGTTGGCGCAATCGCGCTAACGATTTTGTCGATAATGTATTCATCGTGCAAAAAGTTCTGTCCGAACCGTTTGCGAGCGGTATGACCTAAATGGGTTTTACTCATGCGTCGGATTGCCCGTTGCGTTTTGCTAATGTAATGGCTTTCGCCAACGCTTTTTGCATACTACCGGTGTCTACATCGCCACTGCCGGCTAAATCGCAAGCGGTACCGTGATCCACCGAGGTTCGAATAAAGGGCAAGCCAAGCGTAATGTTGACCGAAGCGCCAAAGCCTTTGTACTTTAACACGGGTAACCCCTGATCGTGGTACATGGCCAATACGACGTCTGCATCCTCTAAATATTTGGGCTGAAAAATGGTATCGGCTGGCAGTGGGCCAATGATATCGAGGCCAGTGGCGCGCAGCTCATCCAGTGCCGGAGTGATGGTAGTAATCTCCTCCTTACCGAGATGCCCGTTCTCGCCAGCGTGGGGATTGAGGCCACACACGTAAATACGCGGTTTCTCGATACCAAATTTCAGACGTAAATCGGTATTAATAATATGGATGACTTTATGTAAACGCTCTTTGGTAATCGCTCGCGACACATACTCAAGCGGAATATGAGTGGTTGCCAGTGCCACGCGTAATCCTTCAGTGGCCAGCAGCATGACCACATCCATGGTATTAGACTGTGCCGCAAAGTATTCGGTATGGCCAGAAAATGAGATGCCAGCCTGATTGATGATCCCTTTGTGCACGGGGCCAGTGACAACGGCATCACAGGTGGCTTGCATATTTGCCTCACAGGACGCACGCAATGTTTCAACCACATAATATCCGTTATCGCTATCAAGTTGCCCGGCAATGACGGGTTTGTCGCAACTAATATGCTGAACGAACAGCTCACCGGGCGATTGTATACGATGATCATCAATAGAAAAGGGCGTCAACGTCAGTGGCACGCCCAGTTGTTCAGCCCGCTCGGCTAACATCGTTGTGTCAGCATAGACTACCAATTGAGCATCCCACTGCTGCTGCGCTATTTTGATCACAAGGTCGGGACCAATCCCGGCAGGTTCTCCCGGCGTTATCGCAATTCGAATCGTCATTCTCGCCCTTTACACATTGCCGTCATTCAGCACTTCGATATAAGCGGTATCACGCATTTCACGCAGCCAGTTATCGGTCTCTTCGGCAAATTTTCGGTTGAATATAAGCTGATAAGCGCGGTCTTCTTTTTTCCGCTCTGTTGCATCATCAATGCGGCGATCGATAAGCTGAATCAAATGCCAGCCATGAACTGAACGTACCGGTTCACTGAACTCGCCCGGCTCCAGTTTAGCGAGTGCATCACGGAAAGCAGGAACATAGGCGGAAGGATCGGTAAAGCCCAGTTCACCACCACGCAACGCTGAACCCGGGTCAACGGAATGCTGTTTAGCCAGTTCCGCAAACTCAGCGTCACCGTCGATAACACGCTGTTTGAAATCTTCAAGCATCTTCTTTGCTTTATCTTCACTGAGGATAATGCTTGGTTTGATAAGAATGTGGCGCGCATTCACTTCTTCAATTTCGACCACATTGATACCGCGAGTTTCCATCACCTTTAATATATGGAAACCTGCGCCGCTTCGAATCGGGCCTACCAATTCGCCTTCGCGTTTAGACTGCACTGCTTCAGCAAATAAAGTCGGCATAGCATTGATGTTCATCCAGCCCATATCACCGCCTTCTAACGCTTCGGCACCAGAGGAGGAAGCTAACGCAATTTTGCCGAAATCTGAGCCGCTTTCTAACAGTTCAAGCACTTTCGCCGCTCGATCTTTGGCGTCAGCGATATCTTCATCAGTCGCGCCAACGGGGAAACCAATCAGTATATGGCCAAGGCGATACTCAGCTTCTTCAGCACCTTGTTGATCAATCAAGTCAACCAACGTCTCGATTTCCTGCGGTGTGATATAGATCCGGCGGCGCACGTTTGCACGAGTGACTTCGCCAGAGATCAGTTCCTGACGAACCTGTTCGCGATACATCTCATACGTTAACCCTTCTTTGGCGACTTGTTCGCGCAATTGGTCAACCGTCATGCCTTCATTTTGAGCAATACTCGTGATGGTTTGATCAAGTTGCGGATCACTGACACGGATGCCCATTTTTTCAGCCATTTGGGCTTGTAAATTAGTGAGGATCAAACGTTCAATCGCCTGAGTACGAAGCGCACGATCGGAAGGGAGAGATTGATTGTTGGCCAACGCATTGCGCTTAACAGTGTCAATCAATTCCTGCACTTCACTTTCAAGGATAACGCCCTGATCGACGATAACAGCGACACTATCCAACGCCACTTCTTGAGAGTGGGCAGAAGGGCTAAACGCGGCTGTGCCCATGAGCAAAATGGCAGACAGTAATAACGGCTTTATCATAAAAACACTATTTCTCTTTCAGTTAATTCAACACATAGGGTTGTCGGTAGCCAAACATCCCATCTTCAAGCATCGATCGGCTGCTTTTCTGACCACCAATGCCTTTAAAAATAAATTGCAGCGATACGCCTGAGTCAAACTCATCGATTCGTTGGCTACCACTGCGGTCAAATCGGTTGCTTAGGTGACGCTGCGCCACGACGCGCACAGCCCAACAGCATGATTCATATTGTAACCCGAAGTAAGATTCAATACTTCGACTTAAGTTCAAATCGCGATAGTAACGGCCCACCCAATGCCAATTTTCGGCAATCGGCCAACTGGCTGAGAGTCCGATTTGGTCGATTTGTTCACCGGAAAGGTTACGCACAAAGCGATGACTAAGCTGAACCAGACTGTCTTCATCATGTCGATATTCAAGCGCTACGCTGCTGCGCTCAACACGATCTGACTCGGTGGTAACCTGCACATCGGTATGCGCGATCCAGTGGTCGCTAATTCGCCAGTCAAGCTCGGCGGCAACGGCTGAACTATCACGATCTTTGGCTGCCGCGATGACTTTATTGTCGCTTAGATAAAATATCTGGCCGACGCTAAAAACAAATTGTTCCCGGTTGGATGCATCCAATAAACGGCTAGTGACACCCAATGTAATCTGATTATTATCACTGATGCGGTCAAGCCCGGTAAATTCCTGCCCCCGAAATAAACCATCAACATCATTCAGTAACAAAGTCGTATCGTACATACCAATATCGGTTTGCTGTTCGAAGCTAGTGTATAAGTATTGAAACTGAGGCTCGAAGGTGAGTGTGGAACGTTGACCTGCCCATTGCTGCTCCCGTTCAAACACCACATTACCGTACAGTCGCAGTTGTCCCAATGTGCGATTAACTTCCTCGGACAAAGACGTATTTTCAACGTTGTCCTGTTGATAATATGTGTTGAGAATACTCGCCTCTGCAAGCAACTCACCCCATTGGCGCTGATACGGTAGCGCTAACGTAGGAGCGACATGCCAGCGCAACGCAGTCGGTGCCGTTTCAGACGTATTGTCAAAATACGCTAGCTCTGAGTTAACTCGCAAGTTCAGGTACTGCGTCAAATCTGCCCGGTATTCAAGTTTGGTTTCAGGCAGCGCGCGGTAGGTATCCGGGTGGTCGCCAATAATCTCAAAGTCGCGAAGCTGCGCGGTAAAATCAAGTGAGGGTGTGTAGTAGCTAACACCCAGCGTGCGATAGAGATGCGTGTCGGCGCGATTGTAAAAATCAGAGCCGAGGTCAACAATATAGTTGTCATCGCTTAACCCGTTAAAGTCGATATTAAGCTGCCAGTTTTGTGACAGTTGACCCTGATGGAAAACGCGGTAGAAGTATCTGTCGTCATCATCTGACGCTAAGTCATCATCACTGGGCAAATATTCTACATTGACACTACCGTACCCGGTCTTTTGTAAATACCTAAACTCACTCTTTAGCTGAATTCCACGCTCGGTCATCAGGCGAGGTGATAAGGTTAAATCGTAATTCGGTGCAATATTCCAGTAAAAGGGTTGTTCAATATCAACCCCAGTGGCGCTTGAACTGGTTATATTTGGGAACAGCAGACCGGTCTGCCGCTGGTTGCTTACAGGAAAGGCAAAATAAGGTAAATAGAAAACGGGCACTTCGCCCAGATAAAACCGCGTATTACGCGCTTCGCCTCGGTTTGAGCCTTTTTCAATACTGATCTCGCTGGCGCGGATTTGCCAGTCTTCATCGCCAAGAGGGCAGGTGGTAAAACTCACGTCTTGAAGCACCACGCCTGATTGCGCATCGACTGAAATATTGTCCGCAGCGCCGTGGCCAACAAACCCCGTGAGTTGATATTGAGTGTCAACTAGGTTCAATTTCTGTGTCGTTGAATCGAGATCTACCGATTCGCTGTTAACTTTTATCTCAGGATTTTGAAATGTCACGTCGCCTTCGGCATAAACCGTTCGGCCATTATTCTCAATACGCGCTTTCGCCGCGCTGATCACTGCTCGCTCGGTAGTGATATCAACATCACCATCGAACATAGCCGATTGATTTTCAGCAACGACTGCGTTCACTGAGCGCACGATCACTTCACCATTTTTAGTTAACTGATCACTATCGAAACTGATCGGCTGAACCGCGCAAAAATCCAATGGGTCTTGAGCAGCAGCGGCTGCTGGGAGCAGTGCGACAAGAAACGCGGATGATTTGTACAAGGAACTCAAGACATTGTCGCTCTAAACCGAAACAAAAAATTAAACAGGCAGCGCTTATTACCAGCACTGTGCCTATTGTATCGAACAATGTCACGATTTTAAGTGTTTAGGCATCAATTACCAAGCAGCGCGTCAAAATAAATCAAAATAAGGCGAGAAACGGTGCTGCGCTCGTGAAGTTCCTGACGCAAGCGGCGTTGCAGTTACCACAACATGATCTTCAGTTGCGTCGCTTCTTTTGTGGATCGCAATCGGTTAGCATTTAACAAACTTCATGCAAAGGTTGGCTATGGCATACTGGGGTAAAATCATTGGTGTCATTATTGGCGCAGCAGCATTTAAGCTGCCGGGGGCCATCATCGGTTTGATTGTCGGTCATTTTTTTGACAAGGGCTACAGTCAGGATTTTAGCCAAATGGGCGGTTTCGGCCGATTCTTTACGGACACGCAGAGTTTTAAAAAGCAGGCCATTTTTTTTCACACCTTGTTTGCATCGTTAGGGCACCTTGCGAAAGCTGATGGTGCCGTTACGACCTCTGAAATTGCGGTAGCAACGCGCCTGATGGATGAAATGCAATTGACCGGTGAAGATAGGCAAACGGCACAGGATGCTTTTCGAGAGGGCAAAGCGGCGGATTATCCGATCCACGACAGCATTCGGGAATTCGTTGAGTCTTGTCATGGGCGACGCGACATTTTGCAGATTTTTCTGGAAATCCTTATCCAGTCTGCTTTTTCGGATGGTAATCTTACTGCACCTGAGATGAATGTGCTGGCGAAAGTTGCGGACTCTCTCGGGTTCAAGCGCCGAGACCTCGATTATTTGATATCTATGTACGAAGCAGAAATACGTTTTCGTCAGCAGCATGATCAGCAGCGCTCTCATTACAGCAATGCGCGCCATCAATCGCACCGGCAATACCGCCAGCAGAGCGGGACAGGTGCCTATACTGATACTGCCCGCCTCGCTGATGCGCATAAAATACTCGGTGTCTCACCGGATGCAGATGACGCTGCGGTGAAAAAAACCTACCGAAAACTGATGGCGACTCACCATCCCGACAAGTTGATGTCAAAGGGATTACCTGAGCAGGCCATGAAAATCGCAAAAGCGAAAGCTCAGGACATTCAAGCAGCCTATGAGCTGATCAAGGATAAACGTGGCTTCAAGTAAAGGCAGGGTGCCGCCAGCGGCAGCAGATGCCATCGAACTTTTTATTCAAATGCTATGGCTCGAAAAGGGGTTAAGTAGCAATACACAACAAGCTTACCGCCGTGATTTAACCCACTTTGCATTATTTTTAAGCCGTGATGAGAGCAGCAATGATGACCTATTCGCGGTGGATCGCGACGATATTCAGCGGTATTTAGGCTATCGACTCAAACAGCAACTGAGTCAGCGTAGTACAAGCCGAGCGCTCAGTGCGCTGCGCGCTTTTTACTTACACGCGATTTCCACTGGGCAGGCTGCAGGCAATCCTCTCACCGATTTAACCAACCCCAAGATAGGCGTGTCATTGCCAAAAACGCTCAGCGAAACTGACGTTGATGCGTTGCTCGCTGCGCCGCTAGACGATGATCCAGTTGAGTGTCGTGATAAAGCGATGTTAGAGGTGCTCTATGCGACGGGGTTGCGCGTGACTGAGCTGATCAGCTTACAATTGTCTCAGATTAGCTTGCAACAGGGCGTCGTTAGAGTGACCGGCAAAGGGAACAAGGAACGATTGGTGCCACTGGGTGAAGCAGCAGTCGACACATTGGAAATGTACATCAAGCAGATGCGAGGCATGCTGTTAAATCGTCCGTCGGACATTGTTTTTCCCAGCCGACGGGGCCGGCAAATGACCCGCCAAACGTTTTGGCACCGCATCAAACACTATGCTCAACGTGCTGGTATCAACAGCCATCTGTCACCACACACGTTGCGTCACGCCTTTGCAACGCACTTATTGAACCATGGTGCAGATTTGCGGGTCGTACAAATGTTGCTGGGTCATACAGATTTGTCTACCACTCAAATTTATACACACGTGGCAAAAGAGCGGCTCCAGTCAGTCATCGCGCAACACCATCCGCGTGGCTAAAAGGCGTTGGTTGGTATGCTCGGGTTTGTTACCATTCTCAGCTTACCGTGACGCATGAAATCAATTTGCCTTCGAGGCGGTCAATGCAAAGACGAATAACTGTGGTGATGTGGTAAAAGCATTTTCTATCTACGAGAGAGAGTTGTTGTGAAATCAGTTTTAGTAAAATTAGCCATTGCGGCAGTGAGTTTAACGAGCGTCGTGATGAGTCACGCACAAGACACGCTCGATGTTGTGAAGCAAAAAGTGGAAGCGCAAATTGGCTTTCCTGTGACGTCTGTCGCTGAGTCACCCGTGCCTGGTCTCTTGCAGTTGAACACAGCTCGTGGGCTATTTTATGCCAGCGATGATGGCCAGTATCTTCTACGCGCTAATATCTACAATCTGGATGAGGGGCTTCGCAACGAAACCGAAGTGGCGATGAGTCGTATTCGACTTGATGGATTAGCCGAGTTTGAAGGTTCCACGATTGATTTCAAAGCACAGAATGAAAAGTACGTGGTGAGTATTTTCACCGATATTACCTGTGGCTACTGTCGCAAGCTACATCGTGAAATTGAAGATTATAATGACCTAGGCATTACCGTGCGTTATTTCGCATTTCCTCGCGCCGGTCTGAACAGTGAAGGGTATCAGGATATGGTGTCTGTATGGTGTGCTGAAAATCCTCAAAAGGCGATGACCGATGCGAAGTTAGGCGACTCTGTTACGCCAGCCAAATGCGCCAATCAAGTCGCAGAACAGTATCGTTTTGGTCAAAAAATTGGGGTAACGGGTACGCCTAATATCATCATGCCCAATGGCACCGTTGTGCCAGGCTACCAACCTGCCAAAATGCTTGAACAGGCAATAAAAGACAATTCATAACGGCTAAAACTGCCACAAATGATGGCGCATGAGGTATTATTACCTTATGCGCTTTTTTGAATCTGAGATATGTCCTGCACTATTGTTCGTCGTCAATTTCATGCACCTGACAAGCGCCCGCAATGGCTGCGCCAGCTTGCTTTGCACCCTGTGCTGGAAAACATCTATTTAAATCGTGGTGTTGAATCGTCAGAGTCTCTGGATTGCAGTGCGACCAATCTGGCGAACTACGCAAAGATGAAAGGTATTGATACTGCTATCGATATCCTAATAGATGCGCTAACAACACAATCGAAAATTCTTATCGTTGGTGATTTTGATGCCGACGGTGCCACGAGCACCGCATTGTGTTTGCTCGCACTAACCGAAATGGGCGCTAAGCACGTTGATCATCTGGTGCCTAACCGGTTTGAATATGGCTATGGCCTGACACCACCGCTGGTTGATATCGCCGCTGAGCGTGGCGCTGAACTCATTATCACAGTCGACAACGGTATTTCTTGTATTGCCGGTGTGGCGCATGCGCAAAGCCTAGGTATCAAGGTGATTGTCACGGACCACCACCTGCCAGGCCAACAACTGCCGCCCGCTAACGCGATTGTGAATCCAAATCAGGCAGATTGCGGTTTCCCGTCCAAAATGCTTGCAGGTGTTGGTGTTGCATTTTACGTGTTATTGGCTCTGCGTGCCGAGCTGCAACGCAGAGATTGGTTTGCAAACCAGCAAATCCCGCTACCAAACTTGGCAAACTATCTGGATTTAGTCGCTGTTGGCACCGTTGCCGATGTGGTTCCACTTGATCAAAACAACCGGGTTTTGGTACATCAAGGGCTGCAACGCATTCGTGCTGGGCGCTGTCGCCCCGGCCTGACCGCATTAATCGACGTGGCAGGGCGCGAGGCTAAGTCGCTGACATCGACCGACTTGGGGTTTGTGATTGGTCCCAGGCTTAATGCTGCGGGTCGGTTGGACGATATGTCGTTAGGTATCGCGTGTTTGCTGGCTGGCGACGACTCGAGTGCGCGCACCTTGGCTGGCGAGCTGGATCGACTCAACCATGAACGCAAGTCGATCGAAAGCTCAATGCAAATTGAGGCTCAGGCCGCAGTAGAGTCATTACAGTTCAATGATGCTCAGTTGCCATTGGGCTTAGTGGTGTATGAAGAAAGTTTTCACGCGGGTGTTATTGGTATTGTTGCGGGGCGCTTAAAAGATAAGTTCGCTCGTCCTGCCATCGTATTTGCAGAAGAGAGCGATGATACCCTAAAAGGTTCCGCTCGTTCGATTTCAGGTGTTCACGTTCGCGACATTTTGGAACAGATACACACTCAATCGCCGACGTTAATTCTAAAGTTCGGTGGTCATGCCATGGCGGCGGGTTTGAGTATTCGTAAACAGGATCTTGCCCTATTCACGTCGGCTTTTGCTGAGGCGCTGAAGCCATCGCAGGGCGAAATTCTCCAGACCGGTGTTGTGTTATCAGACGGTGAATTAAGCGACGAGTACTTATCCATTGATTTCGCTAAACTGCTTCAGTATCAAAGCCCTTGGGGGCAAGGCTTCGAAGAACCTATATTCGATGGCACATTTACTTTAGTTAACCAACGTATTATCGGCGAGAAGCATCTTAAACTGGTGTTGGAAACACCCAACGGCAATCATGTTGATGCGATTGCTTTTAATGTAGATACCGCTATTTGGCCGAATTTATCAGCAAAGTTGGCTAAAATTGCGTATAAGCTTTCCGTTAACACCTTTCGCGGAAAATCTTCTGTTCAATTAATGGTCGAGGCACTCCAACCATGTTAGTCACCTTCTTGAGCGACCTCCAATGAGCACCAAGCTGCCTAAAGAATTAGCGGGTTTGTTAAAAAAGCATCCTAATCTGGTGCACACCGAGGCGTGCACGGTGAGTTCGCATGTTCAGCGACAGGAAGATGACTGGTACATTAACACCATCATGATCAAAGGTTACGACGTACCGTTTATTTACAAACGCCGCAAACCGTATGCTTCATTGAAGGGGGCTGTGGTCAATGTGACCTATTATCCAACCACGCAAATGGTTGCCGATATTCCATTTGAAACAATGAAGATAGTGCGTCTGAAACGTGCCTAGTCAACAGTGTCTGGGTTATGTGTTACACCGAACGCCTTACCGGGAAACCAGTTACATCGTAGACCTATTTACCCGTGAGCGCGGAAAACTTCGTGGCATTGCAAAGGGAGTGCGCGGTAGCAAGGGAGACAGAAAGAGCCTGCTACAATCTTTCCAAGCGTTGGACATGACGATATCGGGTCGTAATGAGCTGAAAAATATCGGTAAACTTGAGGCGGGCGCGTCCCGCATCACGCTGGTCGACAAACCGCTGTACTGCGCCATGTATGTGAATGAATTACTCAATAGAGTATTGCCGGAAGAAATGGATTTTGAGCATGTTTTCGCCGAATATCAGCGTTGTTTGGGGAAATTGGGCGCTTATAGTGTGTCTGGGGCAAGCGAAGTGATGGCGCTGGAAGTGATATTACGCGAATTCGAGTGCCAGTTGCTCGTGCAATTGGGCTACGCACCGGATTTTGACCTGAGTGCAGATTTTCAGCGATCTATTTTGGCAGAGAGTGACTATCAGTTTGTTCACGACCTGGGGTTTGTTGAATTGTCTGGCGTTGAAATCCGCCCGAAAGGAACAAACTCAACGCAATTTAGCGGCTCAGATATACTTGCCATAGGGCAGCAACAATGGACCTCGCAAAGTTTATCGGCGTGTAAACGTCTGATGCGTGTGGCGCTTAAGCCGCTATTGGGAGAAAAGCCATTGAAAAGCAGAGAATTATTTAAAGCGGTTCGCTAACTGAAAAAAAGAGGCTAGCAAGTGAAAGACATTTTCCTAGGGGTCAACATTGACCATATCGCCACATTACGAAATGCGCGCGGCACACAGTATCCCGATCCTGTCCACGCCGCCAGTATTGCTGAGCAGGCAGGCGCTGACGGGATCACAGTGCATTTGCGTGAAGACCGCCGCCACATTACCGACCGAGACGTTGAATTACTTAGCCAGACAGTACAAACGCGCCTGAATCTTGAAATGGCCGTGACAGCGGAAATGTTGGACATTGCGACGCGTCTGAAACCGGCATTCTGTTGTTTGGTGCCTGAAAAGCGCGAGGAGCTTACAACCGAAGGCGGTTTAGATGTGGCAGGGCAACTCGAAAACATTAAAGCAGCATGTCAGCGGCTCACAGAAGCGGGCATCGTGGTTTCCTTATTTATTGACGCCGATGAACGCCAAATTGAAGCGGCGCAGGAATGCGGAGCACCTTTTATTGAAATCCATACTGGCCAATATGCGGAAGCGAGCACAGCCGCCGAGCAAACCGCCGAACTGAGCCGGCTGATACACGGCATTGAGTATGCCGACAAAATTGGATTACGCGTGAATGCGGGTCATGGGTTGCACTATCACAATGTAAAGCCGATTGCCGCTATTCCAGCATTATATGAACTGAATATTGGTCACGCCATTATCGCGCGGGCGGCGTTTGACGGACTGGCCAAAGCGGTTTCAGATATGCGCGCACTAATGATAGAAGCACGGCAGTAATCGACTATGATCATGGGGCTTGGCACCGACATTGTTGAAATTGAGCGTATCGAGGCACAGGTCGCGAAGTCAGGTCGTCTTGCTGAGCGCATACTTACCCCAGCAGAGCTTGCCACTTTCTCACAGCATCATCATCCGGCGCGTTTTTTGGCCAAACGTTTCGCCGCGAAAGAAGCTGCGGTGAAAGCCCTTGGAACGGGTATCGGTCATGGAGTGAGTTGGCAGAACATTCAGGTAGAGAACAGCGAGTCAGGGCAACCTTCCTTGCGCTTTAGTGGTGAGTTTGAAGTACTCTGTGTAGCGCGTGGTATTACGCACAGTTTTGTGTCGATTTCTGACGAACAGCGCTATGCGATGGCGACAGTTGTTCTCGAAGCGCAAGGTGTGAGTTAGGCGTTATGGTTGCTTTTTTCAAATCTCCACAGAGCCAGCGTAAGCGTAAGGCACCGACTCATCAGATCATGAAAGGGGTGTCGATTGATCGGCTGGATCATCAGGGCGTGGGCGTATCGCGTCAACGCGATCCCGTTGTTTTGGTTGAAGGTGCGCTTCCCGATGAGACTGTCAATGTGTCTGTTACCCAGCAGAAGAGCCGATTCATCAAGGCTTCGGTTACTGCGGTGTGTACACCCAGCGCCGCCCGAGTTACACCATTTTGCGAACATTCGGCTGTGTGTGGAGGCTGCCAGCTTGATTACATCGAGCCTGCTGAATTGCGCTTATGGCGTCAGGACGCGATACAGACGTTGCTTGAAACCACTGCGAATGTCGAGCCGCTTAATTGGTTAGCACCGATAACTGGCAATCAACTGGGATATCGGCGCAAAGCACGTCTCGCCACAGACGCCCGCAACCCGCAACAACGCAAATTAGGTTATCGTGCCGCGCAATCCTCTCAGGTTTTTCGGTTAAACAACTGTGCCGTACTAACGCCTTCACTGCAAGCGCTGCTAAAACCGCTTCAGGCATGGTTCGACGGCTGTGATCAAGCACAGCATGTTGGGCATATCACGTTACTTGAGGGGGAAAACAACACGCTTATCCAAGTACGAATGCTGCGCCCCTTAGCGGATAAGAATCAGCAAGCGCTACTTGCGTTGGCACAATTGCACCGCTGTGTGCTGGTTGTGGAGAGAGATAATCATCGGTTGCAGGTATTGCACGGTGAGAGTGCGCAAGTCACGTATAGCCCGCAACCGCAACTTGAAATTCCCATTGGTGGTAATGACTTCGTGCAAGTTAATCATGCGGTCAATCAGCAGATGGTTGCACAGGTGCTAGCATGGCTGCGGGAATATCACGGTACGGGAGCAAAAGTACTCGATCTTTTCTGTGGGACGGGTAATTTTTCCATTCCGCTGGCGCGGGCGGGGTTTCACGTGCAGGGTATCGAGGGCGTCAATGCAATGGTGCAAAAAGCATCGGATTACGCAGTGAGTCATGCACTCGCACAGTGCAAATTTAGTTGCATTGATTTGAATGATACGCGCGCCACGCGGTCTTTATTAGAAGATAAAGCCGATGCCGTGGTTTTAGATCCGTCGCGAGAGGGGGCCGCAGTGGTATGCAATGAGTTATCCCCAACGCGGCACCCCGTGGTTGTGTACGTTTCTTGCAACCCCGCCAGTTTCGCACGGGATGCTAAAGCGCTCGTGAGTCGCGGCTATCGGCTAACACAAATTGGGTTAGTTGAAATGTTTCCGTACACGAAGCATAGCGAATTGATTTCGCTGTTCAGTGCGGCCACTGCGCAATAAATTCGCCACAATTAAGAGTGCTCCATGGTTTCAACCCGTAAATTACACAGTGCATCCCGACCCGCCTTCCAACAGTGGATGGAAGCCCTGTCGCTGTCTGAAAGCACACAAGCAAGACTGCGTTCGGTGACTGACAATCCAGAAACGTTGTTTGTGGGCCAGGAAATGGTGGAAATACTGCACCAATTGAATATGGACGATGTGACATTACAAGCAGCGTTAGTTTTCCCCTATTGCCAAGAGCACTTGCTAACGGCCGAGGATACCAGAACGCAGTTCGGTGAAGAGATCAGTGGTCTGATCGAAGGCGTGCGCAAAATGGAAGCCATTCGCGCATTGCATGGTCGTAATCAAAAGGGTAACAAACAGCCCGAGCAGCAGATCGATAGCATCAGGCGAATGCTGCTTGCCATGGTAGAAGACGTTCGCGCTGTGGTTATCAAAATGGCCGAACGTATTTGTGCGCTGCAAAAAGTGAAACGTGCAGACGAAGAAACGCGCGTCATGGTGGCTACAGAGTGTGCCTCTATTTACGCGCCACTTGCCAACCGGCTCGGTATTGGGCAGCTTAAATGGGAATTGGAAGATCTTGCCTTTCGGTATCTTCATCCCGCAACTTACAAACACATTGCGCGCATGTTGGACGAGAAGCGCGCTGATCGCACCGAATATATCGATAGTATGGTGAGTTCGTTAAATACGCTGTTGGCCGAACAGGGTATTCGAGCAGAAGTGTATGGGCGGCCAAAACATATTTTCAGCATCTGGAAAAAGATGCAGAAAAAACACCTGAGTTTCGAACAGCTCTATGACATACGCGCTATGCGTATCATTGCCGATCGATTACAGGATTGCTATGCCGCGTTGGGCGTGGTGCATGCCACTTACAAACATATTCCTGCAGAATTTGACGATTACATTGCCACGCCAAAGCCAAACGGGTATCAGTCGATCCACACGGTTATTTTGGGGCCGCAAGGGCGATCAATCGAGATCCAGATACGCACGCAGCAGATGCACCAAGATGCAGAGCTCGGTGTGGCTGCACACTGGAAATATAAAGAAGGGCCGCAAAGCAAAGCATCCGGGCATGAGGAGCGCCTCAACTGGCTGCGTAAAATTTTGCTCTGGCAAGAAGAGGTGGCCGAGTCAGGTGATTTGGTTGAAGAACTCCGCAGCCAGGTATTTGATGACCGAGTGTACGTTTTCACCCCGCGTGGCGACGTACTGGATTTACCGTTAGGCTCCACGCCACTGGATTTCGCTTACTACGTGCATACGAATATTGGGCATCGTTGTATTGGTGCCAAGGTAAACAAACGTATTGTGCCATTCACTTATCGACTGCAAAGCGGCGATCAGATCGAAATTCTTACGGGTAAGGAAGCCAATCCCAGTCGAGACTGGATGCATCCGGGCTTAGGCTATGTGCACTCATCCCGCGCCAGAGCGACCATTCACAGCTATTTCAAAAAGCAGGATCGTGAGAAGAACCACGATGCAGGCCGCGAGTTGTTGGAACGTGAGCTGAACAAGCTGCATATCCCCATCAAATCAGCTGTTGACGCGTGCGATCGCTTTAACCAAAGCAATGTCGACGATTTGTATACGGCCATTGGGGCTGGCGACCTGAAGGTGATGTCGATTGTTCGCTTCTTACAACAAATGCTGAAGCCTCCTGAGCCTGAGCCAGAAATCCGTACGCCGCAACGAACCAATAAGCCAAAACCGCGAAAGGACAGTGTGGTTGTTGACGGAGTCGGTCATCTTATGAGTCATTTGGCTAATTGCTGCCAGCCAGTGCCGGGAGAACCTATTGTCGGTTTTATCACTCAAGGTCGAGGTGTAAGTGTACACAGGGTGGATTGCGACCAACTTAGCCATCTATTAGAGCAGCATCCAGAGCGAGAGATTGAGGTGAACTGGGCGGGCGACCTAAACGTTGGTTTTGAAGCTCAGTTGTTGCTGAGTTGTGCAGATCGAAACGGTATTTTGCGTGATATCACAACCGTGCTGGCGAATGAGCGGGTGGCATTGCTGGGCGTCAATAGCCTCACGAACAAAAATGACCAATCAGCGAATATTGTGTTAAGTGTTGAAGTACAAAACGTGAAAGCATTGAACAAGGTCAAATCGCGTTTATTGCAAATTCCGGACGTCGTCGATGTCATGCGCAAGGAAGGATAAATGAGCAGTAGCCCGGTTTCATTAGACAATACCCAGCGTCTTCTCGAGATAATGCGCACATTGCGCGACCCAGACAACGGATGCCGCTGGGACCGAAAACAAACCATGTCGTCTTTACTCCGGTACACTATTGAAGAAGCCTATGAAGTGGCGGATGCGGTAGAGCGCGGAGATATAGATGACATTCATGACGAGCTGGGTGATTTACTGTTTCAGGTGGTTTTTTACGCGCAGATTGCCAGTGAACAGCACGCGTTTGACTTTGACGATGTCGCGGGTCGGATAGCCGATAAGTTGGTGCGCCGTCATCCTCACCTGTTTTCAGACGCCCCTCACGATTTAAGCGAGGACGCGCTCGCTGAGCAGTGGCAGGCGATTAAGGCTCAAGAGAAGCGCCAGAAAAAAACTGATCCACGATCAACGAAAAGTATCTTTGATGACATTCACCGTGGTCTTCCTGCATTAAGCCGAGCGGTTGAACTGCAAAAAGCCTGTGCGCAGGTGGGGTTCGATTGGCCGAATGTTATGCCTGTATTAGATAAGGTCGAAGAAGAACTGCTTGAACTCAAGCAGGAAATCACCGCAGAGCAGCCGGCTATGGACTCTGTCCAAGAGGAGTTCGGCGATTTGCTTTTTGCGGCAATCAATGTAGCGCGCCATTTAAATATCGATGCTGAAACGGCGTTGCGTCAGGCCAACCTAAAATTTGAAAAACGCTTTAGATCCATCGAACAACATACGGCCGCCCAAGGCCTGAGCGTAGACCAGCACTCACTCAGCCAGCTTGAAGCGTTGTGGCAACGTGTGAAATCAGAGTCTTGAAGACCAGGCTAGAAAAGTGAGCGGGTTAAACATCTGCAGATACATGTGACTCCCAGCCCCCAATTCTGCACTGTCTGCCTCTGCGAATCTTTGCCTTCGCTCGATGATTTAAGGCTGTGATGGTTGTTCTGTCGCTGTGGCAAAGAATGGGTTTTCCAATTGGTGGCGAGTTCTATTTTCCTTAAGCAGTTGTTGAGCCGTCAGATAGCCGGGATAAGAGGCGAGCATGCGGGAAAACTCCCCTGATGCTTTCATGCGCCGTAAGCCATCACTCAATCGCTCATGCAATGCGGTATTGGACGGTGCAACGAAGAAATAAATGAAGGTTTTGTATTCGAGTAAGTGGTACGGGTCGATCACCAACTCGGCATTGTGCGGTAAGGCAAGTTCTGCGTGCGCTTCAACCACGCCGCGCGGGAAATAATCGACGGTTTGTGAGGTGAGTAACTTTGCCACGCCAAATTGCCAGTCATACCATTCAATGGTACTGACCTTAAAGCCATTGTGTTGAAGAATCGCCGTGTCTGGCCATGCTCTGCCCTGTACCGCCGTTTTTCGCTTGAGAGCGGCGGTGTCCAGCCCTTTCAAAGCGTTAACCTGTTCGCGACCCACAAAAAACACGCGCTTGCCTAACAATCCATCCAAGAGAGGTTCCTTCACGGCCAACACAGCCGCTTCGCGCGCAGGTGTCGTCATTGTCCACATCACATCGGCATCTTCACTGAGTAAGGTTTTGATTTGCCGCTCCTGATTCATCGGGACGGCAAAAGAATTCAACGTGAAAGGGCCGAAATCGTCAACCGTATTGAGTAGCGCTCTTTCCAGTAAATCGACGTAATACTGCTGAATGACAGAGCTATTGGAAATGGTGGTGTAGACAACATGTTGAATGTGATTTTTATGTTCAGTTAAGTCGCTCTCATCTACCGTTGGTGACGTTCGGGTCACTTGAGCATGGGTGTAAAAACCTAACAGCAGCGCAAATGATGCTACGCTAATTTTTACGATGGCGGCACACGCGCGATCAATTAATGCCATAAAAAAACCTGCGTAAAACGTCTTCAATCTGAACGACTCATCCGGCCAACATATCAGATAACGGTGCAATCTGGGTAAAAAGTTACTTTCTCATTGAATAAATTTTATAAATGCGCTTCGCTTTCTGTACAAATTCTGTATAATTCGCGCCCTGCCCAGTTACGCCCACTTTGGGAAAGTGGAAGAATCAGCAGACTCGAAGGGGTCAAATGGTTGATTTTAGGGCGACCGCGATAACCGTATTGAATACCGCGCGGTCGGTAACAGTTATATTTTCGGGTGACGAATAATGAAAACTTTTGTTGCAAAACCAGAAACAGTAAAAAGAGACTGGTTCGTGGTTGATGCCACTGATAAAACACTTGGACGATTAGCGTCTGAAATCGCACTGCGTTTACGCGGTAAGCATAAGCCAGAGTATACACCTCACGTGGATACCGGTGATTACATTGTTGTTGTTAACGCTGAGAAAATCACCGTGACAGGCAACAAAGCGAAAGGCAAAATCTATTACTCACATTCTGGTTACCCAGGTGGCTTAAAAGATACAACTTTCGAAAAGCTGATCGAGAAAAAGCCTGAAATGGTTCTTGAGAAAGCGGTGAAAGGTATGTTGCCAAAAGGTCCTCTAGGCCGTGCAATGTTCCGCAAAATGAAAGTGTACGCTGGCGCTGAGCATAATCATGCTGCACAGCAACCACAAGTTTTGGATATTTAAGGAGCGACACACATGGCAGATACACAATATTACGGCACTGGTCGTCGCAAAAGCTCAACTGCTCGCGTATTCATTCGCCCAGGCTCAGGTAGCATCACTGTTAACCAAAAGCCACTTGACGAATTCTTTGGTCGCGAAACTGCACGCATGATCGTGCGTCAGCCGCTTGAACTCGTTGAAATGGTAGAGAAGTTTGACCTGTACATTACCGTTAAAGGTGGTGGTATCAGCGGTCAGGCTGGCGCTATCCGTCACGGTATTACCCGTGCGTTAATGGAATATGATGAGACACTTCGTCCAGCACTACGTAAAGCTGGTTTCGTTACACGTGACGCACGTCAGGTTGAACGTAAGAAGGTTGGTCTTCATAAAGCACTTAAGAAGCCGCAATTCTCAAAACGTTAATTGTTATGCTTTCGACAAAAACCCAGCATTCGCTGGGTTTTTTTTACCTTCATTTTGGGTCTTGGTTACGTTCGTGCTGGCATCTCTCATATTGCATCATCAGCTAATCACTGCGTCTAAGCCACGCTGCACGACAATTCTCCGATGAGTCATAGCATCGCCAGTGGGATATACTGGTGAAAGTCGAACGGAATTGGATAAATCCTTGTTTTTTGCCAGTATTTCCTTGTCTTTAGCAGGGTTTTTTTTGTATCATTTCCGATCGAAAATAATCAAAAAACGTTTCGTTGTTACGACACGCTTTCGGATTGCTTGTTAAACAAGCTGTCTTACGTCCAAATCTGGAGAACCGTGGATGAGTAATGTATCTGTTGATGCGAGCGAATCATCGCAAGCACAAGGTCAACCACAAAATAATAACCGTCGTCGATTTTTAACCGTAGCAACGTCTGTTGTCGGCGGTCTTGGTGTTGCGGGTGCAGCGGTACCGTTTATTGCCTCTTGGAACCCAAGTGCAAAAGCGAAAGCGGCAGGCGCCGACGTTGAAGTCGATATTTCTGGTATTGAGCCAGGGCAACTAGTGCGCGTAATGTGGCGCAGCAAGCCGGTTTGGATTGTGCGACGCACGCCCGAGTTACTGGCCACGCTGGGCGCTCACGAAGATCAACTCAAAGATCCAAATTCAGAAGAAGAGCAACAACCTGGCTTTGCTAAAAATGAATACCGCTCATTAAAAGCCGAGTATTTGATTCTCGTTGGTATCTGTACTCACCTTGGATGCTCTCCACAGCATTTGAAAGATGGTGCGATGGAGCAATACGCAGAGGGTGTTGCAGAAGGTTTCTTCTGCCCGTGTCACGGTTCTAAGTTTGATATGGCTGGGCGAGTCTTTGAAAACGTGCCTGCGCCGACGAATTTAGTGGTTCCGCCTTATCAATTTGTCGACGATACCCACGTTATTATCGGCTCAGAAGCAGAGGTCGCATAACATGTCAGGTTTTTTAAAATGGATTGAAGAGCGCATCCCGATGATGCGGGTGGCGAATATGCACGCCATTCAGTATCCTGCGCCCCGCAACATGAACTTTTGGTACGTATTTGGTTTTCTAGCCACCATCGTACTGGTCAATCAAATTGTGACTGGCATTTGGTTAACCATGAATTTTGAGCCCTCAGCGGAGCGCGCGTTCGCTTCTGTTGAGTACATCATGCGCGAAGTCGATTATGGCTGGTTAATCCGCTACATGCACAGCACCGGCGCGTCGGCATTCTTTATCGTGGTATACATGCATATGTTCCGCGGCATGATTTATGGCTCGTATCAGAAACCCCGTGAGCTATTGTGGGTTTTCGGTATGTTCATTTACCTAGCATTAATGGCAGAAGCCTTTATGGGTTATGTACTGCCCTGGGGCCAAATGTCTTACTGGGGTGCTCAGGTTATCGTCTCCCTGTTCGGAGCCATACCGGTGATTGGGCCTGATTTGGTCATCTGGATCCAGGGTGACTACGTGATTTCAGGTGCTACACTCAACCGCTTCTTTGCCTTGCACGTTATTGCGTTGCCGCTTGTTATTGTGATTTTGGTTTTCTTACACATTATCGCGCTTCATGAAGTGGGCTCAAATAATCCCGACGGTATCCCAATTAAGCACAAGAAAGGATCGCTGTCTGAAGCAGACAAAACAAAGTGGAAAATTCACGAGTACTACACGGATAAATATGACATCGCTGATGACGTCATCCCGTTTTTCCCCCACATCGTGTTAAAAGACTTAGTCGCCTTCGCGATATTCTTGTTCGCTTTCTGTTACATCATGTTTTTCATGCCAGAAATGGGTGGTTACTTTCTAGAGCACCCGAATTTCGAAATTGCCAATCCGTTGAAAACGCCTGAGCATATTTTCCCAGTATGGTATTTCACGCCGTTTTACGCGATCTTGAAAGCCGTACCGGATAAGTTACTCGGTGTTATTGCTATGTTCTCGGCCATTGCTGCACTATTCGCTTTGCCGTGGATTGACCGAGGTAACGTGCGCTCGTGGCGCTATCGTTGTGGTTTACACAAAGTGAATCTATTGGTGTTTGCTGCGGTCTTTGTATTTCTGGGTTATCTGGGCGGCACGCCACAGGAAAACTGGAAGATTGTGGCATCTCAATTTGCCACTGTGATGTATTTTGGCTTTTTTGTTTTGTTATTCCTCTACAGCCGTAAAGAGAAAACGAAACCTGTACCGACGAGGATCCCACGATGAGAAGAGTTATAGCCGCATTTCTTCTGGCCGTACCCTCGATGGTTTTTGCTGCCGGATCAAACTATCCGCTTGATCATGCTGAGATCGATCTCAACGATAAAGCGTCGTTACAGAACGGTGCAAAATTGTTCATGAACTATTGCTTGGGCTGCCACCAAATGCAGTATCAGCGTTATCAGCGCACCTTTACTGATTTAGGTATTCCTGACGAGTTGGGCCAACAGTACTTACAATTTACTGGTGATAAAGTGTCTGACTATATTACGTCAGCGATGCCGGTAGAGTCAGCGGCAACCTGGTTTGGTGCGCCGCCACCTGATTTAACCTTGGTGTCTCGGGTTCGAGGTCCTGACTGGATCTACACCTATCTGCGTACGTTTTATGTAGACGAAAGTAGACCGTTTGGTGTCAACAATAAAGTGTTTCCTGAAGTGGGTATGCCGCACGTATTGCAAGAGCTGCAGGGCACGCCGCGCGAACACTATGAAACCGTGATGGTCGATGGTGAAATGATTGAGCGTTATGCGGGCCTTAAAACGCAGGAAAATGGCCGTATGAATGCAGAAGAATACGACCAAGCAATGTTAGATTTAGTCAATTTCTTGGAATACACGGGTGAACCCTCACGTTTAGAGTCAGAATCAATGGGTAAATGGGTACTGATTTTTATCGTGGTATTCTTTGTATTTGCATTATTGTTGAAGAAAGAATACTGGCGCGACGTACACTAGTCTCGCGACTTAGGTTATAATCCTGACAAAGGGGCGATCTCGCCCCTTTTTTGACTAATTTAGACAATGATGAAGAGATACCCCATAGGTTTCATCATAAATAACGCGTAGTGCGGAGGAAAGTGAATGGCAGTGGCCACAAATAAACGGTCTATTATGACGATGTTTTCAGACACGCTGGATATCTATAGCCATCAGGTGCGGATTGTTCTTGCTGAAAAAGGCGTGGGTGTTGAAATAAGCTATACAGACCCTAACAACCTGCCCGAAGACTTGCTTGACCTCAACCCCTACGGCACTGTGCCCACATTGGTTGATCGCGAGTTAGTGTTGTACAAATCGCATATCATCATGGAGTACCTTGATGAACGTTTCCCGCACCCGCCACTGATGCCGGTTTATCCTGTCTCCCGTGGCCAGAGCCGTCTGATGATGCATCGCATCGAGCAAGACTGGTATTCACTCGCGCACAAGATCCTTAAAAACGAGGGCGACGTTGCCTCAGCCAGAAATGACTTGCGTGAAGCGATTTTAAGTATCGCGCCGTTGTTTGCTGATACGCCTTTTTTCATGAGCGAAGAGTTCAGTTTAGTCGATTGCTATTTAGCGCCACTGTTATGGCGTTTACCCGCATTGAATATTGAATTAACCGGTGCAGGCAGCAAAGACATTTTAGCCTACATGGGCCGCATTTTTGGTCGTTCGTCGTTTAAAGCGTCGTTGACAGACCAAGAACGTGAAATTCACAATCCACTGTAGATCTGATGCCTGATACTACCCCAATGACATCTAACCAACCGTACCTGCTCAAAGCGTTTTACGATTGGATAGTAGATAATGAACTCACACCTTACATCGTCGTTGATGCGACGTTGGACGGTGTGCAAGTACCACAGCAGTTTGTGAAAGACGGTCAGATCGTTTTGAATGTGTCTCCCAGTGCTTGTGTTCACTTTGAGTTGGATTACGAGCACCTTAGTTTCCAAGCGCGTTTTGGGGGGCAGCCTCAGCGATTATATATGCCCTGTTACGCGATCATTGCTATTTATGCGCGTGAAAATGGCGCTGGTACCGTATTCGCGACTGAGAGCGAATTAGGTAACACAGAAACAACAACGGCAGAACCAAAAGCGAAGGCCCCCGCCAAAGCGAAGTCAAAACCGACGTTAAAAGTGGTGAAGTAGGGCTTTTTAAAGCTGTTAAGGTTTGTTAAACCCGCTAAACCAGCGGGTTTTCTTTTGCTTAGTGTTTACACCAAAAATAGCGTTGCTGTGCCTAGAAAGGCAAAGATGCCAACCACATCTGTGATGGTGGTTAATATCACACTGCCCGCAAGCGCTGGGTCAATCTTGAGACGTTTCATGATGAGCGGTAAGGTCGCGCCAGACAAAGCGGCCGCTATCATATTTGCCATCATCGCAAACGCGATGATCACGCCCAGCATATAATCCTGTTTCCAAATGGCGATAACAGCCGCAATCAACACAGCCCAAATAATCCCATTAAAGAAGCCGATTGCCAGCTCTTTACTGATCAACCAGCGAGAATTCTCTTCGTTAACGTGGCCAAGCGCCATACCGCGGATAACTAATGTCAGCGTTTGATTGCCAGCAACACCACCCATGCTTGGCACAATCGTATTAAGGATTGCAAGTACAGCAAGTTGGCTCAAGGTTGCTTCAAACATATCACTAACCGCGGCAGCCAATAGCGCAGTGGCAAGGTTGACGCCAAGCCAGACTGAGCGTCTGCGGGTACTTTGTAAAACCGGCGCAAAGGTATCTTCTTCGTCATCTAAACCCGCCATACTCATCATCGAGTGCTCTGCATCTTCTCGAATGATGTCAACGACATCATCAATAGTAATGCGACCAACGAGACGATGTTTTTCATCAACCACCGGCGCAGACAACCAGTTGTAGCGCTCAAACAGGCTGGCAACTTCACCATCATTCATATCGACAGGGATGGCTTCTGGCTCATCATCCATCACGTCACCAACCAAAGCATGTGCGGGCTCAGTCAACAGCCGAATGACGGGAATGCTGCCAATCAGTTTGTCATTCCGATTCACCACATAAAAGGTATCGGAATCTTCTGGCACCTTGCTGCGTAAACGCAAATAGCGCAACACCACGTCGATACTCACGTCTGAACGCAAGGTAATGGTGTCGGTGTTCATGATGAAGCCGGCCGTTTCTTCGCCATAAGACATGGCTTGCTCGGCTCGGAATCGATCTTGCGCGTCCATTGACGTTAACAGCGATGCGAGGATCTCCTCCGGCAATGAACTTAGCGTCTCAGCCAGATCATCCGTATCCATTTGACCCAATACATCAACCACATTTGTCGCGGGCATTTGTGTGATAATGCCGTTTCGGACTTCTTCAGACAGTTCTTCTATAACATCTGAATGGGCATCATTATCCAGCAATTCCCACAACTCATTGCGGGTTTTCTTTGGACTGGACTCTAAAATCAACGCAACATCTGAGGGCGGAAGGGTATGCAGCATGCGCCGCACCGTCACAAAACGACCACTTGCCATCGCAGCGTTTATTTCGCTGGTTTGAGTACGTGTGTGATTTGACTCTAAGGCTTCGGCCATAAATTCCGTGGTGTGACGTGGTATGAATGCGGTAGCGGTAGGTTACCGCACATTTGCTCAGGGCCGCTAGTCGTTCATGTCTAAATCTTTCAACTTACGCGTCAGTGTGTTGCGCCCCCAACCTAGTCGCTTGGCTGCGTCCTGTTTATGCCCATGTGTAAATTGCAACGCTTGGGTCAGAAGCGTTTTTTCAAACACGTACAGCGCGTCATTCAATATGTTCTGCTGCCCATTGTGTAGCTGTTTTTCTGCCCATTGCGCCAGCATCAATTCCCAGCTCCCTTCGTGTTGCTGCTTTGGCTTACGCGTATCTTGCTGAATTTCAGGAGGCAGATCAGAGGGCAGAATTTCTTGCCCACTCGCCATAACGGTTAACCAGCGGCAGACATTCTCAAGTTGACGAACATTGCCCGGCCATGACAGTGACATCATCACTTTTTCAGTTGCTCGGCTGAGCTGTTTAGGCTCTACATCAAGCTCCTTTGATGCCCTCATGAGAAAATGTTGCGCCAGTAGCGGAATGTCTTCCCGGCGTTCATTGAGTGAGGGAATGTGCACCCGTATGACGTTCAATCGATGAAACAAGTCTTCTCTGAATTTACCGTCCTGAACACGCTCTTCGAGGTTCTGATGCGTTGCAGCAATGATGCGCACATCAACACGCACTGACTGGTGCCCACCAACGCGGTAAAACTGCCCATCCGCTAAAACGCGCAGTAAGCGCGTTTGCACGTCGAGCGGCATATCGCCGATTTCATCGAGAAACAACGTGCCTCCATTCGCTTGTTCGAAACGACCTTGTCGCGCGGTCTGCGCCCCCGTAAATGCGCCTTTTTCATGCCCAAAAAGTTCTGATTCAATCAAATCCGCAGGGATGGCGGCCATGTTCAGCGCGATAAAAGGTTGCGCAGCGCGCGGGCTGTGCTTATGCAGTGCGTGCGCGACTAATTCTTTACCTGTACCCGATTGGCCGTTGATTAACACACTGATAGACGAGCGCGACAAACGCCCAATGGCTCTAAACACCTCCTGCATGGCCGGTGCTTCTCCAATGATCTCAGACCCTGCTTTGTCATCAATCGCGGCAAAATTGCGGCTGTGTTCTTGTGCATGGATCAGTGCTCTGCGCACCAATGCAATGGCTTCATCAATATCGAAAGGTTTGGGCAAATATTCGAAGGCACCGCTTTGATAGGCATTCACCGCACTGTCGAGATCAGAGTGTGCTGTCATAATAATCACGGGCAATTCAGCGTAGCGATCATGCACGCGCTCCAATAAAGCCATACCGTCCATTTGTGGCATTTTTATATCAGAAATAATAACCTGAGGGGCTTGCCCTGCATCAAGCTGCAACAACACATCTTCGGGATTAGAAAACGGTTGGCACTGGATACTGGCGGCCTGCAGTGCTTTCTGCAGTACCCAGCGGATCGAACTGTCATCATCTACAATCCATACGGCTTCATTCGCTGTCATGTTCGTGTTTCCTTGCTGCTCAATGACGGTCTACCATCATTCAGGTTCATGTTTAATGGGAATATATAGGGTAAATTCCGTGTGGCCTGGGTGAGAGTCCACTTCGATTTTTCCACCGTGATGATCAATTAACGTTTGTGAGATAGATAAGCCTAGACCGCTACCGTCCTGCTTACTGCTAACCATGGGATAAAACAACGTATCGCGAACCTCTGTCGGAATGCCTGGACCGTTGTCGATAATTTTTATTTGCGCACTCAAAGGGCATCGCTTGCCGTGGATCATCATTTGCCGCTCGATTCGTGTCACTAGTGTAATAACCGGCTCTTTAACACGAGCGTCACGCAGTGCCTGCTGGGCATTTTTGACAATATTGATAACGGCCTGTTGGATCATGTCAGGATCGATGTTCATATCCGGTATACTGGGGTCGTAGTCACGGTTAATCGTCACCGGAAAATGCAGGTCTGCATTGATCAGCGTACGCACTTGCTCCAACGACTGGTGTAGATTGCAAACGCGAAATCTGGGCAGTGTATTTGGGCCCAGCAGTCGGTCAACCAAGTTACGTAATCGGTCTGCCTGCTCGATGATCATCGCAGTGTATTCTGTCAGCTCAACATCGTAGAGAGTTTTACCTAGCAGCTGTGCAGCACCGCGGATACCGCCCAAAGGATTTTTAATCTCATGGGCAAGGCCTCGTATCAGTTCCTTTGCGGCGTTCTGTTGGGCATGTTGAAGGTTTTCCTGGCTGATGCGCTTTTGCTTGTCAATGCGACGCACTTCAAAGATCAAGTGCGGTTGAGCATCCAGTGGAAATCCTGTGACGGTAAAATCGACCAGCACGTAGCGCTTGTCACGAAAATGCAACTGCACTTCATTTTCAGTAAACTCTTCACCGGCGTGCAGCGCTTTCGCCAAGCGTTCTTGATTGACGATGTCGTCGACAAAATGCTCACGTAGGCTGCTACCAATAAGCTGGTTCAGACTACGTTCGAAAATGCGCTGCGCAGAAAAATTACAAAAGGTGATGTTAAATTGCTGATCGACGACAATAATGGCAGTATTTAAATTATCAGTAATTGGCGCAATGTCGATTGTCACAGTAGATTACCCAGGTTGCACAAAAATAGACTGCACCAAAATGGTGCTATGCAGTGTAGCGTGCAGTGATGTGTTTCGCAATTCACTGTCTGTGCTGATTACGCACAGCCCACAATGCCCTAATTGCTGTTGATCAGTGCAGAGGCTTGGTGAAGATAGACCGTCTGCGAGGGAGACGATGCAAGGATCTTGCCTGTATTATTAACGATGTTCACTTGGAGCTGATGTGCTCCGCGATTGATACCGGTTAGCTTAAATACGCCCTGACTATTGGCCGCGACCGCTTTACCGTCAAGCATCAACTGATAGGCTCCAGCGGGTTTAGGGGTTGCATTTGCAACTACGGTAAACTCGCCAAGGTTATTGCGTAGTGTCGCTTCTGGTTTCGGTGAAACAATCACAACATCATATTGAATTTGCTTGTCATTTACCGGGGCAGGAACTACCACAGGACCTGTGGATAAAGGCTCGGCCGTGTTGATGCGGCCAAGATCGACTGGCGTACTGCCGCTCACCGGAGCATCGGTGTAGGTAACGCTGCCATCTTCTGCAACAACTTTATAAACGGATTGCGCTAATACAGTACCCGAGCCACTAAGCGAACTTGCGGCGATAAGTAAAGCGGTAGTGAGGCGTTGGTAGCGTTTCATGAGCATAGTGTAGTGGCTCCTGTGCAAATAAAAAAGCCCGCATGAAGCGGGCTTGGTATAAATTGCGATAAGTTTATACGCTGTAGTACAGGTCAAACTCTACTGGGTGAGTCGACATTTTCAGCAATAACACTTCTTCGTATTTCAATGCGATATACGCATCAATCATATCGTCACTCATTACGCCACCTTGCTTCAGGAAGTCGCGGTCGTTGCTGAGTTCTTCTAGCGCTTGCTCTAGTGAATTACACACTTGTGGGATCTCCGCTGCTTCTTCAGCTGGCAGGTCGTACAAGTCTTTATCCATAGCATCGCCGGGGTGGATCTTGTTTTTGATCCCATCTAGACCCGCCATCAACATCGCGGTGAACGCAAGGTAGGGGTTAGCTGTTGGATCAGGGAAACGCACTTCAATACGACGCGCTTTTTCGCTGTTCACGTAAGGAATACGAATCGATGCTGAACGGTTACGCGCTGAATAAGCCAACATGACGGGCGCTTCGAAACCAGGTACTAAGCGCTTGTAAGAGTTAGTCGACGCGTTAGTGAATGCGTTGATTGCACGGGCGTGCTTAATAATGCCGCCAATGTAGTACAACGCTTCTTCAGACAAGCCCGCATATTTATCACCAGCAAACACGTTTTTGCCGTTTTTGCTGATTGATTGGTGGCAGTGCATGCCTGAGCCGTTGTCGCCCACTAATGGCTTAGGCATAAAGGTCGCTGTTTGACCGTACGCGTTTGCCACATTGTGTACAACATACTTGTATATCTGAATTTCGTCGGCTTTTTTCACTAAGGTATTAAATAAGCACGCGATTTCGTTCTGACCGGCCGTGGCAACTTCATGGTGATGCGCTTCAACCGTTAAGCCCATTTCTTCCATGACAAGACACATCGCTGCACGCGTGTCATGCGCTGAATCAACGGGAGGTACTGGGAAATAGCCGCCTTTCACACCGGGACGGTGGGCAAGGTTACCCCCTTCGAAATCAGCACCTGAATTCCACTTAGCTTCTTCAGAATCGATTTTGAAGAATGACCCACCCATATCGGTATGGAATTTAACATCATCAAAGAGGAAGAACTCTGGCTCTGGACCAAAGTAGACTTCATCACCAATGCCAGTAGACTTAAGATACTCTTCTGCGCGGCGCGCAACTGAACGTGGGTCGCGTTCGTAGCCCTGCATCGTCGACGGCTCTAAGATGTCGCAGCGAACGTTAACTTGAACTTCTTCAGAAAAGGGGTCAAGTACAACGGTTGATGCATCAGGCATTAGCACCATATCTGACTCGTTGATGCCTTTCCAACCTGCAATAGAAGAACCGTCGAACATTTTACCTTCTTCGAAAAACTCTTCATCGATTTGATGTGTAGGAATAGAGACGTGCTGCTCCTTTCCTTTTGTATCAGTGAAACGTAAGTCAACGAATTTTGCTTCGCTGTCTTTAATAAGTTCTAGGGCCTTTTCTACTGACATCGTGTCCTCCAGGTTAGGCATATTTAAAAACGTAGTGTCGTTATTTAACGGTGAAGCGATTATCATGCCACTCACGATCACGCTTGCAGGTAGCAAAAGTTGGCAGCATGGGCGCGCCAAATCCACCCTTACGCACCGTTATGGTGCTTTATTGCACCGCAATGATGCAATCGGGCTGACTGACGTCGCATCTGCCTCGCGTACGTTTAACCATCAGTGACCTGTTTACACAGCTCACGTAAGCTTTACAGCCTTGCAAGACTCCATGTTGACTTCGATAGAGTGGTTGCGCCGCGCTTATTTGTCAATGGCGTTAATTAAGTTAAGGTCTTGAATTGCGTAAGACATTTCTTCGAGGGTCGAGATTTTTGCGGGTAAGCGATTAAATGATCGTCGCAATGCCAGAAAGAAATCTGTACAATCCGCGCACTTTAAATTTTGGTAATCAACGAACCATTTGAATTCGTGCGCTAATCTGGCATTTTTCAACAAATCGTTTCAGAACCGCCCCCTTTGGCATTTGAGCTATGAATAAAACAGACATCAGTAAGTTACGCAACATTGCGATTATCGCACACGTTGACCACGGTAAAACGACTCTCGTAGATAAGCTTCTACAGCAGTCGGGCACGCTCGAAGGGCGGGGCCCAGCGCAAGAGCGCGTTATGGACTCTAACGATATAGAGAAAGAGCGTGGCATAACGATATTAGCCAAGAACACGGCGATCAATTGGAATGATTATCGTATCAACATCGTGGACACTCCGGGACACGCCGATTTCGGTGGCGAAGTAGAACGTGTTATGTCGATGGCTGATAGTGTTTTATTGTTGGTTGATGCCCAAGAAGGCCCGATGCCACAAACACGCTTTGTAACGCAAAAAGCCTTTGCACAAGGTTTGAAGCCGATTGTTGTCATTAACAAAATTGACAAGCCCGGCGCACGCCCGGATTGGGTAATGGATCAAGTTTTTGATTTGTTTGATAATTTGGGCGCAACAGATGAGCAACTGGATTTTCAGGTTGTTTATGCATCAGCGTTGAATGGCTGGGCGTCAATGGATTCCGACACCAAAGCTGATGACATGACTGCGCTGTTTCAAACTATCGTGGACAAAGTAGAGCCGCCCGCGGCAGATCCTAACGGCGCGTTTCAAATGCAAATTTCGCAGCTCGACTATAATAGCTATAAAGGCGTTATTGGTGTGGGCCGGATCAGACGTGGTAGTGCGAAGCTAAACCAGCAAGTCACTATCGTGGGCGCAGATGGCAAAAAACGCAATGGTAAAATTGGCTCTATCCTAGGCTACATGGGTCTTGAGCGTCATGATGTTGATAGCGCTTCAGCCGGCGATATCATCGCTGTTACCGGTCTTGGAGAGCTGAAAATTTCTGATACCATTTGTGATGTTTCACAGGTTGAAGCACTGCCTGCACTGTCGGTTGATGAACCCACAGTTACCATGACGTTTCAGGTCAATACTTCACCGTTTTCAGGTAAAGAGGGTAAGTTTGTTACCTCGCGTAACATTCTTGAGCGGTTACACGCCGAGTTGGTTCACAACGTGGCGTTACGTGTTGAAGAAACCGAAGATCCAGATAAATTCCGTGTCTCAGGCCGTGGTGAATTACACTTAGGTATCTTAATTGAGAACATGCGCCGCGAAGGCTATGAATTGGCGGTATCGCGTCCAGAAGTAATCTTGAAGGACGTCGATGGCGTTACTCATGAACCCTTTGAAACCTTAACCATTGACTGCGAAGAAGAAGACCAGGGTTCTATTATGGAGCAATTGGGTATTCGGAAAGCGGAAATGAAAGATATGTCACCAGACGGTAAAGGCCGGGTGCGTCTAGACTTCATTATTCCGAGCCGTGGCTTGATTGGTTTCCAAACAGAGTTTATGACACTCACTTCGGGTTCAGGTTTGCTGTATCACACGTTTGACCATTACGGTCCGCACAAAGGCGGTAATATTGGTCAGCGTAAAAACGGCGTTCTAATTGCGAATGCGCCGGGTAAAGCGTTAACCAACGCGCTGTTTAACCTTCAGGAGCGTGGGCGCTTGTTTATCGGCCATGGCGTTGAAGTCTACGAGGGTATGATCATCGGTATTCACAGCCGTGATAATGATCTCACCGTCAATGCCCTTAAAGGCAAGCAATTGACTAACGTGCGTGCGTCGGGAACGGATGAAGCACAAACCTTGGTTCCACCTGTTATTATGACACTGGAGCAAGCACTTGAGTTTATTGATGACGACGAACTTGTTGAAGTAACGCCTAAGAGTATTCGTATTCGTAAGAAACTGTTAACGGAAAACGAACGTAAGCGCGCATCGCGCAGCAAAGATAAAGCGTAAAAGCTTCCTGAGTGCTTAAAAGGCTAGCGTATAACGCTGGCCTTTTTTGATCGTGTAAATATTTCCATGGCATTCTCCGGTTTACCCGACTAAACCGCCAATCACTCGCCCAAAAACCCCGCAAACACTTGAATTAAAAAGTATTACGTCTGTTCACCCATGAATAGTAAATGTTGGCGCGCAACCTGCAGCGTGCAACTCCGCAATTCTGGTAACGTGCCCAGCAGTTGCTCCCTCGAGCGATTGCATAGATCACAAGGAAATTTCGTTTGAACGCTAAGTTGCTCTTCATTTTTTGTTTAAGTTTAATCACATGGGGTGGATTTGCCACGCTGTCAGCGCAAGAGAAACCGCCTGCAGAAGCTGAGCCCGCGCCGTCGCCGATTTCGTCAGAGCAAGCTGAAAAGCCTGAACGGCCGACGCATGAGTTTAGCCGCGCTTGGCTTGAAGATCGGGCGCAGGCATTGGCAGAGCAGCCCTATCAAGTGCGTCGTATCGACGATGAAAGTCCCCTGGGTCAACTCAGTTATGACGACTACAAACGCATACAATTTGAACGCGGTGCGACCATTTGGCGACGCGAAGACCGAAATTTTCGGGTGACGCCGCTGCACCCGGGTTTTCTGTTCAAGACACCGGTTAACTTAAATCTTGTTGTAGGCGGTGTGTCTCGCCGCATCCTATACACAACCGATATCTTTAACTATGACAATGACTTAACTGCGGTTAAGCAGACTGATGTGGAAGGATACTCAGGCTTCAGTGTGACTCATCCCATCAATACCGACACCAAGTGGGATGAATTTTTGGTTTTTCAGGGCGGAACTTATTTTCGCGCCGTTGGGCAAACGAATTGGTATGGACTATCTGCACGCGGGCTCGCCATCAATACGGCCAAACCCAAAGGCGAGGAATTTCCAGAGTTTACAGACTTTTGGATAGAGAGACCTCGAGAAGGGGCTGAGCGATTAGTCGTTCATGCGTTGATGCAAAGCCGCTCAGCTACGGGCGCATTTACCTTTAGCGCGACACCGGGTGAGCATACGCGTGTTGACGTCGACAGCGTGATTTACCCGCGTACTGACATCCCGCATTTTGGTATTGCGCCGCTTACATCCATGTTTTTGCTTAGCCCTCTGGATTCATCTCGATTCGACGATTTTCGCCCCGCTGTGCATGATAGTGATGGACTGCTGATGGTAAAATCTAACGGTGAGCGTATCTGGCGTTCTCTAGCGAATCCGCAACGTCTGCAGGTGTCTGCGTTTGTGGACAGTAACCCCCGCGGCTTTGGTTTGATGCAACGTAAACGTTCATTCCAAGATTTTGATGACATTGAAGCGCGCTATCATTTGAGGCCTTCTGCCTGGGTAACGCCTAAAGGGGATTGGGGCGAAGGGCACGTTGAACTTATCGAGATCCCCACGCGCGAAGAAATTCACGATAACATTGTTGCTTTTTGGCAACCAAAACGAGCGATGCGACAAGGGCAGCCGTACCCGTTTAGCTACACGCTGCATTTCGGCAGCCAGGCACCGCTGGGTGCTTATCCCGGCAAAATTGTTAGCACCGCCGCAGGGAAAACCCTGGGGACTGAGAATCAACGCAGCTTTGTCATTGACTATGCCGCAGATGAGTTGCCCTCAGACGTTAACGTAAGTGCATCAACGAGCAGCGGCCAGATCACCGGTCACATCAATAAGGTTGTGGAAGAGACGGGGCGGTTGCGAGTGGTTGTCAACTTTGCGCCAGGGGATGAGGATCTCGCCGAACTGCGCGTCGCGCTGACAGTCAATGATAGGCCGTGGGGCGAAACGTGGTTATACCGATGGACGCGTTAAACAAAACCTTGGCGACACCGCCAGAAGTCCCGATGGCAATGCCTGCACAGGACTTTTCTCAAAAACCGGCTGTGAAATATGCCGGGCAGGGATTCAAAGCTTTTTTGGCGCGCTTAATCACCTTTGGTGGCGCGACGCTACTGACTGCATTCGCTTGTTATCAAATGATATTGATTGTGTCTGAAGGCAACGTGACTTTCCTGCAATGGGTCATGGTCGGCTTGTTTGGACTCACGTTTGTATGGATAGCATTGGCTGCCTGCGGCGCCGTTTCCGGATTGTTGCTCTCGAAAAAATCACGCGGCAATAGCGACATGGATATTTCCGACACTCGCACCGTGCTGCTGATGCCGGTGTACAATGAAGATCCCAGCGAAACGTGCGCGGCACTTTATAGCATGGGCATGGCGCTGCATGACAAAGGACTGGGTGAGCAATTCGAATTGTTCATCATCTCTGATTCACGCAATCCTGATGTGTGGGTTAAAGAGACTGCGGCGGTTGATCATTTGCGCCAGTCGCTGCAGGGTAAAATCAATGTGTGGTACCGACGCCGACATGATAATCGTGCCAAAAAAGCCGGCAATGTACATGAGTTTGTTACGCGCTGGGGCGGGCGGTACGACTATATGATTGTGCTTGACGCAGACAGTTTACTGTCAGCTGATACGCTAAACACGCTGGTCGCGGAAATGGCGCATGATCCCAACAGCGGGATCATCCAAACTTTGCCCTGTTTGTATCGTGGCGACACGCTCTTTGCCCGCTTGCAGCAGTTTGCGGGTTCTGTGTACGGGCCAATCGTGGCGCGTGGAATATCAGCATGGCAGGGCAATGACGGCAATTACTGGGGGCATAATGCCATCATTCGCGTTAGCGCCTTTGCTGAGTCAGCAGGATTGCCGACCTTGGGCGGTGTGAAGCCATTTAAGGGTGATATTTTGTCGCACGACTTCGTCGAAGCAGCACTCATGCGCCGTGCAGGTTGGTCGGTGACCATGCTGCCTGATGTTAAAGGCTCGTGGGAAGAAAGCCCGCCAAGTTTATCGGATGTTGCAGTGCGGGATCGGCGCTGGGCTCAGGGTAATATTCAACATTTAGCGGTGTTAAAGGCGAGAGGGTTGCGCTGGCCTAACCGTTTTCACATGCTGACAGGGGTCATGGGCTACATGGCATCGCCGTTCTGGCTGGCCTTGATTGTGGTGGGCATCGCCATGTCTGTGCAGATCCACTACGTTGATGTGGAATACTTTTCTGATCAAATGACGTTAATTCCAAACTGGCCTCTGTTCGATTCAGAGCGCATGATCGAATTGTTTATTATGACCATGGGCGTATTGTTAGTGCCTAAGGTGCTAGGATTATTACGTGCATTCTTTCATCGCCCACTACGCAAACCCCTAGGCGTGATCAGAATGACACTGAGCACGCTGGTCGAAATTTTCTTTTCAGTGTTGTACGCGCCAATTTTCATGCTGATCCATTGCAAGCATGTATTCGATATTTTCCGGGGACGAGACTCTGGGTGGGCAACACAGCAGCGCCAGTCCCGCGGTATTCCGTGGAAGCTTGTGTGCCGACAACATGTATGGCACACGGCTATTGGCGTGGCAACTACCGGCTTACTGTATTATTACTCGCCCGCGCTGCTCATATGGCTATCACCCACGCTGGCCGGGTTGATCCTCGCGATACCATTGGCGGGGCTGAGTGGCAGCAAGAGGTTCGCATCAGGGTTGAAATCATTGGGGATCCTCAATATTCCAGAAGATGTAACTGAGTGCACAGAGATGCAATTGCGAGAGCGCTACGGCAAGTCATTGGCTCAGATGATAGCGTCAGTCAATATACGCACTTTGTTACAGGATGAAGCGCAACAGCGTGCGCATTTTTCATTAGCTTCGAAACTTCCTCCAGCGCCGCGCGGCGAACCTCACATTCACTATTTAAGCGCTTGTGCGAAGATTGATGATGCTGACACCAGTGAAGAGGCGTTGAGTTGGTTAAACAACGATGAAAAGCTGACGATCTTGTCAGACCGTCAGCTGTTTCAGGGCCTTGCTGGGAAGGCGCAGAGCGCTTAACTAGGTCAAGTCAAACAGTTCATCGGATAATGTTCGATTAAAGGTCAGGTCGGCGTCGAGTATAAACGGCGACTGTCCTTGAACACTCTCATCCATTTCAACACGAACATTGACCGGCAGTTGAGAGTCAGTGTCTACCCACAAGGTGATTGTCATACCTGATTCTTGGATTTCGTAACCGGCCACATTAACACCATCAAGCGTTTTTGTTGGCAACACGGCAACGTCGCCCTGATACTGTGTCACAGTGTGAAACCAGTTTAGTGGGTCTTGATCGGGCGTTGCATGAACGTTTTTATTTGGCGTGAAATCAAAAGGCATCCTCATGTCCCCCTGCGGCATAACGATCACACCTTTACCTTGTTCAACATCCAGAATATTAATGATCGGGTTTTGCGCTCCTTCGCCCACCAAGGGCGTGTTCTCTATGCGGACATTAGACGGTGCTCGGTAGAATACCTCCAAACGCATTAACGGTGCGCCGTTTGACTCAATGGTGCCGCGATACGTCATGGTTGAAATGTTCGATAGCGATTGCACTACACTGGCAAATGCAGGCGCAGTGACACTGCTGGATAACAGAATACCGACTGACAGCACGGCCACAAGCGCTAGTGAGGCTGCGGTCGCCCAGACGGGAAAGCCCCAATGCCACCCTGTATTTTTTTCAGCCACGGAATGTTGTGCAATTCGTGCCTGTAGCCTTTGCTGCATTTCGTGATCTTGTGATGCAGAAGGCTGCAACGCAAGCGTCGCGTCGATGGGGGATTGAAGGTTAGGATTTAACGGTTGTTCAACTTGCATAGTGTTCTCCTGATAATTCACGTTCGCCGAGTCGCGCAGAGAGTGTTGATTGCGCTCTGTTTAACGTAACACCCACGGCATTGGTGGTAAGATTGTGCAGTTCGGCAATCTCCTGATAGGAGTAACCTTCGATATGGCGCAGGCAAAATATCTCTGCGTCGCGCGTTTTTAACGCACTCAGCGCACAACGAAAGTTGGTCAGTTCCTGTGCGGTCTGCGTGCGATGAAAAGGCTCATGCTGAGTACTGCCTTGCTGATCGGCAACTTCCTCCCACTCCATTTCGCCACGCCTTTGCTGCTTCCTGAGTAAGTCTATGGCAGTAGAAATAGACATACTCTTCAAATAACCCGGCCAGTGCGACATCGCATTGAACTTGCGGCTCGACATGGAAAAGAGTTTGATAAAGACATCTTGGGTAATGTCTTCGGCTAGATGGGTATCACCAAGTAACCGATAAGCACTATGGAATACCTGTTTCCCATAGCGCTCAGCGAGTTTGGCGATCTCTGCCTGTTGATGTAATTGCGACAATGTAGCTCTCCCGTTTTGCGTTCATAAGACTAACGCTGTGAGTGAGCTTTTTATTACAAAAATTTTTCGAAGGTCAACGCGCTCTGGTTTATTGCGGGTTGCTGAGTTCGCCCACAACCACTTGCAATGTCATGCGTTGATTATCACCGCGCATCACTTCTAGGGTCATGATTGTACCCGGTGGTGTTTCGGCGATGAGATCGAGCGCTTTCGGCGCGCTTTCAACGGGTTCGCCATCAATCGCCACCAGTAAGTCATTGACCTGCAAGCCACCGGTATCGGCAGGGCTACCAGGTTGCACGCCAGTCACAACAATACCGCTGCGATTGTAGAACTCGCTGCCATTAAAGCCCAATTGGCCGCGAGTGACTTTGCCGGTGGCAATAATCTGGTTCATAACGCGAATAGCCAGTTCATAAGGTATGGCAAAGTTTACGCCGTCGACAGCTCGCACTCGCCGGCGGTTGTCGCGAACTAAAAAACTCGCGTTGGTGATACCAATTAAATAGCCATCGCTGTCGACCAAAGCGCCGCCAGAATTGCCTTGGTTGAGTACGGCATCCGTTTGCACAAAGTCAACAAAGTTGGCTAAACCATTACGTCCGGTCTTACTGACAATACCGTGAGTAATGGTCTGACCCAAATCGTAGGGATTACCGATGGCCATCACTAAATCGCCCACGCGTGTTTGTGTATCTTCCAGTTGCGGCATAACGTGCAAATTATCCGCATTGACCTTAAGTACTGCCAAATCGGTGAACACATCAAAACCGACCATTTGAGCTTCTAAAAAGCGGCCATCCTGCAACTGTACATTGATACTATCGGCGTCGTTAACCACGTGATAACAGGTTAAAATGTACCCTGTTTCCGTCATGACCACACCCGAGCCCAAACTGGTTCGTTCACGCGACCGGGCGGGATTAAACAGGCTGCTCGTATTTTCAATACTGACGCTGTAGATATTCACTACAGCAGGCGCCGACACACTCAGAGCATCGTAGTAACTCAGGCGGTTAATAGCACTGCGTGGAGAATTGTCGAAGAAATGTTTGCCAAATCCATTGCCTACGCGCAAGTCGGGAACGAACAACAAAATCAGTGCTGCCACGATGCAGCCAAGCAGCACGGAGCGAAACACAAAAGATACAATCTGTTTGATTGACATGAAGGCAGTTAAACTCTCTTATCGTTATTAACCTTTGCTGCCGTACCGTGAAGAATACGCATTTTCCCATTCGGACCTGTTGCTCGTTGCCATGGTCCCGCGCCAAGTGTGCGCAGCCAAACGCGTGCTGCCAAGCGTAAAGCGAGGTCTAACGGGCTGTCGGTAGAATAGCAATTAACCGCTGCTAATTATAGTCAGTTCAGGGGCATCTGCCTGATAATTCACTAAATTTAACGAGAATAGCGCCGTCATAAAAAAAGGCAGCCGAAGCTGCCTTAGTGCATTGAGGTGGGAACCCTGTTAACGGATCACGAGATAAAGGGTCGAATTACCGCGCTTAACATTGAGTGCAATCACTCCTTTGGCGTCTGAAATCACGTTACCAAATTCTGTGACGGTGGTTACACGCTGTCGGTTAACACCCACGATAACGTCATCTTTTTGCAAACCAATCCGAGCAGCCGGGCTGCGTGGGGCCAATTCTGTCACCTCAATCCCACGGTTACCTGCATTATCCTGACCATTGGACAGAGTTGCACCTTCCAAGGCAGGATGGATATCTTTCGCACTTGCCACGCTGGCTTCAGCATCACCCAGTGTGACCATTTTCTTAATCTCTTCGCCTTTGCGAATAATCGTCAATTCAATTTCAGTGCCTGCGCCCAAGCTTGCCACTTTGGCTCGCAGCTCCTCAAAGCTGTTCAACGAACGACCATTTAACGCCACGATAATGTCGCCAGGTTGCAAATCGGCCTTTTCGGCAGCTGAGTCGGGAGTGACTTCGTTGATAAATGCACCCTTATTGACGTTAGACTCCATGGCTTCAGCCAGTCCTGCGTCAATATTGCTGCCAAGGATACCCAACAGACCGCGACGGACTTCGCCGAATTCAACGATCTGATCCACTAAACTTTTCATCATATTACTCGGAATAGCAAAGCCGATACCTACATTGCCACCGCCTGGTCCGAAAATCGCGGTATTGATACCAATGAGCTCACCGTGGAGATTGACCAAAGCGCCACCCGAATTACCACGGTTGATCGCAGCATCGGTTTGAATAAAGTCTTCATAGCCACCAATGTTAAGGCCGGACCGACCTAATGCGCTAACAATCCCCGATGTAACGGTTTGGCTCAGGCCAAATGGATTACCAATGGCAACAGTGAAGTCACCAACTCGCAGTTCATCTGAATTAGCTAGAGGCAAGGCCGATAAGTTCTCACCGTCGATTTGCAGCAAGGCAATATCGCTTTGCGGATCAGAGCCGAGTTTCTTCGCTTCGAATTCTCGACCATCGGTTAACTTCACCATCACCTTATCGGCGTTATCTACCACATGGTTGTTAGTCACAACATAGCCTTTGTCAGCGTCAATGATGACACCAGAGCCTAAACCGCGGAACGGGCGCTCTTGCACCTGCTCATTCGGGGCACCAAAGAAGTAACGAAACATTTCAGGAATTTCCTGACGCGAAGTTTGTGTGCCCTCAACGGCGATACTCACCACCGCAGGCGTCGCTTTCTCCAGCATAGGTGCCAGCGAAGGTACTTCACTTTTTTTATCACTATTGAAAAAAGGTAGCGCTGAGAACGCGGGCGAACTCACTGCCACCGCAGCCATGGATACACTCAAAACTGCAAGTAGATACCGTAATTGTTTACTCATTTAGGTGTAGACTCCTATTCATTCACTACGCAAAAACTGACTGTTTTACAGGGAAATAGTTCAGCTTAGGATTTCGTTCGTTCGGCAGAACGGTCTTTCGTGTCGACGAACAACCCAGAGCCTGAATTTGCAAAATCTCGTGGCTGTTGTTCTGAGCTTTCCTGCTTTTGCTGCTTGGTTTTATACGCGTTACGCAGCATCGCCGTGGTTTGCTCACCAAAGAAAGACAGTTTTTCCTCGTCTTCCTGCGGCTCTTTTGTTTGCAGATGTGATTCGTAATCCTCAATTTGGTTACGTAATGCGCTTAATTGGTGCTCCAAGCCTTCAATAGTTTGCTTGGTTTGAAACACATGATGTTCGGCCTGCTGCGTCATCACAGCTTTGACATTCTGTGCGGCGGTTTTCTGTGCTGCATTTTGGCCGTCACGGCGGGCATGCATAAATTGCGCGCTGAAAAAGCCAATAATCAGGCCTACCACTACAAGCCCAATGGCGATGAGTATGTCCATAAAGTCTCCACGACGGTTTTTATCTAATTAAAGTTTATATCAAATGCGCAGGGTCTGTTGATTTTTGTTCTGCGGCACAAACCATCATCGCATTTGCGCGTATTCCTGAGTATCATAACGAATCACTTCGCCCCCTGATGTGGGGCGATTACGCGTATTTTCAAGTTCGCATTTTGAAAACTGAGGAATTCTTACAGCGTATGACGCCTCTCGAAAAATATCAGCAAGACTTAACTCAACCCGACTTTCAGTATGACGCTGCACAGGAAAAGGCGGTGCTGGAGCTTCAGCGTTTATACGATGAATTAACTCAGCCAAATAGAAAAATCACGTGGCGCATTAAGCTGAAATCGAAATTTGGTTTGGGCATGACAAAGCCCTCCATTCAAGGCTTGTATTTCTGGGGAGGCGTGGGGCGCGGAAAAACGTATTTGGTTGATACGTTTTACGAGTGCTTACCTTTTGATGATAAATTGCGTGTCCACTTTCACCGATTTATGCACCGTGTACATCAAGAACTCAAGCAGCTTTCGGGTCAATCAGATCCGCTGAAAACCATTGCTGAAAAGTTGGCCAAAGAAACGCGGGTTATCTGTTTCGACGAGTTTTTCGTTTCTGATATTACCGATGCCATGATTTTGGGTACGTTGTTTGAGAACTTGTTTGCGCACGGCATTGTGCTGGTAGCAACGTCCAATATCATACCTGATGAGCTGTATCGAAACGGTCTACAACGGGCACGCTTTCTGCCCGCTATCGAACTGATCAACCAAAACACACGCGTTGTGAACGTCGACAGCGGTGTTGACTATCGTTTGCGCACGTTGGAGCAGGCCGAAATTTATCATCATCCGTTGGATGCCGAGGCAAACGAAAATTTACACAAGTATTTCAGTCAGCTAGCGCCAGAGGCAGGCCGAAACGACTGTAATATCATGATTGCAGGCCGAAAAATCCCCGTGATCCACGAAGCTGATGGTGTGGTTATGTTAGAATTCAAGGCGCTGTGCGACGGGCCACGTAGCCAATCAGACTACATTGAAATAAGCCGTATTTATCATTCTGTGCTAGTCGCTAATGTCAAACAGATGGGCCAGGAGAACGATGATATTGCTCGGCGATTTATCGCTATGGTTGATGAATTTTACGAACGTCATGTGAAATTAATCATCTCTGCTGAGGTTGCCATGGAGGCACTGTATACTCAAGGTCGCTTAGCCTTTGAGTTTAAACGTTGCTTAAGCCGGTTACAGGAAATGCAGTCACGCGAATACCTGGCTAAGCAGCATTTAGCATAGCGGCTATTCAGCGCCTGTTAAACTGGGTAGAATTAACTTATTAAATAGTAGGGATTGCAGTCCCTGCTGGTTTCGATGCGTATTGCGTTGTGGCCGTTTCACAATAACCATAAGAGATTACGATGGGAAGAGCATTTGAAGTAAGAAAAAACGCCATGGCCAAAACGGCTGGCGTAAAGACAAAAGTGTATTCAAAGTACGGTAAAGAGATTTACGTCTGTGCTAAAAATGGTGGCCCGGATCCGGATGCCAATCTGTCGCTTCGCCGCTTGATGGACAAAGCTAAAAAAGATCAGGTGCCCGGCCATGTGATTGAAAAAGCGATCGACAAAGCGGTCGGTGGTGCTGGCGAAGATTTCGTGCCGATGCGCTATGAAGGGTTTGGCCCGGGTAACTGCATGGTGATCGTAGATTGCTTGTCAGACAATGCTAACCGCACCATCACTGACGTAAGAAACTGTTTTACCAAAACAAAATCGAATTTAGGCGCGCAGGGCGCAGTATCACATATGTTCGATCACCAAGCGATTTTTCAGTTTGCCGGTGATGATGAAGATGCGATCCTTGAAGTGTTGATGGAGGCTGATGTTGATGTGACTGATGTGGAATGCGAAGACGGCATGATCAGTGTGTTCGCCCCACACACTGAATTTTATCAGGTGAAAACCGCCTTAACGGAAGCTTACCCAGATATAAATTTCGACACTGAAGAAATGTCATTTGTACCGCAGACTCACGTTGAGATCAGCGAAGACGACAAGCCGATGTTTGAGAAATTTATGACTATGCTCGAAGATTGCGACGACGTACAAGACGTTTATCACAACGCGATTGTGCCTGAATAGACATTCACACGCTCCACAATGCCCTCGGTTCTTGAGGGCATTTTTGTCTTTAGAATCGGTACATCGGCGTATAGTCGCCTAGACATGAGGATGTGTGCGTTCACTCTCAACGAACGCCTCAAGCGCTGCGCCCGGATCTTCCTCACCGGCAACTGAAAAGTCGGCCGCATCAGCGGATTGACTGTCGGTGCCATAATCTCGCATGATTTTGCTATTCTGCCACCGTTTATCGGCATCCTTCGTCAGTTTTACGGCTGTCATTAAAAAGCCATCGTCGGGTAAGGTTGGCATCGCTGTCAGGTCAATCGACACGTGGCTGTTAACAGCCCTGTAAGTCATTGATGACGTCAAGAAACGCACAGCGCTTTCCATCAGTGCGAGCGTTATCCACTCTCCAGCACAGCGGTGATGTTTGTCGTAGAAGCCTCCGCCTTGTGGGATCAATGCAAAAGCATCATTTTCTCTTTTCGCAAAGCGCTCTGGATTAAATTCATCGGCTTGACGCCACATACCGGGAGCCCGGTTAGTGCCATAAAGATCCAATAACACTCGGGTGCCTTGCTCAAATCGGTATCCTTGCCAAGTGAAGTCTCGTGCAACCTTGGCCGCCGCAAACGGAAAATAAGGATAGTAACGTCTTACTTCCTGCACAAAATGATGAATGTCGTCATCACTACCGTTGGCCAACGTGCTGTGATATTCCGGGTGCTTGTGCAGGGCAAAGGCACAAAAACACACGTAACGACCAATGGCTACGATAGGCCGGATGATATTTAACAGGTCAACCGCCGCCGCTTTGGCATCAATAAGGCTGCCGTTCGGTGATCGATAATGCGCAAACACATGCAGAGCGCAGTGTTTATCGCTATTCGTAGCATTGTCTCTGGAGTCTTGTATTAATTTCTGCGCCCAACGCTCGGCACGCTGTCTGGCAATGATCCCTTTTACATGCGAGGGGCCGATGGAGGCTGGCGATTCGATCATCGCCACCATGTTCTCCGTTTGTTTGTGCGCGTTCACTGTGGACAGGTCAATCCCGCTCCATTGAGCGGCAGCTAAAAAGCAAATGTGATTGACTTCATTGTATAGGCTCACCGATTCTTGCTGTGGCCATTGTTTGGCATTTTCAATCCAGTGGGCTTGAAAAATATCAGTTAAATCAGCAATGCGCTCAGAGGACATCAACGACATAAACATGGCTTTGCGATGCTGATGCGCCTGGCCGTCTAAACCTTGTACGCCTTCTTTCCCGGTTAACGTGCGTTGCAACCGACTGGGCGCAGCGCCGTGCCGAATAAATTTGTCGTTATCATAAAATATCTCAGCGGCCTCTCGCCCGCGAAGGCATATTGTCTTTTTAAGCAATAGCCTGGTCTGAAAAACATCTGAGCCTAACCGCTTACATTGATGACTGATAAATTCATTGCCTTCACGCAGCAGCGATAACGTTTGGTCAAACCAATGGGCTTTGGGGATTGCAGTCATAGTGTAGATTCCTATCCGATTCATTGCCCACGAAGCAGCGTAAAGCATGGGCATTGCTGATAGAAAACTCACATGCATAAAGCTCACCGAAACCGATAAGCTGTTGATTACGCGCAGTTGGTTGGGAGATTTGTTGCTTTGAGCTGTAAAAATGCGTGCCAGTTTTCTCATTTTTACACCCTTCAATGCGCACTGGTCTATAGTGAATAACGAACCTCGAACGCTGCAATTGATGCAGCATAAATACTAAATTTCAATTCAAAGGAATAAAGCAAATGTCTTATGTCGATGGGTTTGTTGCTGCGGTGCCAAAAGCGAATAAGCAGCAGTATTTACAGCATGCGAAAGTCGCTGCTGTCGTTTTTCGTGAGCATGGGGCTTCCCGTGTCGTTGAGTGTTGGGAAGATGATGTGCCGGAAGGTGAAGTCACGTCATTTCCAAAAGCGGTTTTGAAACAGGATGATGAGTCCATTGTGTTTTCATGGGTAGAATGGCCGTCAAAAGCGATCCGTGATGTTGGCATGCAGAAAGTGTTTGAAGATGAACGAATGACGTCAGGCCACAATCCGATGCCTTTCGATGGCAAGCGTCTCATTTACGGTGGGTTTAACCTTATTCAGGAGGCATAGCGACGATGTCACTGATCTCGCGACTATTGATTGTCAGACGCGGATGATGCGCGTAAACTCGCTACCGAGCCAGCCAGACAATCGCCGTCTTATTTCGGTAAGAGGGAGGAAAGTCCGGGCTCCACAGGGCAGGGTGCCAGATAACGTCTGGGCGGCGTGAGCCGACGACAAGTGCAGCAGAGAGAAGACCGCCTAAGTGCAATGTATTGCACCGGTAAGGGTGAAAGGGTGCGGTAAGAGCGCACCGCGCCGCTGGTAACAGTGTGTGGCAAGGTAAACTCCACCCGGAGCAAGACCAAATAGGATCCCATTTTGCGGCCCGCATCGGGATCGGGTAGGTTGCTTGAGCCAATGAGTGATTATTGGCCTAGAGGAATGATTGTCGCGCTAGCAATAGCGAACAGAACCCGGCTTATCGGCTGGCTCGTCAATTTTAGGTTAACCCATTAAATTCAGTGGGTTAGCTTTTCTTCGCGCCAAAGTTGTTAGTTGTGTGTAGCAAATGGCACACAAAATTGCACACAAAAACAAAGTTCCCTATACAATCCTTCGAGGAAGCGTCTACTATTTTAATGCTCGCACAAATGCAGGCTTCATAAGAGTCACTTTGGAAACGAGTAGATTCGAAGATGCATTAGCAGTAATTTCAGAAGTTATTAGGGAAAGCTCAAGGATTGGAGGAATTAGATTAATGAGTAAGTCAGAGCTAACTGAACTAGTAGATAAAACCAAAGAACGTATTCTTAATATTGCAAAAGCAGTCTTGGATTTAGATAGCAAAGAACACGAAAAGTCTGTAAGCGATTATAGGAAGTATCATAACGCCCAAGTGTCAAAGCACCATAGTTACTCGCATGTGCCTCCTGAGTATTATTCCAGCGAAAAAGTTCACCAACCTGTGAGTGTTCAAAGTTATGAAGATTTTATGTTTAATAAAATGTTTGCAAATGAATACCGTGGCGCTCGCAAAAGTCTTTGATAGTCAGTCCACTTTTTTGTTGCTTGTCAAAAATGCGGAGCCATTCGGCTTTGGTTCGGCGTTTCTTTTTCATAAGGACCTCGTGTTAATAATTGAGGCATTATATTGGCGGTTTGGACTTAGCTTGGGAATATGTGGTTTACTAGACGCTTACGCTTCAACTTTAAACTCTTGGGTATGTCGTTCGCCTTTGCTCATAAACACCTATTTCTTGAAGTTACATTGTAACTGCATTAGTGTCTAGTAAAGTCTGGGAAGTCCAGAGTGAGCCTTTTGCGGTAGTGCCCTTTATCACTCCAATAGTGCCAATTTCAAACGTTGCAGTTTCTATCAACTGACGTTTTACGGCTTCGGTTGCATATACTGGCGATGATGAACACCCGCACTCGCTATTTTTCACAGTAAGGTAAAATTCATCCGAAAAGGCCAAATGGATATTATTTTATCCATCATTGAGTGAAGTGTTGAAAAAATTACTCTATATAACCTTTCTAAACTGTTATTTTTGAGTCTAAACACCAATATAAAAACGGCACTGTTTTTCCGTAGACATGACCAAGAAGCACCACAAAGATTTAGTAAAAGCCATAGGCGAGTGTTGAGCAAACAGGCATTAGCGTTACAAAAAAATTAAACCAAGGCGTTATCGCGATTGTGCATAAGATAAAGCCTGGCCATGGAGTTAAAAGAAGTGACGGTAGTAATTTATACCGCACTCTTTTCTACTTTAATGAAGTAATAAGTTCAAACAAATGCAAATTTTAGTGGTCTGTTTGAACGCCTTTTGTTTCTCTGATTCGTTTTCCAAATAAAGAGATAGTTTCTAGTGTTGCTTTTCTTGCGCTGTCTACCGCAAATGAATGTTGTTGGAAGCTATGCACAAGATCTGGATACAACATATAGTCTACGTCTACTCCGGCCTCTCTCAATTGTTTAGCATAAAGAGAAGCCTGGTCACGCAAAATATCAAAACCACCAACGCTGATTATCGCGGGCGGCATTTTCGCCTTGTCTTTAAACAGTATTGGAGAGGCTAAAACATCTTTTCTCAGCGTCTTGTCTGGGTAGTATTCAGCAAGTACTACATCTGCAAACGGCCTGTCCAACCCAAATCCGGTTGCAAAAAGATCGCCCGATTCATAAAAATCTTCACTCCTATGTATATCCACAGAAGGGTAGTATAACAGCATAAAATCAGGTCGTTTAAGTCCGTTTTGAATCGAGTAAACGGCAATTGACGCTGCAAGATTTCCACCAGCACTGTCACCACCAACGGCAATTTTATTAGGATATACGCCAATTTTATTCGCATGTTCCACTACAAACTCGTACGCTAAATATGCGTCTTTATGTGCTGCTGGATAACTAAATTGAGGCGCCAATCGATAGCTTGCTGCCGCTACCACCACGTTTGCATTATTGGCTAGCAGTTTGTAAAAAGGGTGATGAGAATCGAGGCTCCCAAACAACCACCCTCCGCCGTGGAAGTAAAGAATTATAGGAATCGGGGAATCTTTAGAATAAGAATCCGGGTAGTAAAAACGTATCGTTGTAATAGCTCCGTCTTTTTCTACGGTTTGCTCAGTGATCTTTTTCATTGGCTTACTTTCAAGTGTTCTTCCTGCCCAATTTGCGTCGACGCCGGCTCGAAGGGCGTTAGCTGACTCGGGATTTGAAAGCAAAGATCCGTAATCTGTTACTTCATCACCTCTTGAGTATTTTTCTAAGTGAAATTGAAGTTTAGGGTGCAGTAATGCCCCATCTACCATATCAGGACTAGCTGACAGCTGCGAAGCAAAATAGCTGTTAGACTGTTCCTTCATTTTTTCATAGTAGTCTAAATCTTCACCTTCAAATTGTTTGGTCTTCACTGTAACAGGCATTGCACTGAATTCTGGCATTGATGACGCGTAGGAGTGCGCTATAAATAAAACGCTTATAAAAGAAGCTAAAAGCCCCCGACAAATTTTTAATAATTTCAATGTTCTAACCTTTGGTTGATGAATCGGTGTTCGTCTATAATAGTATTTTTACTGATAATAATGCAATTTTAAGTTTTGTATCTTAACATATAATTTACTTAAGAGACTTACATTATCTTAATCAATCATTTGCTCTTCGCAAAAGTTTCAGGGTAGCGGTCGCAAGATTGTTCAAATCCCATGTAAATAATAAAATATTTACGAACAAACACCTAAGCTAAATGTCATGTTCACTATTAATTTAAATGTCAAATTATAAATATATGTTACATATTAAAGGTTGACTTAATTTAGTCATAATGTATTTTTAATGTAAATAATACGTTTAATAAACTAACATAATACATTTAGTGGGACTCTGTGATGAAACAAGCAAACACACTCAAGAAATTTACATTTAATCCAATCGCCTACGCATGTCTTTTAACTATTTCTGCGTTTTCCGTTCACGGGCAAGAGCAGGCTGAAGAAAGCGACGACACGAAAGAAGTAGAAGTAATAAAAGTTACAGTAGGGCGGTTACCAACTGAGCTTTCTTCTGTGCCTCATTCAGTTACTATTATTAGCAGTCAAGAACTCTCTGAACAATCTAGAGTAACGACAGATCTCGGTTCAATGTTAGCAAACACGGTTCCGGGCCTTGGTGTTAGCTCAAATTCTAATTCTAATTTTACACAGACGCTTAGAGGAAGGAAGCCTGCTGTTCTAATCGACGGTGTTTTAATTGGTACGCCTCTTCGCGATGGTGGGCGTGAACTTCGAACAATATCTCCATCTGCAATAGGTTCAATCGAAGTCATTAGAGGCTCATCGTCTGTTTATGGAAACGGCGGGGCGGGAGGCATCATTAACTACATAACAAAAGAACCGGTACTCGGCAGTTTTGAAGGTTATGTAAGCATTGGTATCGGTGGATCACTCACAGAGTTTGAAGATTCAGAAAGCTTTTTGAGCGAATTTATGGTCTCAGGTAAGCCCGGTAATTTTGATTATATTGTTTCAGGTACCTATGAAGACATTGGTTTAATGTATGACCCAGACGGTGAACTTATTCCACCCGACCCATTTTTCCAAGGCGGGTTAGCAGACACCACTAATGAAAGCATATTCGCAAAAATTGGGTATGATTTTGATGATAATAACCGTTTAACTGTGAGCGGTTTGAGCTTTGTAAGTGAGCAAGGCCTAAACTATGCCTTAGATTTCTTCAACCCGGGTGATAGAACACAAAATGAGTTTCAAAGCGCAATCAGCATAGATGAGTTTTTTGACCAGCTATCATCCGTAGGTTTAGACAACGGTTTTGGTACTCCCTTTGACAGTAGAAGACTTCCTGTTATCACTGACAATCAAGTCTTTGTAGCAAAATATGTTTCCTCAGAATTGTTTGCAGAGACTGACTTAACCGTTACTGCATTTTATCAAGATGTACAAAATAGATTCAGTTGGTTCGAAGGATTTCCAGCAGCTGATCCTGCTAATCCCGACCCTTTTATCAGTACGCCCGGAGCGAACAGCGAAATTACCTCTTCTAAAAAAGGACTTAGAGTAGATTTTATCACGCCAATCTATGAACTCTTAGATGGTGGCAAGGTTTTATGGGGCCTGGACTATGGCGTAGATGAGTCTGCGCAACCGCTTGCTGATGGACGTGTTTTTGCACCCGATATGGAGCTAACAAGCACTGCTATTTTTGCGCAATTAGAACTTGATGTTGCCGAAAACTTCACACTAAGAACCGGCTTTAGATATGAAGATGTAACGGTGGATGTTGCTGATTTTACTACCTTATTCTTGTCGCAAGATATAACGGGCGGGGAACTGGAATATAGCGAACCTCTATTCAATATAGGGGGTGTTTACAATCTCACGAGTAACCTAGATATATTCGGCGGGTTTTCGCAAGGTTTCATTGTAACCGACATCGGACGACTCATTCGAGTGGCTGATTTTGAAGGGATATTCGACCTTGCAACTTTGAACCCAGAGCCGCAAGTGATCGACAACTATGAATTAGGTATAAGGGGAACTTGGAACGACTTTGCATTTACCTTTGCTGGCTACCAGAGTAACTCTGAAGAGGGAACCACATTAGATTCACTTACCCTTGAGGTAGCAAGAGCACCTGAAGAAGTGTGGGGGTATGAGGCAACTATCGAATATGATCTTAGCAAGACGGCAAGCGTCGGGGCTTCCTATACATTTGTCAACGGTCATGCAGACTTTGATGATAACGGAAGTTTTGAAACGCCGCTTAATTCAGCTCGAATAAATCCTCCAAAAGCGACGGCTTTTATGAAATGGTCAGCACTTGATGATTGGCAGATGCAACTTCAGTTCTTGTACTCTGAAGCTGATGATAGATTTGCTTCAACGCCACTTGACCAGCGAGGTTTTGCTGAGACACCGCTAGATTCATTTCTTTTGGTTGATTTTTCTGTTTCAGTGCCGCTTTACGGCGGTTTTATCAGCCTGGGTATTAATAATCTCCTAAACGAAAAATACGCACCTTTAGATGCTCAATACGTAACTGATTTTAATCCAGAAACCCCCGATAATGAATACGCGGCTGGAACAGGACGCTCGTTCATACTTCGATACAGCTATTACATCGATTAATTCAAATAACACTTAAAAGCCATGTTCATAACATGGCTTTTTTGGAGCATCCTATGTCGAATTCATTGTGGTTCATGCTTATTGTAGTGCTAATCTTTCTGTTAGCTTTTACCGTTTCAAATTCTAACCCTTCTACGACGCTAAAGCATACTGATACTGCAGCAGACCAATACGTTAATACCAAAGATATTAATGGCATAAAAATTTTTTACAGAGAAGCAGGCAGTCGCGAAAACCCTACAATTGTGCTCCTTCATGGCTATCCGACATCTTCAATAATGTATGATAACTTAATACAATTGTTAAGCCCGCACTATCACATTATCGCACCAGATTATCCTGGATTTGGTGAAAGTGATGTCCCCTCTAGAGAAGCCTTTACCTACTCTTTTGACAACTTTGCAACGCTTATTGAAGAGCTGTTACAACAGCTAAAACTGAAAAAATACAGCCTTTATATGCAAGACTATGGCGCACCTATTGGATTTCGCATTGCGTCAAACAATCCGCAAAATATTGACGCATTGATAGTGCAAAATGGCAATATATATGAGCAGGGCTTAGATCCTGAAAAATGGTCAAGAATGCAACGTCTGTGGAAAGAGAGAAACACTGAAACGGAAGGGCTCTTTTTAAATCGCTCATTTACACTTGAGGCAATGAAGTGGCAGTACACTCATGGAACACGATCCCCCGAATTCATAAACTCGAGACGATGGGAACACGATTTTGCAAAAATCTCGAGAGATGGTCAGGCTGATATTCAATTGGATTTATTTTTTGATTATCAACACAATGTAGCCTTGTACCCACGTTGGCAACAATATTTAAAGGAGTATCAACCACCAGTACTCGTGGTGTGGGGCAAAAATGATTTACTATTTGAGGTGTCCGGCGCTTTAGGATTTTTAGACGATGTTCATACCTTGGAAGTACATCTGTTAAACACTGGTCACTTTGCGCTAGAAGAAGATAGCGATGTAATCGCCGATCTCACCCATCGATTTCTATCTCGATATACTTATTGAACTAGGGTGAATATACCAAAGTCTCTTTACATTTCTGCAGTGAGCTTCTTATTGTAACCACGCTTTACATTCTGTAGTGGTCAACAAAATCCGGACACCTTTTTAGCTAATTTCTCAGCCCTAGCAGGCGCTAGCCCATCGTTAAATTGATGTGGTCTTTCCCAGTTGTAATAGTTCATCAGGTAATATCCCACATCTCGTTTTGCTTCGTTGAGTGAACGGTAGCCTTGTGTCGGCATCCATTCAGATTTATAACTTCTAAACACACGCTCCATCGGGCTGTGATCCCAGCAATTTCCTCTTCGGCTCATGCTTTGTGTCATACGATAACGCCATCTTTAACATATTCATTTCGTGATAGAAACGATGACTTGAAATTTATTGATCAACTCAATGCTCAACCAGTGGCGATTCAAGAAGCAATAGCACCGGCAGTGATTGGTTTACAAGCGAGCGCTTTTGCAGAATGGGAAATAATTACAGCTGGTTTGAGATACGATATAAGTTCTCGTGCAGCTTTTAAAGCGGAATGGTCCAAGTTTACTAACGAGTTGGATGCTGAGACAGATGCCAATATATATCGACTGGCAATTCATTATATTTTCTAACCTTTTTAATCTAATCTCAATGATCGATTAAAAAAACTCCATGGGGAAACGCGATAGCTTTCCCACTTTTTATGAATAGCCATATAGCTTGCACTAATGGTTGAGTGCAAAACCAACGATAGATATGTAAAGCCTAATTTGATTTGCTGTGTATTTCTGCAATTTAACCCAGAGAATCATTTTGAATTCGCTTATTGAGGGTGCTTTTTTACGCCCCAAAGCCTAGGTATTCCCAAAGCCCATGGCTCATATCCTTCGACAGTTTTGCCAACAGCATCAATTCTAGGAAAATCAGACAGTCCGACTGTAGGTGTCCAATCGAGCATCTTTTGGTGTAACTGATCGAAGAGCGCTTGTCTCAGCTCACTATCGCGTTCAATTACAGCCCTTGTTACTAAAGACTCAGCCTCCATGTCTTCCCACATATACCAAGCATGATCGCCCTTTTGACCCACCATAGCGCTGTACATTAGCGCAGGGTCCGTCCTCACAGAGAATGAAATTAGTGTTAGCGAATAATCATTTTGTGCATATTTTGCGCGATGTTCGGCCCATGTCTCATATTCAACGGCACTATTGATGCCAACTGCTTGCAGCATTTCTGCAACGAGTTCTGCTGCTCTGCTAAATACTGGATATGGTGCTTTGCTCGCGAGTATTGGGATATATTCACCCGCGTATCCGGCTTTGCTTAATAGGTGCTTTGACTTTTCTACGTCATATTCAGTGCCGCGCTGTTGTACCAAGCTAAAATATGGCGAACTTTTGGCTACTGCTGAATGGTTGACTTTAGCAAAACTACCAACAGATTCTTTGATAATTTTTTGTTTATCGAGTGCATATGCAATGGCTTGACGCATCTCGACTTTATCTAATATCGTGTTGGAACGACTTTGCACAATCAGCTGCAGAAATGAGGGAACGGTAGTTTTACGTAAAACAGTGTTTTGGTGATTGATAACATCCGTTTCTGTCAAAATATCGATATCTGGCACTAAATCCAGCTCGCCTTTACTCAACTTGGCGAGTGCTTCGGTTTTTGATGTTTGTACAAAAAACTCGATTTTTTCTAGCAAAACCTCTTTGTTTCCAACCAATCCATTTCGCATTCCTGCTTGTCCACGATAGTGCTCGTTCTTAGAGAGAACAATAGATTTCCCTTTTGACCAACTTTCAAGTTGAAATGGGCCTGTGGCAATGGGGCTTTTCCATTTACCATCTTTACCCAACGAATCAGGATGTATTATCGGATAAATACAATGTTCGTTAGCTAAGTGATGAAGAAACATTCCAGAGGGGCTTTGCAATCTGACCTCTAATTCAAATGGTGATAATACTGAAATATCCACAATGTAGGCGGGGCGAATATATTCTTCAAAGCCGCCATTTAACTGATCTCTGCAATGGGCTCCCCAATCTCGTTCTACACTCAAAAAACGCTCAAAATTCCATTTTACAATCTCTGCGTTTAAGGATTCGCCGTTGTGGAACATCGCATCTTGGCGTAACGTAAATCGATACGTTTTACCGTCGTCCGAGACATCCCAGTGCTTCGCAAGTAAAGGCGCTAGCTCCATATTCTCATCGTATGCGACAAGCCCTTCGTATATCTGATGCAGTACCATGATGTTAGCGTTATCGTGTTTGTCGGTATATTCAGTGCTTGCAATGTCGCGATCAATACCTACTCTCAGAATATTATCGGACGCTGCAACAAAACAAGAAAATAGCGTACCTGCAACAATTACCCAGCGTAAAAATTTCATTATCTACCATCCCAAAAAAATTGACCTAAACTATGTGCTGATTTCATTGCAGCGTCCTCTGCGTCGTCCATAACACCAGAATATTCAAGGTAATTATGTAGCAAGCTGGGATAGTGGCCGTGAGTAACGCTTATATTATGTTGTTTTAAGTGATTAACTAAGGCAAAACCATGATCTCGCAGAATATCAAAACCTGCAGTCCCAACGTATGTGGGAGGAAAATGCTTGGCTTGAGGATGTACTAAAACATCGATGAAAGGATTGTCTTCTGGTATGCCATCAGGAAACATGTATTCCATAGTTGTATCAACAATCCATGGATCGAGGCCATAGCCATTTTTAAATATTATTTCAGAGTCGTATTTGCCGGTACCGATTACGTCAACATGGGGATAATAAAGTAGCTGATAATCAGGCACTCGTTTATCATTTTCTAAAGCCTTTAAACTAATCGTTAAGCTTAAAAAAGCACCAGCGCTGTCTCCTCCTACTGCAATTCGACCTGCATCACCTCCAAATGAGCTAAGGTTGTCAACAACCCAATCATAAATATATGTCGCATCGTTTACAGGTGCTGGGAAATGATATTCTGGCGCTAATCGATAATTCGCTGAAACAACAATAACATTGGCTTCATTCGCAATTAGACGAACGGCTCGGTCGAGGGCGTCTATTGACCCAAAGATGTATGAACCTCCGTGAAAGTAAACGAGAACAGGTAGCGGCTTATCTTTCTCGGTTAGAGGGGTATATATCCGTATTTGTAGTTTTCCTTCGGGTGTTTCAATCCATTTATCTTGAGTGCTTTTCATTGCTTTAGATATTTTACCCCTCGCAGGCCAGTTGATATCAGTGCGTTGGCGAAACAGCTCTCTACCTTGCTCCGATCTAAGCATTTTTTCATAGCCTTTGTTCTGTTCGGGATTTGTGTATTTTTCTAACAGGTATTGCATCTTAGGGTGCAGTGTTTGCCCGTCTATTACCCGCTGTGGCGAATTTAGGCGTTCGATGAAAAATGCATTTGACTGAGAAAGATATTCAAAACTTGCATGATTATCGCCTTCTGCAAGCGCTTTCGCTGTTTGTTTTACTTCATTTGTTTCAGCCTCAACCGTTTGGTTTTGCCTGAGGTTCGCCAGCGTTTCTGCACTATAAGATTGAAGAGTAATAGAAAAAACGAGAAGAAATAGGTGAATATGATGTGACCTAGCGTTTTGCTGCATAAGAATGTCCTTTATATAGTTGTCTTGTATTTTTTACAAGAATAATACAAACTGTAATTTGGCAAAGTGAAACAGTCAAGGAGTTTCCATGAAGCACTTAATGAGGGTGAAGCATGCGAGTAATAAAAATGAAGCCTTAGACAATGGGCGTAGAGATGCCCTCGGAACGCTTATCAAGGGAAGCATTTTTGCTAGTTTTGTGAGTAGTCCTTTGGCATTTACAGTTGAGCGCCCATACCCTTACCCGCCCGCGGTGAAATTTGAACATGGTGTTGCCAGTGGTGACCCCAGTGAAGATGGAATTGTTATTTGGACACGAGTCAGTCCAATTAATGAAAAAGAAGCAACTTCGAGGAATATCGATGTGAGTTGGCAGCTGTCGATAGACAGACAGTTTGAAAATCCAGTTTCACAGGGGATTTATCGCACATCCAAAGCCAATGACTTTTGTGTCAAAGTATTGGTTGAAAAATTGGAAGCCGGTCAAACGTATTTTTATAAATTTCAGGTCGGTGCGGTTGAATCACCGATTGGCACAACGAAGACGTTGCCCACAGGTAGCCTTGAAAAATTAAGGGTCGCTGTCGTATCGTGTGCCAATTTCCCATTTGGATATTTTAATGTCTATGACCATATTTCTAGGCGCCTAGACATCGATTTTGTTTTGCATTTAGGCGACTACCTGTATGAATACGGCACAGCGGAAGGCGAACTTGGCGCAAAAGAAGGAAATCGCTTAAATCGTCCTCATATACCAGCAAATGAGACGATCACACTATCGGACTACCGGCAGAGGCACTCGCAATATAAAAAGGAATTGGCTTCTCAAGCTGTTCATGCCGCCCATCCATTTATTCTCATTTGGGATGACCATGAATTTGCCAATAATGCATATAAAGATGGCGCACAAAATCACAGTCCAGAAACGGAAGGTGACTGGAAAAAACGAAAAGAATCTGCTCTTAAAGCTTATTTTGAATGGATGCCCCGTAGAGAACCTAAACATAACAACGATAGCGTCAAAGCATGGAAGACATATGAATTTGGCGATTTAGCAAGCTTCATTTGTTTAGAAACGCGACTTGCTGTAAGAGATAATGAGGTCCTTTATCAAGACGGTTTTAGCGATAGAGAATCATTTTTTCAGAACACGCTTGGAGATGAGTCAAGACAGTACATTGGTCCAAAACAGCAAGACTTTGTGGCTGATGCGCTATTGAAATCAAGACAAAGGGATAAACCATGGCAAATCCTCGTCAATCAATGCACCATGGCACGCTTACACATGCCTGATTTGAGCCCTTACCTTTCCGAATCAATAATTGACGAACTTGAAATAGCCTTACATCCAGCACCAAGAGAGCACATTGTTCAATATTTATCAATGACGAAGTTCGATCTTCCGTTTAATCTTGATGCTTGGGATGGATATCCACACGAACGAGAATTACTTTATAATGCCATTCAAAAGACTGACGCAAAGGTTTTAGTCCTCACCGGCGACACGCACGCGTTTATGACAAATACCTTGTATGATAATAAGGGACAAAGGCGAGGCATTGAGCTTGGTACGAGTAGTATCACGTCTGAAAGTTACATTATGGAGATTTTCAAAGCAGTCGGCATCGATTTCCCAACGATGGCGACGGAAATCAACCGAGAAATAGATTATTACAATGCCTTTGCCCGCGGATATATTGACTTGACACTGTCTAAGGAAAAAGCCATAGCGAATTATATTTCGGTCAGCACAATTGAAGATGAGGAATATCAAACGAATTCAGAGAGAAAATTGCGCATTCGCGACTCGCTCGAAGGACTTGTCTATGAGGTAATGTAGATAAATTAACGCTCAAAGTTGGTTAGTTGACAATATAAGCCGTTATTTCCATTCCAATAAAAACAAGACCTCATTAATCAATTCAGGAACTCTAAAAGGTAAGATGAGTATTAGAAGCTATAGGACAAATTTAACCGAAGCCTGTTTTCATAATTAATCAATGGCATACCTGGCATTGCGTCGAGTACTTTAAAGCGATACGCCGTGAAGTCGAATAGCAAGCTTGGTGCAAGAATCCATTGAAATACTAAACTATGGTTCTTGTAGTTCGTCGCGATCGGGATATTATCATTAGAAAATGCTGCTAGCACTGCATCCTGCTCTAATGCTGATACAGAGTAGAGCAGCGACCAAGCCTGAGTGTTATCTATCTGGCCCAAATATAGCTCTACGCGCCAGCCTGAGTCACCTTGAATATTTGCATCAATATTTTTCACCAAATGCAGACGCAGGCCTGCTTGATTGAAGTACTCCATTGATGTGTAAGCTACATCCATGTAAACATCAATGACGTCAAAATTACTTAAATAACTACCATCAGGCTTTAAGGCATTTGTTCTAAAATCACCCTCGTCAGCTGAGTCTAGAAATGTGAGCGCATAGTTATAACGTGATAGATGACTTATCAAGGAAAGGTTTTCGGAGTTATATTCCGCGCCAATTTGAAGCCCATTCATTGAACTATCGCTGCCGCGTGCATTTTCATCAATTAAAAAATGTGTCGCATTAAGATATATATGCCAATCTGTATTTATGGCTTGCCGGTATTGTCCACCAAGCCCCTGCAGAGGAATATCGCCATCCCAAATCATATCTGTACCGCTAAAAATTTGCGGAAACTTACCAAAAAATAAACTAGTCGGCCCTAATGCATATTGACCATAGAGCTGGTCGATGCCCAAATCTAAATCGTCGTCAAACGAACCTAAGGTGATATCACTAGTGTTTGGGTCATCCCGGTCTCCACCCACCAAACGAGCACCAATAGTTAACTGATTAAAAGGGGTGATAGTCGCGCCTAATCGTCCTCTTATTACTCCTCTTTCTCTGGCAGATTCGCCAGGCAATGGCGAGTTATATTCATAGCGAATGCGAGCATCACCAAAAACACTAGGATCTAAGGCTTCTAATTTTGCCACTATTGAAGACTCGCTGTTAGACGGCGCTTCTGTTTCTGATGAGCGTTTATGCTCATTAGAAACAGCGTCATTTTGGTTGCCGATGACAGTAGCTTCAATAGACGTATCACTTTTTTGTATCTTTGCAATCGCTGCTTCTAAAGTCGCTATTTTTTTATTTAACGCCTCTTGTTGTGCTTTAAGTGCTTGAAGCTGCTCTATTATATTGGCTTGCTCATTTGTCTTACCCACATTAAAAACCATAAGCAAGCCCAAACACATCCCTATTCTCGCTCCAATTTTCACAAAGACTATCGCTCCCTATTCAATTTTTAGTGCTTGTGCGAAAAAGATATTATCGTTCACTTAATACTCCAGTAACTCGATATAGTATTTCGTCAGCGGTTTTGACATTGTCCACGTCACTTCAATGCCTTTTTGAATGAAAAACACATCGCCTTTGGAGAAGGTATAAATGTCATCTGTGGAATGTAAGTTAAGCTCACCATCAACGATCCAGCATATCTCGCTCACAGGATATGCATCAAATTTTACTTGGCCCGCTTCTGACCGCCATACGCCGAGGCTCACTGCGCTTGACTCAAGATCCAGTATGCTAAGCGCTGATTCCTGTGGATCGCCGCTAATAACCTGTTCTGGAAAAGACAGTCCTATCGGTTTCATTTTATTTACAAAAAGGTTTGAATAATCTAATTTTTCAATTTTATTGAGCATGCTTATTCCTTAGGTATTTTGTCAATCGTTTGCTGGAAAACCAAATGCAGGCCCAGTCTCTTGAGCATTATCCGACCAGCGCTGAGTGATAGTTTTGCGTCGTGTATAGAATTTAACGCCGTCTGGACCGTAAGCGTGTAAATCACCAAACAGCGAATTTTTCCAGCCTCCAAAACTGTGATAAGCCACTGGTACCGGAATGGGTACATTGACGCCAACCATTCCAACCTCTATATGCTCCTTAAATCGCTGAGCAGCAAAGCCGTTAGTAGTAAATATCGCAACCCCGTTACCGTATTGATTTGCATTTATCAGATCTACAGCCTGCTTCAAATTATCTACTCTCAACACACATAAAACAGGTCCAAAAATTTCTTCTTGGTAGCATTTCATCTCTTTATTTACATGATCAATCAATGTTGCTCCCATAAAAAAGCCCTTTGCTTCTCCGGCAATTTTTGGGTATCGACCGTCAACAACAAGGCTCGCGCCTTGACGCTCTGCCTCTTCGACATGCGCCTGCACTGCTTGCAGATGTTGCTTCGTTATCAATGGACCAAAATCGTTGCTGTTTTCCGATGAAGGCCCTACTTTAAGATGCGCGATTTTTGCTTTACACGCTTTCACAAAGTCATCTGCTGTCTTTTTACCTACACATACTGCAACAGATATTGCCATGCAGCGCTCCCCAGAAGAGCCAAAGGCGGCACCGATTATTTGATCGCTTACAAAGTTTACATTCGCATCAGGCATAATCACCGCATGATTTTTAGCACCGCCAAGCGCTTGACATCGCTTGCCGTTGGCTGTGGCCGTTTTGTAGATTGATTTAGCAACAGGTGTCGAGCCGACGAAACTGACTGCCTTGATTGCCGGATGATGCAGAATTGCATCTACGGTTTCACGTCCTCCGTGAATGACATTGAATACGCCGTCTGGAAGGCCAGCTTGTTTTAGCAATTTTGCTAAAAATATAGCTGCTGACGGGACTTTCTCAGACGGCTTTAAGATAAAACAATTCCCACAAACAATGGCTAATGGAAACATCCACAAAGGCACCATTGCAGGAAAATTAAAAGGCGTAATACCGGCTACAACGCCTAACGGGTGAGGTTCGGTAAATACATCAATGCCACTACCTACCTGTCGATTATGCTCACCTTTCAAAGCCAAAGGCGCACTACAAGCAAACTCAATGTTTTCAATGCCGCGTTTGACCTCACCTAGGGCATCATGCGCAATTTTCCCATGCTCTTGTCCAATCAGTTGGCATAAGTAGTCGATATTCTCTTCAACCAGCGATTTAAATGTAAACATGATGGCCGCTCTTTTACCGAGAGAGACTTTCTTCCATTTTTCAAACGCTTGTTCTGCCATCGACACACATAGGTCTACCTGTGTTGCAGAGGCATGCACAACGCGTGCGGTTGATGCACCAATTGACGGGTTAAAAACGTCGCTGTGATTAAAATTGCTGTTTCTATCTACGTCGCTTGCCATCAATTCGTCGCCGTTAACAAAATGCGGTATAGTGTCCATTTTATTTTACCTATTGTATTTGTTTGATTGTGTCGGACAGAGCATTTGCAAGGGAATCAATTTCTGCTCGTGTCGTGATAAAAGGCAGGCCAATCTGAATGGTGTCGTTGGCGTACCGAACATAAAAACCTTTTTCCAGCATCGACATGCCAATATCAAAGGTTCTCGCCATTGGATGGCTAGCTCTGTGCTCAATTGTCAAACCAGCGGCAAAGCCCAAATTACGGATGTCAGTTACGAAAGGGAGCCCTTTCAGACTATGAATAGCGTTTTCAAAGTAAGCAGCATGATCATTGACGCGTGGAATTAGGTTTTCCTTTTCCAATACCTCAAAATTTGCTAATGCCGCTGCGCAAGCGACAGGATGTGCAGAGAAGGTATAGCCGTGTGGAAGTTCAACGGCAAATTCGGGCCCAGCATTTTCCATGAAAGCTTCATAAATATGCTCTTTTACCACTACCCCACCCATTGGAATGGCACCATTTGTCAATTGTTTGGCAATGGTGATGATATCGGGACAGACATCAAAATATTCTGCACCGGTCTTTTTGCCTAAACGGCCAAATGCACATATCACTTCATCAAAAATCACTAAAATATTGTGTTTTCTCGCAATATCTACAAGTCTCTTCAAATAGCCTACAGGTGGCGGCAACACGCCAGCAGAGCCTGACATAGGCTCTACAATCAATGCTGCTATATTTTCTGCGCCATAAAACAAGAGTTTTTGCTCCAGTTCTTCTGCGATGTGCGCCCCCTGTTCAGGGAGGCCTTTAGAAAACTCATTCCCAGAAATCTGTGTCTGCGACAAGTGAATTGCGCTAACTCCCTCGCCAAACATGGAGCGATTTGCCGGAATACCGCCAACGCCTATGCCCCCAAAATTGACGCCGTGATAGCCTTTTACTCTGCCAATAAAACCAGTTTTTGAAGACATGCCTTTTTTGCGCCAATATGCGCGCGCAATTTTCATCGCGGTATCGGCAGATTCGGAGCCGGAACCTGTGAAAAAAACACGCGTAAATCCCTCAGGCATATAGGCCAGCACTTTCTCAGCTAGTTGAAATGACTTTTCGTGACCGAATTGAAAAGCTGGACTGTAGTCAAGCGTTTTGATCTGCTTGTACACAGCTTGATTGATTTCATCGACGTTGTGACCTAGGCCACAAGTCCACAAACCTGACAAGGCGTCAAATATCTTGTTTCCCTTATCATCGTAATAATACGCCCCTTTTGCTTTGGAAAAAATGCGAGGTGATTTATTAAATTGACGATTGCCTGAAAAGGGCATCCAGTGCGCTTCAAGCTGTGATTGGCTGATGATGCTCATGCGTTCTCCAATAAGAAAATACATGTTGATTATCCAGTAAGCATTAACTTTAATAAATATATTAATATACAGGTTTACTTTGAGATAAATGAAAGTAAAGTTGGGACCTGTTTGGCGCTAGAAAAGTTTAAAAGGATCGCGCATATGGCGAAAAGCAAAGCATTTTTAGGTCAATTTTCAGATGCAGACTTGCGTTTGTTAAAAATTTTTAAAATAGTGGCAGATGCAAAAGGACTAAGTGCGGCAGAAGCAAAACTAAACATCAGTTGTTCAACTATTTCAAAATACATTGGTGATTTAGAACAACGACTTAATCTTGTGCTTTGTGTGAGAGGTAGAGGTGGCTTTAGACTGACTGATGAGGGTGTCTCAGTTTATCAGGCGATCACCAAATTGAACGGCGCTATCGACAACTTCAAATTGAGCATCAATGAATTACATGAGTCGATTTCCGGTACGATAAGAGTGGGCCTTTTCGATAAGATCCTTTCAAATCCAAATGCGAACCTGATTGAGGCACTTGAGCGCTTCACTACGCTAGCCCCTGAGGTAAAACTAGAATTGATGGTTGAGCCCTTAAACAGTATTGAGACAAACATAGTCAATGAGCACTTACATCTTGGGATCGTGCCGACAATAAAGCAAGTTTCTGGCATAGAGTACTGTCCGCTCTTTGATGAGCATATGTCCTTGTATAGAAGTCCAAATTTACATTTAGAAGGGACTGACGAGCAGGCTTTAATGGCAATACCCTATGTAGGTTTAGGTTACTACTCGCCGAATATGGCGATTAGCCAAACTTTAAATTTGATATCTTCGGCTGTAGCTAGCGATCAAGAAGCAGTAGCTATAATGATTTTGACTGGGAAATACATTGGATTTTTACCGGACCACTATGCGGCGAATTTCGTTGCTGAAAAAAAGTTAATAAAGATAGAAAATCAACGATTTACTTATGATTGCTCATTTAAGCTCATTCACAAAAATTCTAAGAAACTTAATCGCCCAGCGTCAATTCTTAAAAAATGTCTTATTGATAGTCACTAAGCGAGTTATTTGTACCAGTCCCAATCATCATCGCCTACGTATTCGGTAACCTGTTTAGTTTCTAGAAAGTTTTCCAGCCCGTTTTCGGCTAGTTCGCGTCCAATACCGCTGCGTTTCACTCCTCCCCACGGTGCCTCTGTAAAGGTTGGTTGTGAGCAATTTATCCAAACAATTCCGCTCTCAATCTGTCCCGCCACACGTTGGCATAAATCAGGGTCTTGGCTCAATACTGCAGCACCTAGACCAAACTCTGAATCATTCGCAATACGCACAGCTTCTTCTTCTGTCGAAAAAGTGCATGCAGTAAGCACCGGTCCAAAAATTTCTTTTGTCCACGCGCATGATGATCGTTTCTCATCAACTAAAAGTGTCGGCTCAAAAAAGTAACCTTTTTCCAGATGCTTGGGTCTCTTCCCACCGAATATTAATGTAGCGCCTTGATCTATTGCCTCCCTTACCATCGCAGTCACCTTTTTGTATTGAACTTTTGAAACAAGCGGACCGAGTTTTACGCTTTTGTGCATGCCATCGCCTATTGCTATACTATTTGCTCGCACTGCAAGCTTGTCAAACAAGCGCTCTTTTATTCGCTCGTGCACGATTAATCTCGATGTAGCACTACACACCTCACCCTTATTCCAAAAAATGCCAAACATTATCCATTCGACTGCTTTGTCTACATCAACGTCGTCAAAAATCAGAATAGGGGACTTGCCACCTAATTCTAAGGCGACATTTTTGATATCAACGGCTGCACTTTTCATTACGGTTGCGCCAGTGGCATCGCTACCGGTAAATGCAATTTTTCTAATTTTTTTTGCTTCTACCAGCGCTTGGCCTGCGGTATGTCCAAAACCAGTGATTAAATTGACAACACCGCTAGGCACACCCGCGTCCTTAATTATGTTACAAAGCTCAATTGCAGTTAAAGGCGTAAATTCGGAAGGTTTTAGTACCATAGTGCATCCGGCTGCCAATGCCGGTGCTACTTTCCATGCGGCCATGAGCAAGGGGAAATTCCACGGAATAATAAGGGCGCAAACGCCAATAGGTTCATAAAATAATCTGCATTTAAAATTAATATCTGGTAACGTTACAGACTTGCCCTGTCGATCATCTAATCCTCTCGCTAATTTTGCATAATATCGAAAGCAGCCAGCTGCATCTTCTATGTCCCAAACAGATTCGGCCAATGGCTTACCGTTGCTTTTGGTCTCTAACTCACTAAGCATTGTGATATTGGCTTCGATGCCATTAGCGATAGCTTCCAATATTTCGGCTCGTTCATTTGCGTTAGTGTGATACCAATCCGATTTCAACGCTTTATCGGCGCTATCTACCGCTTTATTCACATCTTCCTTAGTAGCACTAGAAACATGAGCAATTGTCTGCTCGGTAACCGGATTTACTACTGAGATAAAGTCTCCATCGGATGCGCAACACCATTTATTATCTATAAATAGTGTGGCAGTTGTCTGTTCAGTCATTGCTAAGTCCTTATGGCCTTAATAAGCACACTGTGGTGTTGGTTCACTTGATGAAAAACAGTTTCTTCATCGTCGAATTCTAAGGTTTCACAAAAATTGAGAGCCTTCGGTGTTTTATTGCTTATTCGACGGGTTGTCAGTTTATATTCTTGAGTAATGTGGCACTTCTCTAAATAGGGTGACGCTTCTATTAGTCTTCGTGTGTAGGGATGATGAGCATTTTCAAAAATATCTGTCGTCGCGCCTTTCTCGACAATGACCCCGTGTTCCATCACAACGACTGTATCGGCAAGTTGCTGCACGACCGCTAAATCGTGTGATATGAACAACATTGAAAATTGACGTTCTTGCTGCAGACGATTCAACAACTTCAATACTTTTGATTGGACAGTCAAATCTAATGCAGAAACAGGCTCATCTGCTACCACGAGTTTGGGGTTTGAAATAAGTGCCCTCGCGATGCAAACCCGTTGCCGTTGCCCACCAGAGAGTTCATGAGGGTAGCGTTTAAGAAACTCTCTCGGTAGATCAACCTCTTCAAGCATATCGCCAGCCATTTTTCTTCGAGTTTCATACGATAAATCAGCTTGCAAAATACCTTCATATAGTATTTCTTCAAGCTTCATCTTGGGGTTTAATGAAGAATAAGGGTCTTGGAAAATCAACTGTACAATATCTGGGTGCAAGTTGCGTTTTGCTGAAGAAGTTTCATACAAACGATGTCCATCAAGCTCAACGCTTCCGCTTGTCGGTTGGCATAACCCAACGACCGTGCGACCGAGTGTACTTTTACCAGAACCAGATTCCCCGACTAAAGCCGTTACGTTGCCGGGTAAAATGCTTAAATTCGCTGATTTCACAGCCCTGAATATTTTGCTTTCTTGCCAAGGGAAAAATGCCTTGCTTTTGAAGCTCACAGACACATCATTAATCTGCACAACAGGTGCACTCTCACTTACGTTTAAAGGCTTCGGTTTATATATCGGCAATGCTTCTAACAGCTTCGTTGTATATGGATGCTTTGGCTTGGCAAACACTTTTGAACATTTCCCTTTTTCAACCACTTTTCCTTTTTCAATGACCACAACTTCATTTGCATAATCAGCGACAACGCTAAGATCGTGAGTAATGAGCAATACAGATGCATTAATCTCGCTTGTTAATTCGACTAACATTTGCATCACGCTATTTTGCACCGATGCGTCTAAGGCAGTTGTTGGCTCATCAGCAATAACGAGCTTCGGCTTTAACAACATGACAGAGGCAATCATGATGCGTTGTCGCAATCCACCTGAAAGTTCATGTGCATACTGAGTAAGTCTTTTCTCTGGCTCTGGTATGCCCACTTTGACAAGCATTGTTTTAGCACGCTGCAATGCTTCAGATTTTGTCAGTTTAGTATGAAGTAAAAGACCTTCAATCATCTGTTCACCAACGCGCATCGACGGATTTAATGACACCATCGGCTCTTGCAAGATCAGACCAATCTCACGCCCGCGGTATTCACGTATCTGTGCTAATGACAACTCATTGAGCTCGATGCCATTCATCACAATGCTGCCGTTGATAAGTTGGCAATCATCAGGCTGAAGTCTGATGATTGACTTGGCAAGCAAGGTTTTGCCGGAACCAGATTCACCGATCAGTGCAACTATTTCACCCTTTTTTATGTGAAATTCGGCCTTTTCAACAACGAGATTTGTGTTTTCTAGCGCTGAAAAGCCTAAGCTAAGCTCAAAAATAGATAATACCACCTCTGACTTTGTCATAATTTAAACCTTGGGATCTAAAACATCGCGTAAGGCATCACCCAACATGCTGATACCTAATAACGTAAGAGAGATAACCACCCCTGGCACGATGCTCAGCCATGGAGCAACACCGAGATATTGACGGCTATCTGCTAGCAAGCCTCCCCAAGTGGCAGCCGGAGGAGCTACGCCTAAACCTAAAAAGCTGAGCGCACTTTCAATTAATAAAACAGTGGCAAACATGGATGTTGCTAATACAATCATTGGGCTTAAGGTATTGGGCAAAATATGCTTGCCTAAAATTGTAAAAGTGGGCTGACCAAGCACAAGACAGGCCTCAACGTATTCTTTTTCACGGATGCTTAATACGGCTGATCGCATTACTCTAGCCGCAGTGGGAATATAGGCGATAGCCAAGGCAATAATGATTGAGGGAAGAGAAGGGCCCGCCACCGAAAGAAACAATAACACCAACAAAAGGGGAGGAAATGCCATAACAGCATCGAGTACCATTACGACTAATCGATCGAATATACCTGACTTATAACCTGCCATCGCGCCTATCGCACCGCCAATGATGATAGCTATCAATGTAGTAGATGCACAAACGATAAAACTGACGCTACTTGCTGCAAGCAGTCTGCTGAGTAAGTCACGACCATATTGGTCTGTGCCGAGCAAAAATTCGGGATTTGGCGCGCTTAACCGGCTGTCCAAATGCATAAAAAGGGGATCATAGGGCGTGTATATTAACGAAATGAGCGTCATTAATAACCAAATACTACAAAGCACAGAGCCTATGGCCAAATTCAATTTCTTCATGCTATAACTTAACTCGCGGATCAAAGAAAGGATAAAGTAAATCGACAAGTAAATTTACTAACACAAAAACACCACCCATCAATAATGTTGATGCTTGTATTACCGGATAGTCCCGACTGTATAAGCTATCGACCATTAGGCGACCAATGCCTGGAAGCGTAAATAGCGTTTCAATAACCGCCGCGCCGCCGAGCAGTGAACCGATGACCATACCAATTATCGTCAAGGTGGGGGCAAAGGCATTTTTAAAGATATGTCGCTTAAGAATTTGAATTTCTGAGAGGCCTTTTGCACGAGCGTTGAGCACGAATTCCGTATTTAGGATATCAATCGATGTTGAGCGCATCATTCTGGTGAACTGACCAATTACCACAAGCGCGAGCGATACGACAGGTAATATGAGATACCTGATTGCCTCCTGCACGTTGTCAGAAAGCGCGACATAACCAATTGTGGGTAGCCACCTTAATTCAACGCCGAACACTAAGACCAGCATGAGTGCTATCCAAAAACTTGGAATACTAAGCAAGAAAATTGATAGCATCATGATGCTGTGGTCAGTAAAGGTGTTGTGCTTTAGCGCGGCATATAGACCGCTCGGTATGGCGATAATTATTGCGATGCCAACGGCCACCATAACAAGTTGAAAGGTCACAAAAAAGCGATCAAAAATTAGTTCTGAAACCGACTGACCGGTGATGATAGAATTGCCAAACTCAAAGCTCAACATATCGCTGAGCCAGATGAGATATTGCATAACTATCGGCTTATCCAGGCCTAATTGAGCACGCATTTGTTCGAGCGATCGTGCGTCTTGCATATCTCCAAGCATCAATGCTGCTGGGTCACCCGGTAAAATTCGCACCATAATGAATACGATTAGGCTTGCTATAAGAAGCGTCGGAATCGCCAAGAACACGCGCTTTAAAATATAATTGAACATTATTGACGCCTTCCCTCTTCTTTCTTAACACCCCAAAATCGAGGCGTTTGAAGTGTATAAGGTGCGTAGTCAATTAAGCTTGGTGTCGTGACATCAATGATGTATTGGTTATGTAAATTGATAAGCGGTATGTCCTGTATCATTAACTTGTGCACTTCACAAAACGTTTCTTTTCTCTGTTCAGCACTGATTTCTCTCATTGATTGATTAAGAAGACCGCGTGCTTTATCATTTTCCCATTGATAGTAGGGATGTTGCGACTTATCGCCTAAAATCGCTTCGTATGCTAACAATGGGTCGGTACGACCGCTATAGCCAAACACCATGAGCTGAAAATTGCCAGTGAGGTATAAATCTACTTGTGTTGACCACTCTACCACTTCCAGTTCTACGTTGAACCCTGCTTGCGTCAGCATAAAATGAATAAGTAAGGCATTATCGTACATATGGTTGTAGCGTTTGTTTGTGATGAGTGATATTGCTTGCCCGACGTAACGGCTTTGTTGAAGAAATTGTTTAGCTTTGCTTTTATCAAATGTATAGCCGGCGGTATGGCAATCTGAATAGTATCGAGATTGTGTGCTTACTACTGAAGGATTTTGTTTAGAAATACCGCCAGATACGCTTTGTGCAATTGAATTAATGTCGAGTGCGGAGGCAATCGCCTGTCGTAAGGCAAGGTCGCTAAGAAGCGGATCCTTAGTTTGAAACAATAGCGTATTCCAATCAAAACTTTGCTGCTTATGAACTTCAAGATTCGTTTCATTTATAACGTCATACAAGCTGGTAGCATCTAGACGTCCTGCCATATCAATTTGGCCTGACAAAAGACCTGCGATACTGGATGAAATATCTGGAATTATCTGCCATTTTATCTTATCTACTAGGGCTCTTTTAGCGCCCCCCAAGCCATCTTTCTGAGCACCAGAAGAGCGGTATTGTGTAAAGGCCTCCAGCGATACGAATTCGCCCTTTTGCCATTGTGACAATGCATAAGGGCCTGTTCCAATTGGTTCAATAAAGTTCCCGTCTTGATCAAAAGAATCAGGGTGCACGATGTAGCCCCCACATTGAACATTAGCCAGCTTATCCAAAAAAGAGGCATCGGGTGTATTGAGGGTCATAACGAAGGTTTTATCGTCGGGAGCCTCAAGTTCAATGATTTCCAAGCCCCTACTTCCGTCATACCATGAGCGACAAAGCCATGTTCCATCTGGATCTAAAATTCGCTCGTAATGCTTTTTTACCACCTCTGAATTAAGTGGCTTATCATTGTGGAAAACGACTTTTTCACGCAGCGTAAACTCATATGTCAAGCCGTTTTCACTGATATTGACAGATTCCGCTAAGAGGGGAATAACGCCGCCTTTTTCATCATAAGTGACAAGACCTTCGTAGATGTGCAAAAACAAATCATCAGTAAACACATCTCTTGAAATACCCGGTTCAAATCCTCGAACGTCATTGCGCAACGCTACAACAATTTGACTGTTGCCATCTCTAGGCTTTATGGATTCATTTTCGGAAGAACAAGCCGATAAAGATAATAGAACAAATACTACAATGACTCTCACCAGCAACCTCTACTTCTTGTCAAAGCGAAAAATTTGATACTCATCGTTTTCAAAAGGAGATGCCAGCAAATGCATCTCGCCCTTCGTAACATCCATTATAACGGTCGCTAGCGTGGCGGACGAAGAGCCCCCCGGACCATCAATCGGATCACGACAAACAGCATATGGCGCACAGTATTTGTCGGCAAATGCCTCTTTAAAATCGTCAATGCAAATGTCACCTTTACGAGATTCGAGCAAACGACGCACTCTTATATCTCTATAGAGGGTATCTGGCGTCACCTCAATGGCTTTATCAATCTCGTTAACTTGCGCTGCAGGTGAAAGAAAGTGGTTAGAGTGCACTAATAGGCCGTCTTCCGGTCGCATGGTATAAATTCGACGAGGCGTTGTTTCAAAATCGATTGCCTCACCTTTTCCATCAGAAATCATGACGTTGATTGAAAATGAGCGATTGGAGGTGATGACGGCATTCATCGCATCGTAAAAGTTTGACGACATTAGAATTTGTCTGCGAATAAATGGTGCGGGTATTCCATCGACCCCAAAATCATTATCAGTTTTAAGAAAGTTTCCAGTGACGGCTATGCCATCAGAATTCATACCACATCTTGCAAGGGTCCCTGCTTCTACTAAGGTGATGAGGTCTGGCCCGTAAGCTTGTTCTATTTGTAAAACCAGCGTAAAGGCCGCACACTCAGCAATCCAATCCCAGTTTTGCCCGTGAATGACTGTACCTGTTTGAGTATTTTGCGCCAGCGCGATAGCGCCAGTGCAGCCTTCTCCGCTAATTTCTTGCCCCTCACTTGAACTAATTTGCTTGTCGCTTGCGCCATATAACAACTCAGTACGTGCATTTAACGCAACAATTTCGCCAATTTTCGCCCCGCTTCCCTCAGAAATACCTTTCAGTTCTTCGAGCATATCAGGGTTGTATGCTTCTACTTTCTTCGCGAACTTCTCACCAAGCTCTATCACCGTGCTCCAATTAAGTCCTTGCTTCAGAAAGCTAGGGCGGTAAGTTTCAATGGCGAGTTTAATTTCAGGGCTTGCTTGCTGTCCGTAACTGATTCCTCGTTCGAACGGTGAACCGCTTATTCGGATATGTTTAAACAGTTTTGACATGGGCTACCCTTTTAAAGACTTAAGAGTGTTTGCGAAAAATCGCTTTACATCATCGAGCACGGCCCACCCGTCATGAGCGATGCCCGGCACCAAACAAAATTCGCAGTGAATAGAGTGCTTTTCAAAAGATGCTTTCAGCGCGTTTAACCTTTCGATTCTAGTAGCGCCAGCATCATTTGCGCCCGTCATCCACCAAGAAGAATCTTCAGGTATCGTAATCTCCCAAGTTTGTTTATCTTGGTCTCCTACCACCATCTGGACCTTGACCTGTTTGAGTTGTTCCCAATCAATCGATATACCAAATTGTGCTTCGATATCTTTTACACCTGTCCACCAATTAAGAGAAGTATCAAGCAGGGTGACTACGCCAGGCGCTCCTATCGAAATAGCATGCAAGCGATGAGGATGTAAATAGAAAAAACGGTGCGTAAAATGCCCGCCGCCAGAAAATCCATGTAGAAAAAACTTTTCAGACGCTAATCGATACTTTGCATTGACCTCATTCACCATTTCTAAAAGTAAGTTATCAAAACGAAAATCACCTTGCTTTATTAATTTATAATTATCCAGTTCCCCTGGGCCACAAAGCCCTACTGGGAACAGAGGCGCTAATACGATACAATCGTAGCTATTCGCAAAATCAACGAAAGAATCTCGATATTTAGACGCACCTCTTTCAGTGCCGTGTATTAAAACTATCAGTTCATAGCGCTTATCGCTTTCCTCTTCGTACGTCTCTGGTACGAACAAACAATAGCTAACTCGCTTGTCATGCTGTAGCGCGAAAAAAGGAGTTGTTCCCCAATCGTAGTAACTTAATTTTTTTCCGTGGCCTTCACGCTTCATTCTTTTCTCCAATACTTCACAATTAAAATATACCTTCTGCCCAAGCGCTAACGGTAGGCTTTCTTGATATCCAAGGGGAGGCTGACTCAAGTTGTATAGCGAGTTGCAACAAGGTTACTTCATCGCCAAATCTGCCAATGAATTGGCTGCCTATTGGTAAGCCAGAAGAGGACATGCCCAGTGGAACAGTCATTGCCGGATGGCCAATAATGTTCGCGATAGGCGTAAAAGGGATGAAATCAAAAAATCTTTTCAAATAGCGGTCTGGGTCAGGATCATCCGTATAAATAAAGCCATTTTTAACTGAGGGTGAAGCAAGCGTGGGGGTTAACAGCACATCATACATTTGCCAAAAACTCGCTAATTCTCTAGATAATTGCGTAAATGACTCTAAGACCCCTAGAAATTCAACCGCACCTAAAGACTTACCTCGCATTGCCAATTCAAAGGTCGAATTTTCAATAAGGTCTTTATTGATAGGGCGTTTAAAATGAGATGCCAAATCATCGATACCATAGGCAAGATGTATCTGAAGAAGTTTTGTAAGATTAAGACGCATTGCTTCGCCGTCAAATTTGGGACTACATTCTTCGACATTGTGGCCAAGTTCCTCACATAGTTTCGCTGTTTCATGGATTGCGCTAATACATTCTGGGTCTATATTTGCCTCATAAGGCGGTTGAGCAGAAAACGCGATTCTTAGGGGCTTTGGCGGCCTTGATGTTGCATTTAAATAACTTTCTTCTTGAGGAGGCGCGCAATAAAAGTCACCGGGTTGATACCCGGCTGTAATATCTAATAAATGAGCACTGTCCCTGACGCTTCTTGTAACTGCATGCTCTATGACCAAACCGTTCCAGTACTCACCACCGTCTGGTGCGGTAGAGACTCGTCCGCGGGTCGGTTTCAAGCCAAAAAGGCCGCAACAGGACGCTGGTATACGAATAGAACCTGCACCATCGTTTGCGTATGCGACTGGTACTATCCCAGCAGCTACTGCAGAGGAGGAGCCTCCGCTTGAACCGCCAGAGTTATAGTCAACATTCCACGGGTTTTTGCATGGGCCGTATAACTTGGCATCAGTTGTCACTGAAGCCCCAAGCTCGGGCAGATTTGCTTTACCAACCACCATCATACCAGCTTGCAAATATTTTTCGACTAGGTGAGTGTGATAACTACGAGTGAACCCTTGCCCTAACATACTACTGTGATCATTTGGCATATTTGCATAAGATAAGTACTCATCCTTGAGTACTATCGGCACACCCGAGAAACTTTCAGGAACGTTACTTTGATTGTCGCACTGTGAAACAATCTGCGATGCCTGCTCTTTCATCGGCCTTACCACGGCATTTAATTTTGGATTGAGTTTATCTATGAGGTAAAAAGTGGTTTCGCAAACGTCTTGATAACTAATCTCTTTATTCTTAATAAGCTGTGCTATGCCCAAACCATCAAAATTGGGTAAGTCAGATACAACCGCCATTTATCGACTCCTCGTTACTTTATATTTTTATATTGTATTATTTTTGTATATAATGCAATTTAATTTTTAAAGGTTTAACTTGATGTACATTCCACACTATTTTAAAAATACTAATGAACATGATGCGCTTGATTTTATTGCTCGACATCCATTTGCTGTTTTAATTAGTGCAAATAAGCAAATACATGCGACACATATTCCTTTAGTGCTTTACAAGACCGAGTCGGCATTCAAACTTTTAGGACATTTTGCAAAGCGAAATCCGCAGGCCAAAGAAGACGGAATTTCAGTAAAAGCTATCTTTTCCGGACCGGACCACTATGTGAGCGCAAGCAGTTACGAAGGTGACGACGATGTCCCAACATGGAACTATCAAGCCTGCCATGTCGATGGGACAATGACATTTGTAGATGACCTAGATGAGACTAAAGCTGTCTTAGACAAAACCATTGAAAAATTTGAATCAAAACAGCCGCGACGGTGGTCATTCAAAGATGTTTGCGAATCAAATTTACATGCGTTTCTGAAACAGATCACAGCATTTACTATCGAGATCCATTCAATCCACTTTGCAGAAAAGCTAAGCCAGGACAAAAGTTTAGAAGATTTAAAAAGTGTAATTAGTGCGATCGAACGCCTTGAAAAACACGAGAACAAATCAATGGCAAAAGTTTTGAAAACGCAATTGAGCAAACGCGCTCGTGGCAAAACCCGTCAATGAGTCAAGGAGTACTGATTTATTGCGCCATTACGATTTACATTCTTATTTGTTATTATATCCTTCAAAAATTCAAATCATATAATGTGTGAATATGGAATCTATTGAGTCACTAAACTCGCTGCAGGTCGAACTTACTCGAAAAACAATTGAATTTTTAAAATTGGATAATGTAAAAAATGGGGATCATATTACAGAGTCTTTATTGATTGATTATCTTAACGTGAGTCGAACACCCGTTAGGGCAGTACTTGGGTTTCTTGCAAAAGCCGGCGTTTTCACTTATGTTCAGAATAAGGGCTATTATTTTAATTTTGACAAATCGAAACTTGACAGCGTTGTTCAAAAACTTCCAGCCAGTGAAGAAGATAAACTATATTTCAACATAATAAGAGATTGCGGTAAGAATTTATTGCCAACCTCAGTCAATGAAACCGAACTAGTTAATCGATACGAAATAAAGCGCAGTGTACTTACCAAAACACTAAATCGGTTGAAGCAAGACGGTATCATTCACAGGGAGTCGGGGCACGGCTGGAAAATTCTTGTGAGTCCAGCGTCTGCGACGCTTAAGAGAGATTCCTACAATTTTAGACTTGCGCTTGAGCCAGCGTCATTATTAGTCGATACATTTGAAGTTGACCAAATACTACTCTCAAGAATTAAAGCGGAGCACAAATTGACCATTGATAATTCGCAGAGGAACATTGACTCAAAGCGAAGAACCTCTGTAGAAACGATGCTTAAAGTTTTTGATATGAATAGGCGATTTCACGAGCTACTTGCTGAGTTTTCTAACAATCAATTCTATATTGAATCCGTAAAGCATCAAAACCGAATTCGCCAAGTATTAGAATTTGATTACATGCAAACACATGACCACATCAGAATTATTCAATCATGTGAAGAACATCTGACAATCATTGATGCATTATCTAAGAACGACAGAGAGTGGGCATCTACACTTCTTAAACGGCATCTATCTATCGCTAAAGACCTCACTTAATAGTTGGCTTCAACACTTAACTTAACTTAACGAGCAATATAAGAATATCGACTAGTAAGTCTCCTTACTATCATTATAGGCTTGCATGGGTTAAGGCAATGACTTCGCCTATTCACTATTGCAGTTCCTTATACGTCACCTGCCGTAATTTTATAACTAAATTGACCTATCCCCGAGATTAGTACCAATTCACGGAAGAGATTTTTTATATTATGTTGCCTGTTTTGCAAACTCAACTGGCGACATAAAATTAAGCGAACTATGGGGTCGAATATTGTTGTAGTGTTCTCGCCATAGCTCTATTTCGTAACGCGCTTCGTCCAAGGTCCTGAACCAATGCTGGTTTAGGCATTCATTTCTAAATTTGCCATTTAAACTTTCAATAAATGCGTTTTGTGTTGGTTTGCCCGGCTGAATAAAACTCTGTTTTACGTCGCTTTGTTTACTCCAAAAGAACATAGCTTTACTGGTATATTCGGTGCCGTTGTCGCAAACAACTGAGTTAGGCTTGCCACGCTGCTCAATCATTTGGTCGAGAAAACGCGCTACCATCGTGCCATTAATCGAAACGGCGGTTAATTTGAATTAGTTTTAAGTCTGATTCAGTTAAGTTGACTGTTACGCTTCACCAGCACCCACAACTAAAAATCTTTCAAAGCGGTCACTCGGTAGTGACCTTTGATGACAGTGCTAAACACGGTAGAAAACGATCTACCCATACTGTCATCCCCGCAAAGAATGTAGTGGATACAACCTCTGCGGGGGATGCCTTTAACGGGGTATATCTTGGTGCGCGGCTCGAGGGGCGGACGATTGCCGATTCGGTACAGCTTGCTTCAGCCGCCGCCTCTATCGTTATTCAACATCCTGGCGCGATCATTCCGGTCGATGTCTTTACACAGGCTTTACATCAAAATTTATGAGAGATACTAAGATAATGCAATTTTCTGCGCTAATGTCTGGGCAAATTACCTAGCGCAAACTGAATAGCACTCCTAAGCTCGCCACATAACACAAGGCGAGTATCCACGATTCCAACCCCATGCCGGCCACTTTGCGTTTTGCACGCATCAATAGTGCGATGCAGTAGATAGCGGTTATGGCTATTCCAGCGCACATACAATTGAGAAACTGATTAAATAGCTACGCGACTTGTCATCAAATTTATTCTCGCGCCTATCGTCAGAACTTCGCTGTTCGTCAGGCAAGTCGACCGCGCTCCAGGTATCACGGCCTTGCATGGTTTTTAGAAGATACATTGCGATTAAATAGAGCACACCGACCACTAAGCTGCCCAATCCGATGCGTTGTGCGCCAAACATTGAAACACTCAGCCAATCTGAAAACAGGCTGGCAATTAACACAGCCGCCATCGGCACGATACAAAGAAGGCCTGCAACAGCAACATTAGGCTTGTGTGGTTTTGCGCATAAGGTGCCATCTTTTACGCACCAGTCAGCAGCACTCAGCACCGCGAGTTGCATCAACATGCCACCGAACATGTTATTGAGCGCTAGCGTTCCATTGCCACTGGATGAGGCTGTGATCGTGGTAACGAATTCAGGTAATTCCGTTGCGGTTGCCAGTAAAATTAAGCCTAAGAACGCTCGCGCAATCTGGGTTTGCTCTGCAATGGCATCAATCAGGTACGAAAGTCGCGTTCCGGCCAGCCAAACAATACCGGCAAGTGCACAAAAAATGGCTAAATTAACGCCGATTGAGAACCCGTTAAACAATGGTCTTATCCCACAAACCATAGCTGTTGTGGATAGTGCCTTTGGGGAAGCTCAATGCAATCAATGCTGCACCGCATAGCACACTGGAAATAATCGCTGCCACACTGGCATCGTATACAAATGGCGTAACAAACAATGCGGCGCCAAGCGGGATCAGTGCATATCGAACCGTACGGCCTGATTCCGCCAGCGCTGTGATCACCACGGTAATGGCCAACGCTCCGATAAGGTGATCCGCGTTTGCCATCCCCCCATCAGCGCCCAGCGTGACACGCGTAAACATCAACCAGATGCCGATTGGAATGCACACTGCGAGATTCCATGGCAAGGTCACCCCGCCACCGAGCATATCTTTGATGATAGTGCTGGCGGGACGTTCAAAATTATCCTTTTTGTTGTCCCATTGACCTTTATCAGTATCGCCCATAAAAAAGATGCGCAGCAGTGGGCGGCCTTGCTTTTTACGGCGATACAGAAATTCTGAAGTCGCAATAAGTTCGTCCAGCGAATAAGGAATCTGGATGAGCATGGCGGCCGCCGCGATAAGGCACAATGTGCACCACGTACCGAGGAGGATGGGTTGAATGATAATGAAAAATATTGAGACAGCGCCCAAGGGCACTATCATGATACCAAACAGCATGACTAGCCAAGGCATGGTGCGCCAACGTCGGACTGAACCCATTAAGCCAGTTATAATTTCAAGCGCATATGTCATGGCGCCCAAACCGGCATCCGGTACTGGCCACGCTTTAGAAAAAGCTGACGTAATAATTTCTTCTGTGCCGTTTTGCGGATCGCTGGCTGAACCACCGAAAAATGGGTCCCAGACTGCATCGATATGGCCAAGTTGATAGGCACATAGATAGCGCGAAATAAAGAATCCGACGAAAGCCAGAATGATGATTGGCATACGCTGTAACCAACCGGATGGGTTAAACTCCCACCCTGGTGGAACGGTCGGGCCTGTTTCAGCGGCAACGCAGGATACCCCTGGGGTAGGCCTGGAACACACCGCAAAACCGATGACCAACATCCCCACCAGCGTGTCATTCAAATAGGCGGCAGCGGTTGGCGCCCAAAACACTAATGGGGCGGCCAGTAGCCACAAACCCATAGCGCCGGTTGCCCAGCGCGCCCAACTATGTCGCCACGACAACGCGATATAACTGAACAGCAGGACTGCAACACCCGAGCCGATGTTGCTCCATTGCATGGCCTGCGATTCATACCCCATAAGGAAAGGAGCGCATAGCAGCCATAATCCCAAGCCCATATTGATAAAGTGCGCCCACAAAAACTGACGGTGTTGTTGACGAAAGATTTTTTCATGCTTTTTGCGCAGCTCGTGAGGTTGTTCATTCTTTTCTGCGGCGGTTTGTATCCAGTCGGGGCGGGTGATCCCGTTAACCTGATACCAGTGAGAGGGATCCGCTTTTAGGGCGGCAATGATGTCTGCTAGCTTATCGTAGATGGAATATTTTGGTGCCCATGACAGCTCGGCTTTTGCCTTGCTAATATCAAGATGATAGTGCTGAGAAGCCAGATCGATCATGAACGGTCTAATAAAGGGTTTTTCACCGTAATCAATCGCGTCCGGTATAATGGGCTCTGACTTTTCCTGCACCCAAGCTCCGGCTTTTGCAAGCTGTTCTGGCACGGTGAAGGTATCCCACGTCTGCTCGCCGAAAACTAATTGCCCGATACGGTTTTGTAAGGCTCGGTAGCCCATAACGCTTTCTTCACCCGCCAGAATTTCATGTTGTTGTGGGAGCTCGTTGCGCTTGTCTAATGCCTGTGTAAACAAGTCCAGCATGTCGTCCCGGTGGATGAAAGCCTGCCCGGCCATCAGATCGCCCGCGTAAACGTGGCTTTTAAAGTCTTTTTCATAGATACGAGCTATCTGGTAAGACAGCGTGGGTACAGCACTTTCATCATCGTACAGACCCGCTAAACGTATAATACTATAGGGTATGTCTTTGCAGTGCGCTTTGACGGCTTCCTCCGCCTTCGCTTTTGACTCAGGATAAGCCCACTGAGGATCGATAGGCGTCGATTCATCAATCTTGATACCGGGCTCTGCCGCTTGATGCACTAGCATGGTTGAAGCGTAAATAAACCGGTCGACATGAAACGATTGCAAGGCGTCTAGCAGAGCCGCCGTTCCCTGAACATTTAACTGGTCATATAGTGGGTGTGACTTACCGGTAAAATCAAAATAGGCAGCTAAATTAAATACAGCAGCGATCTGTTCTCCGTGTTTTTCGCGTATTTTATGCAATATCAATTCAATAGAAGCCAATGAAGTGAGATCGCATTCGTAGCTATCATCGGCATCCTCACAAGCTTCAACATCTAAACCGATGGTGGTGTAATTGGGGGATAGCGCCTGACAAAGGTTAGCGCCTATGTTACCGGATGCGCCAGTGACAATAACAATGGGGTTGGTTGCTTCTTCACTTCCCGAACTTGACTGACTCGCACTATTATTCATCAGCGTCTCCCTTGAACCGGATGAGTCTATCGCCGCGTTATCTAAAAGCGCAGAAGATGCAGATAATTTGCCAGTCAGGTGATTGCGAGTCTGTATGTATCAACACAAATAAAAACAATGGTTTAGCGCAGTCCATGAATACTCGGACGGTCAAGTCTTGCTCGCTAACTACACATTATTGCGTAAAATTTTCGGCATCGTATTGCGTAGTTACACGGTAGTGAAAATCCGTCAAGGACAGTGAGGTGAGCCATTTTTGATGATCTCACACGCCATATCCGTAAGCTTTGCAGAATACGCATTGCGCTTGCGATGCTCTGGCGACCAACCGGCCAAAAATCGCTCAAAATCAGCGACTGCAAAACAATATAAGCGACGCCATTCAGCTTCTAACGCATTCATTTGATGCGGTGAGAATGGTTTTGTATTCAGTGTGCTGTCAGTCAACGCGGAACGCAATGCTGTAAAGTACTCGTCAATCAGCGCTGGCGCGTGTTGATAAAGCTGGCGGGCATCAAAACAACTTCCCAAAAAATACATGACGTCTTTAACGCCACAGCCGCTCCCCACGTACTGAAAGTCAACGGCGGCGATATCGGCTTCTTCGCGGTGATGAGGTGATTTACTCACAAAACAAAAATTAGCTAATTTTGCGTCGCCGTGTAGTAACGTTTGAAACCGGGCGCCGTTCAACACCGAGTCAATTGCTCGCGCATGCTGCTTAAGTTTGCTGTCTGGCATAGCGCGCCATTCTTCCTGCCGTGTGGCGAAATGCCAATAAGTGCCGACTGGCCACAACCTTTTGGTGGGTGTGCGCATGTATCGTGCGTGAAAGCCAGCGAGCCAATGAATGCCTTTCGACGCTAACTGTTTATCAGCGCTCTGGTGTCTGCCATCAAAACCTGCTGCATCTAAATCCTCCATCACTACCCAACGGCTATCGCCACTCTCCCCGCTGCTGTAATAGCGCGGCGTTCGGCATGTAGCGTCAGTTAGCTGGGAGAAATCACGATAAAAAATTTGTTCATTACTATAAGACGCCAGCTTCCGTTGATGCGACACAGCGCTTTGCCAGCCACGAGGATGTGATGGGGTCTGCGGCGGGGTTACAGACTTCACAATTACTGTGTCGTTGGTGTTTTTAAACGCGTAGCGAGCAATTTCACCGTAACCGCTCCACAACAATTGGATAGTCTGGATCTTTTCCACTGAAGAACCACCCCGCATTGCGGTTAAATGCTGGTGTATTTCATCCGTCAATTTTTATAAGTTCCTTTGCCAGTTGGCGTTATATCTTCTTAAGTATTTGTCTACATAGTCTATGTGTAGCCTGATACCGCATAAATCAACAGCCGAGTGGACAACCGCTTGCGTATTGTCCCCAACCTGCATACTCTTTGCTGAGCAACAGAATAAGGCTTCTAACATGTCCAATACGTCACCGTTCCCGCATTTACTCGCCCCGCTTGATCTAGGATTTACCACACTTAAGAATCGTACACTGATGGGCTCAATGCATCTGGGTCTTGAAGAAGAGAAGGGAGGGTTTGATAAACTGGCGGCGTTTTACGCAGAGCGCGCGCGGGGTGGCGTCGGCCTAATCGTTACTGGCGGCATTAGCCCTAACATTGCAGGCTGGGTTGCCCCGTTTGCGGGGCGAATGAGCAGCAAGCGGCATGCGAAAAAACATCGCGTGATCACCGATGCTGTGCACCAAAACGGCGGCAAAATTTGTATGCAGATTTTGCACTCCGGGCGCTACGGTTATCATCCATTTGCAGTCTCGGCATCGGCGGTCAAAGCACCTATTTCGCCCTTTAAACCCAGAGCATTATCGTCGCGAGGCGTGTGGAGCACTATTAAAGACTACGCTGACTGCGCAGGGTATGCGCAAATGGCGGGCTATGATGGCGTAGAAATTATGGGCTCAGAAGGGTATTTAATTAACCAGTTTTTCTGTGAACGCACTAATCATCGCGAAGACGAATGGGGCGGAAGCCTTGAGAATCGCGCGCGGTTGGCCATAGAAGTGGTTAAGCAAGTGCGAGAGAAAGTGGGTGAACAGTTTATCATTATCTACCGCTTATCCATGCTTGATCTGGTTGAGGGTGGCGCACCGTGGGAAGACGTTGTTTATCTGGCGAAGCAGATTGAAGCGGCGGGGGCAACGCTGATCAATACCGGTATCGGTTGGCATGAAGCGCGTGTACCCACCATTGTTACCTCTGTGCCGCGTGCTGCATTTACCTGGATAACTCAGCGCATGAAATCGGAAGTGTCTATACCGCTGATCACCACTAATCGTATTAATATGCCCGAAGTTGCCGAGTCAGTTTTGGCGCAAGGTCATGCGGATATGGTCTCAATGGCTCGGCCTTTTTTAGCCGATGCTGAGTTTGTTAATAAGGCGATGCGGAACGAATCTGATCTGATTAACACCTGTATTGCGTGCAATCAGGCCTGTCTGGATCATGCGTTTGAACAGAAAAGAGCAAGTTGTTTGGTGAACCCGCAAGCCTGCTATGAGACCGAGCTGATCTTTAAGTCGGTTGCTAGCCCAAAGAAATTGGCGGTCGTCGGCGCCGGTCCGGCAGGCTTAGCATTCTCCACTTACGCCGCGCAGCGTGGGCATGACGTGCATTTATTCGAACAAAGCGGTGAAATCGGTGGGCAATTTAACTACGCCAAGCAAATTCCCGGTAAAGAAGAGTTTTACGAAACGTTGCGATACTACGCTCGCCAGCTTGAAGTAACCGGTGTCACACTGCACTTAAATACACGAGCAGATGCCGACCTGTTGAGAGCGCAAGGCTTTACGGAAGTGATCATGGCCACGGGCATTAAACCTCGCACGCCTTCGATCCCCGGTATTGAGCATCCGAAAGTGATGGGCTATTTAGATGTCTTGCGCGACCATAAACCCGTCGGACAACGCGTCGCTGTGATCGGTGCGGGCGGGATTGGATTTGACGTCTCTGAGTATTTGGTCGAGCAGGCACACTTAACCACAGATGTTGATCAATGGCTGTCGCATTGGGGCGTTGATAAAACGTTTTCTAAACCAGGCGCTCTCACCGAAAAAGCGCCGGTTGAGCCCGCGCGGGAAGTGTTTCTACTGCAACGCAAAACCACTAAAGTGGGTAAGGGCCTGGGTAAAACGTCAGGATGGGTACACCGAGCGTCTCTGGTGAACCACCAAGTGCAGATGATCGCTGGCGTCACCTATGAAAAAATTGATGATGAGGGCTTGCACATTGTCATTGATGATAAGCCAAAAGTGCTCGCAGTCGATCATGTGATTATCTGCGCGGGCCAAGATCCGCTTACCGAGTTGAAAGACGAGTTGTTACAAGTGCAGATGACGGTACATGTGATCGGTGGCGCTGATGTGGCCGCTGAGTTGGATGCAAAGCGCGCGATTAGGCAGGGGGCCGAGCTGGCCGCTGAAATCTAATGCCGGTGTGGCTACCTTCCATTATTGATGTCGAGGCCAGCGGTTTCGGCGCGAACAGTTATCCGATTGAAATCGGTGTTGTTCGTTCCGATGGCGCTCGATATTGCAAACTGATCAAACCGTTATCGGATTGGCTGCATTGGGACAAAGAGGCCGAAGCACTGCATGGCATCCGTCGGGAAGTGTTGCTCACGCACGGATTAGATGCCGTTGAAGTCTGCCACGAACTGAATCAATTTTTGCACAACGAACAACTTTATAGCGACGCCTAGGTGGTCGATTCCCCTTGGTTAACACGCTTGTTTGCGCACTCAGGATGCGCAATGCGTTTTCGGATCAGCCCGCTGGAGGCCATTCTCAAAGAAGCACAGTTAATGATGTGGGACGATACCAAACAAGCGGTCGCCCAGCAGCATGGCGGGGCTCGCCATCGCGCCAGTGTCGATGCGATGATTATCCAGCAAACGTATGCAAAAGTGATGGAGCGCTCGGCATAAGGCGTTTAATTAGCCGAATGCCGGTTAAATAATGCCAAGCTCAATACTTTTAAGTACCGCACGAGTGCGGTCTCTCACGCCCAGCTTGTTCAAAATGCTTGAGACCTGATTTTTGATGGTGCCCTCTGATTTGAACATCGCCTCTGCCATTTCGCGATTACTGCAACCGGCCGCCATTAAGCGCAGAAGTTCCTGTTCCTTAGGACTGAGTGGCTCCGGTAATAGAGACGCGTCAAAGGTATTCTTCTTGCTCGCTAGCCCCGTTAAAAGCCTTTCCGTGATCGCCGGTTGAATGAGTCTTCCTCCATTGGCAACCGTGGTAATTGCCTCGGTTAAGGTTTCCAGCGACACGTCCTTTAACAGATATCCATTTGCGCCACTTTGAATGGCTTCGAGTACCAGCGAGTGCTCGTCAAACGTGGTTAGCATCAGTACCGGTATGTCGATGCCCTGCGCGCGCAATTCTTGCAGCGCTGAGATGCCGTCTTTCCGCGGCATTCGAATATCCAGTAATACAACATCGAATTGCGCAGCCCGTTCACGCAGTATGTCGAGCGCGTGTTCGCCATCGCTACACTCTTCAATCGAGTGGATTGTTGGCGACAGACTGAGCAGACTTTTTATACCGCTCCGCACCAACATTTGGTCATCAACGAGTAAGATGCGATACATCATAATGTGCCAGATGACGCTGTTAGCGGCAGCTCTATCAGGGTTGTGAATCCGTGCAGTGTTTTGCGTGCATCGATGTGACCTTTTTGAGCATAAACTCTCTCTCGCATCCCCGTGATCCCGTTTCCAGCCTGAAAATGCTCAGTCGTGTGCACCCCATTGTCATGCAAGGTGAGTCGCAGGCAGTCAGCAGAATCAGTGTCTAGTGCAACGGTAAGTTTGCTTGCATTGCTGTGCTTCAAGGTATTCGTAATCGTTTCTTGTACACAACGTAAAATGGTCTCTGCGGTGCTGACGTGCTGAATTTCCAGATTATCATCAATAGTGAGGTCAACCTTCAGTTGCGGCGTTGCTGCAGCAATTGCCTTTAAAGCGTGTTCAACATCAATGCTGGATTTTTCTCGGATTTCGGAAACCGCCTCTCGCACATCACTGAGGAGCAGCTTTGCCAATTGATGGCACTCGTCAATCTGTGTTTTGGCATCACCGTCAGAAATTCGGCTTGCCACTTGCAGTTTTATGGCCAGCGCGGTGAGGTGATGCCCCAGCAAATCATGGATGTCACGAGCGATGCGTATGCGTTCAGACTGTTGAGTCGCTGCGGTAAGCAGCGACTGGGTTGCCACTAATTCTTGATGAGCCTCGCTCAATGATTCTTTGGCTTCTCGTTCTTTCAGCGTGGTATTAATCATCACGAGTGCAAACACATTGAATGTCCAAAATAGGGCAGCACTGAGCCATGCGCCTTGCATTTGCCAGTGAAACGTAAAGATAAGTGCCATGGGCAGGGCAAAGAATGGCGAGAGAAACAAGGCAACACGAAATGGCAGAATAAACGGCAGTAATGTGCAAGTCAGCACTGCCAGTATCGCACTGAACGTAAACGGAACCAGCCAATAGATACCCAGAATAACCAAGACCTGCAGCAGGATTAATCCAATTCTGGTCGGGTTGTCACGCGAGAACGCTAATTTTCGGCTGGCGGCAAGCCAAAGCACGATGTAAGTCACATATAAGAACGCGACAAGCGCAACGATTGCCGATGAAAAACGGTCATTTTGCAGCATTAGCACCAGCGCACTGACCGTCACGAATAGCCACGTCATCACTGCAGTGAGTGACTCAACATCAAAAGGAAGTCGCAATTTCACTGACCAAAATCCTTACCAATGACAGTTACCTTAAAAGCCGACACAAATTGAACATGAACGCTCGGCAGCATAAAAAGCGGTGGTTCTAAACACGCTCTAGTATGCCTTTGTCGCAGAAGCTCGCCAATAGGTAAAAAGTCACATTTCAAACTGATGACTTTCGGCACTCATCAGCACGCCCATGGGCGGTTATGCTGCTGCTCATTCATTGGATATTCACCCACAAGCGGTGACAGGAGCTCTATCATGGCAACATTCCACTCTTTACTATTTGCGCTGCATATTGTTGTGGGAAGTGCAGCATTAGTCTTATTCTGGATCCCTATGCTGAGTAAGAAAGGTCAGCTTAATCATGTAACTTTCGGTCACTACTATAAAAATACGATGTACGCTGTTGCTGGGACTGGTGCGATGATGGCAATCATTGTATTGCTTATGCCCTACGCGATACATGGTCAGGCAATTATGGCATCGCCTGACCCTGCCGCCGCGCTTGAATATACTCAGACCATGTATGGCTTTCTGTTGTATCTCAGCCTGGTTAGCTACACCTCAACCCGGCACGGTGCCGCGGTGTTGGTCGCTCGAAACAATCGCGCGCTTTTACGTCGGTTTCAGTACCAGGCGCCTTTATGGCTTCTGCTGGCCGGTGGCGTAATATGTCTGTTTCATGGTGCAATCACTGGCGGTATGTTGCATATTGTCTTTGGCTTACTGGGCGTTTCCATCGCACTGAGCATGTTGCGCTATGTGCTGCGAAAATCGATCAAGCAAAATCAGTGGATTATTGAGCACATCGGCGCCATGATTGGCTCAGCTATCGGTGCATACACCGCATTCATTGCCTTTGGTGGCAGAACCGTATTCAGTGAGCTGGGCGCATGGCAGATTGCTTTCTGGATTGCGCCGGGTGTTGCCGGTGGGATCGCGACCAGCATAATTTCATCGAGGTATGCAAAAAAACTTGGGTTGCATCAGTCATAAATCACCTCACTAACCTGTGTGGTAGTACAGGTGTTCGGTTAGGCAAAGTAGGCTAGACTAAAGCCTGATGATGTAAGCTAGACGAACGTCACGGACTGTCAGTGCGGTTGATCTCAGCTGATTCTTGCAGGCTTTAATGACTCTACTTCAAAGGTGCATCGAATGAAAACCGCCTATCTCGTTGGTAAATTTCCTCAGGTTGAGCATCTGCCGCCGGAGAAACAGCGCGCCGCAATTGCGTTAGCGCGCAATTATGGGTTTTCAAAACTCACCTTTCATCAATACCTTTTGCGTTACGTGGCCTTGCCTGTCGGGGCGGGACTATGCATTGCAATGCTGCCTTGGCTGTTCATGCCATTTAATGGCTGGGTTTGTTTAGGGGTAACCCTGTTTGCGGGGGTAGCGGCCTATTGGTTCGAGCGGTATTTGCACCGAGAAATGATTAAAACGGGGTTAGACATGTACTGTACTAACCGCGTTCGTTTGGTCGCGCTGATGGAAAAAGATTACCGACGCCCGTGGCGTCGGCGTTAGCGATTAAGCTCCTGCCGCAGCTTTAAGTGCTTCGGCGCGGTCGGTTTTTTCCCATGGAAACTCTTCACGACCGAAATGACCGTACGCAGCCGTTGGCTGGTAAATCGGGCGCTCCAAATCAAGCATTTTGATCAGACCGTAAGGGCGCAAGTCGAAATGCTCTCTGACCAAGGCGGTTAATGCTGAGTCTGAGATGACTCCCGTGCCAAAAGTTTCAATACGGATAGATGTGGGGTGCGCGACACCAATCGCGTAAGACACCTGAATTTCGCAGCGTTTTGCCAAACCTGCTGCGACTATATTTTTTGCCACATAGCGACCCGCGTAAGCGGCGGAGCGATCGACCTTACTGGGATCTTTGCCCGAGAATGCTCCTCCACCGTGGCGCGCCATACCGCCATAGGTATCTACAATGATTTTACGACCGGTTAAACCGCAATCGCCCATCGGACCGCCGATCACGAAGCGTCCGGTCGGGTTGATATGAAACTGCGTGTCTTTCGTCAACCACTCAGCAGGCAGTACCGGTTTGATGATGGTTTCCATCACCGCTTCGCGCAGTGCTTCGGTGCTCACTGAATCACAATGCTGTGTGGATAAAACCACGGCATCAATGCCTACCGGGCGATCATTTTCATACACAAAGGTCACTTGTGACTTTGCATCAGGTCTAAGCCATTCCAATGCACCAGAGCGACGTACTTCTGCCTGCTTCTGCACTAGCCTATGTGAATAGGTGATAGGCGCCGGCATTAACACGTCTGTTTCATCCGTCGCATAGCCAAACATCAACCCTTGGTCGCCAGCGCCCTGTTCTTCGGGGTGTTCACGGTCGACGCCTTGATTGATATCCGGTGACTGTTTGCCGATGGCATTGAGCACAGCACAACTATCGGCATCAAAGCCCATGTCTGAGTGGGTGTAGCCAATGTTCCTGACGGTAGAGCGGGTGAGTTCTTCAATATCAACCCACGCGCTGGTGGTCACTTCACCACCGACCAGCACCATGCCGGTTTTCACGAAGGTTTCGCACGCGACGCGCGCGTGTGGGTCTTGTGTTAAGATCGCGTCCAATACCGCATCAGATATCTGGTCAGCAATTTTATCTGGATGGCCTTCAGAAACCGACTCAGACGTAAAAAGTTGTTTTGCCATAGGGCGACTCCATTGGTGTACGGTTTTATCACCGCGTACTGCCTTTATCGTTAGTCTACCGCGAATACTTTAAATTACCAGTCTTTACATCTAGACGTCTAAAAGTCTATTTGTTAACTTTGCTTGACACTTAAACCGGAAATACATGTAAAACCCGTTGAACTGACGCGGGCTCTGAGTGAGAATACCCGTCCTCGCAGCGTGTTGATTTAAGCGGTTACTAACGCTTACATGCAGAAAAAGATCATTTAGGAGAACTCATGTCAAACAACCCATCTCGTCGCGAACTCGCGAACGCCATCCGAGCGTTAAGCATGGATGCGGTACAAAAAGCGAAATCCGGCCATCCCGGCGCACCGATGGGCATGGCAGACATTGCTCAGGTTTTGTGGGGAGATGTGCTGAAACACAACCCGACCAACCCTGATTGGGCAAACCGTGATCGCTTCGTGTTATCTAATGGGCATGGCTCCATGTTGATCTATTCGTTGCTACATTTAACTGGCTACGATTTGTCCATTGATGATCTCAAACAGTTCAGACAGTTGCACTCTAAAACCCCAGGGCATCCTGAATATGGTTATGCGCCTGGCGTTGAAACGACAACGGGCCCACTGGGGCAGGGCATCACCAATGCCGTGGGTATGGCGATTGCTGAAAAATCGCTGGCTGCCCAATTCAATCGTGACCAATATCCGATTGTTGATCATTACACCTACGCTTTTTTAGGTGACGGCTGTTTGATGGAAGGGATTTCTCATGAGGCGTGTTCGCTGGCAGGCACATTAGGTCTGGGCAAGTTAATCGCGTTTTGGGATGACAACGGTATTTCGATCGATGGTGAAGTTGAAGGCTGGTTTACCGATGACACAGCGGCACGCTTCAAAGCCTACGGTTGGCAGGTGATTGATGGTGTTGATGGGCACGACTCCGAACAAGTTTCCAATGCGATTGAAAAAGCCCGCGCAAACAAAGCTCAGCCAACCCTGATTTGTTGTAAAACGGTGATTGGGTTTGGCTCACCCAATAAACAAGGCACTGAATCTTGTCACGGTGCGCCCTTGGGTGACGACGAAATTACCGCTACGCGCGAGGCTCTCGGCTGGCAGCATGACGCATTTGATATTCCAGAATCGATTTATGCAGGGTGGAGTGCGCTGGAAAAGGGGCAGGTTAATGAAGCGGAATGGAACGCGTTGTTTGATGCCTATGCGAAAGAGCATCCTGAATTAGCCAGCGAATTTACGCGCCGCCAGCGCAATGAGTTACCGGCTGATTGGGCTGAAAAGTCGAACGCGTATATTGCTCAGTTACAAGCCAACCCTGAGAACGTCGCAACGCGTAAAGCCTCACAGAATGCGCTGAATGCCTACGGTCCGTTGTTACCCGAGTTTTTGGGCGGTTCGGCAGATTTGGCTGGCTCAAACCTTACGCTATGGTCGGGCAGTCAGCCGTTGACCGCCAAGGATGCCTCTGGCAACTACATTTATTACGGCGTGCGCGAATTCGCAATGTCGGCGATCATGAACGGTATCGCGTTGCACGGTGGGTTTAAAGCCTACGGTGCTACCTTCCTGATGTTTATGGAATACGCGCGCAATGCAGTGCGTATGGCTGCGATCATGAAGCTTCCTTGCGTGTTTGTGTATACGCATGATTCGATTGGTTTGGGTGAAGACGGCCCAACCCATCAGCCTGTTGAGCAATTGGTTGCGCTGCGCGCAACGCCTAATCTCGACAACTGGCGTCCGTGCGATCAGGTCGAGTCAGCCGTTGCGTGGAAGGCAGCCATTGAACGCACTGACGGGCCAAGCACCTTGATCTTTACCCGTCAAGGGTTGCCGCAGCAAACGCGTGACCAACAACAAGTAGACAATATTGCGCGCGGTGCTTATGTGCTAAAAGACACCAAGGCAACGCCCGATTTGATTTTGATCGCCACCGGTTCGGAAGTCGAATTGGCGATGCAGGCAGCAGACACGCTCGATAAGCAGGGCCATCAGGTTCGCGTCGTTTCGATGCCGTGTATGGATGTGTTCGAACAGCAAACCGCTGAGTACCGCGAATCAGTTCTGCCACGAGCCGTCACTAAGCGTGTCGCGGTGGAGGCGTTGAGCAAAGATACCTGGTATAAGTACGTTGGGCTTGACGGTGCCATTGTTGGCATGGATACCTTTGGCGAGTCAGCGCCAGCAGGCGACTTGTTCAAGCATTTCAACATCACTGCTGAAGCAGTGGTTGACGCTGCATTGTCGCTGTAGCGAATGCCTGCACTGCGTGTTGCTATCAACGGCTTTGGCCGAGTAGGTCGGAACGTGTTGCGCGCCCTGTATGAAACAGGGCGTAACAACGATATTCACATTGTTGCGATCAACGAACTCGCGGATCCTGAGGGCATTGCGCACTTACTGAAATACGACACGGCGCATGGCCGTTTTCATCTTCCTGTAAAACGCGACAACGGCGATTTACTGGTTGCTGATGATCGCATTCGTTTATTGCATGAAGCAGACCCAAGCCAGCTACCGTGGGATGAGCTAGACGTGGACATTGTGCTGGAGTGCTCTGGCGCGTTTATCAGCCGCAATGACATTGCTCAGCACTTGCACGCTGGCGCCGGCAAAGTCTTATTGTCGCAACCGGGCGAGCCCGACATGGATGCGACCATTATCTTTGGCGTTAACGATCACGAGTTGTTGCCAGATCACAAATTGGTGTCAAACGGCAGTTGTACCACCAACTGTATCGTGCCGGTCATCAGAACTCTTGATGCGGCGTTTTCAGTGGAAAGCGGCACCATAACCACTATTCATTCATCGATGCATGATCAACAAGTGATTGATGCATACCACCCTGACTTGCGCCGAACCCGCGCAGCAAGCCAATCCATTATTCCCGTTGACACGCGTTTAGCGGTGGGTATTGAGCGTATTTTGCCGCACTTCGCTGGAAAGTTTGAGGCGATAGCGGTGCGTGTTCCAACCATCAATGTGACCGCCATGGACTTAAGTGTCACGGTGGAAAAAAGTGTTAACATAGCGCAAGTCAATCAAGCGATACAGGCAGCGTGCCAAGGGCGTTTAACGACGATTCTCAGTTATACAGAAGAGCCGCTGGTGTCGGTCGACTTCAATCACGACCCGCATTCGTGCATTGTCGACGGCACGCAAACCCGAGTCAGTCACAAACACCTTGTTAAGATGCTCGTGTGGTGCGACAACGAATGGGGTTTCGCCAATCGAATGATCGATACGGCACTTGCCATGCATCAAACCAATTTTCATTAGGGAGCTACGTAATGACGTCCATCACACACTCAATCAAAACACTGGCTGACTTTGATGTAAGCAATAAACGCGTTTTGATCCGTCAAGACCTCAATGTGCCCGTGAAAGACGGCAAAGTAACCTCTGATGCGCGTATTAAAGCATCTATACCTACACTGAAGCAGGCATTGAGTGCCGGTGCCGCAGTGATGGTTATGTCGCACCTGGGTCGCCCAACAGAAGGGCAGGTTGAAGCGGCGTATTCACTTCAACCTGTGGTCGATTATTTAAGCGAAGCCTTAGAGGCTCCGGTGTTGTTAGCAAAAGACTATTTAAACGGCGTAGACGCGCCTGTCGGCAGTGTTACCGTGCTGGAAAACGTGCGATTTAACATCGGTGAGAAGAACGATGACGATGCGCTAGCCAAACAGTACGCCGCATTGTGCGATTTGTTTGTGATGGACGCGTTTGGCACCGCTCATCGCGCTCAGGCTTCTACCCACGGCGTTGCGAAGTTTGCCAAAGACGCCTGTGCAGGGCCATTATTGGCGGGTGAATTAGATGCCTTAGGTAAGGCGCTAGATAACCCAGCACGCCCTTTAGTCGCTATTGTGGGCGGTTCAAAGGTATCGACCAAACTGACGGTATTGGAGTCGTTATCCACCAAAGTTGATCAGCTTATTGTTGGTGGCGGCATTGCCAATACCTTTATTGCTGCGCAAGGCCATGATGTCGGGAAATCGCTGGTTGAAATGGATTTGGTACCAGAAGCGAAGCGTTTGATTGAGCAGGCTCAGGCGCAAGGGGGAGATATCCCTGTGCCGACAGATGTGGTCACCGGTACGGAATTTTCTGAGCAAGCCTCAGCGACTACGAAAGGCGTTGAAGACGTCACCGCCGACGACATGATTTTTGATATTGGCCCGGATTCAGCGGCGCATTTGGTGAAGGTGCTGGAACAGGCGGGTACCATTGTATGGAATGGCCCTGTGGGCGTGTTTGAGTTTGACCAGTTTGGCGCAGGTACGCAGGCAATTGCTCAGGCAATCGCCAACAGCAATGCATTTTCGATTGCTGGTGGTGGCGATACGCTAGCGGCAGTCGACAAGTACGGTATAGCTGATAAAGTATCGTATATTTCCACGGGTGGTGGTGCATTTTTAGAGTTTTTGGAGGGCAAGACTTTGCCCGCCGTTGCCATATTGGCAAGCAAGTACGCATAATAACAATAACATCTTATTACCCTACGTGCCCCTCAGGGCAAAATAAAAGGAGTCGCGAAAATGGCATCTAACGCCCAATTGGCAATGCTAGACAAGATCAGAAATAACACCGGTTTCATTGCTGCTTTGGATCAGAGCGGCGGTAGCACGCCCAAAGCGCTTAAACTTTATGGTGTGGATGAATCGGCTTACGCCAACGATGATGAAATGTTCGCCGCTGTGCATGCAATGCGCACTCGGATTGTCACGGCGCAGGCATTTAATGGTCATCGCGTGCTGGGTGCAATTTTGTTCGAGAACACCTTGGACAGAGAAATTGCAGGCAAATCCTCTGCACGCTATCTTTGGGAAGAAAAGCAGGTAGTGCCATTTTTAAAAGTGGACAAGGGGTTGGCTGACGAACAGCATGGTGCTCAGATGATGAAGCCAATGCCCGGTTTGGATGCGCTGCTGGCAAAAGCCAATGCGCAAGACGTATTTGGAACCAAAATGCGTTCTGTGGTGAAAATGGCAAATCATGACGGTATTAAAGCCGTGGTAGAGCAACAGTTTGACGTTGGTAAGCAAATTATCGCGGCGGGTCTAGTGCCCATCATCGAGCCGGAAGTTGACATTCACAGCCCGCAGAAAGCCGAGGCTGAGGCTCTGTTAAAGCTCGAAATTCTGACTCAACTGAACCTGTTAGACGCTGATCAACAGGTTATGCTCAAATTAACATTGCCCGAACAAGCAAACTTTTATCGTGAATTGATTGAGCATCCGAATGTGCTGAAAGTGGTTGCATTGTCAGGCGGCTATTCGCGCGATGATGCGAATCAGAAGCTCAGCGAAAACCACGGTATGATCGCCAGCTTTTCGCGAGCGTTGACTGAGGGGGTTTCTGCACAGCAATCCGACGAACAGTTTAACGCCACGCTTGATGCCACGATTGAAAGCATCTACCAAGCGTCGCGCACGTAAGTACTTACTCGCCGCTACACCCTCTTGTAGCGGCGAGTAACAATACCCATAAGTGCTTAGCTGAGCCTAAATTCGCCGACCTCAATGTCAATCGTTTGAAATACCATTCCAGTAAATTTATCGGCTGCCATTAGTCTTAATCGGCCTTGCGAGATAAATGCCTATAGCAGCACAATGGCATACGCGCTAACGGAACGAAAACTCGATATCGAGCGCCTTGAGGTAGTGACTTTCCTGCAGTAAATCGGCTTCAAATATCGGTTTGTTGTCTAACCATTGTGGCTCGAAGGTGAGGTGAACATGGTTCTCCGTTACCGCTAAGTCAAAAGCAGATAAAAAACCAACTTGGCGTTTTAAGTTTAATAATGCGGCAAGGCGCAATAGCACGATGAGCTTATACACTGTGTCTGTTGCATATTGGTCAAATTCAGGAATATCGTCGCGGCGGATCTTTTTACGTTGATACCGTACTAACGTGGACAATAGCAACTGCTGTTCCTGATTAAACCCTGGCATATCAACATTTTGCAATATGTAAGCGCCGTGACGTTGTAGGCGACGGGAGTTAATTTGCAGGCCCACTTCATGTAGCAATGCTGCCCAACTCAGCATACTTCGCGCCTCAGTGGCATCGAGCTGCCAGGCATCATTACAGGCGTCAAACAACGTAAGTGCAGTGGTATGTACCAAGGTGGCCTGTTCGGTGTCAACATCGTAGCGGGTCGCGAGACTTTGCGCAGTGCGCCCACGAATATCAGCATGTACCAAAGCATCACTCATTTGATACAGCACGCCCTCACGCAACGCGGCTGGGGAAAACTGCATAGAGGTCACATTAAGGCTTTTGAACGCGCCAATGAGTATTGCCAAACCGGCAGCGAGTACGGGGCGACGATCTTCACTGAGGTCTGGAAAATCCAATGCATCAGTATGTTTGGCATCGATGCACTTTTTCATCAAATCTTTCAGCTGTTTCAGCGTTACTGGTGCGTCTTTTTCAGCATTTTCCTGACATAAAGCGATGATGGTTTTGATCGTACCCGACGTACCGATACAATCCTGCCAGCCGAGCCGAATGTATTTGTCTTCGATGAGCTCTAACGCCTGTTGGGCGGCGGTAATGGCTTTATTGAACGCTTTTGCCTTTAACTCGCCCTGAGGAAAAAAGCGCGTGGTATAACTGACGCAACCCATTTGCACACTGCGGCACAGCTTCGCCTGAAAGCCTTCGCCAATAATAAACTCCGTTGAGCCACCACCAATGTCAATCACCAAGCGTTGCCCATCAGAATGCGACGTATGCGCAACCCCACTGTAAATCAGCCGTGCTTCTTCTGTACCGGAAATAACCTCAACGGGGTAGGGTAAAATCTGTCGTGAGCGGGCAATGAACTTACTCGCGTTATTCGCTTTACGCAGTGTGTGCGTTGCCACAATTCGCACCGAATCTGGTTCGAAACCTTTCAGGCTTTCGGCGATAATTGCCATGGTATCCAAACCGCGCTGGATGGCTTCTTCGCTTAACTTGTTGCCCACTAAACCTTCCGCGAGGCGCACTTTTTGTTTGACGCGATGCACAATTTGCACCGAGCCAGCAACAATGCGTGCTACCACCAAATGAAAGCTGTTTGAGCCAATATCCAACGCGGCCACTTTTTTCACATCGCGGGTTTCAATATCGCTTAACACGGTATCACTGGGGGTCATATTTCTCTTCTTTTTTGAGCAGGTAATCGTACAACTCGACTTGCGAACGGAGTTTTTTACGATTACCGCGTTTTACGTAGCGATTTTGTTGTAATGCATCAATTTCGCGCGCTTTGAGAGTATCCTGGAATTGGATCTCGAGCATATCGACAATTTCTTTGATCAGCGTCTGGTCGTATATCGGGCAACCCACTTCGATACGATTATCCATATTGCGTGTCATCCAATCGGCTGACGAAATAAATACCTTTTTATCGCCGCCATTTTCAAACACCATCACACGAGGGTGCTCCAAGAAGCGGTCCACTACGCTGATGATATGAATATTCTCGCTCAAGCCTTTCACCCCTGGAATGAGTGAGCACATGCCTCTAACAATGCCGCGAATTTTGACACCAGCCTGACCGGCTCGATACAGATCATCAATCAGCTCTTTATCGACGAGATTGTTGATTTTAAAGGTTATCTCTCCGCGTGAACCTTGATTGAGGTGCTGAATTTCCGAGCGAATAAGCGACTGGATTTTGGTACGCGCATTCAAGGGTGAAATTTGCAGATGCTGAAACTTGTAGCGGCGGTACGGGTAGTTGATTAAATCAAATACGCTGACGGCTTCTTCAGCAAGCTCTTGATTGCGCGTGAAAAGGCTAAAGTCAGTATAGATTTTGGCGGTTTTCTCGTTAAAGTTACCAGTGCCAAAGTGCGCGTAATGAACCAACTGATTCTTTTCTTCACGACTCACAACACAGAGCTTACTGTGGATCTTTAGGGTCGGGATCCCAAGCACTACCCGAATACCCGCATCAGTCATCGTTTTCGACCAACCAATATTAGCTTCTTCATCAAAGCGTGCGCGCAACTCAACCACAACAGTGACTTTTTTACCATTGTCGACAGCGTCAATCAGTGAATTGATAATCCGAGAATTGCTGGCAACACGGTAAATATTGATGCGAATGGCTTTGACACTGGGGTCAAACGCGGCCTGCCGCACGAATTCAGTGACGTGCAAAAAGCGATGATAGGGGTAATACAGCAGAATATCGTTTGCGCTGATCGCGTCGAAAACGGTGTCGTGCTGCGAGAATGCTCTGGCATCGATGGCGGGGAGCGGAGGGTGCTCTAAGTAGTCTCGGCCCACGTTAGGGAAACCAATGAAATCTTTAAAGTTCCGGTAATGGCCGGCCGCTAGCACAGTATCTAACCGACTAATTTTCAAACGCTTACGCAAATCCTTAGCCATATCCGCGGGCATTTCAGAGTCGTGTATCACGCGCACTGGCTCGGCAATCATGCGTTGCTTCATGCTTTCAGACATTTTTTCAACGTAACTTTCGTCAATCTCGTCGTTGATGCGATATTCAGCATCGCGCGTCAGTTTAAACGAGAACGCTTCCAGCGAGTCAAATTTAATAAATCCGCGAAAAATATCGTCAAGGCATAGTTGGATGACATCGTCGATCAAAATGATGTGCTTTTTCTTACGGCTTTTTTCCGGTGGTATCACGATAAAGCGCGACATTTCGCTGGTGGGAATTTGGATTGCCGCGTAACGGGTGGTACGGCCCTCTCGACGTATCGCCACATAAAGATACACCGAGGTACCATTAAGCCGGTCAAGTAATTTGGTTTTACTGTCGATGAGGATCGGTGCGATATGACGCAGAATTTTGTTTTTGAAGAACGCTTTTAACCACGTGGCCTGATACGGGTTAATCGTATTGTGGCGCACAATAAAAATATTGTAACGTGCCAGCGTTTTTTCAATATCACGATGAATTTCATTAAATTTATCGCTTAAGGTCAGCACTTTGGCTTGTATATCCGCCATCAGTTGGGTTTGCCTGGCGGCCTCTGCATCGTCGCCTTCGTTCAGTGCGATCGTAATAAATCGTTTCACGTCGGCAGCGCGAACGCGGTAAAACTCGTCGAGATTATTGGAATAAATCCCCAAAAAGCGAATTCGTTCAACAATGGGGTTATTCTTATCTGCGGCTTCTTGAAGCACGCGTTCATTGAACGCAAGCCAACTTAATTCCTTGGGGTAATACAGTTCTTCGTTTTGCATAAAAAACCTAAATCAACCATACAAAAACCAAACCGACACGGGTATGGCGAGTCAATAAAGCCACAGAGCATTGCAGCCATTGATGACAGTCAAATGACAGCGTGTCGTCAGGATGTTTTTTTGAATGAAATATCCACCATCAAGTCGTTGGCAATAGATTCCAATGCTTGCTGAACATCGTCAATGTCTAAGCCATCCGGGATCGCAACCTTACACTGCGCTGTGAACATTTCACTGCCCCAATTGGGGGCGCTATTGCAGCTTGAATCGAATTCAAGAATATTGACGTTAAATTGCTGCAATATCGACGTGATCTCGCTAACGATCCCTGATTTATCATTGCCCATGATCGAGAAATACGCGGTGGTCATAGGGGGTTGCTGTGCCGTTACCGGATCCGCCGTATGCACGGTCAATCCGGGCAGCGCATTTAGCGCCTCTAGCAACGGCTCTGCTTGGTCCTGCGCGATATTAACTTCGACAAATCCTGCAAACTGGCCTGCCATGTGCGCAAAGCGGCTACTTAGCCAGTTTCCCTGATGCTGTTTAACCACTTTTGCGAGGGCATCGACGATACCCGGTTTGTCTTCTGCGAATAGGCTGATTACGAGTGATTTCATGGCTTATGGTTGACTCCATGTTATGTCAAAATGGCGATGCAACGATGGCGTCTTCCGACGACGCCATTGAATTAATGCTTGCTATTACAATAGCACGACTTACACTGCTGCAAGGCTATAATTGATAACGTTTTTTTGTTTTCGCAATGCAAACAACTTCTTCCTTGCGCCAGCGTAAGCGAGCTCGCTTCGATTTTATAGCTCAGCGCGTGGTGGTCTTTTTCGGTTGGGCCGTGCTACTCACGCTTGGCGTGCTGATTTGGCATCTCGTCAGCAATGCCCTTCCTCTGTTCAAATCACCGTCTATTCGCTATGCAGAAACACTGCACATTCCAAACGATCAAACAGTGATTGCTATCGGTGATATTGCACGAGGCGAGTTACTGATTACACGCTCACAAGATTGTAATCTGCAATTTTACACTCTTGGGGTCACGCGGGTGTTACAACGGGTTCGCAGCAGTGCGCTCGCTTGCTCAGCGCAAGTTGTCGCAACCTCTTATGCGGGGAGTACGTATGTTGCTGACTATGTTGTGGGTGGCTTGGTTAGAATTCATCAAATAGTGGGCAGTGAACGAGACACTGAACTGGTGCCCTTTTTAACCACGGCTTTGCCGTCCAACTCCGTAGAAAAGGGCTCACTGACTGTTCGCGTCGCACGGCGCTGGGTGATTGTACAGTTTACTGATGCCAACGGTAAAAACGTACTCTGGGTTGATCAACAGCGGCCGACTCGATCCTATTTACAACAGTTCAATGACGAAGCGATGATCACCCCAATGCCTTCGGCAGACGCTACGATCATTGCCACCCGCGACGGTGTCTCGTTAAGAACGTTTAATAGCGAGGTTACCCAACCCGTTACCGAACAAGGCTTTTTGAATGGGTTTCTCAGCCTGACCGAAGACCCCCGCGCTGTGTATGAAAGCCGAGAAGCCGGGCAGTTGAACAAATGGTCATTGATCAATCGTGACGGTCAGTTTCGCTTAACGCCGTTGTATCAGATCCCGCTGGCGCAGGAAGAAGCTGCCGTCAACGTCAGTGTTGATGCAAGTGTTAACCTGGGCCTCATTCTGACCAATAAGAATCGAATATTGTTGTTCAATCGGGTTACCGGTGAGGTGCTGCACCACTATGCATTGGTTGATAGACCATTGATGCTTCACTGGTTTGATGATGTGCTGTACCTAAATATGTTTAAACAAATTCAATTGTGGAACGTGAAAAATCGGGCCAGTGCATCAACGCTTTCCTCTCTTTTTGAGCCACAGCAATACACGGGTTACGCTGAGCACGAATACGTGTGGCAAACCACGAATGCGACAGATTACCAACTGTCAAAATTTAGTGTGGTGCCGCTTATCATCGGTTCTTTAAAAGCGTCATTCGTCGCACTGATGATTGCGGTTCCGCTCGCCCTGGGGGCAGCAATTTACACGGCCTTTTTCGCGCACTCGACAATTCGCAACAAAATCAAGCCTACCATTGAAATGCTTGAAGCCATTCCGTCTGTTGTGATTGGTTTTATTGCCGCGGTGTGGTTAGCGCCTATGGCGCAACAATTTTTGATAGCACTGTGTTTGTTTATCATCGTTATGCCGCTCGCACTGCTTATCGCAGCGTTTTTTCAGGCGCAATTAATTGAATCGTTTCCACACTGGCTGCGTCGCACGTTGGGCTTGCCTTTGATCTCGCTTGCAGTAGCGGGTATCGCAGCGTTGTGTATTTACCACGGGCTGGATGGCATGTTGTGGTTAAGTCAGCAGTTGAACATGCCGTTCAGTGCATGGTTGTTTGATACTCAGATAAACAAAACGACGTTGGTGGTGGCCATTGCACTGGGTATCGCCATTTCACCTACCATCTTTTCACTGGCCGAAGATGCTATTGATGCAGTACCTGATGGGATAAAAAAAGCGTCTTTCGCGTTAGGGGCGACTCGTTTGCAGACGTTAAAAAATGTGGTGCTGAAAGTCGCGTTTCCCGGCATTATTGCTGCCCTAATGCTGGGCTTTGGGCGCGCATTTGGTGAGACCATGATCGTGCTGATGGTAACCGGCAATACGCCGGTAGCGGATTGGGACTTATTCGCAGGATTGCGCGCGATGACAGCGAATCTGGCGATTGAACTGCCTGAATCTGAGGTAGGCAGCGCACATTATCGCGTGTTGTTTTTTACCGCGCTGATCTTGTTTGTGTTTACCTTTATCATTAATACGTTCGCCGAGCTCATTCGAACGCGATCACGCCAGCGGAACGCTCACTGATGCCTCGTTTGCTCAATCGCGTGTATAACCCAACGCAACGCCAGTCGCTGGCGATCAGTGCAAGCGCTTCCATGGTGGCAATTCTGCTACTGACGCTGATGAGTATCATTGGTTTTATTTTGATCCGAGGCAGCGCTTATTTCTGGCCCTTGGATATTTACACCCTAACGTACGCTAATTCGCAAACGGGTGTCACTGCCCAGGCTTTCGCGCAGATCCGAGATGAGTCCATGCGTGCGCCCTTGATCATGCAATCAGGCGAGCAAGGTGCCATTAAACAGCGCACCGAAGAGCAAAACTGGTGGCTGAGTTATGTGGTGGAAGGGCGTGTCACTCTGTCTCGGGAACTGCTAGACCCGGCGAATGTACTGTCTGTATCAAAGAATCCGAATGTCGCCGAAATTACCCTCACTAACGGCGAAACCGTATTGGCGAACCCTCTGTTTAAAACGCCCACACAAACACAACGCCAAGCACTGTCAAACCTGCAAGAAGCGCGCGTGAATGTGGATTACCTGCAGCAACAAATTGAGTCAGTAAGACGTGCGCATTTGTCCCCTATTCATGAGGAGTTAGCCGAATTTGACCGTCTTGGCGTGGCCAATGATGCGCCTGCACGAGTGCGTTTGACGCAACAGTTTTATGAACATCAGCAAACGATACAACAATATCAACAGCAACTCGCGCAATACACGCTAGAGGTGGTAGATGCGCAGGGCAATGTGTCGGTTTTGATGCTGTCAGAACTTGAACACATTGATTTTTCAAATCAACTGAATACCCTGGGGAAAGTCTGGGTCAGTGTCAGCCGAATTTGGGCGTTTCTATCGGATGAACCTAAACAGGCGAATACCGCTGGTGGCGTTTTTCCTGCTTTGTTTGGCACGATTTTGATGGTGTTATTGATGACGCTGATTGTGACGCCGTTTGGGGTACTTGCTGCTATTTATCTGAGCGAATATGCACCGAATAATCTCATGACAGCGGCATTGCGCATCGGAGTGAGCAACATGGCAGGTGTTCCCTCCATTGTGTATGGCGTATTTGGTTTAGGTTTTTTCATCTACGCCATTGGCGGTTCCATTGATAGCCTGTTCTATGCTGATAAATTACCTTCACCCACGTTTGGCGCGCCGGGTCTGTTTTGGGCATCACTCACCATGGCGTTGCTAACCTTGCCTGTTGTGGTTGTCGCCACCGAAGAAGGTTTGCAGCGCGTTCCCTCGGGTATACGGGCCAGTAGTTATGCGCTCGGTGCAACGAAAATTGAAACCATTTGGTATACTGTATTGCCGATAGCGAGCCCCGGGATCATGACTGGCGTTATCCTTGCCATCGCACGAGCGGCGGGTGAAGTCGCGCCATTAATGCTAGTGGGTGCGGTTAAGTTTGCGCCTACGCTGCCTGTCGATGGAGAATTTCCGTTTTTACACCTTGAACGTCAGTTTATGCATTTAGGCGTATTTATTTACGATGGCGCCTTCCACAGTCAGACTGACAGCCAAGGGTCGTCAATGATGTTTGCGGCCTGTTTATTGCTGCTACTGTGTGTTTTTGGACTTAACCTCATCGCCATTAATCTTCGTGCCAGGTTACGTAAACGGTATACACAAGGTGCTTAATTTCACATGCTAAATTTGTTCGAACGCGAAAAGTTAGAGCTGGAGACGCTGTCGCAGGAGCAGACAGCCATCAATGTAGAACATCTGGATTTATGGTTTGGCAACAAGCAGGTACTGGATGATGTCAGCATGCGGATCCCGAAGCATCAAATTACTGCCTTTATTGGTCAAAGTGGTTGTGGGAAATCCACGTTAATCAGCAGCTTCAATCGCATGAACGACCTGATTGATGGATGTCGATATCGCGGTTCAATCGAAATTGATGGTCGCGATATCAACCATCCACGTGAAAATGTCGCGCGCCTTAGGGCGAACGTGGGTATGGTATTCCAACGGCCGAATCCATTTCCGATGAGTATTTATGATAACGTTTGCTATGGTCTGAAACTGCAGGGAATGAACTTACGCCGCGCACTGGACGATGCGGTTGAGCAGGCGCTCAGAGACGCAGCACTGTGGGATGAAGTCAAAGACCGGTTGTTTGAGTCTGCCAATATACTTTCAGGTGGACAGCAACAACGTTTAGTGTTTGCGCGCGCGTTGGCATTGCAGCCAGAGATACTTCTGCTGGACGAGCCAACATCCGCCCTAGATCCGCTCACTACATTGTATATTGAAGAATTAATGATCAATCTCAAGAAGCGTTGTACGGTGGTGATTGTGACACATAACATGCAGCAGGCCGCGCGGGTTTCAGATTATACAGCGTTTATCAATCAGGGGCGGTTAATTGAGTACGCAGACAGCGATTCGTTATTTACCATGCCGCGTAAAAAGCAAACTGAAGACTACATTACCGGGCGCTATGGCTAACGGTTCGGTGTTAGCGGAGATTACCCATGCGACAAGTTAAACTCAATACGCACATATCAGGTAAATTCAATATCGAATTGGAAAATCTGCGAAACTCGGTGCTGACAATGGGCGGAGAGGTGGAACAGCAGATGGTCGACACACTGCGCGCCATTCGCGAAAACAATGCGGGGCTTGCCGAAAAAGTGGTGTTGAACGACTTGAAAATTAATGCCATGGAAGTGCAGATTGACGAAGAGTGTATGCGTATCATTGCCAAGAGACACCCCACGGCGAGTGATCTGCGCCTGGTGCTGACGATTTCAAAAGCCACTACTGACATCGAGCGGATCGGCGATGAAATCGAGCGCATTGCTAAGCTGGTGACTAAAAATCATGTGCCTGCCTCAGAAACGATCAAAAGCAGTATGTTAAGCATCGGTGAACATGTGGTCGCTATGATGCGAGGCACGTTCAATGCGTTTGCTCGTCAGGATGAAGTGGCTGCGCTAGACGTGTATGAACAAGACAATCGAATCGACAGACAGTACAAAAATTTGCTCACGTACACATCTCAGGAAATGCAGCAGTATCCGCAGTTTATGGAAGATTGGCTTGAAGTGCTGTGGGCGCTGCGTTCGTTAGAGCGCGTGGGTGATCGCTGCAAAAACATTTGTGAGTATGTGGTCTATCTTGCCGGTGGGGAAGATGTCAGGCATGCATCCATTGAAAGTATGCAACAAAAAATTGATGGTTTAGTTTAGAGCGTGTTGATCTTTGCGGTGCAAAAATGTACCGCAAAGATCAACACGCTCTAGGGTTCGAGCAAAACCTGACACGAAGACAAAAAAATCGGTGAATTGCACTATAGCTTCTTTGACGGTTAAGGTATCATGCGCGGCAGTTTTGGTACACGACCCCAGTGTCGTCGAAATAGTCGGTATTATGCACAAAAGTACTCTGACTCAGCTGTTTTTGCCTGTGCAGAAACAAACAGTGAATAGGTTATAAGGTCCAGTAAATCGTGGATATTATTCAAAGTTACGGTCTTATTCTCATCATTTTGGCAGGTATCGTGGGCTTCGTCATGGCTTGGGGTATCGGGGCTAATGATGTTGCCAATGCGATGGGAACATCGGTTGGGTCGAAAGCTCTTACCATAAAACAAGCCATTCTGATTGCCATGGTTTTTGAGTTCGCCGGCGCCTATCTCGCCGGTGGCGAAGTGACCTCTACCATACGCAAAGGCATTATTGACGCCTCATATTTCGTCGACATACCCGAAAAGCTGGTGTTGGGCATGATTGCCTCGTTGTTGGCCGCAGGTATCTGGTTAGCGGTTGCATCATTCAAAGGTTGGCCGGTATCGACTACGCATTCCATTGTAGGAGCCATTATTGGCTTCACTGCCGTGGGCGTGAGCACAGAAGCGGTTGAGTGGGGTAAAGTGGGTGGCATCATTGGTAGCTGGGTAGTAACGCCTGCCATTTCGGGCCTGATTGCTTATTTCATTTTTGTCAGCGCAGACAAATTGATTTTCCAAACACAAAACCCGTTCCAGAAAGCCAAACGTTATGTCCCTATCTATATGGCACTCGCTGGTTTCGTGATGTCGCTCGTGACGATCAAAAAGGGGCTTGCTCACGTAGGGTTAGGCTTGCCTCCTCTCCAGGGGTATCTGCTGGCGATAGGCATTGCGGTAGGAGTCGGGCTGATTGGTATGGTAGGTATCAGCAGAATCAAATTTGCCAATAATCACACGCAAGCTGGTCAACAGGAAAATGTTGAAAAAGTCTTTGCAATATTGATGATACTTACCGCGTGTTGCATGGCCTTCGCTCATGGATCTAACGATGTTGCGAACGCCATTGGGCCGTTAGCGGCGGTTGTGAGTGTCGTGAGCAGTGGTGGGCAAATCGCTGCCAACGCGCCATTGGCATGGTGGATATTACCGCTGGGCGGGATTGGTATCGTCGCAGGTTTGGCGTTGTTTGGTCATCGTGTCATCAAAACCATCGGCCAAGGTATTACTCACCTTACGCCCAGCCGTGGTTTTGCTGCTGAGATGGCTGCGGCAACGACCGTGGTAATTGCCTCAGGTACCGGCTTGCCCATTTCAACAACTCAGACGCTGGTCGGTGCGGTGTTGGGTGTTGGCTTGGCGCGGGGTATTTCAGCGCTGAATTTTGATGTTATCCGCAAAATACTGATCTCATGGGTAGTCACATTGCCTGCTGGTGCAGGTTTGGCGATCATTTTCTTCTTTGCGTTAAAATTGATTTTTGGCGTCATCTAGCGAACGGCGACGCCATTTAAGAATTGTTCGACACCCAGGCTGACTTGGCGGTCGATTTCGTCCGCCGTGATAGTGTGATTGACGCACAATAGTGCTTTGATATGCAATTCTCCTTTTAACATCTCTAAAAGCTGGCTCGCCGCTGTGCGAGGGTCTTCCACGCTAATCACGCGTTTCTCATGCTGTAGCGTTAAATACGCTGCTACTTTTTCATATGCCGCGTTTGGGCCACGATCAAATAATCGTTCTCCTAAATGCGGGAAGCGGTCAATTTCAGCGAGCACTATCCGGAAAACAGCAAGTGCCGGATCGGAAACCAGTGCTGTTACGAAAGCGATCCCGCTTGAGGTGAGGTCTGCTCGAATCGAATTGGACACGAGCGCCAGTTGATCAAAACTCGCCACAACGCGATCGAGTACGGATTCAATTGCCGCACAAAACAGACCGTCCTTACCGCCATACAAATCGTATATCATTCGCCGTGAACCCCCTGAGCGAGTGATGATCAGCTGCAATGATGTGGCGTCATAGCCGTTCTCCAGAAACGTATCAACTGCCGCGTCTAATATCGCTTCAGCTCTTTTTTTTCCACGCTCGGTTAATGCATTCGGTAGTGCGGTCATTAACGCTTTTGTCTCGCTGACGGTTTCAATCCGCTTACCATAAACCACATCGCTAAAAATGGAAAGGTACTTGACAGTACCTTTTTAGGCGGTGTATCTTAATGGTACTTATTGGTACCAAAAGGTGAGTTATGCGATCCGGTATTCTGTTGCTTGTCATACTGCAACTTATCGCCTGCTCTGAGCACAGCGCACAGCAGGCTAGCAACTACAATCAAGATCAACCGCCCGTGGTTGACTGGCAGTGGCTACAGCCTGTCGCAAGCGCACAGGAGAGAGCTACTGGTACGACACGTGTTGCGCGACAGGCGGTATTGAGTTTCGAGCAGAATGGGCGCATCACCTACCTTTTCGATGATGTTGGAGCGCCCGTGGAACGGGGCGACGTGCTGGGAAAGCTGCTAACCACACAAGCGGAACTGGACGTTGACATTGCGCAGAGTCGCTTGTTGGAGGCAGGGGCGGGTTTGGTTGAAGCGGAGAAAACCTATGCCCGTTTGCAAAATTTGTTTACCTCTGGCGCTGTGAGCCAGTCTGAACTTGATGCAGGGTTGTTGAGACTGCGAGCCAGCCTGAGCCAAAAGCGCAGCGCAGAGTCGCGGTTGGCACAGGCAAGAAAATTGTTGGACGATCATGTTTTAGTCGCGCCGTACGACGGTGTTGTGACAGCACGTTTGATGGAGCCAGACCAGCAGACATCTGCGGGCGCACCGGTTTTGCATTTTCAGGGTAATGCAGAGAACATGGAAGTCGTTGCACTGGTTGCGGAAGCAGTGCGACCTGCGCTACAACTCGGTAGTCGACACGTTGCCAAGGTGCCCGCGTTGAGCGATGCCCGTCTAAACGTTCGTTTAATTGAGCTGAGCGACGACACCCAGCAGCGTGGTTTATATACGGCAGTTTTTCAGTTCGAAGACCCTGATATTGCGCCGATCAGCGGGCTGTCTACTGAATTGCTGTTATCAACTGAAACGACCGACCCAGCGCGTTTTTTGCCGTTGGGGAGTTTTGTACTCAGTGAGCAGGGAAACGCAGTCTTCTTTGAGATATCACCCTTTGCTAACGATACCGAACAGCGCATGGCTGTGCGACACGATGCTTCGGTCATTGCGCACCAGGAGCAAGGCATCGTCATCCGCAGCGACCTTTCCGTAAACACGGCGATTGTATCTCGTGGCGCCTCTTTTCTTCAGCATAAGCAAATGGTCAAACCGATTAATTATCCGCATCGTCTGTTGCACCCATAACACCAGCAATGAACTTTGTGACTGTATCCCAGGGGGATAAATGAATATTTCGTTGGCAGCCTTGCGTTTACAACCGCTGCTTTACACGCTGTTAGTTATTCTCATGATGAGCGGTGTGGTCAGCTACTTCACCTTGCCAGCGCAGGAGGATCCGAAAATCACCATTCGGGAAGCCGTGGTCACTGCACATCACCCTAATATGCCTTCTGATCAGGTTGAATTGCAGATCACCAAGCCCCTTGAAGCGGCTATTCGCGAAATCGCGGAAATCGAAGAGATACGCTCCACCAGTCGCCAGGGGGTATCTATTATTCATGCTAAAGCGTTCGATCACCTGTTTGAGTTAGAACAAATTTGGGATGATTTACGCGAGAAAGTGCAACAAGCCGAGAAAAGCTTGCCGCAGGGTACTATACCCGTGCAGGTGAATGACGAATTCGGCGACGTTGCCGTGATGACGCTCGCACTATTAAGCCCGGATTTCACCGCCGCGCAAACGCTGGATTATGCCCACTACATTCAAGATCGGCTGTATCAGGTTGCCGGCACTAAGCGCGTTGACATTCACGGCGCACAGCGAGAAGCCCTGTATGTACAAATTGCGGCGCTGCGCTTGGGTGAGCTAGGCTTAACATTAAATCAATGGGCGAACGCCATCGCCACTGCCACTGCGGTGCAGCCAATGAGCCAATATCTCGCCAGTGAAGGTGCAGCCGTTATCAGCGTGCCCGCCAGTAGCCACTCAGTATCAGCTCTGAAAATGTTGTCAGTCGCGTTGCCCAATGGTGCGAGTGTGCGCCTGGGTGATATCGCGACCATTGAGCGCAAGATGATCTCTCCAGCAACCCAGACTGCTTTCTATAACGGCGAGCGTGCTGTCATCTTTTCTGTGTCTATGCTGTCGGGTTTTCGTGTACTCGATTTTGGACCAAAGCTATTGGCAGAAGTGCAGGCCATGCGACACGATTTGCCGCTGGGGCTGACGCTGTCGCGCGTGACTTATCAAGCTGAGCAGGTTGAAAAAGCGGTGTTTGGCGTCAGTGCGAACGTCCTACAAACCTTACTGATCGTGCTGATTGTCGTTGTATTATTTTTGGGTGTACGCATCGGACTTATCGTTGGTTCTATTGTGCCAGCGGTGATGTTGGTTACGTTGGCGGTGATGGGGTTCTTTGGGATCCCGCTGGAGCGAATGAGCCTGGCTACACTGGTGATTGCACTGGGATTACTGGTCGATAACGGTATTGTTATTGCTGAAGATTTCAAACGCCGACTGGAGGAGGGCACCGAACGCAAGCTAGCGTTATCCGCGTGTGGAAAGGAGTTGTCACTACCTCTGCTATCGTCAACGTTAACCACTATTTTGGTGTTTTTACCCCTGATGTTGGCGCAACACCCTGCCGGGGAATACACCCGTAATATCTCGCTGGTGGTACTCATCTCTCTGTCGACCAGCTGGCTGATTGCGATGACGGTAACACCATTGCTTTGTTATCACTTCATGCGGCCGCCTGAAGAACAACCAGAGAATCAAAAAGCGGCGACCCAATCGGGTTTCTTTTTGCGGCTGGAATCCATCTATGCAGGTTTACTGGGGAAGTTACTTCACTATCGCTGGACGTTTCTTATCGGCTTGTGCGTTGCTTTTGTTCTCGGCGTCATGGCGGTTGTGTATGCGCCGAAACAATTCTTTCCAAACAGCGACAGAGCACAAGTGTTAATCACGCTAGCGTTACCTAGCGAAGCAACGATTGATCAATCAAATAGCACGCTCGACGAGTTGTTCGAGCATCTGAACGACAAACAGTCTTTACCTTTTATCGATAGTTATGTTGCCTATAGCGGCTACGGTGGTCCGCGTTTTGTGTTATCACTTGCACCGCTGGATCCTGCTCCTAATCGTGCATTTCTCGTGATCAACCTCACTGCTATCGAGCACATGCCGGTTGCCTTAACCACGTTACGCACGAAGTTACACGAGGTGTTGCCGAATGCTAGAGCACGAGTCAGCGATATGTTTCTGGGACCAACCGATCCGAACATCATCCAGGTTCAGGTAAAAGGCCCTGATACGGCGGTGATCAAGGCAGCGGCAGAGCGTGTTGCAAGTGGTATGCGAGCAATCCCGGGTATGATAGATGTTTGGCAGGATTGGGAACAACCTGTGAGTGTGATCGAGGTCGTGTATGATCCTGCGCGTGGCGCACGTCGGGGCGTGATGCGCAGTGACGTTGCACAGGCACTGGCAACATTCTATGCAGGAAGAACCGTGTCTCAGGTGTATGAAGAGGATGAGCAATTACCGATTATTTTGCGTGGTTCGGCGGAAGAGCGCGCAGACTTAACGGTGATGAGCGCGCTAAACGTATCGCCAGAACCCGGCGCATTCGTCCCTCTGGCGGACGTCGCTACACTCGTGTGGCGACCAGCCGATGGCGCTATACAGCGAGAAGACCGACAACGCACAGTCACGATAGAAGGGCGACCCACGTTGATGTCCGCCGAAGATGTCGCTCCCAAGGTGGGCGCGATTCTGGATGAGGTTAAATCAACATTGCCTTCGGAGCATCACGTTGAATTTGATGGCATCATCGCTGATTCGGCCAGTGGCAAAGCCGCATTGGCCGCCAACATGCCGATGTCGTTAGGTATCATTGTTTTACTACTGGTAGCGCAATTTAATGGTTTTAAACGCCCTGCCGTTATCATTCTGACCATTCCATTGCTCGTCATTGGAGCAGGCATGGCGATTGTGTTAATGCAGGTAAGTTTTGGCTTCATGGTGATTTTGGGACTTTTGTCCCTAGCGGGGATCATTATTAATAATGCGATTGTGTTGGTAGAGCGCATCGATATCGAACGACAGGAGCACGATAACATACAACAGGCGATTATCACCGCGTGTTGTCGTCGGTTACGTCCTATTTTGATGACAACAATTACCACTGTATTAGGGCTTTTGCCTTTAATTATCGCGGTCGATCCATTGTTTTACGGTATGGCAGCAGTAATAGCCGCAGGCCTGATTGTGGGGACAGTGATCACCTTGGGTATGACGCCAGTGATGTACCAACTGCTATTACGACATTAAGGCGTGTTGATCTCGGGGTACAGAGTTGAACCCCACGGGCAGTCTCATCACAAAGTAAGGTTGGCTAACGAGTTTAATTGACTTAATCTATTAGAATTACCTGTCGAAATAGAGTGGATATATCAATGAAATGGCCTAACCTCAAACATCTGCACTATCTTGTGATACTTCATCAAGAACAGCATTTTCATCGTGCCGCTGAGCGTTGCCACGTGACCCAATCCACATTAAGCACCGCTATCCAGAATCTGGAGGAACACTTTGGCACGCAGCTACTAGAGCGTGAACATAAGTCGTTTATTTTCTCAGCGTATGGGCTAGAAATTGTCGAGCGTAGTAAGCGCATCCTGCACGAAGCACGCGAGATGATCGAATTCGCTGAAAGTGCAGGTGACTGGCGCAGCGGTAGCCTTAAGCTAGGCGTTATTCCTACCATCGCTCCTTTTTTGTTCGAAGGCCTGATCAAGTCAGTCAAGCGAGTGTTTCCAGAGTTGGATTTGCACTTACAGGAAGATACGACAGACAACCTACTCCAACAGCTTAACGAGGGCGCGCTGGATTTGCTGATTTTGGCGCTACCTATGCCAACCCCCGGATGTAAGCAACTGGTGATCGGGCACGATCCCTTTCACTTGGTGAGCAACAGACAGGTCATTGCCAAAGTCGCGCAACCTGTTGACGTTAGTGCCCTGCCCAAGAACAGTATTTTTTTACTGCAGCAAGAGCACTGCATGACCGGTCATGCTGTGAGCGCCTGTGGTCTGCAACATAGCGAGCAGGTCAATAGCCTCGCAGCCAGCTCACTGCATACTTTAGTTCAACTCGCTAATGCAAAGTTAGGTTATACCTTCATTCCTGAACTAGCCTTGCAGCAAAACATTCTTGAGAAAACTGAGTTAGTCGCACTGCCGGCTGAAGACAACGCCTATCGCGAAATTGGACTTGTGTGGCGAAATAGCACCACGCGGGTGCAATTATTTCGCGCATTGGCGGAGTGTTTGTCGCCGTTAATGCCGATCAGCACGTTGTCTTAAAAAATTTTTTGCCTGCAGCAAACTTTTTTAAGCCTTGCCTCGACTTTAGTGACATAAGCGAAATGATGGAACCCTCGCGTGTTTGAAAAAAGTGATGAAAAGCTCATAGCGAAAGCGTTGGCTGGTAACAAGTCGGCATGGTTTAGCTTGATTAACCGGTATGAAAAGTCGGTTTACCACTACGGCGTTCGCATGACGGGCAGCCATCATGATGCAGCTGATTTGATGCAGGATATTTTCATTTCGGTGTTCAGGAATCTATCGAGCTATCAGGGAACTGGCGCGTTCAAAAGCTGGTTATTCCGCATTGCGCATTTTCGTTGTATCGAGTTTTATCGGCGTAAAAGGCCATTAGTGAGTTTAGATGAGTGCCCAGATGTGAGCGAGCAAGACCCAGGCTTAACGCCGGAAGTTGCGATGATGGGCGATCAGTCACAACGTCATTTGATGCAGGCGATGCAATCATTACCTGTCAATCAGCGAGCGGTGGTTGAATTAAAGTACTTCGGGCAATTTACCTTTGACGAAATTGCCGACCAGATGGGCTTGTCGTCCAATACGGTGAAGTCTCGGCTGTACAGCGCATTGGCTAAATTGAAACAGAGTTTGGAGGTAGAGTATGTCTGAGCAAGACAAAATCACACTACTGTCGGCCTGGATGGATGGGCAGTTAAACGAGCAGCAACGTCAGGCGTTCGAAGCGCTGTGTGTCGCAGATGCTGACTTTGCTGCGCGTGTCGAACAATCAAATGCGTTGGATGTTTGCGCTCTGCAATTTACAGGGCAAACCCCGCCAGCATGGGATAAACAAGCATCGTTTGTTCCGCATCATCAAACTCGGCACGAAGGCGGGAAGTGGCAATTCATGCCAACTGCAGCCGTTGTGTTCTCAATACTGGCGATGGCCATTTCACTCACTAATTTCAGTATACAAGTGGAAAACGGCAGACTGCTGGCAGGGTTTTCACTGAACAACAAGCCCACGATGACAGCAGAGTCTGTCGATCAATTGGTTCAGGCACGACTCGCCGATTATCAGCAAACCAATCAAGCGCTGTTCGAACAATATGTTGCTGCATTACAAAAGCAACAACAACAAAACGGTGCTCAACTCACTGAATATTTGTTGTCATCCAGTCGCCAGGAAAGGCGAGAAGACTTCGCAGAATTGATCCAGTTTATTAATCAACAACGTGACGATGACCAACTGTTTTATGCGCGGCAATTAAATAACTTACAACAAGAAATTTATACCCAAAACGGGATCCCTTTACAGCAATCGACGCCATCGTCAAATGGCAGCGTATTACCGAATGAAGAGTAGGAGTAACAAGCATGAGAAATATAAAGTTAATGGCTGGCATCGCAGCACTGTGTACCACGTTGAGTGCCTTCAGCGCCACCGATTATCAAGCGTTGTCGAAAGAACTTGAAGTCATGAACAGCGTGCTGACAACCACGTTGAAGCAGACGAGTCGCGATGAAGCCATTCGTTTTAGAAGTGTTCAAACACGCTATTTGGCCAAGCAGGGAGTGATATTCACGGTGAATACCTCGCGAGGCTCGTGGGGATTGGATCTTGATCTGAGACGCTTTATTCCAAGAGCACCAGAAGCGCCCATGCCACCCATTATCGTAGGAGGCGATGACCAGCACTTCAGCATCGAAATTCATGATGAATGGCAACAAGCTTTCGAAGATACCGTCGAAGAGGTCGAGCGCGCGTTTCGACGTTCCAACGAGCAATTACGTGATGTGCGTTCAGAAGCGCGCGAGGTGACGTGGGAAATGAGAGAGCTGGAACGACGTAAACGCGACTTGAATTTTGAATTAAACACAGCGTCCGACGAACGCCGCACTGATATTCAGAATGAAATTGATGAGTTGGAAGAAGAGTTGGCGGAGTTGCACAAGCGTAATCAGAAAATTGCCGACTACGCAAATACCATTGAAACCGAGCAGCAACAGCAGATTGAGAAACAAAAGCAGGCTCAACAACAAGCTAACAAAGCCTTTCTCGCGGCGTTCGAAGACGGTATTGCCGATACGTTATGTCGCTTCGGTGCGGGGCTCAGAGCACTGCCAGACGATGAACATATCACCTTTGTTTTGCACGGCTTTCATATGAATCAAGAGCAAAAATCGCAAGACAGGATCTACGTGTTCACTGAGCCGAAGGTAAAGCAATGCGTGCAAGAGAAACTCACTCCCTCTGAATTACTGGCCAGTGCAACGGTCTACGATTTCTGATGAGGTATTGCGTGACGTAGTGGCCCGGCGTTTGAGCGCCGGGCCATGTCGTGTAGGAGTTAAGCGATTTTTAAGTAATCTGCAATAGTTTGCGCGCCACTGTCAGCTTGAATCGGTTTAAAGATAAAGCCAGAAACACCATGCGATTTACACGCATCAACTAAGTTTTTATCGGTTACCGACGACAGCATGACAACCGGCACATCTGAGCCCATGTCACGAATCGCTGCCAAGGCTTTATCACCGTTCATTTCACCCATAACGACATCCATGAACATAAAATCCGGCGATTCGTTTTTCACTTTTTCAACGGCGACTGAACCATCATCGGCTTCGATGATATTGTCATAGCCGAGTTGACTGAGGTAGCGCTTCAACGCTTTGCGGATCATTGCACTGTCATCAACCAACAATATCTTAGCCGATTTCGGCAGATCGTTAGTATGTTGATTAGTGATCCCTTGGCTTTGTTCTCTGGCCTCCTTACCCACATTTTGATAATCGACACCGCGCACCAGCAGGTTAAAATAATAACGCCCGACACCGTCAACCGTAATGGGTACAGTAACCACTTCTTTCACACCGACCAGAAATTTATCCATATCCGTTGTGTCCTGCACAAAATAGGGTGCAGAAAAGTCGTAGTTAAGATTGTAGCGACCGTGCAAATCCGTAGAGCGACCCACAATCGTGTTACCCCATTCGGCTAACGCATGGCTCAAATCTTCATTGATCTCAGTATGGTTGTAAGTTTCACCAAACATGTTCTCACACACTGAATTGCCGATAGCAATGGCGGTTTCGGGGTAATGGTGCATCATGATCACCCCATCGAGTGAGCCTTTTACATCAGAACACACCGCGTAGCCTTTAAAGCGAAAATCATCGACGTTATCCATAAAGGCTTCACCAGCGGTACCGGTGAGATTCGTCATCGCTTTTAGGCTGGCAATGGATTCAGTGATAAAAGGGTAGAGAGCAACTTTATAGAGGGTATCAACAGACATAGCACTTCCATGATTTTAGAGCATGTTGATCTTCGCGGTGCATTTTTACACTAAGCGCTGCCCACAGGGTTCAATCCTCTTTCCTCAGCCGCAAGCCATGGAATTGAACGAAATTTGTACCGTAAAGATCAACACACTCTTGTGTTATTTTAATGCTAAAACTACTAAATGAAGTGTGGGATTACAAGTGAATACTCTACCGGGATGAGAAAGATAATCGCCAAGGGCTGAAGCACATTGGAGTTGCCAGTCGCAGGTTAGCAAAAGCCAACCTGCGCCAGCCATTACTAGGCGGTGCGGCTTTGTTTCAATTCCGGTTCGCGGCTACCCATCATTTTACTTACCACGACCATGGCAGATAGAAATAGCGACATGAGCAATATTGACGAAGGTTCGTTAACATTCACTGCTGCAACCTCGGCCGAAGCTTGGCGATTGTTGTTTTCGTCAAAAAATGCCGGGCCAGATGGTGTGGTCACGTCGTTTGCACCCAATAAAGTGTCGCTCTCGGGAACCGTAATCATTGGCTCGACGGTTAAGCTGTCTAAAGCATCTTGTGAAGAGGGAGTTAAACCTGAAATGACACCAACAGGATCGCGCAAGGGGGCATTTTGAGTAATCACCTGCGGCCCAGATATCACCGGTGCTTCATTTTGTGGCTGAGATATCAACGGTGCCTCGTTCAGCAGATTAGACTGAGTCGGTAAAACGGGCGCTTGTTTTATTGGACTATTAACCTGCTTGACGTCCGATGTATTGGCCGATTGAACCACATTGTTCACCTCACTAACCACACTATTGCTCACCTCATTAACGACACTATCGAGCTCATCAGTAAAGATTGGACCTACATCACCAACATCTGTTCCCACCTGACTGGATGGCACTGAGAGAGCGTTTTGAGCCACAACCGCGACATCACTTGACTCTTGGGGGACTGTCGGAGCAAGAGCACTCATTGTGCCTTGACTTGAACCTTTCAATGCCGGTGTTTTAGCGATCATAAACTCACGCAATGTGACGCCAGAACCCGTTTTCTTGTCAGTCACTTTTTGTTGATCGGTCTGACCCGGTGCAGCATGCCCTGTACGGGATTCAATCGGTAATATGCGACTAAACAGAGATGAATTCATGCTGCCTGTTATGCCATGGCGACGAGCAGCTGAGTTTGTTTGCGACCAGTCTGTATCGGCTTGTTGAACCGATTGTTGCGGTGAATGTAAAACAGCCGTGGGCGCTGAAAAATAGTTGCTGTGGGAAAAGTTCATCAATGCACTCATGTCATTGGACGAGAATAGGTCGTCAATGACGGTTGACGCGGCAACATCTACCGAGCGTTCGATAATCATCTGTTTCGACGTGATGGTGTTTTTAATCGGCAGCACATTGTCTGTCTCAATAAGGATGGCGTTCGCAGACATCGATAGTGAGGTTAAAGCCGAGGATAAAGCCGCAGCTAGAGCATAAGTACGCATGGATGTTCTCCCTGTTAAGTATTCCACTCCGCCTGAACACAGGCGCAGTATCTTATTTATTTTCTTAGTAGCGTGTTAACAGCAAATACCGCGCCAGTGCACCCGCTTAAAGGAAACTAATTAAACGGTCACGTCTCTAAATGAATACACTATTGAAAAACAATGAGATACGAACTTTGGTTCATTGAACCATCCCTCAAGTTGCTACACGTTTTACGTAAATACATCCAATCCTGTCCGCTGTGTATTTCATCTTTACACGCCGCCGAGTAATTTTTTCGTCATACCGAAATATTCCACAATGTCATCAGGCAAATGGCTTTAAAAATATTGTATCGTATTGATATTAATGAATAAAAATAGAATTTGTTTGAATTTTTCAGCGAGTTTTGCACAGTAAATAATCAATAATTAGGCAGGATCGATTAAAAATTAGGCTGGCACGTTATTTGGTTACTGCAAAAACGTAATGAGCTGATCCAATGGAATGGCTCACAGTTTCAATCGAAGTAGATTAGGAGATATAGAACAATGAAATTACGCACACTTTCAGCACTGATAATGACCTTGTCGGCCTCTGGCTTTGCTTTAAACTCGGCACATGCCCAAAGCGTGGGTGACGATAGCTACTTAAAAGGCGCTTACGTGGGAGCAAGTTATGGGTGGCTGCGCGTTGACGGTGACGATGAATTTGATGATGACAAAGATGCTTATCAATTCAACCTTGGCTATAGCTTCAACGAGTATTTTGCAGTCGAAGGTAGCTACGTTGATTTTGGCGACTATGGTAATGACTTAGCCAATGCAGACACCGACGGATACACCTTGGGATTAAAAGCGGGTTTCGCAATTAATGATAGGTTTACTGTGTACGCCAAAGGTGGGCAACTGTGGTACGAAACCGAATATAGCGTACTCGGCGTGAATGACGATTTTGATGATGAAGGCATGTATGCCGGGTTGGGTCTGGGGTATGTCCTTAACCAAAACTGGACAGTCAAATTCGAATATACCTTGTATGACGCGGATTTAGATACGGGAGACGCGATCGAAGATCTCGATGACGCAGAATTTTCAACCGATCTTAAGCAAGCTGCGCTAGGCATCGAATATCGCTTTTAAGCTAATCCAGCTGTGAATTAATCATTTGGGTGCAAAGGATTGCACCCCATTCTGCGCCATATTTGGGTTGAGTCACTCGACTGACAATATCCGCTGAAAAATAAGGCAACAGCGACTGCGTCAACCCGCCGACCAAACACAAACTCCCTTCACTCAACACCAGTGCTCTGCGAGCGATACTGCACAAATAATCGCTACCTTGTTGTAACAACTCTCTGGCAACGGTATCGCCGTTGTCTGCTAACGTGAAAAGGCTCGGTGCTAGTTTGGCGAAGTCTGAAGGTGCCGCACTGATCATGGTGTTGACCAATTCGATTGCGGTTGACACTTGCAAATAGTCGAACACGCTGGCCCTCAACGGCTCAAAGCGATCATCGAGCAATTGATCATAACGCAGTAAGCTTAACTTAATCGCTTCGTGCCCCAACCACGCGCCACTGCCCTTATCACCGAGTAAAAAACCATGCCCACCAATTTGCGTCAACTGGTGGGACTTTAACGCCGCTGCGCAAGACCCGGTACCGGCGATCAACACTGCACCATCATTGCTGGCGTGTGCGCCGTGTGCTGCAGCATGTAAATCAGTGGTCACTGATAAGCTTGCAAAGGGGTGTTTCCATCGCTCAAGATCCAATTGGGAGGCTGTGACGTTATAACCCGCCAACCCAGCCGCTACATGGGTGTGGCCGATAGCATCGCGGTTTTTGGCCCCTGCTTTTTCCAATACCTGCCGAACCGATTCTACGATCGAATGTTTGGCGGTCAGTAAATCGCGAGAAATGTTCGCTGAACCCGCTTTGGCTTTCGCAATGGTTTGACCGTCTATTGAAAATAGGCTGGCTCTGCAGTGGGTACCACCGCCATCAATTCCAACCAGCAATGCTTTCTGTTCTTGCACGATATTTTACTCAATATAAAAAGGTGGCAATGCCCGCATAGGACGCGGTCATTAACGCAATCACGATCAACGGCCTGACATTCAAGACTGTCAGGGCGATAAAGCCAATGCAGGCTATCAACACTTCATACCACGAGGTGATTGCGCTCGTGGCGATCGGAGATACTAGCGTGCTCAGCAACAAGCCTACCACGGTGGCATTGACGCCGACTAGCCCTGCCTGAACCCGCGGCCAACGGCTAAGCGTCTGCCAAAAAGGTAAAAGGCCAAACAGCAGTAACATACCGGGCAAGAAAATCACGACCGTTGCCAAGGCGCCAGCAATGATGGGATGTTGTGGCATCACCGCTGCACCTAAAAATGTTGCAAAGGTAAATAATGGGCCTGGCACAGCCTGCGCTAGTGCATATCCGGAAATGAACAGTGTGGTGTCTATCTGCTGAGTTTCCACCAACTCCGCAGATAACAGCGGCAACACCACGTGGCCTCCACCAAACACCAGAGCACCTGCTCGGAACAATGAATCAAACAGGTTTAAGGCAGCGTGGTGTTGTGTCAATAACGGAAGCGAAAACAACAGTGTGCCAAAAACCACAAGCAGCAACGTGGCTGTGCGGCGAGCAGAGCCAGGCAATGCTGTCTCAGGGGGGATAGCCGCTGCTGTTTTCGGCTTGAATAGAACGCAGCCCACCCCAGCGCCGATGAGGATCACAACGACATGTGCTAACGCACTACTGAAGAATAGTAATAAAGCGGCACTGAGCAGAGCGATCATTCGTGTTGCCATCGTCGGACATAAGGTTTTTTGCATTCCCCACAGCGCATGAGCGACGACGGCGACGGCAACCAGCTTTAGCCCGTGTAGCCAAGGTACGGTGTCAGGGGCGACTTGGCCTGTAAAAAACATTGCTGCGAACAGCATCAGTAGTGCAGAGGGCAGTGTGAAACCTAGCCAAGCCATGGTCGCACCGACATAACCACCGCGCTGAAAACCAATGGCTGCACCCACCTGACTGCTCGTCGGGCCGGGGACAAACTGGCACAACGCAATCAAGCTTGCCATCGCAGACTCGGTCATCCATTGGCGGCGCACAATAAACTCATCTCTGAAATAGCCTAAGTGCGCCACCGGACCACCGAATGATGTGCACCCCAGGCGAAAAAAAATAATAAAAATAGAAACAGGGTTGTACATGATGAACCGTTAGATGCGCTGCTTAACGTGTTCTGTTTGCTGGATGAGCTGCTTGATTTCCTCATCACTACCCACAAAATAATGCTCTTCGGCAACCCCGACCTGGGCGGCCTTCTGGCGAAGGCGCGATGCTAAGGATTCGATGTGTTCATCCAAGTCATACCAGTCTTCCTGACTGCTGGAGTCGAGCAAATGCACTTCGGAACGCACCTCGCGACGAAGATGAGATAACTGTTGCCATAGCGCTGCTGCATTCATACAAACGGTTACTAAAATTTAAACAATGAATACGTTACCCGATTTTAATGACATTTACATGACAAAGTCGGAAGTAATCAAATTAATCAGCTTTAAATGATGACATCATTAGTGTTGCATGCTATCAATATCACTTCGCTTCCCTATCCAGATAACCGATTATGCAGGATTTAGATAATTTGCCGCATGCTCAGAGAGAGCGTCTGGCGTTTATAGATTTTAGTTTGCAGTATTTTGGGCATATCGCCCGTACTGAGTTGATCCAGCGCTTTCAAACGGGGCTCGCTGCCTGCACGCGGGATTTTACCCTGTATAAAGAGTATGCACCTGACAACCTGATTTTGCGCCATGAAGACAAGCGGTATCATCGCAAAGCAACATTCAAAGCCTTATTTCCACATGATCCCGAAGTGATTTTATACAGCCTGAGCCGCGGGTTTGGCGATGGCCTGTCGTCACCTGTGCAACCTTCTCATCAATGTATCGATGCTGTTGGGCTAATTCACCCTAACGCTGATATTATTGCCGCACTGATGCGAGCGATTCACCAGCAAAAAGTAATAGAATGCGATTATGTGTCTGCCAGTTCGGGCAAAGGGCAGCGTTTACTCATACCTCACGCGCTGGTCAACAACGGGCACCGCTGGCATGTGCGCGCCTATGACCGTAAGTACCAAAGTTTCAGAGACTATGTCTGTAGTCGCTTCACCCGAATTACTCATACAGACGATGCGATAACGGATGACGAGCGCTCCAGCGCTGATGAGCAATTTAATCAGCGCGTGACCTTAAAGCTCATTCCTCACCCCAGCTTGGCGCAACCGCGCGCTATCGAACTGGATTACGGCATGGTTGATGGTCATTACAGTTTGCGGGTGCGAGCAGCACAAGCCGCCTATATACTGCGCCAATGGCAGGTGGATTGTTCGAGCGGATACCGCTTCAGCGGTCAGGGGTGTCAGCTAGCGCTGGCTAATCTTGATGTGCTTGGCTCAATTGATAATCCGAGTCTAGCGCCGGGCTACTCAAAATGAACAGTCCGTACGAACTGGTACTGCGTCTGGCCGGCCAGAAGCCAGTGCGCAAACAGTATAAAACAGGGCCTGCGGCAGCGCTCAAATACGCACATGGCTGGTTAACTAAGCATCAAACTAAACCGGGAAAGAGTGCAACATTGTATTCAATCCATTCAGCGACGCAGCGTTTCGAGCACGCCGAAGAGATTCCCTTGCCAGAAAAAAGTAGTGTGGATTTCTATGCCAGTCAGCCGTGGAAAAAATTGGCACACGATGCAATCGCTAACCGGCGCAAGCAGTGCTTACAAGACGGCAGCGTGTTTTCCTGCGCGTTGTGTTTCAAAGCCTTTGGACCCGGTGTGCAGGCGCACGCCGATCACATAAAACCTCGTTCCTTGTACCCTGATTTAGCCCTGGATATGTCGAATATTCAAATACTCTGCAGTGACTGCAATCTAGGAAAATCAAACCGCGACGCCACAGATTGGCGTTAGGGCTTCGCAAATCACAACAGGGTGGTAAAATGCGCCAGCAATCTGCCCATCACCGATTACCACAGGACTGATATGCCCGGTTTACATCGCATAATTCTTATTGATACGCACCTTCCCGGTGTGGTCGAACTCAAATTGGATGGCCACACCAACATTTGTGGCACAAATGCATCAGGCAAGACCACGTTGCAGCGCTTAATTCCGGTTTTTTACGGTGAGTATCCCAGCCGTGTTGTGCCTGCCACTCGCGATAGCTTCGAGCGCTGGTATTTACCGCGCGAGTCGAGCTTCATTATCTATGAATACCGGCGTGCGGGTGATGAACTTTGTCAGGTGGTGTTATCGTCGAGCGGCACAGGTGTGAATTACCGTTTTGTCGGCAAGCCGTTTGAGTTGGTTGACTATGTGTTTAAGAACAAAGCGGAAGAGCATGTGCCGCAAAGCCCACAGGATGTCGTTCGGGGCTTGAAGCGCAACAATGTGATGGTAACGAATCAGCTCAATACCAAAGACTTCCGCGCCATACTGCAGAATGACACCGCCACGCTGCAGGCTTCCAGTAACGCGCGCGAACTGCAGGGCTACGCACGTTTGTTCAGTCTATGTGAAAACCAGCAGCATATTCGACATATCGAGAAACTGGCCAAAGCGGTGCATTCAAAAGAAGGCAAAATGGAAACGATTAAAGCCATGATTGCCGCGATTTTGGAAGAAGACGGCGTGCAGCCGCCAAGTTCAAATTTAAGTCGTAAACATGTTGATGACTGGTTGCGTGAATGTCAGCTTATTCAGGAATTCGATACGATCCGACCTCAGTTCACCAAACTGGAAACGGCGGATGAGCAATTACACAGCACAGAATCACGTTTGGCAGAGTTATTGGCTATGCTTGTGCAAGATCGTGCTTATGTTGCTGCCACGTGCGAAGAACAAACCGAAAAAGTGAAACAGGCCAGTGCCAAATTGCAGGTGCTGGAGGACAGTTGGGTTGAAGAGCGCGAGACGCTGAATCAGGCGCTCTCAGCGGCCAAAGGTGATGCTGATAAATATGAGCAGGAGCTGGATCATGTTGAACAGGAATATCAACGTTGGCAGGATCAGAACATTGACAAACTGCAATCAGACGTTAAGCGACTCCCGCAGTGGAAAGGTGAGCTGGATACCGCCACGTCGCGATACGCGTTGTTAACGGAAAAGCACAATGACATCCAAAGCACGTTTGACAAACAGGCGGCAGAACTCGGTGAAAAGCTGAATCGACAATTGGAGAGCCTCACCGAACAGCAACGAACGTTGCTGGAAAAACGCGCAGATCAACAAAATGAAGCGCAGCAACAAAAAGCCGGACTCAAAGATGATTATCGTACCCAGTTAGACGCATTAAACGAGAAAAAGCAGGTTCAACTTGATGATATTACTGAACAGCGCTCATTGCTTACCGCTCGGGTACAGAATGTGGGCTTTACCGAATTTGAGCAGGGCCAGCTCGATTTAGCCGACGCCGCATTAGAACAAACGGTCATTGATGAAGATGCCGCTCGTGAAAAGTTAAGAACTGCACAACAAACGTTAAACACCGCGCAAAAACAACGCGCCCAATCCAGCGATGCTGTGCAAAATGCCAGTAAGGCGGTACTGCAGCAGCAAAAAGTGCTCGCGCATGCCGAGTCGCTTTTGCATCCTAAAGACAATACGCTGTTGGCCGTGCTGCGTGCAGAAAAACGCGACTGGGAAAATAGTATTGGTAAGGTCATTGATCCTCAGTTGTTACAACGAACGGACCTGAAACCCAGTTTTATTGAGCAAGATAGCGAAGCGCAAGCGCATGTTTTTGGGCTGCAATTGGATACCTCGCTGATTGATTTGCCAGATTATGCGCAAGATGAGAAAGCGCTACGTCATGGTGTTGAAGCCGCGCAGCAAAAGCTCACTCAGTTGGTTGACGCACAACGTGATGCGGAGCTGCATTTGAGTGCCGCATCCGATGCGGTGCGGCAAGCTGAGTTGTCGGTGACTAAGGCTGAAAGCGCCACAAAAAGCTGTGAAGCCACGCGTAAACGCGCACAGCATGACAAAACATCGCTGCAGCGTGAATATCAGGCCGCATTGATAGAGCGTAAGCAGCAGAGTAAGAAGCAATTGCAGGTACTGGAGCAACAAAAAGCTGCGCTACTCACCAAGCATCAAGAGGCGCAAAAGGAGATTGCTGAACAACAGCGAGAGGCATTGACTGAGCTTGATTTTCATTGGCAACAGCTCATTGAAGATACGCGCAATGAAGAGGCCGCCGTGGCCGAACAGATCAGCCAAACGAAAGGGAATTACAAACAGCATAAGCAGGAATTGGAAAAATGGTTAGCTAACGAACTGGCTGACCGTGGCGTAGATATTGACGAAATTGGGAGTCTCAAGAAAACCCTTGAGCAACTGAAAAAGGATATTGATCATACCGAAACACACCGTCACAAAGTGGCCGATTATGAGCGTTGGTATGCTCATGTGTTTACCGGTCAAAAAGTAGAGTGGCAAAAGCGCTTAGCCAAAGCAAAGCAGACAGCGGCAGACACCGAGCGCTCGCTGACTGAGAAACGGCAGCAGGTCAAATCGCAACAGCAGCAATTAAAAGAGCAACAACTGACTGCGGAGCGTTTGCTTCGCCAAGCCGACGAGGCACGAGCTCAAGTTGAACAACTGATCAAAGGTATTCAAAAGCTTTCACTGAACGATGTTAGTGACGAGGTTGGCGCAGCTAGCCTGGATGTGAATGCCGTTTTGTCGCGCATTGGTGAATGCAATGAGTTACTGCAAACGCGGGACACGTTGCTCAGTGATATTCGTGCTTATGTGGAGCGTTTCGATCAACTCATTGCGGCTCAGGCTGGCACTGGCTTGTCGGATACGTGGGATCGTTCCCGTGAAGAATGCACATCAATTGATAAAGACGGTGTACGCCACATTGAGCATCGACGATTAGTGACACATCTGGCGCGCTTATTAAACGAGATCGTTCCACAAAAAATGCAGGGGCTGCGAGAGCAGGGGCGTATCTTCGGCGCTGACTTAACGCAGTATTATCACGTGCTGGACGACATCGACAAGCGTATCGCAACGCAAAGCCGCCGGATCAGTAAAGAAGTGGATGAAGAACTGTTTCTGGATGGTGTGTCTGAATCGGCAGTAAAAATACGCTCGCGCATAAGCGATCTGGAGTTCTGGCCGGAGCTTGAAGCCTTTCAGCAGCAATATCTGGAATGGATGGAGTCCGGAGCCAGCGAATTGCCTTCTGACGAATATGGGCAATCCATGCGACGCGTACTGGATATTTTTGGACGTACCGCGCTAACCGGTGGTATCAGCAAGCTTCTCGATATTGAATTACATCTCAAGGAAGGTCATTCACATCTGGTCATTCGAACCGATAGGCAATTAAACGAAAGTTCGAGCCATGGCATGGCCTATCTGATCTTATGTAAGTTCTTATTGGCCTTTACCCGTTTACTGAGAGGCAAAGCACCCGTGGTGGTGCATTGGCCGATTGACGAACTGGGTACCTTACACCAAAGCAATGTGAAGAAAATATTTGATGCGTGCCAGAATAATGCAATTTCGGTGGTGGGTGCATTCCCTAACCCAGAGTCTGATGTATTGAAGTTGTTCCAAAACCGGTACCTGATTGACAAAACAACCCGCCAATTGCAGGTGGTACAGCCGCGCGTCAGCCCGCTGAGTGAACGCTTAAAAGCCAAGTTAAATGAGGAGGAAACGGTATGATGACGGAACAAGGACGCGTGTTAACGCAACTGTTGAGCGGCCAGTTTATCTGTCAGATCACCGACGAAGCGAGCTGGCGCTTTCTGAAAAACAACGCGAATCGAAATGCGATCGAGCCCCATCTGGCGTTGTTAAATCGGGCACTGAGCACTACCGCTGAAGGTGATGTTTTCTTCGCCTCTTATGATTCCATCAACGATAGCGAGCGTAAGCACCTCGGCGCTCAGTTTCAGGAAATCTCATCCAATTTGCGCCCCTTAGTTGATTGGTTACTGTTGGTACAACAAGCGCAAGGAAATGACATTCCCATTGGTATGGGTAGCCCTATCCGTTTAACTGAGCTGCAGAGCACCATAGAAGATACTCCCGCATTTACTGAGCAACTCGAAAAGCTTTCGCGCTATCGTTTATTTGGTTCGGCCAGCACACAAACAGATGGTCAGTTAAAACAGGTATTCAAACGCTTGCACGATTTGGGCTATTTAGCCAAACCCAATCCTGAAAAACCCATTTATATAGCCACGGGTAAAATTGACTACCTGTATGAGGTCTTGCGTTTTATTGACGAAACCGAATCGTTGTCGTTGACAGAACAAGCAGAAGCAGCCACATCTCAGGGTAGCTTGTTATGAACCAAAACCTCTATCAGTCTGGCGTTTCGTTACTCAATGCGTTAAGCCGACACAGTGACGTGATCATGCGCGCCTATCTTGTTGGTAGTGTGGACGAGAAAGCGGCTGGGCCCAAAGTGCTGGAGTCGTTGCAACAGCTGGGCGTATTGTGGCGACCCGAACCCGATGCAGAGTTGAGGCTAAAAAGTGTTGTTCGCAATCTACTCGAAGGAAGTCTGCAAGATGAACGCAATCGTCAGATTGATACGAACATGGGCAGTGCGCTGGCGGCAATAAAAACCCTTTCACAGCACTATAAAGAAGCTTTGCATCACAACCGGTTCGTCGAATCGCAGGGGCATCTGGGCGATTTGCGTCAGCACGTGTATGCGTTAACCGAATCATTGGCAAACAATGTGCGCTTACTGTTTAGCCGGATCAATAATGAATTTGGTTATGTGGCTTCGGTTGACGCTAAAATCCGCGAAAATGAGCTGGCTCAATCGCAAGTTTCAGAACTGTTGAATCAGATTGAGTTGATCCGTTTCGACGAACTGGGCGAATTGGCTGGCAACAACCGTGAATTGCGCCACCTCTTAGTCGTGATGTTGCAACAGAGCTTTACCAAGGTCACGAAGGAGCTGTCGGCAGTGCAGGCTAGGCTGATTGAACTTATCGGTCGTTTTCGTGAATTTAGAGGTCGCACACGTTTACTCAAAGGGTTTGTGTTGCACACGGATCAAAACCCGCAATTTTCGCCGCGAGATTATACGGCCGGCTCATCGATTCCGAGTTTATTTACCTGTGCTCCAGGTTTACTTGAACCGGCCAGTGTGGACGTAAATCGCGTTGAGCATGAACCTTTACTGCAAGATTTGGTTGCACATATCCGCAAAGTCAATCGAGTCGCGGTGAATGACAAACACGATAGAGCGGCAAGCAGTATCGATATTAGTCAGGTGGCGGCGATAGAAATCGATGACTCACAATTAAGAAAAGCGGTAGAAGCCTATTTTTGCTATGTGATTGACACTGGCGAGCGCATCACTGCGTTGCAATACCTTCAGTGGCAACAACTCGACTTTGACGCCGAAGTCTGGTTGTATCAAGTGATTGGTGGTTATCAATCACTGGACCCGGTTGACCAACAGTTTTTTGCGATTGAAGCGACAGGCGAAGCGCATCCCCAATTCAGTGGGAATTATCTGATCCATGATATTGAACTGGGTTTGCAATAAATGGCACTTATTGGTGGGGGAGCGGTCTAATTCATTCAAACAGATCAGACTTGTCTGCGCGAAACTTGCCCACAGTTAGATCGCTCGCGAGGCTACCACCTCGTCCCCCTGTCAGAGAGGTTAGTATGCAGTTGACTGAGCGCCAGTGTTTTAATGAAGCATTAATCAAATTAGCCGTATTGCTATATCAAATCGACGGCAAGGTAACCTTAACGGAACAAGACTATGTGGATGAGGTGATCAACAACCTGACATGGGAAAGTACCATTTGCGCGGATGCGTTTCTCACTCAGGCTATTCATTCAGCGCGCAGTGCCGTGGATGCGAACAACATTAAAGAATTCATGCGTGAGCTGGCTGACGACTTGAATCAGGACGCACCAAAAACCCTCGAAGTTGCAATGGAGCTGACCGGTATTGATGGTGAGAGAAGTGAGCAGGAAACCGAAATTTTGGCGTATTTAACCCATCGCGTGTTAGGAAAATCCCTTACTGCACACATCCAGGAGCCGACAGAACAGCATAGCACTTGAATTCGACCTGGCCCTTCGTTTACATTGAGGGCTGATTAATGACCAAGGTAGGTTTTATGTCAGTTCTTCGCGTTTCAAGCGCAGCGTTCATGCTGGCGATTGTCTCTTTTCCCTCAGTTTCTGCTGATAAATACACGATGCTCCGCGCTGTCAAAGCGACCGTTTTAGTGCCCGAAGATGCTTCTATATTAGCGTGGGAGCGAATAGAGCCTGAGTTTCTGCCATATCCCCGAAAACTAGTGCGCAACGGCGTGCGCGGGTGCGGTGTTTTTAATTTCACTATAAATCAGAGCGGCCGGGCTGAGAATGTTGAAACACAGGTAACTGCACCCAGCACTGGCGTAGAGCGAACCTCTGAAAAATTCATCGAGAGCTGGCAATGGCAGGCTAAGTCGCCCAATGCGGAACCTGAACAGGTTGTTCTACGTATTGACTACTGCATGGGCGGTGCAACGCAAGCGGAAGCTGACGATATTTGTGAATATCAAGCCACATTGCCGTGCGTGAACAAGCGCAGTTGATCGCGGCGGTTTAGCTCATTAGCTGAAGCTGTGCATGCTCTCGGTACAGCGCACTTTGTTCCATCAATGTGTTGTGGTCCCCTTCGGCAATAATTTGGCCTTCTTGCAATACAATGATGCGATCAGCATTGATCACCGTCGATAACCGGTGTGCAATAATGAGTGTGGTTTTGTTTTGCATCAGGTTGTCTAAACCGACCTTTACTTGCTGCTCACTGACGGCATCCAATGCACTGGTCGCTTCGTCAAGGAGCAGAATAGGGCGGTTGGCGAGAATCGCCCGTGCAATCGATATGCGCTGCTTTTGCCCACCAGAGAGTTTTATTCCGCGTTCGCCTAAATCCGTATCATATCCCTGCTCAAGATTGCGAATAAATTCATCTGCCTGCGCTGTTATCGCCGCCGCTTGTACTTGTTCTATCGTCGCGTCCGGTTGCCCGTAGCGAATATTTTCAAACACCGACATGGCAAAAATAACCGATTCCTGAGGCACTAAAGCAAACTGGTGGCGAAGGTCATCTATCGGTAAAGCGTGGATCGGATGTCCGTCGAGCATAATATGCCCTTGCTGCGCATCGTAGAATCGCAAGAGTAACTGGTAAAGTGTCGATTTTCCCGCACCACTTGGCCCTACCAATGCGACGCGCTCACCGCGAGTGATGCTTAAAGAAATTTGCTTCAACACCTGTCTATTCGGTTCACTGGGGTAACTGAAAGACACGTTATCGAACTGAATCGCCGGTATTTCTTGATGTGGTTTCTGAAACGAGGCTCTGCCTGTGCCTGATGCGTTGAAAGGGTTAGGTGCAATGTGGGAGCGAGCATCGAGCAAGCCCATTAAACGCTCACTTGCGCCAGCCGCTTTTTGAATTTCACCAATGACTTCACTGATTGTGGCAACGCTGCCGCCCGCTAATACGGCATAAAACATGAAGGCGGTCAGTTCACCGGCGGTCATGCTGCCACGAATAACATCCATAGCGCCTATCCACGCCACAATGATCACGGCAATGATGCTAATCATCATGATAGAGCCTATCAGCAAAGAGCGGTAGTGAATGCGCATTTTAGCCGTCGACATCACATCCTCTACCCGTTGGGTGAAGGCTTTTCGGTCGGCCTGCTCATGAGAATAGGCTTGCACCGTTTGTATTTCGTGCAGCGTTTCATCGATGTAAGCGCCAATATCGGCAACTCGGTCCTGGCTCAACTTGGCGTACAAGCGTACTTTTTTGCCAAGTACTTTTATGGGTAGCAATACGCAGGGTACGGCCAGCAATACGTACAGTGTCAGCTGAGGGCTGCTGACAAGCATCAACGTTAATGCGCCGATAAAAGTCACTGACGATCGCAAGGCCATAGATATGCCCATACCGATGACGGTTTGCAATACGGTAGTATCGGCGGTAAATCGCGAAATGACCTCGCCGGTGCGCGTTTGGCTAAAAAACTCAGGGTTTAATGACAACAGGTGGGCGTACACTGTTTTTCGAATATCTGCACTGACCCGCTCACCCAGCCAGGTCATCAGTGAAAAGCGGAAATAGGTAGCAACGCTGGCAACCATCGCAATGCCCAGTACAAGCAAGGCTAGCTGATTCAGGCGCGCGGCATTGTCTGCTACAAATCCATCATCAACCGCTAACCGGACGCCTTGCCCCAGAGACAGCCACGACAAAGCGCCCACAAATAACGCCACGATGGCGCCAGCGACTTGAGCTTTGTAAGGGGAAAGAAACCCTAATAGCCAGGAAACCACATTACGACTAGAAGACACACAACTACCTCAACATTGACAGCGGCACTTAGTCTACGCAAGTTCGCCGGTTTTGTATCGTTATCGCAACGATAGATCATGTTGTCAGGTGATGATGGGCGACACGAAACCTTGAGGTTTAAGCGCCAGCACCGAACAATTAACTTGGCTCAAGATGGTTTCCGCCGTGTTCCCCATCAAAAAGCCGGGTATGCCGACACGAGCGACCGTGCCCATCACCAGCAAATCGGCATCAATATCTTTAACCAGCACAGGAATTTCCCGGCGAGGGCTGCCACTTTTTACGGTGGTTTTTATGCGCAATTTATCGATAACATCATCTGGATTGGCAGAGCGTATCGGCTCAATCAACTGTTTGACGGCTTGTTCACGTTCCTTGCTGCTGTCAGGTGATTCGTCGGTGTAAGCGCCAGCACCCAGATCTACGATACCGTCATAAATAACCATATCAATGTGATCATCAAGCACGTGCACGATGTGCAATTCAGCACCTTCCTGAACGGCAATCTGCGCGGCTTGCACTACAACACACTCGTTCAACTGCTTTCTCACTTTCAACTCTTCGGGCGGGTAGTGATAGTTCACATCTACGGCGGCAACCACTTTGCGAAACTGCTTGCTATCACCGCTATGCGTCATCCAAACAGGGACTGGGCACTTACTCAGTAAACGCATATCTTCACTGCCAAACAGCCGGTCTAGAAAATCGGTCTTCGCTTTCTTCAACACGAGATCAGCATCAACTTCCTTCACGGCTTTAGCCACTTCTAACGACACGCGGCCCATCTTCAGCACGGTGTCGAACGTGTATCGGTCTCGGAATTGCTCGGCTAAACTTTCAAGTCGCTCTTTCGCCGCCTCCTGCATGGAAGAAAAGGTATCGACATAACTAAAGGATTCCATGACCATATTGGCGTTAGGCGGTAAAGGCTCAAGCGACAGCATCACCGTTAATTTCGCGTCGTGATGACGGCACACTGAAATTGCATAGTTAAGTAACTCCTCCGGATCTTGCAATTCGGTCATCACGCATAATATGTGATTGAATTTTGACATTGTCATCCCTCCTGTGCCGCGAGGCACGTAAACCTCTACATGTTATTTAGCATAATTCGCATTGTTTCTTTTTTCCAATCGGACATTACGCTGCAACGTCGCGTAAATATTACACTGCGTTGTGGAATGAATTACGCTCCTACTACTTAAACGCTTGGCAGAGGAGCCCAATTCGCCGCAAAGTGGGTTGCTCGTTCGCTATCATTAGGGATGAATTGTTGGCTTGAATTTTGCTTTGTTTTAGCACTTAAACAACGGTATTAAGTGGTTTACTGCGCTGACATAATACTTAGGAAGATAACTATGAATAATCAAAGCGCTATAGCAATGGCGGAACGTATGGAGCAAAACCCTGGCGACCAACAGTTAAGCGATGGCAGTATCCAAACAATGCTCGTGATCAGTGATTTAGATCAGGAAGCATTGGGAATTAAATCGTTATTTAGAGACGACTACAAAGTGCTCACTGCGAAAAATGAGGCTGAAGCACTGCATATCAAAGAATTTCGGGCGGTTGATCTGATTTTTGTGATCACGCCGTTTTCGGATCTCAACCATCAGCATGCCGTTCAGGTCATCGCTGGTATCGCTAAGCGTTCGGATAAACCCTTTGTAGTGATGTCGAATATTCCCAATGAAGTGGAAGAGGTACAAGTTCGCAAATACGGCGGTTTGGACTACTTTGGTTGTGATACACCGGTGCAAATCATCTATACCCGGATCCGCAATCAAATGGCGCTGCTCAAAGAAAAGAAAGCGTTAATGATTAAATCCAGCGTCGATGCCATGACAGGATTAACGAATCGAAGTCATTTCAACCTGACGTTTGAAAACGAATGGCGGCGCGCATCGCGCGGCCTCCATCCGCTGTCGCTCATCTTAATTGATATTGATGAATTTAAGTTGTTCAACGATACCTTCGGACACGTAGCCGGCGACCATTGTTTAATCAAAGTCGCACGAACAATCCGCGAAACGGCCTCACGAGAAAGTGACACCGTTGCACGGTTTGGCGGCGAAGAGTTTGCTGTGATTATGCCCTTCGTCGACGCTGAAGGCGCCAAATTAGTGGCGGGGCAAATACTCAATGCCATTCGCGCATTGGCGATTCCTCACAGTAAAAATGCCAAACACGATTCAGTCACTGTCAGCCTAGGCGTATCCACTTTTCATCCAAGTGACGGCTGCAGTACGATCAGTGAACCGATTGATTTGATTAAAACCGCCGATTCTTCATTGTATAAGGCGAAATCCAATGGCCGGAATACTGTGGTGGTGAATTAAGTGACTGAGTGACTTTTTGAGTAATGCTTGACATGGGGCAGGCGCAAAGTCTGCGCTTTGCCGCCTAGTTCAAATAATTGGGTTATGCTGTTAGCTCACTTTTGCGAGTACTGAAGTGTGAGCCACAGATCGCGCAAGCTTGACGGTGAAAGCTAAGCATACTTGACCCTTCTATCTGCACTTCTTTAAATAGTCATAAATCCTTACACTTCTTAAAAAATATCAAGGCAAAGTACATGCTAACGTAACCGCTGACACAAACGCTATTGCCATCGAGATACTGCATGAAACATTTTTACGCTTATTTATTTTTAATTGTGTTATCAGCGGGAGCAGCGACAACCGCAGTGGCAAATCCGCAATTGGCGTATATTCCAAATGCCAGAGCGAATATGGAATTGCTGGAGACTCGTCTGCATCAGTCCTCACAGTTTGACTACAAGCACGCGGTGACAATTGCCTTACCTGCGTCCTATCAGCAACAACCCGACAAATCCTATCCGGTACTTTGGGTACTCGACGACCCCTTAGTGACCCGCACTGCAATCGCCACCGTCGATTTGCTGGTGGCCGGTAATTTCATACCTGAAATTATCATTATTGGTGTAGGGAGCCCGCCAGAAGAAGGTATGGCCGGTGTCGGTCGCCGAATTGTTGAGTTTTCTCCACCCGGGAATGGTTTCTCAGCACCTGGGTTGAATGCGCAAGTATTCAATGAAGCGATACCGTTTCCGGAGTACCCGCACAAAGCGCCAGACTTTCTAGCATTTTTGGTCGACGAACTTCGCCCAAAACTTTCGCAAGAATTCCGCTTTAAAGATGACCATATTTTACACGGCCATTCGCTGGGCGGCTTATTCGCCGGATTTACACTATTTTCGCGCCCCGATGCCTTCAATCGTATGATTATCGGCTCACCCGCCATGGCAAACGTCGATGATGCGGTGTTTAAACTAGAGGAGAGATTCTCGAAAGAAAACGATGCACTGCCTGTTCAATTATTCGTTGGCGCTGGTGGCGCAGAGGGCAACGAATGGTTTCTAAATGTTGGTGGTATCTTAAGTGGAACAGCACGTTTTATTGAGCGAATGTCGCTTCGAAACTATCACGGTCTTGCGCTAAAAAGTAAAATCTACTCGGATGAAAATCACTACACGACTGTGCCAAGAATCATCAGTGACGGACTTCGCCATTTTTATCGTGAAGAAGCTGTCAAACTCGGTTCCAGTTGGCCGCAACAGCCTAAACGCGATGAGGGTGGAGCACAGTAGGGGGCTGAATCAAGAGAAAGGTGTAAGGCGATTATTAATGGGCAATGACGCAGTGGGTTGGCAATGTCGTTCTGGAACTTTCGTTGGTGTAGTGCTTTCAGTTCGCTGAATAATTCTTTAGTCATCACTCTCAGGAAGCATCCTAGGATAGTAACGCTTTGCGAAACTATGCTCATGTGCTACACATGGCTTGGCACCCCGTTATGGGGCATGGGGCGTACATTCAACTGTGCAGCCAATCGGGTTTGTGAATTAATAGGTAAGCATTACCTCACAGTAAATTAATATCGATGAATGGAGTTATCATGAAATGCCTAACTTTTTTAGTTCTTTGCCTATCAACAACCTTCGCTTCGAGTATTCATGCCAGTTCAGGTTTATCTACGACCCCCTTGGTCACGGCGCATAAAAACTGCTTTCACGGTGTTTTTACATCTTACGATTCTTGGTTCGATTTCCTTCATACCAGCCGACAAAAGAAGTTTGAAAGGCAAGGTGTTGGAGATGTTTCAAACAAGCTGGCAGCATTCGAGCGCAATTTCAAAAGCATGTTTCCTGTCGCTGAATATGAATTAGCTCAGTCCTCATTGTCATGCAACCTCATTACCTATGAGGTTAATGGCGAAGCGGTCAATGGTGTATTGGTCATGCCAAAAACCAACGAAGAAAAACGTCCAGTGATTATCTATAACCGAGGAGGGACTAGGGGGTTTGGAAGTTTGGTATTCGGGCATATCGCTCATGAGCTTTTCCCCTTGGCTTTAGAGGGATTTGCGATCATTGCTAGCGAGTATAGAAAGGATGAACAGTATGGCAGTGATAACATCGATGAGGTCACAGCGCTATTCGATATTATCGACAGTCTTGAGATGTTAGATGCTGAGAAGATTGGTGTTTATGGCAATAGTCGGGGAGGGATGACGTCTTGGCAGTTATCCAAAGTACGGCCCGAGCGCATCTCCGCAATGGCAACCACCAGCGGCGTGACCAACAGCAGACTTTGGGCTAGCAATCGAGCTGGGATAAAAAATAACATCATGACGATTGACCGATTTAGCCAGGACGAGGATCGAATTTACGATCTCCTTTCTCCAGTGAAGTGGGTTGCACAAACGTCCAGCGCCCCTGTTCTGATCATCCATAGCCGAGATGACGACAAAGTAAGCGTTGAACATTCGTTGCAGATGGTGCAAGAGCTCGTAAAACAAAACCGGGTTTTTAGCCTAAAAATTTACGCTGATGGCGGGCATTCGCTCATCGGCCACAAGGATGACTCGCTGAAAGAAATTAGCGCGTGGTTTTCTCATTACCTGAAGTGAGATTTAGTGTTTTCCACAATGTATTGATGAGATCAGTTAAACAGTCATAGAGGATCTCACTGCCTGGAGAGATGAATATTTAGAATGCCATGTTGGCAGGTCTACATTTGCGAAGCTAAACACAACGTTACCGCGTCGGCAATTAAGTGTTAGGCGCACTGGCAAAGTGTGCTAATGCATGGTGGTTTAAATTAATACTAGCGAGCTTTGAAAATAAGCTCTATAAATACCCTATGCCCAGCCATACCCAAAAAGTACCTCAACAAATGCCTGAGAAAGCACATGAGGACGATATCAACCGAAAGAGAAATACGGTTCGAAAACATATCGGTTTTGTTGCCTCAGCATCCGTTTTAATCACAGTTGTCTCAATCTATTTTTATTACGAGGCAAATAAATACTGGCAGCAACACACAGTAGACAGTGCATTAACCTACCGAATGCAAGCTGACCTCTTGCAATCGTTAGGGTATGGCGGCTTTATCCATGATTTCAAAAACTTGGTCATCCGCAAAAATGTCAACGAAGCATCCCCCAAGATTTTAAACGCCATTGAAACGATTGAAGCAACCCTCAACGAGCTTGAACGCCAAGAGGGCATAGATGCAAAGTCAATCAATGACATAAGAAGAACGATCAGTGAATACAAATCAAAGCTTTACTTAGCGGTATCGTTAATTGAACGCGGTTTGTCTTCCGAAGAGATCGATGAGCAAGTCAAAGTTGATGATACCGTCGCTCTGACTGCGCTATCGGTATTTACCGACAACCTCAATTCGCACATGTACACCAAGTTATCGGAAACCAAGAAACAGTACATGATTGCGCACAGTATCCATTTGTTCAGTGTTGCACTGCTTATCGCGTTACTTTTGTTTTTATTAAAGCGGCTTGTCGCTGCATTTAATACAGAAAAAACGCTGACTGACAAAGCGTTGGAAGGTGCTAATGCGAAATCTGAATTTTTGGCGAACATGAGTCACGAAATTCGAACACCTTTTAACGGTGTTTTAGGCATGTTGCAGGTTCTGAGAAGGAACCTCAAAAAAGCTGAAAATAGGAAAGCCGTGAATGACGCGATTTCGTCAACAAATTCATTGTTGGCGGTTATCAACGATATTTTGGACTTTTCAAAGATTGAAGCCAATGAGCTGACAATCGAATGTATTCATTTTTCGTTGTTTACTGAGTGTGAGTCCGTCATGTCGGACCTTAGACCGGTCGCGACCAATAAATCCATTTCGCTTGAGTTCATGAAGCAAGATGATTTACCAGAATATTGGTATGGCGACCCCATAAGGATCAGACAAATTCTGCTAAATTTAATCTCTAATGCCATCAAATTTACCGATGCGGGTAAGGTTGTCTTGCATCTCACAAGTGATACCAACAACGATCAGCAGATTCTTCGACTCACCGTCGCCGACACAGGTATGGGCATGTCACCGGAGGTTGTTGATAGTTTGTTTGACCGATTCGTTCAAGCTGATGCGTCAATCACTCGAACCCACGGGGGGACAGGCTTGGGACTTGCCATAACGCAGCAACTCACCGCACTAATGGGAGGCGATATTGAGGTGAAAAGCCGAGTAGGTAAAGGCACAACCATCTCAGTTTCGCTGCCGTTAGAAACGGGCGTAGAGGAATCAACCTTAAACCAAAGTGGTGATGCGGAACCACTTTGTTTAGATGGCAAAGTAATTCTTGTCGCCGAAGATAACGATATTAATCAAGAAGTGATAAAGGCATTACTGGCGCCCACCAATGCGACTTTGATATTTGCAGAAAACGGAGAAATAGCGTGTGCGGCACATCAAAAGTATCAACCTGATTTAATTTTGATGGACATTCAGATGCCAGTGCTCGATGGCATTGATGCCTGCGTTGCTATTCGGAAAATCGATACAGCAACGCCAATAATTGCGCTAACTGCCAATGTCATGAAAGAAGATATCGACAATTATTACCGGCAGGATTTTACAGCTCACTTGCCTAAACCCATTCAGGTCAATCATCTTTATGAATGTTTGCGCAAGTATCTGGTGAGCCGCATGCCTCATTAGAACACTTAATAATTTATGCAGTTACAAGGCTGTTGAGTGCCTACAAAGCTAGTGGCGATTCACGTAAAAATGCTTCAGTCTATACTTTTAATCAGGGCTTCGTTTACATTGATAAGTAGCACAGAGGTAGCACCAACCACATCGGGTCAGTAGTAACTATCGTCGGAAAGTAGGAAAAATGGTGGCCGACCCTCATCTGAATAAGAGGCTTAAGATACTGATAATTATGAGATAAATTAATGTGGATAGATCGTAGTGTTACATATGATGTTACATAAAAGGATTTATTAAAGTTTCAATCTAACTTATTCTCGTTTGTAAGGGAGGTTTCTTATCTGGTATTTAATCGAGATTTTTAATTTTCGAGTTGAGAATAGGATATTTATTCAGTCTATCAACGTTAGGCGTCTACTATCGAATATTCTGAGCATTGACCAAACTTTACAAAGTGCCAGAAGTTATGAAGAACCAATTGCATAAAGGGTAGGGGTGGGTCAAAAGTTTAAGGGCTTTGCGACACTGTACCGCCGCCCACTTTAATTTTCACGTCCGCAATATTAGAAAATTTTTTAGAGTACTTTCCAAAGGTTCCATTACGAGTAACTCGCATCTAGCTTTCACATTTCTGCACGGATTGCTGAGCTGTACTAATGATGACGCTCTCAATTGTAGTAGCGTCAGAAAAGCGTGAATTGTTTAGGTTCTTTCTATGGTTATTCATACGGGTACGTCGCGCTGCAGATACGTCCTAGCCATAATTCTAAGCTAAGGGGGTCAGGTGCTAGTTGATATAAGTAACTTTGAGCAGCACGTCATCAACGCGTAAATCATCGGACGGCCTTCGCTTGTAGACTTTGCTTGCGTCTTTCACAGACTTGGTAGTAGCCCTATCTAACACTTTGTTCGCTGTCGTCAAATCATTGTTTTTAAGTGCATCAAACACTACGCGCTTGGCTTTAACTTGTGGCGATGACTTCAAGACTTCTTTTCGCTCCCGAAAGCCTGTGTTCAACTCACAGTAGCTGTAGAGTGTCGTAGTGCCAATGCCTGCATAAACGCATGCTTCTGAATCACTACAGCCCCACATGAAAGCATCTTCTAATTTCCGGATAACGTTGTCAGTCATTTTGGTTGGTCTGCCAATCTTTGCCATTTTTTAATTCCTGCTGTTTCCATACTGTTCTAAGTATAAGCACTATTAGCTTAGCGATCAGATGTAAAACGATTTGAAAGTTAAGTCTTTGTTTCGAGCGTGCGCCGCTGCATTTATTTGTACCAACATCTGTTGTTGAAAAACGCCACGGTGTATCTAAAGCTTTTTAGAAGCTTAAAGAGCAGTCGCTTCGCTTGTAGGTATGGTTATATATTAGGTCTCCAGTTTCTGTGGGTTGAATGTTAGTAATCATTAACGACAAAGAGTCTTAATAACCGTCATAAGTGTAATTCCCAACCGTCAGAAAATGGTGCTGTCAAAGCTTTCAACCGTCAAAAAATGGTGCTGTAAGAGGGGTCACAACACCAGATTCTGTGGGTTCAAATATTTAAGCGGCATTTGGTTGTCTAACCCCTCTTAATTCAATGCTGAACTTTCGGATGGGAACCACTGTTGCGTCTACGTCCATCTTAAAATTATGTATTTCATCAATTGGTTGCCACGTCACAGCATAGTAATTTGGTAAGCGTTTACCACTGCCGTACATTCCCTGTTTAGTGCAGATGATCATGTTTGCTCGAATTAGCTCTTGTATGGCTTTTCTTAAAGTCGTTTCTGATTTCCATCCGCGATCTTTGAGTTGAGCAAACACTGCGCACAGCTTACCGTTGTTGTAGCTTTTGTATTGAAAGGCAAATTCAAACAGTAAGGCTTTAGCGCTAAAGCTTAGGTTAAAGTAATCAGGATGCTTCATTACTGTGGACGGTATGCCAGCAAAATGGCCTTTGCTTTTGTTATGTTTCGGCATAAGCGCAAAGGGGCATTACACCCCATCCCCTAAATCGCACTGTGTGATCACCTGTGACGTTTCCTTAAGCAACCTTTGTGTTTCATTGAGTTTCCCTTGTACTTGCGTTAGAACTGCGCTTAGGTGCTCTGTCGATGGTTTACGCGCTCCCGCATAACCAATTGAAACTGTGACCAACGCATTTGCTTCAAGATTCAAATTGACCAGGTCATCATTTAGCTGCCAAAGTAATTGCTTATTCATGCTGCTATCTCCTTTCCCATTCCCTCATGTGCGGGTGGTTTGTTAGGGAAGTAGTAGCGAGCAACACCGTGGTGAGTCTTGCCCGTATTATCGATGTAAGTCTCAAGGACCTTATCGATTGCCATACCCATTTTTCGAAGTTCAAAAATTCGCGGGGCTGGAGCCATGATCCCATTCTCGCGAAATTCTGGCGTGTTCATCGATTGGTACTGCTTGATTAGTGCTACAATTTGATTGCGTTGTGTATGAGCGCTTGTGTCTTTGTCTATCAAAACGCTTTTGGCATTGCTAGGGGCGTTTTTCATATCTCCCCCTTAGGCCACTAGAGCTTGAATAAGCGCATTTGCAGAGTGCTTGCGTTGTTCTTCCAGTTTGCCTACCAGCGATTTAATTTCACTGTCTGACTTGCGGGCAGAACGTGCTGCAATGATGACTAAAACTTCATGCTCAAGATAGCCTACTGCACGTTCCCCAATTGGTATCGGCGATACAAACAGGCCTTTTTTCTGTAAGCAGTGAAGCGTTGTTTTAGAGCAGCCTGTAAGCGCGAGGGTTTCTGGTCTGCGAATTACTTTTGAATGGAATGTGTTCGACATAATCGGTATCTCCTAGTGTATTACCGACCATATTGTGAGTTATCACTATAACGTCTTATCACCCCATATTTTGGAAATAATTTGGGGAGTAATTACTGCAATAAAGTCATAATTTTAAAGTCTGATGACATTACCCTATCTCTATAGCGTCTAATCTTTCGATACCATTTTTTTTCATCAATATCGGTTCTGTCAAAATAAAGCGAGTCTAACAAAACCTTGAGTTCTACCCTCTTTTCATTCACAAGTTCCCATAGATAGACGTCTAATAAGGCAATTATATTGATATCTCGCAACTTACTTAGCTCGTCATTCCGTGCAGTGATTTTAGTGGTTTCCTCTATATTTCTATTTATTCTTTCCTCTTCCAGTCTTTGTTTTAATGAACTTAAAATTTCATCGTCATTATGAGTTGCCAAATCTGCCGAAAAGACAATTGTACTTCGCTCCCTTTTTCCAGAGCTTGGAAACGATAATATTTTTTCAATAGGAACAGCCGTTGCTGCTAGTGAAAAGGCGCTTGTTCCATGTGAATTGGTAAACAAGTCTTTTAGTAGCGCACTTGGATCAAATCCTTTTTTACTGAGAACATCGATAAAAAACTCAAAACTATTCGCAAAGCTGTGTAAGTAAAGTTTAGAGACGGCTTCATTCTTGAAATAATTCTCCTTTTTAAATTCAGTCACCTCTAGATTATCCAACTGCCTAAGGAGCTGATAAAACTGCTCGTGCAAGCATTCTTCTTCTCGAATTGTTGTCTGAAGGTTATATGATGTGCCGAAACCAGAAGAGTAAGAAATTAACAGTTTTTTATTCGATGAATCAAATTCTTGTGCAAAGAAATTATGCAGTACAATATGATGAAAGTCTCTTGAGTCTTTTGCATCCCTAGGTAAAGAGTCGTGCCGTAAAAATTTGAGCATGTCTAACCTACGCTCCAAAGCAAGAACAAAATCCAAGTCACTTGTGTCACGCAAGTAATAATAATTTTCAAGCCTAAACCATGCTGGCATTCGCTTTAGAAATCGCAAATATAACCCTCAAGCATCCCCTATTAGATTCACCAAGCCAGACCGATAGGGTTTCGGTTTTTCGGGAGCTACCCTAGACTTGGCAAAAAGTTCAGCGAGCTTTCACTGCTATAGTTGCTGACTCAAAAATGACTTCAATATCTTCAAAGTAGTCTGATATTCCATAGAGCGAAGATTTGGCGGTCATAAATCTGTCAGCAATATCTTTGTGTTCATCTGATTCGACATTCAATGCTTCTACAAGAGCGGCTTTACATGCGATTACATCGTCATTGATCGATTGAATTGCGCCGGCGTTTACTCGGTGGTCAACTAGCTTCCATAGTTCATCAAATTTGACGGTTAGCGAATTTAAATGATGAATTATCTGCTCAGTGTGTTTACCCACTTGTAACAGGTCAGCATGCGAATTATTTATGCAGAAATAGTGAAGAACGCGAACATTAGCTAATAGCCTTTCTGTTTTAGTACTAAGATTCCTAGAACGGCCATTAACAGCATACTCAATTGAAGTTTTCATACCGATTGCTCCTTAAACGGCTCGAAGTGTTTGCTTGGCATTCGCCAAACTCATATTGCCTATAGCGGCTTGTTCTATGTGATCTGACCACCAGCCCATAATCTTTCGGCGTCGCTCTAAGTAATCAGATCGATTATAAGCATTTCGCACGCTATTCTTATCAACATGAGCCAAGCACACCTCAATCAAATCTGCATCAAAGCGTTGTTCATTTAGCGCTGTACTTGCTAGAGCTCTAAGCCCATGTGAAACAAGCTCTCCACTATACCCAATACGCTTTAATGCCATATTTGCCGTTTGTACGTTAGCGTGCTTGCCACGCCCTCTATGGCTAGGGAACAGGTAAGGACTATTACCGCGTAATTGCTTCAGTATTTCTAACAGATTGAGTGTTTGAGGTGTAAGTGGCACTGAATGTTCTCTGTTGCGTTTCATGCGCTTCGCGGGTATTACCCATAAATTGTTCTGAAAGTCTATTTCATGCCATTCAGCCATAGCGGTTTCGCTTGGTCTGGTCATGGTGTGTAATTGCCATTCGACCAAGCAGCGAGTGATCCTCATTAGATTGCTGGTGGCTAGCTTTTGCATCAACTCAGGTAGACGGTCTGGCGTGATCGTTGCCATTTTCTTTGGGGTGGGCGAAATAAATGATTTACCAATATACTCGAGATTGTTCCGCTCTAGCTTGCCTGTGTTCAATGCTAATATCATTATCTCGTTGATAACGCGGCAAAGACGTTTGACTGTCTCAAGGCTTCCCTTTGCTTCAAGGGGGCGCAGTATGTCAATAACTTGGCTAGGTATTATGGCCTTAACCGATTGCTTACCCAGTTTTGGTAATACATGGTTTTCAAGCATTTCCATGTGCTTATCAGCCGTCGCTTGTTTAACCTTGGAAAGCTTCAACTCAAACCACTCCTGAGTTATCACTTCAAATGTGCAGGCCAGTTCATCCTGTTTGATTTTTAACTGTTCAGCGTAGTGTGCTTTGGGGTCTATCTGATGGTCGAGCAAATTACGTGCATTTGCGCGCTTCTCCCTTGCTCTTGCCAATGTAACATCAGGATAAGTTCCAAAACCTAGATTGTTACGTTTCTTTGAAATTGGATGCTGATAATTGAATATCCAGTTCTTAGAGCCTGTAGGTTTTACGCGCAGCGCTAACCCATTACCATCAGCGAGGTTGTACTCCTTCTCCTTTGGCTTCGCTGACTTAACTTCTATGTCAGATAACGGTTTAGTCGTTTTAGGCATTTTAGTAACACTCTGGAAGTGTGAATAAGCTTGGTGTTACTGATGATGTTACATTGAAATATGGATGTTCGCGAATATCCTAGAACGCTATAGACCGCTAAAATAGAGCTATTCCATTGAATTTTATAGTTTTTGAACGCTATAGAATATTATGGAATTAGAAAATGGTGGCCCGACCCTGACTTGAACAGGGGACCTGCCGATTATGAGTCGGATGCTCTAACCAACTGAGCTATCGGGCCAATTTGGAAGTGTTGAGTGCTTGATTAAGCGGTGCGCAGTATAAGCAGTTTTTTTTGTGATGTCATCCCTTCGATCACTCGCTTATAGCGAAGCGAGTGATTTTTAACCGCCTTTAATCGGCTGGGTTGCTCAATCACGCTGGGCGGCGCGCAGGATACTTGTGCATCGGTACTGCCTGATGGCTAAAATGAGCATTACCCACAACATGCTCAGCATATTTAGTGCGCCGCCACCGCTACTGGAGTTATTGCTGGCGTTGTCGCTCACTGGTGCATTAACGGTCACAGTGGCGGTATCAGTGGCGGTGAGACCAAAATCATCCGTCACGGTCAGTTCGAATATCAGCATTGACGCGCTGTTGGGCGCCGTAAAGGTGGGCGCGTCGGTGTCAGAGAAATTGAGCGTGACCGAAGGACCTGAAGTTTGCGCCCAGCTAACTTCAACATCACTTTCGGCATCACTGGCGCTGCCGACTAAAGTCACTGACTGGCGCGTATTGACCTGTAAATCGTTACCAGCATTCGCCGTGGGGGGCTGGTTAGACTCATCATCGCGAATGGTCAGTGTCAGTTGATTATCGCCGCTTAGCAGAGCCGTGTTGGAAGCAGAAAGCGCCAAAGTTATCGATTCGTTCGGTTCTGATTCAGTATCATCTATCAGCGTCAGTGAAATCGTTTTATCCGCAGAGTCCCCATCACCCCAAAGCAGTGAGCCTGTTGCGCTTTCAATGTCGCCACCAATAACCGCTTCGCCATTGGTTAGTGCATAGTTCACCTTTAACGACTCATCTGCGCCACCGGTGCGAGCCACATCAACAGTGATGGTTCCGTCAGTCTCTTTGACAATTAAACTTTCCTGCTGAAACCCAACCACGCCACGAACCAGCCCCGTAGCTGGGATGGTCACGAAACTGGTTGAGTCTTTGTTCACAATAGCACCGCCAACGGGATTGCTCAGGCGAACAAAAAACACTTCATCAGTTTCATCACCACTGTCGGCAATGGCTTCAATCGTAATCGTTTTCGGCGCGGTCTCTGAGGCGCTCCAACTTAACGTACCCGCACTGGCATCGAAGTCGTTGCTACGCGCTGAACCTTCAATAATATGATAATCGACAGACATTGCCCCGTTCCCACTTTTGACCACCTCAAATGACGCGGTTTGCCCTTCGTTGATACTGAATTGAGTATTAGCAAAACCCACTTTCGCTGCATCTTCATCAAGGGTTTCATCGCGCAAAATGTACAAACCACCCTGAATATCGCTGGCGAGAATATTGCCACTGGGAAGGTACGGGTAGACCCCCCAATTGCCGTTAAACGAAGGATTGTTGGAGGATGGAAAGGTATCAAAATAGCCAATTTCTTCTGGGGCTAGCGGATCGCTGATATCCAGAATGGTTAACCCTCGCTCATAGTTAGACATGTAATAGCGGTTGCCGCGTGTAAATCCATTGTGGTCAATCGCGCGAGTGGGGCCTTCCCATGACGCCACTAGCGTAGGTGAATTCAGATCGCTGATATCAAAAAAATGAACCGTAGTATTTAGGCCAGAATTTTGTTCATCCAGTTCATCATGCAATATGACGTACTGTTTATCCTCACTCCACCAACCGGAATGAACGTAAGCAGCGTTCGGGTAGGTTTCGCTGCCTAGTTCCGTGGCGCTGTTCGACTCGGTGTGATCCCATAAGCGCAGCTCGTTTTCGTTAAAGTCGAGCATAACGCTGCAGCCGTCTGATGAACCATTCACGCAATCGCGAGTGGCGCGCGCATCGTTGATCAACAATGATGATGCGTCGTGAGTGTAATCAAAGCGTGTAGCCCCGTCGAGTTGATAAGCGGGATGGGGCGCTTGTGGGTTTCGTAGCGAAAATGTGCGCCACGAACCACCAAAATTGTTGGTGCCGGTTACATGTAACAGGGCATCTCGGCCGGTGAGCGCAGTATTGGTGGTGTAATCGACGTTGCTGATGTACACGTTGTGGGCAAGCCGGTCATCTTGGGTCCTGCGATCAAGCGAAATACTGTTCGGTAAATTAGTCAGATCAATGATGGTCAGGCCTTCCGTCACCGAATCTGCACCAGCGTAAGCGTAGGCTTTCCAGCGTTGACTGCTGGTTGAATAGTACTGATACACTTTGATGTCACGCCATGTAGTGGATTGACCTGAGACTGAACCGACTACCGTCGGGTTTTGTGCATCGGTCACATCAAGTACCGCAACGCCTCTGCGCAGGCCAATGAGTGCATACTCGCGCATATCATTTAAATCGACATGGCCCCAAATATCATTGGCGGAGGTGCTGTTGGTGGGAAGCGCAGACAAAGGCACATGTGCAACCATGGAGATATTGCGGCATTCAAAGCCTTCAGACTGACCATCAACGCAGGCGGCGGCAGCGTGCGAGCTATTCATTTGCCGGATTGCATTCAGGCTTATTTCAACGCTCTCACCGACCCCATTTTTACCGTCAGCGATCACGTGAAAACCTTTGTTGTAGAGTGTTTCCGCATAGGCTGGAGGTACGCCTGTCAGTGTTGATTTAAACTGGCTCGGCTGCTGTACCTGATAATTGTCTAGGGTGTTAAATCCGCCGAGTACCGGTTGGAGTTCAGACACCAGATACAGTAATTCTTGTTCTGAAGTGATCGGGTAGGTACCTTCTGCCACCAAAATTTTATCGCCTTTATTGGCTTGCTGAACGGCGTAAGCGATACTGCGGCATGGGCGGAAACGATTGTTACACGCGCCCGAATCAATACCGTTTTGCGCGACAAATCGCGCCTTTTCTTTTTCACTGTGGGCGTGTAGGTTAGGGCTCAACGCTCCAGACACCATCACCAACACCATCACACCCAGTGTTCTGAGATGTTGACGAGCTTTGGAAGGATTGATCAATATGTGCGGCATAAAGCGGCTCCTGCAACGCCTATTTGATGAGCAAGATAACAGGATTTGAACAGTGTATGAATAGTCGACAGCAATTAACCCGATACAAACTGTGGTTTTTGACAGCCATTTTTGTGTTGTGTGTTATCGCGGGATGCACGCAAAATACCCCAGTTGATGCGAATGCGGAGGCAAGATTGGCGTCAATCAAGGTACCGATTGACTTACACTATGGCGAAACCGCGCTGGCGTGCAACGCTTTTTTCAAGCACGGTGGGTATGAATGGGCGTTAAATCGGTTCGCGTTGTTTATCTCCGATGTTGAAGTGAAGCTTTCCGAACAGGTTGATTGGCGACCTTTAGCATTGCTTGAAAACCAATGGCAAACGCCAAAAACGGCGTTGATTTGGGTCGGTCAGGGGTGCGATCGTGAACCCACATCGAATAACTACAATCAGCAATTGTTGCTGGGGATTTCGCCGCAGGCCTGGCGGAATGTTTCGGCAATTCGGTTCTCAATGGCGGTGCCATTTCAAGAAAATCATGCAAATCCGCTGACACAACCTTCGCCGTTAAATATTTCTGAAATGTTCTGGTCATGGCGTTTCGGGCACAAATTTCTGCGCTTGGATCTGACCACGGATGCGCTCGATGAACGCAAGAACTGGTCATATCATTTAGGCAGTGTGGGCTGCCAGAGCCCCTCTAGCATGCGCAGCCCTGAACAAGAGTGCGCCATGCCCAATAGATTCACTGTCGTGTTAACTAAACCGTTGGCCAGCACCTCACTCGCTATTGATCTTAAACACCTGCTGCGTGATGTTGATATCGCCCAAACGCCCTCCTGCATGTTTCAGCGTGATGCAGAAACAAGCTGTCGCATTCTCGCGGATAACATCAACACACCGGGTTTAATGACATGGCAATAAGCCGTATTTTACTGATAACGCTGGCCGCACTGTTTGTCGGTGCGTGCTCTCAGCCACCAACACCCTATGCGTGGCAGATACCAGAAGGCTTTCCAACACCAAACGTTCCGGTCAGTAATCCAATGACAGAGGAGTCCGTCGCGTTGGGGCGGGCGCTATTTTTCGAGCCTGCCTTGTCGGGCAATGGTGCGGTGAGCTGTTCCACCTGCCACATGCCAGCGCATGCGTTTAGTGAGCCGCGCACTCACAGCCACGGTTCAACGGGCGATAAAGTGAGGCGCAACGCGATGGCATTGGTCAATGTCGGTTATAACGGCACGCTCACGTGGGCGCACAACGGCTTTACCACAATAGAGCAGCAATTAATGGTACCGTTATTTGGTGAGCACCCGGTTGAAATGGGAATAACGGGCAATGAAGAGGCCATTCTGGCGCGTTTTAAAACAGACGACTACCGCCAGTTATTCGCTGCAGCCTATGGTGATGAAGCCGCGACTTTTGACCGAGTCGTTAAGGCATTGGCGAGCTTCGTGCGTAGTTTAACGTCTTTTAACTCGCCATTTGATGATTATGCCTATCGCCAGCAGGATGATGCCATGAGTGAGTCTGCCTTACGCGGTATGGAGCTGTTTTTTTCAGAGCGGCTTGAGTGTTTTCACTGTCATGGTGGATTCAATTTTACACAGTCGAGCAAACACGCGTTTCAGCAACTTGATTTGCAGCCGTTTCACAATACTGGCCTTTACAATCTGGATGGAGAGGGGGCGTATCCGCAAGAAGATACCGGCTTGGTTGAAATTACGCTGAATGCTGCTGATATGGGTAAGTTTCGGGCACCCACCTTACGCAATATTGAACTCAGTGCGCCCTATATGCATGACGGCTCGCTGCCGTCGCTCGATGCCGTCATTGCATTTTATGCGGCAGGCGGGCGAGGTGAGGGCATCAACAGCCCGTTGAAGAGCCCATTTGTGTCAGGCTTTACGCTTACCGCTGAAGAGCATCAGGATCTCAAACAGTTTTTACTGTCACTCACGGACGAAGAATTTGTGCAGAAAAGAGAAAACAATGCGCCGACATTGCCGCCAAAAGTCGCGTTATAGGCGGTCGACAGCACTATAGATAGTGCATCGGTAAAAGTTCTTTGCTATCTTTTGCGCAGTGAGCGCGAAATATACTTCTGGAGATAATAATAATGACGGAAAAACCGTTTTTGGTAAGTGGCCGAAATACCCTTATCCACAAGATTCGAAAAGTCGATTTATTGATTTTGAATGGTGATGATGTGCCAGCCGTGTTGGTCAATCACCGTGGCATCAAACAGTATGAAGGCAAAATTCCGGACAATAAACGCGAAGCCAAAATGATGGACATCGAATTGGTTGATGTCACACTCAGCGACGTGTTTGGTGACGAGAAAACACTGATTTTCATTCAGACGCTAAACGGAAAAGAATACAAAATTGACTATTCGAAAGTAGGCACACCCCTGTTCATTAAAATCCATTTGGATAGCGCTTTTTAATGACGTGGCACGGAGCGCTTAGCGCTCTGTGCGTTTTCTCATGGTAATTTCTCCCCCTCCTGACACCACGTCTCGATCCGTTTATCACAAATAGGCACAATCATGCCCGATTTACACTAGCTTAATGGTGTCGGCGTAGTGAACCGATGAGTACATATTGCGTAGTTATGTATTGTTTCCTGTTATTCGGGCCGCTGGTGAAAAGGCGGCCCTTTTTCATTCACTTTGATGAATACTCTTTATTTGTGGCTACTCATCACTGATTGCAGCAGGTAGAGTAGCGAGATGAACGAATTTTTACGCAATCTTGTTCGCGGCGTTGCCGGTATGGCGAGTTTATTTGGCTATTATTTCGGCGGTGTCTGGCTGGCTGAAAAACTTCCGCTGCCTTTGCCGGGTGCGCTGTGTGGCCTTTTGTTACTTTTCTTAACCTGTGCTATCTGCGGTAACGTTCCGCGCTTTATTGAGTACGCGGCCAAGCCGTTGCTGTCGTATCTGGCAGTGTTCTTTATTCCTGCGGTGCTGGGTGCGTGGCACTTTCGCGCATTAATCGTGCAGCAATGGCCAGCGTTACTGTTGTCCGTCGTGGGCAGCACGGTGGTCGCTCTCGCCATCACGGCCGTGGTTGCTCAGCGATGCCAGCCGAAACGTAACGCCTCAGAGGCGCACCATGAACAGCGCTGAGGTTGTTACTCATGCGGCCCTATGGACTGGCATCACTATTGTGTTATTTCTCGGCGCAATGGCGCTGTATCGCAAAACCCATGCACTAGTGCTGCTACACCCATTGCTCGTTACCGTGGTGATATTGTTTGCTGTGCTGCAGGTGGTTGATGTCAGCATTGCTGAGTATCAACAGCACGCCGTGCTGCTCGATTTTCTGCTGGGCCCCGCAACGGTTGCGTTGGCGATTCCGCTATTTCGGCAAATCCAAATAGTCCGTGCGTTGGGTTTGCGTGTCGTGTTTCCCATTCTTGTCGGTGGGGTAGTGGCTCCGCTAATGGCGTGGGCATCGGTCGCTTTGCTGGGAGCGTCGGAGACCCTTCAGATGACCATGCTCGTCAAATCTATCACTACCCCATTGGCGATAGATGTTGCCGTGATCAGTGGCGGTATTCCTGCGTTGGCTGCGGCTATCGTTATTATTACCGGGATCGTCGGCGCGATTGCCGCGCCATGGGTATTTTCACTTTTACAGGTGCAAAACCGCACCGCACAGGGTGTGGCTCTGGGCACCGTGGCCCATGCGGTGGGAACGTCATCAGCATTACACATGCATGAAACCACGGCAGCAATGGCAACTCTAGCGCTGTGCGTTAACGGCGTGTTCACTGCACTGGTGCTGCCACTACTGTTTATTTAGGCCATCTAGACCCTGGTTGTTGATTAAAGAATACGCAAACTATGCCGTTAATTTAAAAGGACTGGCAAATTTAATGCTTTAGTCTAATACTTTAGTCAACCAAGTCGCTTAGCAGTAAGGTACCCAACCCGCGATGTTTTCCGTTTTAATTTGTGACGACTCATTAGTTGCACGTAAGCAGGTTGCTAAATGCTTGCCGCAAGACTGGGAGGTGGCGATCCACTTTGCTAAGCATGGTGGTGAGGCTATTGAAGCTTTGCAGTCGGGCAAAGGGCAACTGCTACTGCTTGACCTCAATATGCCGGTGAAAGACGGTTATGAGACGCTTCGAGCGATTAACGAACATGAGTTAAACACCCAAGTCATCGTGATATCGGGTGACATCCAGCCGGAAGCGCACGAGCGTGTCAAAAAGTTGGGTGCAGTGGATTTCATCAAGAAGCCGGTTAACGCGGCGGTGTTACAGCAAGCACTCACCACACACGGTATTATTGGCGATAAGGCGGCAGAGGAAGCTGCACCCGAACTCGATCCCGATATTCGAGACTGCTATCAGGAGATCACCAACATTGCTATGGGTCAGGCTGGAGACCATCTGGCCCGTATCATGAACGTATTCGTCGAACTCCCCATTCCAAATGTCAATCTTATTGAAGTGTCTGAGCTGCACATGATGCTGTCTGATATCGAGACCCATGAGCAGGTTTCCGCGGTCTGTCAGGGCTTTTTAGGCCCCGGTGTGAGTGGTGAGGCGTTGTGTATTCTATCGGACTCCAGTTTTGGCGACTTTGCGAAAATATTGGAAATAAGCGGTGATGTTGATGATCAATTACAGCTCGAAGTATTAATGGACGCAGCCAGTTTGTTAATTGGCACCTGCTTGGCAGGGTTAGCCAACCAGATGGACTTAATGTTCAGCCAAGGGCATCCGGTGGTGCTCGGTCAGCATCGAAGCGTGTCAGATATTATCGATGCAAATAAGCTTAAGTGGAAACGCACATTGGCGATAGAGTTAAGTTATGGTCTTGAAGGTTACAATGTTCAATGCGACTTGGTGCTGCTGTTTACTGAGGAATCGATGGAAACCATGAATTCCAAACTTGCTCACTTGCTTGAGGATTAAACATGACGAATGCGGCGCTGGACGACTTACTTGAGTTTCATTGGATGATGGACATGTTGCAAACCGTTGATGTTGGCATCGTCGTGCTGGATCGCGAATTCAAAATAAAGGTTTGGAATGGTTTTATGGAAAGTCACAGCGGCTTGTTGCCCAGCGATGTGCGTGATAAAACCTTGTTTTCATTATACCCCAAGATTGAACAAGCTTGGTTCGCGCAAAAGTCGAAACCGGTATTCGAGTTACGCACGCGTGCCTTCATGACGTGGGAACAGCGCCCTTACCTGTTTAAGTTTCCTAATTATCGCCCGATTACCGGTGGTGAAGATTTTATGTATCAAAATATCACGCTGGCGCCGTTAGTATCAGCAACCGGGCAGGTCGATAACATCAGCATGATGATCTACGACGTGACTGATGTGGCAGCCGGGAAAAAAGAGTTTGAATCGTTGCAAGTCAGCGTATCAGAAGCGAAAGAGCGCTCGCGTTAAACATTGGCGTAACCTTTGCTAATTTCCTCGTAGAATTTTGTTGTTAAAGCAGTCTATCCATTTATGCGAATGTCTTTTACCCACACCGCCTATCGCCTGATACTGTTGGTTGTTGTTACCACGTTGTTTTCTTGCGGAGGCGGCGGAGGAGGCGATGACTCGTCGCCAGCACTGGCAGTGAACGCTGGTCTGGACCAAACCGTGGTCGAACAAACCACGGTGTCGCTGAATGGGCAGGTTCAATCAGAATCCGCGTCGTTGGTTTATTCTTGGTCTGCGTCACCGATTGTGACTATCGACCATCCTGATACCGCTGCGGCAGCGGCAACCTTTGTTGCCCCCACAGTAGCCGATCAACAAAGTTATACATTTACGCTGCGCGTCACCGATGCTGAAGGGCGCACTGCTACGGATCAGGTGGTGATCACCGTTGAGCCTGTCAACGACGCGCCCATTGCAGATATCCAACTGACTGCTTGGCCCAATCTTGCAGCGGGGCTCTATCCGGCAGGCGTTACGGTGACGTTGGACGGTAGCGGCAGTATCGACCCTGATAGCACCGAGCAAGACGCTGCGCTTGCCTATCAATGGCAACAGCTTGCCGGTGATGCGGTACTCAGTGGCGTGCCGCGCAACACGGCGCAGTTAACCTTTACAACGCCCATCACCGATAACGCGCAAACGCTGCGCTTTGCGTTGACGGTGACTGATACTGAGCAAGCCGAGGGAAGCCGAGAGATCAGTTTCACGGTTCAAAGCGCAAGTGAGACCTTGCCTACCGTTAATGCCGGTGTGGATCATTTTGTGTTTAGTGGTGAGTCTATTCTACTCGACGGTCAGGCAGAAACGACGGTTCCCGACGCGCTGCCTTTAGCCGTGCGATGGACGAGTGCAGGCTCCAGCTCGGCGGTTATTTCGCAAGGAAATGCATTGCAAACATTTGCTGTGGCACCCCATGTAAGCAATCCCAGCACCATACAATTTACCTTGGCGGTGCGAGATGCGAATGGCAATCAGGTGCAAGACAGTATGACTGTGAATGTGCGCCAGCAGCCGTTGGTGACGCTAAATGACACCGGGGTTGTGCAGCAGGCAACGGATGTCATATTAACCAGCCAACACCGCAATGATTACCCTGGCCAAGATGCACAGCGCGGGCAAGACCGTATTGCTGCGAATGGATTGTTAGAGAAGGCCGGGCGCGGTGCGCAGGGGTTCGATTTCACGCGCCTTAACCAGAACGGTGATGAAGTCGATAACGTGAACTTACCGTGGCGCTGCGTGCGTGACAATGTGACTGGGTACGTGTGGGAAATTAAAACCTCAGGTGCTGACTTGCACTCCAGCGAATACACTTATTCATGGTTCCAAAGCGCCAACAATGGCGGCTTTTCGGGCGACGCCAATGGCGTAGGCACACAGTGCAGTTTAACACAGTGCAATACTGAAGCGTACGTTCAAGCCGTTAATGAAGAGGGCTTGTGCGGGTTTTTTGACTGGCGCTTACCAACGCACGATGAACTCCTATCCATCGTTCACTTTGGGCGTATGACGTCGCCTGCGGTCGACCCGGATTACTTTCCGTTTACTCAGCCCTCGCAAAATGCACAAGGTCCTCTTTGGTATTGGACAGCACAACCTAATGCGGATGGTGTGCAAAATGATATGGCGCGCAGTGCATGGGCAATTGACTTCGATACAGGGCTGGATAACTTTTTGAACAAATCAACGGCTGCCAGAGTCCGTCTGATCCGCGCGGGGAGACCCTAATGAACCGATGCTATCACAAGGCACTTCTGCGGTTTTGTTTGCTTGGCGTGCTGAGTGTTTCCAGCAGCGTGTTTGCACAAACCTGCTTGTCGAACATCGAACCGACAACGCCCTCCGCTGAGTTTGAATCGATCAGTGATAATCAGGTTAAACATCTGCGCACTGGATTGGTGTGGATGCGCTGTGCAATAGGTCAAACTTATGATGGAACGCAGTGCAGTGGTGATGCTCAGCAGATGACATGGGAGCAAGCGCTGCAACTAGCGCATGGCTATCGTTTTGATGATACGCAGGGTTGGCGATTACCGAATATCAAGGAGTTGGCAACGCTAACAGAGCGCAGTTGTGTTCGCCCTGCAATTAACACCGATGTGTTTCCTAATACACCACCCGATGATTTTTGGACGTCTACTCCAGCGGTTACTGACGCCGAGCGAGCCTGGGTTGTTGCTTATTTCAACAGTAGCAATTCGATTAAAGACAAACAGCGTTTTGTTTTTGTTAGACTGGTAAGAACTGCTTTAGCTGATGAGTAATCAAACCCTATGATTTCTGCCGCCGTTGAACGTCTGATTTTCGGTATTTTGCTATTAGCGTGCTTGCAAGTACCAATTTTATCCGAACATTACTTGCAGTATTTGTCAGGCTACTATGCAGCCACACAAACTCAGGTTAAGCGCTTTGAAGCGCTGGCGGCTGAGAATAATTACCCCTCTGTCGAGGCTCTGATTGTCGCGCTGGAGCGCAACACTGAAGCCGTTGTGCGTAACGATGCTGCGGATAAGCGCAGACTGTTAGCCGAACATGCGGCGATTGCTGCTGATATTGAGCGCTTGAAAAACGGACACTATTTTAACCGCTTAGTATTCTTAGCGTCGCCCTCACAATATGACCGCCTTGCCGACGTATTAAAAAATTTCAGGCCAGGTATTCCAATCAACGTGACCGATGTCGCCTTAGCGGCGGGCGTCGCATTAAGCATCAGTCTATTATTGTATCAATTGTTTCACCCACGGCATCGCAAAGCAGGTCGGCAGTCAGTTAGCGATTAATTTTGTTTTCTGGTCTTATCCGCTATTGCAATTTAGCGCCGAAGCACGACACTTCGCGTATGAAACTGCGTACTCTTGCTATTTTAATCGTATTACTCATCGCCTTGCCGTATTCGGCCAGCGCGGGTATGCGCTGTACTATCGATTTCAACTACGGTTTGGTGGTTAATAACAGCCATATCCGTGTGATGGAGGAATCGCGCACCGTTCTGCAAATTAACAATGAAAAGCAGTTGTTTATTGGTGGGCGGCTGGTCCCATTAGACACCCAGCAGGAGCTATTGCTGAAAGAATATGCCGAAGGGCTTCATTATGTTGTGCCCAAGATGATCATCATGGCCACTGAAGGCATCGAGCTCGCCATTGACACTATTGATCAAGTCTATCAGGGGATCGTCGGCGCAGAACATGGTAGCTATGAAAAACTGCAAAAAGCCATGGATCGGGCGCGTGATGAAGTTCGCGACAATTTTCGCCACGCCAGTAATCACTACTTTATCGGTCCCGGCTCGTTAGAACAGGTTGATGACTTTGTTGACCAGCAAATCGAGGCCCAACTAGGCGAAGCGATCAGCACGTCGCTGGGCGGGATATTGTCAGTTATTGGTGGCTTAAACAGCGCTGACGGTAACACCGAAGAGCGTATGCAAGCGCTCTCTGAACGGCTAGAGCAAATGTCTGTCACACTCGACAATGACGTTGGTTCGCGGGCCAACAATCTGCGTGATAAAGCCAAGTGGTTTTGTGCAAAAATCGAAGATCTAAACCGTGTTGAAGAAAAGCTGCACAATACCATTCCAGCCTTTAGTCGCTTTGACGTAATTGTCGAGAACGATTAGCTTTATATCCGGCGCACTGGCTATAACCTACCTTAGACACAGTGCTTCACCGCTATAGAATGAAAGCGAGTTGTTTTAGCGCATTTTTTTATTATATCGCTGCTGGGCGGAGTTGCTTATCCCGATTTTAGATTAATTACTTCACAACTCTTTGATATTGCAGATGCGATGCTGGAAAAATCGAAACGGTATAAAGTCAACTCACTTTAAACAAAATGCTCAAGCAGGGTATTGAGATAACGTCGGCCTAGCGCGGTGACTTGCCAGTGACTTGATGTCTGTGTGAGCAACCCTTTTTGAATACTGCTTTGAAGTGATTTATCGATAACGCTCATCTGTTTTGACGCAGCTGCGATACCGGTCAGTTGTTCCAAAGACTCGATAGGGCAAGGCTCAGTAAGACGGAACCGGTTCATGAAAAACTCAAAGGGTAAGTCATCAGTCGCCACCGGTGTTGCTGAATCGAGATAGTCTCTCCCCAATTGCATGTAGCCACGAGGATGCTTCACTTTGACCGTGCGGTGGATAGAGCCTGTCTTCGTATCAGTGATTTTGCCGTGCGCTCCACAGCCAATGCCAAGGTAATCGCCAAATCGCCAGTAGTTAAGGTTATGCTGGCATTCATGACCGAGCTTGGCGTAGCCGGAAATTTCGTATTGGTGATAGCCCGCAGCCGTTAACCGTTGATGGCCGGACTGCTGGATCTCCCATAGGACATCATCATCAGGCAGTGCAGGTGGCTTTGAATAAAACGGCGTATTAGGTTCCAACGTAAGTTGATACCAGCTTAAATGCGGCGGGTGTTGAGCAATGGCGTTGTCTAAATCATCCAGTGCATTTTGCACGGATTGCTGTGGTAAGCCGTGCATCAAATCCATATTAAAGGAACGCAATTTAGCCTGCTTGGCGTAGTGCGCTGCATTCAATGCTTGTTGGCTGTCGTGTATCCGCCCCAACGCCGATAAATGCTGCTGCTGAAAGCTTTGTACGCCCATTGATATGCGATTAACACCAGCTTGCTTAAAGCCGATGAACCGCTCACTTTCGACCGTACCCGGGTTTGCTTCCAATGTGATTTCTGCCTGTGCGTGAAGCGCGATGCGCTCTCGGATGCCGCGCAACAATGTCTCAATGGATCCCGCGGAAAAGAGGCTGGGTGTGCCGCCGCCGATAAAGATGCTGGTGACTTCTCGGCCCTTGACCCTGGCGGCATCGACGGCTAAGTCATCCAGCAAATGTGCAACGTATTCTTTTTCAGGCAAGCCACTTTTGAGCGTGTGTGAGTTGAAGTCGCAATAAGGGCACTTTTGCACACACCAGGGAATATGCACATAAAGTGATAAAGAAGGGGCAAGCATTGTCAGGCTTTTAATGCGGCAATACGGGGAACCAAAGCAGAGAGTGCTTTTCCGCGGTGGCTGATGCTGTTCTTTTCTAGCTTACTCATTTGCGCAGCCGTCGTACCGCTTTGCGGCACATAGAACACAGGATCATAACCGAACCCCTCCATACCACTGCGCTCCGTGGCAATTTCACCGTACCAACGACCTTCGCAAATCAGCGGCACGGGATCGTCTGCATGCCGCATAAACACCAAACAGCAATAAAAATGGGCAGTTCGCTGTGGGTTGCCATTAAGTGCGCGCAACAACTTGTTAATATTGTCTTCATCGGTGACCTGTTCGCCAGCATCATCCAACGCGTACCGCGAAGAGTAGATGCCTGGTGCGCCACCTAATGCATCGACAACCAAACCCGAATCATCAGCGATGGCGGGTAAACCCGTTTGAGCTGCTGCATGGCGTGCTTTGATGATGGCATTTTCAACAAAGGTCGTGCCCGTTTCAGGCACCGAATCCACTTTCAGCTCAGTTTGCGGCACGATCGAAATCTGATGTTCAGCAAACAACTGAGTAAATTCTTTGACCTTGCCTGAGTTGCCGGTGGCCAGAACCAGTTTATTCAATGATGCGGTCATTTCATTGGTCCTGTTTTGGGCTCTTGCCGCGCGTTTTGCCTTTGACCTTTTTGGCCGAACGTTTTTTGGCTTTGGCCGTCATTTTCTTCTTCACTTTAGACTTAGGCTTTTTAATTAACGCTGGCGCTTTATGTTTCGGCCGCAGCTCTTCAATAACGCGAGCCTTGAACGACTCTTTGGTATATCGGGCAACTTTGCCGACCATGGAAAAATCATGCGCTTCGATGAGCGAAATTGCGATGCCCTTCGCACCTGCTCGACCGGTGCGGCCAATCCGGTGTAGGTAAACATCGGCTTTGCGAGGCATGTCGAAATTAATCACGTGGCTTACATTGGGGACGTCAATGCCGCGCGCAGCAACATCGGTTGCGACCAAAATAGGAACTTGCCCTGATTTAAATTGCGCCATTGCTGCGTTGCGACGGTCTTGCGGCATTTCGCCTTGCAGCCACGCAACTTGAAAACCATCACGCGTTAGCATGTCTTTAATTTGCTGCAATCGCTCACGGGTTTTAACAAATACGATGGCGGTGGTGATTTGTTCGGCGAGAATGTGTTTCAGCAATGCGTACTTGTGTTCAGCGCTATCGGCAAGGTGATACCACTGCAATATTTTTGCTTTTTCTTTGCGCGAGGGCGACGCATCAAGTTCAACAGGCTCGTTTAGCAACGAATCTGCGAATCGGCGGATCCCGCCACCTTCCAGCGTCGCTGAAAACAGCAGTGTCTGCTTACGCCATCGTGCTTCAGCAGCAATCTGATTGACGATGGCTGAAAAACCCATGTCGAGCATTCGATCGGCTTCATCCAGCACGAGCCATTCAATATCACGGCACTCGGCGCTTTCCTTTTCTATGTGCTCAAACAGTCGGCCCGGTGTAGCCACTAATATGTCCAGATTTTGGCTTAGCGTTTCGCGATCCGTGCCGTAGTTGATCCCGCCTGTGATCACGCCGCACACTAAATCGGTGTGTTGTGTCACCGCTTGCGCCTGCTGATAGATTTGCAGCGCCAGTTCGCGAGTAGGAGATAAAATCAATATCCGCGTAGCACCAGGCTGTTTGCGCGGATAATCCAACAGGTACTGACAGGCCGGTAGCAAAAACGCCAGAGTTTTCCCTGTACCGGTGGGCGCGGAGGCAAGCACATCGCGGCCATTCATCGCTTCTGGGATGGCCAGTGACTGGATCGATGTTGGCTTGTTCAGCCCCATAGTGGCAAGCGCGGCACATAGCGCGTCGTCAAGATCTAACTCTTCAAACATAGCAGTGGGTAGTGGTGCATTCATGCGCGAATGATATCATCTGCTGAGCAAAAATAGGTTATCTAATTCGCCTTGAGTTGCGTCTGAATAGCTTTTAATCGAGCTTTTTCCAACTCAGGCTTAATGTGCGCCCCACTAAACCCTTGTTGAATAATGTGTTGTACATCAACCGCTGCAGCGGCGTGCGCTGCTTTTTGGATATCACGCAAGCGATTCGCCGCGTCTGGCTGCAGCATCGTCAAACAGTGAAGAAGGTCATCCAAACGGGTTTGTCGTCGCCAGAGGTCTATGCGATTGAACGATTGAAGCACGTTCTCTGCGCTTGTTTCAGTGTCATCCAGCCAACAGCGGGCTTCTTGCTGCAGAGCGCGAGCTAACCAGGCGCAATCATTGGGTATGCGCAGCATTTCGCTGATCAAAGACGCAGAGTCTTCATACTGCTGTAGCACGTACGACATACACGCAAACCGTTGGGGTAAGGTGGCTTTGAATGACGTAAATTGCGCTTCAATCTTTGCGGCCTTTTCTGCATTAGCACTGCGCCAGCCCGGAAACCAAAATGCCAGACAATCTGTCTGCGCCAGTACATCGAAATAGGTGAAAGGGTGCGGCTCCATCAGTGCGCGCGCTGTTTCCTGCCACACGCGTTCAGCCGCGATGGCTTTTATTTCCGCTTCAACCGCCATGTTACGCATGAGTGCCAGTGTCTCAGCGGCCAGAGTGAAGCCATAACCTTTATAGCGCGCCATAAAACGGGCAACGCGAAAAACGCGTAATGGATCTTCGCTGAAAGCGTTGGAAACGTGACGAAAAACGCGCGCTTCTAAATCCGACTGACCACCGTAGGGATCAATAAGCTGGCCACGCTCATCCATCGCCATTGCGTTGATGGTCAAATCACGACGCTGCAAATCCTGTTCAAGCGTGACATCTGGCGCTGCATGGCATTCAAACCCATGGTATCCATGGCCTTTTTTGCGTTCTGTGCGCGCTAGCGCATACTCTTCTTTTGTCTGTGGATGTAAAAACACGGGAAAATCCTTTCCCACCCGAGTAAATCCCATTTCGAGCATTTGCGTTTCTGTCGCGCCAACCACCACATAGTCACGCTCGGTCACGGGGCGATCCAATAATTGATCTCGTACCGCACCACCGACTAAATACGTTTGCAAAAAAGCGCTTCCCTGAATCCTGAAAAACTTTTGTCAGTGTAGCGCGGCAGGCTTTGACATCCAACTGTCGAGGGGCTAGTTTAAGCGTCGTTGTTTATTCATATAGCGCAGAACATGTACCTGAGTTACTTTGGTTTAAAAGATAATCCATTTTCGATCGCGCCCAACCCCGCGTTTCTTTATATGAGTCCTCGCCATAAAGAGGCTTTAGCGCACCTTACGTTTGGCTTACGTGAAAGTGGTGGTTTTGTGATGCTGACGGGTGAGGTCGGTACGGGAAAGACCACCGTGTCGCGGAAATTGTTGCAACAGTTACCCAACAACACTCAGGTAGCAATGATTTTGAATCCGACCTTGTCTGCTATTGAGTTACTCGCCACCATCTGCGATGAATTAGGCATTTCAGTTGACCAGCAAAGCCCTAGCCTGAAATATTATACTGATGCTATTTTAAAGAAACTGGCAAGCAATCATCAGCAGGGGCGCAACACAGTATTGATAGTCGATGAAGCGCAGCATTTGCTTCCTGAAGTGCTGGAGCAATTGCGACTGTTGACTAATCTTGAGACCAATCGCGAAAAACTACTTAAAGTCGTTTTAATCGGGCAGCCTGAGCTTCAGCAGTTACTCAAACGCAATGAGCTGCGTCAGTTGGCACAGCGCATAACCGCTCGGTATCACCTACTGCCCTTAAATGCAAACGAAGTGGGTGCTTACATCAGCCATCGTTTGCAGGTCGCGGGAGGCGATGGCAGTGTGTTCGACAACGCCACCATTGCCGCAGTATTTCGGATCACCGGTGGCGTGCCGCGGGTGATTAATCTTTTGTGCGATCGTGCACTCACACTGTCATTCACCATGCAAACGCCTGTTGTACGCAAGCATGTGTTTATCGCAGCAGCTAAACAGATACTCGGTGATGATGTCGTCGCACAACGCCGCAGCAAACGATTCGACTACACGCTGGTGATGCTGTTTATCATATCTATTGTCGCAGGTTATGCACTTGGAGGCTTATATGCTTAAAGTGATTAAGATCAGCGAATTGCAGCCAGGTATGATGATCACACAGGTGGTTGAGCAACAGGGTCCGGTCAAGATACGCAAAGTGGGTTTGGTGAAAAGTGCCGATATGGTGACCGGCTTGGCTGAAATGGGTGTGTTAAGTGTTGAGGTGGACACGGAGCAAACCATTGAAATGGAGGCGCCAATCGCAGCCACGTCAATGACGCAGAAACTGTTACAGGGCGAGTATGATCACGCCAGTCAGGTTGATAAGTCACTATCAGAGCAATTCAATCGCAGCTTGTTTCTTCCCTCTGTCAGTGAGTTACCCTCCGCATGGCAAATCTACGCGCGCCAAGTGGGAATGATTTTCGCTGTAGTTCTGATTGGCCTAGCTGTGGGTGTTTCCGGCGCCATTGCGCCTTCGTATATCAGCCAGTACATGAGTGAGGATAGGGCGATTGCGGAGGTTAAAGAGCCTGATGCTGTCGCTGTCGACGAGCCTGAACAACATGCTACAGTGCAAACACCTACCGATACGGCTGCCCAGCCAGCACAGTCGGAACAGGACGTTGTCGCGCAAGTACCTGCGGAACCAACGCCCATTCAAAATTCAGTCTCTGGCGAGGCACCATCGAGTAGTAGCGAAACTGTTCAGGAGCCAGAAGGAGAATTGTTAACACAGGGCAACGACACATCCACCGCACAAGTATCGCCTGAGTTGATGGCGCGGTTTAACAAAGCGTTAGCCGATCTTGAGAATGAGCCAGTTTCTACAGAACCAGAAACCACGGTATCCGTTTATGATGATATTCCGCGTGTCGACCAATTACCCGCACGCACACTGACATTATTGCCGAGTATGGCGTTTTCAGCGCACATGTATGCCTCGTCTCGTGACGCGCGCTGGGTCAGAGTCAACGGGCAGCAACTGTACGAAGGCGAATATATCACGGACGAGGTGCAGCTCATCAATATCGAACCACAGCGGGTCATACTCTCGTTTCGCGGGGATTTATTCTCAATGGCGGCGCTTACCGATTGGTAAGCGCAACAGGCTTTAAGGTACTTGGTGGATAAACACTTCACGGAAGAATTTGGTGAGGTTCATTTTAAACTCGTTCGGACGTACACTGGCCATAATCTCATCATCTGATTTAGCTAAATCGATGCGTTTAATTTCAGTGTGTGCTTGTGTGCGCAGGCTGTAAAAAGCCATCACAACCGGGCTGAGTGGGTCAGTTTTTCCGGCACTACTGACTAACGCTAACTTTTCACTTTTCAGCTTCACCAATGAGCCGACAGGGTGAACGCCAATGCACTTAATGAATTGCTGTACGAGAGTTTGGTCCAAGGTGGTGTCGGTCAACAATTTGCGCAATACGCCCGTCGGGGTCTGACCTTGTTGGTGTTTGCGGTCGGATACCATAGCGTCATAACTGTCAATAATTGCTGCCATACGGGCGTAGGTGGAAATCGACTGCCCCTGTTTGCCAACCGGGTAGCCGCTTCCGTCCATGCGCTCATGGTGATTTTGGATAACATCGCGAGTCACATCCGACAATTCAGCAATTGGTTCGAGCATTTCCAGCCCAGCCTCAACATGCCCTTTCATCAATTGCCAATCCTGCTTTGAAAGCTGACCGTTTTTCTGAAAAACATCCGCAGGAACAGTGGCCATGCCGACATCCATCAATAACGCACCCAAGCTTAAATCCTCAATAAGAGCTTTGTCGAATTCCATGTGGCGAGCAAATAAGCCCATGAGAATTGCGCAACTGACGCTGTGTTCGAGAAGATACTCGTCGGCGTTTTTGATCAGTGTTAAGCAAGTGATGGCATTGGTATTGTCAAAAATCGCATCGATAATCCCCTGACTCACTTGGGTGACTTTTTCGATGTCGGCACCAGAGCCTTTTTGCAACTGATCTACGAATTCGCCTTGGATCATAACGGCGTTGAGGTATAAGTCATTCGCGGCAGACAGCATATCTGAATTTGACTGCTCAGCCGGTTTAGAGGGCGCGCGGCGATCACGTAGCGAGCTTTGCGGCGTCGAGCTTGATTTTGCACTGGTGTCTACTTGGCTTTTAGTAATGTCTATCTCAAGTAATTCAATACCTTTTTGCTTCAACTGTTCGATGGTTGCCTGAGTTTTCACCAGCCCTTTAGAGCGCATTTTCAGCTTGCCAGACTGCTTAAGCACTTGATTAACGTACATGCCCGGCACTAGCTCAGCAATGGAAATCTCTTTTAACATCAATGGTTCCTGTTCACATTTACCCTGAAAGCTTAGCAAAGATTTCCGTTGCTGTTGAGCTAAATTAAACCATAGCAGACGCTAGGCCCAGTGTGACTGTTTCATTTCAAAATCGCTGATGTGAGCTTCTAGTTCAAGCGTCTGACCAATCATGTCCAAACCTTTTATCAGGTTGTGTTTATGTTGTTCGCTGATCGCAAACGAAAACTCATGCACACCAAAGGTCACCGTTTGCGACGGTAAATCGACATTAATCGTTGTTTTTGGGTCAGCATGCACCGCATCAAAGAGGGTATCCATTTGCGTGGTGGAAAGCGCGACCGGCAGCAATTGGTTGTTAATCGCGTTGCCGTAAAATATGTCCGCAAAGCTGGTCGCGATGATGGTTTTAAAGCCATAGTCAGCCAGCGCCCAAGGCGCATGCTCACGACTTGAACCGCAGCCAAAATTTTCACGCGCCAGCAAAATACTGGCGTCTGCATATTCCGGGAAGTTGAGCACAAATTCGGGATTCGGCTCTTTTTCATGCTGATCCAGATAACGCCAGTCATGCAAAAGGTGCTTGCCGTAGCCGGTTCGGGTGACTCCGGTGAGAAATTGTTTAGGGATCAGTTGATCGGTATCTACATTGGCTTGATCCAATGGGCATGCAAAACCAGAGTGGGTTTGAAATCCTGCGTTTTCCATGTCGCTCATGATTTATTTTCCTCATACTGTCGAACATCAGTAAATTTACCATTAAGCGCTGCGGCAGCCGCCATCGCCGGCGAAACCAGATGGGTACGCGCGCCACGACCCTGACGACCTTCGAAGTTACGGTTGCTGGTCGATGCGCAGCGATCCCCAGCGGTTAGCTTGTCATCATTCATGCCTAAACACATTGAGCAGCCAGGCAGTCGCCATTCAAAACCGGCATCCATAAAGACTTGATCAAGCTTTTCCTGTTCCGCTTGCTGTTTTACGGCTGCTGACCCGGGCACGACGATTGCGGTAACACCTGGGGCAACTTTACCGTGTTTGGCAACAACCGCTGCCGCGCGCAGATCTTCAATACGGCTATTGGTACACGAGCCAATAAAAACGTGCGACACGGGCGTGTCGGTTAATTTGTCACCGGGTGTCAATCCCATGTACTTTAATGCCTTGTGAGCGGACTCCCGGGCAATCGAATCGGTTTCGTCGGCAGGCTCGGGAACGGCTGAATTAACACCAATAACCTGACCGGGATTGGTTCCCCAGGTAATCTGAGGTTCGATGTCACTGGCGTCTAGCTCGACGACCTTGTCAAAGCTGGCTTCATCATCGGATTTTAGCCATTCCCAATAGGCAACTGCTTGTTCCCAATGTTCGCCCTTGGGTGCGAGTTCTCGGCCTTTAATGTACTCTACTGTGGTTTGATCCGGCGCTATCAGGCCAGCCTTGGCACCCGCTTCGATGCTCATATTACACACCGTCATGCGCTCTTCCATACTCAGCGAACGGATGGCTTCACCGGCATACTCAATCACGTGCCCGGTTGCGCCAGCGTGACCAATTTTGCCGATGATGGCTAAAATAATATCTTTCGCAGTGACGCCTAAAGGCAGTTTGCCATGCACGTTGATCAACATGGTTTTTGCCTTAGTCTGTTTTAATGTTTGCGTGGCGAGTACATGCTCAACCTGTGATGTTCCAATGCCGAAGGCCAATGCACCGAATGCACCATGTGTGGCGGTATGCGAATCACCGCACACGACTGTCATACCGGGGTGTATTAAGCCGAGCTCCGGGCCCATAACATGCACGATCCCCTGTTTTTGATGGCCTACTGGATATAACGTGATGCCATGCTTTTCGCAGTTTTTTGCGAGCGTTTGTAGCTGCAACTGATTTTCAGGGCCACACGCATCTAATGCCAATGAACGGGTGGATATGGAGTGATCCATGGTACCGATAGTGCGATCGGGTCGACGCACTTTTCGACCTTTTAAATCGAGGCCTGCAAAGGCTTGCGGTGAGGTCACTTCGTGGATCAGATGTCGGTCGATATAGATAAGCGTTTCGTCTTGGTTCTGGTGCACAATATGTGCTTGCCAGATTTTTTCAAATAATGTCGTTGGCATCAGTTAAGTTCTCCCCGCTAAAATGTGGGCCACAATGGCATCGCCAACCTGCTTCGTAGAGCTGGCTTTGTGACGGTTCTCGGCACTGAGTAGCTCGCCGGTTAACACGCCGTCTGATAATGTGCGCACCACGGCGCGATCAATCGCATCCGCAGCGTCATCTTGCTGTAAGCTATACCGCAGCATCATCGACGCGGACAGAATTTGTGCAATAGGGTTGGCAATCCCTTTGCCGGCAATATCCGGCGCTGAACCCCCGGCAGGTTCAAACAATCCAAACCCGCTGGCATTCATGCTTGCTGAGGAAAGTAGCCCCATTGAGCCCGTTAGCATGGCGCATTCATCAGAAATGATATCGCCAAACAAATTCGAGCAGAGCATGACATCAAACTGGGCAGGATCTTTGATCAACTGCATCGTGGCATTGTCAATGTAGATGTGTTCCAGTGTGACGTCGGGATAGTCTTCGGCAACCTCTTCTGTCACTTCGCGCCATAACCGGGAGCAAACCAATACGTTAGCCTTATCTACCGAAGTGACTTTCTTGCGGCGCAATTGAGCTGCTTTAAATGCGCTGTGCGCAATGCGACGAATTTCGGCTTTGCTGTAGCGCATAGTATCAAACGCTTGCATCGCTTCGCCTTCACCTTCCAGCCCTTTGGGCTGCCCAAAATAGATGCCGCTGGTGAGTTCGCGTACGACCAAAACATCGACGCCGCTGGCCGCAATATCCGCGCGCAAGGGACTGAGTGCTTCCAGGCCGGGATAAATTTTAGCCGGACGTAGATTGCTGAATAAATCAAAATGACGTCGTAAGGTTAGCAATGCCGCTCTTTCCGGGCGTTGCTCCAGTGGTAATGAGTCCCATTTTGGCCCCCCGATGGAACCAAAGAGAATCGCATCAGCGGCTTCGCACCCGGCGAGCGTGGCGGCGGGTAGTGCTTCGCCATGCTGATCAATAGCATAGCCGCCTACGGCATACTCGCTACGTTGTACTTCAAGCGAGAAACATGTCTCTATAGCATTTAATACTTTATTTGCTTCAGCCATAACTTCCGGGCCGATCCCATCGCCCGGCAATACCGCAATTTTATACGTGTTCATTCCATACCCTTTAGATTAACGTTTTGTTTTTGCTCGTCTATTTGGTCCGCGAGATAGGTGTTGTTGAGTACATGAATTAAGGCTTTAACGCCAGACTCCACAATATCGGTAGCGAGCCCGATGCCATGAAAACGACGTTTTTTATATTCTGCCACCACACTCACTTGTGCCAATGCATCAGCACCTTCACCTTTAGAGTCTAATTTGAAATCGACAATATCGATTTCATCATGACCCAGTACGCGAATAATCGCGTTGAAGGCCGCGTCGACCGGGCCGTTACCGATGGCCGACTCGGTGACCGGCTCGCCGCCAACATTCAGCGTGACCGTTGCGCTGGGAACAATATCACGGCCCGCGTTGGCGTGTAGATAAACCAACTCGTACTGCGCATGCTCCTGACGCTGTTGATCGAAAAATAAAAGCGCCTCCAAATCATAGTCAAACACCTGACCTTTTTTATCCGCAAGCCGCAAAAACGAGGCATACAAGGTGTCTAAATCATAGTCACTGTCTTTGTAGCCCAACTCGTGTAAGCGATGTTTTATCACGTGACGACCGGAGCGAGAGGTCAGGTTGAGGTGGTTCTTATTAAGACCAACGCTTTCAGGGGTCATGATTTCATAAGTATTTTGTGCTTTCAGCACACCATCCTGATGAATGCCGGAAGAGTGACTGAATGCATTCGCCCCCACAATAGCTTTATTTGCCTGCACCGGCATATTGCACAGTTGACTGACAAGACGTGAAGAACGTGTGATTTCCTGCGTATCAATGGACGTCGTGAAGCCCAGTAAAGATTCTCGTGTTTTCAGTGCCATCACGATTTCTTCCAATGAGCAGTTTCCGGCTCGTTCGCCTATCCCATTGAGCGTACATTCCACCTGTCGTGCGCCGTGCTGAACGGCTGCGAGGGAGTTCGCCACCGCAAGCCCTAAATCGTTATGGCAATGCACCGAGATGATGGCTTTGTCAATATTCGGCACGCGGTTGAACAGAGTCTCTATAATGTCGCCAAATTCGCTGGGTATTGTATACCCAACCGTGTCAGGGATATTGACGGTGGTTGCCCCAGCGTGAATAGCAGCCTCAACCATGCGACATAGATAATCAATGTGGGTTCGACCGGCATCTTCACAGGAAAACTCAACGTCGTCAGTGTAGCGGCGTGCCTGCTTAACAGCAGCAACCGCCATATCAACGATTTCATCCTGCGATTTACGCAGTTTACTGTTCACGTGAATGTCAGACGTGGCAATGAAAGTATGAATACGAAAGCGTTCAGCGACGCTCAATGCTTGGCCACAGGCGTCAATGTCGGCTTCGACAGCGCGGGAAAGGCCGCACACAATCGAGTTCTTCACTGTTTTGGCGATTTGCTGAACGGAGGCAAAATCACCGGGAGAACTGACCGGAAAACCGGCTTCGATAATGTCTACGCCGAGACGTTCAAGCGAGAGTGCGATTTGTAACTTCTCACGAGCGCTCAAACTGGCGGGTAGGGCTTGCTCACCGTCGCGAAGCGTGGTGTCAAAAATTTTAACGTGATCAGTGTCCATTGCGTCTCCATAAAAAAACCCGTGCGGGGCACGGGTTTTTGTGTTTGCGTCTTAGATGCAACCTACCCGTGCAGTCTTGCTGCCAATAGAATGAGTAGGAGTGCGCGGTCTAAAACAATCATCAATAATCTCTTAGGTCGAGTTGGCACTGTACAAACTTACGCCGGCGTAGGCAACCTTTGTTTACAATACGCTATATAACGAATAGTTATATAATGGGTATTTTTTGAATTGGGGTTGGGTAGCGTATTTATATCCCGCATTGAGTTGTGTGATAGAAGGTTTTTGCTGCAAAGGGAAGCCAGCCGCTGGTGCCAATGAACCCGAGTTTTAGGCCACTACTGGATAGCTTGAGTTGAAATAAACAATGAGTTCAGAGCTGTGCATATCTTACCAACCCGAGTTCGAGTTTAAACAAACTGCGGCTTGCCGGTGTAAGTAAACGTTTTCCAGTCGATCAGGGTGCTGAGTAACAACTCCCGTAACGTGAGTGTGCGAGGGGACAAACGGCCCTTGTGATTCCAGCAATGCCCCGCACAGGCCGCTAACATCGTTTTTTTACACGGTTTAACCAGTCTATGAATAACTTTATCCAATGGATTGTGTTGTGAACTTCGCAATACCACTGGCTCGCTGTCTGACTCGTCATTCAGCGGATGGCCAGTAAAACTAAACCAGCCGAAGCGATTTAAGTGAAGTCGATGATTGCCGCTGTCTATTCGGTCGACACAATCCAATTCAAGGTGTTCGTGATCCAGTGACTTCACGCTGACGCACACGGGTAAGCCGACACTGACGTTGTCAGTGAACCAACGATGAGTCTGCTCGTCAGTGATTGCTGTTGCCGGTGATCGGCTAGCCTGCTTTCCTTGCCAACTGCCATTATGTGCATCCACACTTAGGGGGGTCGGGTTTGCGACCAAATATTCTGCCGCGCGTTTAACATGATGGGAAAGCCCACCGAGGCGTCGCTTCATTAACGCTGCCTGCCCAGGCCCTTGCGTGGCAAGGTTCATTAGTTCGCGCTCATACAGGGCATTGCACACATCGGCGAACAATCGCTGCTCACTAATTTGCACAAAAATATCGGATTGCGGTGTGTTATCTGACGTCGACATGATTCCCGCGATAGCGGTATGAACTGATAATCGTGATAGCCTGCCTGACAGACAGGCTATCATCAAGTGGTTTAGCCGGTTTTACTGGCCTTTGATCTCACTACGGCCTTTATAGGGTGCTTTTTCACCCAACTGCTCTTCAATGCGCAACAACTGGTTGTATTTTGCCACCCGGTCAGAACGACACAATGAACCCGTTTTGATCTGTCCTGCTGCGGTGCCAACTGCCAGATCCGCAATGGTCGCATCTTCGGTTTCGCCGCTGCGATGAGAAATGACAGCTGTGTAGCCTGCTACTTTCGCCATTTTAATCGCATCCAGTGTTTCGCTCAGAGAACCGATTTGGTTGAATTTAATCAAAATGCTGTTGCCGACACCATTGTCGATACCGCGCTTGAGAATTTTTGTGTTAGTGACAAACAAGTCGTCGCCAACAAGCTGAACTTTGTCGCCGATTTTTTTAGTTAAGCTACTCCAGCCGTCCCAATCGCTCTCGTCCAAACCATCTTCAATCGAGACAATGGGATAACGCTTAGACAGGTCGGCAAGGTAGTCGCCAAAGCCTTCAGAATCAAACTTCTGACCTTCACCCGCCAAATCGTAAACGTCGTCTTTATAGAATTCAGACGCGGCACAATCCAGCGCAAGTGTGACATCGGTATTCATCGCGTAACCAGCGTTTTCAACCGCTTCTGTAATGACGGTCAGCGCTTCTTCGTTAGAGCCTAAATTCGGTGCAAATCCACCTTCATCGCCGACCGCGGTATTTAATCCTTTTGCGCTCAACACTTTTTTCAGTGAATGAAATATTTCTGCACCCATGCGAAGCGCTTCTGCAAAGTTTTTCGCGCCTACAGGCTGTACCATGAATTCCTGAATGTCCACGTTATTGTCGGCGTGCTCACCGCCATTGATGATGTTCATCATTGGCACTGGCATGGAATATTCGCCTTCTGTGCCATTCAGTTTTGCAATATGTTGATACAAAGGGATATTTTCGTCGTTCGCTTGCGCTTTCGCTACCGCCAGTGACACGGCGAGGATCGCATTGGCTCCCAGCTTTTCCTTATTTTCGGTGCCGTCCAGTTTAAGCATGGTGTTATCAATACCACGTTGGTCGGCAGCGTCCATTCCAGATAGTGCGGGTGCTATATTTTCATTAATGGCGGCAACGGCTTTCAAAACACCTTTGCCAAGATAACGGTTTTTATCGCCATCTCGAAGTTCCAAGGCTTCGCGTGAGCCTGTTGAGGCGCCGGAGGGAGCACACGCACGGCCCATGGCACCGCTAGACAAGTAAACGTCAGCCTCAACGGTTGGATTACCGCGTGAATCAAGTATTTCTCGTCCGACTATTCGACTAATGGTCGTCATGCTGCTTTCTCCTTAAAATTAATGATGTTGTTTTTGGTACTCGCCTGCTGCGGCGACAAATCCGGTAAAGAGCGGGTGGCCGTCGCGCGGGGTGGAAGTGAACTCGGGGTGAAACTGGCCCGCAACGAACCACGGATGATCTGGAATTTCAATCACTTCGACAAGCCTTTTATCAGTGGACAAACCACTGACTTTTAACCCTGCATCCTCAATTTTCTGACGTAAATTGTTGTTCACTTCGTAACGATGACGATGTCGTTCATAAATTTCTGCTGAGCCGTACAATTCGTGGACTTTACTGCCGGGGATAAGATGACACAGCTGACTGCCAAGACGCATCGTCCCGCCCAAGTCTGAATTGGTGTCGCGGTATTCTTTTTGCCCGTCTGCATCAAGCCACTCAGTAATCAAGCCCACCACAGGGTAAGGCGACTCTGGATCAAATTCCGTACTGTTGGCGTGCTCTAAACCTGCTACGTTGCGTGCAAATTCGATCAGCGCGACCTGCATGCCAAGGCAAATACCCAGATAAGGCACCTTGTTTTCGCGCGCGTAACGCGCCGCCGCAATCTTGCCTTCAATGCCTCGCTCGCCAAAGCCGCCGGGCACCAGTATCGCGTCTAAATCTTCGAGTATTTGCACACCTTTGCTCTCGACATCCTGTGAGTCAATGTGTTTAATGTTCACCGTCAGCCGATTCTTCAAACCAGCATGTTTAAGCGCTTCATTGACCGATTTATAGGCATCAGGTAATTCAACGTATTTACCCACCATACCAATGGTCACTTCGGCAGTCGGGTTAGACTCCGCGTAAAGTACTTGTTCCCACTCGGTCAGGTCGGCTTCTGGACACTCAAGACCAAAACGCTCGACAACCAGTTTATCCATACCTTGTGCTTTTAGCGCAGCTGGAATTTTGTAGATAGTATTCACGTCTTTCAACGAGATAACCGCTTTATCAGCGACATTTGTGAATAAGGCTATTTTCGAGCGTTCGTTGGCCGGCAAAGCATTAACCGAACGGCAGACTAAGATATCCGGCTGGATACCAATTGAGCGCAATTCTTTAACTGAGTGTTGCGTAGGTTTAGTCTTGACCTCACCAGAGGCTGGCATATACGGCACCAGCGTCAAATGCATGTACATGGCGCGATCGCGGCCCAGCTCAGTTCCCAATTGTCGAATCGCTTCCAAAAACGGTTGTGATTCAATGTCGCCCACCGTTCCGCCAATTTCAACAATAGCCACGTCACTGCCTTCAGCACCTAGAATGACACGGCGTTTAATCTCATTGGTAATGTGCGGGATCACCTGAATGGTTGCACCAAGGTAATCTCCACGTCGCTCGCGCCGTATGACTTCTTCGTAGACACGGCCCGTTGTAAAATTATTCCGTTTAGTCATGCGCGTACGAATAAAGCGCTCGTAATGCCCTAAATCCAAATCGGTTTCGGCACCGTCATCGGTAACAAACACTTCGCCGTGCTGAATAGGACTCATTGTGCCGGGGTCGACATTAATGTACGGGTCAAGCTTGAGCATAGTGACCGAGAGGCCTCGGGCTTCAAGAATAGCGGCTAATGAGGCAGCGGCAATACCTTTTCCAAGCGATGATACAACACCACCCGTGACGAAAATATAATGTGTCATGCGAAACCTAAGGCTTTGAGATTGAACGGCTATGTAACTGCACAAAAATGACTTGATTTGCTGACAAAAAAGCCGCAAAAAGACACGTGCTAGACGGCGTAATAGTATACGCAAAAGATTGCCGGTCTACAATTACAAAGGCAGGCTTTCAATCAATTCGCGCCGCTAATGTACTCGGTGTTGTGAACAGCCAGTCGTGTTTACTTCGCTATGAGTTTCTTCAATTCGTACAGCGCATCGAGCGCTTCACGCGGGCTCAAATTATCCGGCTGAAGTTGTTTCAAAGCCGTCATGGCTGGTGGTTCCAAATCGGTTAGTAGCGACAGTTGCGCCTCATCGTGCTGCCCTGATGCTGCTTTTTCGTTGGTTTCATTCTTGTTCGCTTCCAACGACGCCAGTTTCAACTTAGCTTGTGCGATGACTTGTGCTGGTACGCCCGCCAATTGGGCCACATGCAAACCATAGCTCTGACTCGCCGCACCTTCACAAATATTATGCATGAACCGGATAGTGTCGTTGTGCTCAATCGCATTAACGTTGACGTTAACGACGTTTGGAAGCTGTTCAGATAGCTGTGTGAGTTCAAAATAATGCGTGGCAAATAGCGTCAGTGCACCGCAGCCTTGTGCCAGATGATTGGCAGTCGCCCAAGCCAGAGAGAGCCCGTCATAGGTACTGGTGCCGCGACCAATCTCATCCATCAATACTAGGCTACGTGGCGTGGCATTGTGTAATATGTTGGCGGTTTCGGTCATTTCCACCATAAAGGTTGAACGCCCGGAGGCTAAATCATCGGATGCGCCAATACGCGTGAAAATGCGATCAATATCACCGATCACCGCATTCTCAGCCGGCACATAAGCGCCAATGTGAGCCATAAGAACGATCAATGCCGTTTGGCGCATGTAGGTGCTTTTACCGCCCATATTGGGGCCGGTGATGATCAACATGCGACGTTGGCCGTCCAGTTTGATTGGGTTGCCAATAAAGGGCTCGCTCATCACCTGCTCAACCACCGGGTGGCGACCATTCTCATAGAATAATGTCGACGTATCTGCAAACTGCGGTGCATGGTAATCCAATGCCAGTGCGCGTTCAGCAAGGCAATGCAAAACATCCAGCTGCGCAATCGATTGCGCGCAGTCAATCAGTTCGGCCAGTTTGGGTAAGCAACAATCAAATAAGCCGTCATAGAGTTGCTTTTCCAGTGCTAAAGCGCGGCTCTGGCTGGTCAGCACTTTGTCTTCATGGGTTTTTAACTCAGGAATGATATAGCGCTCGTTGTTTTTCAGCGTTTGGCGACGAACGTAGTCTGCGGGCACAAGGTGGCTGGACGCTTTGCCTATTTCGATAAAAAAGCCGTGTACTCGGTTGTAACCCACTTTTAACGAGCTGATGCCAGTACGCGATTTCTCACGCGTTTCCAACTCATCCAGATAGTCAGTGGCGCCTTGTGATAATGCGCGCAGCTCATCAAGTTCCGCGCTATAGCCTTCGGCAATGACACCGCCGTCTCGTATGACCACCGGCGGGTTGTCAATCACCGCATGGGATAACTCAGACGCGATATCCTCAAACCCCTGACAATGTGCTATCAGTCCATTGAGTCTGTGCTCAACGGGCTTTTCTTGTGCCGTCAGCCCTGCCATGGACGAGACCACGGTGCTCAATTCAGGTAAGGTGTTCAAAGCATCCCGTAAACGCGCGAAATCCCTGGGGCGTGCAGAGCGCAGGGCGAGACGAGACAGGATCCGTTCGATATCGCCGATCCGTTTTAAAATCTGTGTCAGCTCGCGTATCACCTGTTCATCAATTAGCATGCTTCGAATGGCATTCTGGCGCGCCATAATTTCCTTACGCTGTGTCACCGGATGATGTAACCAGCGTTGCAGCAAGCGACTGCCCATGGCTGTCGCGGTAGTATCCAGCGCCGACATCAAGGTGTGCTCAGTGCCACCAGACAGATTCTGGGTTATTTCCAGATTGCGCCGCGTGGCGGCATCCAGTTGCACCCAGTCACTTGGATTGTCTAACACTAAAGCGCGGATATGCGGAAGCGCACTGCGCTGAGTATCTTTAACGTACTGCAATACACAACCGGCAGCGCCAACACCGATGTGCGCGTGCTGTACACCGAACCCTAACAGATCCTGTGTACCAAATTGTTGGGTGAGTTGTTGCACCGCGGTACTGGCATCAAACTCCCATTCAGGGCGTCGCCTTGCTCCTTTGCGCTGACTGACGAGGTGCTGATATCGAAATTGCTCAGGGTACAATAATTCTGCGGCCGCGAGGCGAGTGAGGTGTGTATTTAATGCATCTTCACCCTCACATTCACACAATGTAAAGCGACCACTGCTGAGATCCAGTGCAGCAATGCCGAAGCTTTCCTTTAATGCGGTGACGGCCACCAGCAGGTTTTCCTTTCGGTCATCCAGCAGCGCCTCATCGGTGATAGTACCGGGTGTTACGATACGCTGCACAGCGCGCTCCACCGGGCCTTTACTCGTGGCAGGATCGCCTACCTGTTCACAAATAGCAACGGATACACCCAGTTTAACTAATTTCGCAAGGTAACCTTCGACCGCATGATACGGAACACCCGCCATCGGAATAGGATCGCCGCCTGCTTTTCCTCTGGCGGTCAGTGAGATATCTAATAACGCGGCGGCGCGCTTAGCGTCATCAAAAAACAGCTCATAAAAATCGCCCATGCGATAGAATAACAGGGTATCAGTATGCTCCGCTTTGATACGCAAATATTGACGCATCATTGGGGTGTGCTCTGGGTAGTCTGAAGCGGCTGTCGCAGAAGGTTTTTTTGATGGCATTGGATACTGTTTTTTTAGCTTAAGGTTAACGTATGAACAATTCAGATCGGCTCGCCGCCACGTTAGGCAAAACCCTTGAAAAGCAGGGGTTGCGTATTAGTTGTGCAGAATCTTGCACCGGCGGAGGTATAGCTTACGCGATCACCAGCATCTCTGGAAGCTCTAGCTGGTTTGATCAAAGCTGGGTGACTTACTCCAATCAGGCTAAACACGACCTACTGGGTGTCGACCTTGCACTGTTGGCGCGCTATGGTGCTGTTTCATCACAGACAGCAGAGTCAATGGTGGCGGGCGTGGTAAAGCGTACATCTGCGCAAGTTGCGGTCGCGGTGACCGGTATTGCTGGCCCGGATGGCGGCACACCGGATAAGCCGGTAGGCTTGGTGTGGTTTGGGTTTGCTATTCAAGGCCAAATAACGACGGTGGCGCAGCAGTTTTTAGGATCACGGGCGAAGGTGCGGCAACAGGCCATCGATTTTGCGCTGGCCTATCTGAACGAACGACTAGTTGAATGCGGTGGGCAAAGTACGGATAATTTAGCCGGTTAGCAGAAATCAGAAATTACACTTGATACTGTGTGCATGTACAGTATACTCTTACAGCATGATACGACGAACTCTGTTCTCGGTGAAAACGCTGAAGCAGTTTATCTCGCTGAGACTAAAAAACGATTGAGGAATATTGGGTGAACGATAATAAATCCCGCGCACTGAGCGCAGCACTGGGTCAAATTGAAAAGCAGTTTGGTAAAGGTGCAATCATGCGCTTGGGTGATAATCAAGCCATGGACATCGACGCCATATCAACCGGTTCTCTGAGTATCGATATTGCCTTGGGCATAGGTGGCTTGCCGTGTGGTCGCGTGGTGGAAATTTACGGCCCTGAATCATCAGGTAAAACGACGCTGACATTACAAGTTATCGCCGAAGCGCAGAAAAAAGGCAAAACCTGTGCATTCGTGGATGCCGAGCATGCGCTTGATCCGGTTTATGCAGAGAAACTGGGTGTTAATATTGATGACTTGCTGGTATCTCAGCCTGACACCGGTGAACAGGCGCTGGAAATCTGCGATATGCTGGTGCGTTCTGGTGCTGTTGATGTGGTGATTGTTGACTCCGTTGCAGCACTTACGCCGAAAGCCGAAATCGAAGGCGATATGGGCGACTCACATGTTGGCCTTCAAGCCCGGTTAATGTCTCAGGCGCTACGTAAATTAACCGCTAACATCAAGCGTTCAAACACATTGTGCATTTTCATCAACCAAATTCGTATGAAGATTGGTGTGATGTTTGGTAACCCAGAAACCACAACCGGGGGTAACGCGCTGAAGTTTTATTCATCGGTCCGTTTGGATATTCGCCGTATTGGTGCTATCAAGGAAGGCGATGAAGTCGTAGGTAACGAAACTCGGGTTAAGGTGGTCAAAAATAAAGTGGCGCCACCGTTTAAACAGGCTGAGTTCCAAATTTTGTACGGGCAAGGCATTTCTAAAGAAGCTGAGTTAATTGACCTAGGCGTGCAGCAGAAAATGGTTGAAAAGGCTGGCGCGTGGTATAGCTACAATGGCAATCGTATTGGTCAAGGTAAAGCAAACGTAGTGCGTTATCTGAAAGAAAACCCTGAAATCAGTGCTGAGCTAGAAAAGCGTATTCGAGAAGAATTGCTTCTTCCGAAAACGGTTAAACCAGAAGCGGTTGCGACAGAAGTTGCTGAAGAAAAGTAGTTTATAGACACACTCTCCCATGTTGTTAGCCGCGCAGTTGCGCGGCTTATCTTACTTAGTTCAACGTATCCACTCGGCCTAAAGAAAACCTAGCTCCGAGTGTCTACGCCACCTCCCGGGGGCTCCCAGCCTTCCGGTTTTTTACCTTGTAGTACATACGAGAAAGCGATGAGTTCGGCAATCACATAATACACTGACTCTGGGATTTCCTGGCCGAGATCTAAGGTTGCCAGAAAATCTGACAGGTAAGGATCTTCATGGATCAAAATACCATGCTCTTGCGCCAGCGCGATAATGTCGTCAGCTAACTCACCAAACCCTTTAGCGACAACCGTTGGCGCGTCACCTTTTTGTTGTTTTTCATAGCGTAAGCCAACCGCTTTTCTGACATTTTTTTTCATCGTTTTTCACCTAAGCCATGGTGTTTAGCAGTTGGTAAGGCTTTGGCCGTAAGCTTTCCGGCATTTTTCCGAGTTGGCATTGGCTACTGATCACGTCGAGCCCAAATACGGCCAAGCGACGCTTCAGCAGTGGCATAAAATTTAATACCGTGTCCCGTAAGGTTTCGTTGGAGGTGTAAATATCCAGACTGAGTTCAGCGTCCTCTAGCCGACACTTTGATAGCATCTCCCCCACGTCACCCACTTCAAATAGCATGGTCAGATGCCAGACACCGTGTTTAGTTTGTTCATTATTTTCTGGTTCGCGGTGGCCTTTTTCACGCTTAATAAGCAATTCAATATCCCGCTGTGATGATGTGGAATAGGACGGTAATGAATAGAAAAAGGCCTCTTGGCCCTGCGTAGTCGCTTCGTTACCAGACAACTTGTTCGCCTGATGCTGCCCTAAGGCTTTGGATAGCGTGCGTAGAAGCTGTTGGCGTTGTTCTAATTGAGCAAATTCCTGTGCTGGGCGGTTGCCAGAAGCTTGTGGTGTTGCTGCCGTTGCATTGCCACCAGTGGACGTTAGCAGGCTGGTTAATGATTGCTGTGCGCGTTCTGAAATTGGGTGTTGTGCACGTGATAGCCGACCACTCAGTGAAAGTTGAATTAAGGTGACCAAGCCAGTGAGTAAACTGTTAGTCGTCGACACCTGATTCAAAGCGGTAGTTGATAAAGGCATCGCGGGTAGTTGAAATAATGACTGAAGCTGCGCAGCATCGGGAAATTTTGTTGCCAGCAAAGGTGCCAGCGAAGTGGACAAAGAACTGGATAGCTGCTGCAAGGCCGGCTCCGGTGAAGCGGCAAGCACGGCCATAAATTGTCTCAGCGCAGTGGCCGATTCGCTGCTGCTACCGGATTGCCCGTAAGCGGTTCGAATTAATGCCTGTAGCTGTGTTTTTATATCCGTTGCGTGTTCAGCGGGAGCCGCCGACATTGCGGCTGGAGAAATCGATTTTTGCAGTGCTGAACTCAACAGACTGCTGATCTCTTGTGTTCCGCGGCCAGTGGCGCCAGGCGCATCAGGCAAGGAAGCAAAAAGAGTATTGAGTGTTTGCTGCAGACGAGGCGCAGTCGCCAGCTCTACTGCCGCCGTTTGCTTTGCGGTTAGCTGGGGTATATCCAATTGAGTCACCGGTTGATTGCTTTTCAGCAGCGAAACGGGTTGCTGTACCACGATACTCGCCCGTAGGGCCGATGTACTGTTCTCGGGTTGGGTTAGCGTGAGTCGAGGGGTAACCGCGGGCAGCTCCGATAATGTGCTCAACACATTCGCTTTTGCTTGTGGTAAGGCCGTCAATAAAGCGTTCAGTAAAGCCGATTTTTGAGTGACTGGTACGGTCAACGAAGCCGACGCCAATGCCTGTTTAACCACCTGTTGTGGCAAAGGGTGTTGCGCATCAAGTTTTCCCTGCAAGGGCTTGGCAGCGCTTGAGTCTGATGGTTGAGCCGTGAGTAGTTTCACAATCCATTGGCTGCCGTTTTGTTGCACGTGTAGGTTAACCACTTGGCCGGAAGCGAGCGGCGCACGTTGAGTGTCGACAGGCACGGACACCTGTTTAAGATCACCCAGTGGAGGCCTTAGTTCTAGGGTGACGCTATTCAATTGCGTTGCGATCACAACTCCGCTACGCAACGTCAGAGGGACTGGTGTTGCAGCTATGGATTTCAGCACGTTGGGTTGTTGTGCCAGCGCCCAGAGAAGCGCCTTTTGCTGCGCCGAAGATAGAAGCGCGTCAAACAGGGTTTTAGGCGGTGAATAAAGCGCGACATCCCCTTTATGCGTAGTGCTGGCATGCGACGCTTGTTTTAACAACGTCTCAGAGCTTGTCGCGTCGGCTGGCAGCGGCAAACTCACAGATTGATTTTTAGTCAGATCTGCAATCCGTATTCGGTCATTTTGTATGTTGACGCTAACGGGCACTGGTGTCACAGAGACCGCAGAACGGGCGGTTTGACCTTGGGCTGTCTCTGCCGATTGGGACAATGCTCGGCTGAGACTTGCCTGTGCTGCTGCGAGTAAATTTTGTAATGAGGATTCTGGCATACTCACTTATCGGTTAGCGCCGGTGAGTCTTGATTGTAGCGTATTTCGATCACGATGAGGTGAGTGTGAAAAATTTCTGACGATCCGGTCAGAAAAACTGACCGATTGCTACGGCATGAGCTTGATAGAGTATGCTATGATATGCCTCACTAAAAAACGTGTTATTTCACCGTGATTACACGGTTATTGTCGTTAGGGTTGTAAATTGTCTCAGTTGCAAGCTATTGATTTAACTTGTATCCGTCGCGATCGAGCGTTGTTCAGCGGAGTTTCTTTCGATCTCGAGCCAAGCGAGCTTGTGTTGCTTTCGGGCCTCAATGGCGCGGGTAAAACCAGCTTGTTGCGCATATTAACCGGCTTTATTCGCCCTGATGAGGGCCGTGTTATGTGGCAAGGCGAATCGATTACCAATGACATAACACGCCGCGCTTTTGCTCAACAACTGGTTTATATTGGCCATAAATCAGCGGTTAATCCGCTGGCTAGCGCACTGGAAAATTGTGTGTACTGGTGTGAGCAGCAACAGTTAACCACACCGCCATCGGTCATTTTCGACGTGCTGACGACGTTGGGTTTGGTTGGGCTGGAGGATGTGCCGTGTGGTCAACTTTCCGCGGGTCAGAATCGCCGCGTTGCATTGGCGAGGCTTTGGTTTAAGCAAAGCGCGACGGTGTGGATCTTAGATGAGCCATTCACTGCACTTGATGTCGCCGGTATCGCACTTATTGAGCAGCACATAACAGCCTTTTGTGCCGGAGGGGGAAGCGTTATCATGACGTCGCATCAGCCACTAGTATCCATTACGCAATGGCGCGATATTACGTTGGAGTATCGTATTTGATGTCGCCTTATGCCGCACTACTAAAGCGCGAGATGACGCTAGCGTTTCGACAAAAATCAGAGCTGATCCAGCCGCTGGTTTTTTTTGTATTGGTCATTACATTGTTTCCACTTGGCGTGGGTCCATCACCCGATATTTTGCAACGAATTGGACCCGGCGTGATTTGGGTAGCCGCCATCTTATCGTCGTTATTAGGCATGGAGCGGCTGTTTAGAGATGATTTTCAGCATGGCTGGTTGGAACAATTGGCGCTCAGTGATGCCTCAATGACGGGCTTGTTGATGCTCAAAGTGTTGAGTCATTGGTTGGTATCGTTTGTCCCGTTAGTGATTATTTCGCCGTTGCTTGCGCTGTTGCTCAACTTGACCGAACCCATGTACTGGGCCTTGATGGCAACGTTAGCCTTAGGCACGCCGTTGGTGAGCTTAGTTGGTGCGATTGCAGTCGGATTGACTGTGGGTTTGAATCGGGGGGGCGTGCTACTGGCATTATTACTAATACCCTTGTTCATTCCATTGTTGATCTTCGCCACGTCAGCCATCGAATCGGCCGCAATGCAATTACCTTATGGGCCGCAAATCGCTATTATTGCGGCGTTATTATTAACCACACTAGCGCTGTCGCCTTTTGCGATAAATTACGCGGTCAAAGTGAGTTTACATTAATGTGGAAATGGCTTCATCCCTACGCAAAGCCTGAGCGTGCGTATCAATTGTGTCATACGTTATTGCCTTGGTTTGCAACGGTTGCCGTGGTGAGTTTAATTATCGGCACGGTGTGGGGGCTGGTGTTTGCACCAGCGGATTATCAGCAGGGTGATTCTTTTCGAATTATATATATTCACGTGCCAAGTGCCATCTTATCGATGGGAGCCTATGTTGCCATGGCGATTGCCGCAGCCGTGGGCATGATTTGGCAATGGCGAACAGCCTACATGACGATGATTGCTATTGCACCCGTCGGGGCGGTGATGACGTTTATCGCGCTGTTTACCGGTGCAGCTTGGGGCAAGCCCATGTGGGGTGCGTGGTGGGTGTGGGATGCACGCCTGACATCAGAATTAATTTTATTGTTTTTGTATCTCGGTGTGATGGCGTTATACGCCGCGTTTGATGACAAGCTACAAGCAGGTAAAGCGGCCGGTGTGATGGCGGTTGTTGGGGTCGTTAACGTGCCAATTATCCATTACTCCGTCGAATGGTGGAATACGCTGCACCAAGGCGCCACTATCAGCAAATTTGGTAAGCCTTCTATTGCGCCGGAAATGCTATGGCCATTATTGATTAACCTTCTCGGCTTCGCGGCCTTTGTCGGAGCCATTTCACTGATGCGCTTGCGCAACGAAATTGTGCAGCGCGAGTTACATCGTCCCTGGGTGGCTGATTTAGTTGCCAATAGTAACGCTAGGGCGGAGAAAGAATGATGAGATTTGACAGTTTTTCAGAGTTTGTCGCTATGGGCGGCTACGGCTTTTTTGTGTGGTTGTCGTTTGGGGTAACCTTTGTTGTGATGTTATTGCTGGTTGTCGATAGTTTTTATGGTCAGCGGCGCGTACTGCAAAAGGCAAAACAAGAAATTGAGCGCAAGCAGCGTATTCTTGCTGCGCGTCGCGCAGCAGCAAAGGAGAGTCAAGCATGAATCCTCGTCGACAAAAGCGGCTTGCTGTTGTGGTGGGCATCGTACTTCTCGTCAGCGGCGCGATCGGCCTGATGCTGTACGCGTTAAATGAGAACATTGATTTGTTTTACACCCCATCAGAAATTATCGATGGAAAACCCGGGGCGGCGATCCCGCCGGTGGGGCAACGTTTGCGCATCGGCGGTATGGTGGTTGAAGGCTCAGTTAGCCGCGACCGGCAAAGTTTGGCGGTCAGTTTTGATTTGGTCGACGTAGATGTGAATAAAGCCGTGACGGTGAAATACGCCGGTATATTGCCGGATTTGTTCCGCGAAGGGCAGGGTATCGTCGCCACAGGGGTTCTGGTTGAACAGAGCACCATAGAAGCGCACGAAGTTTTGGCGAAACACGACGAGGAATACATGCCGCCCGAATTGGCTGAAAAAATGAAAGGGATCAAACACGTTAAACCCACTGAAGCAGGTTACTGAGCATGATCCCTGAACTTGGTAATATTGCACTGACGTTGGCACTTGTGCTGTCTATTTTGTTGTGTATTTATCCACTGTGGGGCGCGCAAACCGGTAACACGCGCTTGATGTCCACTGCCAAACCACTGGCAATAGGACTGTTTGTATTCACCGCTATCTCATATGCCTGCCTCACTTATGCTTTCGTGGTAGACGATTTCAGTGTTGCCTATGTGGCGCATCATTCCAATAGTTTGCTGCCTCTGTATTACAAAGTGACTGCGGTGTGGGGCGGGCATGAAGGCTCTTTCTTGTTGTGGGTGCTGATGTTGTCAGGTTGGATTATTGCGGTTGCCACGTTTAGTCGAGGCATTCCGCAGGCGATGGTGTCCAGAGTATTGTCGATACTTGGCATGGTGTCGGTGGGTTTTTATCTATTTATGCTGATCACGTCAAATCCATTTGAAAGCCTGTTACCGCTTTTCCCAGTAGACGGTCGAGATCTAAACCCATTGCTGCAAGATTTTGGCATGATTATTCATCCGCCCATGCTTTACATGGGCTACGTTGGGTTTTCGGTGGCGTTTGCTTTTGCGGTTGCCGCTTTAATTTCAGGACAGTTGGATTCTACATGGGCGCGGTGGTCGCGACCTTGGGTGATTTCCGCATGGGCATTTCTGACGCTTGGCATTGCATTAGGTAGTTGGTGGGCGTACTACGAACTCGGTTGGGGCGGATGGTGGTTCTGGGATCCGGTTGAGAATGCTTCGTTTATGCCATGGCTTGTTGGTACAGCGTTGATGCACAGCTTAGCGGTAACAGAAAAGCGCAAAGCGTTTAAATCATGGACCGTATTGTTAGCGATCGCCGCCTTCTCGTTGAGCCTATTAGGCACTTTCCTAGTGCGTTCAGGCATCATTGTTTCGGTTCATTCCTTTGCCAGTGACCCTGCTAGAGGCCTGTTTATCTTGGGAATTCTGGTGGCGTTAAGCGGTGGCGCTTTGCTGCTTTACGCTCTGCGTGCCAAATCGCTACGTAGTCGAGCGAACTACAATGCCTTTTCGCGCGAGGTTTTGCTGATTGGCAACAATGTGTTGCTCTGCGCTGCGACTCTGGTGGTGCTATTAGGTACTCTTTTACCCTTAGTACACAAAGAATTGGGCCTCGGTACAATTTCGGTTGGCGCACCTTTCTTCAATCAGATGTTCACACTATTGATTGTGCCTTTTGTGTTCATGCTTAGCGTCGGCCCGTTGTCGCGCTGGAAACGCCAGCCGATTGGCGCGCTGCGCAATCATATGCTGGTTGCCGCAGGCGTGAGTGTTAGCGCCGCATTGCTAATTAACGTTAGCTACGATGAACCGACTTGGATGGCGATGCTGGGAATGGTGTTGAGCGTATGGATTTTAGTCGCGACCGTGCAGGAAGTATTGCAGCGCATTGATGCGCAGCGCTCCGGCACGGCGCATGGCTCAGTCAATACCGCTGAGCCGTCCGTGGTGTTATCCTTGAAAAAACTCAGCCGCAGCCATTGGGGCATGGTGCTGGGTCATGTGGGTTTTGCGGTAACACTCATTGGGATCACTTTGGTCAGCAACTATGAGCAAGAGCGCGACGTGCGTATGGTGGCCGGTGACACAGTGGCGATGGCAGGTTATGAATTTGTTTTTACTGGTGTAAAGAAAGTGCAAGGGCCTAACTATTCTGCCGATGTCGGTGTGTTTGATGTGTTTGAAGACGGCCGTAAAATCGTGCATTTAGAGCCTGAAAAGCGCTTTTATCCTGTTCAACGGACTTCCATGACTGAAGCCGGAATACACGCAACTTTAACGCGAGATCTGTTTATTGCGTTAGGAGAGCCTCTTGATAACGGAGCATGGTCGGTGCGAGTTTACTATAAGCCTTTCGTGATATGGATTTGGGCAGGGGCGTTTATCATGGCGATGGGGGGCGCTTTTTCAATTGCAGACAAGCGCTACCGACTCGCGAAGGTTGCAGGCATTAAACGCCAATTCAGTAAACGCGGCAATACGCCAACGGAGGCACTGTCATGAATAAATCATTGTGGTTTGCGGTTCCAGCCGTCATTTTTACTTTGTTGGTGGTTTTCTTGTTTCAGGGGTTATTCGGCGATCCGCGTGAGCGAGATTCAATGGTACAGGGGCAGCCTTTACCGCCGTTTTCTCTGCCAGACCTAATGGATTGGGAGACATATTATACCGAACAAAGTTTGCTGGGCGAGGTCACTATTCTTAACGTCTGGGGTGTATGGTGCGTGACGTGCGCCGTTGAACTGCCTTACCTGACACAACTGCGCGAGCAACAGGGGGTACGATTTGTAGGGCTTTACTATGACCAAGACCTTGACCCTGACTTTGGCACAAAAACCCTAGAGAGAGTGCGCGGTGAAGTGAGTCAGATGCTACGCCGTTTAGGGGATCCCTACCAATTCCAAATTTTCGATGTGGTGCGAGATTACTCTCTTGATTTGGGTGTCACGGGAGCGCCGGAGCATTTTGTGATAGATAAGCGTGGGCATATCCGAATGCACCACGTTGGCGACATCAACGAACGGGTCTGGAAGCACAAAATAAAGCCGCTGTATGAACAGCTTCTTAATGAGCCTAAATTGGCAGTGCAGCCATGAAAATAATCGATTTTTCAATCATCGTAAAAATGAGCGTCGTGCTATTGATGACCAGTTGTATGGCGCTTGCTCAGGTACAACCGACTGAAAACTCACCAACGAAGGAGTCGTTAGATAGCTATCAGTTTTCAAGCGAGGCTCAGCGGCAAACGTTTTTATCGTTGACGGCTGAATTGCGATGCCCAATGTGCCAAAACCAGAATATTGCCGATTCAGATGCGATGATTGCACACGATATGCGCAGAAAAGTTTATCAATTGCTGCAGCAGGGGCGCTCTGAGCAAGACGTGATTAATTTTATGAAACAGCGTTACGGGGATTTTGTGCATTATCAACCGCCGGTCACAGCATATACGATGTGGCTTTGGCTCCTACCGGTTGTATTTGCCGTGGTTGCGCTATTGGCCATTACACGGAAACGTAATACGCAGTCTACCACTGATATCGATGAAAAATTGGCTGAAGCCGATAAACTGCTGGCGCGCGAGGATTAAATGAGTTGGGCTGTATTCTATCTAATTGTGGCTGGGTTTATTACGGCAGTCGCTGCCACGGTTTACATCCCTTGGGCTCGCGCTCGGGATCAACATGCTGTCGACCAGGTTCGCAATGCTCAGATTGTCAAGCAACGCCTCGCTGAGTTGGATAAAGAAGTTGACCAAGGGTTGATATCTGAGTCAGATAAACAGTCAGCGATCACTGAACTCAAGCTTGCGTTAGTTGAGGAGTCAGGTTCAACAAATGATAGGGCGACCGGCACGGCGGCGGCGCCTTTGATAATCGGCTTTATTGTCGCCATGGGTATTGGCGGCGCAGTGTATTCGCAATCAAACTACCTCAGCGAAGTGCAACAGATGGTGTCTGCGAGGGAGTCGATTGCTGAGTTGAGCCAGAAGTTGCTGGCGGTGGTTGAGAACGGAGCAGATATATCTCCGCAGGAGCTGCAATCGCTATCACTGGCTATCCGTCAGCGCCTTCGTGAGACACCCACCGACACGCAGGCATGGCTAAACTTAGGTCGACTTTACATGAGTATCGGCTTTGCTGAGCAATCGTTACAGGCCTTTGAACGCGCGTTTAACCTTGCGCCCGAAGACACCGCGATGCGCCTTAACTTTGCTCAGGCATTGATGCTCAGTGGTGAGGAGGATAACCTTCAGCGTGCCAAGCGCCTGCTTCAGTTTGAGCTAAAGCAACAGCCGAATAACGATAATATCATGTTGATGCTGACCGTTATCAGCTCACAGCTCGGGCAGTTATCAGAAGCCGAAGGTTATTTTGCAAACATTGAAAGCAAAATGTCAAAAGATAGCGCTATGTATCAGAGTATTGTGGCTGAGCTAAACGCGTTGCGTGGAAGCGGGGGCGAAACAGTTCAACAGCGCCAATCCGATTCAGCTTCAAGTGAAGCGGCTAGGGAAGGAATGACCGGCTTCCAACTAACGGTGACCATTGCCAATCAGTTTCGGGATCAAATTCCTACGAGTGGGTATTTATTTGTGTTTGCGCGCGATGCTGACAGTGAGATGAGAATGCCGGCGGCTGCGGTAAAATTGTCGTTGAAAAATTTTCCAACCAGCGTGACGCTTTCCCAAAATAATGCCATGATGCCCAACTATTCGCTTCAGCAGCTCAAACGTGTGGAGTTAGTTGCGCGTATTTCGATGGACGACAATGTCGACGTTGATGTTGGAGAATGGCAGGGAACGACAGTTCAGACGGTGTCTGAAGGCGAACTAATCGACGTTCAAATCGAGATTAATCAGGAACTTTAATGAAATATCCTCAGCGTATTGCAACGCTTATTGCTGTTTTTTTACTGACAGCCTGTGCAGCAAATAATGCCAACCAGCAGGCAACTGCTGATGAGGGCGACCCCAGAGACCCGTTCGAACCCGTTAACCGAGTGGTATGGGATTTTAATTACGATGTATTGGACGAGTACATCGTCAGACCCGTCACCGTAGGTTATGTCACAGTGATGCCTCAGTTCGCCAGAACAGCGTTATTAAATGCTGCGCAGAACTTAGAAGAGCCTCTGAATGTCATCAACAACCTACTGCAGGGAAAGGCGAGTGAATCAGCGGACAGTTTTGCGCGTTTCGTGATCAATTCAACCATTGGCCTTGTCGGCACCATTGATGTGGCTGAAAAGATGGGGGTGCCACGCCAAGAAGAAGACTTCGATGAAGTATTGGGTGTCTGGGGCGTAGGCAATGGCCCGTACCTGATGGTGCCCGCGGCTGGGCCCTACGATGCACGCGGTGTGTCAGGTCAAGTCGTTGATATCGCTTACTTTCCCAGTATTGTCGATTTCCAGTTCACCCTCGCTCGCCTGTTTGTTGAAACAATTGAAGCTCGAGCGCGCTTGATGGAGCAAGAGCAGCAACTGGAGAACTCACCAGATCCCTATGCCTTTGTTAAAAACGCTTACTTTCAGAACAAAGAGTTTCAGGTCACCGATGGCAAAAGCGGTGAGAAAGAAATTGATGATCAGCAGTTAGAAGATTTTGAAGCGTTTGAAGATATGTTGGAAGATTTGTAGCCTGAATTCGGAATTCGGAACTGCGTCCAGCAGCTTTCTTCACTTAAATGCCATGATCTTGAGCCCGCCACTGGACAGCTTCGGGCTTTTGTCAATGCTCCAGCATCAACTTCATTTTTTTTCGCTAATTTGGATCAAACAAATCGCACTCCTCATTCCTCGTAGGTGAGAGAATCAGACTCCAGTCTGTGCCGGTCACCAGTTGAAAAGATGAAAGATCAACATGCCCTAAGCTTCATCCATAAAAAACGCCTCAAAGTAGAGGCGTTTTAAGTTTTACCGATAACCGTTCGGATTAGTCGATTGCCAGCGCCAACCGTCAGCACACATTTCGGCTAAGCCTTTTTGTGCTTTCCAGCCTAACTCTTTTTCCGCAAGCGCCGGATCTGCGTAACATGCGGCCACATCACCGCTGCGGCGGGGAACAAACTCATAAGCAATTTTTTGCCCGCTTTGTGCTTCAAACGCTTTTACCATGTCCAGCACACTGTAACCTTGCCCTGTGCCGAGATTGAAAGTACATAAACCGGCGTTGCGCTGCAGTTTATCGAGTGCCTTAAGGTGTCCATTGGCTAAATCGTCAACATGAATGTAATCGCGCACTCCGGTGCCATCGTGCGTGTCGTAGTCATTTCCAAATACACTCAGATGAGGGCGCTTGCCCGTTGCTACCTGACTAATAAATGGCATAAGATTGTTAGGTATACCATTCGGATCTTCACCGATTAGACCGGAGGGATGAGCTCCCGCTGGATTGAAGTAGCGTAGCAATACAATGTTCCAGTCTGGATCGGCGGTGTGTAGGTCACGCAACATCAATTCAACCATTAATTTCGACTGGCCATAAGGGTTTGTGGGTGTGCCCGTTGGCATATTTTCATGTAAAGGGAGCGACACAGGGTCGCCATATACTGTTGCAGAGGAGCTGAAGACGATGTTCTTAACGCTATGCTCAGCCATTACCTTACACAACTGTAACGTGCCATACACGTTATTCTCATAATACATTAATGGTTTTTCAACCGATTCGCCAACGGCTTTCAGCCCCGCAAAATGGATCACGGCATCGATGTCGTTGTCACTGAACAGCGCCCTCAACAGTTTTTCATCACGAATATCACCCTCTACCAGCGTAACCGATTTTCCGGTGATCTGTTCAACTCGACGCAGTGATTCAGGCGACGCGTTACTCAGATTATCCAAGACCACGACGTGATAGTTTTGCTCCAACAGTTGCAGTACCGTGTGACTCCCAATATAGCCTGCGCCTCCGGTTACTAAGATAGATTTCATGATGGTTCCTGTTTCGTTTCGGGTAAGTATTTCGCGCTGAGAGAGTACTGCAGCGGTTTAACAAAAAGGGGATAAGTCAAAAATACCAGCGCAGCCCACAGGAGGGCTGTCCAGTCGTCCGTTGACTGCAATATAAAGATAAAAACAGGCACGATGACGAGCAACTTCAACACATTCAGCAACGATCGCTCTGGCACGGTCATTTTAAAAGCTGCCTGCTCAAGTGCCGCCATGCGTTCTTTAAGCGGTAGATCCCGCAAAGGCGGGATCTGTCGTGTTGAAAAATAGAGCTTCACTAGGCGTTGTCACTCTTGGCTTCGATGGGCGCTTTTTCCCAGTGACGGGTTTTCAGCGTCATCAACAAGACAACAATACCGATGGCGATGCTGAATAAGCTGATTTGCATATACAGGCCAGGCATCTCGTCAAGACGGTCAGGGGCGAAGTTACCTGCCAATAGGCCAGCGACGACGTTACCAATTGAATAAGTCAATACAAACACGCCCATCATTTGACCGGCAAATCGCTTAGGTGATAAGCGACTCACCGCGCTTAGCGCGACGGGGCTTAGACAAAGCTCACCCACGGTGTGCAGGAAGTAGGTCATAACCAGCCAATACGGCGCAACTTTTAAGCCACTAGCTGCAATTTGAGCTGCGAAAAACATGACGATGAAGCCTGTTGCCATGATAATCAGGCCGATAGCACATTTAAAACCGTAGGATGGATCCATCATGCGCTTGCCAAGATTTATCCAGAGAGCGGCAAAAAACGGCGACAGAATGATGATGAAAAATGAGTTGGCTGACTGGAACCATGCTGGTGGTATCTCAAAGCTGCCAATCATACGTTCAGTGTAGTCACGGCCAAACAAATTCAAGGATGAACCGGCTTGTTCAAAACCAGCCCAAAAACAGATTGAGGCAATGCATACTAGAAACAATGCACCAAGGCGACGTTTTTCATTGGGCGTTAGATTACCCATAAAAAAGATCGCGGCGTAGTACGCTAAAAATACCAAGGTAAAGAAGATGGCGACATATTTCGCTACCGCAACCGCGTCTATAATGATAGTACCGTTTGCTACCAGCATCGTGAGCACTGCGGTGCCAGCGACAAAGGCGATGATGGTCATCCAGCTGAGTTTGTGCGCGCCCGGCGATAGTGCCACAGTGGGTTCAGCAGCTGCACCCTCTAAGCGTGGCTGAGTCAGGCGGTATTGAATCAAGCCAATACCCATACCCACTGCCGCTGCACCAAATGCCCAGTGATAACCCATTTCCGTGGCAAGATAGCCACACACAATGTAACCAATCACTGAGCCGATATTTATGCCCATATAGTAGAGGGTGTAACCGCTGTCCCGACGGGCGTCATTGTCGCTGTACAGCATGCCGACCATCGCACCGATGTTGGGTTTCAATAGGCCAGTACCGACAACCACTAGAATCAAACCAATAAAGAAAGTTTGCGTGCTGGGAATGGCTAGCACGATATGGCCACACATGATGATGATACCGCCGTACCACACCGCGCGCTGACCTCCAATCAGACGATCGGCCATCCATCCACCGGGCAAGCCCATAAAGTAAACGGCACCGGTATAAAGCCCGTAAATAGCCGTTGCTGTTGCTACGGTGAATGCAAGCCCCTCTTCCTGTAAACTAGCGGTCATAAACAGAACCAGCAGCGCACGCATACCGTAGTAACTCATGCGCTCCCACATCTCGGTGAAGAACAGTGTTTGCAATCCGGCCGGATGGCCGAAGAACTTAGTGTCGTTTGTTGTTTTTATAGTCATAAGCCTATCGCAGGATTGTTTTAAAGTTCGCCAGCCATTATGCAAGACTCACGCTAGGTTACGCAAGGTAAAAGCCGCTTGATAACTACGCAATCACCATTAAAAACACATGAAAAATGCATCATTTTTAGACTAATTGACGCTTTCGTTCAACATTTTGGACATTGCTGAGACAGTCAATATTTTGCCTTCATAAGGACTGCAAGAGGGCAGTTTGATTAATTAAATGGTGACAGAGTTAAAATAAACCGTCGTTCTAATTGCATCAAGTCAACGCTATTAACGCTAGATTAGTAGAGTGCTCTGTTGCTATACTATTCCACCAGTCGCGCCTAGGGCTTGGCATGATAAATGCATAATCATGCCATAACATGTGTAGCGTGCGTAAATGAAATCAATAACCATCATGGTTCATTGCATAAAAAGCTATGTCGCATAGGGACAAGATAATTAGATGTTTGCTTATTTGGAAGTGATTCCATTACTAACCGTTTTTTTTGCGGCAGTACTCCTGCTAGTGTTTATGACTCCTTTTGCTCGACAGCTCGGACTTGTCGACCACCCGAGTGGTCGCAAAACTCATACAGGTGTAGTTCCTTTGACCGGAGGCGTCGCGATATTCGGTGCTGTTTTTTCTGCTAGCGTCATGACAGATGCATGGTTTAAAAATGGCTCTTGGTTCTTTACAGCGTCCTTTTTTATTGTATTGCTCGGTATGCTTGACGACAAATTTGATCTGAGTGCTAAGGGGCGGTTGATTTGCCAGTTTTGTGTTGCATCGATCATGGCGTGGGCGGCTCAAAATTACATCACCTCGGTGGGGAATATACTTGGCACTGGCGCGATAGAACTCGAATTTATGGGTTATTTTTTTACACTCGTGTGCGTTGTCGGTGTTATTAATGCTTTCAATATGATCGACGGTATAGATGGATTAGCGGGCGGTATAAGTTTGATTGTGTTACTTGCTGTCGTCTTTTTATTGTTAATATCCGGAAAAGGACAAGAAATCATGGCTCCGATGATGATTGTCGCTGCCTTGGTCCCATTCTTAGCATTTAACCTCAGCCTCAAAGGATTCAAGGGCAATAAAATTTATATGGGTGATAGTGGAAGTATGTTTGTAGGACTAACCATAGTTTGGTTGATGGTAGATTTTACTCAAGGTAGTGATCCCGCAATGCGGCCTATCACAGCTGTCTGGATAATCGGTCTCCCGCTTATGGACATGGCTGGAATTATGTACCGTAGAGCGCGGAAAAAACAGTCGGTTCTTCGTCCCGACAGGCAGCATTTACATTTCATATTTATGCGAGCGGGATTGTCACCTCGTCGTGCCTTATCGATGATTCTTATGCTGGGGGTATTGTATGCCGCAGTGGGTATTTTAGGCGAACTTTATGAAGTTCCAGAATACGTCATGTTTTGGAGTTTTATCGCTTTGCTAGTGGTCTACAGTGCGATATTGCAGAATATTTGGACAATTCTACGTTATATCAGAAAACGTAAGCACGTTTAACCTGAAGTGTTTGGCAACATTGCGTGTGTTAAAATTAGCGGTATCATGTTTCGCATATATTATAGTGTCAGAGTTTATGATTAAAAGAATAGTAATGATTAGCAGCGCTTCGGTTCTATTTGCATGTTCCTCGATTCATCAACCCGTCGCTAAAGTTTCATTAGTGGATATTTCTGAGCAAGGCAATTACAGGGTTGCAGGGGATTCATTGCAAAAAGTACTTGAACAAACGCCACCACATGGTTCGAGTACGTCCTTTGGTGTATCGCGAATTTATTATTCTGCAACGGGAAGTTACTGCCGGTATGTCACAAGCGGATTGACAAAAACATTGTATTGTAAAGAACGCACGGGAAAATGGATTCAAATTCCGTCAGTGCTTTCCGGTATACAGACGATAGGTAGAGGCGATAGCGAGTGAAGAGTTTAATAGAATGCCGACTGTGGGTATGTTTAATTTTCAGTCTTCCTGTTTTTAGCGCGAATATTGTGGCTCAAACCCTCACTCAGCAGCAGTTGCAACAGGCTCAACTTGCGTCTCAATCTCAACAAGTCGATTTGTCGCAGTATATTCAGTCTGATGGAAGAAGTAGTGGTAGGTATATCACTCAGTCTAAGCCCCCGGTAACTCCCTCGCCTAGCGAGCATGATGCCCCTAAACCTTTTGGAGCAAATTTATTCAAAGGTGGTTATGTTGCTGAACGCAGTGACGGACTTAATAGTCAGTATCGAGTGGCGCCGGGAGATAAAATCGCCATACAGATGTGGGGTGCAGTCGTTCGTTCTCAAGTGGTAACAGTCGATAACCAAGGCAATATATTTGTTCCTGAAGTGGGTCCAATTTTGGTGAGCAATGTGCCCGCAGTGAATCTCAATAATGTTGTAACAAGCAATATTAAGCGAATATACCCGAATAATGTCAATGTATATGTGAACTTATTAACAGCAACGCCCGTAAGTGTGTTTGTTGCCGGACCCGTTGAACGTCCCGGTCAGTACGCAGGTTTAGCGTCAGACTCGGTATTGTTTTTTTTAACCAATGCTGGAGGTATTGATTCTAAAAGGGGTAGTTACCGCCATGTGTCAGTTTTAAGAAACGGTGAAAAAGTCATTTCCTATGACATTTATGAGTTTCTCAAGCATGGAGATTTGCCAAGCTTCTCATTTAAAGATGACGATGTGATATTGGTGGCTGAGCAGGGCCCAATGGTCACGGTAGAAGGATCTGCGCGCTATCCATTTCGATTCGAATTAACGCCAAATAACCGCTCAGGAAGCGATCTTGTTCGTTACTCGCGACCTCTGAAGAAAACCACGCATGTGGCCGTTACAGGAAACCGTGAATCTGGGCCTATATCGATTTATGTTCCGTATAAGGAATTTATTAACTTTGAAGTAGAAGATGGCGATGTTGTGCTATTCAATGATGACATTCGTCCCCAAGTCATCAGTGTTCAGTTGTCAGGAAGTTATGAAGGCCCGTCATTTTATACATTACAGAAAGGCACTCGGCTTAATGACTTACTCAGTCACATTCAGATTGACCCCGAATCAGCGAATTATAAAAATGTTTACATCAAGCGAGAAAGTGTTGTAGAGCAACAAAAGTTTCTTATCGAGCAGTCTCTGCAACGGTTAGAGAGAAGTATTTTTACGGCACCAGCATCAAGCGATGGTGAAGCCGTGATTCGAGCGCAAGAAGCCGAATTAGTGGCGCAATTTATAGAGCGAGCACGAAAAGTCGAACCATTAGGCAAAGTAGTTGTCGCAGACAATAATAACGTCGCAAATATTCGCTTAGAACAAGGTGATGAAATCATAATACCCGAACATACTGATCTAATTCAGGTTTCTGGTGAGGTACTCATGCCACAAGCATTGGTGTTTAATCAAAATGCCAGTATTGGAGACTATATCGCTTGGGCTGCGGGTTATACAGAGCGAGCGGATCCGGAACAAATAATCGTTGTACAAGCAAATGGTTTAAGCCGATTCGTGACTGCAGAAGAAAGTAGCTATTGGTTTTCGGATAGAGAGCGCTACGTTCTACAGCCGGGTGACCAGATTTTGGTACTTCCTAAAGTGGACAGTAAGTTGATGCAAAGTGTTAAAGATATTACGCAGATACTGTATCAAATTGCTATCACAGCCAATGTCGCAATTGATTAAAAAAGAAAGCGCATTTTGACCTCGGTTATCTTGCAAAAAAGAACTAAATGGCAGATATGGCAAGATGTTATATTTGCATTATTTATTCGAGAAATTCGAACTGGATTTAATGATAAGTTCGGCTTAAGTTGGGCGGTAATAAATCCCGTTGCATTCATTGTTGTGTTGTCGTCCATTCGAGGATTTATTAATGGTCCCTACACACATTCTTTACCAACGTTCACTTTTATGGCGATTGGTGTTCTGTTTATTCAAAGTTTTTTGCGGACGCTTAATTCGTGTGCATCGTCTATTAAAAAGAATAAAGCGCTGTTTGCGTTTAGGCAGGTTCAGCCTATCAGTGCAGTTATTGCTGCAGCTTTGTTTGAATTTTTAGTTAAAATATTTTCAGCTACCAGTATTCTGGTTATTATGTATTTTATTGGCTTGGAAATTCAAATTTCAGATGGACTATCGTTCATCGCAAACTTTACGTTAATGATTCTGCTTGCCTGCTCTCTCGGGTTATTTTTCGGGATTATTGAACAGTATGTGAGTGAAATTGGTAAGATACGCGAGATGGTTTCGCGCCCGATGTTTTTTATTTCAGCGTCATTTTTCTCATTACAGGATATTCCCCGAGAATTTTGGCCCTATCTTACTTGGAATCCAGTTCTTCATGCGATTGAGCTAACGCGTTATGCGTTGATGCCAAGCTATGGTAATGAAGGTGTTAGTTTTTACTATTTCTGTGCAGTCGTGCTTGGTGTTTTATTTTTGTCACTAGCGGTGTATTTTGTATATTGGAAACAGGCTATAAGCCGATGATTAGCCTGAAAAAAGTAACAAAGTACTACCCTAGTGCGTTGGGAAATCAATACATTTTCCGTGAATTAAGTTTCGAAATACCGAGAGGTCATAATATTGCCATTCTTGGCGCTAATGGTTCAGGCAAGTCCACACTATTCAGGTTGATTGCCGGTAGCGAATATCCTAGCTCGGGACATATTCGAACCGACGTAAGTCTATCTTGGCCAGTTGCGTTAGCCACTGGTATCCATCCCCAAATGACAGGAAGAGAAAATGCACGCTTCATTGCCAGAATTAACGGTGTAGAAAACCTTTTTGCTTATGAGGAGAGAATCCTGGCGTTCTCTGAACTTGGTGTTCAGTTTGATCTGCCTGTGAAATCTTACTCAAGCGGAATGCGGTCTCGGCTCGCGTTTGCCTGCTCTATTGGGATCGACTTTGATGTCTATTTAATTGATGAAGTAACCTCGGTAGGAGACGCCAAATTTCGAAGCCGAGCAAAGGAAGCACTAATGGAAATTCGTAAAGGCGCAAATATTATTATGGTTAGTCACCAGATGAATGAACTTAGACATTTTTGTGACAGTGCAATAGTGTTAGACCGAGGCCAACTCACTTTTCATAATGATCTTGAGCAAGGGATCAAACGATATCAGGCGCTTTGACGATGGTACACACACTTAATTTAAAAATTTTTAATAACAAATCAAAGCTTATCGGATATTTAAAGCGCCCATCGGTCCTTTTCGTTGCGATTCCGTTGCTTGTATTCAGTATCTATCAGTGTTTTTTCGCGTCAGATCGGTATGTCAGTCACGCTAAACTCATCGTCAAAGAGCAAGACTCTGCAATGACGCTTGATCCTTCTCTTGCCTTGTTGAGTGGTTTTGGAGTGGGGTCTACGGGTACCGATACTGAACTGGTCAAAGCGTTCATTTACTCTAATGATATGTTGCAACATATTGAGAAGACACTGGCTTTTTCTGGGCACTATTCAAGTCAAGAATACGATTTTTTTAGTCGCTTGGAAAGTGATGCTAGTCGGGAAGATTTGCTAGACTTCTATGAGCAACATGTCGAAGTTATTGTTGATGAGAAATCACAAGTAATCGAGGTATCTGTGCAGGCGTTTGAGGTAGATTATGCCTTTAAGTTATCAACAGCGATTGTTGAACGTGCGGAGTGGTATATCAATGAAATAGGCCACACACTAGCAAAAGAACAGTTACGGTTTGTTGAGCGAGAACATCAGGTAGTTGACAATAGACTACGGGAGATTAAAACTAAATTGCTTGATTTCCAGCGCCGACACAATTTACTTGATCCTCAAGCAGAGGGTATGGCATTTCAGAAAATAACATATACATTAGAGGCTGAGATAGCGCTTAAGCAAACGCAGTTGCGATTGCTACTCAGTAGCATGAGCGCCGACGCGCCACTGGTAATACAAACGCGTAGTGAACTGGATAGTCTTGAGCAACAACTCGAGAATGAACGCTCAAGACTTTCTCAGCAAGCAAATCTCGACCCCTTATTACCTGAATCAGAGCAGAGCCTAAGTGTTAGTCAATTACTAGCCAAATTTAGTGAGTATAAAATTGATATGGAGTTAGCCCTTAAAGCCTATGCGTCGTCACAAGTATCGCTTGAAAAATCTCGAATTGAAGCTTATCGGCAACTCAAATACTTAGTAACAGTTGAATCGCCAACCGTTCCAGAAGAGGCAACTCATCCTGAGAGGTTTTACAATATATCTTTGTTCTTGGTTCTAAACTTGTTGCTGTTTGGCATTGCGAGAATTCTAGTCGCTACTGTTTATGAGCTCCGACGTTAGATACTATGTCAGAGACCACATTGATGCGAGCTGTTTTGCGATTTCTTTTGTCGGGCTTTAGGAGGCTGCTGCACGTTCTTCCCGATACCTGGCGTGCAAGCTTGCGGAATCAACATCGATTGATGGCCATTTATTCGAGAGCCTTGCACACTTCTCATCTTTTTTACGGAACTCTATCTGCACGAAAATCACAGAGCCGCTATGTCCGACTGATAAAAAGTCAGTTACAACAATTAGCGGTTAAAGAGCAGGCGCTTGCGCAGAGTTTATCGGCAAACTGCTTGGTGCAGGTATGTGACCCTGAGGGACTGTTCACGTCGCTTCAAAACCTACAGTCACTGAAACGTATCAAGCAGATATTTGTGCTGTGTGGACATGACTTAAAAAATCTAAAGTGCTGGAAACATTACAGTAAAGTGTGTTTTGTGGAGTGTCACGAAGATATTCATGGTGAGCTGCCTTTAATAGTGCTTCGAAGTGGCGAACTGTTACATGAATACGCGGTTGCATGCTATCTATCTGAGCCACGCACGCAGTCGTGTGTAATTAGCTGTGATAGCGATAGTATCGATGAACAGGGGGCGCGGACAGCGCCAAGATTTTATCCGCAGTGGGACCCAGATTTGCAGTTGTCTTCAGGGTATATCAACTCAGGGTTTTGCGTATTCGGTGAGAATTTACAATATTCGCTGATCGACGCAGTATTAAATCAAAACGATACCTATAGCTTTGCAATGTGGATAGCTCATCTTTACTTTAATGAGCACAAAGTCTCTATACATCATATTCCTTTAACGCTATTCCATCGAAAAGCGATTTACGAAAATAACTGGGGAGAGTATTTGTCGCGTTCAATTGCAGCGAGACAGTGGCCTTTTAGTATTTCTTCCGCACTCAGTCGCAAGGTGGCTACAATCAATTGGCCGATACAATCAGCTCCCTTTGTTTCTATTATTATCCCTACACGTAATGGCAAAGACTTAGTAGAAACGTGTATTCAATCGATATTGAAGAAAACGACATACCAGAAGTTTGAAATATTACTTATTGATAATAAGTCAGACGACCTTGAATCCATCAGTTATTTTAACTTTCTGCAACAGTGTCATTCTAAGGTTCGCGTCATTCAGTATCCGTTTGTATTTAACTACTCCGCCATTAACAACTTTGCAGTCAAACACGCCAATGGCAGTGTGCTGGCTTTTGTTAACAACGATATTGAAGTTATATCGCCGGATTGGCTAACTCATATGGTTAGCCATGTGCGTCGCCCTACGATTGGTTGCGTGGGCGCAAAACTCTATTATCCGAATCGCCGTGTTCAACATGCGGGTGTTATCCTTGGTTATGGTGGTGGGGCTGGGCATGCGCATAAACACTTTCCAGATTATCACGAAGGATATCTTAACCGACTTATTTGTACCCATGCTTTCAGTGCTGTTACTGCCGCATGCCTGCTCATCGAAAGACATGACTTTGACCGAGTTAACGGCTTCGATGAGAAGGCGTTTCCGATTGCCTTTAATGATGTTGATCTTTGCCTCAAAATTGCTGAGCTAGGTCTACGCAATCTATTTTGTGCAGAGGCTGAATTATACCACTATGAATCTATTTCGAGAGGGGCGGAGAACACGCAGGAAAAGCGTATCCGTTTTGAGAGTGAATTGAAGCATCTCAAGCAACGATGGGCACACTATATTGAAGCTGATCCCGCATACAACCCGAATTTAACATTGCGTCAGGAAAACTTTGCAGTTAAAGAGTGATCAGAGGATTTTTTGTCATATAAGCTTCATATCAAGGTTTGTGCCAAATAATCTTTAGTATATTCACACTTCACATTTGCTATACTTTAAATATTAATTTTTGACTATCATCAATCTGTTAACTTATTTGATGGCAGTGTGAGGTACCATTTTTCATTGAGTAATTCTTTCACAATCAGCAGTTCTGCTGAGTCTTCATTCCAGTTTGAGTCTGTGGTAGCGATGGCTGTTTATTCTGGTGACCGTTTAGCTTGGATGACCCATGCGGTAGAGAGTATTCTCGCGCAAACTTATAACGACTTCTTGTATGCCATCGTTATCGATGGCGATATTGCTCCAGAAATGCGCACTTATCTTGAGCGTAAGGAGGAACAGAATAGAAATCTTATGTTATTTAAAAGTACTCAGAATATCGGACTTAGTCGATGCATGAACTACGTCATCGATTATGTAATCGCGTACTCGCCGACCACGCGATTCTTTTTTAGGATGGACGCTGACGATATCTCTGATTGTGATAGGTTACGTCAGCAGGTGGAATTTCTCAATGATAACCCTGATGTTTCTGTATTGGGCAGCTCCCTTGTCGAGATCAATGAAAAGGGCAACATTGTCGGGAAACGATTGTTACCTTTACATCATGACCAAATTTTAGAGGTTCTGCCGAGACGCTGTGCTTTGAATCATCCTACTGTGGCTGTTAGGTTCTCCGTTTTCTCTCAGGGCTTCAGATATCGCTCTGAGCTAAGAAATACTCAAGATTATTTTTTATGGATAGAGTTATGCGCTAAAGGATTTAAGTTTGCAAACCTACCCAACGCGTTACTACAATTTAGACGTGTTAATGATTTTTATAAACGAAGGGGATTGAGTAAATCCGTCCACGAATTTAAGGCACGCTTTTATGCAATGAGTGCTTTGGATGATTTGACTTTGTTTAATGTTTTGTATGCTTTCTCTGTGATTTTATTACGCGCGATGCCAGCTAAAGTAATTAAGCTAGCTTACAAGGTAGACCGTTATTTCCTTAATAGGTAAGAAATACTATGATTGGTGCTGCTGTCGTTTTGTACAAACCTGACATGAGGCAAACTGAACGCTTACTGCACTCAGCGTTCAAGCAGTTTGATGTCGTGTCGATTATCGACAATTCACCTGAGGTGACAAAAATTGACCTGGAATTCGATAATATTCACTACCATCATTTTTCTAACAATATAGGAGTTGCTGCTGCGCACAATATTGGCCTTAGAGATTTAATAACAGTGGGGTGTGAATTCGCAATGTTGCTTGATCAAGATAGTGAGATAAACGAAACGTTTGCTTTCAGACTATCTTCATTATTAGTCGCCTCTCGTCAACAGAATCGCCCACTCATCGCCGTTGGTCCCAGAATTATTTGTTCATTCTCAGAGAAAACCATCAGGCCTAGAATCCAAAGAGAAATATCCAGATATGAAGATCTAGTCTGCGTAACACAGATTATTTCGTCTGGTATGATGATAGATTTGTCGAAGATTTCTTATACTGGTTTAAAAGATGAATCACTTTTTATTGATGGTGTCGATCATGAATGGTGCTGGCGCGCGCGAGATAGAAATTTTTTGGTTGCAATAGCTGATAAGGTCGAAATGGTGCATCGCTTAGGGGATTCTCGAAGCAAGTTCGCGGGTGTAACTTATAAGGTGGGTTCACCTGTTAGGTTGTATTATCAGTTTAGAAATATTCTTCTGTTGTTGCGCAGGGGCTACGTGCCTAACTACTGGAAGGTACGCAATGTATGCGTTTTACCCATTCGATTTTTAGCAAACAGTCTGTTACAAGAAAGACGATTAGAACGGATTAAGTTTATGTTATGTGGTATCTGGGATGGCTTATTGGGCGCAACCGGTGCTTATTCGGATAATTGGAAATAATGCTCCTAAATTTCACCTAGGGATATTGGAGCTGTATAAGACAGTATTCAGTAATTTTTGAATTCTCAGCACAGTGTAAACAGATTTGATATTATCCTTTTAAGAATACACTGCCTCACGACTTCAAGTTATCTTCTATGCTCATCAGCCACAGCCATTCGTTACTTTATATACATATTCAAAAAACGGCTGGTACTAGCTTAAGTCGTTATTTAAGGGATGAAATAGCAGATTTACAAGATTTTTTGCGTCCACACGACCCATTGGTTTATGCTCAGCGTACACTGGGAGCGTCATTCTGCAAGTATACTAAGGTTGGTTTTGTGCGTAATCCATTTGATCGTCTTGTATCTTGGTACAGTATGATTTCAGCACATGGGAAAGCGCTGTCAGAGCGTGAAATAACTCAGAATCCAAATTACAATCGCATCTGGCAGTATGTGTTGACTCATTCTTCGTGTTTTGAAGAGTTTATTGTTGCATGTAGTCGAGCGACCGATCGTTCTGGTTGGAAGCCCTTTTTATTCAATCAAACAGACTACTTTAAGACGTCAGATGGCATCATTGACGCAGACTTTATTGGTCGCTTCGAGCACCTAGATAAAGATTTTGGTCGTTTGTGTGGTTTGTTAGGTATTTCTCATCGTCGATTACCGCATGTGAATAAGTCGAACCATTTGGATTATCGCAGCTACTATAGCGATAAATCGCGGGCTATTGTGGAGCAACGTTTTGCGGAAGATTTAGACTACTTTGGCTATACATTTTAATCGGCGAGCTATCGCCAGCGAAGAGCACTATATGGGGACGTGAAAAAGTGGCGAATCAGTTGTGTATTGTCTTTGTCTGTCAGGCTGGAGAGTTGGAACTAAAAGGGCTTTTGCTGGCAGCCTCGATTCGCCGATATTCAAGGCTCAAAAATATAGATTTGGTTGCAGCGGTGCCCGATCCTGTGACCTGGGGCCATTTAGCTGACGAGACTAGCGAAATGCTAAATAGCCTGTCCGTTAGACAGGTTACTATTGACTGTCCATTTGGCCGTGACTACCCGATAGGCAATAAGATTTCAGCGATTGGCGTCGAGACGCAAGCCCCTGTTACCGTATTTATGGACAGTGACATTCTATGTTTAGGACCACTCAGCGAATTCGATTTGCTCACGTCGAATCTCAAAGCTAAGCCGGCCGACCTTAACACCTACACTGGTGGATATAACCAGTGGCAGCAAGCATATCGATTAATCAATGCAGATGTACCGTCATTAAGGGTGTTGTCGACTGTTTCAAACGAAGTCATGGTCCCTTACTTTAACGCTGGGCTTATCGCGGTTAGGAATGGTAAATCCTTTGCACGGGCTTGGTTGGCCGCCGCTATACAGATTGACCAGTGTGACATTATTCAGTATAAACGTCCGTGGTTAGATCAGATTGCGTTGCCAGTAGCTGCGACATCACTTGGGTATTCATTCGAAATACTCACCGAGGAGTTTAACTTTCCAGCCCATCTGAAACGGCTCAATCAGAATTATTTGCCTACGTTGTGTCATTACCATTCGCCTGACATCATTTCTCAAGAACCGGTTTTGAGCAGACTTGTAGCTAACTTATGTGAAATGCACCCGTTTCTCCTCACGTTGATACAAAAATATCAATTCTGGAAGTCAGTAATAAAACGTTCAGAGGTAGAAAAACCTGTTAGAAAAAGCTTTTTATCTCGGATACAACTTCCGTTCTCAGGCTTCCATGCTGATAAAAAAACATCTCCCCGAGATTTTTTGATAACAGGTCTACCACGTTCTGGCACGAGTCTGTTGTGTAACTTATTGCATAAGGCGCCAGATGTTGTGGTCGTCAATGAGCCAACGGAAGTGTTTTCAGCACTAGAGAAAGACCCTACATGTTTACCACTTGATCGACTATACCGATCCTTAAGAACCGACATTGTAATCGGCAATGGTATTAAAAACAAAGTCAGCGCGTCTGGAAATGTGATTGAAGACACTCGCATTAACGATGGTCGTCGCCACTATCAACCGCACTTTCAAAGTACTGACTTTCGACTAGGGACAAAAAACCCGTTGGCCTATTTATCACGCTTGCGCGTGTTGTGTGATGCACTGCCTGAGATGCCTATAATCGTAATGGTTCGGCATCCACTGGACGTTATTGCATCTTGGAAAGCCAGCTTTAGTCATCTTAACAATGTTGATTTCAATATCATTCCCTTTGCTGATGAAACTGATCCGTTGCTTGATCCGGTGCAAATAAGATTACTCCATGCTATTCGACACGAGCCATATTTACCCGTAAAGCGAGTTTTATACTTCAATTACTTGGCTGAGATGATACGGCGCGATAAAGAGCGGGTGCTCGTAGTGCGCTATGAAGACCTGGTAGGGCGTCCTAAATCGACCATGCTAAGCGTGACACAGCATATTGGTATCCCGCGTTTATCCTGGAGTATACTTAGTACGGTGCGCTCCAGCCATTCTAAAAAGATATTAGATGGTCAAGATGAGGCAGCTGTAACTACCTTATGTGGCGACTTTATGAATGATTGGGGGTATGAAGTTTGAATGATTAACTTAGGGACACAACACAATTGAATGCTCTATTGTGGCCCTTGGTTAAAATTACGCTTAGTTTCGCGCTTGTTAATTAGTGCTCGCTGTATCGGGTGAATCAATACTGAAGCCGTCGAAGGTATTTAACTTTCGGTATTCTGCCATCTTAAATAATTGGTCAACCTCATAAACAAACTCGTCCTGATCGTATTGATGTGTTTTTTGTATATAAAGCCAATAAGTTTCACCTTTAGTATCGCTTTCCAATGCCACCGGCCAGAAGTCAAGGAGATGAGCCGTTTGCGCAAAATCTTCTAATGAAGACATCACATTACTGGTAAAACGAAACTCCCATTTATAAGGCTGTGACGTATCCAATCCGCTTGCTTGAATTTTTTCAAATTGCTTAACTAATTCTTCCTTACTGATAGCACCATTTAGCTTCACTGATTGATCGGTATAGTCAGTGTTCAGTGGTTCAACCGACGGCTGTTCTTCCGCATAGGTTGCTATTGATACAGCCAAAAATAAAAGAACTAAAATACGCATGACGAATGTCTCCGTTGTAACAGTGTTATAAGGGTTGAGAACCTAAAATTTTCCGGTTTATTGATGCAACGTCAATTCTTTTTTAAAAGCTTCAGTAACAGCATTGGCGTCATCTGCATTACTTATGACGTACGGAGCGATAAGAATCATCAACTCGGTACGCTCAGTTTGGGTTGACGTTGAAGAAAAGAGTTTGCCAATAAGTGGTAAATCGCCAATAAAGGGGACTTTCGAATCATTGATATCTTCCTTGGTCTGAATCATCCCGCCAACCAGTACCGAACCACCATCGTGAATACTTAGCGAAGTCGTTACACGCCGAGTGAAAATAGTAGGTGAACTTATCGAACTGTTTGGATCAGCAACGGAGGAACTCAGCTCCTGACTCAGTGATAAGTCGACTTCGCCACCGGCATACACGACAGGCTTCACAGATAGGCTATTACCAGTGCTTCGGTATTGCACCTCTTGCGTGATTGCACCGCCCTCTTCGCTCGCACGGGTAGAGGACAAAATGGGTACTTCGTTACCTACCGTGATTGTGGCTTCTTGGCCGCTTCTAACTAATATTCTTGGCGTTTGAAGCACATTAACTTTACTGTCAGTGGCCAACATTTCCAACACAGCTCTTGTATAGCCAGAGGAGCTGATAGGAAAAAAGCTTAGCGCCCCATCAGAAATCGCAATCGATTCTGGCGTTGCGCCATTGAACAAATTTGAGCCTAAGTTGTTAATTGCCCAATCAACACCGAATCGAAAGCTATCTGTTAACGTGACTTCTGCAACAATGACTTCAATCAATACTTGTAGCGGCTTTCGGTCTAGCTTTTCAATAGCAGGTAAAACGGTAACCCAGTCGGTATTTGAACCGTAAAACAACAAGGCGTTTCTGCCAAGGTCAACAACAAGCTCTCCGCGTTGTTGTCCACTATCTGCATTAGAATTAGAATTGGAATTCGAACTAGAGCCCGTACGTGAACTACTGGATTCAGACTGCCGTCTACCTATTAAGTTATTGATGGCATCTGCTACGTCCTGTGCGGCAGTATTTTTTACTTCATAGTAAAATACGCTATCGCCTTTAGTTTGCTTCAACGGTACATCTAAATCGACTACCCAATCTTCGACGTAACCAAGCACTGCTTTGTCATTAGCAAACACAATAATACTATTGGTTTCTTCAATGGTGAACAAACTAACCGCGCCAGGTTTGCCTTGGTTTGCAAAATAGCCTTGTGCCTGAAGAATCTCAGTGAGTCGCTTCGATAGTGTATCGGCGCCAAGATATCTGGGTTCGATACGCATGCTATGGCGACCTCGCATAAGAGGCTGGTCAACCAGCTTCACTACCTCGGCCGCTTGCTTAACAACTTCTAGTGATCCTCTCAACCACACTGCATTACGTTCTGGATCAGAACTGAATTTCGCATCTTGGCCTTCGAAAGCTTGCGCCAACCAACCAACAGCTCGCTGAGACTGCACAACGTTAAGGTCCATCAAGTAAAAAACCGGGCGATGAGTGGTGGGAACACTCGGTAGTGCCTCACCACTAATCAAAATTGGCGGTTCGGTACTCGCTCCCGACGGAGAAAATTCAACCTTGATGAGTCCATCATCATTTCGAAGCGCTACTCCGTAGGCCTGCAAAACATTTTGTACGGTGCGATAGAGATCTTTCGGTGGTACTGGTGTTTCTATATTGAGTGTAACTAAATCTTTTTTTCCTTCCAGTCGTGGATCTAAATAATAGCTCAGTCCTAACTGATTACTGAGGACTTCATTGATAAATTGAGGCAATGGCAAACCCGCAATATTGACAGCGATAGATGCTCCGTCTAAATTCATAGGATCACTGAAGGTTAATGCTGACGTTGTGTTTTTGCCGCGGGGAGGTTGCGGAAGATTCCGTTTAATCCGACGGTCCTGATCATTTCTTCTATTCTCTGAAGAGATGGTCTCATTCGATTGCGTTTCTACGTTTGTTTTGGCTGGGGTATCTAATGACCTAGCTGAAAAGTCGTATTCTCGTGTCGTAGAGCATCCCGCTATGGAGCCGGCGATAATTAACAAAACTAATTTCTGTATCAACTGAATATTCATCTTCTCACACTGTAATTTAATTGGTATTGCCTTTGATTGACGTTGTACTGTTGGTAAATGGCTTTTATGCGCTATTCGTAAAGACGCTTGATGTGTTTAACCCCATTGGTTTCATATTCAACATGATTCTTAGCTATGCGGATCAGTGTAGAGCCGCTCGGTAGTCGCGCTCCTTCGCGAAAACGGACAAACCGCTCCCTACTTATATTCGTTGCTTCGGCATCTACGTCTATAATCGCGATACGAGATTCGCCCTCTTCAATGATACCTCTCAGCGCCCATTCGTCATCACTCGTCGCTTCGCCCTTAGGAGTATCACTAACTCCCCACAACTGAGCAACGTCAAGTGCCGCGATTTGTGCTTCTGTGGCTGTTTGGTACTGATAGTCTGCGGTTCGCCACCCCAGATCTCGCTTTTCCCAGCTGATGGGTTCTAAAGAGGGTCTTTGTGCCATAGTGGCAACCAAAGCGACCAGCACGGAAGCGCCTATTATGAGAAGAACCCACTTAGAACGTATGAGCGTTTTAATTAACATAAATGTTGTCAGCTCTCGACCTTAAAATATGCTGCAATCACCAATCTCTGTGAGGCTCTACCACGCTGGCTGATATTCATTCGTTCTATGACAACTTTTTCTTCGTTTGTTTCAATATCGTATACAAAAGCAATATTGTTTATCGCATCGAACGCGACATCTATTTGCCCTGACACACGATATATATTAGGTTGGGCCTCTACAAGAAAAGGTTCTTCTAGTCTGATTTGAACATTGTCGAGCGCATTATTTTCGGCCCAAGAAGTTAATGCTTGAAATAGTGTTGCTTTAGCTATTCCCTTTGATGGTGCTTTCCAGAGGGCACTATCAACCCGATCGCTAAGCTTATCAAGCTCTTCGGCGCGCTGAAACCATTGTTTTTCGCTAGCGGTGCGTAAAATTCGAGCTTCTTTCTCAAGCTCTTGCGCCACTTTGTCTCTCATGCTTTGGTTATAGTCACTAATGACAAGTATAGGATAGCAAACGACAATAAATAAAATAACCCATAAGCTGACTCTCAAGCGTTTATTGGATTTAATTTGTTTAACGACTTCTTGCGATTGTCGACGTATTTGCGGCTTCAACTTTTTCATCAAATTACTCAGGAGAAGTTAATGTGAGTACAAAACGATTTTGTGACGGTTCTCTCAAAGATGAAACCGACGCACTTTCAATCCACTTTAGCGTTTCAAAATCTCTCACGACATCTAACGTATTTACGTTTCCTTGTGTAATAACCTCTAGGGTTGCGCCTTTGAAATCCCAGCCGTTCAACGTCAGGTTAAATGGCATCAATACAGCTGAAACATCAACCATCATTGCAGTTTGCGATGGATAATCAATGAGTAACAACAAAGAATTTGTTTGATTATTCAATAACTCGGCCGTGCTGCGGGCGTCAAGCACGCTTTCAACGCCTTCGGTCAACTTAGCAGTTCTTTTTTCGACAATATCAAGCGAACGGGTAGCTGCGATGGATGCTGAAAATATCCATATATACGCCGTTAGTATGCCAAAGCCGATTATCAGGAGTAAATTGTGTTCCCAAGGCAACTTTTGAACGATTGACCATGTCTTGTTTTTTGCTCCCCACGGTGTTGGCAAAAGGTCAAGCTGCTCTGCCTCATTAGGTGTCTGGCAAATCTGCTGAAGACGTGACCATTCCATTTTAAGGCTGGAAGGTAACGCTAGCGAACGCAGGAAAAGGTCAAACCGCGCTGCAGAAGGACGCTTTAGAAACCATTTTTCGACAACTAAAATACCAGCTACCCATAATTGAAAAATATTGCCAGAGTCAACCGACGCAAGCCATCTGGCTCTTGTCTCACTAAACTTAGCGTAGTAAACCGATTCAGGTAGTACTGAAATTGGTTGTACACCCACTTCTTCAATGTTTTTGTTAGCCTTATCTTGGTCCCACGCCCATACACTCACGCAATGTTCAGTCCAAACGGCGTGAAAACCCACAGTAGCGAATGGCGCCCAACGCTTGATTTTTAGATGCAGCGCGCTCTCACCATTTTTATTTGGTAGTTCGGAACGTTCAAATGTGCGGTAGAGACACTGACTTCTGCCGATAATCCATTGCGCACGGGTGGTCAATTTTTCAGGCAGCAAAATATCCTGCGTTGCTTGCACATACTGGCTAGCGGAGAAGGCGTGTTTGAGGTTGGCGGGGTTCAACAAGGGCATCAGATTCCGTAACAGGCACGATAAGGTCTCTACTGACTATCCATGGTGAATCGCCAGCTCTTATAACGACTGGAAAGTATACATCAATCTCTCGCTTAAGTCTCGCCTCGGGATACCAAAAAGAAAAGCGCAAGTGGTTAGATGGGTTGACAGTAATGTCGTTAAATTTCGGGTACAGATTCAGCCCGGTTCGATCTACCAGATCTTTAAAAGTTCTATACTTTTGTTGTCGCCCTTCGCTAACTAACAATTCAGCATCAGCACCGGACAAACCCAGTGCAATTTCAGCGACAATCGGTGGCATTGCATTAACGTTATACCGAGCGGTAGAAGCCGCCACAAGAGCAGACTGTATTTGCGGGTTGTCCCACAGATTTTCGATGCTATTCCACCCCAGTACGTTGCGAAGCTCGTATCGCGATAAAAGCGGTGAATTGGGGGGAGGGGGCAGTCCTCTTTGTTGATATTGAAAAGCTTCTGCTCCATTGGGCCTAAGCACGTCGTCTTTATCAATGTAGTCTTGCACGGCACTTGCTAGGGCTTGAACCTTCGCATGATCGATGCCAAGGTAATCGAGTAACATCTCTGTATGTATCGGTGATCTAGAATTCAATGGAACTAATCCGGACACGTCAACGACTGAAAAAAGTGACCCTCCGATTCCGATGTAAGCCATACCATCAACGCTGATTTCCGTTCCTTCAATGGAGACTAGCTTTGATCCCATATCGTCGACATCGGCTCCTACAAAGAAGTCGTCCAATGTGACATCCGTGAACTCGCTTGGCCCAACGGTACCTGCGGGAGTCTTTATGCCGGCAGGGGTGCCGCTCTGAGTGGCAGCCAAGTAAAGCAGCACTGATTTTGTCGATGTCGCGTGCATTTGCATAGTCGCGCGGTGATTTTGCAGAATAGCTTTATCTAAACTACTTTCCACCCACATCGCAAAAGCGCCTACCATGAGTACCAGCGCTGCCATTACCCATATAGAAGCGACTAAAATAAAACCACGCTGATGGAATTGTCTGTGCTTCATAGCGCAAAATCTACTTCGGGAGGAGTATTGCTGCTGATAGAAACATACCAGAATAAAGCATATTCTTCGTTAGTATCGATTATCACGACTCCTTTGGGCAAGGCACTTGCTGACCTATTTTGAAAAACATCAGATGCGGACACGTTTAGCTCGTCAGGTGGCCACGATTTGCTTACTTCTCCATCCGCATCTATGTAGCGAAATTCAGGTTTTTCACTTGTCCATGACATGACCTCAACGGGCTCATATTGTGCCTCTTGGTAAGTTAAGATCGAACGTTTTTGCTCATTATTAATGCGCCACGTAATGTTAGTCGGCATTCCTATTTGACCATTTAAGGGCTGTAATGCTAACCCTGAAAAGACATCGGATTCGCCAGTGAATGAATCATTGTCTGCGTCTCTGCCCCGGTGGTATGACCGAACGACCAACCTGAACCACTGCTCCCTTAATTCGATATTCTGAATTAAGACTAACTGCTGACGGATCCGTTCTTGCAGGCTAACAACAAAACTAAACCCTTGCATGAGCAATACTGTGATCAAGCTTACCAGAACCAATACAACCATCATTTCCAGAAGCGTGAATCCATCGTTTTTTTTGTTTCGACGTACGCCAATTTGGTTAGAATACGTCATCAGATAACGCCCTATAACCTACTTGAATAAACTCAAACCTAACACGCTCGCCGGACATATCTTCGACATTTACTGAAACGCGATATAACCCAACTTCGAAAGGTGTTTTGTCGCCGCGAAGATTGATGCCTTCCTGAATAGGTTCAATCAAATTTGCTGTCCAGCTAATGTCAATACCGCCCAGTGATCGATTCCCGTCGGGTTGTGTCATAACGTTTACGTCGGAAATGAACTCGCTAACATTTCTTTTTATTTGGTTGGTATATGCGTTTTCTTCTAGCTTGCCTACTGAAAGTAACAGGTTACTGATCCACGAAAAAGATGCCATACTAAGCATCGTGACAAGAAGCAGGGCGACAATCGCTTCAAGTAAGGAAAAGCCGCTGTAGCAAGATATTCGGCTTGGGCGCATGTCAATCATACAAAATGCGTGGGCGGCACATTGGAGGCTCAAGCTGCACTCGTAGTTGCCGTTCATTTTTGACAAACAACGCTCCTCCTCCGGAACAATAGCCGAAAGCATTGTAAATAATATTAGAAGTTTCGTCGCTCTCCAATCGCCATCCATCTGGCAATGTTATAACGTCCGTTGAGTCGGCTTTTTCGATATCTAGTAACTTGAAGGCTTGCCCGCGCTGATAGACCATAAATGGTAAGCTTCCGAGTTGATATAAGACATCGTCTCTTTCTATCGAAAAACTGACCGATTCGTACATTTGGATTAGCCTTGGCGTGGTCAGACCCATCAATAGGCCCATCAACAATAAAACAATCAGCAATTCGAGGAGTGTGTAACCACGGTTAGCGACAGATTTGGTCAATGTTTGGGCCGTCATCAATCCTCCTTATCGGACTGCGATGTAGCCAATGTCTGCGTCATAATCTTCACCACCGCGTTTCCCATCAGCGCCAAAAGAATACAATTCAAAGGGACGATTTTGAGTTTTTTGGGTAGAGTATTGATAAGGTCTATCCCATGGGTCTAGCGGTAACTCGTCCTCCAAGTATGGCCCGTCCCAGTTGGGGTTTTCTGGCGTACTATTATTTAGCAATAAGGCAAGTCCCTCTTCATTAGTGGGAAATCGATTAATATCTAAACGCATGGTTTGTAGCGCCCCCTTGAGCATGGTGACTTGGGCCTCAGCGGTTTGCACTTTGGCTTTATCAGCCTGCTTAAACACCCGAGGTCCCACCAAACCCATTAGCAAGCCAATGATGACTAAGACAACAATCATTTCTAACAATGTGAAACCGGTACTGGCTCTTTTCATTACACCCCCCCTTAGTTTAATTAGCAAAGTTAACTATTTACGACTATATCGCTATGTCGTTAGCGCTAGTAATAGCAAGGATAATACCCATAATAATCACTCCGATTACTACGCCAATCACTAAAATTGCAATTGGCTCAATCAAAGACAAAAGCGTTTGCATGCGCTTCTTACTGGCTTGGTCGTAGAGTCGCGACACAGAGGCTAATGTGGTTGATAAATCTCCCGATTTTTCGCCGACTTTGACGAGATTAACAGTAGTAGGAGACACCACGTCCTCGCGCTTCAGTGCCGCAGAAAGCGCCATTCCGGATTTAACCCCAGACTTAACCTGAGCTAACCGCGCTTTGCGCCACGGAATTCTGCTCGATTTTGCTGCCAGAGACAACGCTTCTAACATAGGCACTTTGCTTTCAAGTAAAATCCCAAGCATTTTCGACCACACGGCGATGTCACTTTCATTCAGCCAACCACCAATAACCGGAGATCGACTGAGGAAATTCAATAATGGAATTTTAAAACGCTCTTGTGTTACTACCAAACTGATTGCGATGACAATTACAACAAAACCGATTAATACCCCCAACTTATTATTGTTAACCCACACCCCGGACGAAATGACTAGCCATGCTAGGGTTGGCATATCGTCGGCGCTGCTTAGTAAAGAAGAAAACTTGGGAACGACGAACAGAAACATGATGCCCACAGCAACTACACCAGAGAGCACCAGGATGGTAGGGTAGATAAGAGCACTTTTCGTTTCCGATTGTATTTTTACATCGTACTCCATTTGCTCTACACCCTGCTCGATGGCTGCCGCTAACTGCCCCGTCATTTCACCCGATTCTATAAGGTGAAACATATAATCTGGGATTTTAAGTTCAGTATTACGCACTGCAGCTGAGAACGCTGCGCCGCTTTTCAACTGTGAAAGCAAACTTTTAAAAACGTTGAGAACAGCATCTGTATGACCCGATTCACATTGAGCTTCCACTGCCTCCTTCAAACTCACACCTGCACGAAGCATGGTTGCAATTTCATAGAATATAAGGATCACGTCATCTTTAGATATCTTTGTCTTGCGAGTGGAGACAGCTTTAGAAGCTTTGGGTGTTACTACATCCAAAGAGATAATTTTCAGGTTCCTGGACTCTAGCTGCCGAGCGGCGGCGCGGAAGTTATCTGCCATGATAACTCCGCCGGTCTTCTCGCCAGACTTGTCAATACCTTCATAAGCAAACTGGCTCATTCGATGTTAGCCTCGCTGGTGCGGCAAACGCGGAAGACTTCTTCGACGCTCGTGCTGCCCATAAATGCTTTAAGCATTCCGTCTTCATACAAATCTCGATGACCTTGTTTTTTAGCCAACTTATACATTTCATTGACTGGTTTTTGCTCTAAAATGAGTGAGCGCATTTGGTCTTTGATTTCAATCAACTCGTAAATACCAACTCGCCCCTTATAACCGGTGCCTTGGCAATCTTTACATCCCACGGCAACGTGCCAATTGGCTTGTTGGCTAAATCCTAGCGATTCGGCGAGCTCAGTAATCACATCAGCATCGCGTGGCGATGCTGAAGCTGGCTGGCGGCAATGGGTACACAGTTTGCGCAGCAGGCGTTGTGCTTGAGTGGCAATAACGGGGGTTGCCGCCATAAATGGTTCCACCCCCATATCGACTAGGCGAGTGAACGCACTCAACGAATCATTTGTGTGCAAGGTAGATAAAACTAAGTGACCTGTTATAGCGGCTTGCATCGCAATTTCAGCGGTTTCTAAATCGCGGATTTCACCAATCATGATGACATCTGGGTCTTGCCGTAAAATAGTGCGAAGGCACACTGCGAATGTAAGGCCGATATCTTCGTTAGTCTGTGTTTGAGTGATGCCCTCTAACTTAAATTCAACCGGATTTTCGACCGTGATAATTTTCTTGTCGTGGTCGTTAGATTCGTCCAATGCGGTGTATAGTGTAGTAGATTTGCCTGACCCAGTTGGGCCCGTGACTAAGATAATACCGTGTGGCTGGCGAACGAGACGTGCCATCAGAGCCATTTGGTCGGGTAGCATGCCAAGCTTTTCCATGCTCAGACGCTCTTTGTCTTTAGGCAAGAGTCGCAACACCATCGATTCACCGTGTACCCCCGGTAGCGCTGAAACACGAATATCGATCTCCACGCCACCGGCACGTGTCGAAATACTGCCATCCTGTGGGAGCCGCCTTTCGGCGATGTCCATCCCTGAAATTAACTTTATTCTCGACACCAGCGCATCAAACTTCTCTTTACCTAAGGTCAACTTAGTGGTTAATACGCCATCACCTCTGAACCTAACTCGAAAACTACCTTCTTCCGGCTCGAAATGAATGTCAGAGGCGTTCGCATCAACAGCTTGAGCGAACAGGCTATTGACTAATTCTATCGTCGGCGCTTCCTCCGCTAGCTCCTTAAGGTAAGATTCGCTGCCAGCAGCGGTGTCGGAATACATATCTTTAATTTTATTGATACTGCGATTTAGGGAATCAAAATCTTGTGAAAGAATAAAGCAAGGCGAAATTTCAGCTTGCGGACAAAGCATTTCTAACGCCGAGATCAGTGGCTCTGAAAGAGGATCGCGAGACGCGCAAATAAGGTTATGCTCGGTACCTGACTCGAACCAAACTAGCGCGTGTTGATCAACGAGCCATTCGATATCAATATTGTGTTCTCTGCAGCACTCAACGATATCGGATGGGTCAGGCAGTTTGCGTCCGCTCCCCGCTAACAGCAAATCTAACTGTTCAGCTAACGTTCTCACCACGAACTCTTCAGAAGTAGCACCAATTCTGATTAAGATGGCGCCAAGCTTTCCGCCAATCTCTGTTTGGATGTTCAGCGCCTTCTCTAAATCCTTCGCTGAAAGAGCGCCTTTCTCCCGCAATAACGCACCAATTTGTCTCGTCATTTATTACACTCAATTAGACATCGAAAACAGCAGTTGTATAGCAACCAGCCGAGAATGGTAAAGCAATTGAAATATGAACTCAATGCAAACACCATGAGACCATATACTCATTTTATAATGCTTGTTTAGGGTCGGCAGCTTAGTTAAGGATTGAGGTGGCAAACCATCACATCACAATTGACAGGTTAGCACGCAATAATATAAGCGTATCTAAAACGACAATCGCTTATTATTATCGATACTTAAGTGGTTAACAGCAATGTATACATTGCGACATTAGCGACACAGCACATTGAATTTAGTTTTTAGGCGGGGATAAACTGCTCTTTAATCACTCGGATAATATACTATCAACCTTGGCGAAAACGTCGTAGTTTCCCAAAAAATGGTCATCAAAGCCGCGCTGTAAGCTGAAACCGCTATCTCAAGGAGCTAACCTTTTAGCCGATAATGTCCAAGTAACTGCTCGGATGTACGGCGCTACATAATTAAACAAGCGTTAATGACGCTGTAAGAATGTGCTACGTCACAGCGATAACTCTTAGCCAATGGCATTTGGGATTACCAGACAATATTTTTCACATAAAGACTTACTTTAATTGGAGAATTGGCCTAATCTAAGGGTTGACTTCTGAAATGGTACGAATAGAATCTCAAGTCGTGAAAGGCGCACCAATTATAGGGGCCCTATCTCAATTGATGCGCTTATTAACATGTTCAGGCATTTTTTCACGGTGCGCTAACTGCGATTATAATGATCTGAACGGCTATAGCTATATAACTATATTTAAGGATTTATAAATGAAATTATTTAACAAAACAGCACTTGCTGCAGCGGTCTTAGCTGCGTCAGCTGGTTCGGCGGTTGCAGCGCCTGACCTTGAGTTTGGCGGCGGCGACCAAACGGTAGTATTGGCAGATGTGATTTTTGGCATCGGTAACCCGGGTACTGGTTCTGAAGAAACACTGATTACTGCTCCGACAGTAGATTTCGATTTGACAAACGGCGCGACTGAGCCGGGCGATATTGCCGATGCGGGCGATGTTGCTACTATCAAGTACACACTTGGTGGCGGTGCTGTTTTTGGTGAGGATTTGTCAACGACCACGCTAGTCGATAACTCTAACGGCGGCGTTGGTGCGTTCAGCCTTGCTGTTGCTGGTGGCGACACTATCACTTATGAAGTGGTACAGGGTGGCGCGATTGGCGACAACACTATTACGTTTGAATTGAGTTTCGACACTGACGCTGGCGCTGATGGCGTTATTCTTAGCGGTACTACGTTTGAAGGTTACGCGGTTAAGAACTTGACCGACGCGCTTAACCCAAGCAGCTCAGATAAGAAAGTACGTTTAGGTGTAGAATACGTTGAAGGTGTTGAGACTGTAGCAGGCGGTGTGCTGGCTGATGAGATCAACCTTACAGCAACTGACACGCCGTTGGTTATTTTTGGTTCACAAGAACCGTTTGATTTGACAGCAAATGCTACTGATTTCACGGGAACTGTGCGCATTAACGTTGGTAACTCTGAAGTTACGTTTACTGATGCTAATGGAATCATTACATCACTAGAAGATGGTCGTTCAGACTTCGACCCAGCTGGTGATGTTTCAACTGTTAACTTGGGTACATTGCAGCTTGCTCTTCAGGCTGCTAGTACTACGGTATTCCCAGGTATCACCGGTAACGTACGTAAAGAAAACGGCGACGACTTTGATTTCCAAGGTGGTGACGAGCATACATTAGCATTCTCAGCTGGTTCTGGTTCTTTCCAGGATGGGAGCTCGTTCTTCCTAAGCTCTGCTGCGGATTGTTCTACTACAGCATTCACTGCTAATACATTGACGGCTGCCGCTGGCGAATTGACGTCTTTTGAGCTTGAGGTTTCTGGTAACACAACTCAGCTGACGTCTTTGTACAACGTTTGTTACTCAGTTAAGACGGGTGCAAACGCAGCAACTATTCCTGAAGTTGGTCAAATCAGTGCAACGTGGAACGTTGATTTCTTCAACGCGCGTTATGACAACATTGCTGAGGAAGCTGGTCCTTTCGGTGATTTAGTGCGTAACGGCTGTATCGCTAGCTTCTTTAATATTCCGGCGGTTGGCAATTCTGATACTGCGTATGTTCGCTTAACTAACACATCTGGTATTAACGAAGGTGATATCCGTGGCACACTTTACGCACAAGATGGTGCAGTATTGGGTACAGCAGATACAACTATCGCTCCAGACCTAGCGGTTCACGCGACTCAAGTGTTCTCGACTGAAGGTGCTAACCGTACAACTGCAGCTGGTCAAGACATCATCGATATTGAAACAGCGTTTGGTGTAGACGGTGCGACAGAATATAAAGGTCGTGCACGTTTGGTTCTTAAAGGCGCATTCGATACGTGTGAAGGTTTAGGCCTTATTCGTACTGCCGGTGGTTCACTGTTCAACATGACAGCAACGACACAAGGTAACGAAGCAGCTCTACCAAACAACGGTAACAACGGTAACTAATATTACTGTTACATTAATAGCGTTAGTTAAAAAGGTGGCTTAGGCCACCTTTTTTTATGACTACGCATTGGTATTCGTTAATGGTAAAGGCATAATTGCGCTTTAATATATGATTGAACAGGAAATTTTGAGCTATACAGCAGTTCAAAATGGCCTAATCGGGAAGGGAAATCAATTTATGGCTTGGGCGTGTCAGCTTATTGAGGGGCGTGTAGAAGTATCAGCTAGCGAGCGCGTTGTCATTGTACTTAAAGACGACCACTTTGTACTCGCTTATGCATCAATAACATACTGCTCTGAGGAAGAAATACATTGGGCACATTACGTGATTCCTGTTCCCGACACCGAAAATGTAACGACCAGTAGCGGATTTGTCACGATATGTCTGGATGATGAGTCAGGCACGGTAATTAGAGAGCTGCCAGTCAGTCGATTGAAAGAAAAACTAAATGAGCGGTCATTATACATAGCGTTCTTAGAGTATGTTGCTCCGTCATTCGGGTTTATCGGAGGAGCACTTAATCAACCTCTTGACATTATCTCGCAGCACGTATTTACATCAGTTAGAATATCTTTACGTGGAGTTAAAGATTTTCTTAATTTCAGTAGCTTTTCGCTATTTGATAGAGATGATACGCCAATAACACCAGAAGCAATTAAAGCGATTCGCTTTAGCTCTAGCAAGAACGCTAAGCTCGATCCTGAATCATTTGCTGCAGGTGGTTTTCATTCTGAATTAGATCAAACACCCTGGGTTGAGATAGAACTCAAAAAGCCAAAATTTATTAGCAGATTTCGCTTTATCAATCGCGGCGATAAATGGGGGGTGCGGTCAAAACCTTTGTGTATTACAGGGGAAGATATTGATGGTAGAACTCACGAGGTACATAACAATCTTAACAATACCGAAAAGTTAACACTGTATAGCAAAGTTCAAAATCTGTTAGGTAAACGCAAATTTCATCCGGATATGACGCGTGAACAAGTCTTGAGCTTTCTTCTCAGTTATTTCGACGTGTTGAACGATATTACAGAACATGATGAACAAGACATTCAGTTAATTCCGTATTTTTTATCGTCTTGGAGTAAGACGTTGGTAACTGGACCTGAAGCTTTGCTAGAGCTCAAATTGTTAGCGGTGTATCTGGTTTTTTACATGAAAGTACAGACATCGCTTAATTTGTTATGCTTTGAGGACTTGCTTGCCACCCGCAGCGCGCTACAAACCCTTGAGCTTGAAATAAATCATAAACGGGCTAGAGCCGATTTACCGTTGATTGAAATAACTAAACATGGAACAGCTCTGGCAAGCAAACTAACCGCTAAATATGGAAAGTTTGTCGAATCGCTCAAAATGCTAATTGCTGATCTAGACAATTTGAACGTCAGGCCTTGTCTTGCATATGGCACGTTGTTAGGGGCTGTTAGAGACAATAAGTTTATCCCCCATGATGATGACGTAGATATTATTATTGAATTACCGGGACAAAACCTCTCTATACCCGATGCATTGGCTGTTCACGAGCAAATTGCAGCTCAATTGGATGAAGATAAATATGTTATTAATCGCGCAACAAAAAGCGGAGCAAATTTAAATTTGCATGTGTACGTGATAAAGACCGGTGTATTGATTGATTTATTTCCGTATTGGTTGAATAACGACCAAGCCATGTTGCATATGGAAAAAATGCAAATTCGCGGCATACCTAAGCACATAATGAGTGAACGAAAAATGATAAAGCTCTATGAAGAGGATATGCCAATACCGGGAGATCCTCAATCGTTCTTAACTGAACGTTACGGCAGCACGTGGTCTACTCCAGATAAATTTCACGAGTGGCCGTGGAAACTTAAATAACAGTCTTGGTTAATGGTTTATAATGAGCTCAACGCCCTTTTACCTCTGTAGCGGTTTTCATCGCACGGGCACCTCTCTAGTGTCACTAAATATGATTAACAACGGTGTCGATATGGGCCGGGACCTTATGGGGGCCAGTTTCGCAAATCCCAAAGGCCATGGTGAAGAGGCTGAAATTGTCGCTATCCACAACCACTTTCTGCAGGTTAATGGTACGGATTGGCGCTACGACGGTAGCTTTCCATTGCTGATGCCTGACAATTCGCTTGAAAATTTACGTGACTATGTTCAGCGGCGAAAATCAAAATGTTCAGTGCAAGCGCTAGGTTACGGCGCTAAAGATCCTAGAGCAGCGCTATTTTTAGACCATTGGTTTGAAGCCTGTGAGGGGAATATTCGGTTTGTGTTAGTGTATCGGAACTGGAAGTTTGCAGTATCATCGCTGATGAAAAGGCACAGCAGGACACTGTTGCAGTTTAACCAATCTATGCAAGATCGCACGGAGGATATTGATTTCTGGCAACGCCCTGATTTAGCGGCAACTATGTGGTTATTGTCCACCGAGCGGATGCTTAGCTGTGTAAAAAACTATCCAAAATGTACACTGCTGTTCGAGCAGTCGGCATTTGTCGCTGACAATGAATTAGTATGCAGTGCTGCTCAAAGCAAAGGTATTCCGCAACAGGCTTTACGGTCTCACGCCTATGATGCAACGCTTCTGCAAAAAGATATCCCTGAAAGCTTGTTTGCGATGGTTTCACCCGAGCTTCAAAAACGATGCGATGAAGCGATGAGGCAATTACATGCCTTTGCTGATGTTAGCAAGGTATCGTCCGTCTCAAAAAGGCAGTCGCATCCCTTAACCGCACCAATCATCGATGAATTTAATCGACAAAGTAGCAAACGTGCCGAAATCGAAAGTAAAAATACATCATTGTCTCCGCGACCCAAAATCACTTTAGCGGGTATGAGCATTGGTGACGCCATTTCGACAATGAAAACTATGAATAGATCGTTGCTAGCTTTTGTTGACTGGCACTATTGGATCGCAAAGCCGTGCAGCGCTAATGAGGCAATTGAGTTGTTTTATCTTGCAACAAAGGGCAAAGCGAACGTTGCTGCAGAAATATTTATTGGGCGAGCGGCCGTCAAGCGTGATTTGTATTGGCAATGGATACATTTCGGTGATCATTTTTTTCAGATGCAACATTTCGATAATGCGCAGCGGTGTTACCAACGAGCTGCCGACACTCAACCTGAACATCCTGGTGTGATAGCTAGGCTTGCCGATATCGCTACTAAAGCGGGTGAGTTTGATCGGGCCGATACGCTGATCACAAAGGCTAGTTGTATTGAGCCTACGCATCCAGCTATCGAAAGCGCTAAAGTACGACTGAAAAGGGCTCTGAAATCTTGTTCCCCAGCCTCATCTGTTCGTCAGGGAGATGCTACATTTTCGTCGATCAGTGATTATCAGCAGGTGGTCACCGCGATGGCCGAAGATAGTCGGTGGGGCAATGCTGTTGACCGTTACATGGTGCAATCTAATTTCATTCTCAGGGACAATCTAACGTGGTTATACGAGGGTAGTTCCCAGTTATCAAGTAATGCCAAGCGATGCCTTTTTGATTACATATTTCAACACTTAGATGCCTATTGGAGTAGGGAGACACTTATTACAACGTTTGCCAAAGGAGCTAAATATAACCATTGGGCTGATTCTTACGACTGGCAAGTTTCTCCCAGAAGTTTATCAAGTGCTAGCACCAAGTTAGGAGTGCATATTCACGTATTTTACGTCGACTTGTTACCAGAAATACTGGGCTTCTTGTTACCACTTCCAACATCCAGCCAAATTATTATTACCACAACCGCAAACAATCACAACGCCGTTTGCGAAATAACGTCAAAACTAAAACATTGCGACGTTATTGTAGTAGATAACCGTGGCAGAGATATCGGACCTTGGCTAATGGTTGCAGGGCCCAAGCTGTCGGGTTGCGACATCGTCCTCAAACTACACACTAAAGCAACACCTCACTCGCGTCGACTTTCCGGTTGGCGACTACAATTATTATGGTCGTTAGTCGGTGGCTACCCCACAAAGATTGATTCTATTCTTGCGACGTTCATGGCTGACAGTACGTTAGGTCTATACCTTCCACCCTATCATCCTGAAATTATTGAGGATCTTGATTGGGGAGATAACTTCGATATGGCAGCAGCACTTGCATCAAGCATGGGTTTGGAGTTGACCAGCGACGTTGGAGATTTTCCGGCAGGTAGTATGTTTTGGTATCGTCCAGATGCACTGAAACCACTGTTCGAGCGAGAATGGAAGCCCTCAGATTTCCCTCAGGAGCTCGGTCAAATTGATGGCACGTTAATGCACGTAATCGAACGTCTATTGTGTAACATCGCAAAGCATAAAGGCTATAATTATCGATTTATTGATGTTTTTCCCGCCAAAGAAGTATCGTGATTTCCTGCAAACTCATTGAAAAATGGCTGTTAATTGGAGATTAGAGTATTTTCCAATTCCAACTGAAATGGTATTTTTTCGCGTGTAGCGTTATTATATGACACTTTAATGACAAGTCTGTGACCGCTCAGTTAGGTCACTTGGTCTCGAGCCTTTAACACACGGGGAATGGAATGCCTGGCAAATTATCAAGTTCCTGCGCTTTTTTAGGGGACGCGGGAGCGCTTTCAGTATTAAATATCGGTCAAAGTGCTTCTCCCAATAGTGGAGTGGTTCACCGTGTTTCCGCGAAACGCGGACAGGTTTTCATTGAAGGTGCTTGCTGCGTTTTATTAAGTCGTAAAGCGATTGTTACGGCGACGATCGGCGATGAGGTCTGCGGTATTGAGGTTCTCAATCGCAATGATAATCCGTTCATGGATACCACCGAAGTTGTCGCTTTTTCGATATCGATTGATCCCATATTACTTAGGAGAGCACCCAGTAGCCTGCTCTCCATATGTTTGCTCAACGACACAACATCGCAATTTTATGTCGTCAGATGCGGTCAGCTTATAGACAGCGCGCAAGAGAATAAGCAATTCACAGTTCCCACATTAGACGATATTTTTCCTTCAATGGGTTTTTTCGGTGGCGGTAATCACCGGCCGTTAGAAATTACGATTGATAGCAAAGTTAAAGCCATACGTTTAGTGATTGAAAAATCTAACGCTTTCTTAAACTTCGCTGGTTTGGAGCTCTTGGGTAAGCACGGTGAAAGGATTAATGGTGGTGACAATGTCAAAATTACTGCAAGTTCGAAGCTTAATCACAAAAAAAACCTCCAAACAGTGTTGGAAGGCCAAGGATTTCATTCCGCGCACGAGGATAACCCGTGGTTAGAAATAAAATTCGATAAGCGTTGTTATATCAGTAAATTGCGGATCACAAATCGTAAAGATAGATGGAGCATCCGGGCTAAATGCCTCGTTGTTTATGCGCGTTTTCGCAGAAATAAAGCCGCACTTGTGTACTCGCGTGATAAGCATTATTTCGGTGCTGAGCGTTTGAAAATTGAATTATCTCAGTTGCTAACGCTATCGGACATTAAACAATATAATGGGAATGGTGTACTCATTCGCCAGTCTATGATGAATAAAATTATAGAAATCTGTTATCGGGATGTTTCAGCCCATGAAATGTTCGAGTTGCCATTTCTACAGCAGTTGCTTGTTACTTGGGCTGAAATAGAATTTGATGATTTAGACATGGATAACGAACTAGCGTTGCTCGCGCTTGTGGTTTTCAAAGATACATTAAAGTCGATTCAGTATGACTTAAACATTCATTCTCGACTGTTGTCAACAACATTGAATATCTGCAAATTTGAACGTTATCTCAATAAGCTTCGCACAGCTAATGGTCAGAAGCCTGTGCAGCTTACGAAACATGGCATTGCGCTCAAAGGGGTTCTGCTCGAAACCTCTGAGAAGGTTGTTCACGTACTCAAAAATGTGATGGAAGAATTACAAAGGCTGGATTACAAACCCTGCTTGGCTTATGGCACTTTGCTCGGGGCAATTAGAGAAAAACAATTTATTGAACACGATGATGACGTCGATATTTTAATTGAACTAACCGACCAAGAGATTTCATTTGAACAGGCGGTTGAATTGAGAGATCGAATGGTTGAGCAGATAGACAGTGAAAAATATCGGATCGGTTACGGGATAGCAAGCAACCTCAACGTTCATTTGTACGATATACAATCCAATGTAATGATCGACATTTTCCCTTACTGGTATCAGAATGGGCGAGTGATGCTATACATGGAGAATATGTCGATTAGGAGCGTTGATAGTGCGATTCTTTCCCAGCGTAGCAGCATCAATTTTTATGGCGTTGATTTTCCCATTCCAAAATTGCCAGAACGTTTTTTAGCTGAAAGGTATGGTGATGCATGGACAGTATCTGATAAATTTCACGAATGGCCTTGGAAGATTTCAGTTAACAACACGTATTAGGAAATCTTATTGTGACAACCATTGTAACCTATGGAACCTTCGATCTTTTTCATGTAGGGCATGTTCGCTTGTTAAAACGGTTAAAGGCGCTTGGCGATCGTCTAGTCGTGGGGTTGTCGTCAGATGAATTTAACGAGGTAAAGGGAAAACAGGTTGTCATTCCCTATGAGGATAGGCGAGAAATACTATTGGCTTGTCGCTATGTTGACGCTGTTTTCGAGGAAAATTGTTGGGATCAGAAGCGTGGTGATCTGATTCGTGAACATGCCGATATTTTTGCCATTGGTGATGATTGGGCAGGCAAGTTCGATGAGCTTGAAGATATCGCCAAAGTCATTTACTTGCCGCGAACAAAGGATATCTCGACCACTGAGTTGAAAACAGTGCTGTCGTACCTAAATAAGGAGAAAGTTGTTGAAATTAAAAACGTAGTTAATAATCTAACGTCATTAGTAGAGCACTTGTAGCAACCTTAGGCTAGGTATTATCGCTCGATGAATTGAATCTGCACCAGCGGTACCCGTTAAATAAGATTAGTCGTAGCGTGTCAGCTAGGCTCCATGGAAGTATTCGCACGCAAGCACCATCGGTCAATATGGCTTGTTTAGCAAAGTTGCGGCTACGTTTTGCAATTACAGCTGCGATGTGGATTTTTTCCTTTTTAAGTTTCTGCCAAGCAATTAATACTTCCTCCCAACTTTCTGATTGATCCTTAAATGGAAGATGCCACTCCGCGGACGCGAGAAGCGTCAATTTTTTAACAACATTACCCTTCTGCAGTAACTCAGGATAAACTTGAGTAATGCCGCTGAGTTGGTCGAGCATAGACCGTTTAGATGCTTCAGCTTGTGCGCGCGAAATAAATGAGAACGGTGCTTGATTCTGGCTTTCCCGTTGCAACCAAAAGTCCAGCGATCTCAATAACCAACTGTCCAGTCTTTTCATCTGTTTGGGGTCAAAAAACTGATTGCAAAAGCGCATTAATTCAAGTTCGCCAAATCCAAACCGAGAGTTTATTTTTTGGTTGTTGATAGGCGTTATCGATCTTATCCCAAGGACATCGGTGAAGTCAGCGATTAAGCTCGAACCGCGCTGAAGTTCGCAATCGTAAAACCTAAGCATGGGCTCTATGCTCATTTCCGAGCATACCATCAAAAAAGCACATAATCGGCTAAACCTTGTGTTATCGGCGAGATTAAAAGGAGCAACACGCTGATGTCTTTTCACTTCCTGATGATAACTTGATTCAATAAGATCGAGTGGATGTCGAATATAAAAGACATACTTTGCTTGAGGCAACCACAAGAATAAATCCAATAAATGATTGTAAAATCGCTCTGATGACAGCAGCAAGGTATGGTGTGGCATTGTTTCAAAGTCAGATAATAACTTTTGTGATTTTTGAACATCGAAAAAGTACTGAGTCTGCCGTGTTTTCTGGCTTAGAAGAGACAAAAAGTTTCCCGAACTAACACCATTAGCATCTACTGTATGAGGGGGATAAAAAATCCCAGCATCACTCAGTTGGGTTTGATTTTCCCTAAGCCATTTTTGGATCGCTGACGTGCCGGTCTTCGGAGGACCTATATGAATAATAACTTTCTTTTGACGGCTAACAGATAGCGGTTTTACCCGAAGAGTTGATTCAAAATACCTGTTTAGCCTAACTTTGGCCTCGGCGTATAGTGCGCAATCTATAGCGTGCAAATCTTGGATTGCTAACTTATGTTCTGCGGTGAGTAAGTTGGCTATTTCGTCCGCATCGGCCGTGATGTCATAGTATTGTTGGACCGTTAAATCTACATTAAACCATTTTCCTGCTCTTAACAAACTAGTGTTGAACAGCTCGAACACACCGACAAACGATAAATCTTTAAGATTACGCCCTTGCAGCATCTCATTAAATACATTGAGTTGTTGAGGCTCGCTGTAATATTGGCGAAAGGTTTTTTGTGTGTGTCCAAGTTTTTTCAAAACGATGTACGCATGCGCTAATCGGGCCGCAGGCTCCCTTACAAAAATTCCTAAACGTGTTGGATCAAGAGTGGAGCCTATTTGCGCATTAAGTTTCCGTGATATCGAACTCGTAGCTTGATATCGGCTATCCCTAGAAAAATCAGTGGTATCCCTGAACCTAACCACCTTTCCCTGACTGTGAACTTCGCAGTGGTGCAGCAGCATATCAGCGCCAGAATATGGGGCGTCTAATAAATAAAATGGTCTCATGTGCGATAAAGTCTTACTTGCCTCATTCTGTGTGGTAGACCTCGTTTTTAGCTTAGAATAGAGCCAGTGATAATATATCAGCTACACGCGATGAGGATGCCGAAAAAGCCTAATATTATGACAATTTTTTGACTAAGAAGATATTTAAACTTCGTACGAAAACAACGCTAAGTAATTATCAATGGCGTGCAGCGGAATAAATCGGTATCAGAGCTGTCGAATAAGTGCTCGCAGCTATATCTGGTTTATATTTTCGAACAATATCACCAGGGGTTAACTCACACAACCTCTGCGTTGATTATACTTCTGTGTGTATGGTATTTTGTGACTTGATAAAATAATAATTAAACCAATAGGATTCCGTTCATCGTGAATAAAGTAAAGTCGCTCGTTAAAAGACTGATTGGACGGCCCGCTTCAACTCCATCACTTATAAACATCGATATTTGCTCTAAAACCGTTAACGGCTATGTTGTTATCGGGTGGTACCTTTCAGAAAAAGTAAACTCACTCACGTTGGTCGATAATGCGTCATCTGACCTAGAGTCGAATACGACAAAAATAGCGAGAGAAGATGTCGTAGCTCACATTGGACAACCGGCTGATGGTTTCCAGATAACTGTAGACACTGATCTGGATATTGATGACATCAAACTTCTAGCCAAATTAGCTGATGGTAGTACACAGAAAATCGCTTTAATGTTAAAGAATGCGCAGCAATTTATTGCACCTAGGGTGCCGGTGAGCGAAGAGCAGGTAATTTCTCCTTCAGACACCGAAGCTAGAGCGTCTTGCGAGTTTGTTATTATTGCGGAAAAGCATATATTTGTAAGTGGGTGGATTGTTGATAAAACGTCACACGTAGATGCCGTACTAGTAAATAGCAAAGGGAAAGTTGTTGGCAATACCGTGCATCAGTTAAGGTGTAATCGAAAAGATGTACAAGACGTATTTGGTGTTGGAACTAAAGTGAATACTGGGATTATTCTGTCGCTCGAACGCACGGACACAAAAAAGTATCTCGCTAGGGAGCTAACCCTGCGCGTCCATCTCGACTCATCCACTGAGCAAGATGTTGATGTGCAGAACCTATATCACACTGACACTAATCCAATAGCAACTTTAAGGCGATTATTGACGCACTGGACTGCACATGATGCGCTGCACTTAAGTAAAAGTGTTATTTTTCGGCCATTTTTAAGCGAACTTTACCCTAAAGATAGGAAGGTAGAAGTTCGACGCGTTGATTTCTCTGGGCGTATTGAACATCCGCGAGTTTCTATCGTGATTCCACTATATGGTCGTTATGACTTTCTACGCTACCAAATGTCCCACTTTGATCGATATTCTGAGTATCATGACGTTGAAATAATCTATGTTGTTGATGATCCTAACATCAGCAGTGCCGTCGGGACGTTAGCGAGGCGACTAACGCACTCTACTCGACATCCTTTCAGCGTGCTCTATCTGTCTGAGAATGTTGGTTTCGGTAAAGCAAATAATTTAGGAGTCGAGTATACCGCGTCAGACAATCTGGTTTTGTTAAATTCTGACGTCTTGCCGCGAGACGCTGAATGGCTGAATAAAATGCTGACGCTCGTGGAGAAAGAGAACGTCGGTATTGTTGGAGCTCGTCTGCTTTTTGAAGACGATACTATTCAACACAACGGGATGGCGCCTATGACAGTAGCTGAATATCCTGGGTTGTATTTCAATGATCATCCCAAAAAGGGATGGCCCAAAAACTTTGCAGAGCAAGATGGTGGTGAACAGAAGTGTGATTTGTTAACGGCTGCATGTTGGGCCATTAAAAAAACGGTATTTGAACAGGTTGGGGGATTTGATCCTACCTATATATTAGGTGATTTTGAAGATTCTGACCTTTGTCTTGCGATTTTAGCATCGGGACGAGTTAATTATTTGCATCGCGATGCTGAACTTTACCATTTAGAACGACAATCGCAGAATCTGGTCGACTCGGGCGGCTGGAAGCATAACGTTACGATATTAAATGCGATTACGTTTAATGAACGATGGAGGTCAGAATTAGAAATATTGGCCGGGGTTGGAGCAGATAGTAATGAATAAAGTGGTATTTATCTCTCACGGACATCCTGAATTAAGCAAAGGTGGTGCTGAAATTGCATCTTGGAATTTATATCAGTTTCTTAAGTCTGAGGGCATTGAATGTTTGTACATCGCTCGTGCTGATACGAAGAGCCATGGCGGATCAGCATTTTCTCAAAGAGGTGAGGAAATATTATTTCATACGGGCATTCATGATTGGTTTAATTTAACAACCAATAGCACGAAACAGCTTTTCGGTGATTTGAATTCACTCTTAGCGGATTTTAAGCCCGATATTGTGCATGTCCACCACTTTGCCCACATGGGGATTGAAATATTTTCAGCGATCAAACGGGCGGTACCGCAGGCAAATTTAGTGTTTACACTACACGAGTTTATGGCGATGTGTATGCATAATGGTCAAATGGTTAAGAAAGATACTTTGAAACTCTGTAATAAGGCGATTTATGCAGATTGTCACAAGTGCTTTCCTCAACATTCGCCAGGGGATTTTTTTCTACGGAAACAATTCCTACTGGACCAATTTTGCTACGTTGATGCGTTTGTATCACCAAGCCAGTTCTTAGCGGATCGTTACGTTGAATGGGGGATTTCTGAAAGCAAAATGAAGGTAATAGAAAATGTTTTGCCTAAGATCGAACCAATACCGCCACGGACACTACACGGTGGTGAGAAACGTATCAGATTTGCATTTTTTGGCCAAATAAACCCTTACAAAGGGCTTGATTTATTACTTAAAGCGATACTTTTACTGCCGGACCATATAAAAAGAGAAATCCGCTTAGATGTGCATGGCGCTAATCTCGATCTTCAGGAAAGTGAGTTTAAAGATAAAGTAACGTTATTGTTAGACCAATTGTCAGGAATAGTTCATTTGCGCGGCCAATACGAATCAGAACAATTACCTAGTCGAATGGCAGAGTGTGACTGGGTTATCATTCCTTCTATTTGGTGGGAAAACTCACCGGTTGTTATTCAAGAGGCTATCCGATTTGGGAGGCCGCTAATTGGTGCCAATATCGGGGGAATGAAAGAAAAAATTGAAGGCAAAGCCGGTTTAACATTTGAGGCCCGCAGTGCGTCTTCTCTTGCCGAAAGAATCGTGCAAGCTACAGAACCAGAGGTCTTTGATTATTGGCATGGTGAGCTAAGTCATTATACGTGTGCCGAATCCGCGCATTTAGCATTTTTAAGAAGTTTAACGGCCTAGAGTCTTATAATTCATACGACTCTGGCGAAAGTTTGGAGAAACTATGAAAGTTACCGTTTTCGGGATAGGGTACGTCGGATTAGTACAGGCCGCTGTGCTGGCAGAAGTGGGGCACGACGTGGTCTGCGTTGATGTCGACTCCAGTAAAGTCGACAAACTGAAGCAAGGGCATATTCCGATTTATGAGCCGGGATTGACACCGCTAGTAACCAGTAATTATGAAGCCGGTCGCTTGCAGTTTACAGTCGATCCCAAAGAGGGCATAGACCACGGCAGCATCATTTTTATTGCTGTTGGTACACCGCCAGATGAAGATGGGTCGGCTGATCTAAAATACGTGTTGGCAGTAGCAGACACTATTGCCACACACATGCAAAAGCATAAAGTCATCGTAAATAAATCGACTGTACCGGTCGGTACGGCAGATAGGGTCAAAGCGGCGGTCAGTCGTAAATTATCGGAAGAGGGGAAAGATGTCACTTTCGACGTGGTATCCAATCCTGAATTCTTGAAGGAAGGCGCGGCGGTGAGTGACTGCATGCGTCCTGACCGTATTATTTTAGGTACAGACAGTGAGAGTGCTGAGCGCAAGTTGCGTGAATTGTATGCGCCATTCAATCGTAATCATGACCGCGTGATTACCATGGATATTCGAAGCGCTGAGTTAACCAAATACGCTGCAAACTGCATGTTGGCGACCAAAATCAGCTTCATGAATGAGATGAGTAATCTCGCCGAACACTTTGGTGCGGATATTGAAAATATCCGCCGGGGGATCGGCTCCGATCCGCGTATTGGCTACCAGTTCATTTATCCGGGCTGTGGTTACGGCGGCTCATGTTTCCCCAAAGATGTGCAGGCGCTCGCACGTAGTGCGGCTGCTGTCGGTTTTGATGCAAAGATTTTAAATGCCGTTGAACATGTCAATTACCGTCAGAAAGAAAAACTGTTCGGCTATATGTCTGATTATTTCAAGGGCGAGCTTAGCGGCAAACGTATTGCCATTTGGGGCTTGGCGTTTAAACCCAATACCGACGACATGCGAGAAGCATCAAGCCGGGTATTAATGGAGTCACTCTGGCAGGCAGGAGCCACAGTGCAAGCGTACGACCCAGAGGCGATGGAAGAAACCCAGCGAATTTATGCTAACCGAGATGACTTGCTCTTGGTCGGCACTAAAGAGAGCGCACTCAATGGCGCTGACGCCTTAGTGATATGTACTGAGTGGCAGCAATTTCGTGCGCCTGATTTTGAAACAATTCGTGATAAATTGAAGTCCCCTGTGATTTTTGATGGGCGGAATTTATACGACCCAGCAATCGTTTCGGAATACGGATTGCATTACTATGGTATTGGACGAGGATTATCAGTAAAGGAGCAAGCATTGTGAGTCAAGTAAAAAAAGCAGTTATTCCGGTAGCGGGTTTGGGAACCCGCATGTTGCCGGCCACAAAAGCCATTCCTAAGGAAATGTTGCCGGTGGTGGATAAACCGTTGATCCAATACGTGGTTAGTGAGTGTGTGAAAGCGGGGTTGAAAGAAATTATCTTAGTAACGCACGCGAGTAAAAACAGTATCGAAAACCATTTCGATACCTCGTTTGAACTCGAAGCGACACTGGAAAAGCGTGTTAAGCGCCAATTGCTCGAAGATGTACAAGCAATCTGCCCGAAGGGCGTTACGATCATGCATGTGCGTCAGGGGGTGGCGAATGGCCTAGGGCATGCCATCATGTGTGCGCGTCCGCTGGTAGGAGACGCGCCCTTTGCAGTTGTCTTGCCGGATGTCATTATCGATGACGCGGCCAGCGATGCACGAAAAGATAATCTTGCCGATATGGTGGCCAAATTTAATACCAGCCGGGTTAGTCAGGTCATGGTTGAAAGTGTACCCGATGAAGATGTGAGCAAATTTGGTATCGTCGATTTGGAAGGTGCCACTATCAAGCCGGGCGAGGGCGCTAAAATCCACCAGATGGTTGAGAAACCCGATCGTGAAGATGCACCCTCGAATTTGTCAGTCGTCGGGCGCTACGTGTTGTCAGAGAAAATATGGGATCTGCTTGAATTTACGCCACCGGGTGCAGGTGGTGAAGTTCAGTTAACGGATGCGATTGCGGCGCTGATGAAGCTTGAGCAAGTTGATGCCTACTATATGAAAGGACTGAGCCATGACTGTGGAAGCAAATTGGGTTACATGAAGGCCAATGTCGCTTATGCACTTCGTCACCCTGAAATGAAAGAAGAGTTTTTAGCTTACTTAAAAGAGTCGGTGAAAGGGTAACGCTCAAATGAGCTTTCCCTACCTGTTTTGATGAAAGGCGTTAGCATAACGCTTGTATGCTAACGCCTTGCACCGTGCTCTAGAGCGTCACCTGATCTCTCAATCGAGTGACCATTTTACTGCCGATCCCTTTGACTTGTTCCAGCTCGTCAACAGATTTGAAACCCCCGATACTGTCTCTGAAGTCGATAATGGCTTTGGCTTTTTTCGCGCCAATACCTTTCAATGACGATAACTGGCTTTCAGTCGCTGTATTGATATTGATCAGCCTACTTTGTTCGGCGCTAACCGTTTGTGCTGTTACTGTCTTTGGGGTTTCAGCTGCATTGACTGACTGAGTAAAAATACACAAAGACAGTGTCGCCATCATGCCCATTGCCATAAGTTTTTTCATTCGAAGTCTCCTTTTGCGAATGTAATAGGTGTGCGTCAGTCGGACTAATTCCGCTGACTCAATTCAGTGTAGCGAGTTTGCGTGATGCGTCGAGATCAGGTTTTGGCCAGTTTTTGGGGCGCTTAACAACAAAAAAGCCAGTCAGGCTAACCTGACTGGCTTACTTACCGATGCGCTGCTACAGCAGCATCAGAGGCTTTACGACAAGCGATCAAGTACCGCTTGAGTGAATTCGGTTGTACCCGATTCACCGCCTAAATCACGTGTAGTACGATCACCTGATTCAATTACATCTTTCAATGCGCTGCGGATGGCATTGGCTTTGTCGGCCATGTTCAGATATTCAAGCATTTGAATCGCAGCAAGAATAACCGACGTCGGGTTTGCTAAATTTTTGCCCGCGATATCGGGTGCAGAGCCGTGAACTGCCTCAAAAATAGCGCAATCCTCGCCAATATTTGCACCGGGTGCCATGCCTAGCCCACCCACCAGACCCGCACACAAGTCTGATAAAATATCGCCAAATAAATTGGTTGTCACGATAACGTCGAATTGATGAGGGTTCATCACCAATTGCATACAGGTGTTATCCACGATCATTTCGGTCGATTCGATATCCGGATAACGCTCGCCCACTTCTCGTGCAACTTTCAGAAACAGGCCTGACGTTGATTTCAATATATTGGCTTTATGTACTGCAGTAACCTTCTTACGGCCTTCGCGGCGCGCCAGCTCGTACGCAAAAGTGACAATCTTTTCGGCGCCGTCACGTGTAACGATACTCATGGCTTCCGCTTCGTTCCCATCTTCAGACACGGTTTGTCCTACGCCAGAATACATGCCTTGCGTGTTCTCTCTAACAGTAATGATGTCGATGTCTTCGTAGCGTGCTTTAGTACCTTTGAACGACAGTACTGGGCGTAAATTAGCGTACAGTTTGAATTGTTTGCGTAAACTGACATTGATGGATGTGAACCCTTCGCCAACCGGGGTTGTCAGTGGGCCTTTCAGTGCCACTTTATTTTTAGCGATCAAGTCGAGCGTTTCCTGAGGCAACAACTCGCCGTGATTTTCCAGTGCCATCAGACCAGCATCAGCGTAGTCGTAAGCGAAGTCACAGCCTACTTTTTCTAAAATCTTGATTGTTGCATCAATGATATCCGGTCCAATGCCGTCGCCACGAATGACCGTGATACGCTGTTGCGTCATGGTGAATCCTCTTTAATTCGGTATATTTTAACTTAATCAGTTATTTTAGCTGATTGCAGCACGTTGGAACAGTCTCAAAGGGGTAATTTTGTTACCGTTAAGTTGATTTGGACCGCACGCGATTGGCAGCCCTAAAACACGCGGCAGTAGAGGAACTTAGCAGCGTCACAGCGTAATTGATGGAAGTGCGCCCCCGACAACTGATCGATACAGCGGTTGTTCGAAAGCTGCTGTGTGAGATCGGTTAGTTCAACATCCTTACCTTCGAACCAATACCGGCTCAGCGCCAGTGATGCTTTTAGAATGTGCACATCATCATGGTGAGGCTCCGTTGACGCTTCACTGAGTTGTGTGAGACGCTTAATCAGTGCAGGCGGCTGTTGCCATGCCTTCGCTAGCATTACTGCATGGCTGGCGAAAGGAACGGGCGGTTCAGTCGCCAACAGGGTTTCAGCAGACTCAGGAGTGTTCATTGGCAAGCGCCATTGCCATCGGGTTCTAAGGGGCGCATAGGTGAACAAAGCGCTTAACTGAAGGGTTGCCAGTAAGCTGATATTTTGAGGTAAAGGGTGTTTAAGTAGCTGTGCTAGGCTGGCAGCCGTAAAGCGATGTAGTTCACAAAGCTGCTGGAAAGAGCGGGCCAGCGGAAACTGACTTAAGGTGAGCCGATGCCATAGCGCTTGCTCAGTCAGTATGGCGCCAATCCGGTCTAAACCATGCGTTAGAATAGATTGAAGTACATTATCTACCCGCAAGTTTAATCGATTGAGCTGTTCAGCAGACCCGCGTAATATTTCCACAAACAGTGGGTTTGTCTCAACCAGTTTGGCGATGGCCTGTGGTTCAGCATTCGGATGATTTATCGCCTGAACGACTGACAATAACGATGCAGGTGGGGTTTGTATCGGGTAGCGTGCGACTTCTCCTAGCGAAGGTAAATCTGCGTGCTGGCTTTTATCGGCAGAAAAGGCTCGGTACCAGCGCGAGAAACCCAACGTTTTATCGACCAGTTCTAATCTTGCGAATTCGTTAGCGGCAATCTCAACAACACTTTCGTCAGGTAGGGTAACTAACAATAGTTTCCCTCGCCGATGTCCTAAAACAAAACAATAAGACGCCTCATACTTAGCAATGCGACCCACCCAAGTTGGGGCTTCCACGCCGACCATTGCGTTAAACAACGCGGAATGTTGGGGAGCAGACGTGGCTCGATCGGCAAGAATGGATTGATATGAGCGTTTTTTCTCAACGTTTAGCCATGCGACATTCAATAACAACTTAACGAGATGTGATTGAGTTTGCTGACGCGCTAGCGCCGGGGTCTTACGTAAGCGGCACAGGTGCAGGAGCGATTGATAGGCTACCCCCATTTGTGGCGTATTTAATACCGTTAGCCATTGCTTGATCACAGCGTGTGAGGGCGCACGGGGGCTACCATTGTGAAAACTCGTGTCTGTGTAGATAAGAATACCCACCACCATCTGCTGGATCACAGATGCACTGCTGCAAGACGCCTGACCCAGCATGAATGCCGAATCGATAAAACCTAGCCTCGGTGCCAGTGCAACCGACCTCTGGCCATGGTGACGCAGCTGCATGCAAACCAGCGCAGGCTCTTTCAAAAAACTGGCGACCAGTTCATGACAATCTTGCAGTAGGGTGGGTAAGGCAGAAAGAACACAGGGTTGACACACGGCCTTTAGCTGAGCGTCAATGCCCTTTATTGGTGTGACGGTCATCCCTCAAGGAAATTAAGGTAAACGCCATCACCCCACGCAACAAGAATATCGTCTTCGAACAACAGCGGAGTACATTCATTCTGTGTAGTGATGCCATCCGATTTCATGTGCTGAGTTCGATAAAACATGACTTGAAGACTACCTTCTCCCACGGTTTTGGCTTCGGTGATATCAGGCGAACCAAGCAAGGCTAAAATTTCATCTTTAGATACACCCAGTTTTAACTTACCGATCTGCACCTTGTTGTACGCTTCTCTGTCACGCCAATCCATATCTTCTGGTTTGTCAGGGAAAAACGATACGATTGCGTACACAAAGAGGCCGTAAAGCGCAAACCCGCCAACAATCATTTTCAACACTTTGCCGTTCATGTGCGACTAATCTCTCCCACCTAACACCCTTGTAAGCATAAAATCTTTGCCGCCAAATTTAAACGACAAAGTTGTAACATAACGTTATTCCACCGCAATCGTGTAACAAGGTTCGTAGCGGCTTCCTGGTAGCTTCATTCGTTGCTGGGCTACGAAAGAGGCGAGTAGTTCGTCAATCAGCGTCATTAGTTCTGGGTCACCAGACAATTTAAAGCGCCCTTTACGTTTGATTTCGGCAACCGTTTTCGCCTTGATATTACCCGCTACGATCCCCGAAAAGGCCTTACGCAGCGTTGAAGCCAATTGCCCGACAGACTGATTCCGATGCAAAGGTAACTGAGCCATCGCTTCATGGGTTGGCTCAAATCGATGCTGAAATTCAGGCTCGATTTTCAGCGACCAATTAAAACTGAATGAATCGCCCATCGCTAAGCGATACTGCTCAACCTTTTGCTTTGATTCGCATAGCGCCCTCGCAACCGCCACCGGGTCATTAACAATGATTTGATATCGGCTCTGTGCGGCTGGTCCCAACGTTTTGCCCACGAAGGTATCGATGGCTTCAAAGTAACCCTGCGTGCCCTCGGGCCCGGTTAAAATTAATGGGAATGGGTGTTGTGAATTGCGCTCATCCATCAATATACCCAATAGGTAAAGCAACTCTTCTGCGGTACCTACACCACCCGGGAAGATCACAATGCCATGCGCTGCACGTACAAACGCCTCGAGACGCTTTTCTATATCAGGCATGATGATCAGCTCATTCACTATTGCATTAGGCGGTTCTGCGGCGATAATACTGGGTTCAGAGATGCCAATATACCTTCCCTTTTTATAGCGCTGTTTAGCGTGACCAATAGCGGCACCCTTCATGGGGCCCTTCATTGCGCCTGGGCCACACCCAGTGCAGATATTCATTTGGCGTAGACCAAGCTGATAGCCTACTTCCTTCGTGTATTTGTATTCTTCCAATCCAATTGAGTGACCGCCCCAACACACAATCGTATTCAATTCGTCATTACCATCCAGCGCCTTCGCGTGGCGCAGCATATCGAACACCATATCGGTGATACTGATTGTCGTCTCTTGCTCAGTAGTATTGTCGCTGGCGGCGTGCGCTTCGATACCCGAATACTTGACGTGCATGTAGAGTAAATCACGAAGCACTGAAAACAGGTGTTCATGCACACCTCTAATCAGCGTGCCATCCACAAATGCCACTTCCGGTGGATCGATAAGCTCCATTTTGACACCGCGCTCGCGGCGCACCAGTTCAACACGGAACGACTCGTAAGGAGCAAACAAGGCAGCAGCATCATCGAGATCGACGCCGCTGTTCAGTACGGCTAAACAACAGTCTCGAAACACCTTATAGAGCTCGCGGTCAGTGGTACCGGTGAGTAGAGTGACTTCCCCTTGCGAGAGTTGGCTTATCCAGCCAACAGGGTTGAGTCCAATTCGCTTCATTGTGATGAGCCCGCATCACTCTCAATACGGTTTCGTCCGTTGTTTTTAGCAGAGTAGAGATATTTGTCAGCTCGATCAAATACGGTTTCGATACTATCACCTTCCTGAAATTGTGTTACGCCAAAAGAAGCCGTGATGGTAACCGGCTCTTGCTTAAATTTAAACGGGAGACTTTCCAGCTTCGCGCGCAGTGTTTCGAGCGGCTCTAAAAGGCTATCTAATTCGCTGTCGGGAAAAAGCACGACAAACTCTTCCCCACCCCAGCGCGCTAAAAAGTCGGTTTTACGTAAGTGTGTGCGGAGTTGCTTGGCAATCACTTGCAGCGTTTTGTCTCCTGCGGCGTGACCAAATCGATCGTTTATGGATTTGAAGTGGTCAATGTCGATAACGGCCATGCACAGTGGTGTGTTAGATCGTTGCCACCGTGCAAACTCCTGCACCATGCGTTCGTTGTAGGCAATTCGATTCGGGATCCGCGTAAGCGGGTCTGTGTGAGTTTGCAAGCGCTGTTCAAGCAATTTTTTACGATATTGCTGCGTTTTCTTTTCCATGGTGGTTAATTCACGCTGCAGACTTTGCAATAGACTGATCAGCACTTGTTCTTCTTCTTTCTCAACCTCTTCACGTTGACTGATGGTAGATTGCATCCGTTCAAGGTAGGCTTGCGCGTCAGATTTTAATGTGTCGATATCGGTTGACTCATTGACCAAATCGCCCATATCACCCAATTGAGACTGCAATTCTTGAGTGTGGCTGGCTTTGCTTTCAAATTGGGCCTGCGTCGCTTCAATGGTTTGATTGACATCTTGATTGATAGTGATGATCGACTTATGCAAACTTTCAATCACTTTGCCATTCACGCCTGCTTCTCTGACGGCATCTTTGATGATCAACCGGATCAGAACTAAGCAGCATTCCAGCAATTCGTGCTGAGTCAAACCATCCAACAGTTTCTTGCGTACATCGGACAGCAAGGTATCGGACTGGTTTTTTTGATAATAAGGTTCTATCAATTGTTGAAGTTCAGCGCTGATCTTGGCGTGCAGGCGGTCATCAATCGGCTTATCGAGATTGGGCTTCGCCTGTTTGTTTCCACCTTTCTCGGCTTCCTCTTCATCGGTCTTGCCGTTTTCAAGCGCCTGCTGGTAAAGAATAATGACCCGTTCGAACTGAGAAAGCGAAGAAAACACAGAGCCACTTTGCATGCTCAACGACGATAAAAAGCGGGCAGCCTCTCCCTTTAAGTCTTCTGACATGTTGGCGTTGCGCTGCAACTTTTTGACCGCAGACTCAAGGCGATGCAAAGTATCGGTAGATTGTTTTTTAAGACTTTGCGCGTTTTCCATCATCAAGTTATTGAGCTTTTTGATGCTGACGGTGGCGAGCGTGACATTTTGCTTACCGGCAAGGTGCCCTCGCAATACCTGAAGCTCTCTATCGACTTCCGCGCTGGCGCCTTCATAAAACTTGGATAGGCGCGTGATGAACTGGGCGAGTTGTTCATTATGTTGTTTCAATGAGTCAATTTGTTTTTGATCCAATGTAAGATGCTCTCAATGATTCGACAGTTCGGTTACCTCAAGGATTGCGCGAAACCTGTCATTGGTCAATGTTTTCGGCAACTATTGTCTTGCCAAGCGTAAATTGGCGTAGGGCATTTCGAAATTAGACCGAAATGGATTGATGTCTAACCCTCCTCGACGAGTGTACCGTGCATAAACGGTTAGTGCCGTTGGTCGACAGTATTGCAGTAAATCACAAAAAATCCGCTCCACACACTGCTCATGAAATTCATTGTGGCTACGAAACGAGACAAGATACTTCAATAAACCCTCACGTGAAATTTGGGCACCTCGATAGCGAATGATCACGCTGCCCCAGTCGGGCTGATGCGTGATCAAGCAATTGGACTTAAGCAAGTGACTGATTAAGGTCTCACTAACCTCATTCGACGAAGTGCTTAGAGTACTTGGCGAATACTCATAGTGGTCGATACTCACGTCTAAATCGTCAATACAGTCACCGGTGATGTCATTAATGGCAGCCTGATTAAATTGATCAGGGAGCAACAGGGTGACCTCAACCGGTACGCCTGCACAGGCCGATAGATCTCGTGTCAGCGACTGCTTTACAACATCTACATGGTCAAAAACACTTTGATTGAAGCTGTTCAGATACAATTTAAACGATTTACTTTCGATCAGGTTAGGTGAGTTTGCGGGAACGGCACACCGTAAAATGGCGATCTGTGGTTTGCCTTTTGCGTTGAGCCACGACAACTCATAACCATTCCATAAATCAACGCCCTTAAAGGGAAGTTGGGTGGCGGACAGGCCAATTTTCTCGCGATTGATGCTGCGCGGTACCGGTTGCAGTAGTTCAGGTGTGTAGTGTTCAATATAGTCGACTGATTTCCCTAACGTCAGTGATTGCATCGCAGCGGGAGTTTGTGCTTTGTTCGCGTCTGTCATAAGCTTGCGCGTCATTGCCTTGAATTAAAAAACAATTCATTATTTTAGCGCGGAAGCTCATTGAATGTCAGAAAAATTAAACTGTGCACTGGACGGTTTCATCCACGGTTACATCGACAAAGCCGAGGCCGGTTTAGTCATCGCGTATGATGAGGATTTTCCTTCTCGATGTATTGTGGCGGCAGCCACAGATGGCGAGAACGTGCTATGGCAGCCCGTGTTGCAGACAGAAAATAATCATTTCGACAATGTGCAATCCGCGCTGGATTTAACCCTGAATACTGAATACACGGCTTTTTTCACCCGCTATTGGAGTGATCATTTGCACGCCAGTGCCCCTGATGGCGAACTCACATTACTGCAAGTCTGGAATCAGGATGATTTTGAACGGCTACAACAAAATCTGATTGGTCATGTGTTAATGAAGCGACGTTTAAAGCAACCAGAAACGCTCTTTTTCGCACTGACCGATCAAGAAGACATTATTATCAGCGTTGAAAATACAACGGGTAATGTCGTGGTTGAGCAAGTGGGAAAGCGCCCGCACAGAACGCTCGCGCCCTCTTTAGCTGAGTTTCTTGGATCATTGGTACCTAATCCTTCTGCTGCAGCATAGACGCGAGTTGTTGTTCTAAGGCAATCAAGCGGCTATTCAGCGCTGCATTTGCCTGCTCGAGTGTATGGCATCGTTGTTCCAGTGTCGCTATGCGCGAGTCCGATAACGTGGGTGTATCACTTTGAGTTTGTTTACTCTCAGCCGGCTGTATATCACTATCGTCTGCGACATTATCCAGTAGAGCCATCGATGCTTTTTTCCAGGCGCGAAGTGCTGAGATGGCCTGTGGTACCGACAAAGCGCCGTTCGATTGTGCTCTGAGTAGCGCAACGTTTGGGGTTAAACCTTTCCGCGCAATTTCCTGACACCAGACAAAGCTTTGTGTATGCATGTTAAAAAACCTAAATAAACGTCAATTTGCTTAACTAAATTTGGTTCTTTTCGCCAGTTGGATAAAAAAACCAGAAAAAACAATATGATAAAAGTTGGCAGAAAACTTGTTTATCAATTGCGACCTGCCAGTGCTCACTCAACGTTAAACACCGCACTGTGCAGTATATCGAGAATCAACAAAAATAAGGAATGAAGTCATGCTTACGCGTAAATTTTTGAAAACGACGGCCATCGCCTGTGGATTATGTGCGCCGCTGTTATTGTCTGGTTGCGTCGTGTCAGTGGGTGGAGATGGCGACGGATACTATCAACATGACTGGGAAAAGCGAGAAGCCAATAACCGTCAGCATGTCAGTCGCTTGGAACAGGGAATGATGCTTGAAAAAGTGACGCAGCGTATGGGGTTAGCTGACTTTGACGAGGCTTATCAACAAGACGGCGCAAACTATCGGATATTGTATTACCGGACACAACGCATCACAGATGACGGCGTCACCACCAAAGATGAATGTACGCCGTTAATTTTTGAAAATGGCCGGTTAATCGGTTGGGGGGATGCTGCGCTGAGCAGTTATCGTTAATCCAGATCAAATCTCTGTGCTGTGTGGATGGGATTTTACTTTACAAACGGTTAACAAAAAGTCAGTGTTAATACCTACTGTTTGTAAGGAGTTTTTGCCATGGCGCAGCATGTTATTGACCTATCTTTGGATAGCGTTCGGGCGGTGTATTTAACTGCTGAGGATCTCAAGGTCGCTGCATCAATTTTATATAATGCCTACTTTGATGATCCACTCTTCGTTGACATTTTTGACAGCGAACGTGAGGGTTATGAAAGTCGGCTGCGCTCGGCTATCCGGGAAGAGCTACACGCGTTCTGGACAGCCAGGCAGCCTATGGTCGGTTTGTACGACGAGAAGAGGCTGTTGGCTGTGGCGTGCTTGATTGCACCAGACGCAGCGTTTGGCGCTGGGCGATACTGGCATTGGCGCTTAAAAATGTTGTTGACCGCAGGGTTCCTAGGCACTAAACACATGATTGAAAAAGAAGAGCGGGTTAGAGAGTGCATGCCTGCGAGCAACTATCACATGCTGTCTTTCATCGGTGTTCACCCTGATTATCAGGATAAAGGCTTAGGGCACATTTTGATGAATGCCATTGACAGTGTCATGTCTGAGGACGAGCGTAGTGAGGGGGTTGGGGTGTATGTTACTTTGCCGAAATGTCTCTCTTTCTTTCGTGGCGGGCATTACGATCATGTCTGTGAACTTGAGTTTAGCCATATCACTGGATACGTTATGTTCAGGCCTCGCCCAAATAACGTTCGCTCGGTGTAAGAGATCGCCTACAAACGCGTAGGCAATCAATAGAAAATGCAATTGAACATAAACGTAGAATAATATTTAAGTGTCTGATTTTAAATAGTTACTTGGCTTCACCTCTCTCAACTGGTCGATTTCTGACAATCTTTTTATTAAATGCATAGCGCACTGTTTTCGGATCGGCGTATTCTACTCACGTCACAAGGAAACACGACACGTCAGGAAGACACTTGGACAGCTTAGGACATCTCAACGGAGTGAGATAATTGAAGCGGAGCTTCAATCACATGGATAAGCAATGGAAAGCACATGGATGAAACTCAGGAACGTCTCTGGATGAGGCTATTCGCGGCATGGATGGGCGATGTTAAACGGAAAAAAGGAAGGGACCTACTTAGGATGAGTGGCTCGCTTAGGAAGAGCGAGAAAAGATGGAAAGGGGCGTAAAGGATTCAAATCGGGATGATTGTAGTTGCAAAGGATCGCAGAGAAGGAAGCTCGAAATTCGACCAAAAAGCGAAGCCATGTGCTTCGCTTTTTCTATTTTCGACAATCGAGTTGGTGGCTTTTTACAAGCGGGTTATCAGTTCTGATCCCTCGAAGCCTAAGGGCTTCAATTGATTGGGTAGGCTGGAACGTCGATAGCGGTAACCGTTTTACTATGCATCTCAAACGTACCGCTGTTTAACGCTTCTCGATTTGCGGAGAATTCAAAGCGAAAACGGCAATACCACGCGGGTTTGCCTTTGAATAGTCTTATCCGCGTTGATTCTCGCGCAACAGAAATCAACTGCAATGCATGCTTTTTACAGTAATGCGCCGCGAATCGGTTGGCCAGTTCATTCATTTCACGGATGTGCCAAAACTGCCAAGCGGTTGCCACTAATAGCAGTAACAATATAACGTTAGTGAGTTCCATTTATTCTCCGCGCTGGTTAAACAGCGCGCCTATCGCTTGACTTAGCATGTCACTTCTGTCGGCGCTTCGTACGGCATTGAGTGCAGCGTGTCGAGTCGCCGGGATTTGCACAATGTCAGCAAACAAGCCGCAAAAAAACGGATATTGGATCCTGTCCTCATCAACATATGCTGCGGCTTCTAAAAAACGTGTCATGACGTCATCAGACTTCAGTGCCTGCCAGTGTCGACCTGCAATAACAAGCAACGGGTCGGGGTGAGAACCGAAGGTATCCAGCGCGGCTAACACCGTATTTTTTCTTAAATCGTCATCTGGCACCATGGCCATCGCTCGTAAAAACTGAAGTGCCGATGGTTTTTTTTGTGCGAGAGATTGATGATATTGCGCGTCAAGAACCTGCGCGACCTTTTCACAAGGAACTCGGTTTTCCAGTGCGCTCATTAGAGGTACCTGTACTTCGGGTGGAAACCTTTCTTCGATGCACTCTGAAAATTGTAACAAATCGCTCTCAGTGCTGAAATGTACAGCATCGGAGATACCCTGAACGCTTATATTGCGCCAATCCTGTGCAGCAGGTGCCAGCAGATAATCGTGAGCCGCCACATGATCCGCTGACGGGGGTAATTGCAATGTTTTTCTGGATAGCGCATTAAAGTCGGCCAGTTGCTGCTGTGCTGGCGTGAAAATATAGGGGTTATCAGGCTGCTGCGCTTCGTTAAGATCAATGCTATCGGTTGCGGGCGCAGAAGTCTGTTTATTCTTGCTTATTGCAGAGACGATGATTTCTAAAAATTGCTGACGCGCAGCGTCCAGTACGCAACCTCTCTCATCCAGCGGCAGCTTTAGAAACCAAATGTAGCGATGCTCAGAAAGCGGTTTATTCCAATACACAATGCCAAACCAAGCATGGCGCTGGCGTGGGTAGGGGGCGGGCAGTTCACCTTGCTCTATAGCGAGAAACGTCTGTGGTTCGAGAGAGCGAATACAGCGTCCCATATCAAATATGGCATACTGTGTGCCAGCGTGGATCAGAAACTCACTGATTGATCCTATGTGCTGCGACAATGGCTTTCCCCCTTCATGTAAAAAGCGTGATTATACCCGGATATGACAATGTTTTGCACAGGTCGCTACGCGAAATTTGAAAGACAGCATATCTCGCCATGGGTCGCTTATGTATGGGATACTTTGTTCACGTCTTCACCTAGCAAAAAGCTACCTGTGTTCATAGAGCCGCTAACCGTTCTTTATCGAGATGATGATATTGTCGTCATTGACAAACCGCCCGGGTTGCTGGTGCATCGTAGCCTGATCGCGAAACGGGAAACGCACTTCGCTGTACAGATGCTACGTGATCAACTTGGGTGTTTCGTTTACCCTGTTCATCGGCTAGACCGGCCTACCTCAGGCGTACTCGTGTTCGCTTTGTCCTCTGCGATGGCGGCAACATTAACTGAGTCTTTCACTCAGCGGCAGATTCGCAAACACTATCGCGCCATCGTCAGAGGGCATGTGACTGCATCAGCGAAGATTGATTATCCGCTGCGAGAAATTCTAGACAAGAAGTCGGATAAGCGCGCATTTAAAGATAAGCCTGCGCAGTCAGCTCAAACACAGCTAACCTGCGTTCAGCGTTTTCAGGTTCCTCTGCCTGTGGGTCGTTATCATGAGGCGCGCTTTTCCTACGTGGCGCTGTCGCCCCATACGGGGCGTAAACATCAATTGCGGCGTCACATGGCGCATGTTCGCCACCCGATTATTGGTGACACAACACACGGTGATGGTAAGCAAAATGCGTTCGTACGACATCATTTCAACGGTTACAATCTGGCGCTCAGTTGCACAGAAATGCACTTTCCACACCCCCGCACGGGCAAGCTACTGCGCATTGCAACGCAACCCCATACGGAAATGGCTCGCCTGTTGGCAAGTTGGACGCCTTTTCGCGTCGCCGGAAGTGAGAGCCTGAATATTGAGAGAGCGTATTGATGCTTTAGCGGGTCACTGATGTATACTCTGGCGCGTAAAATCGCTCACACTGATTAAAGAAATAAAGGTACTGATTGTTATGAAAAAACTTTCCATTTTTGCAGGTTCGGTTTACGGCAATGCGCAGCACGTCGCCGAAGAGGTTCAACAGGCTTTAAGTGATGACGGCATCGATTCCAGTGTGCATAGCGATCCCAGTGTTGATGACTTTAAAGAAGCTGAAGCAGTACTGGTGATTACGTCAACGACTGGCCAAGGCGATGTGCCACCTAATTTAGAGTTTTTCTATGCTGAGCTGCGCGATCAGTTCCCCTTAATGAACGGCAAACCTTATGCAGTCGCCGCGTTGGGAGACAGCAGCTATGGCGATACTTACTGTGGTGGTGGCAAGCAGTTTGCTGAGTTACTGGCGGAGCTACAGGGGCAACCTGTTGCTGACATGCTTGAGATCGACGCCATTGAAACGCTAGAACCTGAGACAGACGTTGTAGCCTGGGTTAAAGGGATAAAAACGAAATTGCTGGCGTAGGTGTGTCGATTATTGAGTCATGGAGCAAGTCACAGCGGCTCTGACCGACTGTGACTTATTTTTTGCATTAGCAGAGGTTACTCAGCAGCGCGAAGCAGTGCATTAATGCCCACTTTTGCGCGTGTTTTTGCATCGACTTTTTTCACAATCACGGCGGCATACAAACTGTAGCTACCCTCTTTACTGGGCAAGCTTCCCGAAACCACAACTGAGCCTGCAGGCACACGACCATAATGGATTTCTCCCGTTTCTCGGTCGTAAATTCGCGTGCTCTGGCCGATGTAAACGCCCATCGAAATAACCGCCCCTTCTTCTACAATAACGCCTTCAACAATTTCAGAGCGTGCGCCGATAAAACAGTTGTCTTCGATAATGGTAGGGTTTGCTTGCAGCGGTTCAAGTACACCACCAATACCAACGCCGCCGGACAGGTGCACATTCTTGCCAATTTGTGCACACGAGCCAACCGTTGCCCATGTGTCAACCATGCTGCCTTCATCAACAAAAGCGCCTATGTTCACGTAGGAAGGCATGAGTACGACGTTTTTACCCACGAAACTGCCAGTGCGCACCGTCGCTGGCGGCACAACACGAGTGCCGTCGCGCTGGAAATCTTCGGCGCTGTAGTTGGCGTATTTAAGCGGGACCTTATCAAAGTATTGACCAACACCATCCTGCATGGGCGCATTATCGTGCAGACGAAAATACAAAAGCACGGCTTTTTTTAACCATTGATGCACAACCCATTCACCGGCAATCTTCTCTGCCACACGTGCCTCTCCGGAATTCAGCAGTGAAATCGCGTGTTGAACGGCATTTTTGACATCACTGTGGCCAGAATTCGGCGTGATCGAATCGCGTGCTTCAAAGGCGGCTTCGATGGTTTTTTGCAACTCATGCATCATGGTTCATGTCTTCCAGTTGGTCTAGTTTAGAGAGTATGGTCTTGCGCAATTCAACTTGCTGATCGGGGCTCAACGCAACCCCGTCGGCGTTACTGATGATGAAAATATCTTCGGCACGTTCACCGATGGTCGCGATTTTGGCGAGTTTCAGTGTGACATTGCAATCTACAAAGGCATGCCCGATTTTCGCGAGTATGCCGGGCGCATCAAGTGCTTCGAGCTCAACCAATGTGACATCGTCTTGTCGATTGTAAAAGCGTATTTTCGTGGGTACGGTCAACTGCTTGAGTTGCCGTGAAATCTTTCGCTGATTGGTGTGCGAACGCCCGGGCGAAGCCAATTGCGATTCGATGGCCTCTTCAATACCGCTGAGGCGCTGACCTGAGCTTATGCGGCTACCATCGTTTTCCAAAATAATAATGCTGTCGCATACGTATCCGTCGTCGGTGATCGTAATGGTGGCGTCGTGGATAGACAGGTTGCGACTATCAAGAACCGAAGCAACCTGGGCGAACAGAGCGGGTCTGTCAACGCCGTATATAAACAGTTCCGTGCCGGCTCTGGTCGTTGTGTCGCTGGCTCTGATCAAAAGTGCGGTGGGCGATTCCATTTTAAAGTGCAGTACTTCTTCAGTATGCCACGCGATCTGTGCAGGTTTGTAACGCGCGAAATAGTCATGGTCAAGCCGAGCCCACAGGCTATCAATGGCAATATCTGACAGCGCTTTATCGGCAAGAATATTACGCGCAGCCAATTTGTTTTCGTTCACGCGCTCAAAGATAGTCAATTGACACTGCAAGCCATTGTCGAGCGCTTTCTCGGTAAGAACATACAACTCGCGCAGGAGCGACGATTTCCAGTCGTTCCATAAATTGTCATTGGTTGCCCGAATGTCTGCCAATGTGAGTGCATAGAGCAAATTTAAATGTGTTTGGCTTTTCACCTTGCTGGCAAAATCATTGACGACATCAGGGTCGTATATGTCGCGGCGTTGCGCGACAACCGACATCAGCAGGTGGTTGTTTACCAGCCACGCAATCAGTTCAGTGTCGGCCTTTGGAAGCCGATGGGCAGTACCAAATGCCTCAACATCTTTTGCGCCGAGCACCGAATGGTCGCCATCGCGACCTTTACCAATGTCATGGAAAATGGCGGCGAGGTACAGCAATTCAGGTTTATCTAAATTGGTTGCAATTCTTCCGCACCGAGGGAAAGCACGATTCTCAGGTTGAAAATAATCATTCACGTACTTAACTAACCGATGCGTATGTTCATCAACGGTGTAGGCGTGAAATAGATCGAACTGCATCATGCCCACTATGTGGTTCCACTCGGGCAAGTAGGCCTGCAAAATGCCATACTTGTGCATAATATCCCAGCCAAAGTCGAAGAAGTGCGGGTGGCGCATCAACTGCATAAATCGCTCACGGCACTGGGGAATATCCACCCAATATTGCGCTTGAAATTCACGCCGGGCGTTGCGCAATTGGCGAATGCAGTCGGTATCCAACCCTTTCACTTCAGCGTGATCAGCCACCAGTAACAGGAAATCAAACACGGCGACAGGCGAATCAAATGCGGCATCATGCGAAGGGGAAATAAGTCCGTCGTGCAGGTCAAAATGCGGGCTGAGCGACACGTTGCCATAATCCTGTTTGCCTAGAATGTCATGGCTAAAGCGCTGCATCAGCATGTCGTTCAGCTCACTAACACGCCTGACCGTGCGGAAAAATGCCTTCATCATACTTTCAACCGAGGCTTTGCCTTGATCACCATAGCCTAGTCGTTGTGCGACGTCGGTTTGGTAATCAAACAGCAGTCGGTTTTCGCTACGACCTGCAGCAAGGTGCAGGGCAAAACGCATGCGCCACAGGTGCGAACGGCATTCAATCAATTCGGCATGTTCGTCTTTAGTAAAGTAACCATGCCCGACCAGACTCCAACCGTCATATTCTTTAAAGTGTTTCTTGGCTACCCAGCCAATGGTTTGAATGTCACGCAAGCAACCCGGATTTTCTTTAACATTAGGTTCCAGATTATAGGCGGTGCCATGAAACTTTCTGTGTCGGGTACGTTGTTCATCCAGTTTGGCGAGAAAGAAGCGATCACTCGACCAGACGTTCTTTTTGGAAACTTGCTGGATCAACGAGGTGAAAACGGGTTTTGCCCCAGCTAAACAGCGGGCTTCGACTAAATTGGTTGCCACGCTAAGATCATCTTTAGCCAATGCGATGGATTCTTTAATGGTGCGAACGGCCTGACCAACATCGAGTTTGATGTCCCACAACAGCGTAATAAATTGACCGATGCTGTCCTTCACATCGGGCTTTAACGGGTTTTTGGACAGGATAAGTAAGTCGATATCTGAGTAAGGCTGGAGCTGTGCTCGTCCATAGCCACCCACCGCAGCAAGACAAAGGTCAGGAACCTTATCTAGCTCATACAATTCCCATAAGTGCCGCAACAGGCTGTCGATAAATACCGCTCTCCCCGATACCAGTTCATCCACGAGTAGCTTATCAAATGCACCGTCAAGCCAACGGTAGCTGTCTGCGACACATTGCTTGAAGGCTTTTATATCGTTAACGTCGTGTAGCGCTAACACCCGCTCAATCAGCGCTTCCAATGTGAGTTGTTCTGCTTCTACTACCACTGTCATCGCTTACCCACGCTGTTGGTTAATGTGCTCTGCTGTTAATGCTCGATAACGCGCTCAATATCTTCCTCATCACGTAGAGTAAGAATTTCGACGCCGTTGTCAGTGACTAACAAGGTGTGTTCCCACTGTGCACTTAAGCTGCGATCTTTCGTCACTACCGTCCACTGGTCAGGAAGAATTTTGGAGTAACGCTTACCGGCGTTGACCATGGGCTCAATGGTGAAGCACATTCCGGCTTCCAGTACGTCGCCAGTATTTGGGCGCCCATAGTGCACAACCTGTGGGTCCTCATGAAACGTTGCGCCAATGCCGTGCCCGCAATACTCACGCACAATCGAGTAGTCATGCGACTCAGCGTATTGCTGGATCGCGTGGCCCAGGTCACCTAAACGCACACCAGGCTTAACCATTCTGATTGCCTTGTATAAGCTCTCCTGAGTGACGCGCACAAGTCGTTCGGCCAGAATAGTGGGTTTTCCGACAATAAACATTTTTGACGTATCGCCGTGATAGCCATCCTTTTTCACGGTGACATCGATGTTGATGATATCGCCGTCTTTCAGTTTTTTGTCAGATGGAATGCCGTGGCAGATCACGTGGTTAACGGAGGTACACACTGATTTTGGAAAGGGCGGGTGCCCATAGTTGAGTGGCGCTGGAATAGCATCTTGCTGATTCACGATGTAGTCATGACACAAGGTATTGAGTTCATCAGTCGTCACGCCTTTCACCACATGCGGCGTAATCATATTGAGAACATCGGCTGCGAGTCGACCCGCAATACGCATTTTTTCGATTTCGTCTGCCGTTTTGATAATCGCGCCCAAAACTTACCTCTAATCTGTGCAATGAATGTATATAAAGCAGCAGATAGTACCGTTAAGTGCAGGCGCTGTACAGCCATCGGCGCGCTGCCTGGATGAACAATACGCTATAAAGTAGAACAGAAGTGTGACCTGATATCATCGATTTACCGGTTGAGAAACTTGAACATGCTGACATGTCATGGTATAAAGCGCGCGCTTTTTGGCGAATACTCGTTTGGCGAGTCGACTAAAAGGTTAATTAACTAATACACACATACATCGACACCGGTGCCGGGGTGTCTGTTGCTCATGCAGCGGATCGGTAGTGGGGATGTATGGAGGCCTAACCCAAATTGAGGACAATTTAATGGCAAACGTATCTATGCGTGACATGCTCCAAGCGGGCGTACACTTCGGTCACCAAACTCGTTATTGGAACCCGAAAATGAAACCTTTCATCTTCGGTGCTCGCAATAAGGTTCATATTATAAATCTTGAAAAAACGGTTCCGTTGTTTAACGACGCGTTGAGCTACATTTCAAGTGTGTCTGCGAAAAAAGGTAAAATCCTTTTCGTAGGGACTAAGCGTGCCGCTGGTGAAGCGATTAAAGAAGCTGCGGTTAGCTGCGACCAGTACTATGTTAACAAACGCTGGTTGGGCGGTATGTTGACTAACTGGAAAACAGTACGTCAATCTATCAAACGTCTGAAAGATCTTGAGCAACAAAGCCAAGATGGCACGTTCGAGAAGTTAACAAAGAAAGAAGCATTAATGCTTCAACGTGAAATGGACAAGCTTGAAAACAGCTTGGGTGGTATCAAGAATATGGGTGGCTTGCCAGACTGTATTTTTGTGATTGATGCCGACCATGAGCACATTGCTGTGACAGAAGCACGTAACTTGGGTATCCCTGTCGTTGGCGTCGTTGATACCAACTCTGATCCAGACGGTGTTGATTACATCATTCCGGGTAACGACGATGCAATCCGTGCCATTCAGCTATACTTGAATGCCGCTGCAAATGCAGTTAATCAGGGTCGTGAGAACAATCTTGAGTCACAGGCAGAGCAAGACGACTTCGTCGAAGCAACTGAGTAATAGAAGGATACTGATTAAGCGACCGAAGCGTAGCTTAGTCCAACATCTTTTAAGGGGCGAACACACAGGGTGCACGCCCCTTTACCTTATTAAAAAAGCTAATTGAGGAATTTATTATGGCAGTGACTGCAGCACTGGTAAAAGAGCTTCGCGAGCGCACAGGCGCTGGAATGCTAGATTGTAAAAAAGCGCTGGTTGAAACCGACGGTGACGTTGAATTAGCGATTGAGAACATGCGTAAATCAGGCCAGGCGAAAGCGGCTAAAAAAGCGGGTCGTATTGCCGCTGAAGGTGTTATTTTAACTGAAGTTGCCAATGGTCGTGCGACCATGATGGAAGTGAACTGTGAGACCGATTTCGTTGCGCGTGATGAAGGGTTTCTTGCTTTCGGAAAGCAAATTCTTGCTATCGCCGCAGAAAAGAACATCAACAGCATCGAAGAATTGAACGCAGCTGAATTGAACGGCACCACAGTCGCTGACGCGCGTGATACGCTCGTGGCTAAAATCGGTGAAAATATTAGCCCTCGTCGCGTGATCAATGTTGAAGGTGACAATCTAGGTGCTTATGTACATGGCGGCCGTATTGGTGTTGTGGCTATTTTAAATGGCGGTGACGAAGATTTAGCGAAAGACATCGCGATGCACGTTGCAGCGGCTAGTCCACAATACGTGAAGCCGGAAGATGTTCCAGCAGACGTGGTTGAGAAAGAAAAGCAAATCCAAGTTGAGATTGCGATTCAATCTGGTAAGCCTGCTGATATCGCAGAGAAAATGGTCGCTGGCCGCATGAAGAAATTCACAGGCGAAGTCAGCTTAACCGGTCAACCGTTTGTCAAAGATCCTTCAATGTCAGTTGCGGATTTACTTAAATCAAAAGGTGCTGACGTGATCAACTTCGTTCGTTTCGAAGTGGGTGAAGGTATCGAGAAAAAGACGGAAGATTTTGCTGCTGAAGTGGCAGCGCAAATGGCAGCAGCAAAGAAATAAATTGGCTTCTGACTTTTGCATGATGCGAATGTCATATACACTACGGGCACCTTGAAAAAGGTGCCTTTTTTGTATTTATACTCGCAGGTTGAGTGTGAATTTAATCGAGTTTGTTTGCTTGATAGAACATTGATGTCAGTGTTATCACGCAAACCGAATTCAAAAGGATACTAACTGCCATGACTATGACTCCAAAATCTGCTTATCGTCGAATTCTTTTAAAACTCAGTGGTGAAGCATTAATGGGCGATGAGGGTTTCGGCATCGATCCTAAAGTGCTGGATCGCATGGCGCAGGAAATTAAAGAGTTAGTTGAGTTAGGTGTGGAAGTTGGCTTGGTGATCGGCGGCGGCAATTTATTCCGCGGAGAAGGACTCGCAAAAGCCGGGATGAACCGGGTTGTTGGAGACCACATGGGCATGCTCGCCACAGTGATGAATGGCCTTGCGATGCGTGATGCTTTACACCGAGCCTTTGTCAATGCGCGTTTGATGTCTGCTATCCCACTTAACGGTGTGTGCGACGCTTATAACTGGGCAGAAGCCATCAGTCTGTTGAAATCCGGTCGCGTTGTTATTTTTGCAGCAGGTACGGGCAATCCATTCTTCACAACTGACTCGGCGGCCTGTTTGCGCGGTATTGAAATTGAAGCTGATGCCGTCATCAAGGCGACGAAAGTTGATGGTGTTTATGACTCCGATCCGGTCAAAAATCCCGACGCAGTATTGTATTCGCATATCAGTTATAATGACGTGCTTGAAAAAGAGTTGAAGGTAATGGATTTGGCGGCATTCACGCTTGCCAGAGATCATAACCTACCGATCCGCGTGTTCAATATGAACAAGCCGGGCTGCCTTAAACGTGTTGTCGTTGGGGAGCCGGAAGGCACGCTGATCAGTCACAATAATAAAGAGCAATAAAACAGGATATTGACCGTGTTAGATGAAATCGAATTAGACGCGCAGCAGCGCATGGAAAAAAGTATCGCCGCCCTTCGTTCTCAATTGAGTAAGATTAGAACTGGCCGCGCTCATCCCAGCCTTCTTGATTCAATCAGCGTATCGTATTATGGCGCTCCTACACCACTTCGTCAGGTTGCCAATGTCATTGCAGAAGATAACCGCACTTTGGCATTAACCGTGTTCGACAAGAGTGCAGTGCAAGCAGTTGAAAAAGCCATCATGCAATCAGATTTGGGTTTGAACCCGATGAGTGCTGGAGCAACGATTCGAATCCCTATGCCACCGTTGACCGAGGAGCGCCGCAAAGATCTCATTAAAGTTGTGCGCAACGAAGCCGAACAGGGTCGCGTAGCGATCCGAAACGTGCGGCGCGATGCCAACAGTGACATTAAAGAACTGTTGAAAGAGAAAGAGATTAGCGAAGATGAGAGCCGCGCTGCAGAAGAGAATATCCAGACGTTAACTAATACATTCGTAAAGAAGGTTGACGATATGTTAGCGGATAAAGAAACCGAGCTTATGGAAGTGTAAGCGTTTTGGATAAAGCTATCGCTCAGGCGCAAATTAATGCCATGGAACAGGCGTCTCACGACCAGCCGTTGGCCCTACCCAAACACGTCGCCATTATCATGGACGGCAATGGGCGCTGGGCTAAACGCAAAGGTAAAATTCGTACCTTTGGGCATAAGGCCGGGGTCGATGCGGTACGTGCGTCCGTGAAGTATGCGCGCGAAAATGGTATTTGTGCACTGACGTTGTTTGCGTTTAGCAGCGAGAACTGGAAGCGTCCCGAAGACGAAGTTAAGGTGCTGATGGAACTGTTTAACTTGGTCTTAAACAGTGAAGTTAAGAAACTCAACAAGAATGACGTTCGCTTGCGCGTCATTGGCGACCTCACTCGCTTTGACAAAAAGCTAGTCGACAAAATCCGTAAGGCTGAAAACCTCACCGCACAAAATACGGCCTTAACGCTGAATATTGCCGCCAATTATGGGGGGCGCTGGGATATTGCCAATGCCGCTAAACAACTCGCTTTGCAAGTAGCCCGTGGCGAGATCGATGCCAATAGTGTGGATGAAAATGCTCTGACTGAGCATATTAGCATGGCTGATCTACCACCGTTGGATTTGCTCATACGGACCGGTGGTGAGCAGCGTATCAGTAATTTTTTACTCTGGCAGTGTGCTTATGCTGAGTTTTTCTTCACACCCATATTGTGGCCAGACTTCAATGAAGCAGCGTTTGCGCAGGCGGTTGAGAGTTTTAGTGAGCGACAACGTCGCTACGGTATGACCGGTGAGCAAGTGACGGCGGCGACAATATGTTAAGGCAGCGGATTATCACCGCAGTCATTTTGGCGCCACTGGCGCTGATTGCCGTACTGTTTCTGCCGATATTTGAGTTTCAAGTTGTTATTGGTGGTGTTGTCGCTATTGGCGCGTATGAATGGGCAAAGATGTCTGGCTTAGACAGCCGCACCTACAAGCTGGTATACACGCTCATCACCCTGACTATCTGCATTTTTTTCGCTCAATATGTCGATGAAAATCTCATATGGTACCAAGGGCAGTTAAATGCCGTTTATCGCTACATCCTTGGGCTTTCCGTCATCTGGTGGTTATTTTCTCTGGCACTGATTATTGCCTATCCGCGCTGGAGCGCGTTTTGGAAGCACAGTGTGTGGATACGGGCATTGTTCGGTTTGTTTACGCTAATCCCAACGTGGATTGCGGTTGTTTCGCTACGCACCAGTTTGTATGAGATTGATCCCTTTTACGGGGCTTCATTGATTTTTTATGTATTGGGCATTGTGTGGGCCGCAGACATCGGCGCTTTTTTTGTCGGGGTAAAATTTGGTAAACACAAGCTCAGGCCGAACGTATCTCCGGGCAAAACCCTTGAAGGCTTAATGGGTGGAGTTACGGCGTCGGTGGCCATTATTGCCTTCGCGGCGTTGCATTATCAGGTTGACCCGTCGCGGATTTGGCTTCATATCGTCATTGGTGGCTTAACGGTTGGGGTATCTGCATTGGGCGATCTCAATGAGAGCATGTTCAAACGCTGTGCTGGCATGAAAGACAGTGGAAAAATCCTGCCGGGGCACGGTGGTGTTATGGATCGTATTGATAGCCTGACCGCTGCATTTCCCATCTTCGCCTATTGCTATGTCACCTGGATGGCGTAGTGCAAACGGTAACGATTCTGGGTGCCTCTGGTTCAATTGGCTGCAACACACTGGATGTGATTGCACGCCATCCTGATCGCTATCGGGTTTTCGCGATTACCGGCTGTCGTCGAGTTGAACGTCTCATGCAACAAGCAAAAGCGTGTGCGGCTCGCTATGTCGTCATTGCCGACGAAACGCTTTACGAAGATGCAAAACATTTCGCAAAACAGTATGGTGTTGAAGCCGAAATACTTATGGGTGAGGATGCGCTCAGTTTTGTGGCTAGCGACTCGGCCGTGGATATTGTTATGGCTGCTATTGTCGGCGCTGCGGGTCTACTCCCTACGCTGGCGGCAGTCAAAAGCGGTAAACGTGTTTTGCTAGCGAATAAAGAAGCGCTGGTGATGAGTGGAGAGCTATTTATTCAGGCCGCTAATCAATACGGCGCCACCTTGTTGCCGATTGATAGCGAACACAACGCTATTTTTCAATCGCTTCCTCAGACCTTTCAATACGGTGATTTACAGGGCAGTGGGATATCGAAAATCCTCCTGACCGGTTCTGGTGGGCCATTTTTGACACGCGCCATCGACAGTTTTAATACCATTACGCCAGACGAGGCTTGCGCTCATCCCAATTGGGACATGGGCAGAAAGATATCGGTTGATTCGGCTACCATGATGAACAAGGGGCTTGAGTTTATTGAAGCACATTGGTTGTTCGGCGTAGCGGCCAGCGACATTCAAGTCGTATTGCACCCGCAAAGCACGATTCATTCGATGGTGCAGTATGTGGATGGCTCGGTTATCGCACAACTAGGCAACCCGGATATGCGTACACCCATTGCGCATGGGTTGGCCTATCCTGAACGCATTGTGTCGGGTGTGAGCGCACTCGACTTTTCGCAACTTGCTGCGTTCACTTTTGCACAGGCCTGCCCCGAACGTTACCCTAATTTAGCGTTGGCAATCTCTGCGTGTGAATCGGGACAGGCTGCGACAACACAGCTAAACGCCGCCAATGAAGTGGCGGTTGACGCATTTTTATCCGGCGCAATACGCTTCACCGACATTGCCAGCGTCAACGCAGAATCTTTGCAGCAATTGGAACCTACTTCAGTTTCTTCAATCCAACAGGTGTTAGACATTGATACTGCCGCGCGCGCTGCGGCTCAGCAGCACGTACAGAGGCTTACGGCATGATTGATTTTTTCTGGAGTTTAGGTGCTTTCATCGTTGCGCTTGGTATTTTAGTTGCCGTGCATGAATGGGGGCACTTCTGGGTAGCACGCCGGTGTGGTGTTCATGTTGAGCGATTTTCCATCGGCTTTGGTAAAGCATTATGGCGCACCAGAGATAAGCACGGTACTGAGTTTGTCATTGCCGCTATTCCGCTCGGTGGATATGTGCGTATGCTGGATGAGCGGGTTGATAATGTGCCAGCCAATCAAGCGCACAAAGCCTTTAATCGCCAGTCGGTGGGTAAGCGTATGGCAATCATTGCCGCTGGGCCCGGCGTCAATTTTGTTTTCGCGGTGGCTGCACTGTTCCTCATGTATTTGATTGGTGTCCAAACGGTAAAGCCGATAGTGGGGAGTGTTGAACCACAGAGCTTTTCTGCTCAGGCAGGCGTTCAGGCTGGCGATCAAATTATTGCCGTAGGCGGTCGAGAAACCCTCGATTGGGAAGCGGTTAATCTCGAATTTGTTTCACATGTTGGTGACAGTGAATTACCGGTTACTGTGCTACGTGAGACAGGTCATTCCCAGCAATTGATTGTTAACATTGCTCAGTGGCGTTTTGACCCTGACAAAGCATCCGCTTTGTCGAGCTTAGGGATCACGCCTTTTCGGCCCAATGCCACCACAGAGATTGCCTTTATCGGTGAAGAGAGTGCGGCCGCAAGAGCCGGAATTGAAGTGGGTGACGAACTCCTTGCCATTGACGGTGTCGAAGTTGACTCGTGGCAGAGTGCCGTTGAGTTGATCACAGTAAAACCCAATCAAAGCATCGAAATTAGTGTGCTGAGAGGCAATGCACCCATGAATGTTAATGTTCGATTGGATGCGGTGGAGAGTGACAATGGTCAACGCGGTTATCTGGGTGTGAGTCCACGAGTTGAACCTTGGCCAGATGGGGTTGTCTTTACTCATCAGTATGGCATTGTTGGCGGTTTTAGTCAGGCTTTGGAGCGAACTTGGCGTTTAATGACGCTAAGTGTTGAGATGATTGGCAAGCTCATCACCGGCGATGTATCGGTGAAGAATTTAAGCGGTCCTATTTCAATCGCTCAGGGGGCAGGTGCCAGCGCTGACTATGGTTTAGTCTATTTTCTGAGTTTTTTAGCGCTTATCAGTGTGAATTTAGGCATAATTAACCTTTTGCCACTGCCCATGTTGGATGGTGGGCATCTGATGTATTTCACTATCGAGTGGCTTACTGGGAAGCCTGTGTCTGAAAGTGTTCAAGAACTGGGATTTAAAATTGGTGGTGTGTTGTTGTTTGCGCTGATGAGCATCGCCATTTTTAACGACATTGCTCGATTGGCATAACGATAATAATGTAGCAAACGCGTAGGAAGAATAGGTATCAATGAAGTTTAGACAGTTAGTTGTAGCCGGATTATTGTCGTCCGTTGCTAACCTCGCCATTGCAAATGATAACGAGTTTGTAGTTGAAGATATACGGGTAGAAGGTCTTCAGCGCGTGGCGCTGGGCGCGGCATTGACCTTTCTGCCGGTGCAGGTTGGCGATGAGTTAAACAGTTTTCGTATCTCACAGGCGATCCGCTCGCTGTATTCATCAACCCATTTTGAGAATATCGAAATTTTACGGGAAGGTAATACATTGATAGTGCGCGTGGCAGAGCGCCCGACTATCAGTAATATCATCTTTGAGGGCAACGATGATATCAAAGATGAACAATTGCAGGAAAGCCTTGATGGCAGCAATGTGCGCGTAGGCGAGCCGCTAGATAAGACGGTGCTAACTTCCATCGAGAATGGCCTTAAAGACTTCTTTTATAGCATCGGTAAATACAACGCCGATGTCACGGCGATCATCACTCCACTTCCACGCAACCGGGTGGATTTAAAATTACTGTTTGAAGAAGGCGATGCGGCCAAAATCCAGCAAATCAATATTGTGGGTAACGAAATTTATTCTGATGAACTGTTGTTCGATCAGATGGAGTTGCAGTTCAATACGCCATGGTGGGATTTTATGTCTGAAACCCGCTATCAACAGCAAACCTTGTCGGGTGATATTGAAGCGATTGAAAACTATTATAAAGATCGCGGCTATTTACGGTTTGCTATCGACTCTACACAGGTTTCTATGACACCCGAAAAATCGGGTATTTATGTCACTCTTAATGTGGAAGAGGGTGAGCAGTACACGATTTCAGATGTTGAATTAGTCGGCGATATCTTGGGTCATGAAGACTACATTCGACAAGTGTTGCCACTCAATCCGGGTGAAATGTATAACCAGGCTGAAGTGACCTACACAGAAGAATTTATCAGTAAGTACTTAGGGCGCTTTGGTTATGCATACCCTACGGTAACCACCGTGCCTGACATTGATGATGAAGAAAAAACCGTTAAATTGACTCTCTCGGTTGATCCGGGCAAGCGTATTTATGTGCGCCGTTTGAATTTTGAGGGCAACATGGTCACGGCGGATGAAGTGCTTCGTCAAAATGTCAGCCAGATGGAAGGTACATGGTTGAGCAATGGTTTGCTGGAATCATCGAAAAACGCGCTTTCGCGCTTAACCTACATGGAAGAAGTCGAGTTCGATACCGTACGTATTCCCGGCGAAGATGATAAAGTTGATGTTAATTTTACCGTTAAAGAGCAGCCGTCAGGCTCGTTCAATGCCGGTATTGGTTATGGTGACAGAACCAAGCTAAGCTTACAGGCGGGTATTCAGCAAGATAACTTTTTAGGTACCGGTAAGCGTGTCGGCCTGAGTTTGAATACGGTTTCTTATCAACAATCCGCGACCATTACCTATCAGGACCCATTCTTCACCATTGATGGTATTAGTTTAGGTGGTTCGATTTCATACAGTGAGTTTGACGGTGAGAGCTTCAACGTCATTCGCTTTAACAGTAAGCAATATTCCGTGGGTGCGAATATTGGTTATCCGATTGACGAATTTAACCGTATCAATTTTGGCTTAACGTATTCCAACGTGGAGCTGTTTACTCGTGAACAGTTTGATCAAACCGACCGCTTCTACGAGCAGTTTATTGATCCTCAGGATCCCGATGCTTCCATCAACTACGAAAGTTATTTGGCTTCTGTGACTTGGAGCCGTAGCACGCTGAATCGTGGGGTTTTCCCAACCGCAGGTTCATCGCAGCGGGCATCATTTAGCATCACTACGCCAAATTCAGACGTTAACTACTTTAAGACCATTGTAGACGGCAAGTTTTACTTCCCGCTAAGCCGAAATCAGCGCTGGTCTGTGCTGGCACGCTTGCGCCTGGGCTATGGTAATGGCTATGGCGATATCAATGGTAACGATCAGGTGCTGCCGTTCACGGAAAACTTTACCGCGGGGGGCAGTGATACCTTGCGTGGTTTTGAGAACAATACGGTCGGCCCGCGCGGGATAAGACGCTTAAGCGGCGGTCAAATCATCGGTCCAGATGGCTCAATCATTCCCGGAAGCCCACAAACCAGTCAGTATGATCCATCGCGCAGAAGCTTAGGGGGTAATGCAATGGCGTTGGGTGGTATAGAGTTAATTGTACCAACACCTTTTGTCGAAGCTGATTTCGATAATTCTGTACGTACCAGTTTATTTATCGATGTGGGTAATGTCTGGGATACTGAATTTGATATTGATGATTACGCAGGCCTGACAAATGCGCGAGAAGGTCGCGATGATCTGGTTGAGTTGCAGGATTACAGTGATTGGAAGCAATATCGCAGTTCGGCGGGTATTTCTGTACAATGGCTGTCACCCATGGGGCCAATGGTATTTAGTTTCTCGAAAGCGATTCAGGAACGTTCTGGCGACGACGCCCGTTTCTTTACCTTTAACATTGGTCAAACATTTTAATAAAATAGGGAAAGCTGTTAAGAGTATCCCGTTAATAAGTGAATTTAAGGAGTTTCCGTTGAAACAATTTGCAAAACATATGATAGCAACTGCCTTGTTAAGCACAGCAGTCATTGCAACCCCCGCTGTAGCGGAACAGAAGATTGGTATCGTTGACGTTCAGGCAATTTTTCAGGCTATGCCGCAAGCGGCTGAGATTTCTGAGTCAATTAATGCTGAGTTTAAAGATCAGATTGAAGAAGTGACTCAGTTGCAGCGTGATGTTCAGTTTTTCAGTGAGCGTTTGCAGCGTGACGCTGCGACGATGAGTGAAGCTGAAAAAAATGAGCTTCAGCAGAAAATCATCACCGCGCGTGAGCAGTACACGGCGAAGGGTCAGCCTTTACAGCAAACCATTCAACGTCGTAGTAACGAGGAAAGAAACAAGTTGCTGGGATTGATCAAACAGTCAATCGACAACGTCGCAGCGCAGGGCAACTACGATTTGATACTCAATGCAAATGCAGCGTCGTTTGCTAAGCCAGACCTTGACGTGTCTGCACAGGTTTTGGATTCGGTCAGTAAACTGAATTAATAAACCGGTATCATTGATATATTATGCAGGCCAAATAACATTGTTGTTTGGTCTGATTTGTTTTTGGCGCAAATGCGCGTATGGTTGGCACCATTTTTACTAGCTACACTTGCGCATCACCCGTGCGCTTGAGAGTTACACGGAGGCACCTTGGCCAACTCATTGAACCCAATCGACATCCAAGAGATTTTGGATCTGCTGCCACATCGCTATCCATTCTTGTTGATTGATCGCGTCACCGATATCACCCTAGGTCAATCGATCAAGGCGTATAAAAATATTACGTTTAATGAACCTTGTTTCACTGGGCATTTCCCCGGTCGTCCCATATTTCCTGGGGTTCTCATTCTGGAAGCGATGGCACAGGCTGCTGGTGTTCTTGGTTTTAAAACGAAAGGGAATACGGATCAGTTATACCTTTATGCGGGTATTGATAAAGCGCGCTTTAAACGTCCAGTTATTCCTGGAGATAGATTGGATTTCGATGTTCAGTTGGTTAAAGAGCGCCGAGGGATCTGGAAGTTCAGCGGCGTTGGCAGTGTTGATGGTGAGGAAGCTTGCGCTGCAGAATTCATGTGTGCAATGCGAGCAATGTAAATGACAGTTCATTCAACCGCCATTATCGAGTCGTCGGCCACATTGGGCAGCAATGTCAAGGTCGGCCCCTTTAGTTACATTGGCCATGACGTGGTAATTGGTGATGATTGTATTATTGAATCTCATGTTGTCATCAAGGGCCCAACCAAAATTGGCCGCGGGAATCATTTCTTTCAATTCGCCAGTATCGGTGAAGCGTGTCAGGACAAAAAGTACGCGGGTGAACCAACACGGTTAGAAATTGGCGATAATAACGTCTTTAGAGAATCGGTTACGGTTCACCGCGGCACGATGCAAGATAAACAGGTGACGGTAATCGGCAGTCACAATTTACTGATGGTTAATGTGCATGTCGCTCACGATTGTATTGTCGGAGACGACAATATCTTCGCTAACAATGTGACGCTTGCGGGCCACGTGGAAGTGGGCAATCATGCGATCATGGGTGGGCTGGTCGCGATCCATCAATTTTGCAAAGTGGGCTCCCATAGCTTCGCCGGGGGGGGCGGAATTATTCTGCGCGATATACCACCCTACGTCATGATCAGCGGGACCAAGCATGTCCCACAAGGGATTAACTCCGAAGGACTGCGCCGACGCGGCTTCAGTAAAGAAGCGATCATGCAGATAAAACGCGCCTATAAAGTGATTTATCGTGATGGGAATACGGCAGCTCAGGCAGTGGATATTCTCAAGCAAATGGCGGTAGACACGACCGAAGTGGCTTTATTAGCGGACTTTATTGAAAACTCAGAGCGCGGGATCATTCGTTAGACGATGAGCCGTCCACTGCATATTGGCATCATCGCCGGCGAGCCATCGGGTGATGTGTTGGCGGCAGGGCTTATTCGTGCCATTCAGGCGAAACATTCAAATGTGCGATTCAGTGGCATCGGTGGCCAACATATGCTGGCCGCTGGTTTTCACTCTATCGTTGATATGGAAACGCTGTCTGTGATGGGGTTAGTCGAAGTTTTATCTCGATTGCCTGAGCTTGTTGGCGTCAAACGTGCCGTTTTGACGCACTTTGCTGACGATAAACCCGATGTGTTTATCGGTGTTGATGCGCCTGATTTCAATTTGCGGATTGAAAAGGTGCTTAAACAACGGGGAATTCCCACGATCCACTATGTTAGTCCTACCGTGTGGGCATGGCGCGAGAAGCGTATTCATACAATTGCCGAGGCAACAGATTTGGTTTTAGGATTGTTCCCTTTCGAGGCACCTATCTATGCGCAGTACAAGGTGCCCTATCGTTTCGTGGGCCATACGTTGGCCGACACTATTCCGCTTTATCCCGACCAAAAAAACGCGCGAGAACAGTTCTCACTCGATACGCAGCAACCCGTACTGGCGCTATTGCCGGGTAGTCGACGTGGCGAAGTCGCGGCACTGCTCGACAGTTTTTTGCAAGCAGCCACCATTGCAGCATCAAAACTGACGCAGGGTGAAGCAGCGTTAACCGTACTAATCCCCGCGGCCAATGCGGCACGCCGAGAGCAGATTGAAGCGACTATCGGGCAATACAGCGATTCCGCGTTAGCTATTCAGGTTATTGATGGTCAATCGAGAGAGTGTTTGATTGCCGCCGATGCGGTGTTGATCGCATCCGGTACCGCCACACTAGAAGCGATGCTGTGCAAAAGACCCATGGTGGTGGCTTATAAAATGGCGAAAATGACGCATTTTCTAATGAGCTATCTGTACAAGCCCGCGTATTTCTCGTTACCGAACTTGCTTGCGGATGCGCCCTTAGTGACTGAGTTATTGCAACAGGATGTGAATGCAGAAACGCTGGCGACACACTTAATTCCCTTATTCGGTGATAAAGGGCAACAGCTTGAGCAACGCTTCATTGAAATACACCAATCACTGAAATTGAACGCGGATTCTCAGGCAGCAGATGCCGTACTGGGGCTAGTAACATGTTGATTGCGGGTGTCGATGAAGTCGGGCGTGGGCCTTTAGTTGGTGCTGTGGTGACAGCGGCAGTGATCCTCGACCCCGACAAGCCGATTGATGGGTTGATGGACTCTAAGAAGCTGTCCGAAATGAAGCGCAATACACTGGCAGAACAAATTAAATTAAACGCCCTGAGCTGGGCCATCGGGCGGGCGGAACCGCACGAAATTGACAACATGAATATCCTGCAGGCATCCTTACTCGCCATGCATCGCGCTGTCGAGTCACTGGCCGTTCAACCCGAGTGGGTTCGAGTAGACGGTAACCGATTACCGCAGTGGAGTTATCCCTCTGAGGCCGTCGTAAAAGGCGATAGTCTGCACGCTGAAATTTCGGCTGCATCCATTCTTGCTAAGGTCACGCGCGATGCAGAAATGCTGGCGCTTCATCACCGGTTTCCGGCCTACGGATTTGATCAACATAAAGGCTATCCCACTAAGGCCCATTTTGCTGCCATCGCCCGTTTAGGTGTACTTGATTGTTACAGAATGAGCTTCAAACCCGTACAATCCATTATTCAGGCAAATCCCAACGCAATTCATGTGAGCAAGTAGTTTATGAGCCATGACGTGAACGTCGATTTCGTACACCTGCGTGTACACAGTGACTATTCCATGATGGATGGTTTGAACAAAACCAAGCCGATACTCGATCAGGCTAAAGCGCTTCAAATGCCGGCCATTGCGATTACCGATCAGATGAACATGTGTGGTTTGGTAAAGTTTTATTCTGAAGCTCACAGCCGCGGTATCAAGCCCATTATCGGTGTCGACTTATGGTTGCAAAGCCAGTTTGTAACGGACCAGCTAACCCGATTGACGCTGCTTGCGATGGATTTGGATGGCTATCGGAATATCACGCTGTTGATTTCCGAAGCCTATAAACGAGGTTATGTTCAGGGTCGTGCGGTGGTCGATCAAGTCTGGTTAGCTGAGCATTGCAAGGGCGTTATTGTGCTCTCGGGTGGCGTTCAGGGTGACTTGGGTGTCGCTATTGCGAAGAAGAATACTGCGCTGACTCAACAAATTATTCAATTTTACCAGCACCACTTCGCCGACCAGTTTTATATTGAACTGAACCGCACAGGTCGGGCGGGCGAAGAGAGCTATATCCACCACGCCGTGCAGGTTGCATCGCATTTTGAACTGCCTGTGGTGGCAACCAATGAAGTGTGCTTTTTGTCTCCCGAGGGGTTTGACGCGCATGAAATTCGGGTTGCGATACATGATGGATATACATTAGACGATCCTCGCAGGCCAAAGCGCTACAGCGCGCAACAGTACTTACGCTCCAGTGAAGAAATGTGCGCATTATTCGACGATATTCCCGAGGCGTTGGCCAATTCTGTTGAGATAGCAAAGCGTTGTAACGTGGTGGTTAAACTGGGTGAATACTTTTTGCCTAAGTTTCCAACGGGCGGCATGTCGGACGCCGACTATCTGGTTAAGGTGAGTCATGAAGGCTTGGAAAAGCGTCTGGCCTTTTTGTTTCCAGATGAACAGGTGCGGCAAAAAAAGCGGCCAGCATACGATGAGCGGCTGGACATTGAACTGACCGTTATTAACCAGATGGGTTTTCCCGGCTACTTTCTGATCGTGATGGAGTTTATTCAATGGAGTAAAGATCACGACATTCCGGTGGGGCCAGGGCGTGGTTCAGGTGCCGGTTCATTAGTTGCCTATGCGCTGGACATCACCGACTTAGATCCACTGGAATTTGACTTACTATTTGAGCGCTTTTTGAATCCCGAGCGTGTATCCATGCCCGACTTTGATGTCGATTTTTGCATGGACAGACGCGATGAAGTCATCGACCACGTGGCGCAAATGTACGGCCGCGATGCGGTGTCGCAAATTATTACCTTTGGCACCATGGCCGCAAAAGCGGTAGTCCGTGATGTGGGCAGGGTGTTAGGGCATCCCTATGGTTTTGTTGACCGCATCAGCAAGCTGATCCCCTCAGATCCTGGCATGACACTGGGTAAAGCATTTGAAGTTGAGCCGAGATTGTCAGAGCTTGAGCAGGCTGATGAGGAGGTGGCTGACTTAATGGCCATGGCGCGCATTCTTGAAGGCGTGACTCGGAATGCGGGTAAGCATGCGGGTGGTGTTGTGATTGCACCGACCAAAATTACTGATTTTTCACCACTTTATTGCGACGACGAGGGCAATAATCCCGTCACGCAGTTTGATAAAAATGATGTTGAAACAGCCGGCCTAGTCAAGTTTGACTTTCTTGGATTACGCACTCTGACCATCATTCAGTGGGCCATTGAGATGATCAAGGAGGCTAACGGTGATGTGATAGATATCAGTGCGATTCCGTTAGTGGATAAAGTCAGTTTTGATATGCTTCAGCGCGCGGAAACGACGGCTGTTTTTCAGCTTGAATCCCGTGGTATGAAAGATCTCATTAAACGCCTTCGCCCTGACACGTTTGAAGATATTATTGCACTAGTGGCATTGTTCAGGCCCGGACCACTGCAATCGGGTATGGTGGATAACTTCATTGACCGTAAGCACGGCCGAGAAGCCATCTCGTATCCCGATGCTGATTACCAGCATGAATGTCTGGAGCCCATACTGGAACCGACCTATGGGATTATTCTTTACCAAGAGCAGGTAATGCAAATTGCTCAGGAAATGGCGGGCTATTCACTGGGTGGAGCCGATCTGTTGCGCCGCGCAATGGGCAAAAAGAAACCCGAAGAGATGGCGAAGCAACGAGCGGTATTCGCTGAGGGTGCCAAGAACAATAATATCGATCCTGATCTTGCGATGAAAATCTTTGACCTGGTAGAGAAATTTGCCGGTTATGGATTTAATAAATCGCACTCTGCGGCTTATGCGTTGGTGTCTTATCAAACGCTCTGGCTGAAAGCCCACTATCCTGCGCAGTTTATGGCGGCGGTGATGTCTGCCGACATGGACAACACCGATAAAATTGTCACTTTGGTGGATGAGTGTGCTCGTATGGGCCTGACATTGCTTCCGCCTGATTTGAACAGTGGGCGATACAAATTTACGGTAAATCCAGATGGTCATATCGTGTATGGCATTGGTGCCATTAAAGGCGTTGGCGAAGGCCCAATTGATGCGATTATCGCCGCCCGGGAAACCCATGGCAGTTTTAGCGACTTGTTCGATTTTTGCGCCAAAGTCGATATTAAGCGCGTAAACCGGCGTGTCTTAGAAAAACTGGTGCTATCTGGCGCGATGGATAATTTAGGTCCGCATCGGGCAGCGATTATGGCGTCTCTGCCGGAGGCGATAGCGGCGGCGGATCAGCACGCGCGCGCAGAATCTTTTGGTCAATCGGATATGTTTGGGTTATTGAACTCAGAACCGGATGATGTTCAACAAGCGTTTGCTGACGTGCCAGAATGGTCAGAGAAAGTTTGGCTTGATGGCGAGAAAGAAACGCTCGGCTTGTATCTCACAGGGCACCCGATAAACCAGTATATTGAAGAACTTGCACACTATACAGATGGTCGTCTGGTTGATTTGAAACCCACGGGCCGTGACGTGATGGCATCGGCTGTAGGACTGGTGCTGGGTGTGCGTGTGATGACGAACAAGAAAGGCAAACGCTGGGCAATCGTTACGCTAGACGATAAAAGTGCGCGTATGGATGTCCGATTTTTCCCAGACGCCTATGAGCAGTATGAGTCGATGCTGGTCGCTGACAAAATTTTGCTGGTTAAAGGACAGGTCAGCTTTGATGAATACGCGGGTGGCAATACAATTACCGCCAGAGATGTGATGGACATTGTTGCGGCACGAGAAACTAATTTAAGCGCTATTTCACTGCACATTGGCGCAGATTGGTGTAATGTAAACACAGTGTCTACACTTCAAAACATTATAAATGAATATCGTGGTGGGAGTTGTCCACTGCAATTCAAGGTCACTCATCCTGACGTTGAATTGACCTTGGCGAGCGGGGCGGATTGGTATGTCACGCCAGAAGACCAGCTGTTGCACGACTTAAAACAGTGTTTGGGTGCTCAGAAGGTATCAATGGCGTTTCGCTAGGCGCAATGGCAACTTACATGAAAGCGGTACAAATAGGACATTGAATGAATTCTCATTTTCTAGATTTTGAGCAGCCGATTGCTGAGCTAGAAGCAAAAATAAAAGAGTTGCGCTTAGTGAATCAAGACGGGGAGTTCGATGTAAGCATCGAAGAAGAAATTACCCGTCTGCAAGAGAAAAACGTTGAGCTTACCAAAAAGATTTTCTCAAACTTGGGGGCATGGCAAATATCACAGCTTGCACGTCACCCCAATCGGCCCTACACGTTCGATTATGTGCAACGTATCCTGAGTGAGTTTCAGGAATTGGCTGGTGACAGGACCTATGCAGATGATAAAGCGATTGTAGGGGGCTTAGCAGAACTCGATGGTCAGCCCCTGATGGTCATTGGCCACCAAAAAGGCCGCGACACGAAAGAAAAAATCCGTCGTAACTTTGGTATGCCAAAACCAGAAGGTTACCGTAAAGCGCTGCGTTTAATGAAATTGGCTGAGCGATTCAATCTTCCTATCATTACCTTCATTGATACGCCTGGGGCCTATCCTGGGGTCGGCGCTGAAGAGCGAGGGCAAAGCGAAGCCATTGCCCGGAATCTTAAAGAAATGGCCGAACTCACTGTCCCCGTGATTTGCACAGTGATTGGTGAAGGCGGTTCTGGCGGGGCATTGGCTATTGGTGTGGGCGACAGAGTCAACATGATGCAATACAGCACCTATTCGGTCATTTCACCTGAAGGATGCGCGTCCATTTTGTGGAAGAGTGCCGAAAAGGCGCCAATCGCGGCAGAAGCTATGGGCGTAAGCGCCCAGCAAATTCACGAGTTAGGTTTAATTAACACGATAATTGACGAGCCACTGGGTGGAGCGCATCGCGATATGGACAGTGCGGCTGCCAATTTGAAAGCCACCATCAAACAGCAGTTGTCACAGTTGCAGTCGCTCAGCACTGAGGATTTGTTGGAACAGCGCTATGAGCGTCTAATGTCCTTTGGCTACTGCTGATTGGGTTGAACTGACGGAACGATTGTTGGATGAGCACTGTCAACAATCGTGCCTCTACATCGGCTGTTCCGGTGGTCTTGATAGTATGGTGCTGCTCGACCTGGTCGTCACTTGGCAGCGTCGTCAGGAGCATGCGCCTGAGATCCACATTGTCCATGTAAACCATGGCCTCAGCGGTAACGCTAAATTCTGGGAACAGTGCGTGAAAGCCGCTTCCCGGCGTTACGATGTTCACTGTCACCTTTGTTCAGTCACGGTTAATCACCAGCCGCGGCACAGTCTTGAAGCGGCTGCCCGTGACGCGCGATACGCGGCTTTTTTTGACACCATCCCAAGCAACAGCACGTTATTACTCGCTCATCATCTAGATGATCAGGTGGAAACCGTTCTCCTGCGCCTATTGCGAGGCAGTGGTCCCAGCGGCTTAGCCGCTATGGCAACGCACACTGAGCGCCGCCAAGGCGGCTCTGTGATTGCGATTGTTCGACCCTTGCTCGGGCACGCCAAAACAAAACTGCAGTCTTACGCCATTCAGAACAAGCTGGATTGGGTTGACGATGAGTCGAATGACGACATGGGTTTCGACCGCAATTTTTTGCGTCACAAGGTGATCGACACGATGGCAGCCCATTGGCATGACCGGTGGCCGGGTATGCAAAATGCGATAGCGCGCAGTGCATCGCTGTGTGCGCAACAGCAAACGGCACTGACTACCTTGCTGAATGCGACGTTAACCGCCGTTCGTAGTGGCCGATATACCTTAGTCAAATCAGCTGTACGCGCACAAACGCCAGAAGTCAGTGCTGAATTACTCAGGCATTGGCTGAGTGATTTGGATATGTCGATGCCTAGCCATGTGGTGATGCAGACTTTACGTGCGGCACTGCACAGCCGTCACGATGCCTCCCCCGTGGTTTGCTGGGCAGAGCACGAAATACGAGTGCATGGCGACACGGTATATGCGTTACCCAATGGGTATACACCAGGATTGCTAGCCAGTGAGCTTGTGGCTGAGGAGCCTGTGCACTTGCAAACAGCGGTAGGCCTAATCAAAACGCTAACGCTGCATGTAACAGCAAAAGGGGCGGAACTTACCTTAACTAATGGGAGCATTCAACGTAGCGTAGTGCTACCTCATGTCGAGGGTCAAAAAAGCCTGCAACTGAGGAACGAATTGTCTCAGTTCAGTGTGAGATTCAACGCGAGCCAACCGCCCAGAGGCTTACACCGATTCTTCAAAGAGTGGGATATTGCCCCTTGGCATCGCGCAAACATTGTGGGTGTCTGGCATAACGACAGGTTGCAGGCGTTGATTTTGGATACTGACATTAAAGTTGTGGTCGCGTAACTGGCACTGGATAGTAGTGGCTAAGCTGACACAGGGTGTGCATTACCAGGGCAGCCCTACGTTACGTCACATGCCTGCGAAGCGCTACACGCATTCAACGCACCAAAATTCGGACCGTGGGTAGCAAAACGCGTTATAGGATCACCACGTTATTTTTAGCATCTGCCTTCACCTGATAAACCGCTGTATCAGCACGTTCAAACAAGCTGGCACCGCTTTCGTCGGGGATCGCAAGTGTGCCACCAATGCTTGCAGTGATACCCTGCGATAACAACACGGACTCTGCAGCAATACCCGCACGAATGCGTTGCGCGACAGATTCTAGTTGCTCAATCGACACACTATTCAGTAAACAACAGAATTCGTCGCCGCCAAAACGAAAGGCGATATCTTCGTCGCGCAATATTAACTGTAACTGATTGGCAACGCGGATAAGTGCTTTATCACCTTCAAGATGACCTTGCTGGTCATTGAGTTGTTTAAAATTGTCTAAATCAATCACCAGTAAACCAAACGGAATATCGTGACGTTGAGCTTGGCTGAAAAAGCGCAATAACTGTTGTTCAAACTCGGCGCGATTGCCTAAACCGGTTAAAGCGTCACGCGTGGCTTGAAGCTGAAGCTTGCGGTACGAGAGCGCATGCAACAGTGGCACACAAAAGTGCGTGTGCAACTCGTGCAACAAGTGCTGTTCGCGCAACGTGATCAATCGCTGAAAATGATAATGAATCGTGTGAGCCAGAGGCGGCTTATGCGCCGATGCAGCCGTTGTTTGCAATGAGACTATATGTTCACGTGAAGCATGACTGCCGCTAACAAACTGCCTGTCTTCTGCGGCAAAAGTTAGCCCCTTCAACGGTAGCTTTCCGGCAAGGTACTGATAATAATTCTGGCTTAATTCTTCCACATCAATGGTCGACAGCATCAAGCTTAAAAACGCATTATACTCGGCAGGATTAATCATCGGTTGGCCGAAACTTATCGCGTCGCTGTGCGACAGACCGCGAGTCGCAAAGCCGCTGACATCAGCAATAGGTTCTGAAGTAGATAAGTAATCCAAAGTTTGCTCCTTACTGGCGGCGTTTAATTTGTGAATTAACGCGAATTGCCCTATTCTCAAAGTGACACTTTTTTGACCAAAACCGGCTGGATCTGCCGTTCCTAATCACTTTTACCGATTTAAGCAAAAATAGCGCCAGAGTGATTCCCCGAGCGATATTGCGACACGTTACCGGAGTCTTTGTTTGTGAATACGATGTTAGTTCAAGTTATCGGATTAATGGCGATTGCGGTGGGGCTGGTATGGTCGTTCAAACGCTTGGGGTTGCCGCCAATTCTGGCTTATCTGGTCGCAGGCGTTGTTGCTGGGCCTGAGTTGATGAATCTTTTTGCTCACCCTGAACAAATGCACCTTCTGGCTGAAATAGGCATCGTATTTCTACTCTTTTCCCTCGGTCTTGAATTTTCGTTACCCAAGCTCGTTGCCATGCGACACATGGTATTTGGTGTCGGCACGGGACAAGTGTTGCTGACTGCCGTCGCATTCGGCTTTCTCGCCTATTTCGTCGGCATGAGTATGAATGCTGCCATCGTTATCGGTGGTATTGCCGCGTTGTCATCCACCGCCATCGTGATCAAGCAGGTGTCTGAAATGGGTATATTGCAAAACCAACGCACGCAAATGGCTATCAGCGTGTTGCTGTTTCAAGATTTGGCAGTCGTACCGTTTTTAATTGCTATCCCTTTGATGGCCAGTGATGTCGAAACGTCATTGATTGTGGCGATGGGCGTCGCGCTGTTCAAGGGGGTTATCGTCGTCACTGTATTGCTAGCCGCGGGGAAATGGCTGTTGCCGCATGTCTTTAGAGAGGTCGCCAGTGCCCGTACCGATGAGCTTTTTGTACTCACCACTATCGTGGTCGCTCTCATGGCTGCCGGGTTCACTTACGCTTTTGGCCTATCAATGGCTTTAGGGGCATTCTTAGCGGGAATGATGTTAAGTGAAAGCCAATATCGATATCAGTTAGAAGCCGATATTCGTCCGTTCCGAGACATTCTCATGGGCCTGTTCTTCGCAACGGTTGGTATGCAGTTGAAGCTTGATATTTTGGCGACACAACTACACTGGATCATACTCATGACGCTGATCCTGATGCTCGCCAAGGTGCTTTTAATGCAGGCGGCGGCGTTCATTTGCGGGTTTGCGTCAAGTGATAGCTGGGCTGCGGCGATCAAGCTCTGTCAAATGGGCGAATTTAGTTTTGTATTAGCAGCGCTGGCAGTGACCTATGGGGTACTGGATCCAAGGGAGTCATCGCTGCTGCTCAGCGTGGGTATCCTCAGCATGGCGTGCACACCGTTTTTAATCAGCCGAAGTCAGCAGATCGCCAGTCAACTGAGCCAGCGCAATCTGGTGAGTCACCTGAGCGCTAATCATGCACAAAACTGCGATACTTCATCCATGGTGGGCCACGTGGTGCTGGTCGGATTTGGCCGAGTGGGTCAATCGGCAGTTCGTATGTTAAAGCTTGAAGGGATTCAGTTTGTCGTCATCGACTATGACCCAATCCGTGTGCAAGAGAGCCGGGGCGCCGGCGAATCGATCCTTTTTGGTGATGCAGCGCAAAAAGATATTTTGCGTAGTGCCGCGACGCACAATGCAAAACTCATGTTGATTACGTTTGATCAGCCCGATAAGGCCGCAAAAGTCATCGGTGTAGCGAAGCAGATGCAGCCTGCATTAGACATCATCGTGCGAGCGCGCAAGGATAAACAACTGGATGACCTATACAGCGCCGGCGCAACTCAGGTAGTGCCTGAATTACAGGAAGGAAGTCTCATGCTCATTTCGCAAGTAATGCATTACTCGGGCGTTCCCATGTCGAGAATTTTGAAGCGCGTTAGGGCCGAACGCAAAGGTCGTTACGATCACATGCACGGGTTTTACCCCGGCGAGACCACCGAAATAAACCATGATACGCAGGATAAACTTGAGTTTATTCACGCCGTTATCGTGAGCACGCGAGCGTACGCTGTCGGTAAAACGCTCGCGCAATTAGATTTGGCGCGCAGCCGTGTCACACTGAAAGGGCTTAGACGACATCAACAAGAAGTCGAGGATCCACAACCAGAACACATCATTGAAGCAGGAGATGTGTTGGTCATCTCCGGTAAACCCCGCCGAGTGGAGCGTGCGGAACGCCACATACTCGAGGGTCATTAAGCCCCTAAGTTTTTATAGGCTACGCAGCTCTGCCTGAATCTTTGGCCAGATCATCAAATTGACGATTCAAATCGTATTTTTCATCAGTAACAATTTTTTCCAGTGTTTCCACGCGATCTTGCAATTGCGCCACTTTAGCCATCAGTTCATCCGCTTCTGCTTTTGACAGACCGCCATTGCTTTTCTTCGTCCATTTTTTGTTTTCAGCAATAGTCACAATAGTCCAGCAAATGATGGCTACAATAACAATGGTCATGGTGGTGCCGCTCATAGTGTTTCCCTCTTAATGATTACAGTGTGCTGTTGCGCCGTTGATCAGTTGTTGAGTTTAGCGCGAACTCGATATTTTGCACGTTCTACGTTCGTGCTATCTTAGTTGTATAATAGCAATCTACTGACCAATTTTAAAAATCCAATAAAATCAAATGTATAAAGATTTCTGATGGTGCGACATGGTCAAAATAACCAATCCGGTTGGTGAAAAACATTAATGAATAACGAGTTTCAAAATCATCACGATGACTGGATGCGGTCGGCCATTGCATTAGCCCAAAAGGCTGAGCAGGCCAACGAAATACCGGTGGGTGCCATTGTGGTCAAACAGGGTGAGATCATCGGGCAGGGGTGGAATCAGCCCATTCAAACCCACAATCCTGCCGCGCATGCCGAAGTGCTCGCTCTGCAACAAGCTGCGCATCACTTACGTAACTATCGAACGGTAGACACGACCCTGTACGTTACACTAGAGCCCTGCGCTATGTGCGCGGGCCTAATAGTGCATGCACGAGTGACCACCGTGGTATTTGGCGCATTTGATGCCAAAACCGGGGCGGCTGGAAGTGTGATGAATGTGCTGCAACATCCTTCGCTGAATCATCAGGTAAACATTATCGGCGGGGTATTAGAGCAGGAGTGCAGTCAGTTGTTATCGGATTTTTTTAAACGTCGGCGAGCTGAAAAAAAGGCGCTAAAAACACGATTGCAGTGACACAAGCGTGCGCGCTAGCAGGCAACTGGCCATTGTTCGGCAAGTTCCGTGCGGATAAATTCTCGGCGGCGTTGCAGTATCTTTTTGTGATTGCGCTTCAGCATCAGTAAGCGGCGCGTATTGTTAGTGCGTAGTTTTGGTTTACGCAATATTCTTGCTTTCTTCATTAGTCTCCTCGACATATCAGTCGGTTTTAGCAGAATAGTCAAGTCATCTTCAAGCCACATATGGGGCCGTCGAAATCACTTTCCAATCTTAGGCTGCTGTATAGACCATCAGTACGAACAAATAGTTTCGTTTGGATCGTTTTCTCACGCGAAAGCGGCGCGACGATTTGATGCCAACACATCAGTTTTAGGCTCGCAGATAAACACTGTTGAGCAAAAACGGTGATGAAGTACTTCAATTGAGAGGCATCGAACGCTGCGCTATCGGTCGGGTAGATCAATGTGACAACGCAGGCGGTGTCGTCTAGTTGTTTAATTCTGGCGGCGCGATCGAAAAGCTTTGTTGCTCATCCAACCACAACAGCGTGTCGTAATATCGACGAATGTTCTCGACGTAATCTACAGCTTCATTGCCTCGTGCATAACCGTACTTCGTGGTGCTGTAGTATCGTTTTTGGCGTAATTTAGGCAAATGTTGCTTAACGTCGATCCACAAGTCTGGGTTTCCGCCAAAGCGCTGTGTCAGTACTCGCGCATCTTCTAAATGACCCAAGCCAATGTTATAGGCTGCCATTGCCAGCCATATCTTATCGGGCTCCTGTATACGCGCTGGCACCCGCCGAAGTAGACTGGCGAAATACTGCGCGCCGCCACGAATACTTTCCTCTGGATTCAGTCGAGACTTCACGCCCATGTCTTTTGCGGTAGCGCGGGTTAACATCATCAGGCCGCGCACGCCCGTGGGTGAGGTGGCTTTGGGGTTCCAATGACTTTCCTGATAGCTCATCGCTGCCAACAGGCGCCAGTCAATATCGGCAGAATGCTGCTTAAATAAAGGAATGAGCGGCGGGAGTTTTTTCTGCGCAGATTGGATAAACACACGCGTGTCGACGTAGTCAAAGTTTTGCACATGCCCAAAATACTTATCTTCCAAGATCGCAAAACTGCCGTCTTCCCGAATATTGCCAAAGTATTCGATCAACGCGGCGCGTAGCCCATCATCGCCTTGGTCATTGACCGCCCAGCCAATCCCTTGCTCTTCAACCAAGGTAAAACCCACGCTAATCTCAGGGTAACGGCGTCGAACCACGGCCAAAATGGTCGAATCAGCAACGGTGTAGTCTAATTCGCCCTGCGCCACAAGTTCGAGCAGTTCTTCGGCGTCGCGTTCATCGGTTTCCTGCCAGCGCAAGGTGTCGGGTAGTTCCGCACGAGCAAGTGCTTCAGCGTGGCTGCTCCCTTTAACAACCAACATATTACCGTTGAGCTGAGAGACATCGCGAGGGCGTTCGCCGCCCTGAAGAAAAACGATTTTTAAGCTGACATCCTGATAGGCTGGGCCGAACACGAACTGTGCTTTGCGTTCCGGCGTCATACTGATGCCGGCGGCAATGATATCGATGTGATGTTGGCCTAGTTGTAAAAACAAATCGTTTAGCGAGTAGTAAGGGTACACTTCCAGTGCGACGCCTAAATGATCGGCAAACCCTTTCGCCAATTCATATTCAAACCCCTCAGGACCAACAATACCGTTATAATAGGTTGTTCTTCCGTAGTTTGTGCCAACTTTGAGTACGCCGTCTTCGAGCACACGTTCTAAAGATGATTGTGGCCGTTGCTGTGAACAACCTACTAGAAGTACACACAGCAAAACTACAATGGCCAGCGAAGTCACTGAGCGGTTGAGCATTGAAATTTTTCGTATCCTCTATCAATCCGTACTTATCAACAAACCGTGGATCGGCTATACTCCGCGCAAATTTTACCGTTGTTAATATCAGAGAAAGCACTCTATGTTAGTACTGCGCGGTGCACCAGCACTTTCCGATTTTAGAATTCAAAAACTCAGTGAGCAACTGGCATCATCGGGTTTAAATGTAACATCTTTATACGCCGAGTATGTGCATTTAATCGATTGTTCTGATGCACTGTCGGATAAACATTCAAATGTATTGCAGCAGCTATTAACCTACGGCCCGGCCAAAGAGTCACAATCACCGCAGGGCACGTGCTTTTTCGTGACACCGCGTGCGGGCACTATTTCGCCGTGGTCATCGAAAGCAACGGATATCGCACGCAATTGCGGCTTGGGTTCAATCAAGCGAATAGAACGCGGATGCGCATATTACATCACGTTTGAACATACGTTAAGTGATGAGCAGCTTCATCAGGCGGCTGCCGTGCTTCACGATCGAATGACTGAGATGGTGCATGCAGATATTCAGGCCGCTCAGTGTTTGTTTACTTCCATGGAGCCAGCACCACTCGCAAGTGTTGATATTCACGGGCAGGGAAAGCAAGCGTTGATCGATGCCGATCAGCGCATGGGGCTGGCTTTGGCAGACGACGAGATTGATTATCTGTTTGAAAGCTTTTCCGCGCTGGGACGAAACCCCAACGACATTGAATTGTATATGTTTGCTCAAGCCAATTCTGAGCATTGTCGGCATAAGATTTTTAATGCCGATTGGACCATCGATGGCAAAGATCAACCTAAATCACTGTTCAAAATGATCAAAAACACCTTTGAGGTGTTACCAGACTTTGTCACTTCAGCGTACAAAGACAATGCGGCTGTTATGCACGGCTGGTCTGCGGGTCGATTCTTTCCTGATCCTGAATCACGGGAATACCACTTTCACCACGAAGAAATCGATATCTTGATGAAAGTTGAAACACATAACCACCCGACGGCGATATCTCCTTTTGCAGGCGCGGCGACAGGATCAGGCGGTGAAATTCGTGACGAAGGCGCGACAGGGAGAGGGTCTAAACCTAAAGCGGGGTTAGTTGGCTTTAGCGTGTCTAACTTGTCTATTCCTGGTTTTGAGCATCCCTGGGAAGTCAATTACGGTAAACCTTCACGCATTGTGAGTGCGCTCGACATTATGATTGACGGGCCACTGGGTGGCGCCGCGTTTAACAATGAGTTTGGTCGGCCTAATCTCCTCGGTTACTTCAGAACGTTTGAACAGCAAGTCGACAGCTTCAACGGTATTGAAGTGCGCGGTTACCACAAACCGATCATGTTGGCTGGTGGTTTAGGTAATATTCGCCGACAGCATACCCAAAAAGGTGAAATCACCGTGGGTGCAAAGCTGATTGCGTTGGGCGGCCCGGCAATGAATATTGGTCTTGGCGGTGGTGCTGCGTCGTCAATGGCTTCTGGGCAGTCGAGTGAAGACCTTGATTTTGCTTCTGTGCAACGTGATAACCCTGAAATGGAGCGCCGCTGTCAGGAAGTCATTGACGCGTGTTGGCAATTGGGAGAAAACAACCCGATCCAGTTTATCCACGACGTAGGTGCGGGTGGGTTATCCAATGCATTTCCCGAGTTGGTGAATGATGGTGAGCGCGGTGGGCAATTTGAATTACGTAATGTGCCCAACGACGAGCGCGGCATGTCGCCACTTGAAATTTGGTGCAATGAATCTCAAGAGCGCTATGTTCTGGCAGTCGCCCCTGAAAATCTGGACTTGTTCACACAGATTTGCGCGCGGGAACGCGCGCAGTTTGCCGTAGTGGGAGAAGCCACTGAAACGCGTCACCTGACGTTAACTGATAACTATTTTGATAACAAACCGATTGACATGCCGCTGTCGGTTTTGTTGGGCAAACCGCCCAAAATGCATCGTGATGTTACACGTCGAGAAGCACCACAAAGCACCTTTACATACCAGCATATTGACCCGAATGAAGCTGCAATGCGTTTACTCAGCTTACCCACGATCGCGGAAAAAACCTTTTTAATTACCATCGGTGACCGGTCAGTGACGGGTATGGTGAGTCGCGACCAAATGGTGGGGCCGTGGCAAATTCCAGTGGCTGATGTTGCGGTAACAACCAGCGCATTTGATACCTACACCGGTGAAGCGATGTCGATGGGCGAGCGCCCGCCACTGGCGTTGCTGAATCATGGCGCCTCGGCGCGGATGGCGGTTGCAGAAGCATTAACAAATATTGCCGCAAGCGATATTGGTGATATTCGCCGGATTAAACTCTCAGCAAACTGGATGGCCGCAGCCGGACACCCCGGCGAAGATGCCGGTTTGTACGAAGCTGTGAAGGCCGTGGGTGAAGAGTTGTGCCCTGCATTGGGATTAACCATTCCGGTTGGCAAAGACTCGATGTCGATGAAAACCCAATGGCAAGACGGCGATGAAACGAAAACCGTCACATCGCCCCTGTCGCTGGTTATTACTGCATTCGGCGCAGTTAAAGATGTGCGTAAAACCCTGACTCCGCAACTGCGCACAGATAAAGGCGCGAGTACGTTGTTACTGTTGGATATCAGCGGTGGAAAGCAACGCCTTGGCGGAAGTTGCTTTGCTCAGGTTTATTCTGAGTTGGGTAACATGCCAGTCGACATTGATGATCCAAAAACACTCGGTGATAGTTTTGGTGCGTTGCAAATGATTGTTAACCAGCAACTGGCGCTGGCCTATCATGACCGCTCAGATGGTGGGGTGTTCACCACCTTGGTAGAAATGGCTTTTGCAGGAAAAACGGGCATCGATGTTAACATCCCGTCAGAGGATGTTAACGCTTGGTTGTTTAACGAGGAAGCCGGCGCTGTGTTGCAGGTTGCTGACGAACACCTGAAACAGGTGATGGATATTTTTGCTCAGTTCGGTTTGGCCACCCATGTAAGTCGCGTGGGCAACCTCAACATCACCGACACCATTCGATTTTCGCAAGGGGAGTCAACCGTTATTGAACATCCTCGCTCTGTGTTACGCACCCAGTGGGCGCAAACCACGCATCAGATGCAGAGTTTACGCGACAATCCAGAGTGTGCGAAGGAAGAGCTCGCCATCAAAGCAGACGACTCAGATCCTGGTTTACATGCCGCACTGAGTTTCGATGTGAACGAAGATATTGCTGCTCCCTATATCGCAAAAGGGGTCAGGCCTCGCGTTGCCATATTGCGCGAGCAAGGCGTTAATTCGCATGTTGAGATGGCAGCGGCTTTTGACCGGGCAGGTTTTAGCGCGATTGATGTACACATGAGCGACATACTGAGTGGCAAAGCGTTGCTGCGAGATTTCAATGGTTTGGTCGCCTGTGGTGGTTTCAGTTACGGTGACGTTCTCGGTGCGGGAGAAGGTTGGGCGAAATCGGTGCTTTTCAATCAGCGCGCCCGCGATGAATTTGCTGGTTTCTTCGCGCGTCAGCAGACGTTCTCGCTCGGCGTGTGTAACGGTTGTCAGATGATGTCTAATTTGAAATCTCTGATTCCAGGAGCCGAACACTGGCCCCATTTTGTGACTAATCGTTCAGAACGATTTGAGGCCCGCGCCGCCATGGTTGAAGTCATGCCTTCTGCATCGGTGTTCTTTGCCCAAATGGCGGGCTCACGTATGCCCATCGCTGTGTCGCATGGTGAGGGGCGCGCAGAGTTTACCGCCAATAACCAATTAAGCGCGTTGCAGTCGGTTCAACAGGTCAGTTTACGCTACGTTGATAACTACGGCCGCCCCACCGAACAGTATCCGGCCAATCCAAACGGTTCGGCAGCAGGTGTGACTGGCTTCACCAGCACGGATGGTCGTGCCACTATCATGATGCCTCATCCCGAACGTGTGTTCCGCGCTGTAACCAACTCGTGGCGCCCGGATGACTGGCAAGAGGATAGCCCATGGATGCGTATGTTCAGGAATGCACGCGCGTTTGTCGGCTAATGATTGATGTATAACGTGGCGCAAATGACAGGGTCTTGACTTTTTTGTCAAAAAATTGTCATGCGCCCATTGTCATTTGCTAAGCATTTGATATACGATAAGTAATTAATCATGGATTGGTGCAAACGTGGATCGGACACCTATGATCATTCTGTACGTCATGTAGCGCTGTAAAGGCTTATTTTGTGCAGGCAGTAAAGACAGTTTTCAAACAATAAGAGACGAATATGAATCGTTCAGGTCGAGGCTTCGGATTAACCGGTGTTGCTATTGCGGTCGCAGTGATGATTATTACCGCAGTATTTAGCACCTCTGCGCGTACTGCACCTATTGAAGACGCTCCGCTCATCAGCTCGCTGAATCATTGAATTAGTCTGTTTATTTGCCGCGTTTAAATAAGCGTTCTCTATTCATTTGCTTCTGATCAGAGTGCTTTTTTAACAGCACGTAGCTGGCCGAGAAGCTACCATGTTGACGTTGCGCTGAGTGCAACGCAATCACCCATTCAAGTTCCTGACACCATTGGTAAACATAACTTTTTAGCAGTGCCGGTATGGGTTTGCTAAGCTCGCCTCGCCCATGTTTGACCAATACAACGCGCACCCCCTGTTGATGCAAATCGCTGGTTTTCTGAAATAGCACCCTGCGAGCTTCCTCTAATGGGATGCGCTGCAAATCGATGACGCCTTCAAGAGGATACTTTGCTAATCGCAGGTTCTTAAACACGCCCTCTTGAATGCCCGGTTTTTTATAACTAAGCATATCGTCAGGTTTAACGGCGCTGCGCAGTGACAAACTCAGGGGATTAGCATCATTTTCCTGTCGCTGCGTGATTGAGGCACGTTTTAACTGTTTAGCCAGCAAGTCCGTATCTCTGCGCTGAGATTTTAAATCGACGGTAGTCTTGTCATCCAGTGGTGTTATTTCATCGAGTTCTTCCCCCAAAGCGTCTGCAAATGAAAAAGGCTCAGGGGGTGATTGGCGATGACTCATGCGCTGTATACTCCTCAGTGATGCGCCGATATTGCCCTATCGAACGACGGTTTTGTGCTTCCCATTCAGGTATCAATTCTTTTACGGTTAGGTGCATTATTCCGATCGATCCCTGATTTTAGACAGTGAGGACGTACTATGAGAATTCAAGTGTTCAGGCTGCGTATCTTGGCGCTCGTTTCAGCATCTAAAGGGATTGCGACGGCGATGGCCATTTATTTAGCCCCTGCGAGTAAGGAAGAGCGCCCAAGATTGGGTGGCTATTTTGACAAGGTCGCCTAAGTCGGATCAGTCGTATTAGCCTTAGACATTTGTCCTTCGCGCTGCATTTGTTCGCGTAGCAGGGAGGGGAGTGTGCCAAACATAATCTTGAATTGTCGGCTGAAATAACTGTGTTCTGAGAATCCACACTGGTAGGCAATTTCGACGATAGGTAGTTTGGTTTCGATCAGCATTCGACGCGCATTTTCTAAGCGGATTTCATTAATGAACTGTTTCGGCGTCTTACTCAGGTGTTTTTTGAAGCGTCTTTCCAGCGCACTGACTGATAAAAATGACAACTTGGCCAAATCGTCAATGGTGATATCTCGATGATAATTCTCCCGAACAAATTCAACAGGTGCCTTAATCGCCTCAATACTGGAAAGCGCTTGTGAGGTTTGTTCAAGATGATGCGTAAACCCATAAGTACCAATAATCTCACCTTGTTGGTTATGCAGCGGGCGTTTCGAAGTGGAATACCAACCAAACTCACCTGAAGACAGCATATTAAGCTCAATACGATTGGTAACGGTTGCGCCTTCCATCACTTTTTGATCGTCCATCGTATACTGACGCGCGAGATGAGGTGGCGAAATCGCATAATCCGTTCTGCCCATAACTTTGGAGAGACAACGCATGCCGCTATGGTCGATGAAAACCTGATTAGCATGAATGAAACGATGCTGGTCGTCTTTTATCCAAAACAGTGTATTGGGCACTAAATCAAACATTTTGATCAGCTCGTCGACACCGACGCGAGCCAACATATCCAATGCTTCAGCGCGGGATTCTATACTCATGGCGGGTCTCAATAATAGACTTTCATTTTTATATTACGCCGAAAATGTTGCATATGAAACCGATTTTGTATTAACGCTATATTTGCAATCTTCGTACTATCATCACAATTAATTTACAAAATAAATTTGTAAGTGTTGTCGAAATTTAACAAAAAATCAGTTTCGACGTTACTGAGGCCAAACTTTGACTAAGATGACACGTAAAATTCGCATGGGCATGGTAGGTGGAGGTGATGGCGCTTTTATTGGCGACGTTCACCGGATGGCTGCACGCCTAGACGGCAAGGTTGAACTCGTATGTGGAGCGTTCAGTTCTAACGCGTCACGTTCGGCCACTTTTGGTCGCTCACTGGGACTCGAAGAAACACGGTGTTATCCGGATTTTAACACGATGTTTACAATTGAGGCGGCGCTCCCGTCTGAGAGTCGAATGGAATTCGTCGCCATCGTAACGCCGAATCATTTACATTTTCCAATAGCCAAAGATGCGTTGGAAAGTGGCTTTCATGTACTCTCCGATAAACCGGCGACGCTGACTCTAAATGAGGCGCTATCACTCAAGAGTATCATTGAGAACACGGGCAAGCGCTATGGCCTGACACACACCTATTTAGGCTATCCCATGATTAAGCAGGCTCAGGCGCTGGTGAAGCAAGGCCGTTTGGGCAAAATCACCAAAGTGCTGGCTGAATATCAGCAAGGCTGGCTCGCTGATAAAGGTGCAGAAACCGGCAAGCAAGCAAGTTGGCGACTGGATCCCAGTCGTGCCGGTGTCAGTTGCTGCATGGGTGATATTGGTGTGCACGCTGCTAATTTAATGGAAAACGTCAGCGGTTTGAAAGTCACCCAACTGTGTTCAGACTTGGCAACAACCGTAGAAGGTCGCCAATTAGATGACGACGGGACGGTGTTGCTGCGCTTTGATAATGGTGCCCGTGGCACCCTATTGGCGAGCCAGGTTGCTACCGGGGAAGAGAACAATCTGACCTTACGGGTATATGGTGAAAAAGCCAGTCTGTCGTGGCAACAACAGGAACCTAATAGCTTGTGGCTGAAGTTTAACGATCAGCCAGCGCAATGCTTTCGCACCGGCGTAGGCCAACTTGATGAGTCTGCGCAGCGCTTCACTCGCACGCCAGCCGGTCACCCCGAAGGGTATCTGGAAGCCTTTGCGAATATCTACAGCCAATTTGCCGAGGCGCTTCTGGGCGATACGCCTATGTCTTCACCCGGCATCGACGACGCAATCAGGGGTATGGCCTTCATCGAGAATGCGGTTGCGGCAAGTCGCTCGAACCAGAAGTGGCATCCGTTTATCATCAGCCAGTCGCCGTTACACAATGAAGAGAACATATGAAACACATTAAAGGTCCCGGCATCTTTCTGGCACAGTTTGCCAGTGACGATGCACCATTCAATAGTTTAGACAGTATCTGCAAATGGGCTGCGAGTCTGGGTTTTAAGGGTATTCAGGTTCCCTCGTGGGACAAGCGCTTTATGGATCTGGAAAAAGCCGCGGGTAGTGCGCAATATTGTTCCGAACTGATTGATATTGCCGGTCAGCACGGCATCACGATTACTGAGCTGTCGACCCACTTACAGGGGCAGCTCATTGCTGTACACCCTACTTACGATTCCATGTTCGACGGTTTTGCACCCGATCACGTGAAAGGCAACTCCTCTGCTCGCACGGCGTGGGCCAATCAGCAAATGCACTGGGCGGCTGCCGCGAGCAAAAATCTCGGCTTAACCGCGCATGCCAGTTTTTCTGGTGCGTTATTGTGGCCGACCATGTACCCCTGGCCGCAGCGCCCTGCGGGATTAGTGGAAACCGGTTTTTCTGAGCTAGCCAAGCGCTGGTTACCCATCTTAAATGCGTTTGACGAGAACGGCGTAGACCTATGTTATGAACTGCACCCTGGTGAAGATTTACATGATGGCGTGACGTTTGAACGTTTCCTTGAGGCAACCGGAAACCACGTTCGCGCCAACATATTGTATGACCCCAGTCATTTCGTGCTTCAGCAGTTGGACTATCTGGCATTTATCGATATCTATCACGAACGAATTCGAGCGTTTCATGTAAAGGATGCTGAGTTTATTCCATCGGGCCGTTGTGGCGTGTATGGGGGCTATGAACCATGGCTTAATCGGCCGGGGCGGTTTCGCTCGCTGGGTGATGGGCAAATCGACTTCTCGCAAGTATTTAGCAAGCTTACACAGTACGATTTTGATGGCTGGGCGGTGATGGAATGGGAATGCTGTATGAAACATCCGCTTGATGGCGCAGCCGAGGGCGCTCCATTTATCGCTAATCACCTTATCAGGCCAACGGACAAAGCGTTCGATGATTTTGCTGGCGGTGATGCTGATGAAGCCGCTAATCGTCGCACGCTTGGGTTATCAGGAGAATGAGCATGTTAAATCAAAACCACGCCTCTCGCGTATTTGTGCTGTGTTGTGTGGCGCTCACCGTAACGTCTATGACCTTTGCGATCCGGGCCGGTATTTTAGGTGAATTGGGTGGGCAGTATGGCTTGTCGGCCACCCAACTTGGCTGGGTAAACGCTATGGCGTTTCTCGGATTCCCTTTGGCCACCATGTTCGGCGGAGTGTTATACAACGCGATGGGCGCAAAGCGCCTGATCAGTTTGGCATTTGTCTGCCATCTACTGGGATTAGTATTAACTATTTACTCGGGTGGCTTCTGGGGGTTGTTGATATCAACATTCTTGATTGGCTTCGCAAATGGCTCGGTTGAAGCAGGCTGCAACCCTTTGATTGCTGAAGTCTACAAAGACAATAAAACAACCATGTTGAACAAGTTTCATGTGTGGTTCCCAGGCGGTATCGTGATTGGGGCATTGATTTCTAATGCGATGACGGGGATGGGATTAGGCTGGCAGCTTCAGGTGGCCGTGATCATTGCGCCAACGCTGGTGTACGGATACCTGCTGCTGACTAGCCGCTTTCCTGAATTTGACCGCGCAGAGCACTCTACCATTAATAACGTTAAACATCTGTTTTCTCCACTTTACTTATTCTTAGTGGCCTGTATGACGCTCACCGCGACGACCGAGCTGGGCACGCAGCAGTGGATACAGGATATCTTAGGGGCTTCAGGCGCATCGCCCATGTTAATTCTGGCGTTGATGACCGGCATCATGGCTGTCGGTCGCTTCTACGCGGGCCCACTTATCCATCGGGTCAACCCGACCGGGGTACTCATTGGTTCAGCCCTATTTGCGGCGTTGGGGATGTTTCTTATGAGTCAGGTGTCAGGCAATCTAATCTACCTTGCAGCCATTCTCTTTGCGTTAGGTGTCACCTACTTCTGGCCAACCATGTTGGGGTGTGTGTCTGAATACACACCGAAAACCGGCGCATTGGGTCTCTCGCTTATTGGTGGCGCAGGCATGTTTGCCGTGAGTTTATGGAACCCTATCATCGGCTCATGGATTGACGGCGCCAGCGCTGATGCTCAGGCATTGAATTTGCCTGCTGAACAAGTGCAGATACTTGCCGGTCAAGCAGTCCTGCAAAATCTGATCATTTTTCCATGTCTGCTGATTATTGCCTTTGTAACCTTGCATTTTGTGATTAAACGCCGTCGACTCAATCGCGTCGACGAAGGCGCTGCAGGTAGTACGTTATGAGACACCCCAATCGAGCAGGTCAGGACTTTGCAACCGAGTCGCAATTCAACATAACGCGCCGTCACTTCATTAAGCGGCTCAGTTCTATCGTGGGTGGTAGCAGCGCGATCGCACTAGCCGGTACAAGCCAAGTGGCGCTGGCCTATTCGCCGCGCAAAGACTCGGCTTCGCAGGCCGGTAAGGTGCTCAGTAAAGCACAGATGAAAACGCTCAGTGGGGTTTGCGCTGCGGTATTGCCGCGTACTGACACACCCAGTGCGGCAGATCTTGACTGTCATGGCTTCATTGACCATCAACTAGCGGCTTGTTACGAGGCATCAGAACACCAAGCTGTGCGCGCCTCATTAGATGCGATTGACGCTTATGCGCAAAAACACTCACAGCGGGCTTTCCACACGCTCGTGAATGCTGAGCGGCAAGCCATTCTACGTAAAATTGAAAAACGCAATGGGTTTAGCGAGGTTCAAAAAGCACAATTTACCTTTGTTAAAGAGTTGCTGCTGTTTGGCTACTTCACCAGTGAAGTAGGAGCAACTGAAGCGCTGGCTTACCAAGCGGTTCCCGGTGGTTATAAAGGGTCAACCCCTGTCACTGAGGATACCAAGGCTTGGGGCTCGATGAATTATTATTAGGCAGTGAATATGCAAGCGTCAGAATTATTTTTAAAAGAAGCTCAGCAGACTTTCGACGTGATTGTCGTTGGTTCAGGTATCAGCGGTGGCTGGGCGGCCAAAGAGTTTACTGAACGCGGGTTCAAAACGCTGATGATTGAGCGCGGTCGTAAGGTTGAACATCGCAAAGATTATCCGACTGAGGGCAAAGGCCCGTGGCAGTTTCCTCAGCGGCAGAAGGTAGACAATCTGTTGATTGAAGAGCAGTACAAGGTCCAGTCAAAAAGTTATGCGTTTAACGATGCCACTAAACATTTCTTTGGAAACGATCGCGACTTGCCGTACTCAACGGAAGACGGTACAGACTTTCGATGGTTTCGCGGTAATCAATTGGGCGGTAAGTCACTTACGTGGCATCGCCAATCTTACCGCATGAGCGAGTTTGATCTGAACGCCAATAAAGCTGACGGGCACGGTAATGATTGGCCCATTCGCTACGCTGATCTCGCACCCTGGTACAGCTACGTCGAAAAGCACGCTGGGATTTCGGGTAACACTGACGGCCTTGCACAGTTGCCTGACAGTGAGTCGTTACCGCCTTTTGAAATGAATGCTGCGGAAGTGTCGATGCAAAAACAATTTGCTGAACACTACCCTGACAGGCCCATGATCATTGGGCGTTGTGCACATCTTTCACAAACAACGGACTATCACCTGCAGCATGGTCGTATCACCTGCCAAGCCCGAGATGAGTGTCAGAAAGGCTGTTCATTTGGTGCGTATTTCTCAACACAAAGTTCTACCCTCCCATTAGCTGTGGCCACGGGTAACCTATCCATTGCGGTCGACAGCATTGTGCACAGCCTGATCTACGACGAGGCTTCGAATCGTGTAAAAGGCGTGCGGATTATTGACAACAACGATTTAAGCACACGCGAGTACTTTGCCAACGTGGTGTTTCTGTGTGCATCAACATTGGGGTCGACGCAGGTATTGCTCAATTCTACCAGCAAACGTTTTCCGAATGGACTGGCAAACAGCTCAGGCGTTCTTGGACGCTATTTCATGGACCACAACTACAATGCACGTAGCGGCGGGATTTTGCCCGGATTTGAAGATGAATACTATTCCGGTCGACGCCCCACCGGTATCTATGTTCCAAATTTTCAGTATGAACCTTCGCGTTATAAAAAGCATTACGCTCGTGGCTACGCGTTAGGCGGAAGCGCAAACCGAGGCAGTTGGAAAGGCGCTCACAATCGTGATGGCATTGGTGCAGATTACAAGAATAGCTTAACCACACCCGGTGATTGGTATTTTGGTTTTTATGCGCAAGGCGAGATGTTACCCCGATTTGACAATCAGGTAACCCTGCATCCTAGCAAGAAAGATAAGTGGGGAATGCCACAATTGCACTTCAACGTGAGTTGGTCAGATAACGAGCGGCTGATGATGGAAGACTGTGCCGAGGAGTGTGAAAAAATGCTCAAGAAAGCCGGTTTGCAGTATGTCTCCAGCGAAGTGAGCTTGGATGAGAATCCACCCGGATCGGCCATCCATGAGTTGGGAACTGCGCGTATGGGGCGGGACCGCAAAGACTCAGTACTGAATGGATTTAATCAAACTCATGACATTCCCAACCTATTTGTGACTGACGGGTCAGCATTTTGCTCTTCGGCGACGGTGAACCCGTCGCTGACTTTCATGGCGCTGACGGTCAGGGCAGTCGACTACTGTGCGAATGAGATGAAACAACGACGAATATAACGATTTCGACTCGAAACAGAGCGAAACACTGAGCGAGCCGCAAGACCCGCTCGCCAAAAAACAGCAGGACCACGAGGACACTATGAAAACAATAAAGCAAGCATCGGCTATGCCCAATATGCGATTCAAATATTCGCTTCTGGCGTCGGCAATGCTGGGGTTGTCTACCAGCGCCGTTTACGCTCAGGAAACCGACGTACCGCCAGCGGAAGAGGATGAAGTTGAAATCATCGATGTCCGTGGCACACGCGCCGATCTTTACAACGCTCAGAATATCAAACGATTTAGCGAGACCGTGGTTGACGCACTCGATGCATCGGATATTGGCGGTTTCCCTGACCGCTCGGTACTTGAGGCTATCTCGCGCTTGCCTGGTGTCACCATGGGGCGCTTTGCCGCACCCAATGACCCGGACCACTTCGGTACGGAGGGCAGCGGCCTAGTGATCCGAGGTCTAACGCAAGTACGCAGCGAATTTAACGGACGCGACAGCTTTACGGCTAACTCTGGACGCGGCTTGAGTTTTCAGGATGTACCACCTGAGTTGATGGGGTCAGTCGAAGTGTTTAAAAACAGCACTGCCGATATGATCGAGGGTGGCATCTCCGGCACGGTTAACTTAGTGACGCGCAAGCCTTTCGATAATGACGGGCAGATGATCGCGTTTTCAGTCGATGCAACCTACGCTGATTTCATTGACGCAGTGACACCGACGTTCTCAGCTTTGTACAGCAACACCTACACAAATGATAACGGTAAGTTTGGGGTACTGTTTAACGTATCGCACTCCGAATTAGAAGCTCAGTCTGACGGCGCGATGGTGGGCCAGTATCAGCCTCAAAACCTGATTGGTGATGGTTCTTTGTTTGTGCCAGAAGCTGCACGTTTAACTCGCAAGCGCGATGACAGAACCCGTTCAGGAGCCGCGGCGGTCATACAATGGCAAAGCCCTGATCGCACAATTAAAGCAACCGGTGAGTACATTCGTTCTGACTCGCAATTAGCATGGACTGAAAACGCCGTTGAAATGGATGATGGCGATAACCAAAACAACTTGCTGCCGGTGGAAGGTACAGAGTTTGATTTTGATTCAAATGGTTACTTTGAACGCGGGATTATCACCTCGACCGCTGGTTGGCGTGGCAACGAAGGCGACCGTACGCCTGGCGGAATTTTCGGTACGAACCACGTATTACAGGCACGCTATCGCGACGAGCAATCTCTCGTAGAAGACTTAAGTTTGAATGTGCAATACACACCAAACGATACCTGGGCTTTCAACGCCGACGTGCAGTACGTAGATGGTACTAACGACATTATCGACTTCTCGGTGATGGGCGCTACCGATGCCGTGGTTGGGTTAGATGTGAGTGGTTCGGGCAAGCCGAAAATTGATTACTACGATCCTAACTTTAATGGCGAAGCTGGGTACGCCAGAGACTCTAATCATTTTACCGATCCAAACACGACTTTCTTCCGCAGTGCGATGGACCATGTGTCACAAAATGAAGGGAATGAGATTGCCACACGTCTTGACGCCAAGTACACCTTTGATGACGGTGCGATCGAGAGCGTACAGTTTGGCGTGCGCTACGCCAAACGTGACCAGACAACGCGCCAATCAACCTATAACTGGGGTGTGCTGTCCGAGGCATGGACCGGAGTAACTTGGTTTGATTCAGAGTTGGGATCGCAGGTACCGCAGGAAATCGTGAGCTTCGATAACTTCGGTCGCGGCGGTATCTTAGATGTTGACGGCGGCAATCAGTTCCTGTTTCCTGCGATGTCGATCGCGCAAAACTATCGCAATGCTGGCAGCGTATTGGGACCCATCAGTAATGGTTGGCAACCACTGGCGCAGCGTGACGGTGTCATTGAAGGCACGGATTTCTTACCCAATGAGATTAACGAAACCACGGAAACGAATACTGCGGCTTACCTGAAGTTCAATTTCACCGGCGAGCTCGGCGATATGGATTACTCGGGTAACTTTGGCGTGCGTTATGTGAAGTTAGAAAATGAGACGGAAGGGTTCGTTGTCTTCCCTGATAACACCATTGACGGGCCTACCGATAACGATTTGCTGTTACCGGCTGATCAGCGTGCGTTTGGCGATGCGGGTTCATTCGAAACCACATCGACGGATGACTATAATAAGCTTCTGCCCAGTTTCAACGTAAAATTAAACCTTACTGATGAATTGCTGATGCGCTTTAGTTTCTCTGAAGCCATTGCATTGCCAGAGTTAGGATTGCTGCGCAACTATGTGTCTATTCAGGAGCAAGATCGTGTCACTGTGGTCGGCCCTGATATCGACGGTGACGGTCAGCCAGACCCCATTTCATCAGAGATTGGTCGTTACACAGCAGAATCGGGTAACCCATTCCTTAAGCCGATGGAATCAACCAACTATGACCTCACGCTAGAATGGTATTTTGCGCCCGTTGGCTCGTTAACCGCCTCGCTGTTTTACAAGGATTTGAAGAACTACTTTATCAGCGGTACGCGAAATCAGGAATTCACCAATAATGGTGCGACTCAAACGGTTGAAGTGGCAAGCCCACTGAACGGTGATGAAGGTAAAATTCAGGGTTTCGAACTGGCCTATCAGCAATTCTTTGACACCTTGCCAGCGCCATTTGATGGAATTGGTGTTCAGGCAAACTATACTTACGTCGATGAAGAGGGGTCGCCCAATGCGGGCTTATCCTCGGATAATAGTAACCCTAACGCGAACGCGAATTTTGCTTTTGAAGGGCTACCGTTAGAAGGGTTGTCGCAAGACAATTATAATCTGGTGTTGTTGTACGAAAAGTACGGTTGGAATGCTCGGATGGCTTACAACTGGCGTTCAGCGTACCTGTTGACGACGCAAGACGTTATCACCACTTTGCCGATTTTCAATGAAGATATAGGCTTTCTGGATGCATCTGTATTTTATGATGTGACTGAAAACCTAAAGATTGGCTTGCAGGGGAGTAACCTGACGGATGAAACCACGCGCACTGCCATGCAGGTTGATCAAGAGGGCAATCGTCGGCTACGAGGCGCGTTTGTAAACGACCGACGCATTAGTTTTATTGTTCGCGGCGTGTTTTAAGCGGTAGGTGCACAGGCTGAAGTCTTTTGTCCCAAAGGCTTCAGTCTGTTGTGCTGTTGATAAAACGGCTTATAGTGACGCCTAGAGGTTGTAAACGAAGTGAAAAAACGTGTTTCAAGCACCTAAACACCCCATTCAATCGGTCGTTATTTTGGGCGGTGGTACCGCAGGTTGGATGACCGCAGCTGCATTGGTTAAGTTGTTACCCCAATCGCAATTGACAATAACCTTGGTTGAATCTGACGCTATCGGCACCGTGGGCGTGGGCGAAGCAACGCTGCCGCACTTGCGCTATTTCAATCAACGTCTTGGCATTGATGAGCGGCAGTTTATCCGAGAAACCGGCGCAACGTTTAAACTCGGTATTGAATTTAGTCATTGGGGGCGGCAAGGTGATGCTTATATTCACCCGTTCGGTGATTACGGCAAGCCCGCCAACGGCGTGAATTTTCATCATTTTTATACAGCAGCAAAACGTAGCGACCCGTCGCTATCGTTAGATTCATTCTCGTTGCCGGTGATGGCATGCAAAGCGAAACGTTTTGATTTTCCTAGCACCGATCCTCAATCACTTCTCTCAACTTATTCGTACGCATATCATATTGATGCCGGTCAGTATGCGCGCTTTCTTCGTAGCTTCTCTGAAGCCTTGGGTGTGACGCGGATCGAGGGCAAGGTTGTTGATGTTATCACACGAGTCAGTAACGGTGAGGTTGCGGCGCTGACGCTTGAAAATGGTGATCGTATTGATGGTGATTTTTTTGTTGATTGCTCCGGTTTTCGCGGGCAATTAATTGAACAAACGTTGCACGCCGGTTACGAAGATTGGTCGCACTGGCTGCCGTGTAATCGGGCCGTAGCGGTGCCATCTAAACACGCCGGCGATCCACTACCCTACACCAAAGCAATCGCTAGGGAAGCGGGCTGGCAGTGGCAAATACCACTGCAGCACCGAATGGGCAATGGCTTGGTCTATTGTGATGAATATATGACAGCGCAGCAGGCTGAGGACAGTTTACTTAACGCGCTTCCCGGTGCCGCTTTGGCACAGCCGAATCATTTACGTTTTTGCACTGGCAAGCGCCAGCAAAGTTGGTTAAAAAACTGCGTTGCCATTGGATTATCCAGTGGGTTTGTAGAGCCGCTAGAATCGACCAGTATTTACTTGATCCAAGCCGCTGTGATGAAGTTAATTGAGCTGATGCCACAGCGTGCCAACATGGTGGTTAAGGGGCGTGAGTATAACCGCTATTTTGACCACGAAATGACACGCATTCGTGATTTTTTGATCCTGCATTACCATGCGACGCAACGCGACGACAGCGCCTTTTGGCGGTATTGCAAAACCATGCTCATTCCAGATTCATTGCAGGAGAAAATGACGCTGTTTACGCGTTACGGCATGATTGAACCGTATCGATATGGACTTTTTCTTGAGCCGTCATGGGTTGCTGTCTATTACGGGCAAGGGATAATACCGCAGAGCGTTGACGCAAGAGCGGTGGCGCAGCATCAACATGATACTGGTGCAGCCACAGCGGCAATGGCTGAACTGGCCAAGCAAGTGGATGAGTCTGTCATGCAGTTACCGACGCATGCTGCGTGGCTAAACAGGTTACATTCTGAGCATACTCCAGTGCCTGCGGGGCAAACCGCATCTGCCAGCCTGTATGGAGTACGGCATGGTTAAGCCTGCGCAAATGCAGTGTGTATCGGCAAAGACAACACCAGTAAGCGTGCTGGTAATGCTTGATCAGAGCTCGACACTGTTGGGTATGTTTTGTGCGGCAATGCTCTCTCAGGCCGGTTTCAGTGTGAATGTGAACAAGCGCAACAGGCACAAACACCATCTTGGCGATCATTCAGCCGTTGTGTTGACACCGGAGTTACTTATTACACTCAGCCAATTAGGCATTGAAGAATCAGCGCTGGTAGGGCGGGCAGAGGGGCAGTATTATTTGGCTGACAGGCTGATGAACTGGCGAGCAACCTGTGTAGCCCCCGAGTCTGATGAGACACTTATTGGTCTGGCACCGTCAGGAGTGAATGCCAATGGTATTCGTTTTTTACATTACCTAACTCGTTATCGCGCTGCCCATTCTGCAAATTTGTCTGACTTTTCACTGAATACCTTGTGCGCACAGCGCGGCGTGTTTACGCACCCGGTTAGTGATCCTCGCTCTGTTTTGTCCACGTTGGAATATGGGCTCATGGTGAATACTGAAGCGCTTGTTGAATTACTGCGTGAGGTGGCGATACGCTGTGGAGCGGGCTTCGACGCGAGTGCAAAGTCTATGGAGCATAATCTGACCATAGACTGTTGTTTTTCCGACATAGATGACGGTAATTGGCCGCTGCCGTTTTCCACCTACCGACGTTTGTCAGAGGCAGAAGTCAGTGCGATGAGTGTGTTGCCCCTCTGCCATAATCAGGCTTGGACCGAACAGGGGCTGGCACAAACATGCCAGTTAAAAACGTCTCGACATGGTCAGCTATTCGGCCATCAGGCTGAGTACGCTTTTGCAGTGGGCAATTCAGCGCCGCCAGAATGGGTTGTGTCCGCCGAGGTTGGGCAGATTATCTTAAACAATCAGGGGCTTATGCGCTATTTGGCGGATCAGGGGCTGCTGTTCTATGCCGGGATACTGCAATTACTCAGCGATACTATTGCACGTGAAGCGCCGGATCAGCTTAGCGACCCTGTACTTCACCATTATTTTAACCGAACTGCGCTGCAGCGCTATAGCGGTTGTTATGATACGGCAATGCTGCGTTTCTATTTCGCGCAACCGCACACAGAGGCTAATCGACGCGGTTTGTCGCAATATCAGCCAAGTAGCGAGCTTACGCACCTGTTTGACTTGTATAGCCAAAGCGGCGTGCTGCCAGAGTATGAGCATTACGAGGCTGACACTCACTGGCTAGAAAATAGTTTAGCGGCGTTGGGCCAGTATCCACAGGGTCATGACCTGATGGTTGATGGATTGTCTGAGCAGCAGCTCGACACTTTCATCACACAAATTAGAAGCCGCTTAAACGCGACGGCACAGCGCCTTCCCCGTATTGAGGAGTAAGTTATGCAGGCAGTGAAAAAAATAATCATACTCGGTGGCGGAAGTGCAGGGTGGATGACTGCGGCAGCACTGGCTACAGTGCTCAAAAACCAATATGCCGATATTCATCTGATTGAATCAGAAGCTGTGGGGACGGTCTCGGTAGGTGAAGCGACTATTCCTCAGATTGCACTGTTTAATCAGATTTTAGGTATCGACGAAAATGAGTTTGTGCGTGAAACACAGGCCACCTTCAAATTGGGTATCGAGTTTGTTGATTGGAAGCGGAAAAATCACCGCTATATGCACCCATTCGGTAGTTTCGGTACCGACATGGATGCCATTCAGTTTCATCACTATTGGCTAAAGCAATTCCACGCTGGAAAAGCCGATGATCTCGAAGCATTTTCGTTGGCAAGTATTGCTGCACGTCAAGGACGCTTTATGCGCCCTGAGAATCGTGGCAACTCTCCGCTTTCACAAATCGCGTACGCATTTCACTTTGATGCCACTCTATACGCGAGGTACCTGCGCAACTTTGCTGAAAAACGTGGCGTTCGGCGCACAGAAGGCAAAGTGAAAGACGTACTTGTGCGCAACAATGATGGTTTTATTGATGCGCTCGTCATGGAAAATGGGCAGCGCTGCGAGGCCGATTTGTTTATAGATTGTTCAGGTTTTAGCGGGATGTTGATTGAACAAACACTTAACGTTGGGTTTGAAGACTGGGGTCACTGGCTACCCTGCGATCGTGCTGTCGCCATGCCATGTGCAGCCCGAGAACCAGTAAATCCATACACTATCAGTACCGCACAAGATGCAGGCTGGACATGGCGTATTCCATTACAACACCGCATTGGGAATGGGTACGTGTATCCGAGCGAATTTGTGTCTGACCAGCAAGCCATCGACTGTTTAACGGCGCAGATGGAAAGCGAGCCATTAGCGCATCCGAACCTATTGCGCTGGAAAACGGGTATGCGGCGTAAGATGTGGCATAAAAACTGTGTCGCTATAGGGCTTTCCAGCGGCTTTATAGAGCCTCTGGAATCGACCGGCTTACACTTGATCCAAGCCGGTATTGCCAAGTTATTGGGCATGTTCCCACACCAGGGGTTTGACCAAGTGGATATCGATACCTTCAATCAGCAGTCGCGTATGGAAATGGAACGTATCCGCGATTTTATCATTTTGCATTACAAAGTGACCGAGCGTGAAGATTCGCCATTTTGGCAGTACTGTAAAAACATGGCGATACCAGATTACCTGCAACATAAAATTGACTTATTTGCCGCAAATGGGCGGATCTATCGTCAAGATATTGAGTTATTTAATGAAACCTCGTGGCTTGCTGTCATGCATGGTCAAGGCATAGTGCCCAAAGGCTATCACCCACTGGTTGATGTATTGAGTGAACAAGAAATTGCGCAACGTTTACAGCACATTAAACAGGTTATCGACAATTCGGTCGCCCACATGCCAATGCAATCAGAGTTTATTGCGCGACATTGTCAGGCACCGCCGAAAATGTCTTAGTGAGCACCGAATATGTGTTACTCCAATATCCTCAAACTCGGTACACTTTGCCATGAATTGTAAATAAAATGTTGCTTACACAGGGTTATATCGAATGAAATTCTCTACAAAACTTAACGCTTTTCTTATCAGTGTTGCTACCGCAACAATCAGTATACCGGCGAGTGCACACGAAATTGGCCTGCAACTATACAGTCTACGGCATCAGATGGCCGATGATTTGCCCGCCGCTATGCAGTCGGTCAATGACTGGGGGATTCATGCGGTTGAGGGCGGTGGAAACCTGTATGGTCACTCGTTGAGCGACTTCAAACGCATAATCGACGAACACCACATTCAGGTAGTCAGTGTGGACACTAGTTATGAAGAAGTGCGCGATAACCCTATTGCGGTGGCATATAAAGCCAAATTTTATGGGGCACGTTTTGCCACGTTTTACTGGATCCCTCATGAAGGTACCTTTTCCATCGATGATGCTAAAGCGGCTGTCGACGTGCTGAATACCGCCGGTGCTGTACTGAAGGAAAACGGTGTGACCTTGCAGTATCATCCGCATGGCTATGAGTTTTTCCCACATGAAGAGGGGACTATCTTGGATTACATGCTCACTCATGTAACCGAGGCTCAGTTTCAAATGGATGTTTTCTGGATTAAGCAGGGTGGGCAGGATCCTGTCGACTTCCTGACGCGCTATCCGGGTAAATTTACCTCACTGCACCTAAAAGACCGTCGGCATGGCACAGAAACAACACAGGATGGCAAAGCGGATGTCGATACTAACGTGGTGCTAGGGAGCGGTGATGTGGGTATTCAAGACGTTGTGAAAGTGGCCAAGCAGCAAGGGATCAAATACTTTTTTATTGAAGATGAATCCTCACGCGTGATGCTGCAAGTGCCTGAGAGTATCCGATATTTGCTGGAGTTGGAGGGAAGAATGCTACCATTGTAGCCAATTCACCTGTATAAAATCGTTAACATAACAATAACAAGGTTAATCGCATGCAACCTCTCATCGAAGCGGATGATAATATTGGATTTATTATTCTGATCAGCATCATTGCCGCCTTAGGCGGATTTTTATTCGGTTTTGACAGTGGCGTGATCAATGGCACCATCGACGGGCTGCAACAGGCGTTCGATTCTCAGAGCGTTGGAACCGGATTTAACGTTGCGAGTATGCTATTGGGATGTGCCGTCGGCGCTTTCACCGCCGGACGTCTTGCGGACCGTTTTGGGCGGCGCAAAATGCTGATTCTGGCGGCCATTTTGTTTATTGTCAGCGCGTGGGGATCTGGTATTTCTGGTGGCTCGTTAGAGTTTGTTATTTACCGAATACTCGGTGGTTTCGCTGTCGGTGCCGCATCGGTCATGACCCCCGCGTACATCAGCGAAATCGCGCCTGCCGCCATTCGCGGTAAATTATCCACCTTGCAGCAAGTGGCAATTATCAGCGGTTTATTTGTGGCGTTTGTGAGTAACTATCTGATTGCTGATGTAGCGGGTGGCTCAGTGAGAGAATGGTATCTGGGTTTTGAAGCGTGGCGCTGGATGTTCTGGGTCGAACTCATTCCCGCAACCCTGTTTTTGCTGGGTTTACTATTTATTCCTGAAAGTCCCCGATTTTTGGTGCTACGCGGCGAAGATACCCTTGCGATGGCGGTGCTTAAAAAGCTCTACAAGCATCGTGCTCAACCGCTGCTTGAGTCTATTCGTCAATCTGTATCGCAACAACGTACGCCCGCCTTATCCGACCTTGTCGATCCGGTTAAACAACGAATACGCCCCATTGTATGGGTTGGAATAGGGCTTGCGACGTTTCAGCAGTTAGTCGGTATCAATGTGGTTTTCTATTACGGTGCGGTGCTATGGCAAGCCGTCGGCTTTTCTGAAAGTGATGCGCTGCTGATCAATGTGATCAGCGGGGCAGTGAGTATCGGCGCTTGTATCGCAACCATCTTGTTGGTTGATAAGATTGGCAGAAAGCCCATTCTATTTATCGGTTCTCTAGGTATGACAGTGACATTGGCGTTGATGGTATTTGCTTTCGCCAATGCTGAGACAGGCGCAAACGGTAACCTTGACTTGGGCAACTACGGCACTTTGGCGCTGGTTGCCGCCAACGCCTATGTGGTTATGTTTAATTTTTCGTGGGGGCCGGTGATGTGGGTATTGCTCGGCGAAATGTTTCCGAATCAGTTACGAGGGTCGGGCTTGGCAGTAGCGGGTTTAGCGCAGTGGTTTACCAACTTTTTGATCACAATGTCGTTCCCGCTGATGCTGGGTTCTATCGGTTTGATCGGAGCCTATGGTTTTTACGCGATCTGCGCAGCGATTTCGATTATATTTGTTGGCAGGTATGTGTTCGAGACCCGCGGCACTGCGCTGGAAGATATGCAGGGTTAACCGCTATACAACTGGCGTCCCCACCAGGACTCGAACCTGGAGCAGCGGCTTAGGAGGCCGCAGTTTTATCCTGTTAAACTATGGGGACGCGGATGTCGTCTTTCGCGCCGGGCATTATGCCCTATCTAGCGCTTGGCAACAAAATCGTTTGGCTGAATGTTTGACAGCAGCGCGTCATCGACGGAACTGACGGTGGCTGTGGATGCGTAAACTCTGCGCACGATCACCTGATGTGGATGTACGGTATGTTGTAGATATCTTTGACCAAAGGGATCAATCACTTCCGATGACTTAAACAAAGTGAGTGTATCGCCAACCTGCACGTTGTGTTGTTCGCCCAAGTTGATTTGCAGTTGGTTATTATTGACGCTAAGCACTCGCCCCACGGCTTGCTCGCAGTTGAGCATCTCATCAATATCAACCGCCATGGCGTCAAATGTATCAATGATTGCTTTACCGTAAGGCGACTGCCAAAATTCGCTTGAGCGCACATCGACGTGGTCAAACTTACTGAACGTCCACGCGGCCATTGCAGAATAAGTCTTATCCATGATGAGTTCAGTGTTCATACCGTCAAAAAGCCTCGCTCGAATAACAAATGCGCGTTTCGGTGCGGTATTCCGCCAGAACGCTAAACTGCCTTCAGGGCGGTGTACACTGACGTCTTCTGCGGTAATTCCCAGAACGAACTGTGCATTCGTTCTGGTGGCTAACTGATTAACCTGAGCTTGCACGGCAGCGGCATCCCAATTAAATCGTTCGGGGATGACATCGGTGATTAGCGTATTCGACGTCAAACGCTTAAACGCATTGGGCAGCTGGTCGATTGCTGCTCCACCCAGTGCAAACAAATTGCCATCTTTGGTTTGGTCTCGGTGTGTGAATGGCATATGCGCCGTGACGACCGTTTTTTTGTACGTAGCAGCTGAACACTGGGCTGTTTGAGGGAAAATGTCAGCGCGGATCGACACGGTGACGTAATCCTGATGATAAATCTCGTCGATCAGCTCAATTTCGTTAACCTCACCGGTAGCGCGTACCTCAAGTCTGTCGTCGCGCAAAAGTCCATTAGTGAGCTGCTGTACACTGGTGACAGATGCGCCAGCGAACAAGAGTGCTTGTTTGATGGCTTCCTGCGTGGCCTGCTGTCGTGCATACTGTTTGTCGCCATTCACAATTTCAGCCTGTCCAGTTGCCTGAAACCAAGCGGCATTGGCTTGCCCACTCAAGCTGACAAACAGGCAAACCAACGCCGATAATCCGAGTCTGTTAGTGTAAGGCAATGTCTGCATGAGGTAGGCTCACCGTGTTTAATGATTGATTCACAGTGCCAGCAGCGTGTCGCTGCGGCGTATGGATTACAATTAATACAAACCCTGTGCCAGTTCTCGTCACATTGGCGCAATCTCTGCTAAGGAAACTGAGTTTAGTTGTTTTGTGTTGAGTGAAGTGATGACCTGAGGCATTGCCTTGGGTGGTTGGCTTTCAACGGTTGGAGATATCTCGTGAAATCAGTAACCCTGTCCCCATTAATGATGGCAATAACATGGTTAACGCTCCTATGCGCAGGCTGTACATCTGTGTTTGATAAGCATGTGGAATGGGAAACCATTAAACCAGAACAGTTCCCCACCTTGTCGGCTGTCGGGTATGCGCCGATTAATGCGCAGAAAGGCGATAGTGAAACGACGCGTATGCTGTTGGCAATTAAAGCGTCTAAGCTTGAGGCTTACAGAGAATTGGCCGAACAAGTCTATGGGCAACGAATTGATGGTAAACAGTCGTTACAGCAATTGGTATTAGCTGATACCCAACTTAAAAGTTCTGTCGAAGGCGTTATTCGTGGTGCGCGTGTGGTGAAATCGTACGCGGTAGGTGAAGATATGTACGCCACTGAAATGACACTCGATTTTCAAGATGTTTATGATATCTATTTATCGACGGCGCGCCCAAAGAAAGTCAAAGATGTCAGCTACTATTAGGGCTCATTAGTTAAGCACTAACGCCTTTGCCTAACGTACCACCGCGCGGTTTTCCCGAGCGGTCATAGGTGAGCGATTCTTTCGCACGTGTTTCAAGCAGTAAGTGGCGCAAATGTTCAAGTTTAAGCTGGCCTTGTTCAACGGCTTTTTGGTTGATTGACGTTCTGAACTTGCATTGCTCGATTAACTGCTTGGCCTGTTCAAACAACGCTTCTATTTCGGCGCCGATACTGCCTTTTTCGGCGACTTCCTGAGCGTAAAACGATTCTATGCTAGCGTCTTGCTCCTGGATGGCATCTAACGTGGCTTGTTTGTCATCCAAAAGATTCATTAAACCTTCGGCATCACGAGAACTGATGAGGTGAAGTTCGGTTTCTAAGAGTTGTTGCAGTTTGGTGAGATACTGAAGTTGTTGAGTAACGGCTTCGTGTAATGATGACATGTTGGACTAATGACCTCACTCGCGCAGCTGCGCGAGCTTAATAATTAACGTGTCCCGAAGATTTGCCCTTCAAGTTTAGAAATCTTGTCGGCCAATACCTCTGGATTCACTTTGTATTCACCATTCTGTATGGCTTTCTTCAGGCGATCAACTTTTTCTTGATTAACCGGTGCTTCAGAACCTTTCTTCTGAACCTGATTAAGCTGTTGAGCAGACTGAGTTAGCGACACTGAATCTTGACGTGGCGTTGCTTGAGCGGCTGCTTGCTGCGCAGGCGCTTGAGCGGCCGCACCTTTATTCTGTGCTTGCTGCTGCGAAAGCTTTTGGTTATCAATCGGTGTCTTGGGAACACCGTTGTTAATATTATTTACCGTCATGATTAATCCTCACTACCTGTAACTCCTCAGTCATTGTATCGGCAGCCCTTGGTCATACTTTAACTAAATGACTTAAAAAAATCACAGATATTGCATTAATTTTCGTAAGTGATTATACCGTATCAAGTTATTTTAAAACCTACGGTGACTAAATACTGACAACGGCGGTTTCGTGATCTTGCACTTTAGCCAGTACGGTCCGTTCTGTACGGCTGTTCATCACTCGTATTGTATCACCAATATTGCCATCTTGCTGTGCAATGCCTTTTGTACTGATGCTAAGGCCTGCTGAATTTGCCGACAGCGTAATCAAGTCACCTTTGCACACAAAACAAATCATGTTGGGATTAATAGGTTGCCCCGCTCGCACTCGATGCTTAATTCGGGCACCATAAAGCGCTGAAGGGTCCGAAAACGTCGTATGGCGCAAACTCTGACTATTAATATCGGCAGTGGTGAGGTTTTGCTGAGTTAATAATGTATCAGGGCTAACCATATCGGCGAGCACCACCACCTGCTGTCGTTCTTCAATTTTTACGTTGACAAACAAATACCAATTGTTATCTGCACAGGTCACTTTGACCGTGCCGTAAGATTGCTGCGCACCACTTTCCGTCATGCTGTAGGTATAAGGAACATCACAGGGCGCAACATTGATACGCTCGTCAATCGGATAGGCCTCAACGAATAATGTTTGAGTTTCATCGACGGGACGCTGCGATCGCACATATTCTTCTACGCCTTTTTGCACAGCGACATGAAGCTCGGCCTTCTTGTCAGTCGCCTGTTCAGCGAGTGTACTTGCGTTTAACGCCAACGGCAAAGTAGCCAATAGCGCAATAAAAAACGCTTCGGACAAATTTTTCATGTTCACACCCCACCATTTTGACTATGATTAAACCAGATTGATTGAACGCATCAAAAAGCGTCAATTTACAGGCACATTGATTCAGTTTACGCGGCATTGCGCCGATAGAGTGATAGCAACGCAACCATCGTGCCTAAATTCTCAAAAGAGGTGATGTAATGTCAGGAATACTGGACTCGGTAAATCAACGTACGCAGCTAGTAGGGCAAAACCGCTTAGAGCTGTTACTCTTCCGGCTCAATGGTCGTCAGCGTTTTGGCATTAATGTATTTAAGGTGCGGGAAGTGCTGCAGTGCCCTCCGCTCACCTCTATGCCTAAACTGAATGAGTTGGTGCGAGGCATTGCCCACATTCGAGGCCAGACTATTTCAGTGATTGATTTGAGTATGGCGACGGGCGGCAAGAAAATTGCCGACTTGAAAAACGCCTTTATCATCATTGCTGAGTATAATCGTTCAGTACAGGGGTTTCTCGTCGGATCGGTCGAGCGGATCATCAACACCAACTGGGATGCGATAATGCCCCCGCCGCAGGGCACAGGCCGCGCCAGTTACCTAACCGCGGTGACTGAAGTTGAAAACGAACTCATTGAAATTCTTGATGTAGAAAAGATTCTAAATGAGATTTCGCCGCTCAATACGGATCTAAGTGACGAGATTGCCGGTGACATTGATGTGGGTAAGAGTGCTGGTAAGATGATTTTCATCGCCGATGATTCATCCGTGGCGCGGAATCAGGTTAAAAAGGCGCTCACGTCGCTAGGGCTTGAAATTGAAATGGCCAAGAACGGGCTGGAGGCATTGAACCGCTTGAAAGAAATTGCCGCAGAGACAGGTGATATTACGGATAGAGTCGGTGTACTGGTGTCTGACATCGAGATGCCGGAAATGGATGGTTATACGCTCACTGCGGAAATCAAAAATACGCCGGAGTTACAAAAACTGCATGTGGTGCTGCATACATCGTTAAGCGGCGTATTCAATCAGGCGATGGTGCAAAAGGTCGGCGCCGACGACTTTATTGCCAAATTCCACCCAGATGAATTAGCCACCGCCGTGCAAAAATGGTTGAGAACCTAAGGCGCATCGACGTTGCTTAACAGAGAGTTTTCGCCTGAGAATTATCAGCGGTTTGGGCGCTTCTTAGAACAGCGTACCGGTATTGTACTGGGAGATGCCAAACAGTATTTGGTGCGCAGTCGTCTGATCAGTTTTCTACACGAATATCCGGACACGGATCTTGATGGCATTATTGATAAGGCTATCAGCGGCAACGATCTCAACCTTCAACAGCGAGTCATTGATGCAATGACGACCAATGAAACGCTGTGGTTTAGAGATACGTACCCGTTTTCATTGTTAACCCATCATATCCTACCGGGGTTGCAGGACAAACAGCGCCTACGCATCTGGAGTGCGGCCTGTTCTACTGGCCAGGAAGCGTATTCAATCGCGATGACTCTTCTCGAGTACCAAAGTCAGCACAAAGAGGCTTTCCGAGGTGGTTTTGAGATAGTAGGAACCGATATTTCACGCCGTGTTTTGAATATGGCAAAGTCGGCTCACTACGACCTGATGTCGGTGGGTCGGGGTTTGCCAGCCGCGTTACAGCGAAAATATTTTGACACCAATGAAGACAAATCGGTTACCGCAAAGCTTGAACTGCAACGCTGCGTGACGTTTAAACCACTCAACCTGCTTGAAAGCTATACCGGTTTGGGCATGTTCGATATTATTTTTTGCCGCAATGTGCTCATCTATTTCTCGACCGACAACAAAAAGAAGATACTGCAACAAATTGCCGCCGTGCTCGACCCGAAAGGCAGTTTGATGTTGGGCGCGTCTGAATCCGTCAACGCAGCCGCCGATCTGTTCAGTATGACAAAAGCAACTAATGGCTTGTTTTATCAACATAAACCTCGTTAACGCATCGCTTCTTCGTTAAAAATTACAGCCTATACGTAACACTGGCACACCCCTTGCTGAATATTTCCGCAGAGAAGGAGTGTGTAATGGCAATTAATTTAGACAGATTGGTTGGTTTTCATCATCAGGCAGTGAAAGTCAGAACTGAGCAGATGGAAGTCATCTCTGGTAACTTGGCAAATGCGAATACGCCAGGCTACAAGGCCCGCGGTATCGATTTCCAGCAGGCAATGAAAAGTGCCAAGCTTGCGCAGTCACACAATCTGGTCAAAACCCACGAAAAACACATGAGTGGTTCAACACAGCCACAATGGGATCTGAAATTCAGAGAGCCAACACAACCGGATACCGGTGATGGCAACACGGTAGATATTCAACATGAACGTAATCAGTTTCTGGATGTAGGGATGCGATTCCAAGCCAGTACTGAATTACTCAGCGGAAAAATTAAAGGCATGAAGAAGGCACTAAGTGGAGGGCAAGGCGGATGAGTTCACTGTTTAGAGTTATGGACATTGCCACGACCGGTATGTCGGCTGAAAATGTGCGTCTTAATACGACGGCAAGTAATATCGCCAACGCGAATAGTGTTAGCAGTAGTTACGACCAGACTTACAAGGCCCGGCACCCCGTGTTTGCCGCTGAGCTTGAGCGCGCAACCAATGCACAAGGTATTGGCGGCGGTAGAGGAGTGCAGGTACTCGGCGTTGTCGAAAGTCAAAAACCATTGCAAATCGAATACGCGCCGGGTAACCCGATGGCCGATGAGAATGGTTATATCTACAAGCCAAATGTCAATGTCGTGGAAGAAATGGCGAACATGCTGTCTGCTTCCAAAGGCTACGAAACCAATATTCAAGTGGCCGATACAACCAAGCGTTTGTTCCGACGCGTATTGCAGATAGGTCAAGGTCGCTAGCCGACGGACTAAACTGAGGATAAGACAGTGGATACAGTAAGAAACAATGGTCTGGACCCGAACCTCTATTTGAAAGAAGAGAAGTTTAAGGTCAGTGACGGTACTGAGCAAAATCTCAGTCAGGAAGATTTCTTTGCCTTGCTCACCGAGCAGCTTTCGAATCAGGATCCAACTAAACCGGTAGACAACGACCAGTTGGTGGCACAGATGACCTCGTTTACTACGGCCGATGGCGTGAATAAATTAAATGAGCAATTTGAGTCATTTTCCGCCTCAATGACGTCTAACCAAGCGTTGCAAGCGTCCAGTCTGATTGGGCAAGACGTCCTCGTTGCCGGTGACACTGCTTATATGGGCGCCGCTGGAGAAGGGATATCTGGTGTGGTTGTGAATGAATCAACCGCGCAAAATATGCAAATCACGATTGAAAATAAGTTCGGTGAAATTATCAAGGTGATAGATGCAGGCACGCAAGCCGCAGGCAATGTTGAATTTAATTGGGATGGTACCGACCAACGCGGCAATCCTATGCCGCCGGGAGATTACCGCGTAAAAGCACAGGGCGAAGTGTTCGGTGAAGGTGTGGCTATTCCCACAGCAATTAATCGCCATGTCGGCAGTGTGAGTTTGGCCGGCAGTAATCAGGGCGTCATCTTAAATTTGGCTGGCAATGTGAGCATTCGCTTAGACGATGTCATTCAAATCGGTAGTTAACAGGAGAGAATCATGTCTTTTAATATAGCGCTTAGTGGTGTTGCAGCCGCGCAACGAGACTTAGATGTTACCGCAAACAATATCGCGAACGTCAACACAGTGGGTTTTAAAGAGTCTCGTGCCGAATTTGGTGACGTATACGCCGCCTCATTACTGTCTGGTGGCAAGACCAAAGTGGGTGATGGTGTGCTCACGCAGGAGGTTGCCCAACAGTTTTCTCAAGGTAGCTTGCAATTCACCAACACGGCATTGGATTTAGCCATTACCGGCAACGGGTTTTTTGCCACCGTACCGGAAATTGATTCGCGCGACTTTTCATTCACGCGTGCGGGTCAATTCAAGCTCGATTCAGATAACTTTGTGGTTAACTCCAACGGTGACAACCTACTTGGCTTTCCTGTGAATGCGGATGGCACTTCTGCTTCAGTTGCGTTGAGTACGACAGTTCCGGTGCGCATTCCTGACTCTTCAGGTTCACCACAGCCGACCTCAGAAGTTGATTTGCGTTTCAACCTACCTGCGGGCGACCCAGCGAAAGACGTGACAGCCTTTGACCCGGCAGATCCTTTGACCTACAACGCGGCGACGTCAGTGACCATCTATGATTCATTAGGTGATAGTCATGTGATGACTTACTACTTTATTAAAGATCAAGCCGCGGGTGCGAATGAATGGTTAATGGTGACGGCAGTTGACGACCAATTAGTCAATCAAAGCGATGCAAACGGTAACGAAGTGTTACCCGGCGCCGCCGTCAATGTCGCTGGTAATGGTGCGAATGCGACATCGGCAGCCCGCTTGACATTTACACCCGGCGGTGAGTTCTTAGGTTTATTCGGCGCCGATAATCTGGCTCCGGTCGCTCCACAAGCGAATAAATTGTTGACAGCCCAACTGGGTGGAATCTTATCAAATGGTTCAGACACCACCCAACGTATTAGCATTGATTTTAACTTCACACCAGGCGGCCAAACCCCAGAAGAACCCACGCAGTTTGCCTCGGCTTTTGAGGTAACCTCGTTGGAGCAGGATGGTTTACCGGTGGGGCGATTAACCGGCATTGACATCGGGCCCGATGGCTTAGTTCGAGCCACATTTTCAAACGGTACATCTGAACCCATCGTTCGGGTGGCGCTAGCACGCTTCTCCAATGAACAAGGGCTAACCCAGCAAAGTAATACGCAATGGAAAGAGAGTATTTTGTCTGGCGAAGCGCTAGCGGGTGAAGCGACAACCGGTACGTTTGGAGATATTAATTCGTCCGCGCTTGAACAAGCGAACGTCAACTTGACCACGGAACTTATCGATTTGATTATCGCGCAGCGAAACTTTCAGGCCAACTCACGAGCACTGGAAGTGAATAACCAGCTGAATCAGACGATTCTGAACATCCGATAAATTATCATGTTGTAACCCAAGGGCTCATTCGAGCCCTTTTTCTTATTTGTTTCAATTATTCTTTACTTCTCAATCAGTTGCGCTGCTGGTAGGCAGTGAATCACATCTTGGCACTGCTTTGCCCCCCTACCAGCGATGGCAGTGGACCGACTTGGGCGCTGAACGAGTCAGCGTCTCGACGCACTACTGCATTTATTTCCCTATGCTGATTAATGTGTAAATCACTTTCATTGGGATAACCTAAGCCATGTTGCGCTAGAGATAAAACACCGGTGGCTCTTTTTTCAACATACCGGCGTGGATCACCGGCATACAGATCGATTCGATTGGCACGGCGGTTGTAGGCAAAGCCGAACGCTTGCTCAGAACCCTGATGAGTCATTTCAGCTGGCCAGCGCATACGCCATAACCACCAAAAGTTGTTGCCCAAGTTAACTGGCGACCCCCACGATTCTCCGGTCGACGATTGCCAACTGATATTCGCCGTTCTGATAGTTTGGTTTTGTGCATTGGTGTAACGCGCGTAGGCGAGCAATAAAAGTTGCCCATCCGGTGTGGTCATCAACTTCGGGTCGCGCACGTCAGCTGATGCCACACTGATGCGTTGTTGAAACAGAAGATTACCCTGCAAATCAAGGCAAAAAATGCGAATGATTCCGTCTCCACTGACGTGGGTACTGGCTTCGCGAAACGCACAAAAAAGCCTTCCTCGAAACTGCACCAAGTCAGTAAACGCACAGTGTCTGTGGTTAAAGGTGAGCTGCTTGAGCCACTTTACAAAAATTTTTCGATCATTTTTCATGCAAAAAAAGCAAATAAAACCAATTGATTACCCCAGTATAGGCGGCAATTCCTTGCCGTGACGCGGAAATTATTGGTTTTTTTATTAAAGGCTTTGGCGAGGGCGTCGATAAAGATTACGAGAGAGCCAGTACATGAATCCCCATAATAGGGTGCAGTGTTCTACTAATTTAACCAAATCACCGGTTCACCGGTTGCCAGCAAACGCTGGACTGAGAGTGTAGGAGTATCCATTATGGGTCTTTTTGTAAATACTAATGTCTCGGCTTTAAACGCCCAGCGTCAGCTATTCAATTCTTCCAACGCCTTAGACACGTCTTTCGAGCGTTTGTCTTCAGGTTTCCGCATTAACCGTGCTGCAGATGATGCTGCCGGCTTGCAAATTACTGACCGTATGACGTCGCAAATCCAAGGCTTGAACCAAGCCGTACGAAATGCGAACGATGCGATTTCACTGGTACAAACTGCTGAAGGTGCGTTGGGTGAAACAACGAATGCACTACAACGTATTCGCCAGCTAGCAGTGCAGTCTCAAAACGGTATTAACTCGTCTGCAGACCGCTTGGCGCTTCAAAAAGAAGTGTCTGCGCTGAAAACTGAAATCACGCGTATTTCGACCGACTCACAATTCAACGGTGTTGATTTGTTGACCGGCGGCTTCTCCGCTTCTTTCTTAGTCGGTGCCAACGGCGGTCAAACGATTTCTGTTAACTTATCTGCAGCTAATTTGCAGGGTGTGAACGGCTTCAGCGCCGCCGGTCTAGGTCTTGAAGACAGCACAGTAGCTACTACGGCTGGTGCGTCTGGTGTGTTAACTCAGGTTGATGCAGCGCTATCAGCGATTGGTGGTGCGCGTGCTGACTTGGGTGCACTGCAAAATCGCTTCCAGTCTACGATCCGTAACTTGAGCAATATCGCTGAAAATGTGTCTGCTGCTCGCTCACAAATCAGAGACACTGATTTTGCGACGGAAACCGCTGAATTAACGCGTAATCAGATTATCCAGCAGGCAAGTACCACCGTACTGTCTCAGGCTAATCAGCGTCCTCAGTCAGCGCTACAGTTACTCGGCTAAGCGTTAGCCTAAACTTCATCAGCTTGATGTTACGCCAGGAGGTAGTTTCGGGTTATATCCATCAAGTTGTTGAGACTTCGCTCCATCTCCTAACGTAGAGCGGTTGGCCAGACAGTTGTCTGGCCATTTTTTATTTCATCCTATCTATTTGATTTTATTCAACTAATAAAATTTCTTTATTTTTTATCTAAAGCAATCATCCCGCCTGCACGATAACTATTTTGAAGGCACTCAGCGAATAAAAATAATCAACGCAGAGGCACTTCGGCTTAATACCCTCTAACAATAATAATAGTGGATTGAGCCTCGACAGCTAACCCAAAAATAATAATAGGTAGTTGTCATGTTAGCGACCGGATCAAAGAATCTGGCGTTAATTTCACCGATGATTGGCACCAAAGAGTCCGGCATCGGTACCCCAGACGCTTAATAAAAACAATAAAGTCTGGATCCAAAAAATCGTTAGGAGATTAAAAAAATGACTTTATTCGTTAATACGAATGTGTCGTCGTTGAATGCTCAACGACAACTATTCACATCCAACAATGAGCTGAATACAGCGTTTGAACGCTTGTCTTCAGGTTTTAGAATCAATAGTGCGAAAGATGATGCTGCAGGTTTGCAGATCTCCGACCGCATTACCACGCAAATCAAAGGCCTAGATCAAGCGGTACGCAACGCAAATGACGGCATTTCGCTTGCTCAGGTCGCCGAAGGTGCGATGCAGGAAATTACTGTCGCATTGCAGCGGATCCGTGTCTTGGCCATTCAGGCACAAAATGGCATTAATACCTCTGCCGACCGTGTTGCCCTGCAAAAAGAAGTGAATGCGTTAAAAACCGAAATCAGCCGAATCGCATTAACATCGCAGTTTGCCGGTGTTGATTTGCTCACCGGTGGATTTTCGGCAGCGTTTTTGGTCGGCGCGAACGGCGGTCAATTTATCTCGGTCAACATTTCGGCGGGGCGGATCCCGGGAATCAATGGGTTTAGTGCAACGGGTTTGGGCATTGGTAGTGACCAAACGGTTGAAACGGTTCGTGGCGCTTCTGCAACACTGACAGCGGTTGACGGGGCGCTATCTGCGATAGGTGGTGCGCGGGCTGAACTGGGTGCCATCCAAAATCGTTTCCAATCAACCATTCGTAACCTGAGCAATATTTCAGAGAATGCGTCGGCGGCACGTTCACGCATACGTGACACAGATTTTGCGGTCGAAACAGCTAATTTGACTCGCTTTCAGATCATTCAGCAAGCTAGCACAACGGTGCTTGCTCAGGCTAACCAGCGTCCACAAGCTGCGTTAAGTCTGCTGCAATAAGGAATGCAATCATGAGGAAAAGTTGATGATTTTACTTGTTGCAATACGCGGGGGCAGACGGCAACACGGTAAGTAAGAGAAAAACGGTCGGAATACAAAATGTGGGGCAGACTGTAGCCGACCGGTAAGTAAGCAATTTTAAGCAAGACAATGGAAAGAAAAGTTACGCGTGTGCTGGTTTTGAACTGCTGACTGGACGAATATAACGCCAGGAGGTAGTGAGAGGTATGAGGTCTGGATCATCATACCCGCCAGTCAGCAAGAGCCAAAGCTCAGTTTTAGCGTAATCTTTCACTAGCCATATGCCTAGCAAAAAATATCGATCACCGTCAGAAACGGTTACCGACAATTTGTTAAAGCATAGGCCGTGCCAAGTTAATTTGGTAATCCATTGTTTTCTATTAGGCCGATTTCAACTGAAGTCATGTTGTAGAAAACTGTAGGAGAGACCTATGACGATTTACGTCAATACCAATGTCTCATCATTGAATGCACGCAGGCAGTTAATCAATTCCGGAGAGGGATTGGATACCGCGTTCGAACGGTTATCATCCGGTTTCCGTATAAATCGCGCCGCAGATGACGCGGCGGGCCTGCAAATTAGTGATCGAATGACCTCGCAAATACAAGGCTTGGATCAGGCGACGCGTAATGCCAATGATGGTATATCACTCGCGCAAACCACCGAAGGGGCATTGGCAGAAGCAACCAATGCATTGCAGCGCATTCGAGTGCTGTCGATCCAATCGCAGAATGGCATTAATACGTCCGCCGATCGAGTCGCACTGCAAAAAGAAGTCGCTGCGCTTAAACTAGAAGTCAGCCGCATTGCTGCGTATACCACTTTTGCTGGGGTTAACGTATTGCAGGGAGATTTCTCAGCGACCTTTCTCGTTGGCTCCAATGGTGGGCAGACTATCAGCGTGAACATTTCTCGCGTAGGTGGATTTGGCTTCTCTGGGTTAGCCAATGGCAATGCGCTATCAGTACTGACACCAACTCAAGCGTCAGCCGCACTGGTCACGATTGACAGAGCGATATCAACGATTGATGCCAAACGCGCAGACTTGGGTGCAATTCAAAACCGTTTTCAGTCAACGATCCGAAACTTGTCGAACATTTCAGAGAATGTTTCAGCGGCAAGATCACGCATTCGTGACACTGATTTTGCCGCCGAAACGGCACAACTAACCCGCTTTCAAATTATCCAACAGGCGAGTACGACGGTGTTAACCCAAGCAAACCAGCGGCCGCAAGCTGCTTTGAGTCTGCTACAGTAATAAAACAGCGTGATACGTGACGAGAATCAAAGTCATCGTGTAAGAGGGTGGAACTGAGAGGCCAACCTCGCCAAGGATGGCGGCCGAAAGGCCTGGCTGAAAAAGCCAATGAATTAAAACGCCGACTAACAGGACTGAGAGTGTAGAATTATGGTTGAGAGGCCAGTAAATATCTACTAATAATCCTGCCAGCCGACAGAAACCGAATTTGCTCCATCTCCTAACGTGAGCAAGTTGGCCGGGTCACTTTGACTCGGCCTTTTTATTATCGTTGCCAAATCAGTGACGCTTCCCTTGCTATGACTGTTCAAAGCACCTTCTGTGCCAATTAAATGACAAGTGCACTTATTTTACTGCTGTATCGAGTAATTCAGCGGTCAGCCTGTGTCTCGACTGGCTTGTAGCTCAGCGGCTCGCGAACGTGGGTTTCGATGCAACGCCCCGTTTTTACTTTCTCCTCGGCTGCTCGCGGGGATCCTTCTATTTAACAGGCAAATGATTGCCGCAATACGCTAAGAAGCATGCCTAGCCCTGCCGCCTTTCACGAAACTTTAAGATTTTATTATTTAATAAAAACAAGTAATTAGATTTTTTTTACTTTTTTTATCAAAAAAAGCTAAAGGTCCTTATGGTACAGCCGATAACGATAGTCGAGGGGTAATTTAATTACTGTTTGCTAAACGTGTGGTAGCGCTTAGCGTTTGAGGTGGCTTGCCGTGTGAGGCGGTAGGTCGAATGTGGATGGAATAGCTGGTTCTCTCAGATCTTGCTGTTTCCCAGGAGGTATAACAATGACTTTATTCGTCAACACCAATGTGTCAGCACTGAATGCTCAACGCCAGTTGTTTAATTCAGGGCAAGCACTTGATACATCATTCGAACGTCTGTCTTCAGGTTTTCGGATTAACCGAGCAGCAGATGATGCGGCAGGCTTGCAAATCAGTGACCGCTTAACGTCACAAATCCAAGGTTTGAATCAGGCGGTGAGAAACGCCAACGATGCGATTTCGCTAACGCAAACCGCCGAAGGTGCGTTAGGGGAAACGACCATTGCGTTGCAACGCATTCGACAGTTGGCGATCCAGTCGCAAAACGGAATCAACTCGTCAGCTGATCGTGGAGCGCTTCAAAAGGAAGTGTCTGCATTGAAAAGCGAAATTACGCGTATCGCGACCGATACCGAATTCAATGGCGTTAAGTTGCTAGATGCTAAGTTCTCAGCTGCGTTTTTGGTCGGCGCTGAAGGTGGACAGACAATCTCTGTGAATCTCTCTGCTGGCAAAATACAGGGAGCAACCAGTTTCAGTGCGGCGGGGCTGAATCTGACAGATTCTACCGTTGCGACTGCGTCTGGTGCATCGGCAACGCTAGCAACTATTGATACCGCAATTTCTGCCATCGGCGGAATACGTGCTGATTTGGGGGCGTTGCAGAACCGATTTCAGTCAACTATTCGCAACCTAAGTAATATCTCTGAAAACGTTGAAGCGGCTCGTTCACGTATTCGTGATACTGATTTTGCGGAAGAGACGGCTAACTTAACGCGAAACCAGATTATCCAACAAGCCTCAGTGTCAGTGTTATCACAAGCAAATCAAAGACCGCAGTCAGCGCTGTCTCTGCTTGGATAGTCTATACTGAATGTCTAACGGTGAACGGGGAGGTTGATTATGGAGATACCAAGTTCGCAAATTGGCCAGAGTTTTGCTGCGATCAGTTCGTCTGCGCTTCAAAGTAGAGTCGCAAGCGATGTTGAAGGAACATCATCTGCGCGAGGATCTACTCAGGGGCAAGCTTCGGGTGTAAACTCTGAGCTACAACGTTTTAATGAGGCCGCTTCTCAGACTCAAGAGAATGCGCGAGACGCCGATAACAGAGACAGTGAGCAGCGAAATACAACCCTAGAGTTAGAGGATGCAACGCGCGAGATTGAACAGTTCTTGCAGGTTCAAAATCGTAGTTTGTCATTCTCGGTTGATGAAAATACCGATCGCTCGGTCGTCACGGTAACCGAGGCTGAAAGTGGGGATGTGATACGTCAAATCCCTTCGGAAGAGGTTCTCCGCCTGGCAGAGCGATTGAAAGACCTACAAGCTGATGTTGGTTCAAGCGTAGGAGTATTGTTTAACAACCGGGCTTAGTGAATATAGACTAGCCTTCTGGGTAGATTTACCGTCTGTGGTAGGGCGGTACATCGATTGTCCTTTAAACCTGACAAGCTGGTAGTCATATTAGCTTGTCAGGGCCTTTAAGGTTCGCTGCAGAGGTAGAGAGCATTTGAGGTAATTGTAGATGACTATTCAATCATTAGGTGTTGGTTCAGGGCTTGCGCTAGACGATCTTGTGACGCAATTGCTTGAGGCCGAACGCAAACCCAAACAAGACCGCCTTGATCGACGCGAAGAAACGATTGAAGCTGAAATCTCCGGACTGGGGCAGCTTAAATCCAAACTCAGTGATTTTAAAGACTCTGTTGATGATCTGCGCAAAGATGAAGCGATCAACGGGCGTGAACCTAAAATTACCAATCCGAACGAAGATATCAGCACCATTGAGGCGGAAGCGTCCAGTAGTGCGTTAAAAGGTGATTACCAAATTACCGTCAAGCAACTCGCTAGTGGTAGTCGAATTGAAACTGCCAATGCGGTTGATGGTGGTTTTGCCAGTTCAACGGATTCTGTTTTGTCATCGGGGAGCGGTTCGCTGACCTTTAAAGTCGGTAATACAGGTGACTCATTTTCAATTGATGTGACCGCTGGGATGACGCTGGCCCAGTTGAGAGAAAAAATTAATTCGTCAGAGAACAATTTCGGCGTTAACGCCAATATTATTTCCACAGGCACTGCTGATGGCGGCGCAAAACTCGTTTTCACATCTGATGTGGCTGGAGCGGGTAATGACTTGCAAATTGTCAACGACAATAATCTGGCCGATCTCAATCGAGTAGCGACGACCGATTCTGCTGAAACGGCTTCGTATTTATCACCGGTAGTCAATGCACAAAACGCGATTGCAGTAGTAGACGGTATTGCGGTTGAAAGTGCTTCAAATGAATTTGAAAACACCATTCAGAACGTTTCCTTCACTGCCAATGAAGTTTCGCCATTCACTACCACCGCTGTGAGTGCGGAATTTCCAGAAGGCCGCATTTACGAATCCTCTCGTCTGAAAATTGGCTTTGATAAAGAAGGCCTTGAAGAAAAAATTAATAAGTTTATCGAAAATTACAACGGCATTATTGATGAGATTAGTAAACTCACGCGCTACGGTGAATCAGACTTGGAGGAAGATGGCGCATTAGCTGGCGACTCCATGGTGCGAAGCATTCAATCTGGATTAGCCAGTCTCGTCGGTAGCGGCGTGAGCAGCTCTGAGCTAGGCGGATTGTTTAGCATTGGTATTGAAATTGACAGCGACGGCAAACTCGAAATCGGAAATACTGATTTTGGTCTAGGCAGTGGTAAAGACAGATTGTCGGATGCCCTTGATGATGCCTTTGATGAAGTGGCGAAGTTGTTTTCATCGGACAACGATGGAATTGCAACCCGAATGTATGATTTCATCGAGCAGTATACCTCATTCAGCGGTATTCTCAGCACGCGAGAGCGCGCTGCAAAAGATAACAAAGATACTGTTTTTGATGATCGCGAACGTTTCGAATTGCAAATGCTTAACTACGAGCAAGTGCTACGTGATAAATATTTGAATTTAGACCAAACCGTTTCACGGTTGAATAGAACCGGCAATGCGTTGCTGGCTTCGCTAAGATAGTAGGAGTAATCGGTGGCTTTAACAGGTATTAATGCGTACAAAAAAGGTGGTCTAAAGCAGGATGTTGCCAGCGCTGATCCGCATAAGTTAACGTTAATGTTAATGCAGGGTGCGCTGGACAAAATGGCTTATGCAAAAGGCTGTATCGAGCGGAAAGACTTTGCAGGCCGCTCTGAACACTTGTCGCGCTCAACAGCTATTTTAATTAATTTACGCGATACGCTTGATATGAAATCGGGCGGTGAAGTCGCGGAGAATTTGTTTTCGCTTTATGATTATATGGTGCAACGTCTAACGGACGCCAATGTGCAGAATAGTACGGAAATCGTTGACGAGGTCATTCGACTGCTTTCGCCCATTCGTGACGCTTGGTTACAAATCCCTGAATCTGCAAAGCAGGAAGCGTATGCTGCACAACGGCAAAAACGCGAGGCTGTTTAATCTGAATGGCTGAGCCCAACGCGCGCACCTATCAACAGGCTATTCAAGTTCAGAATCAGCGAATTGAATCCATATTGGCGGCTGATGAACCGGAAACAGAAGAGTTATTGACGTTGGTGGAAGAAAGAGACGCATTGGTCACTAAATGTCTTGCCTTACTGGAGGGAGAAGACTTAACCACCTTCGTTGATGCTGAACATAAAAAAAATCAGTATTTTGTTGAAAGGAGTCAGCGTCTTTTCGACGAATCATTCAAATCATTAACTAAATTTGTCAAAGACGCCAAGGCTGTGCGAAAGTATCGATAGTCGGCAAATTAAGATTGCCGGATAGTTTAAGGGAACGATGTGGTTTTAGACGAATTTATCCAAAATGTTGTTAACTAAATGCGTGAACTTATTCAATTCCATATAGATGAATTAGATATTCAGCAAGCGCGAGAGCAACAATTTGCCAACACATTAAATCAAAAGTTCTCAAACAATAAGCGTGCATTTTCTCATTTCATTCCAAGTTTAGCGAGAATTTTGGAAAGTGGACCTCCAGAGCGAAAATCAATTTTCGTCAACAAGTTTGCTGAGCCCAACATCGTTGATTACACAAACGGTAGGGTTTTCTATGGTCAATCACCAGCGTCGGAAGTAAAGCGCCATGTCAAAGACTATCAGCGTGCAGCGCTGAAAGTACCATGCCACCAAAATAAACAACACTCTAGTGCGCCACTTGAACGGCTCGCAGATTCCGTTGTTTTACCAAAAGAAATAGAAGTGTTAGTGGTTCTAGGTTTAGGACTAGGTCACGCGCTTGATATCCTTATTAAGGAACATGACCTCTCGCATATCTTAATTTATGAGCCAGACATAGACCTGTTTAAATGTGCTTGTTTCGTTCAAGATTGGCAGTCCTTACTGCGTTTGTGCGCAAAAAAAAATATTGCCCTATATTTCCAAATTGGCGAAGACGCTTCCAATTTGGTTGGCGATATTTTAGAACTTCAACAACATTTTTCGTTTTCTGAATTTTTTGTTTATCGGCATTACCATACTGCGGTGTTTGATTCTCTAGTCAACCAATTCACGCGTGGTCATTGGACTAATTTATCGGAGCTAAAAGTAGCGCCTCTCAACGACTATACCTATTTAAATTTTAATTATCCTTGGGGAACTGCGATTCCGGATAAGAGTATTAGGGTAGAGTCTAAAAAAAATGATTTGTTTGAGCGAAACTTTGCAGCCCTTGAGAACTTTTTTCCTGAAATAGCCAGTCAATACAAAAATTATAGTCCCAAAATTTGGCATCCTATCCGTGATGGAGATGGCCAATTCAATATGCTAAATGACTTTTCTCAATCCGTTTTTAGCCATGACCCTCTATGCGAAGTAGCCAGTGATGAGTTCCGACATTTTAGTCAGTTCCCTAACAAAAATGGAGTGGTTTTAGGCTACACCGGAGAAAAATTAAGGCATTACGCGCATTATCAATTCGTAATAAATACTGAGTTACTCATCGACGAAGTGGAAGAGGAAGTTGCAGAACTTCCAAAGGTCGCAAAGTCTATAATTATGTTTGGGTTGGGTGCAGGCGACTTATTAGCACAATTGCTAGACAATCATGATGTTGAAAATCTGTTTATTTGTGAGCCTAACTCAGACTTTTTCTACGCATCACTGTTTAATATAGATTGGCACGCCATTTTGCACAAAATCGATCAGTCTGAGCACAGGCTTTACATTAATATTGGAGACAACGGTTCAAACATCACTAGAGGCCTGATCCGTCAGTTTTACTCCTTAGGGCCTTATCTTTTAGCCCAGACATACGTAGTTCAAAGTTACGTGAATAAGGCGACTGATGCAGCACTTCATGATCTACAAGAGCAACTGAAACTGCTATTGTCGATGGGTGATTATTTTGACCATGCATTTTATGGGATCAATCACACCCGCAGTGTTATAGAAAAAAACGCGCCAATGCTATTAAGTAATCCGCATCAAAGGCTAAGTTATTCGCATAAAAAAGTTCCGATCGTCTTAGTCGGCAACGGACCTTCTTTAGATAGCAGTTTGTCGCTATTAAAAACGGTGCACAGCCAAAGTATCATCGTTAGTTGTGGCACTGCCTTAAAGACGTTGTATGAAAACGACGTGATCCCCGATTTTCATTGTGAGATTGAGCAAAACCGTGCAACGTTCGATTGGGCGTGCCGAGTCGGTAGCTTCGATTATCTTAAAAAAGTTTCTTTGCTATCTTGCAACGGTATTCATCCTGATACATGCGCACTTTACAAAGAGGTGTTTTTCTGTTTTAAGGAAGGGGAAGCTTCAACCGTCGCATGGACTTCAATTATAAATTCAAAATCAGTTCATGTTCTGCCCTTTGCATTTCCGACGGTGGCTAATTTTGCTTTTGATGTATTTAGTGCGATGAATCCTAACGAAATCTATCTTGTTGGTATCGATTTAGGGTATACCGACTTAAAAAAACATCACAGCCAATCTTCAGGGTACTACGATGATTCTGGCGAACAATTGTATGACTACGTTGCTAAGAATCACGCAGTACTGGAAGTAGAGGGGAATTTTTCTCCGACTGTCTATACTAAACATGAGTTCAAAATTGCCAAAATGGTCTTGGAGGAAGCTGTGAAGGCAAGGCCAACGGACGTATATAATTGTTCAGATGGAGCAATGATCAATGGAACTCGGCCACTTTCCATGGACTACGTTATCGTTTCGACCACTCCCAGCGAAAAAAACACATGTGTGGATACAATCAAGAAAGATCTTTTTTCAAATAAATTAAATGCGGAAATCGTGAGGCGATTTGATGCACTGAAAGACACCAAAGCACTTGAGCACGACGCCATAAAAATTCTCGATATTGTTAAATCCTTCATGAGTAGCACTAAGTCTGTCAACGTGGATGAACTGATTGAAGAGCAGCGTAGCGTATTGATAGATTCAGTGAAAAATAATAGCTCATTAATATTTTACTATCTATATGGAAGCGTCAATTACGCGAGTGCTGTTCTAAGTAAGCTTAGTTCAGCCAACCAAACTGTCAGAAGCAAGTGTCTTCCCAAGGTTTTGAGTGAATGGGAAACGTGCTTAACTAAAGTGGTAGAGATGTTTTCGTCAAAATCCTTGCACCTTGACAACTCGTCATCGATGAGATGGTTAAGAATTGAAGCCCTAACGAAAACACGATTACAGGGCAAGCGTGTTCTCCTGAGTACCAACTCAACTAGTTTTATCGACGCATTTCGACTTCAATGTCGCCAACTCGACATCAATGTAGATTTGACAGTTACCGGCCTTGATCATTCCAATTGCACCGATGGCGTGGTTTTTGACTCAGTGGTCTATTATCTAACAGCTCAGTTTGATCACTGCCAGTTTTTGAACACTCTAGAAAACAACAGCATTCTCCGGTCTAAATCGGGCAATGGGCTGATTGTGTTTGATTATCCCGTATTGGAATCTGTTCTAAAATTTCCTAAAGGCGTTACTGTTATGGAAATGGACGGTGATATTGAGCGTGGCAGTAACCGTCCTTTTAGTCATGTTTCAAACGCGGCATTTCACGTTGTTAATGGGCTATGTTCTGAGAACAGCAACTGTTTTGTGCTACCGAAGATTATTTTGAAAAACGGCAATGGCGGTGAACGACTTGCTTCGTTGAATCCAAACCTGCTCGGTTACCGGTGGTTTGAGTCAAATCTCTGGTTAGTAGGAACGAAAACCGAAAGTTTTAATGAGCCTTTTGACGGCTTTGGTGACAGGTTAGAGGAAATTAGTGGGTCAGACTTGCCGTCACAGTTTACTGTTGCAGATATGTCAGATGAGGAAATAGCCGCAGCACTCCATAGTGCTCAACTTTCTTCTAAATTCATTTTTAGAGATAAAGAACATGTTTAGTAATAAATCCATTCTAATAACCGGTGGAACAGGCTCATTTGGCCGCCGCTTCATCACTCATGTACTTGCTCATTATCAGCCGAAGAAAATTATCATCTATTCGCGTGACGAGCTTAAACAGTTCGAAATGCAGCAGATGTATGATGACAAGTGTATGCGCTATTTTCTGGGTGATGTGCGAGACAAGCATCGATTAATTGCCGCCATGCGCGATGTCGACTACGTCATCCATGCAGCCGCGCTAAAGCAAGTGCCGGCCGCTGAATACAATCCAAATGAATGTATTAAAACCAATATCAATGGTGCGCAAAACGTCATTGATGCTGCTATTGCAGCGAATGTGAGCCGCGTCATTGCGCTCTCAACCGACAAAGCAGCCAATCCCGTTAATCTGTATGGCGCCACAAAATTGGCGTCAGATAAACTCTTTGTAGCAGCCAATAACATCTCCGGCGCCAAAGGACCTCGTTTTGCGGTGGTGCGTTACGGCAACGTGGTGGGCTCTCGCGGCTCGGTGGTGCCATTTTACCGAAAACTGTTAGCGGATGGGTGCAGGGCATTGCCGCTGACCCATGAAGAGATGACTCGTTTTTGGATCACGCTGGATGAGGGCGTTGAGTTTGTTATTAAAGACTTCCAGCGCATGCAAGGTGGTGAGATTTTTGTGCCCAAAATCCCGTCGATCCGCATTAGTGATTTGATTGAAGCAATGAGCGGCACACGTGACTTTGAATTAGTTGGGATCAGGCCAGGCGAAAAGTTACACGAAATCATGGTTCCAGAGGAAATGGCTCACCATACCTTTGAGTTTGATGATCACTACGTGATTACGCCTGCGATCAAGTTTTTTGATAAAAACATTAACTATGCGAAAAATAAACTCGGTGAGAAGGGGTGTCAGGCTGCAGACAAGTTTGAGTATCACTCCGGCACAAACCCACATTTTTTAACGGTGGGTGAATTGCAGGCACTGGACAAGATCACCGAATGATCCCTTACGGTAAGCATAGTATCGACCAGAGCGACATTGATGCGGTTGTTGATGTGTTGCAGAACAAATTTCTCACTCAGGGTGAAACGGTTCCAGCGTTTGAAAAAGCGCTGTGTGACTACACTGGTGCTCGATATTGTACCGCCGTCAACAGTGGCACTTCCGGATTGCATGTTGCGTGTTTGGCGGCTGGCGTTGGCCCCGGGCAGACAGTGTGGACGGTACCTAATTCGTTTGTGGCATCGGCCAACTGTGCGCTGTATTGCGGTGCTGATGTCGACTTTGTCGATATTGATCCACTCACGCGCAACTTATGCATTAAGGATTTGGCAGACAAGTTAGCGAGTGCAAAACAAAATGGCACCTTACCCAATGTGTTAATTGTTGTGCATTTTGCGGGTGCAAGCTGTGATATGCGCGCAATTAGTGCACTCATAAAGCCCTACGACATTGTTCTGATTGAAGACGCTGCGCATGGTTTGGGCGGTCGATACGAGGGCTCTGCGATTGGCAGTTGTCAATTCAGCGACATGGCCGTTTTGAGTTTTCACCCAGTTAAAAGCATCACGACTGCCGAAGGCGGCGCCGTAATGACAAATCACGCAGCATTTGCTGAAAAACTGGTGTTGTATGCAAAACACGGCATTACACGTGATCAGAGCAAGTTGACGCAGCACCATGGGCCCTGGTACTACGAGCAACACGTATTAGGTTTTAACTATCGCCTCAGCGACTTACACGCTGCATTAGGCTTGGCTCAACTGGCGAAACTGGATAATTTTGTCGCTCGCCGCGAAACGCTGGCTAAGCGCTATCATGAGTTAATTTCAGCCACACCAATCGCCGCAAAAGTGCAGTTGCCATTGTTAAACTCCGACAACGTTGAATCAACACGACTCACTAAATCAGCGTGGCATTTGTTTATGATTGAAGTGTTGCAGCCCGATCGCACAGCGGTTTATGAAAAACTGGTGGCGTCGGGCGTTGGTGTGAATGTCCATTATATTCCTATCCATTGGCAGCCTTTCTATGCGCGCCGCGGGTTTAGACGGGGCCAGTTCCCTAATGCGGAGCGTTTTTACCAGCGCGCGATTACCCTCCCGCTCTTTCCCGATATGACGTTCGAGCAGCAAGACCATGTTGTCGAGGCGCTCCAAGGCGCATTATTGTGAGGCTGGCGGTGATCCCGGCGCGTGGTGGCAGTAAGCGTATCCCACGTAAAAATATCAAGTCTTTTTGCGGGCAACCTATGCTGAGCTACAGTATTAAAGCAGCACAGGATAGTAACGTGTTTGATGACATTATTGTCTCTACCGATGACCCGGAAATTGCAGCGCTGGCTGAAAAATTGGGCGCAAGCGTGCCGTTTATGCGACCTGAATCATTGTCTGATGACTTCGTTGGCACACGGCCGGTGACAAATCACGCCATTGAAACTTATCGTGATCGCATTGCTCCAGTGACGTATTGTTGTTGTATCTATGCAACGGCTCCTTTCATTCAGCCGAATTATCTGCGCGAAGGCTATCAGGCACTGTTGGACGCGCCTGAAAAAGCCTTTGCCTTTTCAGTGACTTCTTTCGCGTTTCCCATTCAACGTGCATTGCGACTCGTTCAACACCCCGATCAAACGATGGGTGTGAGTGTGATGTATCCCGACAGCATCAACAAGCGCTCGCAAGATTTGGAGGAGGGCTTTCACGATGCGGGTCAGTTTTATTGGGGAACAGCAGAAGGGTACGCGTCATCCAAGGGCATGTTCAGTGAGCACAGTATTCCCATCGTGCTACCTAGGCACTTAGTACAGGATATTGATACTCAAGAAGATTGGCATCGTGCCGAACTTATGTACCAAGCCTACATAAACCGTTAAGACATAGGTTAATACTGACAATGACCACACGACCTAAAATATTGATTATCCGAATGCTGGGTTTAGGGGATGTTACCTGCATTGGTATCCCGGCTTTACGCTTCGTCAAATCACGAAACCCAGAGGCTGAAATACATTTTTTAACCTTTGCAGCAGGCAAGGATGTTATACGACTTGCTGAGCCGAACGTGTATGTGTGGGGGCTGGATAAAGGGGAGTGGCCAGATAATATCGTATACGCCATGGAGACCTTTCTGGGTTTGGCAGAGCAAGTTGTGGCGAATGAATACCAGCAGATTATTAATCTGGATACGTCATTTATGCCTTGTTTCTTAGCGCGTTTTTTGAAAGATGCCGGAGAGCCCGTCACAGGGAATATGATGGGCATGTCCGTGGCTGATTTGGTCAGTCAGTTTCAGCAGCAAACGCTTAAACCGCAGTTCGTCAATGAGCCTGCAGCGTACTTGCAAAGTACGTGGTTTAGTATGCATCGCTGGAACACGTCATGGTGGGAAAGTGGTCTGGCACCAGACGGTGGCTATCCTGAGTTTTACCTGAAAACCTGTTGCGGCTTTGCGGATATCGACTTAAATATGGCAATCACCGTAGCGCCTGACAACACATTAAAGAAAAAACGCAAAAAGCACCCTGTGGTTGCGTTGGCGACTCAGTCAGGCACCTTAGAACGAAGTTATCCTTTCAAAGACGAAGTTAAGCAGTTGCTGACTCAGCAAAACGTTCACGTTTGGACAGGTTTTGATGGTAGCGTTCCCATGCGTCAAACATTGGCGCAACTGGCAGCAACCGATTTGCTCGTGAGTGTCCCATCAGCGCCGCAATGGCTAGCAACGGCGGTGGGATGCCCTAGTTTGATTATTTCTGGCAAGGTTGATCCGCGAACCTTAATGCCTGATTACGCCACCGACATGAGTGATGAGCCGATTTTACCCGAGGTGCTGGTGGATGGCATTTTGACCATACTGGCACAAAATAATGAAGGTGGTGTTAGTAATGCATGATGTTCGAATCGGTGATCGCTTGATTGGGCAAAGTGATGCACCGTTAATTATTGCTGAACTGAGTGGTAATCATGGGCAGTCATTGGAAACGGCCATGGCGATGATCGATGCAGCCGCAAAAGCGGGCGCTCACGCTATTAAACTACAAACTTACACCGCAGACAGCATGACGCTTGATGTTGACTCCTCTGACTTTACGATCAATGAGTCTGATAGTCTTTGGTTTGGCGAAAAGTTACATGCGCTTTATCAAAAAGCCGCAACGCCTTACGAATGGCATAAGCCGCTGTTCGATCATGCGCGTCAACAAGGATTAATGGCGTTCAGTTCGCCTTTCGATGAACACGCCGTTGAGTTCTTACATGCGCTTGATGTTCCATGCTTTAAGATTGCGTCTTTTGAGTTAACCGACCTTCCTCTTATTGCTTGTGCAGCCAGCAAAGGCAAACCCTTGATCATGTCAACAGGGATGGCGTCGTTAGCAGACATTCAACAGGCGGTTGAAACTGCAAGAGGCGCGGGCTGCGACGACATTATTTTGCTCAAATGCACCAGTACCTATCCCGCAGATGCTGGTAATACTAATTTAGCGACGATCCCGAACATGCGTGACGCTTTTGGCTGCCAGGTTGGCCTTTCTGATCATACTCGGGGCATTGGCGTGTCAGTGGCTTCTGTTGCGCTGGGCGCAACGGTGATAGAGAAGCACTTTGTGCTCGATCGCAATGCTGGAGGTGTCGATGCCGAGTTTTCTTTGCAACCTGAAGAGCTAAGCGCTCTAGTCACAGAAACGCATCGAGCTTGGCTAGCGATGGGCAATGTGCGTTACGGTGGCGCTGCGGTCGAAGAGAAATCGAAGCAGTATCGACGCTCGATTTACGTCGCTGAAGATATTGCAGCTGGGGAAGCGTTGACCCGAGATAATTTACGCATTGTTCGCCCCGCATTTGGTTTAGCGCCCAAACATTGGTCAAGAGTGCTAGGTAGCGTCGCATCGCAGGATCTAAAAAAGGGGACAGCACTGTCTTGGGAGCTCATACAGTAGATGCGCTGTGTGTTTGTGGTTCAAGCCTCAAAAAACATGGGCACCGGCCATTTGATGCGTTGTTTGGCGTTGGCGCAAGTGTTTGACAACCATGACATTGAGAGCACATTTTTGCTTGATGAGGCGTCTTTAGCGTCGGCGAAACAACGACACGACTGGACAGGGCGCATAGTTGCCCATCACTATGCTGCGGATCTCGCTGATAGGAGTGTCGACGTGAAACGGGCGGCTAGGCAATGCGGATCACTGCCTGACTGGGTGATTGTGGATGGCTATCAATTTGATGCTGAATACTGCGGGGCATGGAGAGCACTGGGTTGCCGAGTGGCTTTATTTGATGATGGTGTGCACGATGCGCGCGCACTGGAAAGCGCAGATTGTGTACTGGCCGGCACAGATTATCGGCTGTTGCGACGTGAGTTTTGGTCAATCATGCCATTACCCGTGACACAACGGCATTCGTTGACATTGAGCTTTGGTGGCAGTGATCCTGCCAACATAACACAACCCTTGTTGTTAGCGCTTGAACGGCTTAATTTCAGCGGCCCTGTTCGCGTGGTTACAGGGCAGGCCTATGCGGACCCGCAGCGTATTGGCAGATTTGTCGGTCAATCGTCGCTAACGATTCAGCACATTCATGCGGCCCAGGATATGGCTGATGTTTGGTCGAATGCTCGTTTAGCGGTGTCGGCCGCGGGTGGCAGTCAGTTTGAGCTGGCGGTGTGTGAAACGCCAAGCATATTGGTTGTTGTTGCTGACAATCAGCGAGCAGCAACCGAACAAGCGGTCGCAGAGGGCTGGTGTGAATCGATACTGTTGACGCACGCCACATCCGAGCACAGCGGCGGTGCCAGTCAAAATGACATTGATGCAATCGCACAGCGCATTCTAGCGTTATGGGAAGACGAAACTGCGCTGCTCACAATGCAGCAGGCAATTGTGGGGCGTTATACCGCGGATGGCGGTGAGCGCATCATAGACGCACTATTGCAAGCGGAGCGCGCCGATGGATAGCGTGATGCCCTCGCGGCTGTGTGGCTATCAGGTGACATTGATTAGCGTCACGGAAGCTCACCTTGAACAACTGCGCGCATGGCGTAACAGTGCGCATGTAAAACAGTACATGCTGACACAGGATAATATCACGCCAGAGCAGCAACTCGCCTGGTTTGCACACGTTTCGCGAGCCACCAATCAGCACCACTATTTGATTGAGTATCGTGATAGGCTCATTGGCTCATGCAATCTTAAAACGCGTGGAAACGCTTCGCATATTGCACAAGCAGATCATTTTGAGCTAGGCCTGTATATCGGTGACGCTGATTATATGGGTAATCTCATCGCGTTCGCGCCAACGTTAGTGCTGAATGACTTCTGCTTCAATGCGTTAAAGGCAGCGTGTCTTCACGCCGTAGTCAAGCCGGAAAATCAGGCTGCCATGCGGTATAATCAGCAGTTAGGTTATGTGGTAGTGAAAAGTGATGGTGTGGTTGAATTGTCACTCACGCAAGAGCGCTATGAAGGCTGCAGCAAGCCGCTGAAGCAGTTGCTCAGCCGCCAACGCAAAACCACGGCGCAATAAACACATTTAATTTAAGTAGAGGCAAGAACATGTCAGAGAGCCAGTTAACTCAAGCATTTGTCACCGCATTGGGGATCTCCGCGGAACAGGTGACCGATGAGCTTACTTATAATGAAATTGACGCCTGGGATTCAACGGCCCACATGATTTTGATTGCCGAGCTTGAAGATACATTCGATATTATGCTTGATACGGACGATATTATCGACATGAGCTCGGTGGCTAAAGCGAAGCAGATATTACACAAGTATCAGGTCAATCCAGAGTAGGGGCACACGGATGCTACAAGATAAGGTGATACTGATCACCGGTGCCAATCGAGGTATTGGGCTTGCGACGGCGCAAGTTTGTATTGCGTTAGGTGCTACGGTGTTATTGGCAGGCCGCAATGAGGTACAGCTAGAACTGGTGGCTGAGCAGCTCGGCGAACGCGCCATTGCCATGTGTTATGACTTGACTGATGAAACGCAAGTAAAACAGGCTTTTGCGCATATCAAGCAACACATCGGGCATTTGGATGGTTTAGTGAACAATGCCGGTATGATGCACAATGCGCCTGCAGCAATGACGTCACTTGACTCCCTCCAACAACAACTGACCTTAAACACCGTTGCGGCGTTTCAACACATCCAACTGGCGAGTCGGTTGATGCGAAAACCGGGCTGCGGTCGTGTTGTGAACCTGTGTTCGATTGTGGGTGAACGGGGTGCAGCAGGACAAAGTGCTTACGCCGCTTCAAAAGCGGCACTCACAGGGATCACAAAATCCTTAGCAAAGGAATTGGCGGCACAACAAATTTGCGTCAATGCCGTAGCGCCTGGCTTTATCGATACCGAGCTACACAGTGATTTTAGTGACAAGCAGCGTGAAAACATTATCAATACGGTTGGGTTGGGACGAATGGGTACACCAAGAGAAGTGGCTGACCTCATCAGTTTCTTACTGTCAGATCATGCAGCTTACATCACCGGACAAATTATCGGCATCGATGGAGGCATGCAGCTCTAGCTGCACATCGCTTATGTTCTTTAACGAGCTTGGCGGTTTCGGGTCTTCAGATGCGCTGGTTTCTACCCGTTACTCTGAAGCGCTTGAACAGACAGTGGTTGACTACGCGACGCTGAATCAAAAGGCGGAAAGTCTTGCATATCGTCTAACACAGACGTTTAGCCAGCCTAGTCGCACCGCTGAGCAGCGTTGTTTGGTCGCGATTAAAATGCACAATACCGTTGAGAGTGTGGTGGATTATTTGGCCGCACTGAAAGCGAACATGCCCGCGTTGTTGATTAATCCTGAACTGAGTGACCCGTACTGCGAGGCATTGTATACACACTATGTGCCCAACGCCGTGATCGAGCAGAATCATGTTCGCGTGACGCATGACACTTCCAGCCCTATCCACCCGGATGTCGCGCTATTGTTACCGACATCAGGTAGTACTGGCGCGCCCAAGCATGTCGTGTTGAGTTATGCAAATTTGCAGGCCAACGCTGAGTCAATCTGTGAGTATTTACCAATCCAGGCGTCAGATCGGGCGCTGAGCACCTTACCGCTGTTTTACTCCTATGGTTTGTCGGTGATTAACACGCATCTGTACGCAGGCGCTGCCATCGTGTTTTCGCCCTACACGGTGGTAGAGCGCGAGTTTTGGCAGGTGCTTGACGCGGCTAAGATCAGTAGTATGGCAGGGGTACCACACACCTACGATATGCTACTGAAACTGCGCTTTACACGACGCGACATGCCTCACTTACGATATTTAACCCAAGCGGGCGGAAAGCTTAATGAAGAAGCAGTTTCTCATTTGGCTGCGTTCGCTGCCCAACATCACAAACAGTTTTACGTCATGTATGGCCAAACAGAGGCGACTGCGCGAATGAGTTACGCCGATCACAACACGTTAATGAACAAACCGGGTACTATTGGTCGAGCCATTCCCGGTGGTACTTTATCAATTGATGAGGGTGAGCTGTGCTACCGCGGACCAAATGTGATGATGGGGTATGCTGATTCTCGTCGCGCATTGTCTCGCTTTGAACCAATTGATTGGCTGAAAACGGGTGATTTGGCAACCGTCGACGAAGAAGGAGACTTTTTCATCACCGGACGCCGCAAGCGCTTTATCAAGGTGTTTGGGTATCGTATTGACCTTGACCATATGGAGTCGGTGCTGTCTGCGCACGGTTACACAGCCTATTGCGTGGGAGATGATAGTCAACTGTGTGTGGTGCTCGCAACCAAGGAGCGCTCATCGCAGGATGAGACCGTCATAGGCAAAGACGTTGTCGCTGTGTTAAAAAAAACAACGGGACTCCATCCAAAAGCCATTCGTGTTAAGCCGGTGAGTGAGTTACCGTTAACGGCCAGTGGTAAAAAAGATTACGCAGCGGCGATGCGCTGGTTTGATTAGGCTGCCGTTTAACTTTATGCGGTACCAGCCGATAGCTGAATCAAACTGCGACGACCTAGACAGTGAGCAGCTCAAGATAAGTGGTGAGTATGACAACCCCAATAATCCCAGCTTCTGATCCATTGCTTTTGAGTGAATATCTTACTGCTTTCGATGCGTTGATGGCAGAGTCAGTGTTTGGTCTAGAGCAAACCGATAAAAATTTGCGCTTGCTGCCAATACTGCGCGGTTTACAGCAGCTTCATAGCCTGCGCTGTTCTGAATTTGAATCCATTGTAGGCGCATATCAAGCGGCAGGTGGCCAGCCTAGTGATACGGTTGTCTATCTGGCTGTCAGGTTGTTCAAATTGCTTGAGTTAAAGAGTATCTCACCCGATCAGGTGTTTAAGGTGTTGCAGTCGTCAGGTACCACAGCACAAACGCCAGCGCGTATTATATTAGACAAGCCCACCAGCCAGCGTCAGTCGAAAGTACTGGTGGCGATTTTGCAGCAAGTGCTAGGCAAGCAACGATTGCCTATGCTGATCATTGATGCGCCGAGCACTGTGCGCGATCCGTCTAAGTTCAATGCACGTGCAGCGGGCATTCAAGGGCTTGCGTTTTTTGGCCGAGATCATACCTACGCACTGAATGACGATATGTCGCCCAACTGGTCAGAAATCCATGGATTTTGCGATAAATATGCTGAGCAACCGGTACTTCTGTTTGGCTTCACGTTTATGGTTTGGCAATATTGGCTATCAGCGCTTAATCATGCCGGAAAGTTTATTCATTTACCGCACGGTGTTTTACTCCACAGTGGCGGCTGGAAGAAACTCGAGGCGCAAAGGGTTGATAACGCCACTTTCAAGCAAACCGTTGAATCTCTGACAGGGGTCAAACGCTGTCACAATTTTTACGGTATGGCTGAGCAGGTTGGCTCGATTTTTATGGAGTGCAGTGAAGGCTATTTGCATGCACCACATGTTGCTGATGTCATTGTACGTGACCCAGTTGACCTAAGCATGGCGGGTGTGGGCGAACAAGGGCTGTTACAGGTGTTATCGGGCGTGCCAACGAGTTACCCCGGACACAGTATTTTGACTGAAGATTTAGGCGTACTGCACGGTGAAGATGATTGCCGTTGTGGCTGGAAGGGAAAGTACTTTAGTGTTTTAGGGCGACTTCCAAAAACCGAGATGCGCGGCTGCAGTGATACGCATGCGCCAGCAGTAAAACCATATAGGCCGGGCGCAGTATGAGTTCAATAACGGTTGTCGCGCCCTCTGCATCGGTGTTAAATAGCGACCCTTCTGTGACTATTCATGCTATTGCTGCGCAAACACCGTTGTCGCCGTTTAGCCAACAATCCGTCAGTTTTATACAGCACTTGGCTAAGCAACTGTTGCAGCCTACCGTGAAAGCGTATCCGGAATTAGTTGCTTTGGGGTTTTGGCTGCGCACACTGACACGAAGCCGCAGTGATATGCGGTCGCACGCTGAAAAAAATGAGCGTGATACTCGGATAATCCAAAAAGCACTGGGTACGGTGGTGCACTTTACGCCAGCCAACGTGGATACCATGTTTATCTACAGTTGGATCTGTGGGTTATTAATGGGCAACAACAATATTGTTCGGGTTGCCACACAGAACACGCCAATGCAGCAGGTACTATTTAAGCTGGTCAATGATGCGCTCCAGCAGCCCGATTTTATTGATATTGCTCAGCGCAATATCTTCGTGCGCTATGATAAATCGAATCATTGGTCAGCCACGCTGAGTCAATTGGCAGATGCGCGTATTTTGTGGGGCGGCGATGTCAGTGTTCTTGCCATCAGAGCGCTGCCCAGCAAGCCTCGTTCGAGAGACATCAGTTTCGCCGATCGTTATTCCGCAGCACTTATTCATGCGGACGCAGTCGCTAGCCACGAGCAGCTAGCGGAAGTCGCCGATGCGTTATGGCGCGACACGCAGCCTTATTCCCAGCAAGCGTGTTCCTCACCTAAAGTGATATTTTGGGTTGGCAGTAGCACGAAAATGAACGCGTTTTTTGAGCGGGTTAATACACTGGCAGCAAAGTCTGCTGAGCCTTCTATCACACGCAAGAACGAACAGTTAGTATTGGAGCAATGGTGTTTAGCGACCCGAAATGCTCGTTTGCAAATGAGCAAGGTGATATCGGTTATCTCTTTAGCAGAGTTTGACAGTGGTGTACTTGCAATGCACAACGGGCAACTAACCTATGTTGTTGTGCAAGTTGAGTCGCTGGATGCGCTGGTGAAGTATTGTGATGGTAAACTCCAAACCATTGGTTACGCTGGCATAGAGCAAAGCACGTTAGTTCAGTTTATATCGCAACCGTCGATACAAGGAATAGATAGAGTTGTTCCGCTGGGTAGGGCACTTGATTTTGACGTTATGTGGGATGGATTTGATTTGATGGGGAGTGTGTCTAGACATGTCAGCTTATCCTAAAAAAGAACTGCGCAAAGCGGATGCATTTGTTTTTGGCGCAGGAGTACTAGGAGCACAAGCATACGAAGCCCTTAAGGATCAGTATAATGTGCTTGGATTTGTCGACAATGATTTAGTTAAGCAAGGGAGCACCCTAAAGAATTTGCCCGTTTATCCGCCGACCCAAATCCTTCCGTCAGAAGATGCGTTGGTTTTTATTGCGAGTGAGTTTTACGAACAAATCAGGCGACAATTGATTGATGAACTATCAATCTCTGAGAAACGAGTTAAGCGAATACCTGTCGCTCTGCAGGCAAAAATGAGTTTCGGCGCTGATGCAGAAAAGGTGAAAGTCTCACTATTGCTGCTTAAAACGTGTTGCGACCATTTACGCTCTTTATCAGCCTTTCACCACATTGACGCAGGTACTCTACTTGGCTTGTATCGTGATAAAACCCTTATTCCTTGGGACGATGATCTTGATATCGCGATTGACTCAAGAGATGTTGAAAAAGTTAACAACAGTATCGAAAGACTGTTGGGCGCTTTATCGACTATTTCAGAAACAGAGTGGAGTTGCTCTAGCGCTATCACCAACGCGCCGTTTGGCAATGTTCCATCGGGCGCTGTTCGCAGCTTCAAACTAAATTGTGAAGATTCGCGTAATTTACCTTCCATAGACTTTTTCGTAAAGTATCGCGGCGGTGGCTTCAGCGATTACTGCTTAGCATCAAGAGGGATCAGAATGGCGTCTGCCCACACCACCGATACGGTACTTTTGAAGGTTCTCGATGCTAAATATCCAATCCCTTCGGATACAGACGGTTATCTGCGAGAGCACTATGGTCACTGGGAAGTGCCCAACCCCAACTGGACGCTGCAAGATTTAACCAACTCAACAGTTTTTAAATAGAACCTTTTATAGGAGTTATGATTTGAATTTATCTGGCAAACGTGTAGCTGTGATTGGTGGCGCAGGTTTTATTGGAAGTCATGTGGTAGAAGAGCTGTTAAAAACCGACGTGGCCGAGATTATTATTTACGATAATTTTGCTCGAGGTAAACAAGAATACATCGCGCCGTTTTTGCTAGATCCTCGATGTACTTTGTTTCAAAACGGTGGAGATATCAGAGATACAGATGTTTTAAACGATGCGCTTAAGGGAGTGCACGGCGTATTTTTGCTCGCAGCGATGTGGCTGCTTCATTGTCGAGATTACCCCAGAACCGCTTTCGACGTGAATGTGCAAGGAACGTTCAACGTTCTCGAAGCCTGCGTCAATAATAATGTTGAACGATTGGTGTATTCCTCATCTGCATCTGTGTATGGTGATGCTGTCGAACTTCCCATGAAAGAGACACATCCTTTAAACAACCGTAACTTTTACGGAGCAACAAAAATTGCATGTGAAGCGATGTGTAGAGCTATGTACGATAGGTATGGTCTTAATTACGTTGCTCTCCGATACATGAACGTGTATGGCCCGCATCAGGATCAGACGGCTGCGTACACCGGGGTTATCCCGATTGTCTTAAACAAAATTGATTCACAAGAGCCGCCAAAAGTAAACGGAGATGGTTCGCAATCGTATGATTTTATCGATGTTCGAGACGTTGCGCGTTGCAATGTGTTGGCTATGCAGAGTCAAGCGGCAGATGACTACTATAACGTTGGAACAGGCGTCCAAACATCCATCAGAAATCTGTGCGAAACCCTGTTAATGCTACGAGAGAGTAATTTGCAGGTTCAATATAGCCCATACTCAGAATCAGATAGTCGATCTTTAGTTCAGAATCGAATTGGATGTACTGAAAAGGCATTTCAGGAACTTGGATTCAGAAGTGATATTAGTCTTGAACAAGGTTTGCGACACTTGATTCAATGGAGACGCCTACATGCAAACTAAAATAGATATTGCAGTACCTCATATTGGCGATGCAGAGTGGCAGGCAACTAAAGAGTGCTTTGACTCCGGCTGGTTAACAACTGGGCCGAAAGTCAGTGAGTTTGAACGTCGCTTTGCGGAATATCATCAGGTAAATCGCGCAATTGCAACAACCAGCTGTACGACTGGATTACATCTGATGCTGGAAGGGCTGGGCATAGGGGAAGGTGATGAAGTTATTATACCTGCATTTACTTGGGTTGCGACCGCGAATGTTGTAATGCATTGCGGTGCAACACCCGTTTTCGCTGATGTAGATCCGAGAACTTGTAACATTGATGCTGCACAAGTTGCTTTGAAAATAACCCCCAAAACCAAAGCTGTCATCGTGGTGCACTTGTTCGGACTGTGTGCTGAAATGAACGCAATAAAGAATGTCGTTCCAAAGTCAGTCGCAATTTTGGAAGATGCTGCGTGTGCTTCAGGTGCAAGTTATCATGGCGTTTATGCCGGTGGGCTGGGCGATGCAGCAGCCTTTTCATTTCATCCGCGAAAAGTATTGACTACAGGCGAAGGAGGAATGGTAACCACGAATGACATTGAGCTGGCTGATAAAATGATGTGCTTACGAAATCACGGTGCCTCCATGTCAGAAGAGCAACGACATCTCGGACCGAAGCCCTATATTCTTCCTGAATTCGCACGCATCGGATTTAACTATAGGATGACAGATTTTCAAGGAGCGATAGGTTGCGTGCAAATTTCTAAGCTATCAGATTTGATTGAACAACGATACGAAATCGCTAAGTTATACAAACAGGAATTAGGCAGCGTATCTGGGCTGCAGCTGCCCGTGTTTCCTCTTCACGAAGGCCATTCATGGCAGGCCTTTGTTGTCACGCTTGATCCAAAAGTCGTTTCGATTGCACGAAATGAGCTGATGGAAAAACTCCAAGAGAGAGGAATTTCAACAAGACCAGGAACTCATGCTGTCCACATGTTAACAGCCTATAGAGAACGATTTGGCTTAAAACCAGAAAACTTTCCAAATGCCGCAATGCTAAATGACCAATCATTAGCAATTCCACTGCATAATTTGATGACACTAGATGACGCTAAATACATCGCTAGCGAAATAAAGCGCTTGTTACAATAATGTGTGCAATTGTTGGTGTCATAAACTTTAATAAACAACCCGTTTCTTCGGTAGTCGTGGCGAGAATGCGCGATTCGATGAGTCATCGTGGGCCAGATGATAGTGGTGTTTGGACTGAGAACAACGTCAGTTTCGGCCATCGAAGGCTCACTATATTGGATTTGAGTTCGTCGGGGCATCAACCCATGTCAAGCCATGACGGTCGCTACATTCTGACATACAATGGCGAAGTATATAATTTCCGAGAGTTGAGGGCTGAATTGGAGGGAGTGGGAGTCAAATTTCGCTCCAATTGCGATTCGGAGGTTGTTCTTTACTCGTTAATTCATTGGGGGCACCATGCAGTTAAACGCTTCAATGGTATGTTTGCGTTCTGCTTTTTCGACCGACAAACGGGGGACACTCTGCTCGCCCGAGACCGCTACGGCATCAAGCCACTTTATTTATACTCTGGACGAGGAATATTCAGTTTTAGTTCAGAACAAAGAGCCTTTTTCGAATTACCATCCTTTAAAAAAGTAATAAAAAAGTCATCTCTGAAACAATATTTCACTTTTCAGAACATATTGACAAACGATACGTTGTTAGAGGGAGTGCAAATACTTAAACCCGGCTATTATCTGCAGTTTAATGCAAATGATGAGGTATTTAGGCCGTGTTTTAGTCAGTATTGGGATTTCACTTTTTCAGAAGCTGATGGCTCTTTTTCATCAAAACAAGAGTATGTCGAAGAGACCAATCGATTGTTGGTGCAGGCGGTGAACCGTCAATTAGTCTCCGATGTTGAGTTAGGCAGCTTTCTCAGCGGAGGAATTGATAGTGGCTTGATTGCGGGAATTGCCAGTGAGTCATGTCCCTATTTAAAGACGTTTACATGTGGGTTTGACATGAGTTCCGCTACGGGTCTCGAACAAGCGTTCGATGAGCGAAAAGTTGCGGAGCACTTGTCTTATTTATTTAAGACAGAGCAGTATGAGATGGTCCTGAAAGCCGGTGATATGCAAAGAAGCTTATCCAAGCTTGCTTATCATTTAGAAGAGCCTAGGGTTGGACAATGCTATCCGAACTTATATGCCGCCAAGCTGGCAAGCAAGTTTGTAAAAGTTTGCCTAAGTGGTGTAGGTGGGGACGAAATTTTCGCAGGCTACCCTTGGCGATATCGAACCTTAAAAGGGCTAAAAAATTTCTCAGACTTTGAATCTGCCTATTTTTCACAGTGGGAGCGACTATGTACGGGCGCGTCTGTTGATTCGCTACTTGCACCGATAGCTAATGACACCGCTGATTGTGACTTACGCTCAATATTTTCTAAGGTCTTCGATAGTCAAGGTAGCCAGGATAGTTCTGAGACGGACTTAATTAACCGCGCTTTATACTTTGATGCTAAAACATTTTTGCCCGGTCTGCTGCATGTTGAAGACAAGCTAAGCATGTCGTTTGGGCTAGAAGTAAGAGTTCCTTTTTTAGACAACGATTTAGTTGATTTTGCTATGCATTGTCCACTGCAGCATAAAGTTGACATTAATGCTGCCAAGGTTAACAGGAGCGGAAAGAAAGTACTCCGAGCTTGCGCTGAAAAATACATGCCGAAATCAATAGCGAATGCTAGAAAGCAGGGATTCTCAGCGCCTGATGCCAGTTGGTTCAAAGGCGAAAGTATTCAGTTTGTCAAAAATCAGCTTTTAAACGACAACGCGCCTGTGTTTGAGTTTGTGGATAGAGACGTGGCTCACCGACTTGTCAATGAACATGTCAATGGTGAAAAAAATCATCGCCTGTTGATTTGGTCATTGCTGAATATGAGTGAATATATACATCAGACATTCGATCATAAGCCGAGGGTATCGAATGTTTGAAGTAGCGATCAGCGTATTGGTACTAGTAGCTTATCGAAGCGCAACATTTTTTTATGAAAAGTCGAAAATTAGCGAGCGGTATGGAGATGATCTCGCGCATTTAAGTTTTGTCAAAGAGCTCAAGAGAACGGATGGGCAATCTTCAGATCTTTCGTGGCTATATCCACTAGGGAAATTTGATTATCCTACCGGCTTTCATCGCTTCGTTTACGCGAGCAAGTTATCAATGAATTTCGTAGAACAATACGGAGGACTGATACCGACCATTGTTGACATTATATTTGTAGCCGTCGCCGGATGTGTACTTTTTCTCCTAAATGGACATGTGACACCTTGGATCATAGCACTCCCTTTATGCCGTTTATTCTATGGACATGATGGGCGCTCAATCCATTTTAGTGAGCGCGCATGGGGAATTTTATTTGGCTCGTGTTATCTTCTCTTAAACGTCTATTTGATACAATTCGACGGCAATTTCCTTGCACATGCGATATCAGTCGGCCTATTCATTGTATTCAGTTGCTCATCTAAATTTGCATGGCAGGCAACTTTTCTAGTTTCACTATTGATGGCACTCTTTACAGGAAAGCTCGCTTATCTGAGCTATTTTTTATTGCATTGTATTGGGGCGATTGCTCTTACTAAGGGGTACTCACTGCGGGTGTTAGCTGGATTAATTCGGCACAGTTACTTCTACAAAACATATCTCGCAACACGGCATCCTACCGTAAAAGACCATTACGCCGAACTGGCAGACATTGTAGCCAGAAAAAAGCCGGTATCCACCGTATTTCACAACAGTTTGTGCCGGATTCTCTTGGATAACCCGTTTAATCTGGTTGTTTTATATGCAGCAACACAATCGGACCTGAACATTTGGCTTCAATTTTCTCTGATAGGTTGTGTCTTAACAAGTTTAATCGGCACAAAGTGGCTGGGTTTTTTAGGGGAACCAGAGCGCTATTTAGATTTCTGTATAATACCATCTTTGATTGTCGTCTCCAGTTTTGGTAGTGAGTTGCCAATCGGTCTTGCAGGCCTAATGCTGATCACTTTTATAGTTGTTTTTATTAAACATTTAGGCGAGTTTAGAGAGCGGTGTAGGGTACAGAATAAAAAACAACAGAATGTTGCACTGATCCAAACTTGGTTTTCAAATGTTCGCGATAAAACGATACTTACCATTCCATTTCGTTATGGTATTTATGCTGGGTACGATATGGAGCCCTCTATGAACAATAGGATTCTTACACTCCATACAAATATTGGTGACAATCAACAGACTGAGCGGTACAAACGGCTTCTTGGTCCTCGTTACCCTTTTCCGCACAATAATATTGATGAACTTATCATTGAGTTTTCAATTGACCTCATATTAGTGGATAAAGCGGCTGTCGCGTTTCTCCATAAAGAAATTCCTGATTATTACCAACGTTTTAATCGATTTATCGTAATCGAAGAATCCAAGCAGTTTATGTTAGTCGCTCCAAGATGTTAGGAATTACTTGATGAAGATTGTATTGGTGATAAGCAAACAAATGGGATTTAGTTGCTTAAAGAGTATTTTGAAGCAAAACTCCTCAGCAAGTATACGGGTGATCACTACCGACGATAGGCATGATCCAAGACATCGTTTTGAAGAAATCAATACCTTCTGCAGGGAAAAAGGTTTACAAGTCAACGTACTTTCTGGCAACGAATTAAATCAATTTCTCATTTCGTACCAGCCTGATATTTGTTTCGTTTGCGGGTGGTATCAGTTGATATCAGTGGACGCTATTCATTCATGTCGGTTGGGTGCAATAGGTCTCCATAATTCCTTGCTACCAGCGTATCGAGGAGGAGCTCCGCTCATTTGGAGTATAATCAATAATGAGCCAGTGGTCGGGACCACATTGTTTAAAATAGATCAAGGCGTGGACCAGGGAGACATTATTGAACAATGGCGTATCTCGATTCACAAAGATGAATATCTCAACACAATACAAGAAAGACTCGAGAACGCCGTTGTCAAAACCATTGGTGATGTAGTATTTGATTATCTTGAATCTAATCGCACACCCGCGAAGCAACCTGAAATCGGAGTGAGCTATTGTTCTCAGAGGTGTGCTGAGGATTCAGAAATTGACTGGAATTTGCACTCTGACCAACTTTATAGTTTAAACAGAGCCTTACAGACACCTTATCCGCCATTATTTTTTGACAAGAAAGGTAGTAGGTATTTTATACATCGGCTTCTACCTTCATCAATTCCGTGTTTCGGACAACCGGGCAAGTATATCGCACGGACAGAGCAGGGGATCCTTGTAAAATGTGGTAATGGTCCTGACGCAGTTGTTTTAACTGACGTGCAGCGTCAACATAGTTCAACTAATTTGATCGAGAATTGGCCCTTTATAATTGGAGCCAGACTTTTTGATTAAACCAAAGATGGAATTAGCCGATAACTGGAATTATATGTAGCGTGGTTAGGCAAGTATGTTAACAACATCTAAATCAGTTAATTACAGAAATTTTGGTTTCATACCAAGAAAAAATTTTAAAGAGAATGTTGCGCGATGGTTGTTTGGCGAAGCCAACCTGTTTAAGCGACTGCAAGCGCGAGACATTATGGACTCGCTCGATTTGAAAAGCTCTGACACAGTGCTCGATTTGGGATGTGCGAATGGGTACCTCAGTGTTGAGATGGCCAAGCTAGCAAAGCATGTCACTGCAATTGATGTGAACCCCTACGTTAAAAAGATCCAGACTCCGACTTTTTTGCAAGAAAAGTTAACATTTATCCATGGAAGTGGAGAGCAAATTGATTTGGCTGATGCAAGTTTCGATGTTGTATTAGCTTCGGAAGTGTTGACCATGATTGAAAATCCTAAGAGCTTTCTTGCAGAAATTCATAGGTTGTTAAAACCGGGTGGGCGAGTCGTTTTTGTCAATGGAGTTGGCCGTCCAAATATTAAGGAAATGTACGAGAAAAATCCTGAGTCGATTGAGAAATATAGGGAAAAATACGGTGCAGCGGTTCCTCGCTCATACGATGATTATATCGCTAAGCTAACGTTATCTTTCGGCACAGCGATTCATACTTTATTGTCTGAGGAAGAGTATGAGGCGTTAATTAGTCAAAGTGCGTTTCGGATAGACAGCGTGGTAAATAGTCCTAAAAAAATCGCTGCCGACATTTTGTTTCACGAGCAGTTTGAACGGTTTGTTAAAACAGGCAGTGGTTTGTCGAGCGATTGGTTCGCGCCAAAGTTTTTTTATCTATCCTTTTTATCGCTCTTCTCGCGAGAGCGCAGTAAATCAGGGGCCATTATTACCGCAACTAAGGTCACTTAAGTGTTAGTCAATGATTTGGCGAGTCGTCACCAGATCTGGGTATTTGGACATGGACATGCGGCGAGATTGATTTGGAATTGGGCAGTGGCTCATTTTGGTGAGAGCGTTCAAGGGTTTATCTGTCATCCTCAGGACGCTCTGTCGTCAATTCACTCAAAAGAAGAAACACTTCTGACTTCAAATGACACGGTGCTTATTGCAAGCCAGTTTTTCAGCCAAATCGTAGCCCGACTCAAGGGACATTGCTGTGCCGATCTCTTCGATGTTCGCCATGTGCTTAAGTCACTGATGGAAACCTACCAAAACATTGACTTTGCCCTCATCCGAGACTGTTATCCCCCGTTTTCATTAAAGGTCTATAAACAAACCTTACTGGAAATGCACCAATCCACTGAATTTTGCTCTTATGACGCTGTTACATTAAACACTGTGAAAGCTCGAAGTTTTCATCGATATGATATAGATACAGTTGCATGCTGTGAGAATGTGCAACGATTAACGGATGTCGCATTGTCGATTGGTATAACGCCAGCGATATTTATTAGAACGGATGGTATTGATTATCAACCTGATAGGATGATTGATTTTGTGACTCAATACCGTGAGTTAGGTTGTGATTTCGGGCTTCATACCAGCTGCTACGCATTGTCTGACTCCGTTGCCGCCCTCGAATTTGAACTTTCTGAGTTTATGCGTTGTTTTGGTGCGAGACCTCGAGGTCTAACCGTCCACGGCTTGGGCGACCAGTTCAGTGAGAGGCGCGCTGTAATGGGACGCTATATAGCTGACAATGTCGATCAACTCGACATTGGGTATGCCGACATTCCAAGTCGTTTTCGTCAACATCAATACGTTATTCAAGATTGCCACTTTGACAGTTCGCGTTCAACGCGTCAGTTGAAACACGATTTTCTAGCTGTGCCCGAAATTGCCTCAAATCATATCGATATTCTCTTACTAGTTCATCCATGCTATTGGGCTAAGGACTGATTTTTTTAAATCGGCCTGAAAAACAAGCTTCTTCGGAGTGAAATGTTTCGATTTCCATATTATTTGCGCTTAATAGAGTTAAAATTTCCTGCTCACTGAAGCGCTTCGCATTGCTCGGACTGTACCAATCAAAATTGGTTACTGTTGATGTGTCTTGACCAAGCTCTTCGTTCCAAAAACACTTCGCGAAATTCCAGTAGATAAAACGTTGAATATCTTGTCTTCCCCCTTTGATACCTAAGGCGGGAATATCTGGAACATCAATTTCGACCTCGAGAGCTGAAAGTCTTTTTCCTAGTAAAGTAAGCTGCTCTGACATGGTCCACAGCTGTTCTTCAGTTAAGTTTTTACACTCATGACGAAAGAAGTCATCAAGCAGTTCTCGTGGAAGCGCCTTTTTGGCATAAAAATAACACGCAACTTGGCCGGTTACTGCATTAGCTATCCGCACAAGTTCGCTAAATGTCTTTTCCGGATCTTCTGTGTGCATAATAACTTGATCACAATTTACGTAATCGACCATACCATCAACTATGCCAGTTTGAGCAATATCACCTTTGATAAAATATAGGTTGTCGACGGCACAATATCTTTGAGCTGCCTGGACTGCAGCATCAGAATAATCAATGCCGATTACCAACGCGTCGGGTGCCAGCATTGCGAACCAAGCTGCTTTGTAACCTAGGCCACAGCCAGCATCAACAATAACGTCGCATGTTTGTAGAAAAGCTTGAAGCTCTTTAACACTAGGGAAACCGTACAGTTGTAAATACCAGTCTTTTTGGAAGCTATACAATTTGTCAGTGTCTTTCTGTTCGTCAAAGGCCTTCCACTTTGTAGAAAAGACTTTATTCGTTTGGCGTTGGTTGTCATCCGGCTTGGTCTCCGATACCGTAATTTGGTTACCAGCTACCGTTACCGGGTGCGAGAATAGTTTCTCGATTTCGGACTTGGTATTGATTCTGCTCATGCTTTATTTCCCATCTCTTTAAAATAGGGTTACCAGTTGATGAACGACATCAATTGCTCAGCGCCATAGTGATTGCTGACAAAATTCTGTCCCTCGGTCTGCCGAATCTTCTTCTGAGTGTCTGGCGAAGCCATCAGGGCATCGAGAGCCCCAGCCATTTTCTCTAATTGACCGGCATGAAACATAAAATCATGATAGCAATCAGCAAGGGCATCAACGGAACTTCCTGCGTTTGTACACACTATCTGACATCTATTGATTTGTGCTTCTAAAAGTACGTTGGGTACCCCCTCGACTTTAGCAGTATGAAGTAAGATATCGGCTTGTCTCATTAGACATTGCACATGTAATTGTGCTCCTAACAGGATGACGAAGTCCGTCAGGTTCAGCTCTGAGATCAGCGAACTAATTTCCTGCCGCATTGAACCATCGCCTATCAGGAAAGCAATAAAGTCTTTTCGGCGCTTTCTTAGTCGCGCAATGACCGATACAAAGTCTTCTGGTGCTTTCTCTCTTTCAAGGCGCATCACACCTATAATTATTTGCGTGTTGTCCTGGCAGGAGAATTTTGCACGTAATTCAATGTTGGAGCGCGCGTCTTCATTATTGATAATATTGTTAAGCAGGCCCACTTTTTCTTCGGATAAATTCAGCCATCTTAGATAACTTTCTCGGCCACTTTGTGAATTTGCTACCAACTTAACATTGTCTAGAGAGCTGAAATACTGATATGCGGCTGAAACAGTACTCAGTGGAAAAACAAAACGTGCACTAGGATTATAACTGAGAAGACCTTGTGGAGCGCTCGACCGCAACGATAGGATCGCGCAAACAGAGGGGATTCGCGCTGCGGCCAGCCCAGCAATCATGTTCGCATCATCCAAAAGCGAAAAAACTTTTGAAACCGAATGGCTCAACAGGTATTCAACTAGAGCGTTGTAATAGTGAAAACCAGACACACTTAAATGTAACCCGAGAAAGCAATCTGAATTTTCGAGAGGACGCGATGTATCGATTCTTCGTGGAGAACTCAGAGGAGGGAGGCAATGGTAATCTAATCCTTCTAGGGCTAGCTTCTCCATAAATTGAGCGTCGTTATTGCTATGGCAAGTAAGACTTACCATTGTGATAGAGTAGCCGTTTCTCGATAAAACTCTCGCAATCGCAATAGATTGAATTTCTGAGCCACCCGTGGCAAATCGCGGTACGAGCAAAATAGCGTTATGTTTATCCTTGGCTGTACTATCCAGCGCAGCAAGGAAGTTAAAAGAAGCTATCGTGGATTCTTGCCATAGACCTAGCCGTAAGATCTCCTTAAACTCCTCGATGCCGAGAATTGAGGTGAAACCCAGCTTTGTAGCATCTGCGGATATTGAATGGCCGTGAGCTCTTTCATCGGCACAAATGACTATTGACGTTGTCACCGGATCCAAATGACCCAATGTGTTCGAATCCAAAATGGTGACGTCTTTCCAATATGAGAACCTGCATTCGGGAGCTCGATCGCAAACCACAACATCAATATCTATTGACTTGCAAATGTTATAAAGATAAAACGCGGCTCCAGTAGAACCCCACAACACAAATGCGTGCTCAGATAAATTTACGTGTGAATTCCTGTCGTTATTTGCTGCACGCCTAACCGAACTTGTCATGATTTTAGACCTATCAACCGTATTACTTTTTGTAAGGTCACCTTATTGTCATCCAGCAACCGAGATTTCGACGATGCCACTTTCCATTTCATCTGCTCATTGGGCGAAGTTGCCATTTTATACATTCCGTTAAACAGTCCTTCAACGGAGCTGCTCACAAGCATTCCCGTTCTTCCGTCTTCTAGGATCTCTTGGCTTCCCCCGTTTGTCGTTGCAATTACGGGAATCTGAGCCAATAAAGCTTCGCCAATTGCAAGTGGGTGTCCCTCGGTCAACGATGACGACACAAAACAGTCTATGGGCTCTCTCCCATCAAATGGCGATGGGACAAATCCCGGCAACGCGGAGTACTGTTCGATACCTTCGCGTCTAATTTGAGCTTCTAAGTTTGCTCTTTCTTCTCCTTCTCCCCAGATAATTAAACGAGCACTCACACCACTTTGAATTAGACGACTGAATGCTGAAATAAGTCGGTCGTAGCCTTTGATAACGTTTAATCTTCCGACACTCGCAAAAGTAAAAAAGGTTTCGTCTTTCTTTATGGATTGATTGACTGTTGGCGTGCAAATTAAATTAGGGATGGTATGACAAGCCTGATTCGATAGTTCATAGAGTGACTTAAAACCAGCTAAACTATCGTAAGATACAAATACAAGAGCGTCCATCTGAGAATATGCGGATTTTTCCTCGGTGGAATCCCAGAAACAATAGTTTAATGTCCAATGATTTTCCGCGAGATTAGTGTGGCACCACGCTATCTTTTTTTTGCTAGCACTTGATGCAACAATCTTTGTGGCCCAGCCTTCAATATATGCAATATCGACATCAAAAGTTCGATTTCCAAACCAATGATTTATTTGACTAGGCGTTGCATGGCGTAGTGCTAGCCGCAACACATTTTGATTTTCAACATAATCACTCAGCGAAAGAACAGTCACATTCTCAGGAATAAATTGGCGATACTCATTTGCACTAAATATACTCATTAGCGACACTGATACTGGTTGAGTCGCCAACGAACTGAGCAAAGTGATCAGCGACTTTTCAGCGCCCCCTTTGCCTAGTGAGTTAATCACCATTCTGACCGACAACGCTTCATTAGGTAGGAAATCCCCCTTTACCATTTGCAGATTGGAGGTAATTACTGCCTGCGAAACAATATTTTTTGCGATATCGATCACATCATTCAGTTCGTCGAGCGTTCTTATCTTATCATTTGGGACGCTAAGGCTTGTGAGGCGTTTTCTGATTTCTGCTGTATAGCTGCTCAGTATGAGAATGAAATCAAAGTCAAAAGACAGAATTGATTCGGGAGTATGGACGCTGTAGCCGTCTAACTCTTGCCGTCTCGGCATTGATTCTACCAGCGCGACCACTCGATATTGGCATCTGATGAGTTCTATGAAATCTGCGTATAAGCTACCTGTACCAAAGACGATAACTCTATCGGCAGCATTCATTTAACGTCTCAATAATTAATCCTTTGTCATCGTCGGTCAGATATGGATGAACAGGGATGCTAAAAACCTTTTTGCTCATGTTGTGAGCCGTTGGTGTTTTATGACCTCGACAACCAATCATGCCTTTCTGTTCGTTGATAGGAACCGGGTAGTAAATGGCAAAGGGAATATTTTTTCGCTGAAGAGCCTGAGTTATTTCAGATCTGGATACATTACGGTTCCACAGCGTAAATTGTGCCCATGAGCTAAAAAAACCATCCGGTAGCGTCGGTGTTACATAAGACTTGTCGAGGTTGTCAGAGTACAAAGAGGCATTTTCTGAACGAGTCAAACACTCATCATCAAAAATTGTCAACTTTTCAAGTAAAACTGCAGCTTGGATGGTGTCCAATCGACTGTTCATGCCAATTCTGACGTTTTCGTATTTATGATTTCCCATCCCATGTGATCGAATAGAGCGGCACATTTCTGCGATGCGATCATTGTCGGTAAAAATAGCTCCACCATCGCCATAGCATCCAAGTGGTTTAGCCGGGAAAAAACTCGTTGTCGCTATTTCACCGAAGGTTCCTGCTCTAGCATCCCCTATTCGGCCTCCAAAACCTTGTGCAGCATCCTCAACCAAAGGAATATTGTACTGATGACAAATTTTCTGCAATGCGACGTGGTCCGCAGGCAGGCCGAATAGATCCACGCTGATCACGGCACTTATCTTACCTTGCCCACTCTCTACAATGTGTTTAATAGCATTAGATAGACTTGTTGGGCACATATTAAAAGTGCGCTCATCAATGTCCACAAAATAAGGGGTTGCGTTTACCAGGCGGATTACTTCCGCGGTCGCGAAAAATGAAAACGCAGTTGTGATTACAATATCATGAGCTTTTACATCAAGTGCCATGAGTGAAATGTGTAAAGCATCTGTGCCATTTGCACAGGTGATCACATGTTTTGTACCTACATAATCTGCGAGACGTGACTCCAGATGAAAAACTTCCTCGCCCATTATGTAGTTGCCTTGGTCAAGCACACTTAATATGCGCTTATTCAATGCGGGTTGTAACCTGTTTTGTTGCGCTTTTAAATCGATCAGTTGCATTTACTCAACCTAATTTAGTCACGAGCCCGTGTTCGAGGATATAACGAGTATTTGACTGACGACATTCTGCAATGGATTGACTTCCATCGGCCGCGAACGTTAGTCGCTGTCCATGCTCGCTCATCCAGCCAATCTGCTTGGCTGGAACACCAACAACAAGGGCGTAGTCTGGAATACTTTCACGAACAACGCTACCCGCACCGACAAAGGCGTGCGCCCCAATCGTTATGCCACAAACAATCGTGCAATTTGCGCCAAGAGTCGCTCCCTGTTTCACCAACGTCCTACGGTATTCATTTTTTCGTGGAATTGCGGAGCGCGGATTGTAAACGTTAGTAAATACCATCGATGGGCCGCAGAACACATCATTCTCAAGCTCGACACCTTCATAAATCGAAACGTTGTTTTGGATTTTAACGTTGTCTCCAATGACAACTCGCGATGCAATGAAAACATTTTGTCCTATCGAGCACTTTCGACCAACGGTAGCACCTGAGCAAACATGTACCCAGTGCCACACTCGCGTGTCATCACCAATATTTGCTCCCTCATCAATGATTGCGCTGGGGTGAATTGCTGACATTATGAAACGTGATGTAAAAAAGGATGGCCTAAATTGCCAATCTGGGAGGGCTTCATCATCCGGATGCCGGAAACAGTTTCGATCGCCGTAACGTTGTCTTCAAGACCAAAGCCATTTCCTGCCAAAACAGCTTCATAACTTTTTGTGTGCAGATCAGTAAAGCCGTCGCTAAATTCAATTTCTTTGTTGTCCACGGTAATACTGCGAAAAGTTCGTTGTCCCTTGAGTTTGGCCGCTGAAGGGAGTTGTTCGAAATCAGTCGAGAGAAACCAGCGCACACGCGCTCGTTCGTATTCGAGGAAGCCTGATGCTGTCTGATGAGTTGAATGAAAAAGCCGATTGTCTTGCAGGTCTCCAAACAGAAAGTGAAGCATATCAAAAAAATGAACGCCGATATTCGTTGCGACACCACCTGACTTTTTATCGTCTCCTTTCCAAGAAGCGGAGTACCACTTGCCACGTGACGTAATGTAGGTCAAGTCTACATCGCTTTTCCGACTCAGCGGTCGCTGGGCGATCTCTGACTTTAAACGAATAATCGATGGGTGAAGACGTAGTTGAAGAATGGTATTGATACGACGATCGTAGTCTCGCTCAAATTCACGTAAGGCATCGATATTCCAAGGGTTTAACACCAGTGGTTTTTCGCATATCGCGTTAGCACCAGAGCGAAGGGCAAAGCGGATATGAGAGTCATGAAGGTAGTTGGGGGAGCAGATTGATATGAAATCTATTTTTCGCTCACTTCGTGCCTGCTTGTCAATATGGCGATCAAAACGCTCGAATTCCGTGAAAAAGTGACAATTAGGAAAGAAGCTATCAATGATACCGACTGAGTCATTGGGATCAAGTGCAGCAATTAACTCATTGCCTGTTTCCTTTATCGCCCTCATATGGCGCGGCGCTATGTACCCAGCAGCACCCATCAGCCCAAACGTTTTCATAGTCTTGCCATCTCAATTGCTACATAATTAATTATCGGCGATAAATATTATCACTTTAATCGTTGAGGAAGCATGGCAAAGAGTTAATCTCATTGCAATTAACTTACTCATCACGAATTAAGTATACAAATAGGAAATGAATTGACCTTGTACTCTATATCAAGTTAGGTTGATGAGATGTTGGTTTAATTGAAAATGACATGAGTCGCAGTGTGGACCATCCAATCGATTTCGTCATTACTTGGGTTGATGGAAACGACCCTGCATGGCTGAATGAGCAAAAAAAATATCAAGCCGAAAACCTTGAAATGAACGGCCCTGAGAGATTTAGAGACTGGGAGAATCTGCAGTATCTTTTTAGAGCATTTGAGTATTTTACTCCATGGGTAAACAAGGTTCACTTTGTAACGTGGGGGCATGTACCAGACTGGTTAAACAAAACTCATCCCAAACTCAATATAGTTCGTCACGAGGATTTCCTCGATCCCAACGACCTGCCTGTTTTTAATATCAATGCGATTGAAATAAACCTGCATAGAATAATCGGTCTAAGCGAGCGTTTCGTATTCTTTAACGATGACACTTTTTTGTTAAAAGCATTAACCCCAAGTGTATTTTTTAAGCATGGACTTCCGGTGAATGCGATGATTTCCAATATAATGCATCAGGGAGCCATCGCTCCCATCGTCTTAAATGATATAGAGTTAATCAATAAACATTTTAATCGTCATAAGGGGCAGAGGCTGACAAAACGAGGAATCGCAAGAAAGCATTTCTGGAAATGGTTTTATCCGGGTTACGGTTTTCGTCTCCTCGACACATTGTTTCTCATGTACTGGAAAACATTTAGCGGGTTTGTGACCTACCATCAACCTCAACCGTTTTTAAAACGTATTTTTCAAGATGTGTGGAATAACGAAGAGGAACTGCTCAGACGCGTTTCAGCATCAAAATTTCGCTCTAATACAGATGTCAATCAATACCTATTTCGATACTGGCAATTTGTTACGGGTAATTTCACACCTGACACTTTTACAAACGCGTTTAAAAGAAGGAAGTATGTTGAGCTACGTAGCGTCGACGATGTTGTCCAAGCCTGTGCGGACATCATAGATGGTGATTACCAAATGTATTGTCTAAACGATTCTATGTCGAAAGGGCGTTTTACAGATAGAAGCCTGTCAGACATCGAAATAGATAAATGCAAAAAACTCCTAATTCATGCTCTAGACAAAAAGCTGCCTCGAAAATCATCCTTCGAATGTGACTGATAACAAATGTCCCTTACGCTTATGGGATAGGTAAAGTTGGTGTGTCTGCTTACTTTTCACTCAATCAATGTTATACTCTAACAAGGTATGAGGAGGCACTATGATTAATTTTAACAGTGATTCAAGTTCTGCGTCGTTGCTCCAGCAGGTGCAGCAGCGCCAAGATACGTTGTTTGAGCGTTTAGCGTCTGGCCGACGTGTAAATAGTGCGGCAGACGATTCAGCCGCACAACAAATCATTGATCGCCTAACATCTCAGGTGGAAGGTAATCGCCAGTCGATCACTAACGCGTTCGACGGAATCTCTTTGGCTCAAGTGGCTGAAAGTGGCCTTGAAGGCATTAATAATGACGCACAGCGCATCCGTGAGCTAACCCTTCAGGCGGGCAATGGTGCGTTAAATGATGCTGATAGACAGGCATTACAATCTGAAATAACGCAGCTGCAAGACAATATCACCCAGACTATCGAGCAAACTAATTTTGCTGGGCGCCCGTTGCTGAACGCGGAATCAAGTATTGATTTTCAAGTTGGAGCTAATGCGGGTCAGCAGATTTCGGTGGGTACGCGTGATATACAGTCTGACCTTGAAAGTTTGCTAACCGCTGATGTGACGACCCCAGAAGGTGCTCAGGAAGCACTGATTGCAGCGGATGAGTCTTTACAGTTACTAGGTGGTGCACGTTCAGATTTAGGAGCAACTCAAAATCAGTTTGAAAGTGCTGCACGAAACTTGTCACAATCAGATGTGAACGCATCAGCGGCGAGAAGCCGGATCCAAGACACGGATTTTGCGCAAGCGACGTCTGACAGCGCAGCGGCCGGCGTACTTGCACAGTCAAACTTGACTGTTCAGGCACAGGCTAATCAGCAGCAAGGTCAAGTGTTGGCGTTACTCAGCTAACCAGCTATTAAATTGGCTGAAAAAGCAGCTTAGACAGCATGTACTTTTTTTAATTGCTTCTGGTTGCAACCTTTGAAGAAAGCCCTACGGGAAACGGTAGGGCTTTTTTGTTATTAGGCTATGCCCCAGAATGGGTCGCCTCGTGGAGGCGTTTCCATACAACGTGTGTGAGTGTATAAAATTTGAGCGCAGTGCACTGTGAATTGCAAACTATGCTGTAGTAGGGATGGAATCTAGTTGCGTTAAAAATCCCTGCGGTTACAATCATATGAGCAGCATATTCGAATAATAAATCATGCGCTTGAGGAATAAATGAACCAAATACTGATTGTCAGTGACAACCCGTCAGTAAAGCAAACGTTGCAAACTGTGCTTCAGTTTTTGGGTGAAACCTTCACAGAGTTGACCTATACGGCGCTGGCCGATCACATGAGATCTGCGAGTGAGAGTTTTACGGTGTTAATTGATTTAGACACCTCATTTTCAGTTTCAGATTTAATTAAACAGCATCCTCATACGCCTTTTATTGGCATTGGCGCGCGAGCTGGTGAATCGCCCAGTACAAAAAATTTAGTCTCGCAACTGTCGTTGCCCATCACTTATCCGTTTCTGACGCAAGCGCTATATCGCGCTCAGGAGTATCTCAAACGCCACCCCAGCAACGTCAAAACGGTGCAGAGTAAAACTCGGCTATTTCGTAGCTTGGTCGGCAAAAGCGAACAAATCCAAAGCGTTCGTCGACTGGTAGAGCAAGTCGCGCCAACGGATGCTAACGTGCTCGTGTTAGGTGAATCTGGCACGGGCAAGGAAGTGATTGCACGCAATATTCATTTTTTATCCGCGCGCAAAGACAATGAGTTTATCCCCATCAACTGTGGTGCTATTCCGGGCGAGCTGCTTGAAAGCGAGCTTTTTGGCCACGAAAAAGGGGCATTTACCGGCGCGGTAGGCAGTCGCAAAGGGCGTTTTGAACTCGCGGAAGGCGGTACAATTTTTCTGGATGAAATTGGTGACATGCCACTGCAAATGCAGGTTAAACTACTCCGTGTTCTTCAGGAAAGAACGTTCGAGCGAGTGGGGGGCACTAAGCCTATCGCCTGTAATGTCAGAGTCGTAGCTGCTACGCATCGCGACTTGGAAAAAATGATCGAGCAGGATAAGTTCAGGGAAGATCTGTACTACCGGTTGAATGTGTTCCCGATCGAGAGCCCAGCGTTACGCGATCGAAAAGAAGACATTCCGTTGCTGCTGCAAGAGCTGGTAACACGTATACAGGACGAAAATGAAGCCTATGTTCGTTTTACTGAGCAGGCCATTCACTCTCTGATGGAGCATCCGTGGGCCGGAAATGTGCGTGAGTTGAGCAACTTAGTTGAGCGATTAACTATTCTCTACCCTCATCAGCTCATTGATGTGCATGAGTTACCCCAGAAGTATCAGCATGGTGATGCCGAACGGTATGAACCAGACTACCCAGAAGAGGTGCTTGAGCGACAAGCGTTTAATGAATTGTTTGCGGCCGCGGCGGAAGACGAAGAGCCGGTCTACGACAATGCCTTACCTCAAGCAGGAGATACCTCGTTGCCCGATGAAGGTGTAAATCTTAAAGAATACCTGTCTGAGTTAGAAATTAATCTGGTCCTGCAGGCTCTTGAGCAATCTGATTGGGTGGTCGCCCGTGCCGCCGACAAACTTGGAATGCGGCGTACTACTTTAGTCGAAAAAATGCGTAAATACAGCATTCAAAGAGAAGAAGTTCGTTAATCTCTGCCTCAGCGCGGTAGTGCGCACTCGTCAATTCATTGACTACACCCATCATAGTCGCTAGCTTAAATTATTGAAAATAAAAGAATAATAGTTGGCACGCCACCTGCTAATTACTTGTCAATCAAACCATTGTCTGGTTTTTGACACGAGGTAGTAATGGCATTCGACAGTTCCGCACCAACCTATGATACGGACGCGCCGCTGGGGCAGGGTGAAAGTTTTATTGCAGACAAATACTTCACTGCGCCCAGTGAGTCATATTCGGCACTTAAACGTCAGTCACTCCGCCTAGAGCGCCTTCTGCAGGTGATGCCAGCGGGTGTCATCGTCATTGACGGTAAGGGCGTTGTACGCCAGGCGAACACGTTAGCGAAGGAGTTGCTGGGTGAGCCGTTGGAAAAGCAAATCTGGCGGCATATCATCAGTCGCTCTTTCAGGCCGCGTGCGGATGATGGTCACGAGGTGTCATTGCACGATGGGCGTCGCGTAAAACTGTCCATCACCCCGTTGATTGACGAGCCGGGGCAGCTTATCGTTATCACGGACTTGACGGAGACACGTGAGCTTCAAGCGCGAGTAAGCCATATGCAGCGCCTATCTTCGCTTGGCAAAATGGTTGCCTCACTGGCTCATCAAATTCGCACCCCGCTCTCTGCGGCAATGCTTTATGCGTCTAATTTAACCAGTTCGCGAGTCGACCCAGCAACACGCGACAAATTCACGCACCGCATCGTCAATCGGCTGCGCGATTTAGAATCTCAGGTCAACGATATGTTGTTGTTTGCCAAAAGTGGCGACGAGCAAGTAGTGAGTGCTGTGCGGTTGGGCTCATTGCTCAGTGCGGTGCAACAGGGCAGCGATGCGCTTTTGCAGCAGTCGGGTGTAGAACTCATCTCAAACATTGATGAAGCTGCCGACAGTGCCTGCATATTGGCAAATGAAAGTGCTCTTAATGGTGCATTGGTAAACCTTATTCATAACGCGGTTCAGGTAACCTCTCGGGGTGGCTCGCTGTACCTGACAGCCTCACAGCACGCGGACAACGTAGTCATTCGTATTCGCGACACAGGCCCTGGCATCGCCGTTGAACACCAAAATAAAGTATTTGAGCCGTTTTTTACCACTAAAACCAACGGTACAGGGCTAGGGTTGGCAGTGGTTCAGTCGGCCGTTAATGCGCATAAAGGCACGGTAAGCGTTGCCAATCACCCGCAAGGTGGGGCTGAGTTTGTGATTAGTTTACCACTGCATGTTTCTCAAACAGAGCGTATGCAGCAAGAAACCACGCCTTTAATGAATAACGTCACGGAGTTTCCTGATGAGTAATACCACACTTTTGATCGTTGAAGATGACGCCGGGTTACGAGAGGCGCTTACCGACACACTAGAGCTAGCTGGCTATACCGTTGTTGAAGCGGAAAATGCTGAGTCAGCATTGGTCTGTTTACATCAGCAAGCTGTCGATTTAGTCGTTAGTGACATTCAGATGGGCGATATGTCAGGGCTATCACTGTTGCGCAGCATCAAAACACGTTATCCGAATATTCCGGTGTTACTGATGACCGCGTTCGCCACCATCAATGATGCAGTGCAAGCGATGCGCGATGGTGCTACCGATTATCTGTCTAAGCCGTTTGCTCCTCAGGTACTCTTGAATTTGGTCGGGCGCTACGCACCTGCTCAGAAAGTAATATCTCGTACACCTGTGGTTGGCGATGCAAGTAGTAAAGCGTTGCTAGAGCTATCAGCAAAAGTGGCTAAAACCGACGCTACTGTGATGGTACTGGGGCCGTCTGGCTCCGGTAAAGAAGTCATTTCCCGTTATATCCATGATCTATCCCCGCGTGCAGAGCAGCCTTTTGTGGCGATCAATTGCGCAGCCATTCCTGAGAACATGTTAGAGGCCACGTTGTTCGGCTATGAGAAAGGCGCATTCACGGGTGCTATTCAGGCTTGCCCCGGTAAATTCGAGCAAGCTCAGAAAGGCACGCTTCTACTGGACGAAATTACTGAAATGGACATGTCTCTGCAAGCTAAGCTATTGCGTGTCTTGCAAGAGAAAGAGGTTGAACGTCTTGGTTCGCGTAAGACCGTTGCATTGGATGTACGCGTGATCGCTACCAGCAACAGGGATCTGCGTTTAGCAGTAGAGCAGGGTAAATTCAGAGAAGATCTGTATTACCGACTCAACGTATTTCCAATCACATGGCAACCCTTACATGCACGTCCGGGTGATATCGTGCCCTTGGCAGAGCATTTGATCAATCGTCACGCCAATGCACAGAATATCAGTTCGCCAAAGCTAACCGCAGCAGCCAGAAGCAAACTGTTGAACCATGCATGGCCAGGAAATGTTCGTGAACTTGAGAATGTAATACAACGCGCGCTTATCCTCGCACAATCACACCACATCGACGCCGGTGATTTAATGATTGAGTTCAATGATAGTGCTGCGCCGGTTACTCATATGGAATCAGTTGAAGAAGATGCCAGTTTGTTAGGATCAGAGCTACGTCAGCAAGAGCACCAAATCATTTTAGATACGCTGATTTCTTGCAACGGAAAACGCAAAGCGGTCGCCGAAAAGTTGGGTATTAGCCCGCGTACGTTGCGCTACAAACTAGCCCGCATGCGTGAAGACGGGATCAACGTGCCAGCCTGATTTAATCCTTAAGGTTGCGCCATAAAACCCCAAGCTCGTTCGCGACTTGGGGTTTTTTACAGTCAAAAAGTTGGCACCGCGTATCGTTGTGCAGGGGGATCACTAAATACTGTTTTATCTTGTTGATTTAAAACAATAAATATTGTTGGCACTTGAATTGCTGAGCAAACAAAGAGTTCCCATGCAGTATAGAATTAAAGGCACATGTGATGGATATTAAAGGCAATTCACTCTATCAAGAAATGCAGGCCATGGCCGGGCAAATTCGACCCAATATTGAGCAGGCACCGCGACTCGATATCAACCCCAGTAGTGAAAATTTCGCCGACATGCTATCGGCCGCAGTGAACAATGTGAACAGCATGCAAAAAACCTCGCGTGAGTCTCAGCAAGCGTTTGAAATGGGCGCGCCTGATCTGAGCCTTGCTGACGTGATGGTCGCCAAAGAGAAAGCCGGCATTGCTTTTGAAGCGACTGTTCAAGTGCGCAATAAAGTGCTTGAAGCCTACAAACAAATCATGAATATGCCAGTATAAGGTGACAACACGTGGCTGAAGCAACCAGTACTGAGCTCGCCGTTTCTGACGGTATGTCAGGTGATAATGAAATAGAGCAAAAATCGGGTTTTATGGACGCACTCGGCTCCGCCGATATGATGCGTCAATTAATGCTCGTTGTTGCGCTTGTTATTTGTATTGCGATTGCGGTGTTTATCGTCATTTGGGCTCAAGAGCCAGATTATCGCCCCCTTGCCAAGATGCAAACCCAGGAGCTCATTGAAACGCTCGACTATTTTGATGCCAATCAAATCGATTACCGCTTGGAAGGCAACACCGTTTACGTGCGAGAAAACCAGATCCAAGACATTCGTTTAGGCATGGCGCGGCAGGGCATTTCGAATGAAACCTCGCAGGGCACTGAGATCATCATGCAGGACATGGGTTTTGGTGTCAGTCAGCGTGTTGAAATGGAGCGTTTAAAGCATGCCCGTGAACAGCAAATTGCACGAACCATTGAAGATATTGCAGCCATCAATAAAGCGCGTGTACTGCTGGCGATGCCCAAAGAAAATGTATTTGCGCGCCGAGAGAAGAAAGCCAGCGCCACGGTAGTATTGACAGCAAAACGCGGGCAAGTGATTTCAGGCGAAGAAGTGGATGCTGTGGTGGATATTGTCGCTTCCGCCGTACAAGGCATGGAGCCTAACCGCGTTACGGTGACCGACAGCAATGGCCGCTTGCTCAACTCTGGCTCGCAAGATGCCGCCAGCTCGCGTGCTCGGAAAGAGTACGAAATGGAGAAGCAGCGTGAAAGTGCCTATCTGGAAAAAATTGATTCAATCCTGATCCCTGTTTTGGGGCTGGGCAACTACACGGCTCAGGCCGACGTAACGATGGATTTTACCGCGGTTGAACAGACTCAACGCAGTTACAATCCCGATCTTCCTGCTGTACGCAGCGAAATGATTGTTGAAGAAAACAGTGTCGGTGGAGTGGTTGCCGGTATTCCTGGGGCACTCACCAATCAGCCTCCGTTGGATGCAGCGATCCCCGAACAAGCTGTGGGTGGGGCAGTGGCACCGGCGGTGCCCGGTCGAAACTCAAAAGAGCAAACGCGGAATTACGAATTAGACACGACTATTAGTCATACTAAGCAGCAAACGGGTGTTATCCGACGCCTCAGCGTGTCAGTTGCGGTCGATTACAAGTCGGTCACCGGTGAAGATGGTAGTGTGACCTCTGAGCCGATGGCACAAGCTGAGCTACTGAATATCCGGCGTTTGCTGCAAGGTGGTATTGGTTTTGATGTCACGCGTGGCGACAGCCTTGAAGTCGTGAGCATGCCATTTAGTCGCATGGATATTGGCGTGGCTGAAGAGGTGCCAATCTGGGAACAACCTCAGTTTATGCCTATACTGAAGCTCGTAGTAGGCGCATTAGTGATTATCGTTCTGATACTCGCCGTGGTTCGCCCCATGTTGCGCAAGTTGATTTACCCGGATGATTCGCTTGAGTCGGATGGGTTTGATTCCGATGAAGCTTTGGATTTGGGTGACGAAACCATCAGTATGCTATCGCAGGAGTTTGATGAGGGTCAGGTTGGATTTGCGCCAGATGGCTCACTGATGCTGCCTGATTTGCACAAAGATGAAGACGTACTGAAAGCGGTGCGGGCGCTGGTTGCCAATGAGCCTGAGTTGTCTGCTCAGGTGGTCAAAGGCTGGCTAATGCAGGACGAGTAGAGACGATTATGGCAGAAGAATTAGCAACCCAAAGCGACAGTGGATACGATGTCGCTAAGCTGGAAGGGGTAGACAAAGCGGCCATTTTATTGCTGAGCCTTTCAGAAGAAGACGCTGCACAAATATTGAAGCATCTGGAGCCCAAACAGGTTCAGAAGCTGGGTTCTGCCATGGCAAAAATTGATGACATGACGCAGACTAAGATCACTGCGGTACATAAGCATTTCATCGAAGAAATTCAAAACTACAGTACCATTGGTTTCCAAAGTCAGGACTTTGTGAAGCGTGCGCTAACGGCCGCATTGGGTGAAGACAAAGCCGCTAACTTGATTGATCAGATCATGATGGGTTCAGGCGCGAAAGGTTTGGATTCGCTCAAGTGGATGGATTCAAAGCAGGTTGCCAGTATCATTCGCAACGAACACCCACAGATCCAAACCATTGTTATGTCGTATTTGGAGCCGGAGCAATCGGCAGAGATACTCTCGCAATTTCCTGAGAAAGTGCGTCTTGATTTGCTGATGCGGGTGGCGAATCTTGAAGAAGTGCAACCCGCGGCACTGCAGGAGCTTAACGAAATTATGGAGAAACAATTTGCCGGTCAAGCTGGCGCGCAAGCGGCTAAAATGGGCGGCTTGAAGTCGGCGGCAGATATCATGAACTACCTTGATACCAATATCGAGGGTCAATTGATGGATGCCATCCGTGAGCAAGATGAAGAAATGAGCCAGCAAATCCAAGATTTGATGTTTGTGTTTGATAACTTAGTTGATGTTGACGATCGCGGCATTCAAGCGATCCTGCGTGAAGTCCAGCAGGAGGCGTTGCTTAAGGCCATCAAGGGTGCTGATGAAGAGCTTAAAAATAAAATCACTAAAAACATGTCTAAACGCGCTGCAGAAATGCTTCTGGACGATCTGGAAGCACTCGGGCCGGTGCGAGTCAGTGAAGTGGAAACTGCACAGAAGGAAATTCTGTCCGTGGCACGTCGACTTGCCGATTCAGGTGAAATAATGCTGGGTGGCGGCGGTGGCGATGAGTTCCTATAGCCCGAAAAAGGTGGATAGCAAAGATGCCAAACCGTGGGACCTGCCTTACGTAGAATCTGAAGACGATATCGACGAAGAAGAAACCAACGCGCTGAATAAACGTTCAGAGTGGCGCTATGAGCCCCCTGAACCAGAAGAAGAAATACTCCCGCCCACCGCTGAAGAGATTGAAGCGATCCGGCAAGCTGCCTTCGATGAAGGGTTCAACAACGGACACCAAGAAGGCCTTACTCAGGGAACTGAAGAGGGGCAGGCGAAAGGGTATGAGCTAGGCCATGCTGAGGGCCTTGCGCAGGGTAAAGAAGAGGGACTCGCGCAAGGGCAGTCTGAGGTTCAGGCGTTAGCTGAACAGTGGCAGGTGCTGGTTGATTCACTGCAATCGCCACTGGCTAAACGCGATGAACAGGTACAGGAAGAGTTATTGCAATTGGCAGTGGCGCTGGCGAAATCAGTGATTCAGGTTGAAGTGAAAACTAACCACGGTGTCATTGAAGAAGCGTTTCGACAAGCGTTGTCGGCGTTACCCAGCAGTGAGCAAACCGTTACGATTAAATTGCACCCTGATGATATTGCGGTTATCAAACGGGTCTATGATGATGCACATATTCAGCAACAGGGGTGGCAATTCCAGCCGTCTCCTGAGCTATCGCCAGGCGGTTGCGATGTGTCTACCAGTAATAATGCGGTAGACTACTCAATCGAGCGGCGCTGCAAAGACGTTATCGATACATTCTTGCTTCAGCAGGGCTTGAGTCGTGACGGATAACGCCAGCGTTGCGTCACAATCTACGCAGGCATTCGCACAGCGTATACAGAAACTTAAATCTCAGGTACCGCAAACCGCGCCCATTGCTTCCGGTAAACTAGTTCGTGGTATCGGTTTAACGTTAGAAGCGGTTGGATGCCAGATGCCCGTGGGAAGCCAATGCCTGGTGCAAACCATCGATGGTCAAATTGAGGCGGAAGTGGTTGGTTTTGCGGGTGATATTACTTATCTCATGCCGACGCAGGCGGTTAAAGGGATTGTACCCGGTTCGCGTGTGCAGCCACTGTCGCGAGAATCCGGTTTAGCAGTCGGTTTAGGCTTGCTGGGTCGGGTGGTTGACGCCAATGCTCAGCCGTTAGACGGATTGGGTGCTATCGAAACGTCTACACGAGTCGCAACCACAAAGCCGCCAATAAACCCACTCAGCCGTCGGCCCATATCCAGCCCGTTGGATGTAGGAGTGCGCGCCATCAATAGCATGATTACGGTGGGTGTCGGTCAGCGCATGGGTTTGTTTGCCGGCAGTGGGGTCGGTAAAAGTGTTCTACTGGGCATGATGACGCGAGGCACCACAGCCGATGTGGTCGTGGTTGGATTAGTGGGCGAGCGCGGGCGTGAAGTGAAAGAGTTTATTCACGACATATTGACCGAAGAAGAACGTCAGCGCGCTGTTGTGGTGGCCGCTCCGGCTGATACATCACCGTTGATGCGCCTTAAGGGCTGTGAAACAGCAGTGGCCATAGCTGAATACTTTCGGGATCAGGGTATGAACGTATTGCTGCTGATAGATTCTCTGACTCGCTACGCAATGGCGCAGCGTGAAATCGCACTCGCGGTGGGTGAACCGCCAGCCACTAAAGGCTATCCGCCGTCGGTTTTTGCGCGTTTGCCAGCGCTGGTAGAGCGTGCAGGCAACGGTTCAGACAATCAAGGCGCTATTACAGCGTTTTACACCGTATTGACCGAAGGGGACGATTTGCAGGATCCGATTGCTGACGCTGCCCGTGCGATCCTGGATGGGCACATTGTATTGTCGCGGTCATTGGCCGACAGTGGCCACTATCCTGCTATTGACGTGCCTGCGTCGGTTAGCCGAGTGATGCCTCAAGTCGTCAGTGATGAGCATTTGGATTCGATGCGTAAAATCCGTCAGGTGTATTCCTTGTATCAGCAGAATCGGGATTTGATTGCTATTGGAGCCTATAACCGTGGCGCGGATCCGCGCATCGATCTCGCCATTCAAGCTGAACCCGCTATAAATGCCTTCTTTCAACAGGGTATGACGCAGGTAATTCCTTACGATGAAAGCTTGTCGTCGATGGCCTCACTCGCGAATGGTCTGAAAGGGGCGTCATAATTATGTCGACGCAGCAGTTAGAACGTGTAGCACAGTGGGAACAAGATAAAGAAGACCGCTGCGCGCAAGATTTCCATCAGGCGCAGCAGTATCTGCAACAGCAGCGTCAACGCCTTGAGAATTTAGAGCTTTATCGCCGTGAGTACCTGGGTAATATTCAGCAACAAGGTCAAGCCGGTTTTGGCGCGCGCAGCTATACACAGTACCTCACCTTTGTCGGGCAGCTCGACAGTGCCTGTCAGCAACAAAACCAAGTGATAAGCCAAGCAATATTAGTGGCCGAGCAACGCAAGAAAGCGTGGTTGGCTCAGCAAAGAAAACGTAAAGCGGTCGAACACCTCATTCAGAAAAAACGTACTGCTGCGCTCGCTAAAGCCGAGCGGCACGAACAGGCGCTACTGGATGAATTTGCATTACAGAGCTTTTTACGCAAGCGTCATGCGGAGCAGCGATAATACCACGTCAGCGTGATAAGTTAGCAACCGACTGGCTGGTGGCGCGTTGCGCCAAGAACATAGGCTCTGCTGGCGAGATTGTGCGTTTATGTCCAGTGGATTTGATTCCTGATATAGTGGCTGCAATCGAGCAGGAATACGCGTCTGCCATGGGTCTTAAAGCGGATATTTATCAGTGTTCAGTCAGTCAGGGTTTATCTTATTATGCGTAAGAGCGTCATCATTCCCATCAGTGCAGCGTTAATCGTGGGGTTAGCCGTCGTTGTAGCCCGAACAACGGTTTTCGACGGGCAATACTCAAGTGATGTATTAGGGTGCGACCCTGCATCAGGTATGGTTCTCATTGATGCGGGGCGTTTCGTGATGGGGGCCGGTGCCGAATATCCAGAGGAGACTCCGGCGAAGACGGTATCTGTCAATTCGTTCTACATTAGCCGTCATGAAGTGACCAATGCCGAGTTTGCTGAGTTTGTTGAGGCCACCGGATACAAAACGGTGGCTGAGCGTAAACCCGATCCGCACGATTACCCAGATATGCCTGCGCATTTGCTCCAACCGGGATCGGCCGTGTTTGTTAAGTTATCTGAAGCTGTGGGGGCCGGTACTTTTGCCAATTGGTGGCATTTTACGCCGGGAGCGTATTGGAAAGCACCTACTGGCCCGGGCAGTTCAATTGAAGGCAAAGCGCACTACCCAGTGGTCCATATCGCGTTTGAAGATGCCACTCGTTATGCACAGTGGAAAGGGCACCGATTACCGACCGAGGCTGAATTTGAGTATGTTAGCCGCGGTGGATTAAACGGCGCCAAATATGCTTCTGGTAACTCACTGACTTACCAAGGTGAGCATATCGCAAACACTTGGCAAGGCTTGTTTCCATTTAATGATACCGCCGAGGATGGTTTTGAAGGGCTGGCACCGGTTGGCTGCTACCCGCAAAACCTTTATGGCGTCTACGATATGATTGGCAATGTCTGGGAGTGGACACAAAGCACCTACTATCCCCGTCACTACAGCCCGCATGAAATACCTGAGGGTATGCCCGAGACCGGATTTGATCAAAATCAGCCAAATGTACCTGTGGGTGTTATCAAAGGCGGCTCGTTTTTGTGTGCAGATGATTTCTGCATGCGTTACCGCCCCGCGGCACGGCATGCACAGGATACGCACATGGGAACCAGTCATATCGGTTTTAGAACGGTGGCAGACGTGAGCCCTGAACGTTTCAGTGAATGACCTATTTCGATTGCTGGATGGCCTCGTGTATGCTCAATGCCCACGCAGGGCAAAAATCGGCGGACGCTCATAGCAATGACAACGTGCCTGAAAAGGAATAGGAAAAGGAATAGTCTATGCGCATTCACACATTAACGTCACCGGTAATGAGCGTATCAATCAGTGATTTCGGTGCCAGGATCGTCAACTGGAATGTGAATGTTAACGGTCAGGATCGACCGATTGTTTTGGGCTATGCCAATACGCCACAATATGCGCAAGACCCCTACTATCTTGGTGCGGTGGCTGGCCCCTATGCAAACCGCATAGAGCAAGGTCACGTCAGCATTAAAGGTGAGCAAGCTATACGATTAACGCAGAACGATGGTCGTCATCATCTACACGGTGGTAACGAGGCGTTTGACCAACAGGTGTGGACAGTGGCAAGTGCTGATGCAGAGCATATTACCTTTCAGCTTGTTAAAGCGGATGGTTGGAACGGTTATCCGGGCCCCTGTGACTATTCAGTAACGTACCGATTGCAACATAACCAACTCCACTTAGTCATGCGGGTGAATGCGCAAAAAATCACTATCGCCGGACCAACAGGTCATAGTTACTTTAATCTCAATGGCGTAGATTCCAATTTTTCCGGGCTCGCTCAATGGCTACATACCAACGCAACTCATCATCAGTTACTGAACGCTGAGAGTCTACCGAGTGGTGATAAATACACCATTGAAAATCTCGGCTTGGCTGCGGGGCGGTGTGTTTATCTCGCTGATATTGAGGGGGCCGAATCGCTTGATGCGAACGTTGTGTTTAGCGGAGAGTCTCAGGTGTCTACACTGTGGAGCAAAGCTAAAGATTTAAGTCTCACGGTGACCTCTACTTACCCGGCAGCACAACTCTACAGTGGCAAGTACTTGGACAAACCGTTTACGGTTAATCAAGGCGTATGTATTGAACCACACTTCGGTGCGATTTCAGAGGCCAGCGGCCCCCATTTTAATGCGATTGTAACTCCCGGCCATGAGCAAACCAACGCTATTACTTACACGATCTCAACAGAGACATTCGCCCCGTAAGCGGCGCTGTGTGTCGGCTACTCAGGCGAATAAACACGAGTCACACGGCAGTCAAAAGACGTTGTTGCTCATCTTGGAACAGACTTTGCAAAACCTCTATACAGATTAATGTCAGAAACAGGATGACATCTCAATAACCTATTAAATCAATAGGTTAACGAGAGGAGGATGCGCGAATGATGCAACAAATTGCCCCCCTGCAAACAGATATTGCCGCAAAACCCACTAGCGATGCTTCCCTGGGTTTTGACAAACAGTGGCTTGGCAGTGGCACGTCTTCTGAGCAGCGCTCGGGCAATGCCGCTCAGTTTGAGCAGGCGTTGCGGCAGGAGAGGAAGTCTGAGCCTCGTGCTGAAACCAGTTCGTTCAAATCTAATCAGGCGCCAAGAGAGTCGGCTAACCGCGAGCACGATAATACTCAGCCTCAGGCAAAGCTTAAAGAAAGTTCCCAGCCGCCTTCGGACGTGATTGAAAAGCCAGTCCTTGATAAAGCAGACCAAGCCGTTGAAAACACTGATGCGGAAGACTGGGTTTCGCTGGTCGAACAAATAAAAAATGCGATGGCTAACGAGAAGCGCGAGCAAAGCTACGACGGTGAAATCGCCAACAAGCTTGAGAATACCACTGATATTTCATTAAAGACCGTGGATATCACAGAACTTATGCTGACCAATAAGAATGTGAGCGACATCGTTGATGGCGAACAGACGGCGAAATTCTCTGCGATCGCCGAACTCGTGGCGCAGATGCATAAGCTATCGACGACTGACTCAGGCGATCGTAGCGGCGGCGAAGGCGAATTGGGTCAGACGATGGGAACGAGCGATTTGACCGAGTTAGGTGATGGAGAAAGCGAGGCGGTTGTAGAGCTTGTCGCTTTATTATTGGCCCAAGCCCGGCAAGATAGTGCGAGCAGTGATGAAGCTCCTGAGCTAAGCCAGCAGGTGTTACAAGCTGCAGACCAGACCGAGACCTCAAAACTCACCGAGCTGGAAGCCTTGTTGGGGGATAAGCCGGTTGTGATTGAAAAGCCGGTCGCAGACAGCGCAATTGACCCAGCACTCATAGCAGGTACAACGATAAACGCTGGTGCACCTAAAACTGAAGCTCAGCTAAAAGTGAAGGTGAACCCATCAGAAACCGCTGCAGTGAATGCCTTGAGTCAGTTGGAGGCGGGCCCGATAGATGACATTGCAAATGCAACGCTTAAGCAGTTGCTCAGCACTGCGGCAGAACCCGCCTCTGCCAGTCAGCAAAAATCTTTTATCGGCGCGTTGCAAGCCGGGCTTGCCGAGTACAAACAGCAACTCAGTGAAGGAAGAGAGCCCGGGATCAGCATTAAATCGCTGGTGACGGACGCGTTAGTGACTGCCGATATGCCCGTACCGCAGTCCGGTATAAATCAAGTGTCGGTTGCACTGACTCAGGCACTTGCACTGGCTGATGGGGTGACGACTGCGATGCGCGACAATGCCGCGTTACTGACCAATACGGCGCAGACCGCCCATGTTGATATCGCCACGACTGATATTGGCAATCAGCTGGAAACGTCAAAAACAAGTCACACCCAGACCATGCTCGACAAACCTGTGAATATTCTGAAACCTGACGGACAGAACCAGTTTGCTGAGAAGATCCGTTGGATGGTGAATGCCAGAAACAGTTTTGCCGAAATACGTCTTGATCCACCCGACTTAGGCAGCGTGAAGGTCAAAGTCAGCATGTCGGGCGAGGCCGCGACCGTTAATTTTGTGGTGCAATCGCCACAAGCGCGCGATGCACTTGATCAGGCTGCGCCTCGCTTGAGAGATATGTTGGCGCAGCAGGGGATTGAGCTGGGCCAATCTTCTGTGGAGCAAGATAACCCGCAGCAGCAAGGCGAACAGCAAGAAGGACATTTTGCACAAGGTCAACAGGATGATGGACTGGAAGAAATTGCCTCTGAGGTCATCGAGCAGCGAGCCACGGGTGGCACCCCAGGTGGTATCGACTATTATGCATAAGGGCTCATCGTTTTTGCGTGGGTGTGAAATAGTCTAAATGACCGATTGAGATTTTGCCCAACGATACTGATAATAGCCTTACTGCGGATAAACTGAGAATGTCATGGCTGAAGAAGAATTAAAGATTGAAGAAGGTGGTAAAAAAGGCAAGCTGATGATCATCATCATCGCCGCTGTAGTGATTATTGCCGGTGGTGCCGCTGCGTTCTTTTTCTTGGGCGGAAGTGATGATGACATGGCGGATGTGCAGGCGGTCGAAGGGCAGGCAGGCGCAGCGCCTAGTGCCTCTACTGGCAGCGCAAAGTCTGGCACGGCCCTCTATGTGGCGATGCCGCGTCCTTTTGTGCTCAACGTACCGGGCGCCGGACGTGACCGGTTAGTCGAAATCAAAGTTCAGTTGATGGTGCGCGGCAGTGATAGCGAAGAATTGGCGAAATCGCACATCCCGCTGATTGAGGGAACCTTGCTACAGGTCTTCAGTAGTAGTAATGCCGATGATCTAGTCACAGAAGCGGGGAAAATTGCATTGCGTGAGCAATCGTTACGCGATGTGCAAGCTAAAATGCAGGAAATAGCCGGGGCTGATGTGGTTGAAGAAGTCCTGTTTACCGGCTTCGTAATGCAGTAATTAGGAACTGATGTGAGCGATTTACTATCTCAAGACGAAATCGACGCGCTCCTGCATGGAGTGGATGATGTCGAAGAAGAGGACGTCGACGACGGCGAAGTCGACACGTCTGCGCTCGAATACGATTTCTCCTCGCAGGATCGGATCGTGCGGGGGCGCATGCCCACACTTGAGATCGTGAACGAGCGATTTGCGCGGCACATGCGTGTGAGCTTGTTCAATATGATGCGCCGCTCTGCCGAAGTGTCGATCAACGGCATACAAATGATTAAATTCGGCGAGTACATACATACGCTATTTGTTCCAACCAGCCTTAACATGGTGCGTTTCCGTCCGCTTAAAGGGACAGGCCTGATCACCATGGAAGCGAGACTGGTGTTTATTCTGGTTGACAACTTTTTTGGTGGTGACGGCCGTTACCATGCCAAAATCGAGGGGCGGGAGTTTACACCGACGGAGCGACGCATCATTCAAATGCTGTTAAAGCTCATCTTTGAAGATTACAAAGAGGCGTGGGCACCCGTCATGGACGTGTCATTCGAATATCTGGATTCTGAAGTGAACCCAGCCATGGCGAATATCGTTAGCCCAACGGAAGTGGTGGTGATCAGCTCTTTCCATATTGAACTTGACGGTGGTGGTGGTGATTTTCACGTTTCACTGCCTTACTCCATGCTGGAACCGATTAGAGAGTTACTCGATGCGGGTGTGCAGAGCGACAAAGAAGATACTGATTTCCGTTGGAGCAAAGCACTGCGCGATGAAATCATGGACGTCAATGTGGAACTCAGCACACATATGCTGGATTTTGATATGCCGCTGCGCGAAATGATGGAGCTGAAAGCCGGCGACATTATTCCGATAGAAATGCCTAACCATATCACCGTTTTGATTGAAGATTTGCCCACCTTCAGGGCTAAGCTGGGTCGATCACGAGACAACCTCGCGCTGAAGATAATTGAAAAGATAGACCGTCCGACCTCTGTTAAGTCAGAACTACAGCTTCTGACACGAGGTGGCCGTGTCATTGATAATGACGCTGAGTTATCAGTGTTGGAAGAAGATTTATAATGCCATTACCAAGAGGATATAGCCATGAGTGAAGAAGACGGTATGGACGATTGGGCCGCAGCGATGGCGGAGCAGGCCGACTCGGAAGAAAACGAAGACGGTAGCGGCGAAACCGATGGCGATGATGTGCATGTTGCTGAGCTGGATGAGCTGGACGACGATGCGCCGATTACACAAGCTGAAAAGAAGAAGCTGGATACCATTCTTGATATTCCCGTGACTATTTCGATGGAAGTCGGAAGAAGCCAAATAAGTATTCGCAACTTACTCCAATTGAACCAGGGCTCTGTGGTTGAATTAGATCGGGTTGCGGGTGAGCCATTAGATGTTTTAGTGAATGGCACGTTGATTGCTCATGGAGAGGTAGTAGTCGTCAACGATAAATTTGGTATTCGGTTAACGGATGTTATTAGTCAAATCGAGAGAATCAAAAAGCTCAGGTAGCTTTACCCTAAAAAGCGCAACTAAATCATTTGGTTGCGCATTATTTTTCCTTCTTTGTACAAGTTTTCAAACGGTCCTCGCGGCCGATAGTCAAACAAACTCTATTACAAACCCAACGTCGATAGCGTCAATTTTTCTATCACTGCTGGTGGTCATTGGGATTATTTTTGCGCTTGCTTATGTGATGCGCCGGTTTAATGTCACCCAAGCCGGTAGTGGGCAGATGAAAATTGTTGCCAGCATGATGGCTGGCACAAAAGAACGCGTGGTTGTGGTCGAAGTAGGGAGCGAACAATTTCTGCTTGGCGTTACGGCGCACAATATTAATCATCTGGCCACGCTGAGCGAGCCGCTCAAGAAAAGCGAAGCCGTGAATACGGGTGAACAGTTCAAAGACAAGTTAATCCAGGCGATGGCGGGTAAGCTGCGTGGCGACAAGCCGGCTGAGGTCACCACGCCATGACGATAACACGCTGCTGTTCAATGATGCTGTGTTGCGTGCTAATCATCAGCGGTTTGCTTTACAGCGACGTGGCATTGGCACAACAAGGTATTTCGGCCGTTACGGTGACCACCACCGAAGACGGGGCGCAGGAATACTCCATGACGCTGCAAGCGCTGTTCATCATGACGGCGCTGAGTCTGATACCCGCTTTTATTATGATGATGACATCGTTTACACGGATCATCGTGGTGTTGTCTATTTTGCGTCAGGCCATCGGCCTGCAACAATCGCCATCCAACCAAATTCTTATTGGCGTGAGTCTGTTTTTGAGCATGTTCATCATGGCGCCGGTGTTTGAGGAAATCAATGAGACGGCACTACAGCCGTATTTAAATGAAGAAATGACGTCGATTGAAGCTGTTAATCAGGCAAAATTGCCGATGCGAGAATTTATGCTGTCGCAAACCCGCGTGAAAGACCTGGAAACCTTCGTGCGGATCGGCGGGATGGAAGATCAGTTTGACGATCCTTCAGAAGTACCGATGACGGTTTTGGTGCCAGCATTTGTCACGAGCGAACTCAAAACCGCCTTTCAAATAGGTTTTATGTTGTTTATTCCGTTTTTGATTCTAGACCTTGTTGTCGCGTCAATCTTGATGGCAATGGGGATGATGATGTTGTCGCCGATGATTGTGTCGCTGCCGTTCAAACTGATGTTGTTTGTTTTGGTTGATGGCTGGAATTTAATCTTCGGTACTCTCGCCACCAGCTTTGGTATGGGCGTGTAGGAGAAATTTATGGGTCCAGAAGCATTTGTGGAAATTCTTCGAGAGTCCATGTTTATCGTTATTTTATTGGTCTCTGCGGTCATTGTACCGAGCTTGATTGTGGGGTTGATTGTGGCGGTATTCCAAGCGGCGACTTCAATTAATGAGCAAACCATGAGCTTCCTGCCACGCCTGCTGGTTACCTTGCTGGCATTGAGTTGGGGGGGAAATTGGTTGGTGCAGAAAGTGATGGATTTCACGTTCAGTATGATTGAACGCATTCCGCAGGTGGTCGGCTAACCGACATGGTGATAGCGGAAGCCACTATCCTTCAGTTCTTGGCCGATTTTTTACTGCCATTCATGCGTATCTCTGGCATGTTTGCGGCAATGGTAGGGTTGAGCGCTAAATCCATTCCAACACCGGTTAAAGCGTTGTACGCCGTTCTGTTTACCTTCGTGATCATGCCTGTTGTGCCAAAATCACCGGTGGAACAGATTGTTGATGTGGGCACATTTATCCTGATGATCCAACAACTGGTGATCGGTATTGCGATTGGATTTTTATCCATGATGGTATTGAACACTTTCGTGGTCGCAGGGCAAATTGTGGCGATGCAAACAGGCTTGGGGTTTGCGTCCATTGTCGATCCAATCAATGGTATTAATGTACCGGCGGTGGGTCAGTTCTACTTAATTTTAGCGACGCTATTGTTTTGGACATTTGACGGTCACTTGGCGATGATTCAGATGATTACGATGAGCTTTCAGGCTTATCCGATTGGAGCAGGCTGGTGGGCTCCTGAGCAGTTTCAAGCCATTGCTTTATGGGCAGGGTGGATGTTTACGGCAGCTGTTACCATCACATTAGCCCCGATCGTGTCCTTGCTGATTGTCAATCTGTCGTTTGGTGTGATGACTAAAGCCGCCCCTCAATTGAACATTTTTAGCATTGGCTTCTCCATTGCTCAAATTATGGGGCTGATAATAATTTGGATAACCCTGGCCAACTTTGCCGACCACTTTCAAGAACAGTGGGAACGCGCCGAGTTAATGATGTGCCAACTGCTGAGAATTTGCGGAGTGTAACGCGATGGCAGATAACGATTCGGCGGAAAAAACCGAAGAACCCACGTCCAAAAAGAAACAGGACGCCCGCAATAAAGGGCAGTTAGCGCGATCTCGCGAGTTATCAACGGCGTTGGTGTTGATCGCAAGCGCTGTGTCTTTTCTGTTGATGGGCTCCTATATCGCCTCAGCCGTGTTCTCCGTCATGCAGCGCACATTCACCTTATCTCGCGATGAAACCTTCGACACCAATCATATGTTCCAGGCATGGGGCGCGGCATTTGAGCAAATCAGTACGCCGGTGTTGTTTTACATGGTTATTGCTATGGTGGCGGGTATTTACGGCTCAATCGCCATGGGGGGATTCAATTTTACGTGGCAGTCGGCGGCGCCTAAAGCCAGTAAAATTAACCCGTTAAATGGCTTCAAACGCATGTTCGGTATCGAAGGTATCGTGGAACTGCTCAAAGCCATTGCGAAGTTCTTTGTCATTGGTGGCACGGCGTACCTTGCCTTAAATATCTTTATGGATGAAGCCTTGCATTTGGATCAAGAGCTTTACCCGCTGAGCCTGTTTCACGCGCTGGATATGATTGAGTGGGCTTTTCTGATGATGTGCTGCGCGATGATACCGATTGTTTTGATTGATGTGCCTTATCAGTCATACAAACATAACAAAGAAATGAAAATGACTAAGCAGGAAGTCAAGGATGAGCGTAAGAATGCGGAAGGTGATCCGCAGGTCAAAGGCCGCATTCGTCGATTACAATATCAGGCTGCGGCAAACCGGATGATGCAAGAAGTGCCCAAGGCAGACGTTGTTGTCACCAACCCAACACACTTTTCAGTGGCCTTGAAATACGATGAAGACGGTCAGCGCGCGCCGGTGGTGGTTGCCAAGGGAGCCGACGAATTAGCGATGCATATTCGTAAAATTGCGACTGCGCACGACGTACCGCTCATTCCTTCGCCAATGCTAACGCGTGCCATATTTTATTCGACCGAACCTGATCAGGAAATACCGCATAAACTCTTTATGGCGGTGGCTCAAGTGCTTGCCTATGTTTATAAACTTAAGGCCTATCGTTCTGGTAAAGGCAAGCGGCCGAAACCGCTGAAGAGAGATTTACCTATCCCACCTGAGTACCGTCGATAGGCTCAGCCTGGCTCAATCTGGCACGGTAGTTGATATACCCATTGATATCGCGCGAGCGGCGTCAAAATTCCGTTGTTGCAGGAGTCTCGGAAAAGCATGGAACTATCAGCCTACTGGCAAAGATTTGATAGGAATCAAGTTAAAAAATTGGGTGCAGGACTCGGTGCACCGATTGTCGTTCTGGCAATCATGGGCATGGTTATTCTACCCATGCCGCCATTTCTGCTCGATGTCTTGTTCAGTTTTAATATCGCACTTTCGCTGGTCATTATTCTGGTCTCTGTATTCACCAAGAAACCGGTCGATTTTGGTATTTTCCCGTTGGTACTTCTTATTGCAACCGTGTTGCGACTAGCGCTGAATGTCGCGTCCACCCGTGTTGTACTGCTGTACGGACACGAAGGCGGCGACGCCGCAGGAAAGGTGATTCAGGCGTTTGGTGAAGTGGTCATTGGCGGTAACTTTGCTGTAGGTGTGGTGGTGTTTGCTATCTTACTGATCATCAACTTTAAGGTGGTTACCGCGGGTGCCGGGCGTATTTCAGAAGTCAGTGCGCGATTCACTTTGGATGCCATGCCGGGCAAACAAATGGCGATTGATGCGGATCTGAACGCCGGTTACATTGATCAGGAGCAGGCACGCCAACGCCGGGAAGAAATCACTTCTGAAGCCGATTTTTACGGGTCGATGGATGGTGCTTCAAAATTCGTCAAAGGTGACGCCATTGCCGGTCTGTTTATCATGCTGATCAATATTGTCGGCGGCTTATTTATTGGTCTTATTCAGCATGATCTTTCGTTTGGTAATGCGCTTGAAGTGTATACCATTTTGACCATTGGGGATGGTCTGGTTGCTCAAATTCCTTCGCTATTACTATCCATTGCTACGGCCATTATTGTTACCCGCGAGAATGATTCGCAAGAGATGGGCCAAGAGCTCGACAAACAAGTTGCGAATCCAAAAGCGTTGTTTATTGCATCGGGTATTTTGTTTGTGATGGGTATTGTGCCTGGCATGCCACATATCGCTTTTCTTGGTTTCAGTGCGCTATTGGGCGGCTTTGGTTATATTCGAACTCAGGCGTTGAAAAAACAGGCAGAGCAACCCTCCGCTACTGAGTTAGCACCGAGTGAAACATCGCAACCCGCCGAAGTGAGAGAGTTGGGCTGGGATGATGTGCAACAGGTTGACACCATTGGATTGGAAGTCGGCTACCGCCTTATTCCGTTAGTTGACAAAGCTCAGGGCGGCGAGCTACTTACGCGTATTAAAGGCGTCAGAAAGAAACTGTCACAAGAGCTGGGCTTTTTGATCCCACCTGTTCATATTCGCGACAACCTCGACTTAAACCCGACGACTTATTCCATTTCGATGCTTGGGGTAACAGTTGGAGATGCCGATATCAATCATGACAGCGAACTCGCGATTAATCCTGGTCAGGTTTTCGGTAAACTGGACGGGAAGGCGACCAAAGATCCGGCGTTTGGTCTGGATGCCGTATGGATTAAACCCAGTCAGCGTGAACATGCGCAGACGCTAGGCTACACCGTAGTAGACACCGCCACTGTTGTTGCAACTCACCTAAGCCAGCTGTTAACGACCAATGCTTATCAGCTACTGGGACACGAAGAAACGCAGCAATTGTTAGACATGCTGGCGAAAAATAATCCTAAATTGATCGAAGGTTTAATCCCCGACATTTTATCGCTCAGCACAGTCGTTAAAGTGCTACGAACGTTGTTGTATGAAGGCGTTCCCATCCGCGATATGCGCACCATCGTGCAAACGTTGTCTGAATATGGGCCGAAGAGTCAAGATCCTGACGTATTGGTTTCCGCAGTGCGCATCGCGTTGAAACGTTTAATTATTCAAGAAATTAACAGCGGTGGAAAAGAGTTGCCTGTGATCACACTGGCCCCTGAACTTGAGCAGATGCTGCACAAGTCACTGCAGGCTGGTGGCGAGGACGGCGCAGGGATTGAACCGGGCCTGGCAGACCGCATTCAGCAATCTTTGAGCGAAGCCTCTCAAAAGCAAGAGTTAGCTGGTGAGCCGTCGGTCTTGCTGACGTCGGGCATGTTACGCCCCGTGCTGTCCCGTTTCCTTAAAAATGCAGTGGTTGGCCTTCACGTATTGGCCTACCAAGAAATTCCCGATGATAAACAGATTAGAATTGTTAGCGCGATTGGCCAGTAACGTGCGTATAACTTGGAGATTGAACCATGAAAATTAGACGCTTTTTCGGTAAAGATATGCGCGAAGCCTTAGGGCAAGTTAAAGATGAGCTGGGCAGCGACGCTGTGATCATGTCAACCCGAAAGCGCGATGGTGGGATTGAACTTGTTGCGGCCTATGATAAAGAGCCCGTCGTCAAAGCGGCTGTTGCTAAGCCTTCGACTAGCTCACCTGTGCGCAAGAAAGCCGTTCCGACATTAAGCGAAATCATTGGTGATGATGGACCGGACAGCTTGCGTGCGTTGTTGGACAAACAGCGCGAAGCCCAGGAGCAGCATCAACCTCGACCAGACGAGCCGGCGTTAGCGCCTGCGCCTGCTAAAGCAGAGCACAGTCGCGCGGGTCGCACACGCGCGTATGAAACGCCGGAGCCTGACATGTTATCGGCCGACCAGAGCGAACGCGAGGTGCCATTTTCTTCACAATTAAACGATATGCGCGCCGAACTTGCGTCGCTGCGCAATGTGTTATCCTTTCAAGTAGCAGGTCTCACGCAGCAGCAGTATCAAGTCAAAAACCCATTGCACAGTTATCTATTAGAACAACTTTTTGAAATGGGAATCGATAAAGCACTGGCACAGCAGTTAGTGAATTATTTGCCTTCAGAGGCCGATGAACGTCAGGCATGGTTAATGTTACTCAAGCTCATTGCTAATCGATTGCGGATTGAAGGTCAGAACCTATTAGCGCAATCAGGGGTTGTTGCCCTCGTGGGACCAACAGGCACGGGCAAGACGACTACGGTGGCTAAATTGGCCGCACGTTATGCGCAAAAATATGGCGCAGAGCACGTTGCCATGGTCACCATTGATACCTATCGTATTGCCGCGTTTGAACAACTGGCGACGTACGGGAAGATTATTGGCTGCACCGTCAAAAAAGCGCAAAGCGGGGAAGAGCTGGCTGATACACTGCACCAGTTGCGCCACAAGCGAATGATCCTGATTGATACCGCCGGTTTTTCACAACGAGACGCTCGCCTGATCGGGCAGTTAAATCAATTTCAGCACAACCGTAATGTTGCAGTAAAATACTATTTAGTGGCTCAGGCTAGTGCGCAATACGCCACCTTGAATGGGGCGATTTCAGCGTACGGAAAAATACCCTTGAGCGGTTGCATTCTCACCAAATTGGATGAGTGTTACTCATTGGGAGAGGCCTTAAGCGTGGCGATTAATCATAACCTGCCATTGAGCTTTGTGACTGACGGTCAAAAAGTTCCCGAGGATATTGCCTCCGCGAACGCAAAAAATCTTATTTCTCTTGCAGCAAGGCTTTATAAAAAGTACAAGTTGCACCATACTAGCAAAACAGTAGCGTCAGATTCAGCACGAGCAGTATGATTGAAGATCAGGCTAGCGGCTTACGAAAAATGAAACAGTCACGTTTAATTAAAGTCATTGCGGTGACGGGCGGTAAAGGCGGTGTGGGTAAAACCAACATCACGCTGAATACTGCTATCGCTATGGCTAAGCAGGGGCAACGGGTTTTGGTGCTCGATGCAGACCTTGGCTTGGCCAATGTGGATGTCATGTTGGGGTTACGGGTAGATAAAAACCTGTCTCATGTGTTATCCGGAGAATGTACTTTAGATGAAGTGTTGGTGACGGGGCCGCACGGCATCAAAATAGCGCCAGCAACCTCTGGTTCGCAATCCATGACAGAGCTTTCGCCCACCCAGCATGCTGGGCTCATTCGGGCATTCAGCGAGTTGCAAAGCCCGATCGATGTGCTTATCGTCGATACCGCAGCCGGCATTTCAGACATGGTGCTGAGTTTTTCTCGTGCCGCGCAAGACATCATGGTGGTTGTATGTGATGAACCGACATCGTTAACGGATGCCTATGCGTTGATCAAGCTTCTCAATCGTGAACACGGTGTATTTAAATTTAAAATTGTCGCCAACATGGTGCGCAATGCCCGTGAAGGGCAGGAATTATTTAGCAAGTTGTCTAAAGTGACCGGTCGCTTTCTTGATGTCGCCTTGGAGCTCGTCGCGACCGTTCCCTTCGATGAAAACATTCGCAAAGCGGTGCGTAAGCAACAGCCTATCGTAGACGCGTTTCCTGCATCGCCAGCGTCGACCGCCATTACAGAGTTAGCTAAAACGGCAAGCCATTGGCCGATACCCAATCAGCCGGGCGGGCATTTAGAGTTTTTCCTTGAACAGTTGCTTACCCGCAAGGCGGTAGGTGATAACGGGTGAATAGTAAGGTGGCAGCATACCAGCAAGCAGTCGATATGAACGCCATCGTTGAGCGCCACGCGTCGCTGGTGAAACGGATTGCGCACCATTTGATGGCCAGATTGCCTGCTAGCGTTATTGTCGATGATTTAATCCAGGCCGGTATGATCGGTTTATTAGAGGCCGCGAAAAATTTCGATGGCTCAAAAGGTGCCAGTTTTGAAACGTTTGCTGGCATCCGCATTCGCGGTTCCATGCTGGATGAAATTCGCAAAGGCGACTGGACACCGCGTTCAGTGCATAAAAATAGTCGCACAATCACCGAAGCGATTAATCAGGTCGAACGGGAAACGGGGCGGGATGCGCGTGATATAGATATCGCGGCGAAGCTCGATGTATCGCTGGATCAGTATCACCAGATGCTAAATGAGGTAAATGCGGGTAAACTCGTTGCCATCGAAGATTTGGGTGTGTCAGAAGATGTTATCGGTGATGAACAAACCAAGGGATCTGACACGCCATTTCAAGATTTAATGCAAGGCTCGTTTCAGAAAGCGCTGGCGCAGGCGATAACCACTTTACCGGAGCGCGAAGCAATTGTATTGTCGCTCTATTATGACGAAGAACTGAATTTGCGAGAAATTGGTGAAGTGCTTGAGGTCAGTGAATCTCGTGTTAGTCAGATCCACAGCCAAGCCATGCTTAAGTTAAAATCTCGCATGCAGTCATGGCAAATGACTGAATAGTAATAATAACAACAATTGATATGTTCCTCAGTGGAGGCTGTTTTGGATAAAAATATGAAAATTCTCGTTGTTGATGATTTTTCAACGATGAGACGCATCATAAAAAATCTGCTTAAAGACTTGGGTTTCACCAATATTCAGGAAGCAGATGATGGTAGTACTGCATTGCCAATGCTGCAGCAGGGCGACTTTGACTTTGTGGTCACTGACTGGAATATGCCAGGTATGCAGGGCATCGACCTCTTAAGAGCGATCCGCTCCGACGATGGTCTTAAGCACTTACCCGTTTTGATGGTCACCGCTGAAGCCAAGAAAGAGCAAATCGTCGCGGCTGCCCAAGCAGGCGTGAATGGCTACGTGGTTAAGCCTTTTACCGCAGCGACGCTGAAAGAAAAACTAGAAAAGATTTTCGAACGCTTAGGGTAATCCGTACAGTCAGTGATCGCTATCTGCTCCCCACCTAGCACTGCGGGATATGAGCAGAATAACAATGAGCGAACTGACGTGGTCGAGTGACTGACAAAGGGGACACTGGATGAGTGATACTTCCAACGTGCCAATATCGCTAGAAGAAGCAAAACAGCTTGTCGAATATTTAGAGGCGGGCGATAACGAGTCTGCAAAAGCGCTCCTTGAAGTAGCATCAATGAAGGAGTCTATTGAACTGTTTGCGGAGGTCGGCAAACTAACCCGTCAATTGCATGATTCGTTAAATAGCTTTCAGATTGATGAACGTATCAAAGGGCTTGCGAGTGACGAAATTCCTGATGCGCAATCTCGTCTTTTGTATGTGATTGAAGAAACAGAAAAAGCGGCCAACACCACCATGGACGCCGTTGAATCCAGCATGCCTCTCGCCGAGTCGCTCAATGAGCGGATCGCAAAAATACTTCCCGAGTGGAAGAAGCTGATGACGCGCCAAATTGAGGTGGGTGAGTTTAAAGCCCTCTGTTTGGAGCTAGATAAGTTATTAGAAGATGCATCAGCGGATTCTGCAAAGTTAAATTCATTACTGACTGAAGTGTTGATGGCGCAGGGGTATCAGGACTTGACGGGTCAGGTGATCCGCCGCGTCATAGAGCTTGTCAAGGAGGTTGAAGACAGCTTGGTGCATATGCTCACGGCATTTGGCGATAGAGATACATCGCATAAAGCTCAAAAAATCGAGAAAAAGACCGATACAGTGACTGCAGAGGGTCCAATCATCGATGCTGATCAACGAGATGATGTGGTAAGCGGGCAAGATGATGTCGATGACCTGCTGTCTAGCTTAGGGTTTTAGGAGAGCATATTAATGGCGTTCGATGTAGACGAGGAAATATTGCAGGACTTCTTAGTGGAAGCTGGGGAGATACTGGAGCAATTACAAGAACAACTCGTTGATCTGGAAAATAATCCGGAAGATGCGGATCTACTCAACGCTATTTTTCGCGGGTATCATACCGTTAAAGGCGGCGCGGGCTTCTTATCGTTAACTGAGTTGGTTGATATATGCCATGGCGCTGAAAACGTGTTCGACGTCATGCGTAATGGTCAGCGTTCTCTTACCCCCGAACTCATGGACGTCATTCTTCAGGCAACCGATGTTGTCGTAGAAATGTTTGACCGCGTCAAAGCCAGAGAGCCACTTGAACCCGCCTCACCTGAATTGATTGATATTCTACACAAACTCAGCAAACCCGAAACGCCCGATGAAAATATCTTTGACGCCGTTGAGTCAGAGAGTGTCGACACGGTTGCGGATGATCCTGCAGAAGAGATTGAATTTGCCGTTGAAGAAACCGTAGACGCGCCAGCCGAAACGCCGGCAGCCTCAACAGAGGGCGACATCGACGAAATTACTGACGATGAGTTTGAAGCGTTGCTCGATGAATTGCACGGTGATGGTGGTGGCCCAACCGCAGCAAAAGCACCTGAAAAAGCAGCGCCAAAGGCGACGCAAGCGCCAGCCCAAGGCGATGACGATATCAGCGACGATGAGTTTGAAGCGTTATTGGATCAGTTGCACGGCAAAGGCCAGTTTGCCGCTGCCAAAGAAGAAAAGCCAGCGGAGCCTACCAGCAAGCCGGCAGCGTCAAGTGCGGAAAGCGATGAAATTACCGACGACGAATTTGAGTCGTTACTGGATCAACTGCATGGCCAGGGGCAAGGACCTGCGGCGAAAGCACCGCAAAAATCAGAGCCACCTAAACCGCCTGTCGATAAGTCACCCGCCAAGCCAGCCGACAAGCCTGCAGCCGCAGCGAAAGCGCCGGCCGCTAAATCGGAACCAGCGAAACCCGCAGCAGCACCAGCTAAAGCCGAGGCGAAACCGGCAACGCCAGTTAAGAAGGAAGATAAAAAAGCCTCTCCTGCGCCTCCCCAGGCTGAGACTACCGTTCGCGTAGACACTAAACGACTTGACCAAATCATGAACATGGTGGGTGAGCTGGTGTTGGTGCGCAACCGTTTGCTGAGCTTAGGTATTGACGTGAACGATGAGAGCATGACTAAAGCGATTGCTAATCTCGATGTCGTTACCGGCGATTTGCAGGGCGCTGTGATGAAAACGCGCATGCAACCTATCAAGAAGGTCTTTGGACGTTTCCCGCGGGTTGTACGTGACCTGGCGCGTACGTTGAAAAAAGAAATTACGCTTGAACTTGAGGGCGAAGAAACTGACTTAGACAAAAATCTGGTTGAGGCGCTGGCGGATCCGTTAGTGCATTTGGTGAGAAACTCAGTCGATCATGGGATTGAAATGCCGGGTGATCGCCAAGCGGCCGGTAAACCGAGAATGGGAACCGTGAAATTGTCGGCGTCACAGGAAGGTGACCATATCTTGTTGACCATTGAAGACGATGGTAAGGGAATGGATCCCGAAAAGCTTAAGGAGATTGCCATTAGTCGAGGCGTACTCGATGCTGATGCGGCAGCCCGCATGTCAGACGTTGAAGCCTTCAATCTCATTTTTGCGCCAGGTTTCTCGACCAAGACCGAAATCAGTGAAGTGTCAGGCCGTGGTGTCGGCATGGACGTGGTTAAAACCAAAATTAACCAGTTGAACGGTTCTGTCAGTATTGATTCTCAGATGGGGCGTGGAACGCGCTTAGATATTAAAGTGCCTCTGACACTCGCCATATTGCCTACGTTGATGATTATTGTTGGAAAACAAACTTTCGCGCTACCACTCGGGGCGGTTAACGAAATCATCAATATGGATATTACGAAGACCAATACCGTGGATAGTCAGTTGACCATGATCGTGCGCTCGAAAGCCATCCCCTTGTTTTATTTGGGTGAATGGTTGCAACGCAACGACAAGCAACCTGTGCAAAAAGACAAGGGCCATGTTGTCGTCGTTCAAATTGGTACCCAGCAGATCGGTTTCGTGGTTGACGCGCTTATCGGCCAAGAGGAGGTTGTGATTAAACCACTGGATGCGCTGTTACAGGGCACCCCAGGCATGGCCGGTGCAACCATTACCTCTGACGGCGGCATCGCGTTGATACTGGATGTTCCGGGGTTGCTTAAGCGTTATGCGCGCAAAGCGCTGAAAAAATAGTATAGCCTCGCGGCGCAGCGCATGGCGATCAGCCATGCGTGTCATTGGATGGTAGGCATACATGTCATTTAAAGTGTTAGTGGTCGACGATTCATCGTTTTATCGTCGCCGAGTCAAAGAAATTCTTAATCAAGACCCTCTGCTCGAGGTTGTAGCAGAGGCGAGCAACGGTGAAATGGCGTTGTCTCGCATTGCTAGCCACAGGCCCGATGTTGTCACCATGGACGTTGAAATGCCGATTATGGATGGCATTACTGCGGTTCGCCGCATCATGTCGGCGCATCCTGTGCCCATTCTTATGTTTTCGTCATTAACACACGATGGTGCGAAGGCCACATTAGAAGCGTTGGATGCGGGGGCGCTGGATTTTCTGCCTAAGAATTTTGAGGACATCGCTAAAAACCGGCAAGAAGCCACCCTGGTGTTGCGTAATAAAGTACGCGCCATTGCAGTACGCAAAACGGCGCAGAAGCCCACTCAGAAATTTTTCCGGTCATCCTCTGTACTGACTGGGCGTAAACCCACCGAAACAGACACAGTGGTGGAAACGGCACCTACGTATGCCAGTGGAAAGCGCTATAAATTACTTGCCATTGGTGCCTCAACGGGCGGCCCTGTCGCGTTGCAGAAAGTGCTGCAGCCCATCCCGGCTTCGTATCCATACCCCATTGTGATTGTGCAGCACATGCCAGGCACATTTACTGAAGCCTTCGCAGAACGACTCAATAGCCTGTGTGCCATTCAGGTAAAAGAAGCACAAACGGGCGATGTGCTAAAGCCAGGGCATGCCTATGTTGCACCCGGCGGTAAACAAATGCGTGTCGACGGAACATCCAACAATGCGCGACTGACTATATTAGACACGGTAGCCGGGCCTGAGCAAATGTATAAACCGTCGGTTGATGTTACCTTCAGTAGTATTGCCAAAGTGTATATGGGCGATGTGCTGGGTATTATCTTAACGGGCATGGGCGCTGATGGCCGTGATGGCTGTAGTGAGTTAAAACAGCGCGGCTCAGTGGTATGGGCGCAGGATGAAAAGAGTAGTGTGGTTTACGGTATGCCTCAGGCCGTAACCGTCGCGAAAATAGCTCAGCGAAGCCTACCTTTAGATTCAATTGCATCCAGCATTCTGACTGAAATGAAAGGGTAGAACGCGATGCATATCTGGACTATTGCCAATCAAAAAGGGGGCGTGGGTAAAACAACCACAACGGTCTCGCTAGGCGGTATTCTGGCACAGCAAAACAAACGTGTGTTATTGATTGACACCGATCCTCATGCGTCACTGAGCTACTATTTTGGTATCGATTCAGAAGAATTAACTAAAAGCACCTACGATATTTTTGTTTCACCAATGGCGTCCCGCAGTGAACTGTTGCTTGATTGTCTTTGTCCTACCAAGCTTGATACCTTATTTGTGTTACCGGCGACGATGAATTTAGCCACATTAGATCGTAAACTAGGTGCTCAAAGTGGCATGGGCCTGGTGTTAACAAAAGCACTAAAAGCAGTGGAGAACGAATTTGATTATGTGTTGATTGACTGCCCACCCGTGTTAGGTGTATTGATGGTGAATGCCTTGGCGGCATGCAATAAGATTCTCGTGCCGGTGCAAACTGAGTTTTTAGCGTTGAAGGGGTTGGATCGCATGATGCACACGCTGGAAATCATGAGTAAATCGCTGAACAAGCAGTTCGATGCATTGATTGTGCCTACCATGTTTGATAAACGAGTGAATGCCGCGCTGGATGCCTATAAGAGTCTGCGCAGCGACTATGGAGACAAAACATGGAAAAGTACTATTCCAGTTGATACACGTTTTCGCGAGGCCAGCCAGGCACAAACACCCATATCGCTTTTTGCCCCGCGCTCACGAGGCGCCTATGCATACACAAAATTGTTAACGTCGTTGAGGTAGTTTTCAGGCTATGTCGAGAAGTAAAAGTTTCGCTAAAGAAGAAGTCATGCAGGAGTATCTGGACGATTTGCTGGTCGATACTGCAGACCCCTTAGCGGCCACGGAACGCGTTGCAAAGCTGCTTGAAAAGGCTACGGTGGTTGAACAGGCTGTTGATGTGCCCGTGCAAAAGTCTCCTGTTGAGCCTGCGCCACCACTTCGCGAACCTCAAGTATCGCCTGCCATTGAAAAGCATCGCTCGCTCGACGAGATTAAAGATGCTGTGGCCGAGGCCGAAACAGAGTTAAGTGATGCGACGGGGAGTCAACCGCAGTCATTATTGGCTGATCGCGTTTCGGGAAGGTTTCAGGCTTTGTTTTTTGAAGTTGCTGGCTTAACCATGGCGGTTCCACTGATTGACTTGGGAGGCATACACCAGATTGATAAGATTGGCCCGCTTTTCGGCAAACCCGATTGGTTTATGGGCGTGATGTTGCATCGCGATGAAAAAATCAATGTTGTGAATTCGGCGAAATGGGTCATGCCGGAAAAATACACGCAAAAGCTGGAAGAAAAGCTACACTATCAGTACATTATCATGTTAGCTGATAGCCCATGGGGCTTCGCGAGTGATAAACTAATCAATACTGTTGAACTGAACAAAAGCGATGTAAAGTGGCGTCAGTCAGACGGTAAGCGACCGTGGTTAGCTGGTATGGTAAAAGAACGTATGTGTGCTTTAATTGACGTTTATCAACTGACTTCGTTGTTAAATGCTGGGTTAAACAGTAATCAAAAATAGTACCGTCTCTGTTGGGAGCAAGTGGATGAGTGAAAAAATTACGAACAGCAACACTGTAGTCGACAGCAACGACGAGGTTTTACAGTGGGTCACCTATCGTTTGGGTGAAGAAACCTACGGTATCAACGTCATGCAGGTGCAGGAAGTGTTACGCCACACGGAAATCGCTCCGGTTCCCGGTGCGCCTGATTACGTACTCGGTATTATCAATCTGCGCGGTAATGTTGTTACCGTGATTGATACGCGGGCACGGTTTGGGCTGCCGCCTACGGAAATTACAGACAATACCCGCATCGTGATCATTGAATCAGACGAACAAGTGGTCGGGATTTTAGTCGATAGTGTTGCAGAGGTTGTTTACCTGCGTTCATCAGAAATTGACAGTGCGCCAAATGTTGGAACAGAAGAAAGCGCGAAGTTTATTCAGGGTGTCAGTAATCGCGATGGCGAGCTGCTAATTCTGGTTGATCTCAATAAGCTATTGTCTGATGAAGAGTGGGATGAGATCACCAATATTTAAATGGTGTTTTACGCTTGTTGGCTGAATGGTTGGTTTATATAGCATTGGCAGTCAGTGTGTTAGCGCTATTGCTGATATCAGGGTTGGCTTTGCGACTGCGAAGCCGTCAGCATGCATTGGCAGAAGCCCTCAACGACCTTGATCATCGCCTCAGTGAGCATGTGCGAAACGCAACGCAAACTCATGACACGTTGTTACGCCAGCTACGCCAACAGCGACTGGAGCAGTCTGAAGTGCACCAACATATCAATCATCAGATCGATTCACTGACCAACCAGTACCAAGCTATCGAGCAATCGGTGCGCGATATCCAGCTACACGACCCTGAGATAAAACTGTATCAGCAAGCCAAACAAATGGTGGCTGCTGGTGCATCGGTTGATGAGGTGGTTGAAACCTGTGGCATTCCCAGAGCCGAAGCGGAATTATTGCGCTCATTGCAAACCGCGCGTTAAGCATAGGGTAAAATCACCGGAATGGATTGCCTTATTTACGGCTCAATAACAAGGATGCCTATCAAGTGAACAAGCAGTGACTACAACGAAGCAAGCCATTCTCTTTCTAGCCGTTTTTTTCGCCTTTGTCGCTATCAGTTTTCAGCTGTATCAGTTTTGGCTACTCAAAGAAACTCAGTTTATTGAGCTGGACGAACAGCTGGATGAAATATCCGGCATTGAGTTTGATAAGCGTGGCAACTTATGGGCAATCAACGACGGGGGCGACAAACCGCGCCTCTATCAGATTGACTCAGACGGCAAAGTGTCGCGGACGATTGACATCGAGAATGCCAAAAACTGGGACTGGGAAGACATGACCCAGAACGATTTTGGTCACTTTTTTATCGGGGACTTCGGTAACAACAGCAAAGATAGAGAATGGATGACGATTTATAAAATCGAGAATCCGATCGATATCAAGAGTGCGTCAACTCGCGCAGAAGTGATCAAGTTTACTTACCCCGACTTTGACGATCAGGATAGCAGCGACCATTTTGCTGACGCTCACTATGACATTGAAGCCTTTGTTTATTTCAAGCGAAGACTGTATCTGTTTACTAAGAACCGAAGTTTACCCTTTGATGGCAAAACGCGGCTCTATCGTATTGGCGACCATGCGGCTAATTTCAAAGCCGAGTTCATTGGTGAGTTCTCCAGTTGCTCTACCTTACGAGAATTGTGTTGGATCACGTCTGCAGCCTTAAGTCCCGATCGATCTAAACTGGTGTTACTGGGCTCTGATCGGTTGTGGTTGTTTGAAGATTGGGAAGGAGATAATTTTTTTTCAGGGCAGATTTATCAGATCGACCTTGGCTTAGTCACGCAAAAGGAAGCGGTCACATTCAAAAATGACACGACGGTGATTTTTACCGATGAGATATTCAATGGGATTGGCGGTAACGGCTATGAAATTAATCTCAATTCGGCGACAAGAAAGCGCTTCACTGTGAACTAATGATTACGTCTAAACGTTTAGCCGTCTAGACGTAAATGTTGACAAATTCGTCGGTTAAGGCACACTGCTCGTAAATTAACTCACGAAGAGCGCACTATGCCTATCCGGATCCCAAGCGACCTGCCAGCCCAAGATATCCTGCAACGCGAGAATATCTTTGCTATGGATGACAAACGCGCTGCGGAGCAGGATATCCGTCCGCTCGAAGTGGGCATACTCAACTTAATGCCAAATAAGATTGAAACCGAAGTTCAGTTGCTGCGCTTGTTGTCCAATACACCGCTTCAAATCAACGTCGATCTGATCCGTATTGATTCTCAGGTATCGCGCAATACACCCGAACAACATATGCAATCCTTCTATCACCAGTTTGATGACGTTGCCCACAAACGCTACGATGGCTTAATAGTTACGGGGGCACCGTTGGCCCATTTGGATTATCAGGATGTGAAGTACTGGGACCGTATGACGCGCGTAATGGATTGGGCAAAACGCCACGTGCAGTCTACCTTGTTTCTCTGTTGGGCAGCGCACGCCGCGATGTTCCACTACTTCGGACTACAACGGACACTCAGACAAGATAAGCTTTGTGGGGTGTATTCTCACGATGTCTTGCAACCCACCAATGAGCTGGTACGCGGTTTCGATCCGGTGTTTTTCGCACCTCACTCACGTTTTGGTGAAATTGACTCAGCGGATTATGAGGCCATTGATGGACTTCACGTGCTCGCCAAGTCGCCTCAGGCAGGCGCATATGCCATCGCCTCTGACGACAAGCGCATGGTGTTTGTGACCGGCCATCCGGAATATGATGAGGATACTTTACAACAGGAGTTTCTGCGCGATCAGGAAGCCGGGTTGGAGCCACGCATTCCGGATAATTATTTTCTGAATGACGATCCCAGCAATGTGCTGATGATCCAATGGCGCAGTCATGGTAATTTGTTGTTTACCAATTGGCTCAATTACTTTGTGTATCAAACCACGCCCTACAATCTTGACGATCTGCGTGCTTAATGAATAAGGCATTTATCAATACCATGACACAATCGTTTATTTCACTGACTGAGAGCGCTCAGCAGCGCATCTTAATCTTAGATGGTGCAATGGGTACCATGATCCAGCGGTATTCACTGAGCGAGCAAGATTATCGGGGTGACGCGTTTAAAGAGTGGCATTGTGACGTGAAAGGCAACAACGATTTGCTCGCCATTACTCAGCCTGACATCATCGCTGCCATTCATGCCGAGTATTTCGCGGCGGGCGCAGACATTATCGAAACCAATACATTTAATGCCACAACGATCGCAATGGCTGACTATGATATGCAAACGATCGCTAAGGAGATTAATCTCGTTGCAGCGCAATTGGCGCGTAAAGTGGCTGACGAATTTACCGCAAAGACACCCGATAAACCGCGCTATGTGGCTGGCGTTTTAGGCCCGACAAACCGCACTGCATCAATTTCGCCGGACGTGAACGATCCAGCGAAGCGGAATGTGACTTTTGATCAGCTCGTCGAGGCCTATGTCGAATCCACGGAAGCTTTGCTGGAGGGCGGCGTTGATCTTATCTTGATTGAAACCGTGTTCGATACCCTAAATGCAAAGGCCGCAGCCTTTGCGGTTCAACAGGTGTTTGACGCGCGCGGTGACGAAGTTCCGGTGATGATATCAGGTACCATTACTGATGCCTCAGGACGAACCCTGTCGGGTCAAACCGCAGAAGCGTTCTATTACTCCTTGCGACACATAAAGCCGTTCTCATTCGGATTAAATTGTGCGCTAGGGCCAGATTTGCTGCGTCAGTACGTCGCGGAAATTGCCCAGATAAGTGAATGTCTCGTTTCGGCTCACCCCAATGCAGGCTTGCCCAATGAGTTTGGCGAGTATGATATGGAACCTGACGAGATGGCAGCTCACATTGCCGAATGGGCTTCATCCGGGTTGGTTAATATTGTCGGTGGATGTTGCGGAAGTACACCCGAGCACATTCGCGCCATCGCTGACGTCGTGCAGGGTGTTACGCCACGGGCTTTGCCAACCATAGACGTAAAAATGCGTCTCTCCGGTCTCGAACCCTTCGTCCACTAGGAAGCTGTTAATGTCAGAGCAATTCTCAACCTTTATCAACATTGGTGAACGTACAAATGTGACCGGTTCAGCGGTATTTAAACGGCTTATTCTTAACGGCGATTTTGAAGCCGCCCTCGACGTAGCGCGTCAGCAAGTAGACAACGGCGCGCAAATTATCGACATCAACATGGATGAAGCGATGCTCGACTCCGAAGCTGCGATGGTGCAGTTTTTGAATCTTATTGCATCAGAGCCCGATATATCTCGCGTGCCGATTATGATCGATTCGTCAAAGTGGTCTGTGATTGAAGCCGGTCTTAAGTGCATTCAGGGAAAGGCCATTGTCAATTCAATCAGTCTTAAAGAGGGTGAAGAGCCGTTTATTCATCAGGCGAAGCTACTTAAGGCTTACGGTGCGGCGACAGTCGTTATGGCCTTTGATGAAGTTGGGCAAGCCGATACAGAAGATCGAAAAGTAGAAATCTGCACACGCAGTTATGAGATTTTGACCAAGGTCGTTGGGTTTCCGCCAGAAGACATCATTTTTGACCCCAATATTTTCGCGGTTGCCACGGGTATTGAGGAACACAATAATTACGCGGTGGACTTTATTGAAGCCACGCGGCGCATACGGCAAACGCTGCCTCACGTGCATGTTTCCGGTGGTTTATCTAATATTTCGTTTTCATTTCGCGGCAATAACCCGGTGCGCGAGGCAATGCATTCTGTGTTTTTGTATTACGCCATTCGAGCGGGGATGGATATGGGGATCGTCAACGCTGGGCAACTGGAAGTTTACGATGAAATCCCGTTGGAGTTACGTGATGCAGTAGAAGATGTCATTCTCAATCGTAAAGATGATGCCACTGACCGGCTGCTTGAACTTGCGCCCAAATATCAGGGCGGCGGCAAAGTGGCCGCAGCGGAAGATCTCTCATGGCGCGAATGGGATGTGAAACAACGCCTAGAGCATTCGCTGGTTAAAGGGTTAACAGATTACATTATCGAAGATACCGAAGAAGCCCGCCTTGCGGCCGAGCGACCACTGCACGTGATTGAAGGGCCGTTAATGGACGGTATGAACGTGGTCGGCGATTTATTTGGTGAAGGGAAGATGTTTTTGCCGCAGGTGGTTAAATCGGCACGTGTAATGAAAAAAGCCGTGGCACACCTACAGCCCTTTATTGAAGCTGAGAAAGATGGCGTTAAATCCAGCAACGGCAAGATCCTCATGGCCACCGTGAAAGGTGATGTTCATGATATTGGTAAGAATATTGTCGGCGTGGTGTTGCAGTGTAACAATTTTGAGGTGATCGACATGGGGGTAATGGTGCCCTGCGCTAAAATTCTGGAAGAAGCTAAAGCGCAAAATGTCGACATGATTGGTTTGTCAGGTCTCATAACTCCCTCATTAGACGAAATGGTTTATGTTGCCAAAGAAATGCAGCGTCTTGGGTTTACTATTCCGGTGCTTATTGGTGGAGCGACGACATCCAAAGCACACACGGCAGTTAAAATAGAGCAGCATTATGACGGTCCCGTTGTGTACGTTCCCAACGCCAGTCGGGCAGTTGGTGTTTGCCAGAAATTGATAAGTGATGAGTTTCGCCCGGCCTATGTTGCACAATTGGCCAAAGAGTATGATGTTGTGCGTGATCAGCACAGCCGAAAGAAGCCCCGTACTCGCCCCGTATCTTTGGCGCAGGCACGCGAGAATCACGTCACAATTGACTGGTCAGCCTACCAGCCGCCGAAACCCCAGCAGCTTGGCGTTCAGAGTGTGTCGGCCAGCATTGAATTACTGCGTCAATATATTGATTGGACACCGTTTTTTATGACGTGGTCACTGGCCGGCAAATATCCACGCATTCTCAACGATGAAGTGGTGGGCGAAGAAGCTAAAAAGTTATTCGCAGATGCCAATGCCATGTTGGATGAGCTGGCAAGCCAACAAACGTTGACACCAGCCGGTGTGGTGGGCTTGTTCCCGGCGAATACACAGGGTGACGATATCCTGATTTATACTGATGACTCGCGCCAAAAGGTGCGACTGACCGCCCACCACTTGCGTCAGCAAACCGAAAAAAAGGGTAAACCCAATTATTGCCTCAGCGACTACATTGCACCTCAAAGCAGCGATAAGGCAGATTATATCGGCGCTTTTGCTGTGACCGCCGGCGTTGAGGAAGATGCGCTGTCTGATGCGTTTAAGCACGCAGGCGACGATTACAATGCTATTATGGTGAAAGCCGTCTCGGACAGACTGGCTGAGGCATTTGCAGAGTATTTGCACGAAAAAGTGCGAACTGAACTATGGGGCTTTGCGCCTGACGAGCAACTGGATAACGACGCCCTTATTGCTGAGAAGTATCAGGGCATTCGACCTGCCCCCGGCTACGCAGCGTGTCCTGAACACACCGAAAAGCAACCCATCTGGGATCTACTGGAGGTTGAAAAACACACCGGCATGCAACTGACTGAGAGTTACGCAATGTGGCCAGGAGCTTCTGTGTCTGGCTGGTATTTTTCTCATCCTGAATCACGCTATTTTGCCGTGGCCAAAATCCAACCTGATCAGGTTGAGGACTACGCCGCTCGTAAAGGGTGGAGTGTCGATGAAGCTGAGAAATGGCTGATGCCGAATTTAAGTGATTGAGCCGGTCATGACTAAACCCTTTAGCCAAGCGTGTGAGAACAATAAACAGTTTATTGCTGACGTTTTACAGAGCGAGTTTAATGCAGCAACCCGTGTATTAGAAATTGGCTCCGGCACGGGGCAGCACGCGGTGCATTTAGCCAAACATCTTCCCCACCTCGCGTGGCAAACATCTGATCAACCCCAATATCATCAAGGGATTAATCTTTGGATTGACGAATATCCCTGGCCTAATCTTAAACGCCCGATTGCTTTTCAGGTTGGCAAGGACGACTGGCCGAAAGGTCAATTTGACGCTGTGTTTAGCGCAAATACCGCACACATTATGCAGCGTAGTGAAGTCCAGCTTATGATGCAGCTCATCCAACAACATTTACCGGCCAACGGGGTATTCTGTCAGTACGGGCCATTTACTGAAAATGGCAAATTTAACAGTCAAAGTAACGCAGATTTTCATCGGCATTTAGTGGCCGAAGGGTATGGCGGTTACCGTGACATCACTGAATTGCAACAATGGGGCAAATTATTGACATTGATTGATAGGATAACAATGCCAGCAAATAATCTGTTACTTATTTGGAAAAAGCAAAAGACGCAGGAATAAAGGTAATTTCCTGATTTTTTAGGTTGCGATTGTTTCCCCTCCGCTTGTGTGTATTCACGCTTAACGGCAGGGCAAACAAGAAACCTCACAAATATGGACCAGACTTATTTGAAGCGGCCTCCACATTACTTCGATTTAAACACAGAAAAATACGCCGATACTTTCCAACAGAGCGCTCAATTCGTCCTATTTGAGCCAACTCGGATCGATTAGCCTTTTGTGCAGAATGTCTATAAGGAGTGTGTCGTGGCGTCGCCAAGAATCTCTGTGTTGAAGTCTTTTTTGTTCACCTTACCTGTCATGTTCTTCCTGAGCGGGTTGCTGGCCTGTAGCAATCAATCAATGACATGGACACGTGTGGATAGCGACCATCAGCCTCGCCACGAGGCAGGTATGCTGACGCACAAGAATCAGATTGTCCTTCTGGGCGGTAGAGGTGAGCGAGCAATCGAAGTATTTAATGCCCAAACAGGATTGTGGGAAAAGCAAATCACACCAGCGCTTGAATTGCATCACTTTCAACCTGTCAGCCTGAATGATGACATCTACATCATTGGTGCGCTTACGGGGCCATGGCCAAAAGAAAATACCGTGGACACTGTGCTTTCTTATAACGGGGAGTCAAAAACGTTAAGTTCACGCCACCCCATACCATCTTCCCGGGCGCGCGGCTCAGCCGGCGTTGTAGTATTTCAGGGTGAATTGTACATGCTTGGAGGACTCACGAACGGGCATTTAGGTGGCAGTGTTAACTGGTTTGATAAATACAATCCTTATACAGGCCAATGGACGCAGTTGCCCGATGCTCCACATGCGAGAGATCACTTTCAGGCAGTGGTCGTGAAGAACAAACTCTATGCTGCAGGTGGACGACAAACCTCTCATTCAACGGGTAACGGATTGTCGCAAACGCAGTCGCGCATTGACGTGTATGACTTTGCGACACACACATGGTCAACTCTGGCAGACTCAGCGAATATTCCTATCCCACGTGCCGGAAATTCTGCGATTGCTTTAGGCACTGATATCGTGCTGGCAGGTGGTGAGTCTGTAGCGCAGAAACAGGCTCACAATGAAGTGAGTATATTTAATACACAAATCAATCAGTGGCGAGACGGTCCTGATTTGGCTCACGGCAGACACGGTACAGGATTCGGTGTGTTAGATGATTATCTTTACACGGTCTCGGGCAGCGGCAATGCAGGCGGTGAGCCCGAGCTGGACACCTACGAGAAAATCCCATTGGCGGCGTTGAGGACAACTAACGACATTCAATCGACCAAAAACACATTGATTTCATTTGGCGAGGTTATTCGCGTCGATATCAATGGCCCGACAGTTTCTGAAACGGACAGGGTAAATCCATTCACTGACTATGTCATGCAAACTGTGTTTACTCACCAAGATGGCAGCGAAGTTGTGGTTCAAGGCTTCTTCGCGGCAGACGGAAATGCGGCAAATTCCAGTGCCTCACGGGGCGACATCTGGCGAACCCTATTTACACCTCAGAAAAAAGGCATCTGGCAGTATCACGCCAAATTGTTTAGTGGTAGCGATGTTGTGTTTGCTGGCGACAAATTAGCCTCGATAGAGCCTGTATCAAGCGCAGATGGCGCTGTGGAGGTGGGAGAGGCCATTCCCAATGGCGATTTTTTTGCTGCTAATGGTCAGGTGCAGGTGAGAAATGGCTATTTTTACTTCCCTCATACCGAAAAATACTGGGTCAAGGTGGGTGCAAATAGCCCAGAAAACTTTTTGGCGTTTCACGAAATTGACGGTACCTATCGCCATTCGCAACAGGCTCGTGACGGGGAAGCAAAAGCGCCCGACTTTATTCACGAGTTCGAAGCGCATCTACAAGATTACGAGCATGGCGATCCACTGTGGCAAGGGACTAAGGGCAAAGGCATTATGGGTTCCATCAATTATTTGTCCGCGATGGGGATGCAATCGCAATATTTTTTGACGATGAATATCAACGGTGATGGTCGCGATGTTTGGCCTTATATTGACCACGAGGCGTTGGAACGGTTTGACGTTAGTAAACTGGCCCAATGGGACATGGTTTTCCAACACTTAAATAACCGCAATATGCTGATCCACGCGGTGACACAGGAAACAGAAAACGAACTCTTTCTGGACGGCGGCAATACCGCACGGTTGCGCAAATTGTATTATCGCGAATTGATCGCACGATTTGGTTATCACAATGGGTTGATATGGAATTTAGGTGAGGAAAATGGTCCCGCTGATTGGTCGCCAGAAGGGCAGAACTCAGCGCAGCGCATTGCAATGTCGGCGTATTTTGCGCAACACGATCCGCACCACAACCCGATTTTTTTGCACACTATGCCAAGCCCAAGTGACAAGGACAATATTCTTCCGCCACTTTACGCAAGTGAGCTACACGGTATGTCTTTCCAAATCGACAATCGCGAAGAGGTGCACGAACAAATCGTAAAATGGCGTAAGCAATCCAAACAGAACGGTAGTCATGGCGGTGAGGGGTGGGCGATCACCATGGATGAAATTGGTATGTGGGACACCGGAGCAAAAATAGACGCTAATGATCCTACTCACGATTCATTGCGACGCCACGCGCTATGGGGGGCGTTAATGGCAGGTGCGACCGGTGTTGAATGGTATTTTGGCGCACATCAGCCTCACAATGATCTATCTTCTGAAGATTTTCGACAAAGAGAAAACCTGTGGAAGCAAACAAAAGTCGCCGCGGACTTTTTCAACGAACTACCGCTGGCGACTCTCCAGCCCGTTCCAACCCAAAATGGATTGTATAAGGCGATTGGCAAAAATTTCGGCCTGATTTATTACACTGTAGAGCAGGCTTCAGGCAAAACCGTAAAGGCAATCATCCCCGCTGAAACAGATACACTAGTCTGGATTGACCCAATTAACGGTGAAAAAATAATGACCCAGATTGGAGCCGGCAAGTCAGATAACAATGATGTACTTGGCCAATCACTCACAGTTCCCGACAAGTTAGCCAACAAGGATGTGGTGCTTTTCCTGCAAAGCCAACAGACGGATTAGCGAATACAAAAAAATGATAATTTAGTGATAAATTCACAATCAGGTTTTAATCTGACTGAGAGCGCTTCAATTTTCGCTTGTAGGGCTCCATAAAGTGCAGCAGTACAAAGCCGATTAAACTCAGTACGATGGCTATTTCGTAGCGCTGATAAGCCACTGACACGCCGATTGCGCCTGTTAACCAAATGCCTGCTGCCGTTGCCGTGCCGTGCGTGGTGCCGGATTCCTTAATGATCGACCCTCCACCAATAAAACCAATCCCCGTGATGACACCATACATGACTCTGGCTTGCGCCTCTGGGTCCTGATACACATCATTGGCAACCAGCATAAATGCCGCCGTAGACACCGCCACTAGTGGAAACGTTCGTAAACCCGCACCTTCAGATTTTAATTCCCGATCAAAGGCAATCGGCAGTGTCAGGGCAAACGCAATACCGAGTTGATACAAATGATACCAAATTAGCTGAAAATCGACCGAAAACTCTGTTTCCAATGGCAACTCCTTTTACACAAACGGGATCAAGTGGATAAGATGTGGCTGTCAATTTAGCGTAGATTAGCGCAAGTTAAAAGCGTCTGCGCAGGTGGGAATGCACAGCGTGGATCACTAAAAGTCAGGGTGCCAGAGGTTAATCTAGCACCCTTTGTCGCCGTTATTTACCAAATACGGACACGATCTTCTGGTGCAAGGTACAGCGCATCGCCAGGCTGAACGTTAAACGCTTCGTACCACGCATCATGGTTACGTGGTGCTAGCGCTCGGTAACGACCCGGCGCATGTGTTCCGCCGCGTAGTTGATTTAGCATGCTTTCTTCGGTGCGTTTTTCCTTCCATACCTGCGCCCATGCCAAAAAGAATCGCTGGTCGCCTGTTGTTCCGTCGATCACTGGCGCTTCTTTGCCGTCAAGGCTCAACTGATAAGCGTGGTAAGCCATGGCAAGCCCGCCGACATCACCGATGTTCTCGCCTAAGCTGTTTTGACCATTGACAAAGTTACCTTCGATTGGCTCATATGCACTGTACTGCGCAATCAGTTGCTGGGTTTTCTGTTCGAACGCGGCGCGATCTTCATCAGTCCACCAATTTCGCTGAATACCCTCAGCATCAGATTTTGAGCCCTGATCGTCGAAGCCATGACCCATTTCATGCCCGATAACGGCACCAATGGCACCATAGTTCACGGCAGGATCAGCATTCGGATCGAAGAAGGGCGGTTGCAGAATAGCCGCAGGGAAAACAATTTCGTTGAAGCTACTGTTGTAGTATGCATTGACACGCTGCGGCGCCATACCCCAACGATTGCGGTCGGTTTTCTTTAACTCGTCTTCCACTTGCTTGGCTTGGAAGAAGGCCCGAATGTTTTGTACATTGGCTACCAAATCGTCACGGGTAATCGTTAAGCCGGTAAAGTCTTCCCATACATCAGGGTAACCAATTTTAGGGTTAAAGGCCGCAAGTTTTGCTTGTGCGTTCTTTTTGGTTTCTTCGCCCATCCAGTCGAGGTTTTCGATTCGCTCGCCTAGCGCTGTGCGAAGATTTTCAACCAATTCGGCCATTTGTGTTTTGGAACTTTCCGGGAAGTAGCGGTCAACATAAACCTTGCCTATCGCAAAGCCAAGCGACTCGGTGCCAGACATTTGTGACACCGCGCGCTTCCAACGATCACGCGGCTCTTGCTGACCATTCAACGTTTTTCCGTAAAAATCAAAGTTTGCCGTATAGATATCATCCGATAACAAATCAGCATTGTTACTCACTGTGTGGTAGCGCATATATGCCTTCCAATCAGCCAGCGGAACGGAATTGATCAGCGCAATCACGTCGTTGATTGGCTCAGGCTGCGTGACGTTTAAGTTAGGGACTTTAAAACCACTGGGCTCGAAAAACGTGTCCCAATCGAAGCCAGGGTATTGCTGATCCAACTGTTCACGCTCGATTTGATTTAGCGTCAGATCGCGATTACGGCGTTTTTCACGCGGCCACTGAATTTCAGCGATCTGAGTCTCTAGCGCTAAAATCGCTTCAGCAGCTTGCGCCGGATCTTCGCTATCTGTGAAGCTCAGCATCTCGGTAATATGATTTTTGTACGCTTCGCGGATGGTGACGAAGCGTTCGTCATCGCTGAGGTAATAGTCGCGATCCGGTAATCCTAAACCGCCCACACCCACGCTTAACTGATACGCATTTGGGTCCAGTCGATCGTACCAGAGCCCACCCCATATTGGGGTGATACTGTCGGTCAACCAAGCTCTACCAAATTCTTTCGTGAGTGCTTGCACGCTATCGATAGCCGCTATAGCGTCAAGCGTTGGCTGGATCGGTGCTACGCCCTTGGCATTGAGTGTTTCTGTGTCCATGTAACTGTGGTAAAAGTCAGCAATGAGCTTTGCTTCACCGTCGAGATCCGTTGCTGTGTTTAAATCATCAATGATCGTCTTAACGCGGTCTTCACTGCGTTCAGCTAATGCGGTAAATGCACCAAATCGTGTTTTGTCTGCGGGCATTTCATAATTGTCATACCATGTGCCACTGGCATACATAAAGAAATCATCACCTGGTTTAACACTTTCATTGCGTGCGCTTAGGTCGACGCCAAAGGTTCCTAATTCAGGTTTAGCGTCTGCCACTGGTGCCGCTGCGGATGTATCCGTTTGTTGAGTGGACGTTTCAGGTGTGCAGGCTGCTAAGCCAAGTGCACTGATCAAAGCAAGTGCGATTACTGATTTTTTCATAAATTTCCTATCGGGTTTCTATCGTCAATGGTGATGTTGTTACCGCCATCACTCTTGGTTTTGTTTAAAAGGTAAAGCGTTTGTGGCTTGCATGAAATAACGCTCCATGGCTGGCCGTTCCTGTTGTGTAAAGTTCTTCACTGCGTTAGCGAAGCGGGGATCAGCCACGTAGTGACTGGAGTAACAATACGTGGGTTCGAATCCCCTCAAAATTTTGTGCTCGCCCTGTGTACCAGGATTAAACAACGGAATATTGTGCTGGATGGCAAAATCTATTCCTGCGTAATAGCAACATTCAAAGTGTAAACCGTCATACTCACGCAGGCTTCCCCAGTAGCGGCCATACAATCCGTGGTCGTCGAATAAGTATAACGCTGCGGCAATAGGTTTATCAGATTGGGTTGCCACCACAATCATCATATTACGCGCAAACTTAGCATAAAGTTGTTCAAAAAAACGACGTGTGAGATAACCGGTATGACCGCTGCGTTTAAGGTAGGTTTGACAGTAACACTGATAGAAAAATGCGATGTGATCGGCCTGAATAGACTCGCCGCAATAGTAATTGATTAAAATCCCTTGCTCAGCAACTTTTTTCCGTTCTTTACGGATATCTTTGCGCTTACGTGAGGTAAATCGCGCAAGAAAGTCGTCAAAATCCTGATAGCCTTGGTTGTACCACTGAAATTGTACCGAGAGCCTTGTGGGTAGCCCATGCAATTCTGATTCGCGCTTCTGTTGGTAGGTATTAAAAAGCCAATGCAAAGACGACGTGCCCGCGTTATTGCAAATACTGTGAATATGGTCAAACACAAACGCATTGACTTCTGTTGCGTTAGCGTTAGGGCAGCACAATACTTTGTTACTGGTGACCGGTGTAAACGGGACGCCAATCAGTAGTTTGGGATAATACTGAATGCCGTGCTCGTGATAGGCATTTGCCCACGCGTGGTCGAATACGTACTCGCCATAACTGTGATGTTTTAAATAGCAAGGAACATACGCCACGGGCATCGAATTATCTATTTCATACACTACGATAAAGTGTGTGTCCCAGCCCGTATCACCGCCAATACTGCCACTTGATTCAAGCGCATGCAGAAAATCATATTGCAAGAACGGGGGCGAGTGAAGGCTACACTTTTGCCAGTGATCGCGATTAATCTCTTGCAGTTGAGAGGCAATACTGATGCGATATTGGGTTGGCTTAGTCACGGAATCTCGTTAGTTTGGATGGCACGGGTTTTCCTTGGTTGTGATAATGATTGTTCTCGTGGGATACTGCAAGAATGGAAGACGATTCTCAAATATTTGCTGCGCTAATCCGCCTGCAGGCAATGCGTGAGCACAGCAGCCATGAATTGCTGCGTAAATTGACACAGAAAGGCTTTAGCCATAAAGCCGTACAGGAGCAAATCGAAGGATTAACCGAGCAGGGCTTACAGTCCGATCAGCGGTATGCGGAAATGGCAGTCAGGGTGGGTGTGTCTAAAGGGCACGGTCCACAGCGTATTCGTCAGCAGATGAGCCAGCAGAAGCTATCCAATACGCTGATTTCGCAGGCATTTGAGCAAAATGAGATTGACTGGTTTACCTTAGCTTACGAGGTGAAGTGCAAGAAGTTTGGTGAGGACATTGAACTAGATTGGCACAAAAAACAAAAGCAACAACGGTTTCTGCTTAACCGAGGTTTTGATTTTGAGCAGATTAATCATGCAATCCAATACAATCCAGTATTAGACGCTTAACACCATTGGTATAAGCATGCTATCTTTGCGCGCTAAGGCGCGAGCCTTGCTTAATTCGTTTTTACACTCAGCACACAGGACCCTTCATGACATTATCAACCGCTCAGATTCGACAGACGTTTATCGACTTCTTTGCTAAGCAGGGCCATCAGCCGGTTTCTAGCTCTTCGTTGATCCCTCATGGTGATCCCACTTTGCTGTTTACCAATGCGGGCATGAATCAGTTTAAAGATACTTTTCTGGGCACAGAAAAGCGCGCCTACACTCGTGCGGTATCATCTCAGCGCTGCGTGCGTGCCGGTGGCAAGCACAATGATCTAGAGAACGTCGGGTATACGGCGCGTCACCACACGTTTTTTGAGATGTTAGGGAATTTCAGCTTTGGCGATTATTTTAAGCGCGAAGCGATTCAATTTGCCTGGCGGTTTTTAACCGAAGAACTCAAGCTGCCCAAAGAAAAATTGCTTGTCACTGTGTATTCGGAAGACGACGAAGCGTTTTCAATTTGGGAAAACGATATCGGCGTACCGGCTGAAAAAATTATTCGTATTTCTACTTCTGACAATTTTTGGTCTATGGGAGATACCGGACCCTGTGGACCTTGCTCAGAAATTTTCTATGATCACGGTGAGCATATTTGGGGAGGCCCCCCAGGAAGCCCAGAAGAGGATGGTGACCGCTTCATCGAAATCTGGAATCTGGTTTTTATGCAGTTTAACCGTCAGGCAGACGGTGAAATGTTGCCGCTTCCCAAGCCATCGATTGACACCGGTATGGGGCTAGAACGGATCAGTGCTATTTTACAAAACGTCCACAGTAATTATGAAATCGACTTGTTTCAGGCGTTGATTAAATCCGCCGCAGTCATCGTCGGTACACAGGATTTGGAAGACAAATCGCTGCGTGTTATCGCTGATCATATTCGCTCGTGCTGCTTTCTCATTTGCGATGGGGCAATGCCGTCGAATGAAGGCCGTGGTTACGTATTGCGTAGAATTATTCGCCGCGCAGTGAGACACGGATATAAGTTGGGTGCAAACGAGATTTTCTTCTATCGACTCGTCGATACGCTGTGTGAGCAAATGGGCGAGTTTTACCCAGAGCTGCGTGAGCAAAAAGCCGTGCTTGAGAAAGTGCTTAAAGTCGAAGAGGAGCAATTTAGTCGCACATTGGCGCGCGGTATGACCCTTCTATCCGAAGCCTTAGAAGATATTGAAGGCACGGTAGTGCCTGGTGAGATCGTGTTCAAACTTTATGATACTTACGGATTTCCGGCTGATCTCACCAATGATGTGGCAAGAGAAAAAGGATTTACCATAGATGAGTCTGGATTTGAGGCGTGCATGCAGCAACAGCGAGAGCGAGCACAGAAATCCAGTCAGTTTGGCGCAGATTACGGCGCGTCAGTGCAGTTAGACAGTGAAACCGTCTTTACCGGCTATGACGCGACTGAACAACAGTCAACCGTGGTTGCTCTCGTTCTCAACGGTAAACCGGTCGAAACAGTTAATGATGCAAAAGATGTACTCATCGTTCTTGATAGCACACCGTTTTATGCAGAGTCAGGTGGTCAGGTTGGCGACACTGGGAGTATAAGTGGTGAAAACGCAACTGCCACAATAGGTGATACGCTAAAAATGGGTGCCAGCTTTGCGCATAAGGCGGAAGTCGTGGGCACACTGAGCGTCGGTGATCATGTCAGTGCTAGTATCGATAGCTTTCAGCGCCAAGCGATCAAACTTAATCACAGTGCAACGCACTTGCTGCATGCGGCATTGCGCAAAGTGCTCGGCGAGCATGTCACGCAAAAGGGCAGCTTAGTTGATGCAGAGAAATTGCGTTTTGATTTTTCGCATATGGAGGCAGTGAGCCACAACCAGCTTCACACGATTGAGGCAATGGTCAACCAGCAAATCCGCGCCAATCATTCGCTCACCACTAAACTCATGAACATTGATGAAGCTAAGGCGTCAGGAGCAATGGCGTTGTTCGGAGAAAAGTACGACGATGAGGTTCGTGTGGTGACCATGGGGGATTTTTCAACCGAGTTGTGCGGTGGCACTCATGTTGCCAGCACGGGCGAGATCGGCACGTTTAAGATTGTCTCAGAAAGCGGTATTGCTTCTGGGATTCGCCGTATAGAAGCGATTACGGGGGAAGCTGCGGTTGAATTCATGCAGCATCAACAACTCAAACTGGCGGAACTTGCGACCTTACTCAAAGCTGACCCAGCCGCGCTACCTGAGCGCGTCAAGGCGTTGCAAACCAGTATCAAAGAGCTAGAAAAGCAAAATCAACAGATGCAGCAAAAATTGAACAGTCAACAAGGGCAAGATTTGTTGAACAGTGCCGTATCGATTAATGGCGTTAGTGTGTTGATTACAGAGATGCAGGGTGTTGAAGCAAAGTCTCTGCGCAATATTCTGGATGATTTGAAGAACCGAATTGGCAGTGGTGTCGTATGTATTGGCGTGGCGAGTGATGAAAAAGTGAATTTGATCGCTGGCGTCACTAAAGATTTAACAGATAAGGTAAAAGCTGGCGAATTAATTAATCACGTCGCCTCGCAAGTTGGCGGAAAGGGTGGTGGCCGCCCCGACATGGCACAAGCGGGTGGTTCGCAACCAGAAAATCTGGCAAAAGCGTTGGATTCGGTTAATACTTGGCTACAGGAACGTTTGTAAGGAAAAACGGGCTAGTTATCTTGCAGTGACATCAAGACAACATGGAATGCCGACGCTGTACTTTCAAGCTGTGGTGCAGCGTTACATCGTAAGGATTCTCGAAAATTGTAATGGATAAGGAGCAATACAATGCTTATTTTAACCCGTCGTGTCGGTGAAACATTAATGGTTGGTGATGAAGTCACCGTAACTGTGTTAGGCGTCAAAGGTAATCAGGTTCGTATCGGCGTGAATGCGCCAAAAGAGGTCTCTGTGCATCGCGAAGAGATTTATATGCGGATCCAAGCTGAAAAAGGTGGAAATGCGGGCAAGGTCGAAAGCGACGACTGAGTGCCTATCCACTAAAATCAAAACCGAGCCTATGTCATCAAGCTCGGTTTTTTTGTGTGTGCTGCAGCTGTGACCAACGCGATCAAGCCCAACCCTTCGGGTCAAGTCCTTCGGGTCAAGTCCTTCGGGTCGTGTCCTTCGGGCCGAGTTCCAATAATCCACATTCTTTAGTGTCAAATAGTGGGCGCTTTACGTTGCACAAGATGGAAGGTTAACATGCGGTTAAATTACCGAGACTGACAGCAATAGCGCCCTTAAAACAGCGACTAATGCATGAACAGGTTAATCTTCGGGCTAATTGTGCAAAATACCTTCGGATAGAATAACCTAGGCCAAAAAAGGTTTGACTTCCCTTCATGAGTCGTTAGAATTCGACTCCACATTTTGGAGAGGTGGGTGAGTGGCTGAAACCAGTTCCCTGCTAAGGAACCATACCTATTACTGGTATCGAGGGTTCGAATCCCTCCCTCTCCGCCATGTTTTTTGTGTAAGACAACGCGTGTGTAGCTCAGCTGGATAGAGTACCTGGCTACGAACCAGGCGGTCGGAGGTTCGAATCCTTCCACACGCGCCATAATCTTTCAAAAGGATTATACTGTCTAGGGCGGACGGCCCGGTCACCGCACGCCGGTCACCGGAGGGGTAAATCCTTCCACACGCGCCATTGATTGAATGTCGTTGCAAGAACATGGTTGTGTTGGCTAGCTTGTGCTAGTCTTAAGGTGTTTAGTAAGTTTAATGTCACGCGTGTGTAGCTCAGCTGGATAGAGTACCTGGCTACGAACCAGGCGGTCGGAGGTTCGAATCCTTCCACACGCGCCATTAACCCCGCATTGAAATATCTACTGGCTAGGGCGGACGGCCCGGTAACCGGAGGGGTGAATCCTTCCACACGCGCCATTAATCCCGCATTAAAATATCTATTGGATCCTTCCACACGCGTCATTAACCTCGTCATACCGGAATAGTTGCGGATTAACGATCGCTGAATCGTTTTGAACACTTTCCTATCTTGTATCTCAAACGGTGATTACCACCGCTGTATTTTCACAGAACGTTGCTGTGCGTTTGAGTGAACTGCGCAATCTCGTCTTCCATTGAAGTTGATAACACGAACGCCAAGTATCGCAGTGCTCTAAATTGACATCCATAACCGGAATAACACATCTAAATGTAATAAATATGTAAAAATAATGCATAATAAGCGAAATTGAAGCGGAAATGTTTATAATATTCGGTTTTTTATTCATTTTGTGCCGTGAGTGGATTGCTTTTGACTGATCGGCGTGATACTTATGACGGTTGAATAAATGGAAAGGAGAACGTGGCATGCAAAATTTATCATTAGCCGACTCGGCATCCAGTGTGGTCAACGGTCAACTGGTTGAAGCCGCTATTCTTATGGGCGTTGGTATGCTGTCTGTTTTCCTATTTCTCAGTTTTCTTATCATTGCCATGCAGGTACTTGCTGCGTTGGTGAACCGGTTCCCGGGGCCACTGCCTGCGCACTCGCCTGCAAAGCCTCAAGCCGTGGCGGAGCCCCCCTTATCCAACGCCGTAGTGGCGGCCATTGCGGCTGCTGTCCACCGATATCGTAAGTCGACTTAACCTAAATCGGAGTTCCTATGACCAAACCCCTTGCTCTAACAGAGCTGGTGCTGCGTGATGCACATCAGTCTTTGCTTGCGACACGTCTTCGATTAGAGGATATGCTACCCATCGCTGCTTCGCTCGATAAAATTGGCTATTGGTCAGTCGAATCATGGGGCGGCGCGACGTTTGATGCGTGTATACGCTATTTGGGTGAGGACCCATGGGAACGTATTCGCCAGATCAAAGCCGCGATGCCAAATACACGTCAGCAGATGTTGCTGCGAGGTCAAAATCTTCTGGGCTATCGGCATTATGCAGATGATGTGGTTGAAGCTTTTGTGAAGCGAGCTCATAAAAACGGCGTCGACGTATTTCGTATCTTTGATGCGATGAACGATGTCAGGAACTTGAAAACTGCAATAAAAGCGACCATCGACTGCGGCGCGCATGCGCAAGGCACCATTTCCTATACGGTAAGTCCAGTGCATACCTTAGACACATGGTTGGCCATGGCGAAGGAGCTTGAAGGTCTTGGGGTTCACTCGATTTGTATTAAAGACATGGCAGGGCTGTTAAAGCCTTATGAGTGTGAAGCGCTGATAAAGGGCCTTAAAGAAACAGTCTCAGTGCCGATTGCAATGCAATGTCACGCAACAACGGGTTTGAGCACCGCGACCTATCAAAAAGCGATTGATGCGGGTATTGATATGCTGGATACCGCCATTTCTCCCATGAGCATGACCTATGGTCATACGGCAACAGAAACGATTGTTGCGATCCTCGAAGGGACCGAGCGAGATACTGGGCTCTCCCTTGCAGAGCTCACGCAGGTCGCTGAGTATTTCCGTGAAGTACGCAAAAAATACGCGCAATTTGAAGGTAGTCTCAAAGGCGTTGACGCTCGGATCCTAACGGCACAGGTTCCCGGTGGTATGCTCACGAATATGGAGAACCAGCTCAAAGAGCAGGGCGCCGAAGACAAATTTAGTGATGTTTTGGATGAAATCCCTAAAGTTCGTGAGGATCTGGGGTTCATCCCCCTTGTGACGCCAACATCTCAAATTGTCGGCACTCAAGCGGTGATGAATGTATTATCCGGCGAACGTTACAAAAGTATCTCGAAAGAAACCGCTGGCGTATTAAAAGGAGAATATGGTGCCTCTCCTGCACCGGTCAACGAATCACTTCAGGCGCGCGTATTAAATGGTGAAGAGCCAATAACTTGCCGTCCTGCCGACAGACTGTCACCTGAAGTGGACGAACTAACCGATGAATTGACTACGCTGGCAAAAGAACAAAGTTTCTCGTTAGCCGATGAGTCACTGGATGATGTGCTAACTTACGCGCTATTCCCTCAGGTTGGGCTTAAATTCCTGAAAAACCGTGGCAATGCAGACGCATTTGAACCAGCACCGCAAGCGGGCTCAACTAAAAGCGATGCCGAAACGAAGACTTCTGAGCCCACTGAGACTACCAACAACAGTGCGCAGTCTTATGATGTACAGGTGGAAGGTAAAACGTATCAAGTCACCGTGGCACCGAGTGGGGAGCTCGCATCGATCACGCCATCAGCGCCCTCTAGCGATGACAATAAACCGGCTTCGTCAAACGCTGGGGAAGGGCAACAAATAACCGCACCACTTTCAGGTAATATCGTGTCTATATTAGTTGGGCAAGGCGCACAGGTAGAAGAGGGCGATGTGGTTATTATGCTGGAAGCGATGAAGATGGAAACGGAAATACGCAGCTCAGTCACAGGCTCAGTATCCCAATTATTAGTCAAAGAAGGGGACTCGGTGCAAACAAGTCAGCCTCTGATAACGGTAAATTAAGTATGGATAAACTCGAAATCCTGTGGCAGAGCACCGCGCTGCCGCATTTTACCGCCGGCCAGTTAATCATGATGTTGGTTGGATTGGGACTGTTGTATTTGGCGATCGTCAAAAAGTTTGAACCCTTGCTGCTGTTTCCCATCGGCTTTGGTGCGCTGTTAACCAACATCCCATTGGCCGGATTTTCCGAAGTCGGCGGGCTCCTTCATTACATTTACTACGTGGGCATTGAAACCGGTGTGTTTCCATTGCTGATATTTATGGGAGTGGGCGCAATGACTGATTTCGGCGCATTGATTGCCAACCCGCGTATGTTGTTGCTAGGTGCTGCCGCACAATTCGGTATTTTTGCCACACTGTTTGGTGCGATTGCACTGAACTTAGTGCCGGGATTCGAATTTACATTAAAAGACGCGGCTGCCATCGCGATTATCGGCGGAGCTGATGGGCCCACGGCAATATTTCTTGCGTCGCGGTTAGCGCCCGATTTGCTCGGTGCTATCGCCGTTGCTGCCTATTCCTACATGGCATTGGTCCCTATCATTCAACCCCCAATTATGCGGCTTCTAACGAATGAGAAAGAGCGCAAAATAGAAATGGCCCAGCTTCGTCCAGTGTCGCAGCGTGAAAAGACTTTGTTCCCATTGGCGGTGTTACTGTTAACCATTATTTTCTTACCAACCGCGACGCCTTTAGTCGGTATGTTCTGTTTCGGTAACTTAATGCGTGAGTGCGGCGTGGTCGAGCGCCTGAATAAAACAGCACAGAATGAACTGATCAATGTCGTGACTATCTTTTTAGGCCTTGCTGTAGGTTCAAAGCTTTCCGCTGAGCAGTTTCTGACGTTAGAAACGTTAGGTATTCTTGGCTTGGGCGCCGTGGCATTTTCAATTGGCACTGCCGCTGGCGTGCTGATGGCTAAGGGCATGAGCAAAGTCAGCGGAGGCACTATCAACCCTTTGATCGGTGCAGCCGGCGTCAGTGCGGTGCCCATGGCCGCGCGTGTGGTGAATAAAGTCGGTTTGGAAGCTAACCCGCATAACTTTTTGTTAATGCACGCCATGGGGCCGAATGTGGCAGGCGTACTGGGCTCGGCGGTCGCCGCAGGTATATTGCTGTCGCTAGTCGGATAGTTTTACATTCAGACGCTACGCGTGCGTCTGATGTTGCCTTACTAGCGACTGGTGCGCAGAGACAAGCCGCTTTGTGACATCATGCTTAGGCCACCGAAACAACGTATCGGTTCGGCCAGTTTCTACAATCTGGCCATCGTGCATGACAATGATGCGGTCTGCAATGTGACGCACGATACCAAGGTTGTGGCTAATAAATACGAAAGACAAGCCAAGCTCCCGCTGTAAACGTAAAACGAGGTTCACCGTTTGCGAGCGTACCGATGGGTCAAGTGCTGCAAAGGGCTCGTCGGCAACAATGATGCTGGGGTTCAGGATCAGCGCTCTAGCCATTGCCACCCGCTGTTGTTGCCCGTCAGACAACATGTGCGGATAGAAAAAAAAGTGGTCGCGTAACAGCCCTACCTGCACCAAGACTTGTTCGACACGCTCTTCTCGTTCGGCGGCGGTTTGGTCGGTATTCAGTTTGAGAGGTTCTTGTAAGATATCTCCAATAATCAGCGCAGGGTTGAGAGACTCAGAACTGCGCTGAAATATCATTCTGACCTGACGCTTCTGCCATCGCAACAAATCGGCTTTGCTGTGCCCCGTGGTTTCCTGATGAAACTGGATTTCACCTGCGCTCGGCTCAATCGCACCACAAAGTAGCTTGGCCAGTAACGATTTACCTGACCGGTTACCGCCAATGATCGCTACTGTTTCAGCTTTTTCAATACTCAGGTCAAGCGGACCAAGCTGAAATTCGCGTCGTTTCTGGCGGCTAAACCAGGCTGGTTTTACATTGCTGAACGTGAGCGAGTGAGCAGACAGTAACTGAGTCATGAGTTATTCGTGTGTAAGGGGTAGTGGCAGCTATAAAAATGATCATGAATTTTTCTGACGGCCGGTGTTTGTACACAGGTTTTTTGCGCGCGGTGACAGCGCGGCCCCAGTCTGCATCCGATCGGAAGGTGTTGCAACGTTGGTATCGTGCCCGGCAGCGTAACTAAAGGCGACTTTGGTGGCAAGTCTGCACGAAAGCTCGGCGCGCTATCTAGCAACGCCTTAGTGTAAGGATGTAGCGGTCTTTTTTGCAGTTGTTTGATAGGGCCGGATTCAACCGTCTGACCGCAGTACAACACGGTCATTGAATCTGACATACTGGAAATCGCCAGTAAGTCGTGGCCTACAAACAGGATGCTTAAGCGTTTAGTCTGGTTGAGGCGTTTAAACAATTTTAGGATTTGTACTTTTGTTGTCGCTTCCATGCCGCGTGTGGGGTCATCCGCAATCAGTAACGCGGGCTGGGATACCAACGCCATAGCGATCATGAATTTTTGCCCTATATCACTGGCAATCTGGTGCGGGTAAGCGCTCATGACACCGGCATGATCTTTTATGCCGACTTTATGCACCAGTTCAATGGCAATACGCTTGCGCTCTTTTTGCTTTTCCCAAAACCAACCTTTACCCACAAATTCATAAGGAACGCTTTCTTCCAATTGCTCACCCAGCGTGACCGATGGATCGAGCGAAGCGAGAGGGTCCTGATACACAACAGCAATATCTCTACGCATGATTTCACGGCGTTGTTCTGCGTTCATTGCCAAGAGATTTGCGCCGCGCCACGTCATGCGATCCGCAGTCAGACGCATCTGCGGCGGCAGACCACCTGAAATCGCGCGCACGATTAAACTTTTGCCTGAACCAGATTCACCGACCAAAGCCTGTATCTCACCCTCTCTTACGCTCAGGTTGGCTTTGTCTAAGGCCTTAATCCAACCGTTGTCGGTATCGATTTCCAGCGTAAGATTTTTGATATCTAACAATGCCATTAGTGTCTTAGCCTCCTGTTGAGAGCTGCACGTAGACCGTCTCCCACCACGTTTACGGCAAACACCATGGCAAAAATCGTCAATCCCGGTAGGGCGATATTCCACGGCGCAATATAAACGACATTGACACTATCGGCGAGGATAGCCCCCAGTTCAATGGTTGAACCTTGCGCACCGAGATTAAGAAAGCCTAGCGCGGTGATGTCCAGGATCGCGACAGACAGTGCAATCGTCCATTGTACGACAAGCATTTCAATCATGTTGGGAAGTAATGAGTGAACGAATATATGTGTTTTAGACGCGCCATCCAGACGGGCAGCGAGAATGTATTCTTTATTCATCAACTCCCGTACCGTGTTACGTGTGTGATGCACAAAATGCGGGATCAGTGCCAGCGTAATCGCCCACATGCTGTTAACCAAACCGGTACCCAAAATCGCTACGATAATAATGGCTAACAACAGCGTTGGGATTACCATCAGGGCATCAAGCAGGTGATTGATGACACTCGCTCGGGTGCCATTGCTCATGCCAGCCATCACGCCAATCGCCACACCCACAAGCATAGCGATTAAGACCAGCATCACGCTGGTACCAAAAGTGACTTGTGCGCCGTGGATTAAACGTGAGAATAAGTCGCGACCCAATGCATCGGTGCCCATTACGTAGCGCACGGTGCCACTGGCATCCCATGAGGGCGGCACCAGCAGTGCATCAGTATTTTGCAGCGTTGGATCATAGGGCGATATTAGTGGCCCAAAAAAAGCGATGAACGCAAAAATAGCCAATACAACGACACCCGCCATGGCAACATGGCTGCGTTTAAATTCGCGCCACGTTTGTCGCCACGGTGAGGGATGAAACTCATCCTGATAGAGATTAAACCGCGACACGATCAAACTTCTCTCTGCTAGGGTCAACCAACCGGCTAAGGACTTCAATGATGATCGTCAGCACAATCACGGCACCGGCAACGGCCAGAAGGCCAGTTCGAATGGCTGGGTAATCTTGCTGATAAATTGCTTGTAGCAACCAGTGGCCCATACCGGGCCAGGAAAAGAGCGACTCAACGATCATAACATTTGTGATTAACGTGGTTACCTGCATGGCCATGATAGGCAGTATCGGTAACAAAGCATTACGCATTCCATGCTTGAGGAAAATTTGCGCACTGCTAAGACCTCGTGACTGTGCGGCAATAATGTAAGGCTTTCGCATGACATCAAGTGTAGAGCGTCGAACTGCGCGAATTAGCGTTGCCATTGTGATGATAGAAACTGACAAGGTGGGTAATGCAAGGTGTTTAAGCGCATCAACAAATGCATGACCTTTGTCGATGTTATCTGCGAGTAAAATATCCACAAAAATGAAACCACTCACCGTGGGTACGTTCAGCAGCAAGTCGACACGACCTGACATAGGTAACCATTCGAGATTCAGACTAAAAATCAGTATGAACACCATCGCGAGCCAAAATACCGGGAACGAATACATGACAGCACTGGCACCCAGTATCGACATGTCCAGACTTCGCTGCGGCTTCAAGCCGGCAAAAAAACCACAGGGAAGGCCGACTACAACGGCAAGCAGTAAGGCGTAAAACCCAAGCTCCAGTGTTGCTGGTAGCGACAGTAACACTTCGGAAAAAAGAGGTTCGCCGGTGATTGAGCTGACCCCCCATTGACCCACCAAGGTATTTGAAAAATAGGCAATAAATAACGAAAAGAAGCCCGCGTCACTATCAACCTTTAAGTAACGTAACGCCTCGGCTTTGGATTCTAAGCCCGTTAAATTGGTATAAACATCGCCGGGAAACAAATAACCGAGCGTAAACGAAAAGACAATGACTACCAGTAAAGTCAGTACCAGTAAGTTAAGGTAGCGGAGCAAAATCTTAGTCATCGCGCTTCTCTACCTCCCCTAGCTGAATACCACCATAAGAGTTGATAATGACTTTTTTAATATTTTCACGTTGCGCCTGATACCGAAACGCATGAGCAATGGGTAGCAACGGCACTTGTTCGTACAGAAGCCGATTGGCTTGCGCATACAATTGCTTACGTTGATCACTGTCGGTCACCGCAATGGCACGCTCGATCAGGTTGTCATATTTTTGGTTACACCACATTGCTCGGTTGGTTCCGCTCGGAATTGCGCCACAGGTTAACAAAGGGCGATAGAAATTGTCCGGATCAGCGTTGTCCGCAGACCATCCAATCAACACAGAATCATGCATGCCAGCCTGCAGATTATTTCGAAATGTCGTCCAGTCATAACTGACAATCGTCACTTCAACGCCCACCGCAGCGAGGTAACCCTGCATCAACTTCGCCATTTTCATAGCATTTGGGTTGTAAGCGCGCTGCACCGGCATCGCCCAGATTGTCATGCTAAAGCCTTGCTCTACCCCCATCGCTCGCAAAAGACTGCGCGATTGAACTGGGTTGTAACTGATTTCTTCGGCGTTCTGTTGATGCGCCCACGAGGTGGGTGGAACAATCCCGATAGCGCGCTTGGCACTGCCAAAGTAAACGGCATCAAGCAGTGTCGACTTATCAATTGCCATGGCTAAGGCTCGACGAACATCAGGATTGTCAAAGGGTTCGCGCTGCGTATTGAACGCCCAGAACCCCACGTTAAGGCCAGGCTTTTCAAGCAGCGTCAGTCGGTCATCTTCGCGTACTGCGTTGAGCTCGCTTTGTGCGGGAAATGCAGAAACGTCGCACTCTCCGGTGATCAGTTTAGCGAGCCGCAGTGCGCTGCGTTGTGTGATATCAAACACCAACTGTGGATTAGGAACCGAATGACGCCAATAGTTATCATGTCGTTCATAACGAATGAAACGATTCTTTCGATACTCGACAAATCGATACGGACCTGTACCGATAGGGTAGTGGTCTAATGCTTCGGGTCGACCCTGCTTGAGCAATTCATCTGCGTATTCTGCAGATAAAATGACCGCAAAATCAGTGGCTAAGTGAGCCAAAAATGAACTATCCGGTTTAGTGAGGTGGATTTGGATCCGATAACCGTTAATCCGGTCGACAGATTCGATGTTCGCCGCTAGGTTTAGACTTTGAAAATACGGGTACATGCCGCCGGATATTGTGTGGTACGGGTGCGACTCATCGCGCCAACGATTAATGCTGAACAACACGTCATCGGCGTTAAAGGTGCGCGATGGCGAAAAGTAGTCGGTGTGGTGAAAGGCGACGTTCTTTTTCAATTGAAAGGTATACACTAGACCATCTTCGCTGACAAGCCAGCTTTCAGCCAGTCCTGCCACGATGTTCCCCGTCTCGATATCAAACTCGATTAAGCGATCATAAAGTTGATGCGCACTTGCATCTGACGTTGTACCTGAGGTATCTAATTGCGGATTGAAGCTAGTCGGATCGCTCTCTGAACAATACACAACACCGCGTGTTGACGGTTGCGATGTTTCTGTTGGGGAACAACCGGCTAAGCACGCACCCAATACGGCGACAAAAAACGCTGTGGTTGGTCGCCACGCGCTACGCTTCATTCGCTGCTTCACTGCCAGTGGTGTCGAGCAAATTGTATTTCTTCAAATACCCGCGTAGTTGATGATAGGTCAAGCAGAGCTTTTCAGCGGTTTTCTTCTGATTGTACTGCGCATCTTTCAATGCCGCTTTCAAAATATCAATTTCGTAGTCTTGCGATTGTTGTTTTAAATCAAGGGGGAACGTTAGCGTTGCTGAGCGATTAACATTAGGCTGAACAGCACTTTGTGTTTCAGCGCTATGAGAAAAAGCGTTGTCTTCGCTTTTTGCTGCGTCAATCGGTATTGCGGTGGCTACGCGGTCGGCGGTTTTTACTCGCTGCGTGGGCCTAAATTTCGATTCAAACGGATCCAATACAATCTCGTGTACCGGCAGGTGAGGGTTATTCGCCCGATACACGGCGCGTTCAACCACATTCTTCAGTTCTCGTATGTTGCCGGGCCAATCGTAATCTAACAGCGTTCGCTTCGCTTTTTCGGTAAATCCACTAAATAGCTCGAGTTCCAATTCTCGCGTCATGTTGATCGCGAAGTTTTCCGCCAGCATCATAATATCGTCGCGGCGTTCGCGCAGCGGGGGGATGGTGATAACATCAAATGCCAGACGATCAAGTAAGTCAGCGCGAAACTCGCCGGAGTCGGCCAGGCTGGGCAAGTCTTCATTGGTGGCGGCAATTAAACGCACATCCACTTTAATTGAACGAGAGCCGCCGACACGCTCAAACTCACCATATTCTATCACGCGTAATAATTTTTCTTGGATCATGCCAGAGGTATTGGCAAGCTCGTCCAGAAAAAGCGTACCATTATCTGCGACCTCGAAACGCCCTTCACGTTTCTTTGATGCCCCCGTAAACGCTCCTGCCTCGTAACCGAACAGTTCGGACTCAAGCAAGCTTTCATTTAATGCCGCACAGTTGAGCTTGAGATAATTCTGATCCCATCGTTTCGACAAGTAGTGCAACCGCGCCGCGACCAATTCTTTACCCGTACCGCGTTCACCAATAACCAATACCGGTTTGTTCAGTGGTGCAATTTGCGAGATTTGCTCTAGAACTTCAAGAAAGCTATTCGCTTGCCCGAGAAGATTGTCTTGTTGGCTAAATCGACTCATGATTTCAAAAGGTGGTTAAATTCACTAAGTGTTAGTGTAATTCATTACGTCTGAATTGGTAGTGTTTTTCCGAAATGAATAAAAATTTAGTAAAAACAGCCATCTAACTGATTATTTAAGTTGGCATCCATATTGAATAGTTCATACCAGCAAATGCATTGTGCATTGTTATTGAATCTAAGAAGAGGTAGTCCACATGGGAATTTTCTCACGTTTTTCAGACATCATTAACTCTAATATCAATTCCCTGCTTGATAAGGCAGAAGATCCAGAAAAAATGGTTCGCCTAATTATTCAAGAAATGGAAGATACACTGGTCGAGGTTCGTTCGGCGTCAGCAAAAACGATTGCGAGCAAGAAAGAAGTCAGTGCGCAAATCAGTAAGTTTGAGCGTGAAGCCTCAGACTGGGAAGCAAAAGCAGAACTGGCGATCAATAAAGATCGTGAAGACTTAGCCCGCGCAGCACTGCAGGAAAAGAAAAAATGTGAAGATGCAGCGACATCGCTGAACAGAGAGTTTGCTGTGATCGAGGAACAAATCAGTAAACTTCAGGATGAGACGGCGCAACTGCAGGAGAAACTTGCCGATGCGAAAGCGCGTCAGAAGACTATTATCATGCGTCAGAAAACGGCTTCATCACGCTTGGAAGTGAAAAAGTCGTTGGATAACAGCAAAATCGATAATGCCATGGGCCGTTTTGAGCAGTATGAGCGCAAGATTGATGATTTAGAAAGTCAGGTCGATGCGTATGATCTGGGTAAGAAAACACTTAACGATGAATTTGCCGAGCTTGAGGCCGACGGTAAAGTTGAAGACGAACTTGCAGCTTTGAAGAAGAAAATGCAGGCTAAAAGCAGCAAAGCGAAATAAGCACAGAGTCTAATCATTATCGTTGGTGGGGAGTAAATAGTATGCAAGAGGGAATTGTTGGGATTATCATCGCGCCGATTATCATTTTCATGATTTTTGTCGCGCCGATTTGGTTGATATTACATTATCGAAGTAAAAAGCAGGTGAATCAGGGATTGAGCGACGAAGAGTATATGCGCATGCAGGATTTAGCCAACAAAGCTGAACAAATGAGTGACCGCATTCGTACGCTTGAGGCCATACTCGATTCGGAGACGCCGCAGTGGAGGGATAAGGTATGAGAACGCCAAAGACACTTTACCGTGATGCTGAGAACGGCAAGATTGCCGGCGTTTGCTCCGGTGTGGCGCAATACTTTGGTATCGAGACCTGGTTGGTGCGCATTCTGACCGTGACGAGCTTCTTTTTACTGGCAGGGCCTTTTGTGTTTGTCGGCTATATTGCCTGTTGGTTTATTATGGATAAGAAGCCTAAAGGGGCAGCGTATCAAGCTGGATATAATGTGGGTGAGGCGTTCAAGCAGGGAAGTAAAGGCTGGCGTGACGCGGTTTCACAGACAGAGGAAAAACCTGTCGAAGTGAAATCCAAAGTGTGGCAATCCGGTGAACCACCGCGCCAGGCATTTCATGACATTCAGCAACGCTTTCGTCGTGCAGAGGAACGCTTACGTAAGGTTGAAACCTATGTCACCTCCAAAGAATTCCAGTTAAACCGAGAAATCAATCAGCTCTAGTAACTAACGCCACCTGATTCAAAGTAAGCCACTGAAATCGTCACGATTTCAGTGGCTTTTTATTATCTGTAAAAAAAATGTTACATCGTTGGAACAGCTGGAAAGTGCACCTCCCTGTTGTTTGATGCGTAAATCATTACACTTTCAGGAAATTAATCGTCACGAAGTGGTTATGAGTAAAACAAGTCAGTATCAGTCAAAATCATCCAACAGCAATGGCATCATTGAATGGAGTTCTGAAGAAAATCAGATTTGGTCTGAATTGTACGAACGCCAAATTAAATTATTGGACGGGCGAGCGTGTCAGCAGTTTTTAGACGGCATTGATTTGCTCGGCATGACGGCGAATGAAATACCTCAGTTAAAAGACATCAACAAAGTTCTCAAAGAGACAACCGGTTGGCAAACTGCCGAAGTGCCTGCATTAATTAATTTTGGTGAGTTCTTCCGTTTGTTAGCCAACAAGCAGTTTCCCGTGGCGACCTTTATTCGTACTCGAGAGGACTTTGACTACTTACAGGAACCGGATATTTTTCACGAGATATTCGGCCACTGCCCATTGTTAACCAATCCGGCGTTTGCGCACTTCACGCACACTTATGGCAAGCTTGGGCTTGCAGCAAGCAAAGAAGATCGCGTTTATTTAGCAAGATTATACTGGTTCACCGTAGAGTTCGGCTTAATGAACACACAGGAAGGCTTACGTATTTATGGGGGGGGTATTTTGTCTTCCCCCGGTGAAACGGTGTATGCACTGGAAAGTGACAAACCGTTGCGTAAGCCGATTAATGCCATCGACGTGCTGCGTACTCCCTACCGCATTGATATTATGCAGCCTATTTACTATATACTTGGTGAGTTTGATGACCTGTATGATCTCGCTGAAATGGACATCATGAGTTTAGTTGAGCAAGCTAAGCAGCTCGGGCTGTTTGAGCCCTTATTCCCACCGAAACAAAAAATGGCGAGTTAAACTGACGGTGTCGAGTGGTGATTAACCACTCGACAGGCAAACTGATCGTGCTAGAATGTAAAAAAAACTTTACGACCCACTATGCGATTAGAAATCATCTGTCAGGATCGACTGGGCATCGCTCAAGACGTGCTCGACATCCTCGTTGAACATGAAATAGATTTGCGTGGTATTGAAATTGATGCCGTCGGAAAGATCTATTTAAATTTTCCTAATATTGAGTTTGATGATTTTCAGCATTTAATGCCTAAAATTCGTCGTATAGAAGGTATAGAGGACGTCAAGACCACTGCGTTTATGCCAATTGAGCGCGAGAAACATCAGCTCCGTGCTATTTTGAAAACCTTACCTGACCCAGTGTTCTCAATCGACCGCAAAGCCATCATTAGCCAAGTCAACGCGGCAACGTTATCGGGGGTGCAGCTAGATCCCGCCGATGTGTTAGGTAAAGATATTGCTGATTTTGTTAAAGGCTTTAATTTTCAGCGTTGGCTGGATGGCAAGCAAGTACTGGCTCAAGCCCACAAACTGAAGTTTGCAGACCAAGACTACCTCGGTGATATTTTACCTATTTATATTTTTGATGCTGAAGATGCTCAGATATTGGCGGGTGCTGTCGTGATGCTCAAATCTGAGCTTCGATTAGGGCAGCAACTCAGTGCGTTCAACCAGCCTCGAACACCACGGTTTGAGGGGATTGTGAGTCAGTCAGTTGCGATGCGCAGAACACTCAAACATGCGCGCCTGTGTGCAGCGTCAGACGAACCTATGTTGTTGGTTGGCGAACGCGGCAGTGGCAAACAAACACTCGCCAGAGCTTGCCATCATTCGAGTGCACGCAGTTCAGACGAGTTTTTGTGCTTTAGCGGCGCCGGCCTGTCTGAAGAACAAATAGAACTGGCTTTATTCGGTGCCACGGCAGAGCATTTAAATGCACCCGAGGGGCAAACCGGGCTGATCGAATTAGCCAGTAATGGCTCGCTATACATCACTGAAATCGCGGATATACCAATGAGTGTACAATCTCGGTTGGTGCGCTGTGTGACTGACAAAACCTTTTCGCGATTGGGCGACGCTCGCTTTGTGCCGACCAACGTACGGTTAATTTGCGCAACCAATGTCGACTTGCATGCGGCCATTGCTGCACAGCAATTTCGAGATGATTTGTATTATCGATTGCAGGCGATGACCGTCACCATTCCACCGTTGCGTGAACGCAAAGCTGACATCGCTATTTTGGTTGATGCACTGCTTAAGCAACAATGTATTAAACAAGGCAGGGCGCTGGTGCGAGTGGATAAAGCGGCACTGGATTACTTGCAGAACTACCCATGGCCGGGAAATGTGGCGCAACTCGAGAATACGCTTTCTCGCGCATTGGCGATGGTTGAAGGTGATGAGCTAACCCGAGATATTCTGCAACTGCCAACCAATGCCACCACGGTGAGTTTCGTAGATGAAGATTTCGAAGGGAGCTTGGACGAAGAAGTGAAAAAGTTTGAAAAAGACTTATTGGAACGTCTTTATCCGTTCTATCCCAGTACGCGGCAGTTGGCCAAAAAGCTGGGTCTCAGTCACACCGCGATCGCTAATAAATTGCGCGATTACGGTATTAATCGAGCATCAATCAAGTCGTAATTTTCTGCACGTTAAGTGCGTTATCAGGATGAGTTTATGAGTTTACATTTATTAGGTTACTGGCGGTCATCGGCAACTTACCGCGTACGCATCGCCCTGAACCTCAAGCAATTAGAGTATAAATATTCACCTATCCATCTGGTCAATAATGGTGGTGAGCAGAATGCCGAAGACTATCGACGGCGTAATCCAGCGGGCTTAGTACCCTGCCTAATTGACGACGATGAAGATTTCACCCTGAACCAGTCAATGAGTATTATTGAGTTTCTGGATGAAAAATACCCATCCGACATTCATTTCTTGCCCAAACATGCGTTGGAGAGGGCTAGGGTAAGGGGACTGGCTCAGGATATTGCTTGTGATGTGCAACCCCTTGCAAATCTACGCGTGCTTCAATCGCTGGAGTCGTTCGGCTGCTCACCGGACAGTAAGCCGCGCTGGGCCAAACATTGGATAGAAAAAGGGTTTTCCGCGCTTGAAAAACGGCTGCAGACCCGAGCGGGCAAATTTTGCTTCGGCTTTGATTTAACCATGGCAGATATTGTGTTAGTTCCGCAGGTTTACAATGCCGAGCGATTCGGCGTCGATATGACGCAATACCCGCTGATTGGTAAAATTCATAAAAATTGCAACCGCATTGAGGCGTTTCAAAGAGCCCATCCCGATAACCAACCGGATGCACAGTAGTTACAACCGGGTTACTGGTTTTTAATCGGTAGCTCGGTGGTATTTTTAACCTGCTTCAACGCAAACGTAGAACTCAGATGATCAACCAGAGGAAGGTGGGTTAATTTCGATTTAAGTAGATGCTCATACTCTTCAATGCTCTCAACAATAACCTTAAGTAAATAATCGCGATCGCCACTGGTGGTGTGGCATTCAACAATTTCATCAATTCCCTGTACCGCACGTTCAAAGTCATTGAGTGACTCGCCGTCATGATTTTTTAATGTGACAAAAATAAAAACTGACACGCCGAGATTGAGTTTTTTCCCATCCAGTATGGTGACTTTGCGTTTGATTATGCCATCGGCTTCCATGCGTTTAACGCGACGCCAACAAGGCGTATGAGATAGACCCACCCGTTGACTTAGGTCTGCCATCGAGACAGTGGCATCTTGCTGCATTACACGAAGTATCTCGCGATCAAACTTGTCTAGTTTCATGATGATGTGCCGCGGACAGCGTTGTGCTGGAGCCGTTAAGAGAGTTGTTAAAATTATAGGACAATTATCCTACTAACAGTGTTGAGCTTGCAACCGAAATTCAGCCACTTTGCTTATCCACTCGATAAAAGGCAAGGCACGTCCTCTGAAACATCCAGTACCATGCGTGTCTACTCAGTCCAACAATAAGAGAGTCCAACGTGAGTGTATTTGATCACAAAGAATTTGATAACCATGAACGTGTGTCTTTTTGGCACGACAAAGCGTCCGGCTTGCAAGCCATTATTGCCGTTCATGACACTCACCTTGGGCCAGCGCTGGGGGGATGCCGCATGTGGCCTTATAGCTCAAGTGCGGAGGCATTGACTGACGTTTTACGCCTTTCCAAAGGGATGACCTACAAAAACGCCATGGCAGAATTGCCATTGGGGGGCGGTAAGTCAGTGATCATTGGTGATCCACGCCAAATCAAAACACCGGCCATGATGGAGTCGATGGGGCGCTTTGTCGATTCGTTGGGTGGCAGCTACTTTACTGCAGAAGATTCGGGCATTAGCGTTGATGATTTGCACTCGATGGCGAAACAGTCAAAGTACATCGCGGGAATTAATGCTAAATACCGCTACGACGGCCAGCCATCGGACGGAAATCCAGCGCCTTCGACCGCTTACGGAGTGTTCGTTGGTATTCAGGCCGCAGTTCGCCATGCATTTTCTTCAGACCTTAACGGCTTAACTGTGGCCATCCAAGGGCTAGGGCATGTAGGTTATCGCCTTGCCGAGCATTTACACAAGGCTGGCGCGAAGTTAGTGGTAGCGGACATTTATCGTGATAATACCGCGCGCGTCGAACAGGCGTTTGGCGCAACTGTGGTGCCAGCAGAAGAAATCACTACCTATCCTGCGGATGTTCTTGCACCCTGTGCAATGGGCGCAACCATCAGTGAAGAGTCAGTTAACATGATCCAAGCCAAGGTGATTGCAGGCGCAGCAAACAATCAATTGAGCACCGAGCTTATCGGCGAGCAATTGTTGGATCGTGGCGTTTTGTATGCACCCGACTATGTCATCAATGCCGGCGGCGTGATTGATATTTATCATCAACGTTTTGATTCCAACCCAGACGACTTGAAAGCGCATATCGAGCGCATCGGAGATAATCTAAGCGCGATATTTACGCGCAGTGCGAATGAGAAAATGGCAACCAACCGAGTGGCAAATCTAATTGCTGAAGAGCGATTCAAACACAATTAGTCTAGGGGCGGTTACAGCGGTTGCAATCCCCTGAGCAAATAGGGATAATGCGCGCCGCTGTTACCTACAGCGTTTTTCAATGGTAGGCACTTGGTCCTCCCGCAATGATACTTTGTGAACCCGGTCAGGCCCGGAAGGGAGCAGCCGCAGCAAACGACTCATGTGCCGGGATGTGGCTAGGTGCTTGCCACCAATTCCAGCGTTTCACACGGTTTTCATACCTTCATCGGGGCTCGTCCTGATCAAGGAATGCTATCGCTTTTTCAATCGCATTCGCGACATTCATTTCCATTTGCTGCCGCTCACTTTGCGGGAGATAAAACGCCATATCAACTTCATAGCGTATATAGCGTGGTGGCACTTGATTTAACGCTAAGCAACACAAATCGGCCAGATAATCAGACGGTTTGGTTTTGTTTAGCCCCAGTTTATCAATGCGCTCTAACACCAATTGTTCATAAAAATTGTGAATGTCGTCGTCAAGTTTCATGGCAATGTTCTCCTGCGCAATGTAAGCACTGCGACTGTGTATTGGATCAAGTTCCTGTGTTTATACGTCTTACCCAATCAATGATCAAACCCTATCTTTAGCGCGCACTGAAAAGTGCTAAACTAGGGGCGTTTACTCATCAAGGTAGAAATAATGAAAAATAACATTCCGCCCGTTTACTACGGTGACTATCTTCAATTGGATAAAATTCTGGGCGCACAGCAATTGCAAAGTCAGAAATACGCGACGGCCGCGCACGATGAAACACTCTTCATTATTGTGCATCAAGTCTACGAACTCTGGTTCAAGCAAATTCTGCATGAATTAAACAGTATTATTTCAGTTTTTTCGCACGAACGCGTTGATGATCGTGATTTAACGACGGTTGTACATCGCTTGCGCCGCATTACCCAAATTCAGCAAATTATGAATGACCAGATAAGTGTGATGGAAACCATGACGCCACAGGAATTTTTAGCCTTCCGGGACTATCTGGTGCCGGCGTCGGGTTTTCAAAGCATTCAGTTTAAGCAATTGGAGATTTCGCTGGGATTGAAGCGTGAATACAGAATCGATTTTGATCAGGAGTCATTCTATACCCGATTAACCGCAGCAGATCGACAATACTTAACTGATTTAGAGAGTAAAGCGAGTTTGTTTGAGTTAGTCGATAAATGGCTTGCGAGAATGCCGCTGCTTGAGATTGACGGTTTTTCATTTTGGTCGCTGTACAAGCAAGTGACTGACGACTATCTCGCCGATGACGAAAAAACCATTGCAGAGAACAGCACATTAACCGCAGAACAACGAAAAAAAGAACTTGAAGCGCTGCGCCAAACTCAGGAAAAGTTTGATGCTCTTCTCAACACAGATAAGTATCAGTCGCTGCTTGACCAAGGCCAGTTTCGTCTCAGTCAGAAAGCAATGTTGTCTGCGTTATTTATTAAGCAATATTCGCAAGAGCCGATATTCAATTTGCCGTTCCAATTGATTACGCTGCTCACCGAAGTTGATGAAAAAATGACCATTTGGCGGCATCGCCACGCCATGATGGTTCATCGCATGTTAGGCGGCAAAATTGGTACTGGCGGTTCGGCCGGTCACCAGTATTTGCACCGCACAACCCAAGCGAATCGGGTGTTTGTAGACTTCTTCGATATGGCTACCTTCTTGTTACCAAAGCATTTATTACCGAAACTTCCTGACAACGTCACACGCTATCTCGAATTTCATTTGTATCAAGCGGCTAAACAGCCTGTGTAAACATTGCTTTACATGGAAAAAATATTTCAAAAAAAAATAATGAACTTTTCTAAATCCCCGTGTAAACGCAGTTGACCGCGCACGGATGATATGGTTATTATCGGCGTGAGGTTCACTGCCTTACTAATAAAAAACCGCGTAAAACGGTTACAACAATCACTAAATTTATAGTGGTCCAGGGAGACAATACATGTTTACAAACTCAAAGCTGGCACAGTCAGTAAAGTTGGCTTGTGCATTCGGCGCAGTTTCAACGCTTGGTTTCGCAGCTCCAGCATTCGCTCAAGAAGAGGGTGCCTCAGTTGAGAAAATTTCAGTAACAGGTTCACGCATCAAGCGCGCTGACATCGAAGGTGCAAACCCGGTTTCAGTACTTGACGCGATCGAAATTGAACGCTTCGGTATCACTTCGATTGGTGACGTACTTCAGGCAATTCCTTCTGCTGGTTCAGCAATCAACACCAACAACAACAACGGTGGTGACGGTACGACTACAATCAACATCCGTGGTTTGGGTTCTAACCGTACATTGGTTTTGGTTAACGGCAAGCGCTGGTCTCCAGGCCTAGGCGGTTCAGTTGACTTGAACAACATCCCATCGTCTATCATTGAGCGTATCGAAGTATTGAAAGACGGTGCTTCTGCGGTTTACGGTTCTGACGCGGTTGCCGGTGTTGTTAACATCATCACTAAACAAGATTTCGACGGTCTTCACGCCAGTGCTTACATGGGTGAGTACCTGAGCGAAGGCGACAAAAACTCTGAGTCGTATGACATCGGTTTCGGTGCATCTAACGATAAAGGTAATATTTACTTCAACGTTTCTTACGTAGAAGAAGAGCCTACATTCGCAGGCGATCGTGACATCTCTGCAACACCTGTATTCGGAACTCCACAAGGCTTTGGTGGCTCTTCTGCTCCACCTGAAGGTCGTTTCGCATTTTACGATGACAATGGTGATTTCCAGAGCTTATTCGGTGACGGCAACGGTGGTTTGATCCCTTGGGATAACGTAGGCAGCCGCTTTAACTTTGCCCCGTTTAACTATTTATCGACCCCTCAAGAGCGTATTAACCTTTATTCACAAGGTCGTTATGAGTTATCTGACAATGTGACAGCAACAGCCACTGCATTCTACGGTAACCGTAAATCTGCGCAGGCTCTAGCACCTACACCACTTTTCATTGGTACAGCGTTCGGTGACTCAGGTTTCACTATTGGTGCAAATAACCCGTTCAACCCGTTAGGTTACGCGTTGTCTACGGATGTGGGCGTTGGCGAACCTGGCCGTCTGTTCCTATTAGGTCGCCGTATGTTTGAAGCGGGCTTCCGTCAGTTTAACCAAAACGTGGACCAGTTCCAGTTTAACGGTGGTTTTGAAGGTGTATTTGAATTTGCTGACCGTGAGTTCTACTGGGATGTCGGTTATACCTATGCTGATATTACCAACAACGAACTAACTACAGGTCTGTTAAACACTGACCGTGTTGCTGCTGCATTGTCTGATGCCTGTGTGACTGACGAATCTTGTGTACCTCTAGATCTTTTCAATGGCTCTACCGGTATTGGTGAAGGTTCAATTACCCAAGAAATGTTGGATTACATCACTTTCACTGCACAAGATGCTTCAAGCACTGGTCTTGAGAGCTATCAGGCGAACGTCACTGGTGAAGTGATGGAGTTGCCTGCTGGTTTCCTAGCGTTTGCCGCGGGTTACGAGAAACGCTGGCAGTCAGGTTTTGATCAGCCAGATGCCTTGATTGCAGCTGGTATTACTTCGGGTAACGCTCGCCAACCAACTTCTGGTTCATTTAGTGTTGAAGAGTTCTACCTAGAATTAGCCGTTCCATTAATTGCTGATGTAGATTTTGTTGAAGCGTTAGATTTAGAACTAGCGACTCGTTACTCTGATTACAGCAACTTCGGTGACACAACCAACAGTAAAATTGGTTTGAAATGGCGTGTTAATGAGCAGTTAATGCTTCGTGGTACGTGGTCAGAAGCGTTCCGTGCACCGTCAATCATTGAATTGTTCCGTGGTAACGCAGACAGCTTCCCTGGTTTGGTAGACCCTTGTAATGGCTCTAACCCAGACCGTGGCAGCCTGCCAGGCTGTGCTGGTATCCCTGCGTCTTACGAGCAGCCTAACTCGCAAATTCGTATCACCGTGGGTGGTAACCCGGATCTTCAAGCGGAAGAAGCGGAAAGCTTTACTTACGGTATCGTATATAGCCCAGAGTGGTTGGAAGGTGCATCATTAACGTTCGATATGTTTGACATCGAAATTGACGGTGCAGTTTCAACAGTGGGTGCGCAGAACATCCTTGATGCCTGTGCGGGCGACGGCGTAACCTTATGTTCACTTATCGAACGTGGTCCAGCGGGTAACGTTGTAGACTTGTTTAATGGCGCGGTGAACTTAGGTGGTCAGGAAACGTCAGGTTTCGATATGGAATTTGCGTACAACTTCGAAACTGACTTCGGTGACTTTAAATTCCGCGTTGATGGTACTTACATCGATGAGCGTAATACGATTGTTATCGACCCTGTGTCAGGTGAGGCAACGACGTTCAAAGAAGCAGGTCGTGCGTTCGACCGTGATGTGGTTCCACGCATCCGTGCCAACATCAGCTTGAACTGGGTGATGGGCGACTGGACAGCTAACTACTTGATTCGTCATATCGGCGAAACAACAGAAAACTGTGCAATCGGTACTGCGAACGGCGTCGATTTGAACGAAGTGTTGTGTAGCAACCCGAATGAAGGCCCAGATGGTTCAGATCTGAACGTATTGAGCGCGATGGGTTACCACGATGTTTCAGTAGGTTACTTCATTAACGATAACCTACGCGTAACAGCGGGTATCAACAACCTGTTGGATCAAGATCCACCAGTGTCGTTCTCTACCTTTGCGAACAGCTTCGACCCGTCTATGTACGAAGTACCTGGACAGTTCGGTTACGTTCGATTCAGCATGAACTTCTAAGAATATCTTAGTAGACTAAAGCCTCTCTTCGGAGAGGCTTTTTTTTATGTGCAAATTGAGTGTGTTATGACGGGTGAATCTCTTTTTCAACAAGCGCTAGACTGTTTTGGTCAGCGCAATACACAGGGTGCTATAGGTCATTTAGAGCAAGCTGCTGAGTTAGGCCACTTAGAGGCGACACTCTTTCTTGCCGAGCAATACTTTAGAAATGATCCAGAGTCAGCATTTGATTTCCTGCGCCGCCAGTCTGAGGCGGGTGTTGTAGGTGCTTTGCATCGCCTTGTCACGTTACAGGTATTCTTCCATCGTGGCGAACTTCGATTAGAAGATGTCGTCGACCTCCATCATGAGGTCATTCATGGTCATGTTGAGAGTATGGCAATCATGCTGGATATCATGTGGCAATTGCCGCTTTATCCTGTGTATGCAAATTATTTGCTCGACGCTGCTCCCGACCTTGCGGCGGAATTCGCTGTTGCCGGTGCGGCAGAGAACGGTGATGCTGACCTTGAACCACTGTTTAAAGACGCTGTTGCGTCGTTTAATCAGCGGTTTAGCAAAAAGCCCAACATGATGTGTGATGATGAACGTATCGTTATTTACAGCCAAGCCGTCTCACCCGTTGCGTGTTCATATATTACGCAAGCGCTAAGCAAACACTTGGCTCCATCACGGGTGCTCGACCCCGTAAGTGGTGAGAGCATTCAACACAGTGTTCGCACCAGTGATGTTGTTCTTGTTACCCCAGATTTGATCAATTGGTTTATCCTGTACCTCGATAAATTGACAGAGTCATTAGCGGGCGTTTCCGCAGCGCGTGGTGAGCCGTTTAGCCTACTACGCTATGTCGAAGGGCAGGAATACAAGCCACATTATGACGCTATCATCGGCGAAGGGCCCCAATTTAAAACGTTCCTGCAAGATGGTGGGCAGCGCGTTAAGACCGCCATCTATTACCTTTCCGATCAGTACGAAGGCGGTGAAACGATTTTCCCTAAACGAAAGTTACGTTTAAAAGCGTCGAAAGGTGATATTTTAGTGTTTGATAATTTGGCTCATGATGGTAGTGTGTTGCGTGATTCCTATCATGCTGGAAATCCAGTTACGGCAGGGAGTAAGTGGGTTCTCACAAAATGGATCCGAGAGTCGACAACGCACTACGGGGACGTTGTCTATCCTAACAGGGGTTAAATTATGAAGTATATTTTTTTGGTAGTCGGTTTATTGGCATTAGCGGGATGTAACAGCACCGACACTGCATCCTCATCGTCTAGCAGTGAGCAGAATGTTGCTGCGATTGATAAGGACGATGGTGTCATTTGCAAAATGGAGCGTCGCACAGGGTCCAACATGATGACGCGCGTATGCCGCACTGCTGAAGAGCGAGCTGCGCAAGAAGAGGCGGGTCGTGAAGGCTTGCGTCGCTTGCAGCGCGGTGGTGTGACATCAGGAGCCGATGGCGAATAAGTCGGTTTTCCCTACTGATTGTGTGATTTAAAGCGCCCGAAAGGGCGTTTTTACGTTTAGTGAGTAACATGTCGTTAAGTTCTTTTGAAAGTGCGGTAATACGGGCGTTAAACGCGCAAGATTATGCCGCAGCGCTAGATTCCTATAATAGTTGGTATGACGCTGTCATTTCCCGAGGCGAATCAGTCAACTTAGTGTGGCGGTCGCAGCATAAAGCCAATGCCGCAAATCTCTCGCGCAAGGCGCTTTATGATTCACTTGGCAGTGTTGTCCATTGTTCAACGCGCTTAAAAAAAGCGGTAGACATGTTCGTCGGTTTAACACCCAAAGTTTTCGCGCTGGCCAACCAGCAACCGAGTTTTTTTTATGTGCCGGATCTGACTGCTCAACCTTTTTGGCCGGTTGAGTTGCTATCAGGATTGGGAACCCTTGCTGACAATCTCGCAGCATCATTGTTAGGGCACTTTGAGCATTCAAGTACTGAAAGTTATTTGACTCGATTCGACAATATACCTCAACAAGATGACTGGCAAAAACTATACACTGATTGGCAGTCGGTACAGTTAATGATAGGTGGTGAAGCTCAGCCGATACTCAAGACGCTGCCCAGCACGTTTTCTTCTTTTTTAGATGATCCATTAATAGCTCAGTGTCCACCGTTTGCCCCAGAAGCTTTTGTATCGACGCTCGTGCCGAAGGCTGTTATCCCGCCTCATTATGGACTGACAAATATCAAACTAACGCTTCATGTGGCGTTAAACGTTAACCCCAACGCCAGCCTCACAGCGGGTGGGCAGGTTTTTCATTGGCATGACGGCTGCTCAGCCATGGTGTTTGATGACTCATTCTTACACAGTGCGAAAAACGAGGGTGAAGTGCCTCGCAGCGTGTTAATCCTCGATATCTGGCATCCTGACTTAACGCTCGGTGAACGAAACGCCCTAGCGAGGTTTTTTGATGTCCATCATCAATGGAAGCAAGGCGTCGGGCGTTTGTCTGGTTTAGATAAGGGGCTGTAGATGAATCCGTCGTTATTGACACAACAACTCATGCAAGCATATCGCGGCAAGCAATATGAGCAGGTGATCCAGCTATTTTCTCAGCACACAAACCTGGCCACCTGTGATCCAGGCAGTGGCCTGTGCTTTCTTGGCGCATTACGCTTCACAGGACGTGTCGAAAAAGCACAGACTGGCTATGTGAAGCTACTGCGGCGCTTTCCGAATGCGCCGCCCATCTTGAATAGCTACGGCAATGCTTTAGTGGATAATGGCGATACATCATTGGCGATACGGCAATTTAAGCAAGCGTTGAGGATAGATGCTAATTTCGTTGACGCTCTGATTAACTTAGGGCGGGTTCAGGCGATACAGAAACAGTACGAGTTGGCACTGAAAAGCTACCAAAATGCAGATCGTATAAAGCCAAACAACATGCTGATCAGGCTCGGTATTGCAGACGCAATGCGAGAGCTCGGCAACAATCAACGAGCGTTGGCAATCTATTCTGAGCTGCTCCAGCAACCATCCGGCTTGCAAAATCCACGCTTGGTGCTGAATATGGTCAAGTCATATCGTGTGCAACAAGACTACCCTGCAGCCATCACATTGTTAACGTCGGCCATCGCGGTACAGCCTGGGAATGCTGAACTCCATTCTACTGTTGCTGCAATGTACGCTTTGGTTAAATCGTTTGAACAGTCGCGCCAACATTATTTAAGCGCACTCGAGTTGGCTCCGGATAATATCAATGTTCACGTTGAATATGCGCATTTCGCGTGGCAACAGAATGATGCTGAGGCTTTTACGCCATTAGTGAATGCACTGCACGCTCAAGAGCACCATCAAGCGCTGTGGCAAGCAGCGCTTAATCTTCTTCTAAATGCAGAACAATATGAGCTGGTCAGGCCGCTGACTGAGAAGGCACGTTCACTTTTTCCTCAGTCGTCTCCCATGTACCTGTACAGCGCTCGATTGGCACGCTTGTCGGGCAATCTCAAAGAAGCTCAAGCGTATATCGAACAGGCTATGCAAAGAGAGGGTAAGCCGTCATCGTCGGTAATTGAGAATGAGCGGGGCTACATTGCCTTGGCCTCATCGGATGGCAAGCATGCGGAAACAATTTACCGACGATTAATTCAACGTGAACCTGACAACCAAGGCTGGTGGACACTCCTATCCACGGCCATAAAACTGCAAAATAAGCATGAAGATTATGTTCGGCTATGTGACTATCGGCAGGTGTTTTGCGCCTCAATCGTCAATGACAGACCGACAGACTTTTTACCGGCTTTAGTGGCAAAGCTGGACGAACTTCACAGTGACACTCAGCATCCCATTGGTCAATCATTGCGCAATGGCTCGCAGACGTTCGAAGACATATTCGATGACCCTGACCCGACCATCCAATCATTAAAAGATTGGATATCGGCTACGGCGACCGCGTTTGTGGCAGCGCAACAGCGCGATAAGAAACATCCGTTTCTTGTACACGCCCAAAAGCAGCCAAGGTATACTGGCTCATGGTCGGTTAACCTGCGTTGTGGCGGTTTTCATACCTCACACTTTCATCCTCAAGGGTGGTTGAGTGGCGTCTTTTACGTTGATGTACCGAGCGCCGTTGATGAAGGGGGAGAAGGGTGGTTGCAGTTTGGCCGACCAGAGATTGAACAATTATCGCTGGATGCGGATTACGCGATAAAACCCCAAGCCGGTATGTTGGCGCTTTTCCCCTCGTTTATGTGGCATGGCACACGAGCCTTCACTCAACAGGGGCGGCGCCTCACGATTGCGTTTGATATGATACCGTCGAAATAGCGTTAGCGATTACTGGCTGGTTCTAATTTGAATGCCAGTGTGAATCTTGGTTTGTAACAAATGCGATTGGGAGGCCGGCCAACGTGCTTAATTGCACCATGAAACAAGACAACTCTACCTGGCTTGGGCGTGCATGCGAATGCACAATCATCATTTTTGTTAAAAAATAGCGTCTCGCCACCCCACTCAATGTCCCATTCTGGGGCGACGTAAACCAATGCTGTCATTTCGTTACTGCTGGGTAAACAGTCTGTGTGCGTGAAGAGCATGTCGCCAAAAGCTGCGTGATTGCAGTAGCCCCGATACGCCTGATACTGTGCTTCAGTCACTTGATTGACCGCTGCAATGAGTTTTTGATAAAGCGGTAAAGCGAGAATTTGCGGCTCGGCTAGGTTCACTGCCCAGTGTTTATGCTCCTGTGTGTCTGGACGCGCAACTTCATTGCGTTTATAGGCGCTGTTATCTAACCCAGAATAAAGATGCTTAATTTCAGAAAGTGTACAAATGTCGTCAAACACCCAAATGGGCCTGTTGTCGACCAGAGTATGGTAGGTTGGGGCGTAGTGCATTATCGTCCTGTAACATCAGGCAGCCGCCCATGAAGGCGGCTGCCATTCTCAACGTATGCAGATTATAAGCATGTTTAGCGGTGTTTAGTAGGTGCGTTTTTCACACATAATTTCTTTGATGTTCGAGCCGATTTTCGTGCGCTTGACGCAGCGCAAGTCTTTTGCATCAGCACCATAGGTCGCAATATGCTGTTCAACGAACGGCTGCATCGCTTTGATGAAGTCCTCAGGCAATGCGCGAGAAATTTGTCGCTCGGCGTCTCGCCATTCTTGCGAGCGTTGTTCCAACGCAACGTTCAGCCATAGCCATCCTTGCTTATAATCTGGCTCTCGTCCCCAACCATTCAAATAAATTTGTGCCAAATAAAACTGGGCTTCTTTACTGCCCCATTCAGCGGCAGTATGCAATTTTTCGTACGCGACGTCATAGTTTTTAGCACTCAAGGCATATAGGCCATTTTCAACCATGTTGTTATATTCAGTCATCCACATACCTTCAGTTGTGCGCTCTTGAGCAAAACTTGGTGCCGCGGCACATAAGGTGGCAATAACTACGGCGCTTTTGCACCATGTCGATAAGTTTAGTTTCATGATTCAATTTCCCTGTCGTTTCCGAATATGAGCTTTGATCATAGCCAAATTTCGTGACAAATCACCTGAACCTTTGTTACTAATTGTTAAACATGTTTCAAAGCTGCTTAAAAGTTACTCAATATCATTGTTTTAGATAAACAAAGCTGCTTACCATTAGTTAACAATTAGTGCCCAATTCATCCCTGCCAGCTTGACTTTATAATCCTATCCATGTGACCATCGCTGTGTAGTGGGCGATTGTAAGTCGTCCACATTCATCTAAATATAACGAACGGTTTAATAGCCCCTTGCCGCTGACTATCGGTTTTGGCGAGGATTCGAACAAGAAAATTGGTTGGGAACTATGTCCAATATGAGCAAGAGAACTCTTATTGCTTCTACCGTAATCGGTGCATTCGCATTCGGTAGTAGCGCCATTGTCTCTGCAGATCCGCTGAGCGAACTTCATAACGAAGAGGCAAAAATTCACGCGGCAGCTGCAAAATCTCAAGAAAAAGTAAACGCTTTGTTTGAGCAATCACAGGAATTGCTGGTCGAGTATCGAAGCGTTGTCGATGAAACTGAGAATCTTAAAGTTTACAACGATTACATTGCTACGCTAGTTGCTGACCAACAGCGCGGAATCGATTCTTTGCAACGTCAAATCGATAGTATCGAGAAAACTAAACAAGGTATCGTGCCGTTGATGTTCCGCATGATTGATAGCCTTGAGCAGTTCATCGAGCTTGATGTTCCAATTAATCTGGAAGAGCGTAAAGAGCGTGTTGAGCGTTTGCGCGACATTATGGCCAGCTCGAACGTGACGGTGTCTGAGCAGTTCCGTCAGGTGATCGAAGCGTATCAAATCGAAAATGATTACGGCACTCGCATCGCATCTTATCAAGGTGTAATCAACGATGGGGGTCAAGAGGTAACGGTAGATTTCTTCAACCTTGGTCGTACAGCATTACTGGCTCTTTCATTAGATCAGACATCTGCATGGGTGTGGGATAATGAACAACGTAGTTGGCAACAACTTGGTGATGAATACCTTAAGTCGGTTGTTGACGCAGTGAAGATGGCGCAAGGCATCATCCCTCCTGATCTGATCAAATTACCAATTCAAGCTGCGGAGTAATCAGTAATGAAAAGAATGATGAAAACATTACTTACAGCGGCAACTGTAACCGTGTTATCAACCAGTGCCTTCGCACAAAGCAATAACACGCTGCAAGATTTGCTCGAACAAGTTAAGAAAAATCGTGTATCTGAAGCGCGTATTAATGAACAACGCGAAGCAGAGTTCCGCTCGGAGCGTGCCGATAAACAAGCGTTGTTGAACCGTGCTAGAGCTGAGCTTAAGGCTGAGCAGGATCGCGGTGATCGCCTTGCTGACCAGTTTGCTCAGAACGAAACGACGTTGACTGAAAAAGAAATCGAACTTGATCAGGCATCCGGTACCTTGGGTGAAATGTTTGGTGTGGTGCGTCAAGCGTCTGCTGAAGCGTACGGTCGGATTTCAACGTCTATCGTCAGTGCTGAGTTCCCCGGTCGCGATGAGTTTTTAGCGCGTATGTCGGAAGAGTCGAAAGGTCTACCGAACATTGAAGAGTTAGAAGACCTGTGGTTTGCACTTCAAACTGAAATGACTGAGTCTGGTCAGGTATCACGCTTCACTACGGAGGTCATCAGCCTCGATGGCGGTACGACAACGCAGGAAGTTGTGCGTGTGGGTACGTTCAACCTGATTGGTGACGAAGGCTACTTGGTTTACGACGATGCAACTGACGCTGTTCAACCACTAGGACGTCAACCTGATGGTTATCTGGTTGAGTCTGCTGATGAACTACGTTCAGCTACATCAGGTATTGTCCCGTTTTACGCAGATCCATCACGCGGTCAAATCTTAGGCTTGTTGAAGCAAAAAGCGACACTTGCTGAACGTTATCACGCAGGTGGTATCGTAGGTTATGTCATTACCGGTATGTTGGTTATTGGTTTATTGATTGGTCTCTACAAACTCATCACGTTGACGCTTATCAACAGCAAAATTAACTCACAGCTTAAGAACCCAGGTAATCCTTCAAGCAGCAACCCTCTTGGTCGCATTTTGAAAGTGTATCAAGAGAATAAGAATGCTGATGCAGAGAACCTTGAGCTTAAGTTGGATGAAGCCATTTTACGTGAATTGCCACGTATCGAGGCGGGTATCAATGTCATTAAGATTTTTGCGGCTATCGCGCCATTACTGGGTCTACTCGGTACGGTATTAGGTATGATTGCAACTTTCCAAACAATCACTCTGTTTGGTACTGGCGACCCTCGTATGATGGCGGGCAGTATTTCAATGGCGTTGGTAACAACGGCGCAGGGTATTATCGCTGCTCTACCACTTATTTTGACTCATAGCATCGTTGCATCACGCAGTAAAACAATCGTTCACGTATTGGACGAGCAAACTGCGGGTATCATTGCAACGCACGCTGAGACGGAGAAAGCTTAATATGCTTTACCTGATTGGATTATGGGAATCTGTCAGGGAATTTATCGCTACTGGCGGTGACGTGTTGTATTTCGTCGCCGCTGCGCTCTTCCTCATGTGGGCTTTAATGATTGAGCGCTATTGGTTTTTGACCGCAGTGTTTCCCAAGTTAAAAAGCAAGATTATTGCTGATTGGGATGCTCGGAAAGACACCACTTCATGGTATGCGCATAGAATCCGTGACGCATGGATTTCACAAGCGTCAGACGCTTTGAACGCAAGATTGTTAATTATTCGAACTTTAGTGGCTATGTGTCCTCTAATAGGGTTACTAGGGACTGTGACTGGAATGATTACCGTGTTTGAAACGATGGCGACGCAAGGCACAAGCAACGCTCGTGTAATGGCTGCCGGTATATCGATGGCAACAATCCCGACGATGGCGGGTATGGTTGCTGCACTATCAGGCCTATTTGTCAGCTCGCGTATCGAAGCGAAAGCAAAAATGGCCAAAGAAGGTTTGGTTGATAGCTTGCCGCATCACTAGAGAGAGATTGATATGGGTCGTAAAGTTAGAGAGCCAGAAGAAGATGCAGCAATTGACATGACACCGATGCTTGACATCGTGTTCATCATGCTGATCTTCTTCATCGTAACAACGGTTTTTGTTAAAGAAGCCGGGATAGAAGTTAACAAACCAGATGCCAACAACGCTGTGTTGCATAAAAATGCCAATATTTTTATTGCCGTAACAGCAGATGGCGATGTTTGGTTGGACAAGCGTCAAGTTTCTGCTGATAGTGTTCGCGCAAATATCGAGCGTCTTTTGACCGAGCAACCAACGGACTACGTGATCATTCAAGCTGATGTAAAAGCGAAGCATGGTCTGATTGTAGAAATTATGGATCAGGTCAAAGATGCTGGAGTTGACCGCGTTTCCGTAGCGGCGAGGGGGTAAAATGGTTAGATTTATACTTTCAATTTTAGTCGGTGCCGCGATTGCTTTTGGTTTGTTCGTCGTTATGGCGAAGCTGATCGAAAACTCGGCGCGACCGGCAGATGAAGTGCCTCCTGCGCCGATTATTGACATCGTGATGGCAGAGCCGGATGAAGACACGCAGACACGTACGCGTAAACCGCCTCCGCCACCACCACCGCCTCAGGAGCCACCCAAGCTTCAGCAGACAGAACCTGAAGCCGAAGAGCCAAATGCAGATGGTTTTAGTTTAGTGGTACCTGGTATTGATACAGGTGGTGTGGGTGTTGATATTGGTGGCGTGGGTGCGATGGCACGTGATGGCGAAGCCACACCTATTGTACGTATCGATCCTAAGTACCCTGTACAGGCTGCACGTGACGGTAAAGAGGGTTGGGTACGTCTGCAATTTACCATCAATGAAGTTGGTGGCGTTGACGATATCGTTGTATTGGATGCTGAACCGAAACGGTTGTTTGATCGTGAAGCGCGCCGTGCACTGTCTAAGTGGAAGTACAAACCAAAGATTGTTGATGGGAAGCCTCAGAAACAGTACAACATGTTTGTTCAGCTTGACTTTACATTGGAGCAATAGCGATGAAAAAATTATTTAAAATTTCATTAATTAGCTCAGTATTAAGCGCCTCTATGCTGCTCTCTACAGCAGTACAGGCGCAGTCGTCTGCACCGATCCAATGTCCGGGTTACGAACAGGGTAAAACGACACTGGTCGGAGAACGTACTGGTAAAAAAGTGCAAAAAGCGTTTGAGTTTTATAACTTGGATCAGGTTGATGAAGCGCTTGAAGTGCTTTACGACATTGACGCGTCAGACGACTTTGACAAAGCGTATGTGCAACGTTTTATTGGTAATTTGCTTGCTGCACAAGATGGTCAGGGTATGAAAGCCTTGGGTTATCTTGAAGACGCTGTTAATCCACGCGTTCTTAATGATCTTGAGCATACTCAGACGCTTAAGCTGTTGGGTGATCTCAACATGCAAGAGAAGAAGTACAGTGAAGCGATCAGTTATTACGAGCAGTGGATGGACATCACGTGTAAGCAAGAAGCAGACGTGTACACACGTATTGCCAATGCTTATTACGAGATGGGGCAATTGGACAAAATGATTGACCCAGCCGACAAGGCAATTGCGCTGTATGAAGAGCCCAATAAGAACCCTTATGTGTTGAAGTTGACCTCATATTACGAACGTAAGATGTACCCGGAAACGGTTAAGGTTGCTGAAACTCTGGTACAAGAGTTCCCAGAAACACGTCAGTGGTGGAGCCAGTTAGGTTTCTTCTACATGTTAGTTGAAAACTATAAGCTCGCTCTATCGACGTTTGAAATGGCGTATATTCAAGGCCATTTAACTAAGGTTTCTGAGATTAAAGCGCTTGCGCAGTTGTATGCGACCAATGATATTCCGCACAAGTCTGCTGAAATCCAGGAGAAGTACATTAAGAGCGGTTTAATCAAGAGGGATGCAGACAGTCTCGCTTCGTTGGCTAACACGCTACATCAGGCAAAAGACTACGAGGAAGCTGCGCAGTATTATGGCGAAGCTGCTAAGTTGAGTTCAGATCCTGAGCATTATCGTAAGCAGGGTGTATTGTTGCTGACAGCCGAGCGTTATAAGGATGCGATTACTGCATTAAACAATGCGCTCGACCGTGGCGCCGAAGACGCTGGTAAAATCCATTTCTCCTTGATGGAAGCCAATTTCTACGCAGGTAACTTTAAACAAGCTTTCGAGCACGTTAAAGAAGCGAAGAAAGACAGTTCTACCCGTCGTAACGCGGCGGCTTGGGAACCCTACATTCGCGAGAAAGCGAAAAATCGGGGTATCAAGGTTTCCTGATAGCTTAGAAACTTAGCAAAACGCCTCACTCAGTGAGGCGTTTTTTTTTGGAATAATATTATCCGCATTTCGCGCTAATCGTAGGTATCGTGAATTCGGAATATGAAGATCCGCAGCAACTCACCTCTCGCGCTTATTCTTATTAAAGCGATTCAGTAGCCGCGTATAGCGCCAGAACAAGGCAGTTACGTGAAGGAAGATTGGCGTCTTTGCAGCTTGGAAACAGCCTAAAGTCAAGACTTCGAGCGCTGCGTGCCTGAGTTAGCTATCCCAAGTTAACAAACACAAACCATCACACTTGTCCAGAGTCCGCATTGGACGATGACAAAGAGACGATCAACGCTGGTTTTCAGTGAGCGCAAAACGCACCAGCGCTTGTAGTGCTTTGTAAATCTGCTGTTTAGTGGCAGACATTTGCTCTTTCGCGATTGGTGTCGATGAAGCGGTTTTGGGCGAGGATGCAATTATGTGAAAATTAGCCGGATGTAGTTGTTCTGGTAGCTTCGCATGTTGCAAGGCTGGCAATATAACCGCTTGCAAATCATCCTTAGGCGTAATTGAATCGAACCAATGCTGCGCTGCCAGAAGATTCAGCGCGCTACTAACCTGACTATAGCTGCGGTGCCCATGAATGAAGTCTTGCGCTTTACGTAACGCGGTTTCAGCACTCTGTTGGGCTGCGTCGACGAGTAGTTCTGCCGAATTAGCATTGAGGGTGCGATAGCATAATTCATTCACTAATCCGCTTGCCTTGTTCGCTTTACCAGACAGTGTGCGTATTGAAAAAGCGTTTTTCCGCCAGAACGCCTTGAGCGACGTACTGGAGCCAAATACCGAACTGATGACATCAATGCGCTGTTTTTCACACCAGCGGTAGATATGATCCAATAACAGAGACCCTAGCCCTTGCTGTTGCAGCATGGGAGTGATGGCAATTCGGTTTATTCGCAGAAAGTTTAACATAGCGACCGATGGGTTGGCCGTTGCTAGGGCCATTTGTTGCGCACTGAGATGTCCGTGTACTCGACGCGCGCCCTTTGCTATGTCGTCTGCTACGTCGCTGAGTGCTTCACCGCCTTCGATAATGCCGACGGCGGCGCCAAGCAGATTGTTTTCTGATGTGAGAATGAATACGACTGAATCATGAGCATCATACAGACGAACCAAATCTTGAGGGGTCGTTTGATAATGAGCAAGCTGTAGCAGTTGGAATGCACTATCCACCCAGTGGCTATGCTGAGTGAGAGCATCACCTCGCAGGGTGCTGAACGATGCGTCTTCTGGTTTCCCCACGGCACTGTCACTATCGACGCGGCGGGAAATAAATTTTTGCCACAGGTTTTCTATTGGGTCGTTGTCATACCAGCGCATCGGTTCAACAAGGTGTTCGTGTAACACATGTTTCGATACCAGTGACGAAAGTAGAGGGAGAACTCGTTGCGTAAACCCCAGCCCACTGCCCTCGTAACCATCCAATGTGGTAGAAAGAATAAAGCGTGTGTGTTGACTCAATATTTTTTTGAGTTGTGGCACGGGAATACTGGCGGCCTCATCGACAATCACGACGTCATAGTGATTTTGGGTAATTAATGGGCTATCCGGTGCTAAAAATTGAAGGCCTTCTCGCTCCTTACTGACTGCGTCCGTATGCGCAAACAAGGCTTTGACGGATGCCGATTGCGGCGCGATGACGGCGATAGACAAACCCGTTTTCAATTGAAGAGCAGCAATATAACCCAGTAACCAGGTTTTACCGCGCCCTCGATGGGCCGTCAATGTTGCACAGCACGTGGTATGCTGCTGAAAAAATTGGAATACTTTCTGCGCGAGAATTTCCTGTTCTTGTGACGGACGAAAAATGGCTGATAGTCTGGCTTCAGTCGTTAAATGGTGTGGTCTCGACTGTGTTTCTAATCTTGTTGTGATGGGCAAATGCAGTGTTGGCGCTGAATTTCCGTGACGTGTTACACGGGCGGTGGTGGGATCTGATAGCAACGACGCTTGAAGGATGAGCGCAAAGCGACTTTCGTCATCGCCGACACCGTAAGATTGCTGTGGCAGCGTGTTAAGTTGCAATGCCCACTGATCCCACTGTGGTGCGATAAGCACCAGCAGCCCGCCAGCCCGAATCGTTCCTGATAGCGCCATGAGCGCGTTAATATGCAAAATGGGTGACGTATTGTAGACAACGCAGGCGTATTCGCGACCCAAATAGTTTTTGTACTGTTGATAGTGTATGAAAGGTTTTGCGCTGCTTCGTCGCCCGACCCATAACAGCTCATTTGCTTTTTCGTGACTGACAATATGTTCGGCAAGTGCTTCACCTTCGTCGTGAGCGACACTAAGAAGCAGAATTTGACGGTGGTTTACATCTTTACTACGCGCAATTAACCATTGAGAAAGGCGTTTAACAACATCTACGGGGAGATTCATCTATACTTCTTTGCTTATTCAATCAGCTTTTCGCAACACATTGTTGCAGTGTATAGGAAAAAGTATGCGTTTTTTATCTCGACGTTTAGTAATGCCAAATGATTTAAATTATGCCAGTTCGTTATTTGGTGGGCGCGCACTGGAGTGGATTGACGAAGAAGCGGCCATTTACGCGATTTGTCAGCTAGAAACCAACTGTTTGGTGACCAAGCATATCGGCGAAATTAGTTTTGAATCACCAGCCTTACAAGGTGATATCGTTGAGTTTGGCTTGGCAACCAAAAAAGTAGGCCGAACATCGATTACGGTAACCTGCCTAGTCAGAAATAAAGCCACTAAAAAGACGATTTGCCTTGCAGACGATATCGTTTTTGTACAAGTGGACCCGACAACACGTATGCCGGTTCAGCACGGCAAAACGATGGAAAGTTTAGAGCGGCAAACCAAGGATGAATTGAAAACGTTGAATTTTCTCCCGCGCAGCGAAGATTAACCCATCACCGCTGGCTTTTTCTGCCAGCAGTGATAACATCGCCCAGCGCTGAATAAATCAGCGCCGACCAAGGGGTGCTAAGCATTGTCACACGTGACACGCTTTGCTGAGATTCCAAATGGAAAACCCTTTTACCTGATCCGGATAATGCCGGCGTAGGAATGGTAAAGCACGCACTTTAACACCTGCCCCAAAACCGGTTCTTTTCATTGCTTTACGAAGAGATCCTTATGAATAGAAAAATTTTCACTTTATCGAAATGCGCATTGCTATGCGCCGCTTCTTTTAACGCCCAAGCTAATGACGACGACGCTGATATTGAACGCATTCTTGTCACGTCTGATTTTCGTCAAATTAGTGTGGAACAGTTGGCTGCAAGTGCCACGATCCTGGATAAACGTCAACTCCAGCAACGCCAGGCGCAGCATCTTGATAGCCTCCTAAACGCAGCTCCCAATGTGAACTTTGCCAGCGGTGCATCGAGAGGGCGCTTTGTGCAAATTCGCGGTATTGGTGAGCGCAGTCAGTTTTCTGAGCCACAAAATGCCTCAGTCGGTTTTGAGGTCGACAACATTGACTTGTTTGGTATGTTCGCGCTGGCAAGCCCTTTTGATATTCAACAGGTTGAGATTCTACGTGGTCCGCAAGCCACTGAGTTTGGTGTTGGTGCATTGGCAGGGGCGATACGCTTTGTGGGCACTGCGCCGGGCGCCGACCTAGGTAATCAAGTACTGCTATCCTATGCACAGCATGATACGTGGCGTGCTGGGTTTGCCTACGGCGACGACATCAATGAGGAAAACGGTTTTCGTGTGTCATGGATAGAGCAGGGCAGTGACGGTGAAATAGACAATATATTTTTACAACGTGATGATACCAATGGCACAGACGAACGCTTTGGCCGCCTTGCGTATGTATATTCTCCGTCTGATAACGCATCAATTTTGTTTAATTATCGCTACTTTGATGTCGACAATAGCTACGATGCGTTTTCACTCGACAATGATCGACGTACACGCTCCGACGAGCCAGGCTTTGATCAAAACGAAACGCATGCGGCGAGTGTAAAAGCGCAGTTTGACACGGAACACGTGCTGTATCAGTTCATCGCCTCCTACGCGACATCTGATATTGCGTATGGCTACGATGAAGATTGGACATTTGACGGGTTTCATCCGAACGGCTACAGCTCTTTCGATTCGTATTTTCGAGATGTTGAGAGTCATACTGCCGAGTTACGTTTGCTATCTGCCCAGCCGTTATCAATAGCGGGTCATTCAGTCGACTGGGTCGCTGGCGTCGCGCTGCGTCAACGCGAAGAATCTTTACTGCGAAACTACACCTTTGCCGACAGTGATTTTGAGAGCGAGTATGAACCGGATAATGTAGCTGCTTATCTACGTTTGGATTCAGCGCTGACCGAGCGTTTAACCGCGCAGATTGGCATTCGTGTGGAACGTTCAACACTAGATTATCGGGACAATAGCGGTTTCGCAGAAGAAAGTTCCGACACGTTGGTCGGTGGAAAAGCCAGTGTAAATTATCAACTCTCCACCAACGCGATTGTCTACGGCAGTGTATCGCGTGGTTACAAAACGGCAGGGTTTAACCCCGATGAACGGGTCAGCGATGCCGCCCGAATTTACGCACCTGAGTATAACTGGAACTACGAGTTTGGTGCTAAACAGCGGTTCTACGACGGCAAAGTGGGTATGCGATTAGCCGCCTTTTACATGGACAGAGAAGACACTCAAATCAACGATTTCGATGTGTTGCTGCGAGACAATGGCAGTACGGATTTCATTGACGTCATCGCAAATGCGAGTGTCGGAACGAACAAAGGTGTTGAATTTGAATCTGAATGGCAGGTGACCGATGATTGGCAAATCGCGTTAAATCTCGGGTACTTAAATGCCACTTTCGAAGACTATGAAACTGCTGACGGTTCCTTTGTGCGCAGTCAGGAGCAAGCCCAAGCACCTCGCTGGACGGGGCATCTCGCATCCGAACTCTTCTTGACTGACAATGTTCTTTGGCGGGTGGAAATGGATGTTAAAGATGATTACCGTTTTTCGGATGGGCACGATGTGCGTTCACCAGGCTCTGCACTGCTGCATACGGCGATTGAATACCAAATGACGCACTGGCAGTTGCAGTTTTGGGCCAAGAACGTATTTGATAGAGATTACTTTGTGCGCGGTTTCGGTGGATTCAGCAACGATCCCAGAGACGGTGAATTTGGCTATGCGACACCGGAGCCTTATTACCAGTTTGGTGCAGGTCGACAGGTTGGTGTGACCGCACGCTACTCATTTTAAAAAGGAAATAAAGATGACGACAATATGTACTGCGGAAATTTCTCTCTACCCGTTGAGCCAGAATTTTCTGGATATCATCGGTGATTTTATCGAGCGCATCCAGTCCTACCCTGAATTTGAGGTTGTTGTTATGACGACTTGCACGCATGTTCGCGGTGAACACGCGCGTTTGTTTGATATTCTCGGTCAGGAGATTTTGCGCGTTCATCAACAAACGGGGCAAGCAATCTTAGTCTGCAAATTTTTACTGGGTGATTCAGTGGGAGTTGGGTTGTACGAGACGCGTGATGCTTGAGTCTGAAGTTGTTCACAGCGTAAGTGAGCAGTTAGTCGCGCAGGCAAGTTCGATGCACGCCATGGAAGTGGCAGCGGTTGTACTAGCGCTTGGGTATGTGATACTCGCAGCCCGGCAGAGTATTCTTTGCTGGGTGTGCGCATTTATCAGCACGCTGTTGTACGTGGGTCTATTTTGGCAGGTCAGTTTGCCCTATCAAACCGTGTTAAATGGCTATTACGTAGTGATGGCTGTTTATGGTTTTTGGCAATGGCGACATTCCGGTGCCGCCATTCTGCCTATTTCCACCTTTACGGCCACTCAACATGCGGGTATTGCGGTGTCGATAGGCATAGTGACTTTACTGTTAGCATTGTTGACCAAGCTTTTTGTCTCGACGCCCTTTGTTTATACCGACGCTTTTGTCACGGTGGCCAGTGTCATCACGACGGTATTGGTTGCCCACAAAAAGCTGGAAAATTGGCTATACTGGATTGTGATCAACCTCGTTGCCTGTTGGTTGTATTGGCAGGTTGAATTATGGTTAACCAGCATGTTGTTTGGCGTCTATACGCTGCTGGCACTCTACGGTTACCGAGAATGGCGGATTCAGTGGTTGGCACAGCGTGAAGCGCAAGTGTAACGAGCGAGATTAACTAAGGATGTAACGTGCTCACAATTGAACAACTTCCCGAAGGGTTACTGAGCAAGATTGACTGCGAAGGGCCAATGAGTATTCGTAGTGTTAATGAAAGCCTGATCAACGCGGTGTACTGCCTAAAGTGCAGTGAACAACGTTATTTGGTCAAACGTTTTTTTGCTGATCAGTCAACGGGTAGGGCGCGTAAATCGCTGTTCGCCATTCAGCAGAAACTGGCCAAAGTGGGTATCGCGCCGAAGCCCCTCTATCTGTGTGAAAAACAGGGATTCTACGCGGAGGAATGGGTACCGCATAATCCGGTGCCGTTGTCGGTATTACCGCAAGCGGAAAGAATTCGTGCGTTGGCCGCAGCACTCGCCGCCATCCATTCGGTGAAGCTTACGACGACGCGTCTCGACTTGCCGAGTCAATGGCAACAATATATTGAAGCGGCCAAGCTGAGTGAAAACCATAAGCTGACGCGGCGAGCAGAGGAACTGGTTTTTGCGGCCTCGTCGTCTGCGAATGCAGCCGACGATGTTGTATTTTGTCACAACGATCTTGCCTTTAATCACGTGATCGATTACGAGCAACCCATGATTATCGATTGGGAATACTGTGCGTCAGGTAACCGGTACTTTGATTTAGCATCCAGTATGACGATAAACCGTTTGAGTCAACCGCAGCAGATGATGTTGATCAGCGATTATGCAGACCTTACCGGGATCGAGCTGTCGCAGGTTCAGAATGGTGTGTCACGGCATGAGCCTCTGGTTACACTGACTTATCAGTTGTGGTACGCGGCAATCACTGAGCATATGAAACACGCCTAAATTTTTCTTTACCTTTAGGCTTGCATACGTATAATGCGAGCGCGCTAGGGGTGTAGTTCGAATTGGTAGAACAGCGGTCTCCAAAACCGATGGTTGGGGGTTCGAGTCCCTCCACCCCTGCCACTTTTCTCTTTTTTTACCAGCTTCTCTATCTATTAACCTGAATTCGGGATAAGCAACTCCTTTCCGCAGCGCCTTAACCCGTGTCACTCCATCACTTAAACGCTTTGATCCAGAGCTTTACGGCACCACTGTATAGTTTAATTTGAAATAAGTACCAAATTAAGAACTTTGCAGATTTTCTTACGGCGAGTTGAGGTTATACTAACGTTTTGCGCGTGGGAATTTTTGTTATGGCAAACACGCTGAGTCAATATCAACTTGCTGTGCTCACTGAGATGGGATTGCGTGTCTGGCAACGTTCAGATGAGTGTGAAACCTCGTTAAATACGGTTGAAGCTCGGTCTGAGCCAGCGCCGAACCCTGCCACTATCGAAACTCATCAACAGTCTCAAACTGCGTTGGAACAGGCCGGTGAGGTACTACACGATATTCGAGTGGCGTTTGCATCTTGTCATGATTTGACTGAGACGCCGCAGCTTGACTGGTTACTGTCGGCCCATGGCGGGGTCGATGTGCAAGGCGAGCGCGTGTTTCTACCTGATCTCCGTAAGCCGCTCTCTCCTCGAGTGAAGCGCGAGTTATGGATTAAACTGATTAGCGCTTGAGATGTTGATCACGCCACTGACTCACGAGGATGCTGAACAAGCCTATGCGTTGTGCCGCATATCACATCCGGTTCCCTGGAGCTTTCGCGTATTTGCGGACTGTTTATCCGCCCCCTATTTTGCAGCTCAGGCGCGAGACGATGGTACTTGTCTGGGTTATTATATTGGTTTGAGTGTGCTTGATGAGGTCACATTGATGGATATCGTTGTGTGCCCAACGCAGCGAGGAAGAGGCCTAGGGAAAACGCTATTGGATCACTTTTTGACTTATGCACGTGGACTGCATGCAACAAAAGCGTGGTTGGAAGTTCGTGCCAGCAATTCAACCGCTATTTCGTTGTATCGCTATGCCGGATTTGAGCATATCGAAGTGCGCACAGGATATTATGAAAATCCACGCCAGAATGGACAGTCTTCTGAAAAAGAGGACGCCCTCGTATTAGCCAAAGTGCTGAGTAAAGAAGCTCCTGTCTTATGAGGGTGGGGCCTATTTTTAAACTACGCTGTAAATCGGATTGGTCGGTCATCGATATTTTTCAACGATGCGTTTGCTAATGAGGGGTGGCTGCGCGCCACTTAATCGTTTCGCCTAGTCGGCGTTGGTCGACAACAATATTCGAGCATACCCAGCAAAATTTCTGTAGAATCCGACCGCATAAATACGTCAAACTCGGTGCGCCCAAGCAATACTCTACGGCACCTGTAGCGGCACCTAAAACTGAAATTTAATCAAATGAATTCAAATTTATCTAATGAAATCAATAAGCGAAGAACTTTCGCTATCATCTCTCACCCGGATGCGGGTAAAACCACCATTACTGAGAAAGTCCTTTTATTTGGCAACGCTTTGCAGGTTGCTGGCACGGTAAAAGGCAAAAAATCTGGACAACACGCCAAGTCAGACTGGATGGAAATGGAAAAAGAGCGGGGAATTTCGGTCACCACGTCTGTGATGCAATTCCCTTATCAGGATCATTTGGTCAACTTGCTGGATACGCCGGGTCACGAAGATTTCTCTGAAGACACCTATCGAACACTGACCGCCGTCGATTCCTGCTTGATGGTAATCGATTCTGCCAAAGGGGTCGAGGCGCGCACAATTAAACTCATGGAAGTGACGCGATTACGTGATACGCCAATCATCACCTTTATGAACAAACTTGACCGCGACACGCGCGATCCGATTGAGTTACTCGATGAAGTTGAAGAGGTGCTGAACATCAAATGTGCGCCGATCACCTGGCCCATCGGTATGGGCAAAAGTTTCAAGGGCGTTTATCATCTGCTGCGCGATGAAACCATCCTATACAAGTCGGGACAAGGCCACACCATTCAACAAAAACGCATCATTAAAGGGCTCGATAATCCTGAGCTGGACGCAGCCATTGGTGAGTATGCGCAAGAACTACGCGATATGTTAGAGCTGGTGCAGGGCGCTTCGCATGAGTTCAATCTCGACGAGTTTCTGGCCGGTGAATTAACGCCCGTATACTTTGGTACGGCCTTGGGGAATTTTGGCGTTGATCACATGCTGGACGGTTTGGTTGAGTGGGCACCAAAACCGCAAAGTCGGGTGTCTGATCTGCGTGAAGTCACTTCTAATGAGCCCAAGTTCAGCGGTTTTGTGTTTAAAATCCAAGCCAACATGGATCCTAAACATCGCGACCGGATTGCATTTTGTCGTATTGTGTCGGGTAAATACCAAAAAGGCATGAAGTTACGCCACACGCGGATTGGTAAAGACATAAGGATATCCGATGCACTGACTTTTTTGGCGGGTGATAGAGCTTTACTGGAAGAGGCCTACGCGGGAGATATCATTGGGTTACACAACCACGGCTCGATTCGGATTGGCGATACGTTTACAGAAGGTGAAGACTATCGCTTTACGGGCATCCCTAATTTCGCACCGGAACTGTTTAAACGCATACGCTTGAAAGATCCTTTAAAGCAAAAGCAGTTGCAAAAAGGTCTGATTCAATTATCTGAAGAAGGCGCTGTGCAAGTATTTAGACCGTTAATTAATAACGACTTAATTGTTGGCGCAGTGGGCGTATTGCAGTTCGATGTGGTCGTCGCACGTTTAAAAGCAGAGTACAATGTGGATGCAATATATGAACACGTTAATGTCGCCACCGCACGTTGGGTGTATGGTGATGCGCGTAAACTGGATGAGTTTCAGCGCAAAGCGCAGGCTAATCTTGCGCTTGATGGTGGCGATAATCTCGCTTACGTAGCGCCTACTATGGTGAACTTATCGCTGGCGCAAGAGCGTTATCCTGATATTTCTTTTAATACGACTCGTGAACACTAAGCTGCTTAAACTATGAATTTACATGCAACACTACTACAGCGGTTTAAGTCCGCTTTAACGACGATGGGGCAGCCTGAGGCAAATGCGCCGCTAAGCAGAAGCACGCGCGCAGAGTTTGGCGATTATCAATTTAATGGGGCGATGGGATTGGCCAAAGCGCTGAAGCAAAATCCGCGTCAGATCGCGCAACAGATTGTCGATACGGTCGAGGTTGATGATATTGCCGCCAAATTAGAGATTGCCGGGCCTGGGTTTATCAATATTTATCTTAAACCTGCTTTTTTAAATATGTGGGTCAGTGAGGCACTTCAAGATGAGCGCTTAAGTGTTGCCAGACAACCTGAGCAAACGGTCGTTGTCGACTACTCGTCACCCAACCTTGCCAAAGAGATGCATGTGGGGCATTTGCGCAGCACCATCATTGGTGATGCCGTGGTTAAAACGCTGGAATTTTTAGGCCACAATGTTGTTCGACAAAATCACATGGGCGACTGGGGTACCCAGTTTGGGATGCTACTGGCACACCTGAGTGATCAATTGGCGCAAAATAGTGTCGCCGAAACAGCACTGAGTGATTTAGAAGATTTTTACCGGGCAGCAAAAGTACGCTTTGATGAAGAGCCTGATTTTGCTGACCGCGCGCGGGAGTATGTGGTTAAGCTGCAAGGCGGTGACGCGCAATGTATGGCTCTTTGGCAGCAATTCATTGATATATCTATTCAGCATTCCGAAGAAGTCTATGCGCTGCTTAATGTCAGTTTAACGCGCGACGACATTATGGGCGAAAGTGCCTACAATGCCGACTTAAGTCAGGTGATTGAAGCATTGAAAAGCCGCGGTATTGCGGTTGAAGATCAAGGCGCTCAGGTTGTATTTTTACCAGAATTGGCTGATAAAGACGGTAACCCAGCCGTTTATATTGTGCAAAAGTCTGGTGGTGGTTATCTCTATGCGACTACCGATCTAGCTGCTATTCGCTACCGCAATAATACGTTGCATGCAGACAGAACATTAATATTCACTGATGCCAGACAAGCTCTGCACTTTAAGCAAACCGAGTTAGTGGCCCGTAAAGCAGGATTTATCGACGCGTCGCAAAGTTACGAGCATTGTCCCTTTGGTATGATGCTGGGTAAAGACGGCAAACCATTCAAAACGCGTTCTGGCGAAACGGTTAAGTTGCATGATCTTTTGGTTGAAGGGGTCGAGCGTGCCAGAGCGTTGCTAACAGAGCGCGCGGAACACACCGGAGAGCAGGTTGACGAGCAATTAGCGCGTAAAATTGGTATTGGTGCGATTAAGTACGCCGATTTGAGTAAAAACCGCACAACGGACTACGTGTTTGATTGGGATAATATGCTCAGCTTTGAGGGAAATACAGCCCCTTATCTGCAATATGCTTACACGCGGATCACCAGTATTTTGCGTAAGGCCGGCGACGTCGGTCAGCCGGCTGTGTCTATCACAGAGCCTGCCGAGCAAACATTGGCGACCAAACTCGCGCAGTTTGAAGAAACACTCTTGGCCGTGTCGGCTGAGGCAACCCCACACGTGTTGTGTGCTTACCTTTATGACGTGGCAAGTCACTTTATGCGGTTTTATGAAGCTTGCCCCATACTGAAAGACGGTATCGCCAAAGAAATTAGAGACAGTCGGTTAGCGCTGGCCATGCTAACAGCGAATACCTTAAAGACTGGATTGGCGCTGCTAGGCATTGAGACCGCACAACGGATGTAGTGGCAATCGGTTAACGATTGTCACCATCGTCCATATATTCGCTCAAACTTTCAACGTGTTGGCGTGTCTCTCCAATGAGCGTGCCAATCTCTTTGGCAGACTCGGTGGTGCGAGACGCTAGGCTTCGCACTTCGTCGGCAACAACGGAGAACCCGCGACCGGCTTCACCGGCGCGGGCAGATTCGATAGCCGCATTCAAAGCCAGTAGGTTGGTTTGATCTGAAATACTGTTGATGGTGTCAATAATGCCACTGATCCTGGCGAGTACTTCGGACATGGCGCCGTGCGTTTTAGACAGGACCTGATTCCGTTCAGAAACATCCGCTCCATAAAGTAATATTTTGTTTAGCGCACCGTCTTCATCCTGCACGGGTGAAATGGCAACGGATAAGCGCACATTTTGCCCGTTGGCAGACAGCGTGATCTCCGTGTTCAGGAACTGCCCTTTATTAAGTTGGTCCCACTGGTTTTTGTTCAAATAATGCGACAAGGGTTTGAGTTGATTGACCAGCTCACTTTTATCCTTCAAACCGAAAGAGGCCAACCCCAATTTATTGGTTAAGGTTAATTTTCCCGCAGCGTCAAATTCAAGCACAATGTTGGCCTGACTGATAGCAGATAATCGAATATCGTTCTCGATGGCTTTACGTTTGGTTGAGTCAACATTAGCCTGGATTGAGATAAATTGTTTCACCTTACCATTGTCGTCAAAGACCGGATTGATGGCGAGACTGATCCAGTAGGGGTCACCACTTTTTGTATAGTTTAAGATCTCTTCATAAAAAGGCGTGCGATTTTTGAGGTTCTCGCGGATCCGCATGCGCGTTTGTTCAGACGTGTGTTTACCTTGCAGCAACTGGCCTGGCTTTTTACCTAGTGCGTCCTGACTTGAATAGCCAGTCAATTTCGAGAAACCGGGATTGGTGTATTCAATTAACCCTTCAGCATTGGTAATAATCACTGAATTATCAGTTTCATTCGCCACCAAAGACAATAGCGCAAACTGATCGCGCTGACGCTTTTCTTCAGTGATATCCTTAACGAACGCGGTGTAGGTTATTACCTCACCGATCACGACTTTGGATAGCGACAAGTTACCCCAAATCTTGCGGCCATCCAGGGTTTCAATTTCAACATCGCGCGACGTGCCGACTATTTTGTCTTCGCCGGTTTGTCGGTTGCGGTTGACCATGTTGTCGTGCTGTGCCTGTATCATCTGAGGCACTAACATTTTGACATTATTGCCAATTACCTTGTCTCTTGATACTGCCCACAGTTGCTCTGCAGCGCGGTTAAAAAACGTGACCAGATTGTTTTCGTCGATAGAAACCACGGCATCGATACACTGTTCCAATGTCTGGTCGATGCGTTGCTGTGCTTCTTTCTGCTGTGAAATATCCTTAATAAAGGCGGTGTAATGCACGCCGTCACTTTGCTGTATTTTCGACAGGGAAAGATTACACCAGCGTCGCTCGCCTCGTGAGGTTTCAATTTGAATGTCTCTGGAGGTGCCGACAATTTTGTCTTCGCCGCCGTTGCGGTTGGCGTTGACGAAGTTATCGTGATTAGCTCTGAACTCGGTCGGCACCAACGTCTTAACATTGGTATTGATCACTTCCGCCGCGCTGACCTCAAAAAGCTTTTCCGCCGCTTTGTTGATATACGTGATATTGTTGCGTGTATCAATTGAGATCACCGCATCGATTGCTTGATCTAAAATGGCGGTTGTCGCGTTCTTCTTCTTAGAAAAGTAGTTAAGCAGCATGTTGATGCCTCACGTTGTTGCTGTGAAAATTTATGCAGTAACGAGCACATGATTAGATGACAGTAAATGTATTTTAAGTAAAAGGGAAATGTAAAATGGTAAAAATACTCGCCTTTTCTGGCAGTGCGCGCAAAAACTCGTTTAATCAGGCCGTGGCTACGGCAGCAGCAGACGCGGCACGAAATGCCGGTGCGGAAGTCACTTTGGTGAACTTAGGCGACTACCCAATGCCCATTTTTAATGAAGACGATGAAGCGGCTTCTGGCATGCCTGATCAAGCCCGCGCATTCAAAGAGTTATTGCTCAGCCACGATGCATTTATTATCGTGTCACCGGAGTATAATTCCAGTTACCCCGCGCTTCTTAAAAATGCGATTGACTGGGCGAGTCGCAAGCAGAGCGATGAAAAGCCGCTTGAAGCGTTTCGCGGTAAAACAGCATTGATAATGGCGGCATCAGCGGGTGCCCTGGGCGGTATGCGAGTGCTGGTCACCTTGCGTATGCTATTGGGTAATATCGGCGTGAACGTGCTGGCAAATCAAAAAGCCATCGGCAAAGTTGATACATTAATGAATGACAGCGGCCAGTTAACCGACGAGAAAACGCTCTCTCAGATTGCCAAACTCGTTGAAGAGCTGGCGACAACCACCCAAAAGTTGAAATAACTCTCAGTAATCGCTGGCGCAGTGAAAAATCTGCGCTCAAGCCTTTGTTCAGGATATGCTTTTGAGTATCAGGGCTGTTAACCTGAGCGCAAATTCGGTAGTATCCGCACACAAAATTCATCACCTATCCAAAAGCATGTTCGAAGTTAATCCAATTCATAATGCCATCGACGATATCGCTAAGCGCACCAAGTTGCTTAGGGGGTATCTTTGACTACGACGTTAAAGTAGAACGTCTCGAAGAAGTCAATCGCGAGCTGGAGAGTTCAGAGGTTTGGAATGATCCTCCGCGAGCGCAAGCCCTTGGTAAAGAAAAGGTTGCGTTAGAAGACGTAGTAGAAACCATCCAGCAGCTTGAGCAAGGCAGTGAGGATGTTGTCGGCCTTGTTGAACTGGCCGTTGAGGCAGAAGATCAAGAAACTTTCGATGAAGCTCAGCAAGAACTTGACGCATTAATCAAAAAGCTGGAAGTACTTGAGTTCCGTCGTATGTTCTCCGGCCCGAATGACGCTAACGACTGCTACCTTGATTTGCAATCAGGCTCTGGCGGGACTGAGGCTCAGGACTGGGCAAATATGTTATTGCGAATGTATTTGCGTTGGGGGGAAGAGCATGGTTTTAAAACTGAACTTATTGAAGTGTCAGATGGTGATGTAGCGGGTATAAAAAGCGCTACGATACGATTTGGCGGTGAATATGCGTACGGTTGGCTACGTACGGAAACCGGTGTTCATCGCTTGGTGCGAAAATCGCCGTTTGATTCGGGCAACCGTCGTCACACATCCTTTGCGTCGGCCTTTATCTACCCCGAAATCAATGATGACATTGAGGTTGAGCTGAATCCTGCAGACCTACGCATTGATACTTATCGAGCTTCAGGCGCTGGTGGGCAGCACGTTAACCGCACAGATTCTGCGGTACGGATCACGCACATTCCGACCAATATTGTGGTGCAGTGCCAAAACGATCGCTCGCAGCATAAAAATAAAGACCAAGCGTTTAAACAACTTAAAGCAAAGTTGTACGAACATGAATTGCAAAAGCAAAATGCAGAAAAACAGGCGATGGAAGACAGTAAATCCGACATCGGCTGGGGTAGTCAAATCCGTTCCTATGTATTGGATGACTCCCGCATTAAAGATTTAAGAACTGGCGTAGAAACACGCAATACCCAAGCTGTACTTGATGGTGGTCTCGACCGGTTCATCGAAGCTAGCTTAAAATCCGGACTCTAATTGGAAAACCGCTATGACTGAAAAAGCCTCTTCACCGGCGACTGAGAATGCAGACAACAATAAACTGATCGCGGAGCGGCGTGCAAAACTAGCGCAGATCCGCGAGAACTGCTCTGCAAACGGGTTTCCAAATGATTTTCGTCGCGAGCACTATGCTTCTCAGCTCCAGAAAGCCTACGGCGAGCACGATAAGGAAACGCTCGCTGATGCCGCCCATCAGGTCAGTATTGCCGGTCGGATTATGGCCAAACGCGGGCCGTTCATTTTATTGCAGGATATGAGTGGACGGATCCAGTCTTATGCCAGCAAAGACACACAAAAAGACATCAAGGCCCGCTATGGCAGCTTAGATATTGGCGACATCATCGGCGTTAGCGGTGCTTTGCACAAATCAGGTAAAGGCGACCTGTACGTGGATATGGCGCACTATGTTCTGTTAACGAAAGCGTTGCGCCCACTGCCAGAAAAGTTTCATGGTTTGGCGGATCAGGAGATCAAATATCGTCAACGTTACGTCGATCTGATCACTAACGAGCAAACGCGCAAGACCTTCAAAGTTCGCAGCCGCGTAGTGGCCTCTATACGTCAGTTTTTAGCTGAGCGAGACTATTTAGAAGTCGAGACACCGATGCTACAGGTGATCCCCGGTGGTGCTACGGCCAAACCGTTTATCACTCATCATAACGCCATGGATATCGATATGTATTTGCGTATCGCGCCAGAGTTATATTTAAAACGTTTGGTGGTCGGCGGGTTTGAACGTGTGTTTGAAATCAATCGGAACTTTCGCAATGAAGGTCTTTCAACGCGGCATAATCCTGAATTTACCATGCTCGAATTCTATCAAGCTTATGCTGACTTTAACGACTTAATGGATTTGACAGAAGCGATGCTACGCAAAGTCGCAGAGGATGTGTTGGGTAGTCAGATTGTATCGAACACAACGAAGAATAAGGAAGGTGAGGTTGTCAGTCGCGTTGACTATGATTTTGGTCAGCCGTTTGCCCGATTGACGATGAACGAAGCCATTTTGCAATATTATGATGAAGCAACCAGCGGCGACAACGCTGAGCGATTCTCAACGGCGATTAACGACCCTGAAAATCATTTAGATACACTCAAAGAAATTGCTAAACGCTTGCATATTAAAGAGCCAGAGGTTGATGGGATCTGGGGCGCAGGCAAGTATTTATGTGAAATTTTTGAAGCCACTGCCGAAGAACAACTGGATCAGCCAACCTTCATCACCGCCTATCCGTGGGAAGTGTCACCGCTGGCACGACGCAATGACGACAATGCATTTATTACCGATCGATTTGAGTTTTTCGTGGGTGGCCGCGAGATTGCGAATGGTTTCTCAGAGTTGAATGACCCTGAGGATCAAGCCGAACGCTTCTTAAAGCAAGTCAGCGAAAAAGAAGCGGGTGATGACGAGGCTATGCACTTTGACGCTGATTACATTCGCGCATTGGAATACGGGTTGCCGCCGACAGCCGGTGAAGGTATCGGTATTGATCGTTTGGTCATGTTGTTGACTGACAGCCCGACCATTAAAGACGTAATTTTGTTTCCGCACATGAAACCGGAAAACAAAGCGGATGCGTAGTTAACGTTTAATCGCATTGATTAGGGCTTGATTGCATGTGCAGTTAAGCCCTTTTTTTAATCCCTGTTCGACAATATAGCCATTGATAGCATCGATTTCTGTGCGTCTTCCATGAACCCTATCTTGGTGCATCGAACTGTAGTTTTCCGCGGTCTTGTGGCACACCTCGCGCACGGCAGTTAAGATACCTTGCGGCGACACGTTGATATCGCATGCTCGCATCACGGCAGATACCTCATCGGCCAGAGCCTCCAACTGAGCTGTGTAAGCAGGTTCGAGTAGGGCGCCATTGGGAACGTCATGCAATGCGGTCAGCGGATTGATCAGCGCATTGACGGCGAGCTTATGCCACATGGCTGTTTGAATCGCTTGTTCGCTGGCAACGCCAGAGAGTAACTTAGCCATCAACGACGTTACGCTCTGCAGCCTTTCGCTATTTTGACGGCCATCAATGTAGCCTATTTTTGTGTGCCCCGTGCCCGTCTGTCGGCATACTTGCGGGCTAGGCTTGAACGCAGCGTCGCTGGTAGTCGCCATGAAGGTATGAAATGCAGCCAGTGCTGTTTGCGCTTGCTCGTAGCACCCCATACCGTTATGGATCAATACAACGTTACTGCCGTGTGGAATACAGGGGGCATATTCGTCAATGGCAGACACTATTTGATAGCTCTTTAAGGGAAACAGCACGGTCAGTTCGCGAGGTGAATACGCTGGCCATTGATTCACCGGCCCGCGCAAATGCACAGTGTCACCGTCCATTAAATGCACATCCTTGACCGCTGTTGAACGAATATGGCGACTGTACGCAAGGTTCGTTTTCTGTGCGCGTGCCGCTATTAAGCTACCAATAGCACCACTGCCAATAATATGCAGTAGCGTGTCCGTTTGATGTGCGTCGACGAGTGCCATACCTATCGGGGCCATAACAATTTGGGCCACAAAATATCACTGGGGTGCCCCAAGGCTTCAACAATAGCCCGTGTCTCATCGCGCAAAAACCATGTTCCTGCATCAGGCGGCTGATAAAAATCAAAGCGTTCGCCTTCATATTTAAAACCCAGTGCACAGGCGTGTAGGTGAAGTCGGTCCGCAGTCTGCCCCCCATATCGACCATCGCCAACAATTGGCGAACCAAGGCTACGCAGGGCGACGCGTAATTGGTGTGTCTTTCCCGTGAGAGGACGCAGGATAAACAGCCTATACCCACTGTCAATTGAGTGGCTCATAAACTGCGTATAGGCTGGGTTTTCAGTGCTTTTCAGAAGCTTATAGCTACCGCGTCTTGCAGCCGCCATGTCACCGAGTATATGACCTTGCTTCTTTTTAGGCTTCGCGCTGGACACGGCCAGATAGTATTTGCTTACCCGGCGCTGCGCAAACGCTTCGGCCAACGTAGCGGCCGCTTGAGGTTGAGTGGCGATAACCATGATACCGGACGTGGGTGTATCCAAGCGATGCACTAGCTTTAGTGAACCGTGATAACCCATGTTGTGCAGGCTTTCCATCACTGTCGGCGTGTCACTGCCGCCATGCATACTAACGCCAGCAGGTTTGTTGATAATTAAAAAATGCGCGTGTTCAAAAATAATGCGAAGCGGTGCGGTCACATTATGACTCACCCAAAATAGCCAATGCGCGCGGATAATCCAAATCGAGTATCGCGCTTTGCAGCGCTTCTTTGTCAGCTTGGCTCAAATTGCTCTGGGCGGTCGCATTGTCGAATAGTTCGTCGCTGATAAAGCGTTGTTGCTGTAGCGCTTTGGTTAACGCCTCGACGTGCTCACCGCTGTGTGTTTGAGCGACGTGACGGGTATTTTCATCTGAGCTTCGAGTGTGTTGGTTGCGCACTGCTTGTATTTCGGTCAGCGTTTGGTTGAGTGTGTGGATTAACGTTTGTAGCGATTCGTCATCGAGTGAATCACGCTTTACCAGCGCTTCGACTTTTTTTGCCTCTTTGGCCAATCGCTCAAGTCCCAAATTGCCACTGACACCTTTGATCGTATGAACCAGTAGTTGCATCGTCTCAAGGTTGTTATGTTGCTGAAATTCGGCTAACTTGCTTTCGGCGTCTTGATATTCATCTTCGAACCGACCGAGCAACTTAACAAATAACGCAGTGTTACCGCCGAGTTGCTTAGTGCCAAAATCAAGATCGACAAGGAGTGCTTGGTTTTCCATCGTGTGCCCTTTTTGCGCAATGATGTCAGTTTACGCGAAAACCAATCGTGTGTGTATTAACAATTTAAAAGCGGAAATTATGAATAAAACGGGTTGGATAGTGGGGTTTCTCAGTGTGTTGTTGCTTGGTTGTGCTCAACCGCTTCCACCACAGAACAATGCAAAGGAAAAGCCGAGTGGCGTGACAATCCCGTATGAGCGTTACCAGCTTGAAAACGGACTGACCGTAATCCTGCATCAGGATACATCCGACCCGCTGGTTCATGTTGATGTGACCTATCATGTGGGATCGGCACGAGAGGACGTTGGCCATTCAGGGTTTGCGCATTTTTTTGAACACATGATGTTTCAAGGCTCAGCGCATGTCGCTGATGAACAACACTTTTCCATGATCACCGAGGCTGGTGGTGACATGAATGGCACCACAAATTCAGACCGGACCAACTATTATCAAACCGTGCCGCGCAATCATTTGGAAAAGGTTCTCTGGCTTGAATCTGACAGAATGGGATTTTTGTTACCGGCGGTGACTCAACAGAAATTCGAGAATCAGCGTGAAACGGTCAAAAATGAACGCGCGCAACGCATCGACAATCAACCCTATGGACTGCGCAGTGAACGGATTAGTGAAGCGCTTTATCCCGCCGGGCACCCCTATTCCTGGCCAGTGATAGGTTATGTTGAAGACTTGGACCGTGTCGGCGTTGATGATCTTAAGGCGTTTTTCCAGCGCTGGTATGGGCCAAATAATGCCATTTTGACGATTGGTGGCGACATTGATATTGAACAGACAAAACGTTGGGTAAAAAAGTATTTTGGTGAGATCCCGCGAGGGCCTGAGGTAGAAAGACAACAAAAAACGCCGGTGAAACTGGACAGCCCACGGTATCTGACCTTAGAAGATAACGTCCATTTGCCATTTATTCAAATGACCTTCCCAACCGTGTATGCCCGCCATCCGGATGAAGCGCCGCTGGATGTGTTGGCAGATATTTTGGGCGGAGGAAAGACCTCGATTTTCTATAAAAACTTAGTCGTCAGTGGCAAAACGGTGCAAGCGGGTGTATCGCATCCGTGTCGCGAATTGGCCTGTGAATTTCAGTTGTTGGCGCTTGCCAACCCGGCGGTAACCACAAATTTAGACAGCCTTTATGCTGATTTTTATGCCGCGTTAGAAGAATTTGAAGTGCGTGGTGTCCAGCAAGATGATCTCGACCGGGTTAAAATGAGCATTGAGGCTGGTACTATTTTTGGTCTACAAAGTGTGGCGCGCAAAGTCTCATCGCTGGCCAATGGTCAGCTTTATGCCGGTGAGCCTGATTTGGTGCAGACCGATATTGACCGTTACAACGCGGTGACAAAAGACGATGTCATGCGCGTATATGAGCAATACATCAAGAATAACCCCGCAGTGGTACTCAGTATTGTGCCGGAGGGGCAAACGGCCATGGCTGTGCAAAAGCCGAATTACTCAGTTCCGGCTCGTGAGTTGCCTGCTAACGCGACAACCCCCGTCGCTGTTGCTAATATCACGACGCAAAGTCAGTTTGATCGCAGTGTTATACCCGCAACGGGTCCCGCGCCGGTGGTGAATGTTCCTGACTTCTGGGAGGCCACGTACCGTAATAATATTCCAGTGCTTGGGGCGCAAACTCAGGAAACCCCAACCGTTACACTGGCGATAAATTTAGAAGGTGGGCCCTTGCTGGACCCAACAGATAAGGCGGGTCTTGCCTCGATGACTGCGCAGATGCTGAATGAGTCTTCTCAAGCGCGCGATAGCATCACGCTGGCGAATGAGCTTGCTAAACTGGGCAGCAGTATTCGGTTTGGTGCTTCAGGTCGCTTTATGACGATTTATGCCTCCAGCTTAACCAAAAATCTGCAACCTACGTTGGATATCCTGCTGGAGAAACTACTGACCCCCGCTTTCTTAGCATCAGACTTTGCACAAATTCAACAGCGCACATTGCAAGCGATGCAGCAGCAATTGAAGAGTCCCAACATTCTTGCAAGCCGAGCCAGAGATTTGGTTAATTATGGCAAGCAAAACCGCGTCAGCTTGCCTGATGATGGAGTTGTTTCAACGGTTAGCAACATCACCCTTGACGATGTAAAGCAGTTTTATGCAACCTTCGTCAATCCGGATCAGGCTAACATTGTTGTCGTTGGTGACATCGATAAACCCGCTGTCATGCAGTTGCTCACGCGTTTCGACGGATGGCTTGCCAAGCCGTATTCGATTCCGCAGTATGCTGCTTTTCCTGAGTATGAGCAGGCCAATATTTTCTTGGTGGATAAACCCAATGCGGTGCAATCCGTGGTGGATTTTACTCAACGCTCATTGCCCTATGATGCTACCGGCGAGTTTTTTCGGATGCGCTTAATGAACTTCCCACTGGGCGGTAACTTTAATAGCCGTATTAACCTGAACCTTCGCGAGGACAAAGGATTTACCTATGGGGCGGGAAGTAGTTTTAGCGGCGGAAAAACGCTGGGTGTATTCAGCGCGGGCGGCGATATGAACGCGCTAAACACGCTCGACAGTATCAACGAGATCATCAGCGAGATCCAGCATTACAAGGCGCAGGGCCCGACAGAGGGTGAAATGGCGCTGATGAAAAATGCGTTTACTCAATCGGATGCGTTAAGGTATGAAACGCCCTCCAGTAAATCACAGTTTCTACGTCATCTTTTGGTCTATGACTTAGACCGTAATTATACGCAAAAGCAGTTAGAAATTATTAACAGTATTGATGCTCAAACGTTACAGTCTTTAGCACAAAAGCATCTTGTGCTGGATGATATGCAACTGATAGTGGTGGGAGACGCACAGGCTTTGCGCGCAGAGCTGGAGTCCCTGAAACGGCCTATCATTGAGTTAGATGTTCCAAATTAACTGAACGCTAAACCGTTTTGGTATTAGTAATGATAAAAAGTGCAGGTGTAGCGTTTAAAACACTCTATACTTGCCCCACTAACGAAGAAACACAGACACAGTGAGCAAGCCATTGTCGAGCACATCGTTAACCTTTGAGCAAAAGGTCGCAGCTCTTGCGACAGCCGATTTCCAGTCCGCATTACCGCAAATTCAACATGGCGTTGAGCGCGAAGCGCTGCGCATAAAGCCAAATGGTCTTCTGTCTCAGGATAAGCATCCTAAGGCTCTGGGCTCAGCGTTAACACACGATTCAATTACCACGGACTTCTCTGAGTCTCTGTTGGAATTTATTACACCGCCTGAAACCTCAGTGCAGACAACACTCGATCAGCTCAGTGATATTCACAAGTTTGTGATGGGCAATATAGCGGATGAAGCGCTGTGGCCCATGAGCATGCCATGTTATGTCAGCGGCGAATCGAATATTCCGATTGCAGACTACGGCGACTCGAATATTGGTCGTATGAAAACGACTTACCGCATCGGACTGAAGAATCGGTATGGCGCGATGATGCAAGCCATATCGGGTGTACATTTTAACTTTTCGCTGCCGCAGAGTTATTGGACTGCGTACGCACAGCTAACCGGTGGTAAAGCGGATCAAGATGCGCGTTCACAGCATTATTTTGACATGATCCGTAATTATCGGCGCTGGTGCTGGTTGATCCCGTTTTTGTACGGTTCTTCGCCAGCAATCTGTAGTTCATTTATTGGAAATAAGCAGCACAATCTTCCTTTTCAAAAGATGGGTAAAGGCAGTCTTTATTTGCCTTACGCCACGTCATTACGCATGAGCGATCTGGGTTACACGAATAGCCAGCAGTCAGTTTTGCACATTTGCTATAACCGGTTACCCGAGTACATCAGTTCAGTTCGTCAGGCAATCCGTACCCATTCAAGTGAATACGAACGCTTTTCAGCGGGTGAAAATGGGCTTTATGAACAGTTGAATCGAAACATACTGCAAATCGAAAACGAACTTTATTCGCCTATTCGACCCAAACAGCCCACAGAATCGATGGAAAAACCCAGCGATGCATTGGCCTCTCGGGGTGTCAGTTACATCGAAGTCAGAGCGCTGGACGTTAATCCGTTCAGTGACATTGGCATCAGCGAGAATCAATTTTATTTCCTCGATGTGTTTTTACTCACTTGCCTGCTATGGGATTCTCCTGAGTTCGATCCCAAAACCTATAAAGAAACGGAAACCAACCTGAAACGTGCTGTCATCAATGGTCGCGACCCCGAGCTGACGTTGCTCAAGCGAGACTTTAAAGGCCTGGGCAATCCGGTTGAAGAAGTCAAACTACAGGACTGGGCAAGACTATTGTTTGAGCGTTTTGCGCCCGTTGCCGCCCAGTTGGACAGTGCCAATCAAACCACGCGTTACTCTCAGGCGGTTAGGCAAGAACTTGCTAAAGTGAATGACTTTAGTTTAACGCCTTCAGCGCAGCTACTTGATCATTTACTGTCGAATAATCTGGACAACGGCGCTTATGGTGTTTCCTTATCGCAGCAATACAAGCAAGGCTTTATTGAGCGTGATTATCGACATTTTGATGAATCTTACTTCGTTCAGCAAACAGCGGTCTCACTTGATAAGCAACACGCGATAGAAGCCGCCAACAGCGTGAATTTTGATGACTTTTTGCGTGACTATTTCGCCAAGGCTTAATACCCCTCTGTACGCGTTGCTGGCGGCCTTCAGCGTGCTACTGGCCGCTTGTACTGTCACGCCACCAAAGGATAGCAGTAATTTATGCGCTATTTTCGAAGAGAAGCCCGATTGGTACGATGCGGCGGATGATATGCGCGAGCGGTGGGGTGTGCCAATCCACGTGCCGATGGCAATGATGTATCAGGAAAGTTCTTTCAAGGCTGATGCATTGCCTCCCAAAGATACGATATTTTTTGGTCTCATTCCGTGGGGGCGTGTGAGTTCGGCGTACGGCTACTCACAGGCTAAAACGCTGACTTGGCAAGATTATGTGCGTGAGACGGGCAATGGCTGGGCCGATCGGGATGATTTCGAAGATGCGATTGATTTTATGGGATGGTTTATCGCCAAGTCTCATACTATCAATGGCGTGTCTAAGTGGGACGCGTATGCGCAGTACTTAAATTACCACGAAGGGTGGGGAGGGTACCGGCGCGGTACTTATCAGCGCAAAGCGTGGTTGGTTAAAGTCTCTGAGCGAGTGAAAAGCCGCTCATTACGGTATGCGTCGCAACTACGGGGCTGTGAAGAGGAGCTACAAAAGAGTTGGTTGTGGCGCTTGTTCACGTAGTTGCGTGGGTTGATGGGGGCAAGCCAATGGAACTGAATACGCTATGAGTTCAAGTGCACAACTTATTGCTCAAGCCGAAGCCTGTCTGCGACGCCGTGAAGTCGCTAATGCTGAAGCATTGTTGATGCAGTGTGTGGCACAGGAAAATGGCAATGCTATTGCGCTGATGCACCTATGCCTTATCCAGTTTTCGAAGCGCCACTATGAGACTGCGGAATCTTACTTAAATGCATTTTTGAATACCCGTTCCGCATTTACAGCGTCGCAGGCAGCCGAGCATTTTATTCGCACGTTGCTTCAGTTTAACCGGTTCAATGATGCCCTCAAGGTGGCCGAAAAAGTCAGTCATTGGTTTCCATCTGACTTAACACTTCGCTGGCTGCATGTACAAGCCGCGTTGCAGAGCCGCGCTATCGACAAGGCCCTGAGTCTCACGTCACAGTGGGTAGCTGCTGTCGATGAAACGCACAAAGCACAAGTGATGTTGACGCACGCCAACACACTGGCAAAAAAAGGTCATTTTTCTGATGCGGTAGTGCACTACGAGGCCGTGCTCGCTGAGCAGCCCAACAACAGCTATGCAATAGCCGGTTTGCTGAAAAGCCAACGTGTAAAGCAGACGAATAGTCGCTATCAAAAATTCTTTGACCACGCTTACGCAAACGCAGCGAATGACGACCATCGCGCTCGCGTGAAGTTTGCTCAGGCCAAGTATTTTAATGACATCGGTGAGTATCAGCAGGCTTGGCAATGCGCCGAGCAGGCGAATCAAATGAAACAGTCTCAGGTTCAATTTAGTCGAGATACGTTGAGCAAGCAGGTGGATGCAACACTGCAAACCTTCAGCGCGGTTAATCAACGTGGAGCAGCGCAACAAACGGACGGCGAGCCTGACCACACGCCTCACATATTGGTCGTTGGAATGCCGCGTTCTGGTACCACCTTGGTCGAGCAGATGTTGGCAACGCTGCCTGACTACTATGCGGGTGGAGAGACTCCCGCGCTTGAAGTGAGCATCGCCACAGGGCGGCATGGGCAGTATTATCTGGCACCACTTGCGCAAGGGAAGTCTATTGATGAAACGACAATCGCGCAAAGCTACACTCGGTATTTTAGGCAGTTCAGCAACTTCGCTGGTCACATCATTGTGAATAAAGTGCCCACTAATTTCTTTCACGTGGGACTGTTTAAACACCTGTTTCCGCAGGGAAAAATCATTAACCTACAGCGTGATCCATTCGATGTTGCTGCATCTATCTTCTTCGAAAGTTTCTCTGCACAATTCGCCTACACGCATTCACTGGATAATATTCTTTTTGTGTACGACCAATATCAACGGTTAATGGCAGAATGGTCACAATGGTATGGCAGTGATATTCTGAACCTTGATTACGAGCACTTGGTGAGCAATTACTCAGTTGCCATTTCACAAGTAGAGCAATTTTTAGAAGTGAAAATGCCCGGCGAAGCCGAGATCCGTGGTGCAGACAATCCCGTTGAAACGCCCAGTATCTGGCAAGTGCGCCAACCGATTAATCGTCATGCGGTAGGCCGTTGGACACGTTACGCAGAGGCTTTTGAGCCCTTTAGGGAGAGATATAATAAATGAATCAGCCGATGCCTATTGCACCCGGTATGCAATATGTTAATGCCAACAACCAAACAATAGTATTGGCAAGGGGCGGGATCCTACACACGGATATCTGGCGATCGATGATGCCGGATCACCCTCGTCTGAATCAGACATTAAAAACCGCCATTCTCGATTATCAAAAAAATCATCCGACGGTGGATAAAATGGCAAACCCCGGCTGTTGGCGTGGGTCGGATGAGTTTGACGGTTGGCAAACATTGCGCCGCATGGCCATTGACAATGTTAAAGCCATTCATCGTCATTATCTTTCCATCGGTGCACCCTGTGCTGCCTTGGAATCGTTTGATGATTCGCGCTTTGAAACTAACCATTGGGCCAATGTGAACGAAAAGGGCAGCAGCAATGCTATTCACTCGCACTCGAAATGGCATTGGTCAGGTGTTTACTACGTGCAAGGTACTGGAACAGGTGACATCGCGCTTTACAGCCAGGCCTATTTAAATCAGCAGGTGAGTTTAGGGCTACCGTATGGGCAGTCGTTTACGTTACCGGCAGAGGATGGGTTGTTGCTAATGTTTCCCAGCTATCTATTGCATGAGGTATTGCCAAATCCCAGCGATCGGCAACGGATTAATATCGCTTTCAATGTAAAAATCCAGTTTTAATTGATCCAGCGCAATAACGCGGGGCTCTCCATAAGCGGGTATTGATCGAGATCAGTATGTTCTTCAGTGGTTCCAGTACGCTATGTCTCGTTGACATTGTTTATGTACTTTCAAGGAGAGCATCATGCCCCTCAATCTATTTTTTGACCCCGTTGTGTGGATGTCACTAATGATGATAGCCATCATCATCGGTATGTGTGGCTACTTTACCTATATGTTTATTCACAACAGCGCCGACCATAGCAAATAATGATGTCGTTTTAATCGCCAAGTTTGGGGTCGTTCGTTGCGATGAGAACGAGGAGGGCACCTTGTCCTCCCCATTCGAGTGTGGCTTGATGGAAAGCGATGACGTTAGGGTGCTGCACCAGCCAATGCGGTACTTGCTGACGCAGCACACCACTGCCAATGCCATGCACAATGCAAACGCAGCGGGCGTGCTGTTTGTGTGCTTCTGCCAACAGGGCGGCGATTTCACGCTTTGATTCATCACGCGAGAGCCCGTGCAAATCCAGGAGAAACTCAGGTACGTAGTCGCCACGGCGTAAACGTTTTAACTCGCTGCTGTGCTTAGTGTGGTTAACAAATTTCAGTGGCCCCTGAGCATCGAAATGAGCTTGGAAGTCGTCTGAAAAAGCGAACTCAGCGGCTCGTTTTCGGTCTGCTGCAATCGCCGACGAGATCGCTTTGCGACGAAATTGCTTCGCCATCGCTTTGTTATCGGTGCGGGTTAGCACGATCTTATCATCCGGCGCTAATGGGACTAAACCCGGTGTGGTCTTTTTAAATTGTGACCAGTCATCATCTTCCACCGCCGTTTTCCTCGTAAATTTCGATCCTATCGACCGTAATATTAGGTATCATACCAGCCATTGTTTAGCGGATGAATAGACCCGATGACTGACAAAATTTACCTCGAACAAGCCATTGAAGATCTAGAAAGCCTACTTGATATGGTGCGATGGAGCGTGAGTCGGTTTAACGATGCCGATTTGTTTTTCGGTCATGGTACTGATAACGCGTGGGATGAAGCCGTTACGCTTGTCATGTTTGCCTTGCATTTACCTCAAAATATCACCCAGCAAACTGGCGATGCGCTGTTTCACGCCAAATTAACGCGTAGCGAGCGACAAAAAGTTGCAGAATTGGTGTTAAAACGCGTACAAACCCGCTTGCCGTTGCCTTACATCACTCATCAAGCGTGGTTTTGTGGATTACCATTTTACGTGGATGAGCGCGTGTTGATACCGCGCTCGCCCTTTGCTGAATTGATTCAATCGCAATTTGCACCGTATGTGAGTGAGCCTACACGTATACTCGATTTGTGCTGCGGGGGCGGCTGCATCGCTATTGCCATGGCACACGCGTTCCCTGATGCAGAGGTCGATGCGGTCGATATCAGTACAGACGCACTGGACGTGGCTCAAATCAATGTTGAGGAGCATGGGGTGGCTCATCAGGTGACTCCTATTCAATCAGATTTGTTCGCGGCGGTGTCAGGCCAGAAGTATGACTTAATCGTATCGAACCCACCTTATGTTGATGCTGAGGACATGTCGGATCTTCCCGCAGAATTCCAACATGAGCCAGAATTGGCGCTCGCAGCCGGTGACGATGGGCTTGATTTGGTTGAAATTATTTTGAAACAAGCACCAGAGCACCTTTCAGAGGACGGCTGGCTTCTGGTAGAAGTAGGCAATAGTCTGGTTCATTTCGAAGCGCGCTTCCCAGGACTCATGGTTGATTGGGTGCGTTTTGAGCAGGGCGGTGAAGGTGTATTTGCAGTGTCGCGGTCGGCACTTAATGAATTTTGGCAGAAGGGCGCATAACAGCATGTCAGGGAATAGTTTCGGAAAACTTTTTACAGTGACCACATTTGGCGAAAGCCATGGCGTCGCTATTGGCGGTGTGGTTGACGGGTGCCCTCCGGGCCTCGCGTTGGACGAATCCGATTTACAAGGCGATTTAGACCGGCGAAAGCCCGGTACCTCTCGTTATACGACGGCACGCCGTGAAGAAGACGAAGTACAGATCCTATCGGGGGTTTTTGAGGGTAAAACGACCGGAACCAGTATTGGTTTGCTGATTAAAAATACCGACCAACGCAGCCAGGATTATTCGAAAATTGCGGATCGCTTCCGTCCTGGTCACGCAGACTACACCTATCAACAGAAATATGGCACGCGAGATTACCGCGGTGGTGGCCGTTCATCCGCCAGAGAAACCGCTGTGCGAGTTGCCGCCGGTGGTATTGCGAAAAAATTTCTGAAAACCGAGTACGGCATTGAAATCACTGGTTATTTATCCCAACTCGGCCCGATTAAGATGGATTTGCTTGAGCCAGAGCAAATCAATCAAAACCCATTCTTTTGCCCGGACTCAAATCAATTGGAGGCTTTGGATGCTTACATGCGTGAACTGAAAAAGTCCGGTGATTCCATTGGTGCCAAAGTGTCTGTGGTAGCCACGAATATGCCGGTCGGGCTTGGTGAACCGGTGTTCGACAGGCTGGATGCCGACATTGCGCACGCTATGATGGGTATCAACGCCGTGAAAGGCGTTGAAGTGGGTGACGGGTTTGATGTGATCATGCAAAAGGGCACTGAGCACCGCGATTCACTCACGCCTGATGGCTTCACCAGCAATCACTCTGGGGGCGTGTTGGGAGGCATTTCGACCGGGCAGGATGTGGTGGTGCACATGGCACTCAAACCGACGTCCAGTATCTCTATCAGTGGCGACACCATCGATATTAACGGAAACGCCACTGAGATTGTCACCAAAGGTCGCCACGACCCGTGTGTCGGCATACGTGCTGTGCCGATTGCCGAAGCGATGCTGGCAATCGTGATTATGGATCACGTACTACGCCAGCGAGCGCAAAACGCTGGGGTTCAGTCGCCTACACCGGTGATTGCGGGTAAAGCACCGTAGTCGGTGAAACGCCTCTCGCTCACCTACTTTCTGTATTTTGCTCAACTCGGTGTTCTCATACCGTATTTGGGCATTTTTCTCGATGGTCGGGGGTTTAGTTCGTCACAAATTGGCGAACTGTTCGCCTTGATCACGTTTGCACGGATCTTTGGACCCTCACTGTGGGCAAGCTTAGCCGACCGTAGCGGCAAAGTCCTTCTGGTATTAAGGCTTGGCTGTTTATTCACCGTGTTGAGTTTTGTGGGCGTTTTTTGGGCGCAGCAATTTTGGTGGCTAACGCTTTGCTTTGGCTTGATGATGATGTTCTGGACTGCCGTGTTGCCGCAACTGGAAGTGGTTACACTACGCCAAACTGAATATTTTCAACACAGCTACGGCAATGTCAGACTATGGGGCAGTATCGGATTTATCGTGTTGACCGTGCTGACCGGTCATCTCATTGATATCCATGGCAGCGAGGTGCCTGTTGTTGTCAGCACGTTGGTGCTAGCGGGGCTGTTTTTATCCACGCTATTGATTGCTGATAAAGTACCTAAGTCGCAATCGGCTGAGCGTGTGAAAGGTCAGTGGCACCGAGCTTTGCGTCGCACATTTATCCTGTTCATCGTATCAGCAACGCTGTTACAGGTCAGTTTTGGCGTATATTACGGCTTTTTCGCACTGTACATGCGCGATCTTGGTTACAGTGGCCAAACGACGGGGATCATGATTGCGTTGGGCGTCGTGGCTGAAGTTATCATATTTATGCTCGCATCTCGCTTAATTGCGCGCGTCGGGGTTAAATGGCTTTTGATCGTGAGTTGCGTGTTTACCGGAGCAAGATGGCAGCTATTGGGCGCTTTTGGCGACGACCTCTGGTTAGTGGCCTTGGCTCAACTGATCCACGCATTCAGTTTTGGATTGACTCACGCGGCTAGTGTACATTTTATCTTTCGCTATTTTGACAAACGCTTTCAAAGTCGTGCGCAAGCCATCTATATCAGTGTAGCGTTCGGTTTTGGTGGTGCATTGGGGAACTGGTTTGCAGGGCATTTGTGGCAAGACGGTGCGGGTGCGCAGCTTTCATTCACTATGGCTGCCGGTGTCGCGGTCATCGCGGGATTGGTTTTACTCCCGGTGGTTCGAGTGCGTTTGCATTAAAAAGCCCCGAATATCGGGGCTCGCGTTTATCAAATCAGACCATTAAGCGCCAAAATTTTCGCTGGCGAATGACCAGTTAACCAATGCCCAAAATCCTTCAAGATACTTAGGGCGAGCATTGCGGTAGTCGATGTAATAAGCATGCTCCCACAAGTCGACCGTTAACAATGGTGTGATGCCTTCGTGTGTCAGTGGCGTTGCAGCATTGCTTGTATTAACGATATCCAGGCTTCCATCTGCATTCTTCACTAACCATGTCCAGCTTGAACCAAAGTTATTCACTGCTTTGTCGTTGAAGGCTGCTTTAAAGTCAGCAAAAGAGCCCCACTTGGCATTGATTGCATCAGCAAGAGCGCCGCTTGGCTCACCGCCACCATTTGGGCTTAAGCTGTGCCAGTAAAACGTATGGTTCCAGATTTGCGCAGCATTATTAAACACACCGCCATCAGACGATTTGACAATCTCTTCAAGGCCTTTGTTCTCAAGCTCTGTACCTTCAATAAGGCCATTCAACTTAGTCACATAAGTGGCGTGGTGTTTGCCATAATGATAATCAAGCGTTTCTGATGAGATATGAGGTTCTAGCGCGTTTTTTTCATAAGGTAGTGCGGGTAATTCAAAAGCCATTGATAGCCTCCATTTTGGTCCTGACAGAAATTATTGAGTTTGTCGCTGACACTAAATCCTCAGTGAACGAGCAAACCACAGTCAGTATAGTTACTGATTCACTAACAGATGGGGTCATTTTTTTTAACACCAAGGGTGTATTCTAAAATTTGTCTAAAGGGGGCGCTTGAAAGCCGACTGTGTCGGCCCTATATTCTACGCATTCACATTCAATTGAGAGCATTATGGAATCCTACGACAAAACTGAAACCGTTGAAAAAATTAAGCAGCAAATTTCTGAAAATCCTATCTTGCTCTACATGAAAGGGTCGCCTAAGTTACCAAGTTGTGGTTTTTCATCGCAGGCTTCTCAAGCGCTGATGTCTTGCGGCGAACAATTCGCGTATGTGGATATTCTGCAAAATCCGGATATCCGCGCGGAGCTTCCCGTGTATGCAGAGTGGCCAACATTCCCTCAATTGTGGGTTGATGGTGAACTGATTGGCGGGTGCGATATCGTTCTTGAGATGTTTCAACAAGGCGAGTTACAACCGCTCATCAAAGAAACGGCGGAAAAGCACGCATCATAGTTAAGATGCGAAAGACGTTAAAAAATCAGGCTAATGCCTGATTTTTTTTGAATGTTTTTTTGAAACTGATGCGTGGCTAAGTGTGGAAGGTTTACTGCAACGAATGTTTCTGGGCCGATTGACCTTAGCAGACTTCTTTGAATAAAGAGTCGTCTATAATGGTGGTATCGATAATTTGCTGAGCCATCTGTACGCAACGGCCACACTCTGAACCTAGCGTGAGAACAGTGTTTAATTCACGCAGATTACCAACGCCATGTTCTTTAACCGCGTTTTTGATCGCTTTGTCTGTAACACCGTAACACATGCATACGTACATAGAGTTTGCCCGAAAACTTCATTGCAAATGATAATAGTTGTTATTCATGTTGCATGCAAGTTTTTTCAGCGCGTTTCTGTGCGTAGTTTTTTAGGCTGATGCTTGGTTTTTTCAGAACCAGCCTTATATACAACGCGTGTACTAAAATGAGTTAATAAAACAACTAACTGGAGATAATTATGAGCGTACTTGTTGGACGTCCGGCCCCTGATTTTACCGCAGCAGCAGTGCTAGGTAGCGGTGAAATTGTTGATTCATTTTCATTCAGTGAAGCGACCAAGGGCAAAAAAGCCGTGGTGTTCTTTTATCCACTTGATTTCACCTTTGTGTGTCCTTCTGAGTTGATCGCTTTTGATAAGCGCTACGCTGAATTCCAGAAACGCGGTGTGGAAGTTATTGGTGTTTCGATTGACTCACAGTTTAGCCATAACGCGTGGCGCAATACACCGGTTAACCAAGGTGGTATTGGCGCAGTGAAATATACGCTGGTCGCAGACGTAAAACATGAGATTTGTCAGGCATACGACGTAGAGCATCCAACCGATGGCGTCGCATTTCGTGGCTCTTTCTTGATTGACGAAGATGGTTTAGTACGCCATCAAGTGGTTAACGATTTACCGCTAGGCCGGAATATTGACGAAATGTTACGTATGGTGGATGCACTCGCATTCCATCAGGAGCACGGTGAAGTTTGCCCTGCAGGCTGGCAGGAAGGTAAGGCCGGTATGGATGCAAGCCCAGAAGGCGTGGCGAAGTACTTATCGGGTAACTCTGACGACCTATAACGTTGTCGTTATTGACTTATAGTGGAAAAGGCTGCGTTTAGCAGCCTTTTTTGTGGGCGTTTACCGTGACATAAGCGTTAGGCGAGTGGCCAGCCGCCTAAATTTTGCCATCGATTGACCATGTGACAAAACAGCTCTGTGGTTTTTTCTGCATCGTACAATGCGGAGTGGGCTTGCTTCTGATCAAAGGCGATTTCTGCAGCCTGACACGCTTTAACCAACACCGTTTGACCTAAAGTGAGTGCTGCTAAACTCGTCGTGTCAAATGACACAAATGGATGAAACGGCGTACGTTTAATATTGCACCGCGCGATGGCTGCATTGATAAAGCCTTGATCGAAACTAGCGTTATGCGCCACGATCACTGACCGTTGACAACCCGCCGCTTTTTGTAGTTTCCGAATATTTTTACACAGATCCAGCATCGCTTCGTGCTCTGAAATTGCACCTCGTAGCGCGCAAGTCGGATCGATACCATTAAAATCAAGCGCAGCCTGTTCTAAGTTAGCCCCTTCGAAGGGTTCTACGTGATGGTGAATTCGTTGGTCCGGTTGCAGTTGATTGTTGTCGTCAAACGTGACGGTGACTGCGGCTAACTCAAGCAATGCATCAGTATTCGGATTAAATCCAGCCGTCTCTACATCGATAATAACGGGAAAGTAGCCACGAAAGCGCTCAGCTAATAATTCAGAGGGGTAGGGCATGCAGTATACTTATGGTTTAACGAGCGTAAGCTCGATTCGTGATAACGGTTTAGGTTTGAGAGTATGACAATATCGATAGAAGGTATCCAGTAAAGGACTAAACTTTTCTGCTACCATGACGATAATAAGGCATAGATTTAGGAGTTGATATGTCGCGTATTTTTATTTTTTCAACGGCGTTGTTCGTTTCCTTGCTGAGTACCGCGACGCTAGCCAATATGCGCCAATATGCCGCCACCATCGAGTCATCTGACTGGCAGTTGACTAATCAGTCGCGTATCCAGTGTGTCTTGGAACATGAAATTCCGGGTTATGGGAAAGCACTTTTTTACAGTGCCGCGTCAAAGCAATTGAATATGGAATTTGAATTGGATATGCGCCTGTTACCGAAAACGTTCGGTGTCGCGGCGGTTTATTCAGTACCACCACGGTGGATGCCCGGTGAAGCCCAGAAGCCTCTCGCTGAAATGCCATTGCGCACGCAATACAACGGTGATCTTCCAGAGCGCACAGCATGGACTATGCTCAGCGAGCTGGAGAAAGGGTATTGGCCAACCATTTATTATCAAGATTGGTACAACGAATACGACAAAGTGTCGGTGGGTTTAAACGCGGCTAATTTTCTACCCGCGTATCGACAATTCGGTCAATGCGTTTCGCAGTTGCTCCCTTATAGCTTTGAAGACATCGCTTACACCGTGTTGAGTTACAAGAAAAACTCGGTGGAGCTCACACCCTATTCTGAGCGCCGCTTGGAAATGATTGGAAATTATCTGCGCGAAGATAGCGCGCTTTCATTGGTGTTGGTGGATGGCTATACCGATAGCTATGGCGGGCGCTGGACCAACGAGCAACTATCCATTCGACGCGCCAATGAGATCCGCGATTACTTTGCCAATATGGGAGTAAGTCCAGCGCGTATTGATGTCACCGGACACGGTGAAAAACGGCACGTGGCCCCAAATAACACGGAAGCCAATCGCGCGCAAAACCGGCGGGTTGTGGTTCGCATGGCGAAATCGTAACAGGTGCTCAGTCTGTTTCTGCGCGCTGGCGGCGCAGATAGCCGACCACGGTATCTGTGTGATCAGTAAACACGCCGTCAACCTCAAGCTGTTTAAACAAAATGTCTAGCGTTTGTGGTGCAGTCATATTGGCTGGCAGTTGATCCGCTCTGAACGTGTAGGGGTGAATTAACAAACCGTGTTTTTTAGCGTCGGTAACCAGTGAAGTCGCTTGACTGCGCTCGACATCGTACACGTGAGGAAACCAGGGGCCAATCCCTTGTGCGACCGCAGCGATTTCAGCAAGCCCCTCATTTGTTTTCAGGTAGTCATAATCGTTGTTCGACTCTTGCCAACTATTCTCGGCGAGCAACTGAATCAAACGCAATTCACTGTTAAGCGTATGCCGAATTCGCTTAATTTCGTTAAAGTCAAAACATTGCAGTAACACAGGATCGTCGGCATCCGCATACCCATGTCGTTTCAATACCGTCAGCACCTGCGAGCTGATGTCTTTACCTTCAGCACGGTGCCAGGCGGGGGCTTTGATTTCAGGGTACAGCCCTACGTTTCGCCCACGCACTTGATTTAAGGTGTTAACCAACGCAATGTGCTCTTCAAATGTTGCCAGCGAGAATGCTGCCTGACCTTTGTACCGATTGGGAAATACCAAACTGCCATCGGCGTTAGCCCGCTCATGTACATGCAATTGCTTGAGTTCTGCCAGCGTAAAATCAATGGCGTAGAAACGACCATCCTCTCTGGCACGGTTGGGGAATTGATGCTCTACATCAGTGGTGCGCTCTAGGTGAATGTCGTGTAAAACGATCAGCACATTATCCTGACTTAACACCAAATCTTGCTCAATGTAGTCGGCACCCTGATTATAAGCGAGTACGGCAGCTTCCAGCGTATGTTCAGGTAAATAGCCTGAGGCGCCGCGATGCGCGACTACACTAGGTGAACTCTTGGCATGATCCGCGTTTGATTGGCTACTTTCGTTTGCGTCAGCGAACGCACCACGACCAAAAATACACAAAAACGCGATGATGCAAAAAACGATATTTTTCATATAGCAGTACTGCTTTCAACCAAACCTTTGGTTAGGAATATCACAGTTTAGTATCTGTCGCCATGGCCAACATCGCTCAGGCTTGAGCAGCTTTACGTTTCTTAATCACCCGAAAAGCGATATACACTATTGCGGCTGCAACCAAAAAGCTTGCCGCGATGGTTGAGGGTTCCCGCATGAGTTCTATGGCACCTTTGCCAAAGAAAGCTGCACTCAGGCCCAGAGGTGCAATGCCCAAGGTGGTTCCCAGCACATACTGCCAAAGTTTGATGCGGAGGGAGCCACTGATAATGCTCGTGATAGTGAAAGGCGGAGTCGGTGCCAGACGCAAAGCAAGAAGAGCCCATACTCCTCGGTCATCCACCTGTTCCCGGACTTTATCAACTTTGCCGCCAAATTTTTCGCCAAACGACTGCGGGTCGATGAGCATACCTATGCCATAACCACTCATCCCGGCAAGCACAAATCCACACACCACAATCAACACACTTACCCAGATATTAAATACCAAGCCGACCGCCATCGCCATCAGTGGGATAGGGATCATCAGCGCGCCACCGAGTAGGAATATTCCTAAAAATATCAATGCCGTTGAGAAAGTTGTAGGAACCTCTTCAGTGACTTCAACAATTTTGTCGACTTTAAGGTACTCATTGATAGGCGTTAGAAAGTACACCGCAACTAACGCGGCAACAATTGCCACGATAACTGCGATAACGAACCATTTATTCTGCTTCATGTTGTGCCTTTTTGATTAACCACTCGAATAGACTACGGTGATTTTTTAAATACAGTAAATACTCTGGATGCCATTGTACGCTGACAATTGGCTGATCATTGTCACTTTCCACCGCTTGGATAATCCCGCTGCGCTCGATGGCGGTGATACGCATCGACTCGCCTGGGTTGACCACCGCTTGACTATGAATGGCGTTGACCCTGAAACGGGTGGAGGGGATCAACTGCCTTAGCACCGACGTCGCTTTCGTTTGCTTGACGATTTTACGTGCAAACGGGCTTCTGATCCGCATCTTCCCTTTGAGTAAGGGCAGTGTTGATTGAGCTATCGTTCCACCAAGATACGCATTAAGCAACTGGTGACCGCGGCAGATGGCCAAAATGGGTTTTTTCTCGCGGATCGCTTTTTCAATGACATCAATCTCCATCGCATCACGGGGCTCATCATAACCGCCTTTTGTCCATTGAGAAAAAAATTCCATCGGATAGCAAAAGGCTTCTTTGATCTTCAACCACGTTGAACGATGAACTGCTTCATTGGGGGGCGCCTGATAGCGGCTAGGGTGAATGTCGCTGCCCCCACCCAATACAACACCATCAAAATTCAGAGATGACGTATATCGAGATGGCGTAACCCGGATTGGCTGGCCACCGGCAAGGCGGATTTGCATGGCTGTAAAAATCCATGCCGTAAAACCGCCTGAATCCGGCCCAGTGACGACGATGTTCGGCTTTTGACTACTACGCATTTGACTCGCTAGAAACTGATGATTAAGGGGTACCCGTTGCAATTAGCGAGCCACTGAAATTGAGATAAAGCCTATTTGTTATTTTGACTTAGTAGCAACGAATCACGCAAACTTAGACTCACTTATGGCCACCGCGAAATAAAGGTAAGCTTCTGAAATTAATAGATAAACGTAGTTTGCTTTGCGGGGTTTAGCGCTAAAAAATTGGGTAGTGTCATGTCTGGACTTTTTGAGTGCACTGTCGTGCAGTCCGTAGACAAACGACTAGCAACCGCAGGATTTTCCGATGCAGCGGTAAAAACTACTCACTGATTGCTTTTGATGCAAAGTCTAGATCCAAAACTCAGTAAGTGGCCGGAATTATATAGCCAGTTTGTAAATACTTCACTTATCTTTCGCTTTCTCGCAAAGTTTAGCTCTGCATTGTAAGCTATTTAAATAGTGTCCCCGTTAGGGGTGAACAGGTATGTCAGGCAAAGTCGTATTGAAAGTGAAATTAATTACTTAAACGAGCCTAATCTAACCGCTATTTATGTTATGATACACGCAGTGTATTTTGAAGCAAATAATCGTATTTTTTCAATTGATGAAAAACGCATTTTTTGAAAAATGCTTGCGATAAATGTTTTCAATCGTTGGGAAGCGGATAAGTTTTTGAGGAATATGTAAATGGATCTGACATTAAATACGCTTCCGTATGTCGCTCGTTTGCACGATCAAGAAAAGCAGCGATTATCTGCTCTGAAAAGGACTCATCTACTCGACTCGCCACCTTCTAAACGTTTTGACAAAATTACTCTCCTTGTAGCTGATATTTTCGAAGCGCCAATTGCCCTAGTATCCCTTATTGACGCCGAGCGACAATGGTTCCTATCACGGTGTGGTTTAGCGTCGACGCAGACTTCAAGAGATGTGGCGTTTTGTGCCCATGCCATTCATGAAGATGAGATATTTGTAATAGAAGATGCCACTTGTCATCCTATATTCAAAGACAATCCATTAGTGACCGGTGACCCCTTTATTCAATTCTATGCGGGAGCTGTAATACGGGATGAAAATCGTTTGCCTTTAGGCACGCTCTGTATCATCGATACTAAACCGAGAGTGTTCGGGAAAAAAGACTCTCGCCGGTTAATCAAGTTTGCCGAACTGGTTCGCCAAGAAATGTTTGGTTTCAGCGACGAAACAGATGAGCGTATGCAAAACTCCTTTATCGCGAAAAAAGATCCCGTGACGAATACGTTGTGGGGTGATGCCCTTTTTGACGCAGTCGAACGATATCGTGATACAAACATTCATCAAAAACCGTTTGCTACTATCTGTATTGATATTGTTAATTTTAATATGCTCAACAACTCGTACGGTCGAATTGTCGCTGATCAAGTCATATGGGAAACGAGTAAAAGGCTCAGACATTGTTTAAAAGGTATAAATACATTTTATGTGGGTCGCTTAAAATCAAGGCAACTGGGGGTATTCGCTTGTTTAGATAGCGATACAGGGTCATTGGAATTAGAGCAGAAACTTTCGCAAATGGAGTTTTCACTCAGAGAAATTGTGTCGACATCTGTTTCTGACGTATATCCCCACATAGATATCGTTTACGCGATTGAAACTTCACAGCATACCTTGTTTAGAGAGTCCATACGCTCCATGCAATTAGTGATGAGCCAAATTAGGCCCCAAAAGTCCGGTGTGCAGTTAGTTAAGGTGACCACAGAAACGCGAGCACTTATCACTAAGCATTTTGATATTGCTGGGGGCTTGTTGGACGCAATAAATACAAACCAGCTGGGTTTGGTTTATCAGCCAAAAGTGTCAACGGATGGTAATGAGATTGTCGGTTTGGAATGCTTGCTGCGTTGGCAGCATTCAACGCACGGCTTTGTTTCTCCGTTAGATATCTTTGAATGTGCCAAGGGGATAAATAGTACCCTCTATCTTGAAAAGTGGATTTTTAAGACTGCTTTGTGCCAAGCGGCGTACTGGAAAGAAATGGGAAAAAAAGTGCCGAAACTATCGATTAATCTGACGGGTGAAACATTAGTCGATCCAAGTTTCTATGAATTTCTATTAACGAACCTAGACGAATACGGGTTGGACCCGAGTGATATTGACATTGAAATACTAGAAAGCTCTGTGTTCCATGATATGGAGTTTTGCCTTGCCGTCATCCAGCGCTTTTATGAGGTAGGCATCAGTTTTTCTCTAGACGATTTTGGGACAGGATTTTCAAATCTGTCTTATTTAAAAAAAATGCCGATATCAACTTTGAAGGTTGATATGTCGTTTGTACACGATATTACTGAGAAGGGTCAGTCAGCTGCGTTGTGTAACTCAATTATCTCGATGGCGAGAGACTTAGGTATGCAAAGTGTCGCCGAAGGTGTCGAATCCAAAGCACAATTGGAAATGCTCACTGCGATGGGCTGCAATTTGATACAGGGCTATTATTTCTACAAACCGATGCCAACTGGTTTGCTCCAGAACTTGCTGCAGAATAACGACTAAGCCTCTTCTAACGAAATTATTTTCAGATAAATACCTCAGGCCAGAATCGCTTCTGGCAATGTTCTCGCCCCAATCAATCGTTCCGACCGATTCATACGATTATAGGAGCAATAAACTTTTAGCTTGGGAGCTTAGTGTAGGGCTTGGTACATCGCATTATGGCACCAGATATTTTCATGGGGGAAATAATGGCGATTTTCAATCTGGATTTACGGTGTATGGGCTAAGTAAATTAGGGTTTGTACTTTTACAAACGGCGATTCGGGCGAGAAATTACACAATTTGTTTGAAGAAGTTTTACTTTAAGGCACGTCACCTATTTAGGGTTGAAGCAGAGCGTTCGTTAACTGGATCGTGGATTAATTTTAGTCCAAAACATGCAACTCCACTCCTAGAGGTGACACCGATAAGACTTAATTTAATAAGCACCAAGCCATAGAACTGAACCCAGTGGGCCGCGCTTGATAACAATTTACAAGCCTTTTCGCTCGCTGATGTAGAATAACTCAACGGCGTTCGCTCAGCCTTGTTTAGATTGCTATCAAACGGCTGCAAAAATCTACCGCAAAGATCAACACGCTTTAGTTTTCTGCTTTATCCTTAAACTCACACAAATTCTCAATGATGCAAGAACCACAGCGGGGCTTGCGGGCTACATAGGTGTAACGCCCATGCAGGATCAACCAGTGATGCACGTCAATTTTAAATTCGGCGGGCACAACTTTTATCAGCTTTTCTTCCACTTTTTCAACGGTTTTACCCATCGCGAGCTTGGTTCGATTACTGACACGATAAATGTGCGTATCCACCGCGATGGTAGGCCAGCCGAATGATAATAAAAGTAGATAGAACGGTTTACGTTTAGTGGTTGCTTGAACGTAATCAGTTCGCGTGCCGCTTAGCTGTAATACATTTATAACTGTTTCATTCAGACTGTTCCGAATTAAGTCGTCTCAACCATTTTTCTACGTCACGTTTTTTATCGACTAATTCTCTGTCATTAACCACATTCAGTGCTTGCTGCGCGATTTCTATCGCCTGATCGTGTTGATTTTGGGCGTAGGCTAGTTGTGACAGGTTAATTAGGCCGTTGGTATATCCCAAAGGGCATTGCATGATCTGATGATGATCCATTGCTTTGTGAAAAGCCATTTTTGCTTTCGTAAACTCTCCCTGATCCTGAAAAATTAGCCCTTTGATTTCTTCCAGATAGGCCAAATATAGCCAGTCTTTTGATAAGTTGGCGCCTTCCCTCGCAACTGCAAAAAAGGTCTGGGCATCTTCTAGGTTTCCGTTCTGCAAATGATTCATACCTTGCCAAAAGTTGAGACGTATAAGTTCCTTTTGGTTGTCAGTTCTTCTCGCTTGCAAGATACCTTGTTGCAAAACATTGTCAGCCTGCTGGAATGGGTAATGTCGCTCAACTAACAATTGCCCCAGAATACGTCTTTCCATGACAGCTAGAGGGTTGGTAATAATCGCTGCCTTAAGTAAATCGACGGCTTGATTAAACTCGCCCTTTTGATTGAGCTCAAGCGCATTAGCCAGAATTTCATTAGCTAATGAAGATGCGTATCTAGTAGTTGGAAGCTCATAATTTTTATCAAGTCGATTGCCAATTATGCGAGCTAAATTATCTACGGCTACAACGACCTGCTCATTTGAAATCGTGCCTTTTTCAATTTTGTTTCGGTAATAAAGTGAATACAATAATTGATAATCTTTTGGTGAGCCTGCCAATGTCATTTCGACAATCAAGCTGGCACCAGAAATCTGAAAAATTTGTTCAATGTGTTCCTTAGCGAAAGCCTTGCTTGGCATTTTGGATCTCGCCATGACCTCGAACACATAGTCGGTTTGCAGCACGCCAGCGGTATCCGTGGAGTGTAAGCGCTGAATTAATTGATCCATTGCGCCGTATCGCACCCATTTGTGATCAGCATCCATAATTTGATTGTTGACGGGTAATACCATAAGTGACCCACTAATAGGCTTATCGTATTGGTGGCTTTTTGTAAAACTGACTAAAACGCCAATGATCACGATCAAAGCAATGCCGATCGCTACCAACCCTTTGCGAAATTTTCCTATAGATACAGTAGGGCTTACTACTTTTTCTGGTTTTCCTGCAAACTGCTCTACTGGTGGCAACCAGATATAACCTTTTCTGGGCAGGGTTTTTATCACCTGCTCATGGGCAAATATTTTTCGCAATTCTTTAATTGACTGGAAAATCACTTGATCGTCAACCACCACGTCATCCCAAACGGTTTCAAGTATTACTTTCTTGGATACGGTTTTCCCTGCACTTTCCAGCAGCAAAGTCAGTAGCTGCATGGTTTTTGGTCGAAGCTTGATGGTTTTGTCACCGTAAAGGATCTGTCCATTTTGCGGGTAGACATACCGACCGGCGGTGGAGAAATAATACTGCAACGTAACAAACGACTTTTATGAGACTTATCCAAGCGATGGTACAGCAATTTATTTACAGATCAGTAATAAATCACTTTATTTTGGGAAAGTTAAATATTTTCGAGTGCCTGTAGACTCCGTGAGTGGCCTTTCAGGTTTTTTCAGAATATTTCAGTGGCGTCTATTTAACAGGATGACAAGCTCAAGTCGACTATTAACAATTCACATATTTCATTTCTAAGGTCCATCACTATGCAGTCATTAGAACGCTTTTTTAAAAACCACCCCTTACTTGGTGCAGCAGTAACCGTGCTGGTATTGATTATCTTTACACAACTCGGAGCTGTAATCCTAGGAGCCGTTCATCCAGAAATAGGAAGGGAATATTTTGCAACGGTATTAAGGTTACTCAGTGGTGGGATAGTGATTGCATTGATGTCGCGCTTATGCTGGCTCGAAGCAGGATTTATATCTACTCCTGTTCATCGCTGGGGTAAGCGATGGCCACTTGCGATGCTACCTCTGGCAAGCTTGGGGATTGTCAATTTTTTCGGAGTGGAGTGGCATACCCTGCAGTTCGATGTTGCAACGTTTTGGTTTTGGCTAATTGATAATGCCAGCACAGGTGTGTTTGAAGAGACCATGATGCGCGCAATCGCTTTTTGCATATTACTTAAAGCATGGGGGAATACCAGAGCTGGAGTATACAAAGCGGCTATTGCGCAGGCTGTTATCTTTGGTTTAGTGCACTTGCTTAATTTGCTCAACGGATTTGCTGTTGAGGTCGTAGCTCAGGTTATTTATGCCACATTGATAGGATTTGGCTTTGCTGGCGCAGTGATATATACGCGCAGTATTTGGCCAGCAGTTTTAGTACATGGATTCATCAATGCTGTTGCTAATATTAATAGTTATTTCGATCCTAATTTTGTGAATACACCCACCGATATAGCGACATTGACGGGATTAGTCGCGTTCATATTCGTCATCAGTATTTTGCCAGGGCACTTCGGTATTCGCCAATATTGGCGTGAGACCACGCAAAGTAAAACAGCTTAGACCAATAAAGTAAGAGGTGGATTGTGAAATCTTTTAGCGTCCTTGTACTAATTATTGCGTTGCATTTAGGCTATTTAAACTTTACTTATGCTGCGTCACAGGATAGTAAAGCTGCGTTTGACGCGCTAGAGATGGCGCAGGAGGATTTGCAGCAACGTAAATTGGGCCCAATGTCTGATTATACATTGATGTTTCTTCAGCATGAGCAAAACAAACATGGGGACTACCAATTAGCGCGCATTACTCAGCGAAACGGATTTCCAGTTAAATCTGAGTTGCTTAGGTCCAAAGGAGAAGTAGATAAGGAGGCTGATGTTAATTGGAATAGGTTCATTTTGGTAACAATGCCACGTGAATATACTCAACAAGCAAAACTAGTGCGAGAAACAGAGGCTAGCTGGTATTTTCAAGTTCCAACAACAGTGCAAGCTCAAACGGATTCTGAGGAAATAGAAGAGTTATCTCATGCCAATAAGCTACTTCAGGAGCGACTAGTGACAGAGGTTTCAGTGAGTAAGTTGAAACCCTCATTCACAGGCATGCGTATTTTTGCGCCACAACCTTTTTCACCCTCATTGCTAGTCAAAGTTACGACATTTGATGTTAAATTAGATTTTGATGAAGTATCTAGTTCCGGGCCACTCTATGTATCTAAGGAAACAAGGCAACTTGAAGGGCATTATGGATTATTTATATCTATTAATGATTGGGTTCAAACTACGATAACTGATATGCAAATAATGGAGCGCCAAAAAGGATTTAACAACCACGACGAGAAGCTATTACCCTGAGGTCCTTTGTCTGTTTAAGTCGTAACACGATCCAAAGAAAGGCGTATGGAAAAGCGTGGAACAATTTATCTTAATAAGTGATTGCGACACTTTTAACAACGCTGACTAATTCATAACGGATGGAAGAACTTTATAATAACGTAGACCACTCGCCCAAGCCTTTTAACCGCTGCGCTGTGACTTTTCTTAGCAACCAAATTGTTACTCAAGTTTGTCTTTAAACTCACACAAATCCTCAATGATGCAAGAACCACAGCGGGGTTTGCGGGCTAGACAGGTGTAACGCCCATGCAGGATCAACCAGTGATGCACGTCGATTTTGAATTCGGCGGGCACAACTTTTATCAGCTTTTCTTCCACTTTTTCAACGGTTTTACCCATCGCGAACTTGGTTCGATTACTGACACGATAAATGTGCGTATCCACCGCGATGGTAGGCCAGCCGAACGCCGTATTGAGCACAACATTCGCCGTTTTTCTGCCTACCCCGGGTAGCGCTTCTAGTGCTTCGCGATCCTCCGGCACTTGTGAATCATGTTTGTCGATCAAGATTTTGCAGGCTTTGATAACGTTTTCTGCTTTGGCGTTAAACAAACCAATCGTTTTAATGTATTGCTTAAGCCCTTCAACACCCAACGCGTAAATCGCTTCAGGTGTATTGGCGACGGGAAACAGCTTGTCAGTCGCCTTATTCACACCCACATCTGTCGCTTGCGCCGACAGTGTAACGGCAACGAGCAACTCAAACGGTGTAGAAAAATTAAGCTCTGTGGTTGGATGGGGGTTGGCATCACGCAGCCGTGTGAGAATTTCCCGGCGTTTGGCATTGTTCATCGATATTCCTATGCTCCAGCGCTATTCCGCAGTGACACGTGCACGCTGCACTTGTTTTTCAGATGGGACCTTGGCGATGCTGGCAATGCGCAAATCCAGTGCATTTTTAGCAGCGATTAGTAAGCCCATCGCAAGAAAGGCGCCCGGCGGTAATATGGCAAGTAAAAAAGGGCTTTCAGTGGTGAACAGCGTGATCTTGAGCACGCTGGCCCAATCACCTAGCAGCAATTCTGCGCCGCTGAACAGGGTACCGTAACCGAGTATTTCCCGAACGACACCGAGTGCAATCAAAACGACGGTAAATCCTAAGCCCATGCTCAGACCATCATAGGCCGCAAACCCCACTGGGTTTTTCGATGCATAGGCTTCAGCTCGCCCGATAATTGCGCAATTAGTTACAATCAGTGGAATAAATATGCCCAGCGCCAAAAATAGCTCGTAGGTGTAGGCGTTCATTACCAACTCGACAATGGTTACAAACGCGGCGATGACCATCACAAAAATAGGGATACGAATTTCATTTGGTACAATATTGCGAACCAGCGACACAGTGATATTAGAGCCTATCAATACCAATGTGGTGGCTATTCCAAGCCCTAAGCCATTAGTGACGGTGGCAGTGACGGCGAGAAGGGGGCATAATCCTAGGAGCTGAACCAATGCCGGGTTATTTCGCCATAGCCCTTGCCATGTAAGGGTGTTAATTTCCTGCTTAATATCACTCATGCTTGCGGCTCCTGCATGTTTTCATCGGGTTTACTATCACAGGTCTGCCCCGATAACAGCCATTGTTGCACATTTGATCGTACAGTAAGAACCGTGCGTTCAACTTGATTCACCACGGCGCGCGGCGTAATAGTCGCGCCAGTGAACTGGTCAAACTGACCTCCGTCTTTCTTCACTTCCCATGCGTCTGCGGTCTCGTCTGTCACGCGTTTTCCGCTGAAGGAAAGGATCCAGTCGCTGATCCGCAGGTCAATCTTATCGCCAAGCCCCGGTGTTTCCTTGTGATCAAGCACGCGTACGCCGGTCACCGTGCCATCCAGTAGCACACCCATTAATAGATGAATGTTTCCGCTATAGCCATTGGGTGCGGTTGTTTCGACTACGTATCCAGTCGCTTGCCCCTCATTGCGTGCCTGATAAATGCGTTGTGGTTCGCTGGCGTGAAGTACAGGGTCGAACACAAGTAAACAGCTTTGCGCGATATCATTTGAGTAGTAGCTGGCTGGCATCACTTGTTCAATGGTATTACGCAGCAAAGTTTGCTTCTGCTGGGCAATCGTATCTTTGGTAAACACATAGGTTAAGCCAATGAGCGCTGTGGTGACGACCGCGAAACCCGCGAGGATGAGACCGTTTTTCGAGGCACTTCTTAACATATTACTACCGCGACCTTCTGCTGTGCCCGTAAGTACGAGGTTGAGTGTAATAATCAATAAGTGGCACTGCCATATTCATAATGACGACGGCAAAGGCCACGGCGTCGGGGTAGTTGCCAAACAAGCGGATGATGACAATCCAAAAACCAATCAACGCACCAAACACCATTCGCCCGCGAGGAGTGGTGCTCGCAGAAACAGGATCGGTTGCAATAAAAAAGGCGCCAATAATGGCACTGCCATTGACCAGGTGAAAATACGGTGACGCGAAGTTATCCGGCGATACGGCGTAAAACATTAAGCTTGTAGCAGCGACGGCGAGCAATAAGCTGCCTGGGATGTGCCAACTGATCACGCGTAATTTTATTAAAGCTAAACCACCCACCAAATAGGCGATACTGACCCACAACCAGCCTTTACCTGCCGCGCCATTAAACATAGGTGAATTGAGCGATTCAGAGTAAGTTTGCCCTGAAAGCAATGCTGTTTTCACCGAATCCAATGGTGTCGCCATGGTCACGCCATCTGCATTTACCTGCAACTGAGCAATGCTATAGCCTTCTAACGTGAACCCGGTAAACACGACGGACGCAGCGTCGATGATACTTGCACTATTTTCGGCGATAGATTGCGGCGGAAGCCACTGTGTCATTTGTACCGGAAAACTGATCAGTAACATGATGTAGGCTGCCATTGCAGGGTTAAACATATTGTACCCGAGGCCTCCGTAGAGTTGTTTCACCACCACAATAGCGAACACACTCCCAATCACAATGACCCACCAAGGCGCAAGCGGCGGAATACTAATGGCTAATAGCAGTGCAGTCAGCAGGGCGCTGTAATCGCTGAGCGTGCGTTCAAGGCTTTTCTTGCGCAACAGCAGAACGGCCGCTTCGGCTAAAATGGCGGTTGTGATAGCAAGTATCAGTTGAACAATAACTCCCCACCCAAAAAATACTACTTGTGCGGCAATGCCGGGTAGGGCCGCATAACACACAAGCCGCATCACTGCGCCGGTGTCGCGGCGAACATGCTGGTGGGGAGAGCTACGAAGTGACAGTTTCATGAGTCGCCGCTGGAATTTTGTTGATTGAGTTTACGCGCTTTTGCGCGAGCAATGGCTTGAGCGATTTTTTCACGTTTTTGTCGCTCGGCATCACTCATCTCTGGTTGATCCTGAACCTGAGTACCTGACGTTTTGTTATTCGAAGCGGTGTCAGCATCGGGCTTTTTATCCGCACTCGTTGTTTCGTTTTGGGCGGTTTGTGCTTTTTTGGCTTTTGCTCGGACAACGGCGGCTTGTACTTGCGCTTTTTTATCCGCACTCGTTGTTTCGTTTTGGGCGGTTTGTGCTTTTTTGGCTTTTGCTCGGGCAACGGCAGCTTGCACCTGCGCCTTCTTCTCTTGGGCAGTGCTTTGAGGCGATTCACTATTTTCAGTAGATTGGGATTTCTTGGCTTTCGCTCTGGCTAATGCCGCTGCAATCTTGTCTTTCGCGCCACTGTCAGATTTTTCCATCGCCTGTTTACGCGCTTGCGCTGCCAACCGGTGTTTTTCTTCACGGGCTTCTTTTTCGGCTAACAACCGGGCTTTACGTGCTTCGAAGCGCGCTTTGGCCTTATCAGATTTGTCTTTCTCATCACGGAGATTGCGTATATCAGCCTTGGCTTTACGATAATAGTGCACCAACGGAATTTCACTGGGGCAGACATAGGCGCAGGCTCCACACTCTATACAATCGAACAGGTTATACTCTTCTGCGTTGTCATACTCTTTGGATTTGCTGTACCAATACAACTGTTGAGGCAGCAGGGTAGCGGGGCAAACATCTGCACAAAACCCGCAGCGAATGCACGCGCGTTCATCCTCAGGGGCGGGTAGTTCATTTTTAGCAGGTACTAGCAAACAGTTTGTGATCTTAACCACAGGTACGGTTAAACGAGTGACGGTGAATCCCATCATCGGGCCGCCCATGATCACATGCTGCTCTTGTTGCTTGTGAGGCAAATAACCCGCGTGAGTGAGTAAGTGCAGCACCGGTGTACCCAACATCGCCCAGACGTTTTGAGGCTCTTCAATGGCACTGCCGGTAATGGTGACTACGCGCTCTGTTAACGGCTTACCACTGAAAATAGCGTCGGCAATCGCATAGCACGTACCGACATTGAACATCACGCAACCCACATCCGCAGGTAGGCCTTTGCGCGGTATTTCGCGGCCAGTCAGTACCTGAACAAGCTGTTTCTCGCCGCCAGCGGGATACACCGTTGGAACGCTCACCACGCGGTAATGTTCGCTGTCTTGGCATGCAATTGTTAACGCTTCAATCGCCTGAGGTTTATTATCTTCCACCGCTACGATGATGCACTTGGGCTCAATGAGATAATTTAACACATCGATACCTTGACGGATCTGCCAAGCGTGCTCACGCATCAATCGGTCATCGGAGCTGATGTAAGGTTCGCATTCAATCCCGTTGATGATTAAAAAATCAATAGGCTTAGTGGGGGAAACTTTAATGTGTGTTGGAAAGCCAGCACCGCCAAGGCCACTGATCCCAGCATCACAAATGGCTTCGATCACTGTACTCTTGGGGAGTTGCTGATATTGTGACAACGGTTTGAGCATTGCGCAGGTGTCGTTGCCATCAGGGACTAAGGTAATGGCCATTTCGGGCACGCCGCTCGGGTGAGCGCTAGGCTGAGGCGTTATTTCGGTGATCTTACCTGAGGTCGGTGCATGCACTGGCACTGCAAATGGCAGGCTGCTGCGGGTCAAAGGCTGACCTTTTAATACCGACTCGCCCACGGTGACAATGATGTCGCCTTCCACACCCGTGTGTTGTTTTACCGGCACATAAAGCACTTCCGGTATCGACATGCGCTGAATCGGCTGAGTGTTGGAGCGTTCTTTCTGTCCCGGCGGATGTACGCCACCGGGGAATTGCCACAAATTATTTTGATCCAACCGTTCAATGACGGCTTCATACAATGTATTCATAACCCGTTAAGACACCATTTTAATCGGAATGTCGCCAGCGGGCGTGTTGTTTAAGTCCCATTTCCACGATTGGGCAGTAGGCTCTAGCGGAACCATGTCGATACAATCGACTGGGCAAGGTTCAACACACAAGTCGCATCCAGTGCACTCATCAACAATAACCGTATGCATTTGTTTCGCAGCACCCAGGATCGCGTCGACCGGGCAAGCTTGGATACACTTGGTACAGCCAATGCACTCATCTTCACGGATAAACGCGACTTTTTTAACATCTTCTACGCCATGCGCAGCGTCAAGAGGTTTGGGTTCCACCCCCATAAGTTCAGCCAATTGCTTAATGGTTGCTTCACCACCGGGAGGGCACTTGTTGATGTCATCGCCATTCGCTATTGCCTCTGCATAGGGTTTACAGCCAGGGTAGCCACATTGACCACATTGCGTTTGCGGCAGGATACTGTCTATTTGTTCAACTAAGGGGTCACTCTCAACGCGGAAACGGATTGCCGAATAGCCAAGGATTGCGCCAAATAGCAATGCCAATGCGCCGATGGAGAGAAGGGCATAAAACAGCATTAAAACTTCACCAAACCGACAAAGCCCATAAAAGCCAGTGACATGAGCCCGGCGGTTATCATGCCAATTGATGCGCCTTTAAACGGGGCAGGTACATCTGCCGCCGCGAGACGTTCACGCATCGCGGCAAACAGGATCAAGACCAGACTAAATCCGAGTGCGGCACCGAAACCATAAAAAATAGACTGCATAAAGGTGTGCTGCTCAGTAACATTCAGCAAAGCCACGCCCAGCACAGCGCAGTTGGTAGTAATAAGCGGTAAGAAAATACCTAAAAGACGGTACAAAGTCGGGCTGGTTTTATGCACAACCATTTCCGTAAATTGTACAACCACCGCGATGACGAGTATGAAACTGAGCGTGCGCAAATATTCGATACCTAGCGGCATTAAAACGTAGGTTTCCACTAAATAGCTCGATACCGAGGCAATGGTGAGTACAAACGTTGTGGCCATTGACATTCCAATGGCAGTTTCAAGCTTGCCAGACACACCCATGAAGGGGCAAAGCCCAAGAAACTTGACCAGTACAAAATTGTTCACCAAAACGGTGCTGACCAGCAGAAGTAGGAAATCTGTCATCTAATATGCAATATCGATTTTCAATTCAATGCGCCCCAAAAGGCTTTGCGCTACGTTAAACGTGTTTTTAGCGTTTGCAAACAAGCAAATGATATGGCTAATTATCGCTGTTTATGTGCCAATTAACAACTTGATAAATCTAAGGTTATTATTTTGAAATAGATGAGGAATGATAACGCGCGAGCCAGCAGTAAAGTGGCTCCCCCTCCCCGACTCGAACGGGGGACCTGCGGATTAACAGTCCGTCGCTCTAACCAACTGAGCTAAGGGGGACCGGCTTTTCAACGGACGCGAATATTAATGAGCATCGATGGCAGTGTCAACAGCCCTTATGCCTATTTTAGTAATTAATTTGTGAATCGCTCAAACTAACATCACTCTAGTGCAAGAATGCAAATTGACGGTATCGATTTAGAATTGATCGCAGGTAGTTGGACTGTAAACTAATTCTAAAATAACCATCATATTTCATTTCACCTAACTAAAAGTTATTAAAAATGCGTTGACTACTGTACTTATTGTCAGTGATTCACAAAAGTGTCATGGTTCTCTGCCGCTACAACGGTTAGTGGTGACTTACCTAATAAATAACCAACTGCCGTTAACATGGCGGTTTTATTAGGTTTTTATAGTTATCCACTATTTCTGTGGATAACTCTGTGAATAATGACGCGGAACGGTGCTTCAAATCTTCGTTTCAGTGTCAATAGGAAAGCTTGTTAAAAACTGAAAAAATATAATTTACTCAGGTAAAACAGTGGTTTATCCGTTTTGGGCTTTTTAGCTATTGAAATGGTTGCAAGTTTGTAGATCGCTCTCATTGCCTGTGTGTTATTTCCGCTAATCGTTTGATAAAGGCGCAATTTATGCGTTTTTTGCTGACATTCTGTGCAATGCACGCCAACGGATTGACGCTCGCTGTGGGTAACTTGCGTATCTGAAAAGTGACACTTTGTCTTTTTCACAACCACTGTTCCGTTAATGCAGTGAGTTCGACGAAAAAAGATGGCGGTGAGCGTTTAAGTCGATAAGGTGGCTTGTGGCTCACAACACAGCCATAGACTGCAAAAGATTTTTACGTCCTGATAAAGCTTAAAATGTGATTAAGCGATGGGCTGAAAACTTGGTATTATTCACTGGCTGTTGCGATTGTGCAGCAGCGAACCACTCATTGAGAACAGGCGTGACTGTCCAAACAAAAAAAACACAACGACGAGACTTACTGGCAGCCGATATTCCCACCACGTTGCGCAAGATGACGATCCCAATGATCTACGGCATGATCATGTTGATGACATTTGGATTAGTGGACACGTTTTTTGTCAGCCTGTTAGGTACGCAGCAACTGGCAGCAATCAGTTTTACGTTCCCAGTGACTTTTACGCTAATTAGTCTGAATATTGGGTTAGGGATCGGGACGTCAGCCATCATCGGGCGTTATCTGGGGAGCGGAGATGAAACGCACGCTAAGGAAACCGGTACAGGCGCTTTAATTTTGTCGGCGCTGTTGGTCGGTGTGCTCGCCATTATCGGCGCAATCACTATTCAGCCCGTTTTTCACTGGTTAGGCGCTTCTGAACTCCTGATGCCGTACATTTATGATTATATGATCGTGTGGTACGTTGCCGGGGTGTTCTTAGCAATTCCCATGGTAGGGAATAGCATTTTACGCGCATCCGGAGATACTAAAACGCCAAGCTTGATCATGGCGGCAGGAGGGGGCATTAATGCAGCACTCGATCCGCTACTGATTTTCGGCTGGGGGCCTGTTCCGGCGATGGGGATCCAAGGTGCTGCTGTGGCGACGATGGTGGCTTGGGGTATCAGTGTCGTATGGATTTTGTATTTGCTCGCTGTTCAGCGAAAACTCATAGAACCTCGGTTGCTGAACTGGACTGAACTCAAACGCAGTAGTGCAGGCGTGTTAAAAATTGGCTTGCCAGCAGCAGGCGCAAATATGTTGACCCCCATCGCGGGGGGAATTATGACTAAGCTAGTGGCTGCCTATGGAGCTGGGGCAGTGGCCGCGTGGGGCGTAGGTAATCGGCTTGAGTCGATGGCAAGCATCGTCGTCTTGGCATTGTCGATGTCGTTACCGCCCTTAGTCAGTCAGAACTTTGGGGCTGGCCATATCCATCGGGTTAGAGAGGCGTATTCGTTATCCATTAAATTTGTGATGTTCTGGCAGTTGGGCGTATTTTTTATTATGTGGTTATTGTCACCTTTCATTGCGGCCGCCTTTACCGATGACGCGCAGGTGGCGGCCTTGATCCAATTATTCCTGATGATAGTACCCTTAGGCTATGGTTTACAGGGCGTGGTGATACTGACCAATTCGTCGTTTAATGCAATGCACAAACCCATGTCGGGGTTGGTGTTGAGTATTATCCGTTTGTTTATATTCTTTGTGCCCATCTCCTACGTAGGAAGTTTACTGTATAATCTAGAAGGCATGTTTTGGGGAGGGGTACTGGCCAATCTCTTGATGGCGAGTGTTTCATTCGTTTGGTTTAGACGCACTATCTTGCGCGATATCCAAAACGCCACCGCAATAGAGCAATAGGATAGTTATGAGCCGTGAGTTTCAACTCGTTTCACAGTATCAACCGGCAGGCGATCAGCCTACCGCGATAAATGCACTTACTGAAGGTCTCAATGATGGGTTAGCCACGCAAACCCTGCTCGGTGTCACCGGTTCGGGTAAAACCTTTACCATGGCGAATATTATTGCCAACGTACAGCGACCCACCTTGATTCTGGCGCATAATAAGACCTTAGCTGCACAGCTATATGGTGAAATGAAAGATTTTTTTCCTCACAACGCGGTTGAGTATTTTGTTTCTTACTACGATTATTACCAGCCTGAAGCCTACGTACCAACTACTGACACGTTTATCGAGAAAGATGCGTCGATAAACGACCATATTGAGCAAATGCGCTTGTCTGCCACAAAAGCGTTGATGGAGCGTCGGGACGTTGTGATTATTGCCAGTGTTTCAGCGATCTATGGCTTGGGCGATCCTGAATCATATATGAAAATGTTATTGCATTTGCGTAAAGGCGACACGATGGATCAGCGCGATATTCTGCGTCGTCTGGCGGAGCTGCAATACAAACGCAATGACATTGCTTTTGAGCGCGGAAGTTTTCGAGTGCGTGGTGATGTCATTGACATTTACCCGGCCGATTCTGAAAAGCATGCGGTGCGTGTGGAATTGTTTGACGAAGAAATCGATAAGATCAGTATTTTCGATCCGTTAACCGGTGCACTGGATAAAGAAGTTGTGCGTACTACCATTTTTCCAAAGACGCACTACGTCACACCAAGAGAAAAAATCCTCAATGCCGTTGATTCAATAAAGGCCGAGCTGAACGAGCGTAAAACACAACTCAAAGATAATATGAAGTTACTCGAGGAGCAGCGGATATCACAGCGTACTCAGTTCGATATTGAGATGATGCTGGAGCTGGGTTATTGCTCAGGTATTGAGAATTACTCTCGTTACTTGTCGGGTCGGGCGCCGGGTGAACCGCCCCCAACCTTATTGGATTATTTTCCTGCCGACGGGTTGCTTTTCATCGATGAGTCTCATGTCACCGTGTCTCAGATTGGCGCGATGTACAAGGGGGATCGCTCGCGCAAAGAAACCTTAGTTGAATACGGTTTTCGATTGCCTTCGGCGTTGGATAATCGTCCGCTCAAGTTTGAAGAGTTCGAACATATCTCGCCGCAAACCATTTACGTGTCGGCAACCCCCGGCAAGTACGAATTGGAACGCTGTGGTGAGGATGTGGTCGAGCAGGTTGTGCGTCCGACCGGGTTGCTTGACCCCGTGCTGGAGATTCGGCCGGTTGCCACTCAAGTTGACGACGTACTGTCTGAAATCGCTAAACGCGTTGAATTGGATGAGCGTGTGTTGATTACCACGCTGACTAAGCGCATGGCAGAGGATCTCAGTGAGTACCTGAACGAGCACGGCGTTAAAGTGCGTTATTTACACTCCGACATCGATACCGTTGAACGAATTGAAATTATTCGTGATTTACGCTTAGGTAAGTTTGATGTACTGGTGGGAATTAACTTACTACGGGAAGGCTTGGACATGCCTGAAGTGTCGCTGGTGGCGATACTCGACGCCGATAAGGAAGGATTTCTACGCGCCGAGAAATCACTGATCCAAACCATTGGCCGAGCCGCGCGTCATATCAATGGCAAAGCCATTATGTATGCCGATAAAATAACGGGCAGTATGCAACGAGCGATAGACGAAACAGAGCGTCGCCGCGCCAAGCAGATAGCGTTTAACGAAGAAAACAATGTGGTGCCAATGCGGCTGAATAAGCCTATCACTGACATCATGGACTTAGGTGGGACCGCGCATCCTGCCTCGGGTAAAATCAAATTGCGTAAAGTTGCTGAAAAAGAAAAAACGTATCAGGCAATGAACGCGACACAGTTAATGGAGCGTGTGGCTGAGCTTGAAAAGCAAATGTTTGAGTATGCACGTGAATTGGAATTCGAGAAAGCCGCTGGTTTGCGCGACGAAGTTGAGCAGCTTCGCAAGCAGGTTGTCGCGTTATCATAAGAAAGCATTGTATTCTGATGATTCCTTGCCTAATATTGTTTAAAGCGTATCGATAACTATACCTAAAAGTGGTGCTGTCATGTTGAACCGACTCCAAGAATCGGACATTAAATTGCTTCGCGTGTTTTATGCCGTAGCCTCGTGCAACGGTTTTACCGCAGCGGAACCGGTGTTGCGGATGCAGCGACCGAATATCTCTGCGGCGATCAAAAAGCTTGAAGAACGTCTTGATTTGGTTTTGTGCCATCGTGGCCGCGGTGGTTTTCAAATGACCAAAGAAGGCGAAATGGTGTTTCAGGAAACTAAGCGGATCTTCAATGCATTTGATAACTTTGTGTTTAACTTAAAAAGCTTGCATGACGATTATTCTGGGCACATCACTATCGTGCTGATGGCAGGCTTACCGCTGTCGATGCAACTAGCCGTCAGTAAAGCGGTGAAGAGCACGATGAAAAAGTTTGACGATATCCACGTCAATATTCAAACGCGCCTTTACAACGAAGTTGAGCATGTTGCTGTTTCCGGCGAATGCCATCTGGTGGTATCAACCTACGATATGGTAAAGCCTGAGTCGGTGACGTTTCATGAGACCGGCACAGTGTGTGCGGGCCGATTATATTGTGCGCCATCACACCCATTGGCTAAGTATCGTGATGTGGCATTGCCGAAAGAGGTGCGGATTGAAGATTATCCTGCCATCGGGATCAGTGGAATGTCGTCTGCAAACTATATTGAAGATGATCGCCGACTTGCTATACAAACGTTTTCAGATTCGTTCGATGCCTGCATGTCAGCGATTATGACCGGTGAGTACGTCGGGTTGCTACCTGACTACATGCGCAAAGAACAGGGCGCCAGTCTGGGGCTTGTGCCAATTGGCAATGGCGAATTGTTTGAGTTCGAACATGAATTATTCATCATGAACGGCAAGAACACCCGCCTAAACCCCGTACTACGTTACTGCATCAAAGAGCTTTCATACTTTATTACCGATAGCCAGAAAGGCTAGTTAAACGCCCACTCTCTTACTCATAGATGAGTGGGTCAATCGCTTTATTTTCTGCAAACGCTTCGAGGCGCTCCTGACAAGCACCGCAAACACCACAAGCTTTTTCCCGGCCATTATAGCAAGTCCAGGTGTGCTGATAATCCAGCCCCATGTTTAAGCCATCGCGCAGAATGTCAGTTTTGCTCACATTGAGGTAAGGCGTAATGATCTCGATCGCATCGTAGTTTGCGATGGCACAGACGGCGTTCATTTTTTCGACAAACTCCGGTCTGCAGTCGGGATAAATGGCGTGATCACCCGAGTGAGCGCCGTAGTAGACTTTGTCCGCCGAAATGGACACAGCATACCCCACTGCTAAAGAAAGCAGGATCATATTACGATTTGGCACCACGGTGCTCTTCATGCTGTCTTCTTCGTAGTGCCCTTCAGGGATATCAATATCGGACGTGAGTGAAGAGCCTGCCAGTAGTTGGTTAATGCTCGTGATGTCGACCACCTTGTGCACGACACCGAGTGCTTCACAAACGCTGGCGGCGACCACAAGTTCCTTTGCATGGCGCTGGCCATAGTTAAACGATACCGCATGTACCGGTGCACCTGAACGCAATGCTTTATGCAGAACGGTATACGAATCCATTCCGCCGGAATAAACAACCACTGCTGGCTTGATCATAGTCACCCTGTGAAAAAAGAAATTATTGAGAAACACGCGCAGTTTACGTGTTCCCTGTTAAAATCCCAACTAATCGACGTGAAAGATCCGGTTCAATGCTTAAAGTTAACGAAATTTTTCAAACCATTCAGGGTGAAGGTGTGTTCACCGGGGCGCCGGCCATCTTTGTGCGGTTGCAGGGGTGTCCCGTTGGCTGCCCGTGGTGTGACACACAACATACGTGGGAAGTTGCTCTCGACGATAAAGCACCCTTAACGGCCGTGACGACGAAAACTGCAGATAGCGCAGCGTGGTCTGATGCCGATACGCAGGAGATATTGGCCATTTTCGCAGCGCAAGGGTATACCGCCAAGCACATTGTGATCACCGGCGGTGAGCCTTGCATGTACGACTTAACCGGGTTAACCAGTACCCTTTATGAGCTGGGGTACTCAACACAAATCGAAACCAGCGGTACGTTTGACATTTTATGTCACTCGTCAACATGGGTAACAGTGTCTCCCAAAATCGATATGCCCGGAGGCTATCCGATTCTGGCTACCGCGATGCAGCGTGCCAATGAAATAAAACACCCCATTGCGATGCAAAAGCATATTGACCTACTCGACAACCTTTTGGCAAACATGCCCGTTGCAAATGATACGGTTATTGCGTTGCAGCCAATATCGCAAAAACCTCGTGCAACCGAATTGGCAATCAACACTTGTATAGAGCGAAACTGGCGGCTATCGTTACAAACACATAAATATCTAGGAATCGAATAAACCGTGATTACCCCACAGGACGAGCAGGCAATCGATAAGTTTTTCTATACGCTTAGCGAGGTGATGAATAGCGCTGAAATCGCACAGCTACTTTCGTTCTATCACCTTCCCAGTGTGTTTGTGTCAGATGAAGAAAAGACGGTCTGTTCTACCCCAGACCAAGTATCTAGTCGTTTGCTGGCATTGTTCGCCCATTCGAATAATATCGAAAAAATTGAGCACCAAGCCACCGTCGTGCATGTCATGTCGCTGTCAGACTCCATACTATTTGCCAAAGTTGATTGGCGGATTTGTGATGAGAATAATCAAATGTGCACAACCTGTTCTACCTCTTACACGTTGGAAAGAGGCGGCATGCACGGGTTTGACATCATCGTATCAGTGATTGATGAGGAAGAACGCGCGCTGGACGACTTACAGGCCCAAATAGGCGCGTAATGATGAGGATTTTAGCGCTGACCGTATTGCTGTGTGTAGGGGGATTCTCGTCATTCATCACGCAAGCGGCGGTATGGCAGATAACCTATCCTCGCGCGATGGTTGAGGGCGATGTGCGCAACGATTACCCGGTTGCTCTGCTTAACTTAGCGTTAAACAAAACGGGCGTTCGCTATGAATTAAAGCCATCAGATCGCATCATGTTGCAGGGCAAAGCGCTTAGGCAATTGCGTGAGAATCGCAGTGTCAATATTGTCTGGAGTATGACTGACCAACAACGCGAGACGGAGCTGCTGCCCATCCGTATACCGATTACGAAAGGCTTAATTGGCTGGCGCGTGTTTTTAATTCATCGCGACAATCAAACCAGTTTCAGCCGGATTGCCTCACTGGCGACGTTGCAAGGATACGTTCCGGTGCAGGGTGAAGATTGGCCAGATACAAAAATTTTGCAATCTAATGGCTTTGATGTCGAGACTGCCTCAACGTACTTAGAAACGTTTGAAATATTGTCACGTTTTCAGGCAGATTTTTATCCGCGCTCAGTCATTGAAGTGCTCAGTGAACTTGAAATCGACAATATCAATCCAGACATCGTGCTGGAGAAACGCTTGGCGCTGCATTATCCCTCAGCGATGTATTTTTTTATCAATCGTGCTAACCCAACCTTAGCGAAACTCATTGAAACGGGTTTGCAGAGAGCCATTGAAGATGGCTCGTTCGATGAGTTATTCAAAGCGAACTACCAACCCCTTTTGGAAAAGCTGAATTTGGCAGAAAGAATCGCGTTTGAGTTGGAAAATCCGCTAATGAGTCAAGAAACACCGCTGAACAATTCACAGTATTGGTATACGCTGCCGCCACGAAAGTAGCGGCAGGCAGTTTGCTTATTGCTTTCCGTGTACGCCAATCATAGAGCGGCCTGAGGGATCTGCGTTGTTTTTGAAGCTGGCATCCCACTCCAGCGCTTCCACCGTACTACAGGCGATAGATTTACCGCCTGGAACACATTTCGCCGCACTTTCTTGAGGGAAATAACTCTCAAAGATTGTGCGGTAATAATAACCTTCTTTGGTGTCTGGTGTATTAATGGGGAACCTGAATTCAGCGGCGGCCAATTGCTGATCGGTGACATGCTCTGCAACGAAATCGCGGATTGAATCGATCCACGAGTAGCCGACGCCATCACCGAATTGCTCTTTCTGTCGCCACAATACTTCGGCGGGCAGATAGGAGCCATCGTCAAATGCTTTGCGCAATATCCACTTCTCCATTTTTCCGTCAGCGCACATTTTGTCTTTCGGATTCAATCGCATAGCAACGTCCATAAACTCTTTGTCTAGGAAGGGAACACGAGCTTCCACACCCCAGGCAGAGGTAGACTTGTTCGCTCTAGCGCAATCGAACATGTGCAAACGTTCGAGCTTTCTCACGGTTTCTTCATGAAACTCTTTGGCGTTTGGCGCTTTATGAAAATACAGGTAGCCACCGAATATTTCATCTGCACCTTCGCCGGACAACACCATCTTGATACCCATAGCTTTGATTTTTCGGCTCATCAAATACATGGGCGTCGCGGCACGTATGGTCGTTGTGTCGTAGGTTTCTAACTGATAAATGACATCGCGGATCGCATCCAAACCTTCTTGGATCGTGAAATGAACTTCGTGATGTACGGTACCTATCATGTCAGCCACTTTTTGCGCGGCGAGTAAGTCTGGAGCGCCTTCCAGACCGACAGCAAATGAGTGAAGACGGGGCCACCATGCATCAGACTGGTCATTGTCTTCAACGCGTTTGGCAACATAGCGTGCAGCAACCGCTGAAACAAGTGAAGAATCTAAACCACCGGATAAGAGAACGCCGTAAGGCACATCAGACATTAAATGCGACTTAACTGATTTCTCAAACGCCGCTTTTAAATCACCGAGGTCAGTGGTGTTGTCTTTGACGTTGCTGTATTGCATCCAGTCGCGCTGGTAGTACTTCTTCAGCTCGCCTGTCTTGCTCCATAAATAATGCCCCGGCGGAAACTCTTGCACGGTTTTACAGACAGGGACTAATGCCTTCATTTCTGACGCAACATAAAAGTTGCCGTGCTCGTCATAGCCTGTGTACAGGGGAATGATACCCATATGATCGCGGGCAATAAGGTAGGCGTTCTCGGCCTTATCGTACAACGCAAACGCAAACATGCCATTGAGTTTGTCGATGAAATCGACGCCATGTTGTTGATACAACGGTAAAATAACTTCGCAGTCAGAGCGTGTTTTGAACGCGTACCGTTGTGATAGTGCGGAGGCTAGTGTCTTGTGATTGTAAATTTCGCCATTCACCGCCAGTACATGATTACCGCTAGGGTCGATAAGGGGTTGAGCACCGGTATCGACATCGACGATGGCTAAGCGTTCGTGGCATAAAATTGCGTTGTCATTGTTCCATACACCTGACCAATCAGGGCCACGATGGCGAAGCGTTTTTGACAGCTCTAAAGCTTTTGTTCTGAGCTCTACTGGATCTGTTTTGATATCTAAGATACCGAAAATACCACACATGAATGCGTTCTCTCTTTGTTGATTGTCAGGAATTTCTGTCGTGGCCCGAGGTAGGGACTAGCGGTACCTGAAGCGTGTCGGATTATTTTTATAAGTAGATTTTTACACGCTATTTGAATGTGCCATTGTGAGAGCAAATTGCAAGTGGTAATTCTATCAGAGCATAAAAAAAGCCGGTTTGTTCATCAAACCGGCTCTAGAGCATGCTGTCGCACCGTTAGGGGCGCTGGAATTCGCTTGACGCTTTCCACTCAGGCCACTTGTCAGCATTCGCCAAATCAACACCGACTTCGAACAACATTTGCGTGTCTTCCTGAATGCCGCCAAAATCCCAGCTTTCGCGGAATTGGTCACACACCTGATGATAACAACCAGTGACAATAACGTTAGTCCGTTTACGATACTGTGCTGTTGCCTCATCGATAGGCTCTTCACCACCTTTGGCATACAGCGCCGGAACGCCCTGTTTGGCAAAACTAAAATGATCTGAACGATAGTAGTAGCCTGCTTCCGGTCTGCCTTCCTGAGCAAGAACACGGTCCTGACGTTTTACCGCTTTCGCGAGGTAATCTTCCAGTTCAGATTTGCCCATCCCAATCACCGAAACGTCTTTCGTGCGACCCAGCACATTCATCGCGTCCATATTGATGTTCGCGACGGTTTTGTCCAAAGGAATGATGGGGTTTTGTGCATAAAACTTACTGCCCAGCAGACCTTGTTCTTCTGCTGTGACAATCAAAAAACTGACAGAGCGCTTGGGCGCGGGGTCTAGTGCGGCAAACGCATCAGCCATGACGATTGCTGCGGCGGTTCCAGTGGCATTATCATGCGCACCATTGTAGATCTGATCACCTTCTTTGCTCTCGTCTTTGCCCAAGTGATCCCAGTGCGCCGTATAAATAATGTGCTCATCGGGCAATTCAGAGCCGGGCAGGGTGGCGAGAACGTTATAACTTTTTGAGCGTTCAATGCTGTTATTTACCGTCACGCTGGCAGCAATATCCATCGCTTGGTGATAAGGACCTTGCATCGCCTTGGCTTTTTGTTGTGCAAAATCTAATCCTGCATCAGCAAATACCTTTGTCGCGGCTTCGAGGGTTAACCAGCCTTCAATGGCAACGCGGCTTGCGCCGTTATCGGCAGACGGTAAACCATACTGCGCGCCACTCCAGCTATTGGCCACGACTGACCAAGGGTAAGACGCTGGCGCCGTCTCATGCACAATTAATGCGCCGGCGGCACCTTGGCGGCTAGCTTCTTCGTACTTGTAACTCCAGCGACCGTAGTAAGTCATCGTAGTGCCTTGAAATTTGCCTGAGTCAGGATTTTCAAAGCCAGGGTCGTTGATCAAGATAACCACCGTTTTACCCTCAACATCGAGACCTTCGTAGTCGTTCCAGTCATATTCTGGTGCATTCACACCATAGCCAACAAAGACCAATTCCGAGTCAGTCAGCGCGACTTCACTCTGTTCGCGTTTAGACGAGGCAACCATGTCTTCCTGATAGGCGAATTGATTTTCGCCTATGGTCATTGTCATGTCAGGATCTGCTGTGATCTGGATCAGGTCAACAGGCTGCAAAAAGCTGTCGCCGTTGCCGGGCTGCAGACCGGCTTGTGTGAAGGCATTGACTAAGTAGTCGAGGGTTTTTTTCTCACCCGCCGTGGTGGGTAACCGACCTTCGAACTCATCTGAAGAGAGTACTTTGGTGTGTTGCTTAAGGCTGTCCGCAGAAATATTGTTGTAGACCGTTTCAAAATTGCTCGTTTGTGGTGGAGCCGTTTGCACATCGGTATCGGGGTTTTGCCCGCAGGCTGAGATACCAACCGCACAAAAGCTCGCCAGTGTTAGGTGTTTTAAGTTCATACTTTGCTTCTTATTTTGATTAGAATAGCGACTTATTGACCTCGTTAAGTATAGAGATTTGTGCCATGCAAACAAGCCATCAGTCGATGCAATTTTCGACTCAAGGCCATCAATCACCTCAGTGGGGAAGCTTTACGCATCTGGCGAAAGGCGAGCCATATCTGGCTTATCTTCACGCACTTTATCGGCTAGGTGTGCGCGAACAGCAACCTGTGGTGAATGTTTTAGAGCACCTTCGCCAAACCGCATGCGCTGACAGCGCTGCAGTCCCGGAATTTGTGTGCCAATCTACTTACGATAGGGATCAACGCTACTATGAATCCATTATTTTTGAGGACAACAGGGTGCCTACGAGAGAGGGTTCATGGCATGACTTTTTTGGCGGCCTGATATGGCTTCAATTTCCGCACACCAAACGGTTGCTCAATCGGCTTCATGTTGACGAAATTCGCCAGCATGGCCTGCATCCACGTACGCGTTTGCGCAATCAAATCACGCATTTTGATGAGTGTGGTTTAATCTTGTGTGGCACATCACCGCGGGCAAGACCGGTGGTTGAGGCGCTTGCTCAACATCACTGGCATTCAGCTTTATGGGACAATCGCGCATGCTGGCATGATGACCTGATCCCCATTATTTTTGGGCATGCCAATCTGGAGATGTTAATGAACCCTTATCTCGGCCTCACCGCGAAGTGGGTGTATGTTGAACTGCCGTCAATTGACGCCGCAGTCGTGTCTTCTGGCCATTTCGGTAGGCTCGATAATTACTTGGCCCATGAAGCTAATTTGGCTGAGCAGTTTGAACAGCGTCAGCGTTTAAAGCCGCTGCCGTTGGCGGGAATACCATCATGGCATTCCAACCAGTCAGCGGCGTTTTATGCGAATACTGAGGTGTTTAGGCGAAAGCGGTGAACGCGGCCCATACGCCCCAGATAATCAGATACGGCGCGGCCGCAATAATGTAGGTTTTAGAACCACGAATGGCGGTCCACTGAGTTAATCCAACTGCGATCAAGTAAATACTCCACAGGCTCTCAATGCGCATGGATTGCAGCAAGCCAAACCAAGGGGAACCCAGTTCGAGCCCAAACCAATAGGCCAAGGATGTCGGGCTTAGCGCCACCGGCGAAAGCTGATGCGAATCAGCCAATAAAATTACCACCAGCGCAATCAAACCCGCCACCACCGACGGCATTGAAATCCACCAAGTGAACCCGTACCAGTCAGTAAAACCATGTGTACTCTGTTCATCAGATTTTGTCATTAGGTTGAGGTAGGTCGCGACAATGGCATTGATCACGATGTAACCCACAAAGGCACCTACGACTGAAAAAATTTGCATGCTTCCGGCCGACATATTGTTGCGGATCATTGCTTGTTCATTCGGGCTGGTATCGGCGTAGGAGCTGTTAATGATCAGATCTTTATACCATTCAAAGTCAACGAAATTAAAATACAGATACGCAGGCAGAATGGCCAAAGCGATGACTAAAATAAACGGAAACCACGACCAGTTGTGTTTGACGTTGGTTGCCGCGAAGACGCCATTCGGCTTAATAAATATTTCACTACAGGCTTGGATGGGGTTAGTGACTTCAGACATGTTATTCCCTTTAATGATTTATGATTATTTTTTGATGACGAACATCTCGTCACACAGTAAGTCTGGCTTTACCGATTCAGGCGTTTCAGTACGGTAATACAAGGACGCGGCAGCTGACAAATATCTTTTTACTTTATTCTGTAATAAAGTTTTACTCAATAAGACTGTAGGACAGGTAGACGTCATATTAAAGTGGCGCATCACAACTCAACATGTGTAGGACAATGGAATGATAGAAGTCAAACAACTTGCTAAAAAGTTTACGGTTGAAAACCCTAAAAAACTCAGCGAACAAGAAAAAACAGACCCTCGCTTAAAAGGCCGCTTTTTTCATAGTGTAAAGGATGTGTCCTTTGACTGTGCTCAGGGCCAGGTACTGGGTTTACTCGGCCCCAATGGTGCAGGTAAAACCACGACATTACGAATGCTCTCAACAGCTCTCAAGCCAGACAGTGGTAGCATAACCATCAGTGGTGTTGATGTGTTGGAGAAACCCATTGTTGCGCGGCAAAAAATTGGTTTTCTATCTGGCTCAACCGGTTTATACGGTCGCCTTACCGGGCGTGAGAATATCGCCTATTTTGGGCGTTTACATGGCATGGATGATGAGAGCATCGAATCGCGCATTGGTCAGTTAGCCGATATATTAGAACTGCATGATTTTCTCGATCGTCGAAGCGAGAACTTCTCGACCGGCATGAAGCAGAAAACCAATATAGCGCGTGCCGTTGTCCACTCGCCAGAGGTCGTCATTCTGGATGAGCCCACGACGGGGTTGGACATCATGGCAGCTCAAACGGTACTTAACTTTATTATGTCGCTTAAAGCACAGGGAACACCCGTCATCTTCTCTACTCATCACCTTGATGAAGTTGCCGAGTTATGTGATCGCGTTGCGGTCATCGATCAGGGCATTACCCGTTTTAACGACACGATTGATGCATTTACCGCGTTATCCGATCAGTCGTTGAGTGCCTCTTTCCTTGCCACCATTCAAAGGGAGCTATAATCATGTGGTTAGTTATGACGAAAGAAATTAAAGAGTTGTTACGTGACCGTAAGACCTTGTTTTTTATGATTGCCTTACCCTTACTCATGTTTCCTGTCATTTTCGGCGCAGTAGGCTTTTTTGCATCGAAAGCTGTCAAAGAAGCTGAAAGTAAGCCTCTGACGTTCGCCGTAGTACACGCTGAGCGAGCTAGAGGATTGGTTGCTGCGCTTGAAGAACAACCATTGTTGGAGCGTTTAGACATACCCAGCGATGTTGATATTCGTAATTGGGTGAAAGCGGATAATGCCGACTTTGTTATCGAAATTCCTGAGAATTACAGTAACGATGTGATGCAAAGTGGACAAATTTCGATCAAGCTGTACTTTAATGACGCCGGACTCAATATGGTTGAGCGGCGACTCAATGAGGTGCTCGATACGATTGCGTCAAAGAATCAACGAGCGGCATTTGCAGCACTTAACGTGACCGAACAACAGCAGCAGGGCTTATTGGATCCCATTGTTCTTGAGAAAGTTAATGTCGCTGATCAACGTGAGAACTGGGGTGAAAAAATTGGCGGAATGGTTCCCTATTTGGTGTTTATCCTGTGTTTACAGGGCGCTATGATCCCTGCAACGGATCTAGGTGCTGGGGAGAAAGAACGCGGTACGCTGGAGACGTTGTTGATTTCGCCGATTGAACGGCACCATATCGTACTCGGCAAATTTTTCGCCATTGCGTTGGCAGGTATCATGTCGGCATTGGTGACGGTGGGGAGTATTGCCATCTGGGGTACTGTTCTCAGTCAGGGGATGGCGATTAAGATAGTGGCCGATTTTATGGCCGCAATCAGCATCATTGATTTCGTACTGGTATTTTTGATGCTTATTCCGGTGGTGGCTATCTTTGCGTCTGCATTGCTTAGCTTGTCTATTTACGCACGAAGCTTTAAAGAAGCCCAAGGCTACATGACGCCACTGGTGTTTGTAGTGCTTGTTCCGGTTATTTTGTCGATGCTGCCGGGCGTTGAATTAAAAGGCGGCTGGGCGTGGGTGCCATTAACCAATGTTGCGCTGGCGATGAAAGAGTTGATTAAAGGGACCATGGATTACTTCCAGCTCTTCGCTATCTTTGGTTCTACAGCGGTTATCGCCGGGGGATTAATTTACTTTTGCGTGTTCTGGTTTAACCGCGAAAAAGTCCTGTTCCGTTAAGCTAGACGTTACAACACACGCCCGGACTGGTCCGGGCGTGTCGTTACCCAAGGCGTATCACGTCAATCCAGCAGTCTATATCTGCCACTCTCCAAAAACATTTCCTCGCCAATTTGCTCCTGATACATTTTAGCCAGTTTATCTATCTAAAGGACTTCGTGTGCCGGAAGAGTGCTGGCCTATCACATGCTTAGTTACACCGGCTTTTTTCGCAGCCGCTCGCAATGCTTTGGTCAATGCTGTCCAATGCAGATGACGGCGGCAGTAGTATCCATCCACAGGATGCTGGCATCGTGTTGTGGAGGGGAATAAGTATTGCCACTTAAACTCTCTTATTGCATACGGATACTTTCTGGCTAAGCCCGGCGGTAGGCTGGTTTCTCCTCCACCTTCAGCAGTATCGCGCTGATGAATAGCCCTAACTGACTCGATTTGTTTTTTGAGCGCCTGCACTAGGTTGTTCGGTAACATCGTCACGCGGTCTTTGCCGCCTTTACCCCGAAAGACAAAGACGCTTTACCGTCAAAGTCGATATCTTTTACCCGCGGTTTAAGTCATTCAGCTTTGCGTAAACCACATCCATAAAGCGACGAAAAGGCGAGCTGATACTTTTCGTTCATGTGGCTGATAATACTCAAAGCCTCTTCGTGAGCTAGCACGGTAGGCACACGCTTAGGCGCACGGGCACGAATGGTATCGGGTAACAAGGTCAGCTCACGCTCAAACACATGCTTGTACATAAACACGATGGCGCAGAGTGCTAAGTTCTGTGTCGATGAGGTGACTCGACGCTTAACAGCAAGGTAGGTTAAGAAGTCTGTGACTTCCTGCTCACCGAGCTCTTCCGGATGACGCTTGTGGTTAAAAATAATAAATCGCTTGATCCACAACAGATAGGTTTTCTCCGTTTGGATAGAGTAATGCTTGGTGCGCATGATATTGCGAATTTTTTCTAAAAAGGGACTTTGACCCATTAATTTCTCCAATAAATAACGATATGTAATTACTGAGAATTCTCAGTAACGCGCATCATAGAATCGGATAAATTGACGTGTAACCAGCGCGGTATAAGGGGGTTAGTACAGTTTACGGTTTGTAGTTACTGAGACGTCTCAGTAACACGCAATGAATTTAGGCTAAAATCAGCCTGTAGGCCGCATTATTGCTGAAAATGGGGTATGCTTTGATAATGTAATTTATGAGACTTCTTAGTAACACGCAAATTCAAGCACCTAAAAAGGCTAACTCATTGATTTACATATGAAAGCTTGCATTTAGAGATCGTTATTACTGAGAATTCTCAGTAACACGCATGAAAACAGTGTTTTTTAACGAGTCAATTATTGTAAGCTGCTGATATTAAATACGAATATGGAGATTTGTTGCATGAATCCAGCCCGGTGTTACTGTGAATTCTTCATAATAAGATGTTAGGTTTCACAAGGATGTATGTATTTTGAAAGTATTTTTGACGTTTTGTCCTTTAATATTAACGTTGTCAGCTCTTGGAAAAGGCGGAGTTGACTCGGCGTATTTAGCTGGGGAGTGGAAATGTCATCAAGAGTTTCAGCTTTCAGATTCTGTTATTTTTAGCGCATCGCATACTAGCAAATACTCATTGTCTTCTGACACCGTCGTCTCAAACGGAATTATCACAACTTATCTAATTAACAAGCCAGGCACTAAGTCTGTATTGCAAGTACAGTTTCATTCACACTATTCGATTGATGAATTAGAAGTTACATTCAAACCGTATGAAATCGAGGCAACAGTTCTCGAAAATGGTTTGGGAGATTTGACCGAAGAGTTTGTCGATGGGTTTATGCAACACAAAGTTGAATCATCAGCTGACCTATTATTGATTGACGAGTCAAATTTTCATTTAAAATATAGGAATGGAACATCGGCGGAGTGTTTAAGAGCGTGAAACCTAACAAACCAATCAAGCTCGCTCACTGCGTTCGCTGGGACAGTTACTCGCCAGCGCTATCGCTATTTTCGCGGTCAAGTAACTGCCCCTTATTGGGGCGTTATACTACTACTTTAAAGGATGATTGATGCTCTCTGATAAAGAAGGTTATTTAAAAGTTTATGAGTTGATAATGAAGGAGGAACAACATTTTTTAGAGGCACATCAAACTCGAGTTAAGTTCTACATGAGCATAATATCGGTACTTATGGCTGCAACCGTGGCAGGAGTGATGAAGGCAACTATTTGGTACCATTTTATTATCTTAACTGCTGGTCCAATTTTATCTTTGTTAGCATCAAGTATAGCTTCTGACGGTACTTTTCGCTTATATCAAAGGTTCCTAGAATCAGTCACTATGAGAGCCAAGTTAGAGCAAGTTTTAGGTTTCACTAAAATCCCTCAGTTTGATTCATCTATCGAAAATTTATATTGGCAAAATGAAGGCATTGTTGCGCCAAGACATATTGAGAGCCGTAAAGAGTTTGATTCTTCTAAATCTTTTTTGGAAAAGTTTTCACGTAAAGGATACCACCACTCAACAAAAATGCTATTTCGTGGGTTTCAAGTGTTAAGTGTTTTGTTCTTATTTAGCTTAATTGGCTTATCGGTATTCGTAGCATAACAGGCCATTCAAAAGGACAAATAACAGTTGGCTATTTGCTCCTTCGTCGCTTATTTTAGCCAACTATCATTCGCCTCTTAATGGGGCGTTGGTATGACCAAAAGGAGAACGCAGGTTGTCTAAGGGTTGGATTATTTCTGGGAAAGGATTACGAATAGGTGTTGGGCCAACTACGATCACGATTAAAAACGACGGAACATTTGAATCGAATGGAGTTCCCTTATTGCTGGGGTTCGATATGTGCCCTCATTGGATAGACATATCGTACAATCACCTCAAAACTGCTCTAAGAATGAATCGTTTGGGCATTCGAGAAAACGAAACCAGTTCCAAGGTCAGCATGCTGCTCGAAAAGGAATTTATCGCTGGTATGCAATCAATTACTGCTACCTGTACTGCGATAGATGCATTCTTTCATGGAACGTTAAAGAATTTGGATAATTCGGATCAACTGCGCGAACAATGGAAATCTAGTAAAAAAGGCACAGCACGTTACAAACGTGTCGCAGAAACTCTGAGGCAAGCATTTAAATTAGACGACAAACAAGCAAAGAACTTTAAGGAAACAATACGTCTCATTTATGATTTCCGTGACAGAGTCGTTCATCCGGACAGCACGCAAAAGGGCGTTGTAAGACATCCTGAATTTGGCTACAAAGTAGAATGGAGATTTGCAGCATTTAGGGCCATAAACGCAAAAAATGCTCTTGGTAATGCTCTACAAGTAATCGAACACTGTTGTGTCCATGAATCGCATTTTAGAAATAAAGAAGTAGCCTCATACTGCAAGGCATTGCACAAAGACATCAAGCCAACAATAAAAAAATGGAACAGAGCATATGGAAACCTCTATGGTAAGGGCATCTAACAAAAAGCTAAACACGTGTGCCGCTGCGCGGCACACTGGGACAGTAACGCAGCGGCGCTACGCGATTATGCCGCTACGTCACCGCCCGTTAGCTTAGCGTTAAGTGCCAGCCTGTATGCAACCAAATTATGAAAAATACACACTGGAAGAGCTTCTAGAAGCTAAGGCTGGTTTAGATTCAGAACGCTTTCCTGAGAGACTTATTTCAATAGAAAAGTTAATAAGCCAAAAAACGGAAATGGCTAGTAACTTTGACAAAGGAAATAAGTAAAATAAGGTGAATTTATATGAGCGGACAACGCTATCCGGAAGAGTTTAAGATTGAAGCAGTAAAGCAGGTTACGGAGCGAGATCATTCAGTAGCAGATGTTGCCCAGAGATTGGGGGTAACCAGCCACAGCATTTATAATTGGATGAAGAAGTACGGACCTAAAGCTGCTGAGCATCAAGCAAGTCGTGATGAAGCCAAGAAGATAAAGGCGCTTGAAAAGGAATTGAAGCGAGTTACTGAAGAGAGAGACATCTTAAAAAAAGCGGCGGTATACTTCGCAAGCCAATCCGACTGAGGTATACCTTTATTCAGGATAACAAGCACTTAATGTCGGTTAGGCGGTTGTACAGGATCTTTGATGTTCACCCTAGCGGTTTTTATGCGTGGCTAAAGCAACCAAGCTCACAACGCGCTTGCCGTGACACTCAACTGTCAGGCTTGATTAAGCAATTCTGGCTTGAATCAGGTAGCGTTTATGGTTACCGAAAGATCCATTCTGACTTACATGACACCGGTGAAAAGTGCGGCATTAATCGTGTTCACAAGTTGATGAAGCAAGCGGGTATTAAAGCACAAGTCGGTTACCGTAAACCTCGACATAGAGGTGGTAATCAACATGTTGTTGTTCCACATCGTTTGCAGCGAGAATTTAATCCCAAGGCACCGAATACCTCGTGGGTAACAGATATCACCTATATCAAGACACATGAGGGGTGGCTGTATTTAGCCGTCGTCCTAGACCTGTTCTCGCGAAAAGTCATAGGCTGGTCAATGCAGTCAATGATGACAAAACGAATTGTATTGGACGCCTTACTGATGGCTGTTTGGCGAAGAAAACCGACCGAGAAAGTCATGGTGCACTCGGATCAAGGTAGCCAATATACAAGCTATGAATGGCAATCATTTTTAGCTGCACACGGACTAGAAGGCAGTATGAGTCGGCGTGGTAATTGCCACGACAATGCTGTTGCAGAAAGCTTTTTCCAACTGTTAAAGCGTGAACGAATAAAGAAACGAGTTTACACAACTCGGGAGCAAGCAAGGGCTGATATCTTTAATTATATTGAGATGTTTTATAACGTAAAACGAAAACATGGTTCCAATAATTTACTGTCGCCAGTAAACTTCGAGAACCAATACCAGCAACAACTAGAAAGTGTCTAGGTTAGTGGTGGCGATTCAACCCGATAAAAATCATGCTATGTTTGTTCATGCTAGCCTCCAAATTGATTTAGTATTGAACAAACTAATTATGGCTCTGGTGAGTAGTTTTGCTGTTAACTAACCCACGAAAATGCGGAGGCTAGCATTTCTAAGGGAGTCATTGTGTCTATATCTCTAGGAGATCTTTTTGAAAAAAGGATTTAATAAACAAACACTGATTCGTTGGAAGGTCTATATAGACCGTTCAAAAATGTACATTGGATACATTCAATTCCTTCTCATCATTTTTGTCTTCATCAACTCTTTGGACAACAATCCAGTAAGTCAGTTTGTTTTAGAAAAACCATTCATTGCTGTACCAATAATCTTGGTCTTGTTTGTTCTCTGCTCGTTAGTCCTTGGCTATATGGATTCAAAACTGGGGTTCAGAGAAGAAGAAATAAGAAATCATTCACGGTCAAACCCTGTATTACGGCAAATTCAAATCTCATTAGATGAGGTAAACTCAAAAATAGATAAACTTGAAAAGAGTCAAAGTGAAAATGAGGTGGTTTAATTGAATTGACCAGTCCAGTTAAGGATATAATCAACCCTTAGCTGGAGAGAGTAAATGGCCGAAA